>NZ_JAHKJW010000055.1 GCF_019710745.1 Streptomyces beigongshangae
CGATGGTACTGCAGGGGGGACCCTGTGGGAGAGTAGGACGCCGCCGAACAATTTTTGACAGAGCTGGTCCCCGAACTTCGGTTCGGGGACCAGCTCTTTTTTGTTGTGCGTCACTTGAAGTTCACGTTGCGCCACCAACATCATCGGCATGAGTACTACTGCAATGCTCAGGGCCGCGGGTGTCGGAGTTGGTGACGAGGTCATCGTGCCGGCGTTCGGGAACGCCGAGGTCGCCGAAGCGGTGACCCTGGCCGGCGCATTGCCGGTATTCGTGGACATAGACCCGGGCACCTACTGCCTCGATGCGACCGAGGTGGAGGCGGCTGTCGGGCCGCGGACGGCCGCCGTGGTGGCCGTGCACCGCTTCGGGCGGCTCGCCGACATGCCCCGTCTGTGGGACATCGGCCAGCGCCGCGGACTGCTCGTGCTGGAGCAGGGCGAGTCCGAGGCGCCGCACGCCGAGATCGAGGAGCGCAGGGCACACGCGCGCCATCTCGACGGGCGGCTGCGGGGCGTACGGACACCTGAGCGCGGTGCGGGCCATACGTACCAGCAGTACGTCGTGCGGGTGCCGGGGAACGGGCGGCCGGACCGGGATGCCTTCGCGCGGGCCGTACGGGCCAGGGGCGTCGAGTGCCGGGTGCCGGTGAAGACGCCCGTGCACCGGATGCCCGCCTTCCGGCGCGATGTCTGCCTGCCGGAGACCGAGCGCGCCGCGGACGAGACGCTGGCGCTGCCCGTGGACGCCTCGTTGACCAAGCGGGAGATGCAGCGGATCGTGTCCGCGTGCAACGCTCTCGGCGGGCTGCTCCAGCCTGCCTTCTAGCGCTTTCCTTGCAGCTCCTGGCGGCTCCTGACGGTTTCTGATTGTTCGGATGCGGTTGGGAGCACACCGCCGTTCGGGGTATGCTCTGTTCCGTTGCCGCGGGGGAGACCCCAAAGAGCAACAGGCCCCTATAGCTCAGTCGGTAGAGCGTCTCCATGGTAAGGAGAAGGTCAACGGTTCGATTCCGTTTGGGGGCTCGGAAAGAGAAGGCCCCCGCCCTCAAAGGGCGGGGGCCTTCTCTGTGTGTCAGTCCTTTTGCAGGCCCGGGACGCGCATCGCCAGAATGGCCATGTCGTCGGACGGGGCGTCGCTCGCGAAGCGCTCGACCGCGCGCATGATGCGGGCGGCCACCGCCCCGGCCGTCAGACCCGTGCAGGTGGTGAGGACGTCCGCGAGGCCGTCGTCGCCCAGCATGCGGGTGCCCTCGCGGCGTTCGGTGACGCCGTCCGTCACGCACAGCAGGACGTCCCCCGGATCGAGCGTCACCTCCTGCTCGTACAATTCCAGGTCGTCCATGACGCCGAGGAGCGGCTGGGGTTCGGCCGCCGGTTCCACCGTGCCGTCCTGACGGAGGCGCAGGGGGAGCGGGTGGCCGGCGCAGACCACCTTCAGGAGCGCCGAGCCGTCCTCCTGGGGCCACAGCTCCCCGTACAGGAGGGTCAGGAAGCGGCTGCGGGCACCCTCGTCGAGGATCGCTGAGTTCAGGCGGTCCAGGACCGCGGGGCCGCTGTACCCCTCGCGGGCCAGCAGACGCAGCGCGTGCCGGGCGAGCCCGGTGACCGCGGCCGCCTCCGGGCCTGTACCGCAGACGTCCCCGATGGCGAAGCCGTAGGCGTCGTCGCTGATGGGGAAGAGGTCGTAGAAGTCGCCGCCCACCTCGTTGCCCTCGCCGGCCGCGCGGTAGATGACCTCGACCTCCACGCCCTCGATGTCGGGGAGTTCCGGAGGCAGGAGGCTGCGCTGGAGTGACTGGCTGATGGCCGTGCGCTCGGAGTACAGGCGGGCGTTGTCCAGGGCGAGGGCGGCCCGGCGGCTCAGGTCCTCGGCCAGTTCCAGTATTTCCTGGCGGAAGTGCTCGTCCGTCGGCTTGCCGAGGGTCAGCATGCCGATGACGCGGTTGCGGGCCACCAGGGGGAGGACGACCGTCTCGCCGCCGACGGCACCGGCCGTCGCCAGTGTCGTACCGATGCCGGAGCTGACCGTGGCCGGCTCGCCCAGGCCGAGGCTGCGCATGGAGGTGCGCAGGGCGGCCGTGTGGGCCGCCTCGGCGGGGGCGGCCCAGATCCGGGCGCCCGGGGTGGGGACCGGGTCGGGAGGGGCGATCTTCGACAGGAGGGCCTTGAGGCCGTCGATGCGTTCCTCGTCCTCGTGCAGGACGTAGGAGAGGTAGGGATCCGAGGACTGGTCGGCGATCGTGTAGACGGCGCACCAGGTGGCCAGGGTCGGGACCGTCATCTGGGCCATCAGGGCCAGCGTCTGGTCGCGGTCCAGCGTGCCGGCGAGCAGGTCAGATGCCTCGACGAGGAAGGACAGCGAGCCCCGGCGCAGGCGCTCCAGCTCCCCCAGGCGGGCCGACTCGACGGCGAGTGCGATGCGGTCGGCGGCGAACTGGAGGCGCAGGGCCTCCTCGTTCGTGTAGCGGCCCGGTGACTCGGCCGCTACGCCGAGCGAGCCGGTGAGCCGGCCCTCGACCTTGAGGGGGACCGTGACGACCGAACGCATCCCGGTGTCGTTGAGCAGCGGTACGGCTCCGGGGACGGCCGTGAGGTCGTCGTGCACGGCCGGCATGCGGGCCGAGCCGTAGCGGCCGGTGCCCGCCTCCACGGGGACGCGGGCGAAGCGCTGGCGGGCGGAGGGGAGGCCGGTGGAGGCGCGTACCTCCAGCTCCGTCTCGTCGTCGGTCGCCAGGAGCAGGAAGGCGGAGTCGCCGTCGAGCATGTCGCGGGCGCGCTCCACGGTGCGCTGGAGGAGGCCGTCGAGGTCGTCCGGGGCCGGTGAGCCGATGAAGACCTCGAAGGAGTCCGACGCCTGTCCCTCGGAGCTGGTGGTGGTGTCGGTGGCCGAGGCGCGCAACGGGGTCTGCAGGACGGCCCGTTCGTGGTCGCGCACCAGGAGGCAGACCGTGGAGGGCTCGCCGTCGGTGTCCCGTACGCGCAGGTGCGAGGCGTAGACGGGGGTGACGCGGCCGTTGGCGCCGCGCAGGCCGTAGCTGCCCTCCCAGCGGGAGAGCCGGAGGGCCTCGGCGATGCCGGTGCTGGTGCCGGGGGTGTGCGGCCAGGCCGCGAGGTCGGTGAGTGGTTTTCCTATGACCTGCTCGGCTCCGTAGCCGAAGAGTTCCTCGGCGTCCTCGTTCCAGGCGTTGATGGCGCCGGTGCGGTCGATCTGGACGACCGCCACGCGGACGCGGCCGTCGGCGAGGGGGAGCAGGTGGGCGGGGAGCGAGGGACCCGCGGTGCGGGTGCCGACCGCGCGCTCGGGGAGTTCCAGCTGGAACCAGACCTGCTTGCGGGTGGGGGTGTACTCGACGCCCCAGCGGCCGGCCAGGGCGGCGCAGAGCTGGAGGCCGCGGCCGCCCTCGCGGTCGGGGTTGCCCATGGAGAGGGCGTTCCCCTGGAGTGGAATCTCACGTTCCGGATAATGGTCCGCCACCTCGATCCGTACGCCGTCGTCACTGCGCAGGCACAGGACGTCCGCGGCCGTGCCGGCGTGCACCACCGCGTTGGTGACCAGCTCGCTGGTGAGGACCACGGCGTCGTCGACGATGTCGGCGAAGCCCCAGCCCTGGAGGGTGTCGCGGACGAAGGACCGGGCGGTCGCGACGGACCGCCCGAGGGGGGCGAAGCTGGCTGCCGCGCGCGCGGTGATCACAGAACTCCTTGTCCGGTCGTCGGCGTGCGGGGCTCCGGGGCCGGCCTGCCCCTGCCGGGGCAGGAGCTGGTTCCCGGTCGGCCGGGGATCCTGGGGTGCTCCCCCAGGATGCAGTCCGGTGGTCATGGTGCGGTGCCCTCCGATGCCTGCCCGCTCGTGCTCGTGCCACCGCCCAGGCCGGCAGGACCGGTGTGGCTGGACAGCCGCATGCAAGGTTACTTACCTTCGCCGTCCACGCGGATGCCGGTTGCCGGTGTTTACGCCCGGAGGGTGTGCGGACCGTGTGCGAAGCTGCCGAACTGTTATGGCCTGGTTCAACCATGGTGAAACACTGGGCAGGCTCAATGGGGAAGGTACGGGCAGGACGAGTGCCTTCCGGTACGTGGAGCAGCGGTACCCGAGTACACCGAGCGGTGACGGTCGACCCTTGCGGGAGGGACACAGTGGAGTCTGGCGCAGCGACGCGGGGCACTAAGACGCGCGCGAAAGGCGGACAGTCCCTGAGTAACCGGAGCAAACCTCGCAACGGCACGACCGAGGTGGAGACGGCGGCGCTGAACAAGCTGCTCGCCGCCCTGGTGGCGATGCGCGACGGAAACTTCCGCAAGCGGCTCACGGTGTCCGGCGACGGCGTGATGGCCGAGATCGCCGCGGTCTTCAACGAGGTCGGCGACCGGAATCTGCAGCTGACCGGAGAGCTGTCGCGGGTACGGCGCATGGTCGGGCGTGAGGGAAAACTCACGGAGCGGCTGGAGACGGGCGCCTGCGAGGGGTCGTGGGCGGCGGCGATCGACGCGTCCAACGCGCTGGTCGACGATCTCGTACGGCCCGTCTCCGAGGTGGGCAGGGTGCTGTCCGCGGTGGCGGAGGGCGATCTGTCGCCGCGCATGGAACTGCGGGCGCACGTGGCGGACGGCAACGGGCATCCGCTGCGCGGCGAGTTCCTGAAGGTCGGGCGTACGGTCAACAACCTGGTCGACCAGTTGTCCACGTTCACCGACGAGGTCACGCGGGTGGCCAGCGAGGTCGGCACCGAGGGCAAGCTGGGCGGTCAGGCGCGGGTGCGGGGCATGTCCGGTTCGTGGAAGGACCTCACGGACTCCGTCAACACGATGGCGTACCGGCTGACGGCGCAGGTGCGCGACATCGCGCTGGTGACGACGGCGGTCGCCAAGGGTGATCTGTCCCGGAAGGTCACGGTCCACGTGGCCGGCGAGATGCTGGAGCTGAAGAACACCGTCAACACGATGGTGGACCAGCTGTCCTCGTTCTCCTCCGAAGTGACGCGCGTCGCACGCGAGGTGGGCACCGAGGGCGAGCTGGGCGGCCAGGCGCAGGTGCCCGGCGTGGCCGGTGTGTGGAAGGACCTCACCGACTCGGTGAACCTCATGGCGGGCAATCTGACCGCGCAGGTGCGGGGCATCGCCCAGGTCACCACGGCGGTCGCCAACGGCGACCTGTCACGGAAGGTCACCGTCTCCGCGCGCGGCGAGGTCGCGCAGCTCGCCGAGACGATCAACCAGATGACCGAGACGCTGCGGACGTTCGCGGACGAGGTCACCCGCGTCGCCAACGAGGTCGGCGGCGAGGGCAGGCTCGGCGGGCAGGCGAACGTGCCGGGCGCGGCGGGGACGTGGAAGGACCTCACCGATTCGGTGAACACGGTCTTCCGCAACCTCACCACCCAGGTGCGGGACATCGCCGCGGTGACCACCGCGGTGGCCAACGGCGACCTGTCGCAGAAGGTCAGTGTCGAGGTCGCCGGCGAGATGCTGGAGCTGAAGAACACCGTCAACACGATGGTGGACCAGCTGTCGAGCTTCGGCGCCGAGGTCACCCGGGTGGCGCGGGAGGTCGGCGTCGAGGGCGAGCTGGGCGGGCAGGCGCAGGTGCCGGGCGCGGCCGGGACGTGGAAGGACCTCACCGACTCCGTCAACACGGCGTTCCGGAATCTCACCGGACAGGTGAGGAACATCGCGCAGGTGACGACGGCGGTGGCCAACGGCGACCTGTCGCAGAAGGTCACCGTGGACGTCTCCGGTGAGATGCTCGCGCTGAAGAACACCGTCAACACGATGGTGGACCAGCTGTCGTCCTTCGCCGACCAGGTGACGCGGATGGCGCGGGACGTGGGCACGGAGGGCCGGCTCGGCGGCCAGGCGCGCGTGGACGGCGTGTCCGGTACGTGGAAGGACCTCACCGACTCCGTCAACTTCATGGCGGGCAACCTCACGTCCCAGGTGCGGCAGATCGCCCAGGTGACGACGGCGGTGGCGCGCGGCGACCTGTCGCAGAAGATCGAGGTGGACGCGCGCGGCGAGATCCTCGAACTGAAGAACACCATCAACACCATGGTCGACCAGCTCAGCGCCTTCGCCGAGCAGGTGACCCGGGTGGCCCGCGAGGTGGGCACCGACGGCCGGCTGGGCGGGCAGGCGCAGGTACCGGGCGTCGCGGGGGTGTGGCGCGACCTGACCGACTCGGTGAACGGCATGGCGGGCAACCTCACCGCCCAGGTGCGCAACATCGCGCAGGTCGCCACGGCGGTGGCGCGCGGCGACCTGTCGCAGAAGATCGACGTGGACGCGCGCGGCGAGATCCTGGAGCTGAAGAACACCCTCAACACGATGGTGGACCAGCTGTCGAACTTCGCCGAGCAGGTCACCCGGGTGGCCCGCGAGGTGGGCACCGAGGGCATCCTCGGCGGTCAGGCCGAGGTGCAGGGTGTCTCCGGCACCTGGAAGGACCTCACGCAGTCCGTGAACTTCATGGCGAACAACCTGACGATCCAGGTGCGCAACATCGCCGAGGTCACGACGGCCGTCGCCAAGGGCGACCTGTCGAAGAAGATCACCGTCGACGCGAAGGGCGAGATCCTCGAACTCGTCACCACCGTCAACACGATGGTGGACCAGCTGTCGTCGTTCGCCGAGCAGGTCACCCGGGTGGCTCGCGAGGTGGGCACCGAGGGCATCCTGGGCGGCCAGGCGCACGCGTCGGGTGTCACGGGCATCTGGAAGGACCTCACCGACAACGTCAACCTGATGGCCAACAACCTGACCGTGCAGGTGCGCAACATCTCCCAGGTCGCGGCGGCCGTCGCCAACGGCGACCTGACGAGGACGGTGACGATCGAGGCGCGCGGCGAGGTCGCGCAGCTCGCCGACACGTTCAACACCATGGTGAAGACGCTGAGTTCGTTCGCCGACCAGGTCACCAAGGTGGCCCGCGAGGTGGGCACCGACGGCATCCTCGGCGGCCAGGCGCGCGTACCGGGCGTGTCCGGTACCTGGAAGGACCTCACCGAGTCCGTGAACGGCATGGCGTCCAATCTGACCGGGCAGGTGCGCAACATCGCGATGGTCACCACGGCCATCGCCAAGGGCGACCTGACCAAGAAGATCGACATCGACGCGCGCGGCGAGATCCTGGAGCTGAAGACCACCATCAACACGATGGTCGACCAGCTGTCGTCGTTCGCCGAGGAGGTGACCCGGGTCGCCCGCGAGGTGGGCACCGAGGGCCAGCTGGGCGGCCAGGCGCGGGTGCGCGACGTGGACGGCACCTGGCGCGACCTCACCGAGTCGGTGAACGAGATGGCCGGGAACCTGACCCGGCAGGTGCGCGCCATCGCGCGCGTGGCGACCGCCGTGACCCGCGGCGACCTCAACCTGAAGATCGACGTGGACGCCTCCGGCGAGATCCAGGAGCTCCAGGACTACATCAACAAGATGATCGCGAACCTGCGCGACACCACCATCGCCAACAAGGAGCAGGACTGGCTGAAGGGCAACCTCGCCCGGATCTCCGGCCTGATGCAGGGCCGCCGCGACCTCGCCGACGTGGCCTCGCTCATCATGAGCGAGCTGACGCCGGTGGTCTCCGCGCAGCACGGGGCGTTCTTCCTCGCGATGCCGCTGGACGACGGCAAGGACGTGGGCGCCGCGCACGACGATTCGTACGAACTGCGCATGCTCGGGTCGTACGGGTACTCGATGGGCTCCATGCCGACGTCGTTCCGGCCCGGTGAGACGCTGATCGGAACGGCCGCCAAGGAGAAGCGCACGATCCTGGTGGAGAACGTGCCGCCGGGGTACCTGAAGATCGCCTCCGGTCTGGGGGAGGCGCCCCCGGCCCATGTCATCGTGTTGCCGGTGCTCTTCGAGGCGACCGTGCTCGGGGTGATCGAGCTGGCGTCGTTCCACTCGTTCACGCAGATCCAGAAGGACTTCCTCAGCCAGATCGCCGAGATGATCGCGACGAGCGTCAACACCATCGCGGTCAACACCAAGACCGAGGTGCTGCTCAAGCAGTCGCAGGAGCTGACCGAGCAGCTGCGGGAGCGGTCGGCGGAGCTGGAGAACCGGCAGAAGGCCCTCCAGGAGTCCAACGCCGAGCTGGAGGAGAAGGCCGAGCTGCTGGCGCAGCAGAACCGCGACATCGAGGTCAAGAACACCGAGATCGAGGAGGCGCGGCAGGTCCTGGAGGAGCGCGCCGAGCAACTCGCTGTCTCCATGCGCTACAAGAGCGAGTTCCTGGCCAACATGTCCCACGAGCTGCGGACACCGTTGAACTCGCTGCTGATCCTCGCCAAGCTGCTCGCGGACAACGCGGACTCCAACCTCACCCCCAAGCAGGTCGAGTTCGCCGAGACGATCCACGGGGCGGGTTCCGACCTGCTCCAGCTGATCAACGACATCCTCGACCTGTCGAAGGTCGAGGCGGGCAAGATGGACGTGTCGCCGACGCGTATCGCCCTGGTCCAGCTCGTCGACTACGTGGAGGCCACGTTCCGCCCGCTGACGGCGGAGAAGGGCCTCGACTTCTCCGTACGGGTGTCGCCGGAGCTGCCGGCCACCCTGCACACGGACGAGCAGCGGCTCCTCCAGGTCCTGCGCAACCTGCTCTCGAACGCGGTGAAGTTCACCGACACGGGCGCGGTCGAACTGGTCATCAGGCCCGCGGGCGCGGAGGTGCCGGTCGCCATCCGGGAGCAGTTGCTGGAGGCGGGCTCGCTGCGGGACGCGGACGCCGATCTGATCGCGTTCTCCGTGACCGACACGGGCATCGGCATCGCGGCCAGCAAGATGCGGGTGATCTTCGAGGCGTTCAAGCAGGCGGACGGCACGACGAGCCGCAAGTACGGCGGTACGGGCCTGGGACTGTCCATCTCGCGGGAGATCGCGCGGCTGCTGGGCGGCGAGATCCACGCGCAGAGCGAACCGGGACGCGGCTCCACGTTCACCCTGTACCTGCCGCTGCACCCGAGCGAGCTCCCGCCGCAGGGCTACCCGCAGCTCTCCCCGTCCCTGGAGAACGGGGCACCGCCGGCGGGCACGGAGGACGAGGCCGGGGCCCGGACGCAGACACCCGCCGAGGCCCTGCCCTACCAGGAGGTCCAGAACGGGACCGCCGCGCTCTTCAGGCGGCGCCGCAGGGCGGTCCCCGCGGCCGAGCAGCGGCCCGCGCTGCCGGGACCCCAGACGCCCGCCCCGGAGTCCTGGAGCGCGGGCGACGAGGAGCCGGCCGCACGGCCGCGCGCCGCCTTCCGCTTCGAGGGCGAGAAGGTGCTGATCGTCGACGACGACATCCGCAACGTGTTCGCGCTCACCAGCGTCCTGGAGCAGCACGGCCTGTCGGTGCTGTACGCCGAGAACGGCCGCGAGGGCATCGAGGTCCTGGAGCAGCACGATGATGTGACGGTCGTCCTGATGGACATCATGATGCCCGAGATGGACGGGTACGCGACCACGACGGCGATCCGCAGGATGCCCCAGTTCTCCGGACTGCCGATCATCGCCCTCACCGCCAAGGCGATGAAGGGCGACCGGGAGAAGGCCATCGAGTCGGGAGCCTCCGACTACGTGACCAAGCCGGTCGACCCCGACCACCTGCTGTCGGTGATGGAGCAGTGGATGCGGGACGGCGGGCGGTGAGCGGACGGTGAGCGGGTCCCGGCCGGGCGGACGGCGGCGCGCGACCGGCCGGTGACGTCCGGTCGGCCGGTGACGTCCGCCCGTGGTCGGCCGGGATGATCGGGTGGCGGGGTGGCGGGGTGTGGCGGTCGCGTGCACGGGTGCTCGGGCGCCGGGCCGGCGTACCGGCTTGCTGACTGACTGTGCCCGAAGCCGTGTGGAAACCCGGGATTCGGGGAACCTTCTGGTCTCCCGCTACGTTTCTGCTACGTGCACAGTGACATCGCGGTGACAGGGTGTGGCGACGGGCGGGGTGCGGCTACCATGACCGGCACAAGGACGGGCGGCGCTCAGATGCCGTCCCCTGGGGCGGCCCCCGGTGCACTGCCGGGACGAGGAGGGCGGGCCATGGTGCAGAAGGCCAAGATCCTCCTGGTCGATGACCGGCCGGAGAATCTGCTGGCGCTGGAGGCCATCCTCTCTGCGCTCGATCAGACACTGGTTCGGGCATCTTCCGGGGAGGAAGCGCTCAAAGCGCTGCTCACTGACGACTTCGCGGTCATTCTGCTGGACGTCCAGATGCCGGGTATGGACGGTTTCGAGACCGCCGCGCACATCAAGAGGCGAGAGCGGACACGGGACATCCCGATCATCTTCCTCACCGCGATCAACCACGGCCCGCACCACACCTTCCGGGGGTACGCGGCGGGTGCGGTGGACTACATCTCCAAGCCGTTCGACCCGTGGGTGCTGCGGGCGAAGGTCTCGGTGTTCGTCGAGCTCTACATGAAGAACTGCCAACTCCGGGAGCAGGCGGCGCTGCTGCGCCTCCAGCTGGAGGGCGGGGGCGGCAAGGCGGCGCTCGGCGACAGCAAGGAGCCGGCCGGGCTCCTCGCCGAACTGTCCGCGCGCCTCGCGGCCGTCGAGGAGCAGGCCGAGGCGCTCTCCAAACAGCTGGACGACGACTCGGCGGACGCGGCGGCGGTGGCCACCGCCGCCCATCTCGAACGCAAACTCACGGGGTTGCGCCGGGCGCTCGACGCGCTGGAGCCGGGCACGGGGAGCGGGGCGGCCTCGCTGCCCTCGCAGAACTGAGACCGGCCCGGAACCGGCGCTTCGCCCGGTCCGGATCCGGTGTCCGGCCCGGGACCGGGCCGCGAGGCGTGCGGGCGGTGCCGGCCGACGACGGCTCGGACTCCGTCGCACGACCGGTGAGTTGACCGGGCCGGCCGTCTCGGGCAGCCCGGTCTCCGCGCGTCCGACGCGGCATGCGCAAGCCGGGACGCGGTGTTCGCAAGCCGAACGGCGTTGCCGCGGGCCCGGATCGGCGTCGAGGCGGTGTCAATTCGGCACCTCGGATGCGCGACACGAACGGGTGAAGCTGTGGGCACACGTGTCCACAGTGGTCTCCACCGGTAACCTCACACCCATGGCCTCACGTCAGCCCGCAGCCAAGAAGACGCCCGCGAAGAAGGCGGCCGCTCCGACGAAGGCTGTGGCGAGGAGGGCCCCCGCGAAGAAGGCGCCCGCGCGAAGGGCCCCCGCGAAGAAGGCCGCAGTCAGGAGGGCCGCGCCCCCGAGGCCGGCGCCCAGCCCGTCAGGAGGCGTCTACAGGCTCGTACGGGCCCTGTGGCTCGGTGTCGCGCACACCGTCGGCGCCGTGTTCCGCGGCATAGGGCGCGGCGCGCAGGGACTCGATCCGGCGCACCGCAAGGACGGTGTGGCACTCCTGCTGATCGGCCTCACGCTGATCACCGCCGCCGGGACCTGGTCCAGCCTCCGTGGCCCGGTGGGCGACCTCGTCGAGACACTGGTGACCGGCGCCTTCGGCCGGCTCGACCTGCTCGTGCCGATACTGCTGGCGGTCGTCGCCGCCCGGCTCATCCGGCATCCCGAGAAGCCCGAGGCCAACGGACGCATCGTCATCGGCCTGTCCGCGCTCGCCGTCGGTGTCCTGGGCCAGGTCCACATCGCCTGCGGGGCGCCCGCGCGCAGCGACGGCATGCAGGCGATAAGGGACGCGGGCGGGCTCATCGGCTGGGGCGCCGCGACCCCCCTGACGTACACGATGGGCGACATGCTGGCCGTGCCGCTCCTCGTGCTGCTCACGGTGTTCGGGCTGCTGGTGGTCACCGCGACGCCGGTCAACGCGATTCCGCAGCGGCTGCGGCTGCTGTGCGTCCGGCTCGGCGTCCTGCAGCCGCGGCCGGAGGACTACCACTACGACGAGGACGACGAGCGCTACGACGAGCAGTGGCGCGAGGCGCTGCCCGCGGGTCCCCGTCGGCGCCGGACGGGACCCGCGGAGCCGGGGGAGTACGACCCGGACGACGCCGAGCAGGAGGCGCTCACCGCGCGCCGCGGCCGCCGCAGGCGCCCCGCCGTGCGGCAGCCCGCGATCGACCGGCCCAAGGACGCGTTCGACGTGGCGGCGGCGGCCGCCGCGGCACTCGACGGTGCCGTGATGAACGGGATGCCGCCCTCGCCGCTGGTGGCCGACCTGACGCAGGGCGTCGCCACCGACCGCGAGGACCGTGAAGGCTACGAAGACCACGAAGGCGCCGGGGGTTCGGCCCCGGGCGGGGGACCGGCACCGGTGCCCGCCGCACGGACCAGGAGCGCCCGGCCCAAGCAGGAGAAGCTGCAGTCCGAGGTCGCCGACCTGACCAAGCCGGTCCCCGACGCGCCCCGGGAGCTCCCGGCCCGGGCCGAGCAGCTCCAGCTCTCCGGCGACATCACGTACGCGCTGCCGTCGCTGGACCTCCTGGAGCGCGGGGGCCCGGGGAAGTCGCGCAGCGCCGCCAACGACCTCATCGTCGCGTCGCTGACCACCGTCTTCAGCCAGTTCAAGGTCGACGCGGCCGTCACCGGCTTCACCCGGGGGCCGACGGTCACGCGGTACGAGGTCGAACTGGGTCCCGCCGTGAAGGTCGAGCGGATCACGGCGCTCGCCAAGAACATCGCGTACGCCGTCGCCAGTCCGGACGTGCGGATCATCAGCCCGATCCCCGGCAAGTCCGCGGTCGGCATCGAGATCCCCAACACCGACCGCGAGATGGTCAACCTCGGTGACGTGCTGCGTCTGGCCGCCGCCGCGGAGGACGAGCACCCGATGCTGGTCGCGCTCGGCAAGGACGTCGAGGGCGGCTACGTGATGGCCAACCTCGCGAAGATGCCGCACGTCCTGGTGGCCGGAGCGACCGGTTCCGGAAAGTCCTCGTGCATCAACTGCCTGATCACGTCGATCATGGTGCGGGCCACCCCCGAGGACGTGCGGATGGTCCTGGTCGACCCCAAGCGCGTCGAGCTGACCGCGTACGAGGGCATCCCGCACCTGATCACGCCCATCATCACCAACCCGAAGCGGGCCGCCGAGGCGCTGCAGTGGGTCGTGCGCGAGATGGACCTGCGCTACGACGACCTGGCGGCCTTCGGGTACCGGCACATCGACGACTTCAACGACGCCATCCGCAAGGGCAAGGTCAAGCTGCCCGAGGGCAGTGAGCGCGAGCTGTCCCCGTACCCGTACCTGCTGGTGATCGTGGACGAGCTCGCCGACCTGATGATGGTCGCGCCGCGGGACGTGGAGGACGCCATCGTGCGCATCACGCAGCTCGCGCGCGCGGCCGGCATCCACCTGGTGCTCGCCACGCAGCGGCCCTCCGTCGACGTCGTCACGGGTCTGATCAAGGCGAACGTGCCGTCCCGGCTCGCCTTCGCCACCTCCTCGCTCGCCGACAGCCGCGTCATCCTCGACCAGCCCGGCGCCGAGAAGCTGATCGGCAAGGGCGACGGGCTCTTCCTGCCGATGGGCGCGAACAAGCCCACCCGTATGCAGGGCGCCTTCGTCACCGAGGACGAGGTCGCCGCCGTGGTGCAGCACTGCAAGGACCAGATGGCGCCGGTCTTCCGGGACGACGTCACCGTGGGCACCAAGCAGAAGAAGGAGATCGACGAGGACATCGGCGACGATCTCGACCTGCTGTGCCAGGCAGCCGAACTCGTCGTCTCCACGCAGTTCGGGTCGACCTCGATGCTCCAGCGCAAGCTGCGCGTCGGCTTCGCCAAGGCCGGGCGGCTCATGGACCTCATGGAGTCCCGCAACATCGTCGGGCCCAGCGAGGGCTCCAAGGCGCGTGACGTCCTGGTGAAGGCCGAAGAACTGGACGGAGTGCTCGCGGTGATCCGTGGGGAGGCCCAGCCGTAGGGGGAACGGGTCCGTAAGGCGTTCGGGTCATCGGATGTTTAGATCGGGCCATCGGGGTGATCCGAACGTGACTCACCCGTGAGGAAACGGTGAGCAACCGTTTCCCCGCGCCGCACGTCAAGTTGTGCAAGAGGACAGATCCTTGTCCCATCATCAGGATGACCGGCCATTCCGATGGCGTACAAAGTCCCACCGCCCGGTTGCCCCACCCTTTCGTACCCCCCCTAGACTGAACCCCCAGCACAGGTGGCTTGACGCTCGAAAGGCGCCCCCGTGTCCATCGGCAACTCCCCTGACGACCACTTCTTCGACGACAACTCCCCCCAGGACGAGCGGCCCTCCGTGGAGGACGACCAGCCCTCGGTCGGCCGTGTCCTGCAACAGGCGCGCATCGCGGCGGGGCTGACGGTCGACGACGTCAGTAACGCCACCCGGGTCCGTATCGCCATCGTGCACGCGATCGAGCAGGACGACTTCGGTCCGTGCGGCGGTGACGTCTACGCGCGCGGCCACATCAGGACGCTCGCCCGCGCCGTCGAGATCGACCCGGCCCCGCTGCTCGCGCGCTACGACGCCGACCACGGCGGCCGTCCGGCACCGACCCCCGCGGCGCCCATGTTCGAGGCCGAGCGGATCCGGCCCGAACGCCGGGGTCCCAACTGGACCGCGGCGATGGTCGCGGCGATCGTGGCCGTGATCGGCTTCGTCGGCTTCACGCTGTTCAGCGGCGACGACGGCGACGGAAGGACGACGCAGGTCGCCGAGGGGTCCACCCCCACGGCCGGCAAGCCCGACAGGACGAAGCCGGCGGCCGAGCCGGACGCCCCGAAGACCGATCCGTCCGACAGCGCCATCGCGGCCGCTCCGCAGGACAAGGTCACCGTCCAGGTCAGCGCCCCCGACGGCCGCAGCTGGATCTCGGCCAAGGACCACAACGGACGGCTGCTCTTCGACGGCCTGCTGGAACAGGGCGACTCCAAGACCTTCCAGGACAAGGAGAAGATCGACCTCGTCCTCGGCGACGCGGGCGCCATCCAGCTGTACGTGAACGGCAAGAAGATCGACGACGAGTTCCAGTCAGGACAGGTCGAGCGCCTCACGTACACGAAGGGCGACCCCGAGGTCGGCTGAGCCGAGCGCCGCACCGGCACGTTCCGGCGGGTGCCCGCACACCCCCGCCCGGTCCTCCGGGCGCCCGCGGCCGGGGTCGGCCGGGATCGGCCAACCCCGTCGACGTGGGCCGTCGGCGGGACGAAGTAGTCTTGAGCCCATGCCTGAACGCCGTACCGTCGCACTCGTCACCCTTGGCTGCGCCCGTAACGAGGTGGACTCGGAGGAGCTCGCAGGCCGCTTGGAGGCGGACGGCTGGCACCTCGTGGAGGACGCCGAGAACGCGGACGTCGCCGTCGTCAACACCTGTGGCTTCGTCGAGGCCGCCAAGAAGGACTCCGTCGACGCCCTCCTGGAGGCCAACGACCTCAAGGGCCACGGCAGAACCCAGGCGGTGGTCGCCGTCGGCTGCATGGCCGAGCGGTACGGCAAGGAACTGGCCGAGGCCCTGCCCGAGGCCGACGGCGTGCTCGGCTTCGACGACTACGCCGACATCTCCGACCGGCTCCAGACCATCCTGAACGGCGGGATCCACGCCGCCCACACCCCGCGCGACCGGCGCAAGCTGCTGCCGATCAGCCCCGCCGAGCGGCAGGACGCCGGAGCCGGGGTCGCCCTGCCGGGACACGGCCCCGCCGACCTCCCCGAAGGGCTCGCCCCCGAGTCGGGCCCCCGCGCGCCTCTGCGCCGGCGGCTGGACGGCTCCCCGGTGGCCTCCGTGAAGCTCGCCTCCGGCTGTGACCGACGCTGCTCCTTCTGCGCCATCCCGTCCTTCCGCGGCTCCTTCATCTCACGGCGCCCCAGCGACGTACTGGGCGAGACGCGCTGGCTCGCCGAGCAGGGCGTGAAGGAGATCATGCTGGTCTCCGAGAACAACACCTCGTACGGCAAGGACCTGGGCGACATCCGCCTCCTGGAGACGCTGCTGCCCGAACTCGCCGAGGTCGACGGCATCGAGCGGGTGCGCGTCAGCTACCTGCAGCCCGCCGAGATGCGGCCCGGCCTCATCGACGTGCTGACCTCCACGCCGAAGATCGCCCCCTACTTCGACCTGTCCTTCCAGCACTCCGCGCACGGGGTGCTGCGCGCGATGCGCCGCTTCGGGAACACCGACCAGTTCCTGACGCTCCTCGACACGATCCGCTCCAAGGCCCCGCAGGCAGGGGTCCGGTCCAACTTCATCGTGGGCTTCCCCGGCGAGAGCGCGGACGACCTGGCCGAGCTGGAGCGCTTCCTGAGCGCCGCACGCCTGGACGCCATCGGGGTCTTCGGATATTCCGACGAGGACGGCACCGAGGCGGCGACGTACGGGAACAAGCTGGACGAGGACGTCGTCGCCGAGCGCCTCGCACGCGTGTCCCGGCTCGCGGAGGAACTGGTCTCGCAGCGGGCCGAGGAGCGCGTCGGCGAGACCCTGGAGGTGCTGGTCGAGTCCACCGGCTCGGCCGCCGGGGACGGGGCCGCGTACGGCCGCGCCGCGCACCAGGCGCCCGAGACCGACGGCCAGGTGCTGTTCACGAGCGGCGAAGGACTGACCGTCGGCCGTATGGTCGAGGCGAAGGTGGTCGGTACGGAAGGTGTCGACCTGGTGGCCGAGCCGCTCCCGGGCTCGCTCGTGTGTACTGAGGAGGCGGCCAGATGACCGGAGTCCCGGCATCCGCGGCGGGCAGCCCCGGTGTACCCGGCACCCGCGGTGCCGCGGGTGCTCCCGGTACGGGGACCGCAGGTCCGGGACGTTCTGGTCCGGCGGCCGCCGGCACGGGAAACCCTGGCAAGGGAGCCCCCGGCACCGGAGTCCCCGGTGCCGCGGTCCCTGACGTGGCGGTTCCTGACGTGGCGGTTCCTGGTGCCGCAGTCTCCGGTGGTTCCTCCGGTACGGCCGCGGCCGACGCCGGAGCCGCCGGTACGGGTGCCGCCGGTGTCCAGGGCCCGAAGACGCCGCCCGGCGGCAAGCTGGGCGCCGCGGCCGTCAACCAGGCCAGCCTGTGGAACGTCGCCAACCTGCTCACCATGCTCCGGCTCGTCCTCGTGCCGGGCTTCGTGGCGCTGATGCTGGCCGACGGGGGCTACGACCCCGTATGGCGGGCCTGGGCCTGGGCCGCCTTCGCCGTCGCCATGATCACGGACATCTTCGACGGCCATCTCGCCCGTACGTACGACCTCGTCACCGACTTCGGGAAGATCGCCGACCCGATCGCCGACAAGGCCATCATGGGAGCGGCGCTGATCTGCCTCTCCTCGCTCGGCGACCTGCCGTGGTGGGTGACCGCGGTGATCCTCGGACGTGAGTTCGGGATCACCTTCCTGCGCTTCCTGGTGATCCGCTACGGCGTGATCCCCGCCAGCCGCGGCGGCAAGCTGAAGACGCTCACGCAGGGTGTGGCCGTCGGGATGTACGTCCTGGCGCTGACGGGGCCGCTGGCGACCCTGCGGTTCTGGGTGATGGCGGCGGCGGTCGCCCTGACCGTCCTCACCGGAGCCGACTACGTGAGACAGGCCATTGTGCTGCGGCGCCGGGGACTGGCGGAGCGGAAGGCCGCCGCCGGAAGGGCGGAAGCGTGACGTCCACCGCTGCTGAAGTGCTGAGACTACTCACCGTGAGGGGCGAGACCCTGGCCGTCGCCGAGTCGTTGACCGGCGGTCTGGTGGCCGCGGAGCTCGCGTCGGTGCCCGGTGCCTCCCGGGCCTTCCGCGGCTCGGTGACCGCGTACGCCACCGACCTCAAACGCGATGTACTGGGGGTCGACGGCGGTCTGCTGGACCGGCACGGAGCGGTGGATCCGCAGGTCGCGGCGGAGATGGCGGCCGGCGTCCGCAGGGTGCTCGGCGCGGACTGGGGAATTTCGACCACCGGGGTCGCGGGGCCGGACCCCCAGGACGGGCAGCCGGTCGGTACGGTTTTCGTCGCCGTGGACGGACCCTCCGCGGCGACGTATGAAAGCGCTGATGGCGGGAAAGTGTCGGCGCTGCGGTTGAACGGCTCCCGGACGGAAATCCGTAGAGAGAGTGTACGGAGCGTGCTCGCACTGCTTCTGGAGCGGCTTGCGGGCGAACACCCTGGGAATGAGCGGGCACAGGATACGGAACAGAACGGGGGGTTTTGATGTTTGCAGCCCTGAGTGAACACGACATCGCTCCCCGCACGGCCGCGGCGCAAGGCGGTACGGTGGGGCGTGAAGGATGCGGCTACGCGGTCCGAGGAGGGAGCCACCGATGATTCTGCTCCGTCGCCTGCTTGGTGACGTGCTGCGTCGGCAGCGCCAGCGCCAGGGCCGTACTCTGCGCGAAGTCTCCTCGTCCGCCCGAGTTTCACTCGGCTATCTTTCCGAGGTGGAGCGGGGGCAGAAGGAGGCTTCCTCCGAGCTGCTTTCCGCGATCTGCGACGCGCTGGACGTACGGATGTCCGAACTCATGCGGGAAGTGAGTGACGAACTCGCACTCGCCGAACTGGCCCGGTCGGCGGCGGCCACCGAGCCCGTACCCACACCGGTACGACCGATGCTCAACTCCGTCTCGGTGAGCGGTGTGCCGCCGGAGCGGGTGACCATCAAGGCCCCCGCGGAGGCGGTCGACGTCGTCGCCGCATGACGCTCACGGGCCGGTGTTTACGAGCCGGCCGGTGAACAGGGAAGAGTCGTGAGCGAACCCCGGCCGGGGTTCCCCGGGGAGATCCGGGGAGCGAGGCCGGGGTTCTCGCGTTTGCCGGTACGGCCCGGGGCGGTGATGGTGGAGGGGCGGGGGACGAGGCCGGGGGCGCTGCCGACCGGAGGACACCGATGTACGTCGTGAAGGGCTCGTTGCCCGATGCCGATCCGAGGACCGTGTCCGGCGCGGGCAGCGGGTAGTGCCCCACCGGCTCCCTGCGCCGCTCCTGGCTCGGGCGCACCGCAGGGCGGTGTGAGCCGTTGGTGCGCCTGGTGCGCTCCTGTCGTGCCGGTGCGCCCTGTCGAGGGGGAAAACGGCGGTCTAGCGTCGGGCTGGAGGCGGTGCCATGACGGGGCGGATGGGGCGAATAGGCAAGTGGGGGCTGGCCCTGGGGGCCGGAGGGCTGTGGTGGTGGGCGGCGATGCGCCTGGCGTTCGCCGCCGACGCGGGCGTGCTGGAAGGCGCGGTCGCGGCCGCCGGGTGGGGGCTGAGTGTGCTGCCGGTGCACTGTGTGCCCAAGAGACGGGGTGCGAGGGGGGCGCGGATGATGGGGACGGGGGAGCCCGTCGGCGTGGAGAGGGCGTGAGTGAGGGCTGCTGGTGCAGGCGGGGGCGCGGGCAGGGGCGCAGCCGGACGTGTGGGGGCGTGTGCGGTGCAGAGCTGCGGGGTGTGCGTCCCGGCGTGCTACCAGGGCATCGCCACGCCGCCGTTGGGGCGGAGGATCTGGCCCGTGGTGAACGCGGAGGCGTCGGAGGCGAGGTGCAGGACCGCATGGGCGATGTCCACGGGGTCACCGACCCGGCCCAGTGGTGACATCCGCGCCATGAGAGCCTCCGTGTGCGTCCGGGTCCCGTCGTCGGGACGCTCGGTCATCGGCGTGCGGATCCAGCCCGGCGCGACCGCGTTGACGCGGATGCCGTGCGGGCCCATCTCGGTCGCCAGGGTCTTCGTCAGCTGTACGACCGCCGCCTTCGCGGCTCCGTAGCAGAGCAGCCCCGGTCCGCCGGTGTCGACGGCTCCCGAGGCCATGGTGACGATGCTGCCGCGCGTCCCGGAAGCCAGCATGGAGCGGGCCGCCTCCTGGCACGAGTGGAGGACGCCTTTGAAGTTGACCGCCAGGACCCGGTCGAGGTCCTCGTCCCGGGTCTCCAGGACGGGGCTGCTGTGCATGATCCCGGCGACGGCGGCCATGACGTCCAGGCGTGCACAGGCCGCGACCGCCTCACCGAGCCGGACCCGGTCGGTGACGTCGAGGAGGTGGGTGCGGGCCCTGCCGCCCCTGTCCTCGATCAGGGCGGCCGTCCCGTCGAGGCCCTGCCCGTCCCGGTCCGCGCAGTGCACGGTCGCACCCGCCTCCGCGAGCAGCACGGCGCTGGCACGGCCGATGCCGCTCGCCGCGCCGGTGACGAACGCGGTGCGTCCGGTGAGGTCGTACGCCATGACGGGCATGCAGGAACCGTACGAGAATTTCTGACGGGTCGTCAATTATGGGTGCGGACTGGGTGCGGGCTGGGTGTTGTCGTCGTGGTGACGGGATCGTCACCGGGTGCGGCCCGGCCGGGAGGACGGGGCGGGCCGCGGGGCCGGTCCCGGCTGGCAGGTGGGGCACCAGTACGTGGGGCGCTCGCGCGAGCCGTCGCCCTGGTTCGCCACGCGGATCCGGGTGCCGCAGCGCAGGCAGGGACGGCCCGCGCGGCCGTACACGAACAGGTTCTGGTCACGGCGGCCGGTCGTGGTGCGCTCGGGGCGCTCGCGGTTGGCGTCCAGGAGCTTCTCGGCGAGCGTCATCAAGTGGGTGGCGTACTCGTCGGGGAGCCGGCCGGCGGGCAGCCACGGGGTGACGCGCAGCAGGAAGCAGAGCTCGCTCTTGTAGACGTTGCCGATGCCCGCGAGATTGCGCTGGTCCAGGAGGGCTTCGCCGAGGGCCCGGTCCGGGTCGCGCCGCAGGTTCGCCAGGGCCGTGCCGGGGTCCCAGTCGGGGCCCAGGAGATCGGGACCGAGGTGGCCGACCGCGCGGTCCTCGTCACCGGTGCGGAGCAGCTCCAGGACGGGCAGCCGGTAGCCGACGGCGGTGCGCTCCTCGGTGCCGAGGATCGCGCGGATCTGGTGCCCCGGGCCGCCGCGCCAGCGCTCGCCGGGGGCGTAGATCTTCCAGGAACCGTCCATGCGCAGGTGCGAGTGCAGCGTGAGGTCGCCCTCGACGCGGGTGAGCAGGTGCTTGCCGCGGGAGACTACGTCCAGGACCGTGCGCCCGGTGAGGTCGGTCAGGGCGTATTTGGGGACCCGGAGGTCGGAGCGGGTGAGAACGTGGCCCGCGAGGGCGGTGTGCAGGCGCCGGGCGGCCTGCCAGACGGTGTCTCCTTCGGGCATGACATGCGATCCAGGGTGGCAGGGGGCGGGGGCGTCCGCCCGGTCCGGGCGGACGCCCCCGGACCGGGCGGGCCGGGCGGGTGACCGGTCGAAGCGGGCCGGTGGGGCAGGGGGCGGTGCGGTGTCGGGAGACGGGTGCCCTACGCGCGCAGGCGCAATCCGCGGGGGGTCGCGTGGAAACCGGCTCCCTCCAGGAGGGTGCCGAACTCGGACGTCAGCGCGGACGCGCCGTTGACCCGCTCGACGGTGACCGTGCCGAGGGATCCCGCGCGGGCGGCCGCGGCCAGGGCCTCGGCCGCCGTGCGCAGGCGCGCGTCGTGCAGGGGCGTCTCGTCCGGTGCGGACGGCCAGGCCAGGAGTGTCTTGCCGCCGCGCTCCATGTAGAGGGTCAGCTCGCCGTCCACCAGCACGACCAGGGAGCCCGCCTTGCGGCCCGCTTTGTGGCCCGCGCCGGTCGGGGGCTCGGGCCAGGGGAGCGCCGCGCCGTAGGCGTTGGCGGGATCGGCGGCGGCCAGGACGACGGCGCGGTTCGCGTCGCCCGCGCGCGTACGGGAGCCGGGGCCTCCCGGGAACGCCTGCGGAGCCGTACGGGGCGAGTCGGCGAAGGGCGGCGCGTACCCCCTGCCGGAACCCGCTGAACCGGGCGGGCCGGATGTCTGGGCGCCGGGCGGGCCGGATGCCGGGGTGCCGCTGCCGAAGGACCGTCCGGAGCCGGTGCGCAGGGAGTACGGGTCGTCGTCCGGTCTCCGGGTGTCGGCGGACGGGAGGGCTCCGTCGTCGGCGAAAGGGTCCGGGTGCCCGGCGGGGCCGTCGAAGGGACTCGGCGGGTACGCGCCCGAGTGGCCGAGCGCCGGGACATCCGCGAACGCGGGGTCGGGCAGGGCCTCACCCCGTTCGCGGGCGGTGGCCGCCGCCCGCAGCCGGTCCACGGCGCCGTCCATCGCGAACTGCGCGGCTCCGAGTCCCTCCACCACATAGCCCCGGCGGGCCTGACCGCTCTCCTCGAAGACGGACAGGATGCGGTAGACGGCGGAGAAGCCGCCCTCCACACCCTCCGCGGCGACCGCGCCGCGGGTGACCACGCCGTGCCGGTCGAGCAGGGTACGGGCCAGGGCGTGGGCGCGCACCGTGGCATCGGGCTCGCGCTCGGGGAGCAGCGACCAGCGGCCCGCGACGGTCGGCGGGCCCGTGCGCGAGGTGGGGCGGGCGGCGGCCGTCAGGCTTCCGTACCGGCCGCGGGGCACCGTGCGCTTCGCGCGGTGCGCGGTGGACCCCGCGGTGCGTCCCGAACCCAGGAGGGAACGCATCGGACCCAGTGTGTCGTTCGTCAGGCGACCCGACCACGCGAGGTCCCAGATGGCGTCGGCCAGCTGGGAGTCGGTGGCTTCCGGATGCGTGGTGGCGCGGACCTGGTCGGTGATCTGGCGGAAGAAGAGGCCGTAGCCGCCGGAGAGGGCGTCCAGGACCGACCGGTGGAGGGCGGTCAGCTCCAGGGGATGCGGAGGAGGCAGGAGGAGCGGCGCCGCGTCGGCCAGGTAGAGGGAGACCCAGCCGTCCTTGCCGGGCAGTGAGCCGGCGCCCGCCCAGACGACCTCCCCGGCGGCGGTCAGCTCGTCGAGCATCGCGGGAGCGTAGTGCGCGAGGCGGGACGGCAGGACGAGCTTCTCCAGCGCGGACGCGGGCACCGACGCGCCCTGCAGCTGTTCGACGGCGCGCACGAGACCGTCGATGCCGCGCAGCCCGTGCCCGCTGCCCAGGTGCTGCCACTGCGGCAGGAACTGCGCCAGTGCGGCGGGTGGTACCGGCTCCAGCTCGTGGCGCAGCGCGGCGAGCGAGCGGCGCCGCAGTCTGCGCAGCACCGCCGCGTCGCACCACTCCTGCCCGATCCCCGCCGGATGGAACTCGCCCTGCACGATCCGGCCGCTCGCCGAGAGCCGTTGCAGGGCGCCCTCGGTGACCGCGGTGCCGAGGCCGAAGCGTGCCGCCGCGGCGGCCGAGGTGAACGGGCCGTGCGTGCGCGCGTACCGGGCGAGGAGATCACCGAGCGGATCCTTGACCGGCTCGGTGAAGGCTTCGGGTACGCCGACGGGCAGTGCGGTACCGAGCGCGTCACGCAGCCGGCCCGCGTCCTCGATCGTCGCCCAGTGGCCGGTCCCGGCGATCCGCACCTGGATGGCCCGGCGGGACGCGGCCAGCTCACGGGCCCAGGCCGGCTCGGCCCCGCGCTCGGCCAGTTCGGCGTCGGTGAGCGGACCCAGCATCCGCAGCCGGTCCGCGACGCCCTCGACGTCCTTGATCCGGCGGTCCTCGGCGAGCCACTGCAGCTCGCTCTCCAGCTCGGTGAGGACGTCGGCGTCCAGCAGCTCGCGCAGCTCCGCCTGGCCGAGGAGCTCGGCCAGCAGGCGCGAGTCCAGCGACAGGGCCGCGGCACGCCGCTCGGCCAGGGGCGAGTCGCCCTCGTACAGGAACTGGGCGACGTAACCGAAGAGCAGGGAACGGGCGAAGGGGGACGGCTCGGGTGTCGTGACCTCGACGAGCCGCACCTTGCGGGACTCCAGGTCGCCCATCAGCTCGACGAGGCCGGGGACGTCGAAGACGTCCTGGAGGCATTCGCGAACCGCCTCCAGGACGATCGGGAAGGAACCGAACTCGCTGGCCACCTGGAGCAGCTGGGCGGCGCGCTGGCGCTGCTGCCACAGCGGGGTGCGCTTGCCGGGGCTGCGGCGCGGCAGCAGCAGGGCGCGGGCCGCGCACTCGCGGAAGCGGGACGCGAACAGGGCCGAACCGCCGACCTGGTCCGTGACGATCTGGTTGACCTCGCCCTTGTCGAACGCGACGTCCGCCGCGCCCACGGGGGCCTGCTCGGAGTCGTACTCCGCGCCCGGCCCGGAGGGTTCCTGGTCGAGCAGGTCCAGGCCCATCAGGTCGGCGTCCGGCAGGCGCAGCACGATGCCGTCGTCGGCGTGCATGACCTGCGCGTCCATCCCGTACCGCTCGGACAGGCGGGCGCCGAGCGCGAGCGCCCAGGGGGCGTGGACCTGGGCGCCGAAGGGGGAGTGCACGACGACCCGCCAGTCGCCCAGCTCGTCGCGGAACCGCTCGACGACGATGGTGCGGTCGTCCGGGACGTGCCCGCAGGCCTCGCGCTGCTCGGCCAGGTACGACAGGACGTTGTCCGCGGCCCAGGCGTCCAGGCCCGCGGCGAGGAGCCGCAGCCGGGCGTCGTCCCGGGGCAGCGAACCGACCTCGCGGAGGAACGCGCCGAGCGCGCGCCCCAGTTCCAGCGGGCGGCCGAGCTGGTCGCCCTTCCAGAACGGCAGCCTGCCCGGCACACCGGGCGCGGGGGAGACGAGGACACGGTCGCGGGTGATGTCCTCGATGCGCCAGGAACTGGTGCCCAGGGTGAAGACGTCGCCGACCCGGGACTCGTAGACCATCTCCTCGTCGAGCTCGCCGACCCGGCCGCCACCCTTCTTGGGGTCGGAGCCGGCGAGGAACACCCCGAAGAGGCCGCGGTCCGGGATCGTGCCCCCGGAGGTGACGGCGAGGCGCTGCGCACCGGGACGGCCCGTGACCGTACCGGCGACGCGGTCCCAGACCACGCGCGGCCGCAACTCGGCGAAGGCGTCCGACGGATAGCGGCCGGCGAGCATGTCGAGCACCGCCGTGAACGCGGACTCGGGCAGTGCGGCGAACGGCGCGGCCCGGCGGACCGTGGCGAGCAGGTCGTCGAACTGCCAGCTGTCCAGCGCCGTCATCGCGACGATCTGCTGGGCCAGCACGTCCAGCGGGTTGGCGGGCACCCGCAGGGACTCGATGGAGCCGGTGCGCATCCGCTCGGTGACGACGGCGGCCTGGACGAGGTCGCCCCGGTACTTGGGGAAGACCACACCCGTGGAGACCGCCCCGACCTGATGGCCCGCGCGGCCGACACGCTGGAGGCCGGAGGCCACGGAGGGCGGGGACTCGACCTGGACGACGAGGTCCACCGCACCCATGTCGATGCCGAGCTCGAGACTGGAGGTGGCCACCACCGCGGGCAGGCGGCCCGCCTTCAGGTCCTCCTCGACCAGGGCGCGCTGCTCCTTGGAGACCGAGCCGTGGTGGGCGCGGGCGATGACCGTCGGGGCGCCCCGGGCCGTGCCCGAGCCGCCCATCAGCTCGGCCGGGGAGTGGTGCTCCTCCAGGGACTCGCCGGTGGCCCTCTCGTACGCGATCTCGTTGAGCCGGTTGCAGAGACGCTCCGCGAGGCGGCGGGAGTTGGCGAAGACGATCGTCGAGCGGTGGGACTGGACGAGGTCGGCGATCCGCTCCTCGACGTGAGGCCAGATGGAGGGCTTCTCCGCGCCCTCGCCGGAGTCGGCCGCGGGGGAGCCGCCCAGCTCGGCCAGGTCCTCGACGGGCACGACCACGGAGAGGTCGAACTCCTTGCCGGACGGGGGCTGGACGATCTCCACCTTGCGCTGCGGGGAGAGGTAGCGGGCGACCTCGTCCACCGGGCGGACGGTGGCGGAGAGGCCGATCCGCCGCGCCGGCCTCGCCAGCAGCTCGTCGAGCCGCTCCAGGGTCAGGGCGAGGTGGGCGCCGCGCTTCGTGCCCGCCACCGCGTGTACCTCGTCCAGGATCACCGTCTCGATGCCGGTCAGCGCGTCGCGCGCGGCCGACGTGAGCATCAGGAACAGCGACTCCGGAGTCGTGATCAGGATGTCCGGCGGGCGGACGGCCAGTGTGCGGCGCTCGGCGGCCGGGGTGTCGCCGGAGCGGATCCCGACCTTCACCTCCGGCTCGGGCAGGCCCAGGCGCACCGACTCCTGGCGGATGCCGGTCAGAGGGCTGCGGAGGTTGCGCTCGACGTCGACCGCGAGGGCCTTCAGCGGGGACACGTACAGGACGCGGCAGCGCTTCTTGGGGTCGGCCGGCGGTGGTGTCGAGGCCAGCTGGTCCAGCGCGGCGAGGAACGCGGCCAGGGTCTTGCCGGAGCCGGTCGGGGCGACCACCAGCACGTCCGATCCCTCGGCGATGGCCTGCCACGCGCCGGACTGGGCCTCGGTGGGCGCGGAGAAGGCCCCCGTGAACCAGGCGCGGGTCGCCGGGGAGAAGCCGTTCAGGGCTCGTTGCGCGGAGCTGACCATGCGTCCATCCTGCACCCGGACACTGACAATGGCACTGACCTGGGGGAATGCCGGCGCCGGATGGTCCGCCGCAGCAGCGAGGGACGAGGTGGCCCGGTGGCGGAGAATGGTGGTGTGGCAGGCGCGGGGCGGGAACGGGCGCGGCACTGGCAGTACGCGGAGCTGCCCGGTGTCGACCTGCTGCGCGCCCGGTACGTCCACAAGACCTTCGTCCGGCACACGCACGAGAACTTCGTCATCGCGGCCATCGCCGACGGCGCGGAGATCTTCCACCACGGTGGCGCCGACCGGTACGCGGGTGCCGGGACCCTCGCCCTGGTCAACCCCGACACCCCCCACACGGGACGCGCCGGGGTCCCCGAGGGGTGGCGGTACGGGGCGGTGTACCCCTCGCCGGAACTGGTGGCGGAGATCGCCGCCGAGACCACGGTCCTCCGCGGCACCCCCGGCTTCCTGACCCCGGTGCTCGACGACCCGTACGCCGTGCGGCTGGTCCATCAGGTGCTGCGGGCCGCCGACGAGGGCAACGCGCTCGCCGCCGACACCCTGCTGAGGGCGGCCGTGACCCGGCTGCTGAGGCGGAACGGCGGACCGCTGCCGCAGCGGACCCCGCGGACGGCCGGTGCCCGGGTGGCGGCACGTGCGCGTGCCGTGCTCGAAGAGCGGCTGGTGCGGCCGCCCACGCTGGAACGGCTCGCCGGTGATCTCGGGACCAGCCCCTTCGCGCTGCTGCGCGCCTTCCGGGACGCCTACGGCATGCCGCCCCACGCATGGCTCACCGATGTCCGTGTGCGGCGTGCGCGCGGGCTGCTGGACGCGGGGGTCGTACCCGCCGAGGCGGCGCTCGCCGTGGGCTTCACCGACCAGCCGCACCTGAACCGGCACTTCACCCGGATCGTGGGCGTACCACCGGGGTCCTACCAGCGCGAGCGCAAGAACGTACAAGAGGCGCGGCGGGGGCCTGGCCTAGGGTCCGACGCGTGGCAGAAGAAACAACTCTCGGGGACGTACGAAGTACGGACGCCCGAAACGCAGACGCCCGCAACGCGGACATACGAAGCACAGGGATACGAGACACAGGGATACGAGGCACGGACGCCCGAGACGCAGACACATCCGGTGCGGACGGCGGGAAGCCCGACGCCGCCGTCGTACGGGACGCCCTCGGCGTCGGAGTGGCCGTCGGGCTCTCCGGCTTCGCCTTCGGGGTGACCTCGGCGGGCAGCGGGCTCACGGTGCTGCAGACCTGCGCCCTCAGCCTGCTGGTCTTCACCGGTGCCTCACAGTTCGCCCTCGTGGGGGCCCTGGCCGGCGGAGGCAATCCGTTCACGGCGGCCGCGGGTGCGTTCTTCCTGGGGGTGCGCAACGCGTTCTACGGGCTGCGTCTGTCGCAGCTGCTGGCTCTCCCGCGCGTGGTGCGCCCGTTCGCCGCCCAGTGGGTCATCGACGAGACCACGGCCGTGGCGCTCGCCCAGCCCACCCGGCGCGGTGTGCGGATCGGGTTCACCGTCACCGGCCTGTCGCTCTACGTCCTGTGGAACCTGACGACGCTGTTCGGCGCGCTGGGCGCCGAAGCCATCGGCGACACCGACGCGTGGGGCCTGGACGCGGCCGGACCGGCGGTCTTCCTGGCGCTGCTCGCGCCGATGGTCAGGACCACCGCGGAGCGGGCGGTCGCGGGGCTCGCGGTCGTCCTCGGGCTCGGTCTGCTGCCCGTACTGCCGGCCGGTGTCCCCGTCCTGGTGGCCGCGCTGGCAGCCCCCCTCGTCCTCTGGGCGGACGGCCGCCGCAGGGCGCGCACGGCGCCCGCGGAGGCGGCCGGCGAGCGCGACACGGTGGAGGAGGAGCGGTGAACATCTGGATCGCGATCGGTGTGACCGCTGTCGGCTGCTATGCCGTGAAACTGATCGGGCTGCTGATTCCCGCGGGCGTACTGGAGCGTCCGCTCGTCCAGCGGCTCGCCGCCCTGCTGCCGGTCGCCCTGCTGGCGGCGCTGACCGCGCAGCAGACCTTCGCGGACGGCCGTGTCCTGTTGCTGGACGCGAAGGCCGCCGGACTCGCGGCGGCCGCCGTGGCACTGCTGCTGCGGGCCCCCTTCCTGCTGGTCGTGGCCGCGGCCGTGCTGGTCACGGCAGGGGTACGGGCGATGACGGGCTGAGGGCGTCAGCCGACGGGCAGCCCGTAGGCTCTCAGGGTGCGCAGCGCCTCGACGGTGACGATCGGGCGCGTCTCCAGGGCGGTGCCCGGCGCCCACGGGCGCCGGCGGACGGGCCAGCCGCCGTCCTCCAGCTGCTGACCTTCCAGGAAGCAGAGGGAGCGGGCCATCTCCCCGTCGGTGAACCACGCGCGCGCGAGGGAGGCCGGCGTCCTCGCGTAGTCGTGCGGCAGACGGCGTTCCCCCGGCGCGTGCCCCGGTGACACGGGAGACGCCTCGGGGTCCTGCGGATCCAGCACCGCGAGCCGCTGTTCGCGCACCAGGCGGCCGAGCCGGTCGGCGGCCGCCTCCGCGCGCGGGCGGTCGGGCGCCGAGTCCAGGAAGGACACGGCGGCCTCGATCTCGTACGGATGCGGCTTCTCCAGGGACTCCACCGCCTGCCAGCAGAAGTCCGTGGCGCGGAAGAGCCAGGCGTGCCACACCTCGTTGCGGTGCAGCAGCCCCACCACGGGACCGGTGGCGAGCAGCTCGCTGGGCGGGTCGTCCGTGATCGGCACGAAGGGCGCCGACGGGTAGCCCCGCTGGCTGGGGCGGACGGCCGGCAGGGCGCCGTCCTGTGTCGACACGGAGGTCAGGTAGCGGCACACGCGTTCCACCCGCTGTCCGCCGCAACGCCCGATCGAGTCCAGGACGCGCAGCGCGTGCCCGGCGTGCAGCGGCTGGCTGACCGGGCCGCGCAGATCGGGCTCCAGCGCGTGGCCGTACCCGTCGTCCTCGTTGCGGTAGGCGGACAGCGCGGTCTCGACCGCGTCCGCGCCGCCGCCCAGGAAGTGGTACTCGAAACGGCGCTGCTCCAGCACGCGCGCGGTGAGCCAGACGAACTGCTCGGCGCGGGCGACGGGGGTGTGCGCCGGGGGCGTCGGGGCGAGTGGGGATGCTCCTGTTACGGCCATGGGTCAGACCGTAGGGCGAAAAGCGCGCCCGGCGAGCGGTCCCGGACCGGGCCCACCCCCAGGAGCGGGATACTGGAGTCATGCGGTTGACGGTCTTCTGGCAGCGGATGGCGGATCACTTCGGTACGGGGTACGCCGACACCTTCGCGCGCGACCACGTGATGTCGGAGCTCGGCGGACGTACGGTGCAGCAGGCGCTGGACGCGGGCTGGGAGGCGAAGGACGTGTGGCGCGCGGTGTGTACGGCGGTGAACGTTCCCGACGAATCGCGCTGACCGACCACGAAGATCCGGGGGAGCGGGGTCCATCGCCGTCGGCGTGGGCGAGACTTGGCCCGTGGCATCGACAGATGAGACCGCGCAGGTCGGACAGCACGCATCCCCGCTCGGCACGACACCTCCCGGGCCCCCGGTCCGGGGCGCGGCCGAGGGGGGCGGCGGTATGCCGCGCTGGCTGCCACGGGCCATGGTGCTCGCCCTCGCCCTCGTCGCCTGCTTCCAGCTCGGCAGTTGGGCCTTCCACCAGCTGACCGGACTGCTGATCAACATCTTGATCGCGTTCTTCCTGGCGCTCGCCATAGAGCCGGCGGTGAGCTGGCTGGCCTCGTTCGGCATGCGCAGGGGACTGGCCACCGGTCTCGTGTTCCTCATCGTGATGTCCGTGAGCGCGGGCTTCGTCGCCCTGCTCGGTTCGATGCTCGCCGGACAGATCATCGACATCGTCGAGGACTTCCCCAAGTACGTCGACTCCGTGATCAGCTGGGCCAACACCACCTTCCACACGGAGCTCAGCCGTGTCGACATCCAGGACAGCCTGCTCCGCTCCGACTGGCTCCGGAAGTACGTGCAGAACAGCGCGACCGGTGTCCTGGACGTGTCCGCGCAGGTGCTGGGCGGCCTCTTCCAGCTCCTGACGGTCACCCTGTTCGCGTTCTACTTCGCCGCCGACGGTCCGCGGCTGCGGCGCGCGCTGTGCTCGGTGCTGCCGCCGGCCCGGCAGACGGAGGTCCTGCGCGCGTGGGGGATCGCCGTCAACAAGACGGGCGGCTACCTCTACTCCCGCGGTCTGATGGCTCTCGTCTCCGGTCTGGCGCACTACGTCCTGCTGGAGTTCCTCGAAGTGGACTACGCGCCCGTGCTCGCCGTCTGGGTGGGCCTGGTCTCGCAGTTCATCCCCACCATCGGCACGTACCTCGCGGGCGCCCTGCCGATGCTGATCGCCTTCACGGTCAATCCCTGGTACGCGTTGTGGGTGCTGGTCTTCGTCGTGATCTACCAGCAGTTCGAGAACTACGTGCTGCAGCCCAAGCTGACCGCGAAGACGGTGGACATCCACCCGGCGGTCGCCTTCGGATCGGTCGTCGCGGGCACCGCCCTGCTCGGAGCCGTCGGCGCGCTGATCGCCATCCCGGCGATCGCCACCCTGCAGGCGTTCCTGGGGGCGTACGTGAAGCGGTACGACGTCACGGACGACCCGCGGGTGCTCGGCCGCCACGAGCGCGTCTCCGGCGCTCTCCTGAAGCGCGTGCGGCGCCTCGTGCGGCGCCTCGTGCGGGGTGGCGCCGACGAGCCGCCGCCGGCGCGGGACGACGCGCCCCGCCCCTCCGCCTAGCCGCACCAGGTCCTTCCCGGCTGCCTCTTCCGGCCGCCTCTCCCGGCGGTCCCCGCGCCGTCCGTGCGACGCCGGGGTCGGCCGGGGTGATGCGGGCCGCGACACGCCCTCGGGGGACCGGATGATGCGCTTGACATCAAAATCGAACATACATTCTTATTGAGGTTCCGGCGGGGCCCGAGATCGGGATGAAGGCGGGCGTTTCGTGCGGAAGTGCCCGAGTTATCCACAGGCTGGACGGGCGTCGGGACGCATTGTCAGTGGCAGGCGTTAGCGTCTTTGACGTGAAGCGATCGACTCAAGCAAATCGGGTGGAACCCATGGCAGGAACCGACCGCGAGAAGGCGCTCGACGCCGCTCTCGCACAAATTGAACGGCAGTTCGGCAAGGGCGCGGTCATGCGCCTCGGCGAGCGGCCGAACGAGCCCATCGAGATCATCCCCACCGGGTCGACCGCCCTCGACGTCGCACTCGGCGTCGGCGGTCTGCCGCGCGGCCGGGTGGTCGAGGTGTACGGCCCGGAGTCCTCCGGCAAGACGACCCTGACCCTGCATGCGGTGGCCAACGCGCAGCGGGCCGGCGGCCAGGTCGCGTTCGTGGACGCGGAGCACGCCCTCGACCCCGAGTACGCGAAGAAGCTCGGCGTCGACATCGACAACCTCATCCTGTCGCAGCCGGACAACGGCGAGCAGGCCCTGGAGATCGTGGACATGCTGGTCCGCTCCGGCGCCCTCGACCTCATCGTCATCGACTCCGTCGCCGCCCTGGTGCCGCGTGCGGAGATCGAGGGCGAGATGGGTGACTCGCACGTGGGTCTGCAGGCCCGTCTGATGAGCCAGGCGCTGCGGAAGATCACGAGCGCGCTCAACCAGTCGAAGACCACCGCGATCTTCATCAACCAGCTCCGCGAGAAGATCGGCGTGATGTTCGGCTCCCCGGAGACCACGACCGGTGGCCGTGCGCTGAAGTTCTACGCCTCGGTGCGTCTCGACATCCGTCGTATCGAGACCCTGAAGGACGGCACCGACGCGGTCGGCAACCGCACCCGCGTCAAGGTCGTCAAGAACAAGGTCGCGCCGCCCTTCAAGCAGGCCGAGTTCGACATCCTCTACGGGCAGGGCATCAGCCGCGAGGGCGGCCTGATCGACATGGGCGTGGAGCACGGCTTCGTCCGCAAGGCCGGCGCCTGGTACACGTACGAGGGCGATCAGCTCGGCCAGGGCAAGGAGAACGCGCGCAACTTCCTGAAGGACAACCCCGACCTGGCCGACGAGATCGAGAAGAAGATCCTGGAGAAGCTCGGTATCGGCGTGAAGCCGGAGGAGCCCACCGCCGAGGCGGGCGTGGACGCGGCGGCGCCGGCCGATTCCGGCGAGGCCGCGAAGGCGGTTCCCGCTCCCGCGGCCAAGGCCACCAAGCCCAAGGCCGCGGCGGCCAAGAGCTAGCCCGTGACACGGCGAACGGACTGGGCCGAGTACGTCCACCCCGTCGCCCCCGAAGGGCAGGGCCGCAGGGGAGGCATCGGCTCTGCCGCGGACAGGGGCAGCGCACACGAAGGCGGCGGACCGTACGGCGACGACGCGTCGTTCGGTCCCGGCGCCCCGGGCGCGGACGGGGGAGACGACGATCGCGGGGGCGACCGCCGAGGGCGCGGCGGGTCCGGGCGCCGCGGCGGCAGGTCTCGTGGTGCAGGAGGGCGGGAGGACGAAGGTTCACCGGGCAGCGGCCGGGGGCGCGGCACCGGTGACCGGCCGTACGCGGACGGCGTGGACGACGGGGAGGACGTGGACGACGCGGAGCGGGACGGCGGGCTGCGGGGCGAGAGCGCCCCGGGCCGCGGAGGCCGTGCCCGACGGGCGCGCGGGCGACGGGGCTTCGGGGAGTCGTCCGGCGGCGCACAGGACGGAGGTTCCCCTTCCTCGTCGAGGGCCGAGGCGGGGGAGCCTCCGCGGGACCCGGCTGAGCGGGCGCGGGCGATCTGCCTGCGCCTGCTCACCGGGACCCCGCGCACGCGGAAGCAGCTTGCCGACGCGTTGAGCAAGCGCGAGATCCCGGACGACGTGGCGGAAGAGGTGCTGTCCCGTTTCGAAGAGGTCGGTCTGATCAACGACGGTGCCTTCGCGGATGCCTGGGTCGAGTCCCGCCACCACGGCCGGGGTCTCGCCCGGCGGGCGCTCGCCCAGGAGCTGCGCACCAAGGGCGTGGACCCCATGCTGATCGACGAGGCGGTCGGGCGGCTCGACTCCGACCGGGAGGAGACGACCGCGCGCGAACTCGTCGCGCGCAAACTGCGCTCCACCCGCGGTCTCGACCGAGACAAGCGCATACGGCGCCTCGCGGGCATGCTCGCCCGCAAGGGCTACTCCCAGGGCACTGCCCTGCGCGTGGTCCGGCAGGCGCTGGAGGAGGAGGGCGAGGACACGGGGTTCCTCGGCGACGGGGAGTTCTGAGAGGTTCCGGAGGGCTTCGGGTTCCGAGGGATTCGACGGGGTCCGCCGGTCCGGCCGGCGCCGGGTTCCGGGCACGGTCGACGCGCGGGGGCGCCTGCCGCGTCCGGAACCCGGCGCCGTGCGACGCGGCACACTGCCCGACCGCGAGGCTCCCGGAGTCCTCTCCGGCACGGTGACGACGGCGGAAGGACAAGGAGCTCTTTCGGGCAGACAAGGAGCCCTTTCGGGCAAGGGCGCATGAGTCCCTTTCGGGCAAGGACCGAGTACCTGCCCGAAGGGCCCCCGCCACCGGTGGCTATGCCGGTGGCCCCGCCTCCGGCACCGCTCCCGGATCCCCCTCCGCCACCACCGGCAACCCGGCCTCCCGCCATGCCTGGAAACCGCCCACCAGGTCCGTGGCCCGGTGGAGGCCCAGGCGGCGCAGGGACTCGGCCGCGAGGCTCGACGCGTAGCCCTCGTTGCAGAGGACCACGACCCGCAGGTCGTGGTTCGTGGCCTCTGGGGCACGATGACTGCCCCGGGGGTCGAGCCGCCACTCCAGTTCGTTGCGCTCGACGACGAGCGCCCCGGGAATCAGGCCGTCGCGCTCGCGCAGTGCCGCGTACCGGATGTCGACGAGCAGGGCGTCGCCCGTCCGCGCGGCGTCGTGGGCGGCCTGCGCCTCCACCCGGTCGAGGCCCGCGCGCACCCGCTCCAGCAGTTCGTCGATCCCCACGGGGCGCTCGGCGGGCCCGGGGCGTTCGGCCGTCACTGCCAGTCCTCGGGACGCTCGACCTGCTCCAGCCGCAGGACCCGGCCGCTGCGGCTGTAGCGCCGGATCCGCGGCAGGGGCGGGTGGTACGCGTGCACGGAGACGGCGTGCTCCTCGGTGGATTCGTTCAGCACCTCGTGCACGTGGTGGCGGCCGAAGGCGCGGCCCTCGCCCGCCGGGAGACGCCGCTCACGGTCGATGCCCTCGGTGAGTTCGAGGGTCTGCCAGCCGTCGGTGGGCAGCCGCGCCACGAGCGAGTTCTCCTTGAGCTCGCCGGACGCGGTGAGGAAGGCGCCCACCGACTCGGCGTGGTCGTGCCAGCCGGTGCCCGTGCCGGGCGGCCAGCCGATGAGCCAGGCCTCGCTGCCGCCGGGGCCTTCGAGCCGTACCCATGTACGGCCCTCGGGGTCGAGCGGCAGGGAGGCGATCAGTTCGGCGTCGGCGGCCGTGCGCCGCACGAACTCCAGCAGCTCGGCCTGGGTGGGAGGGCCGGCCGGGGCGGAGGGCGCCGAGGAACGGGTGGAAAGGCCGGGAACAGAGGGTGACACAGACATGGGTACCGTCCTGACGAGGGTTCGCGGGAGTGCGCGCGACAGCAAGCGGGGTCTCGCGCACGGGATGGTGAAGAGGGATGCGAATTCAGCAGGACGGTCGACACACGCAGCCCGCATAGCGGACGAGGTCCATATGGACTCTCCGCCACAGGCGCACACAGGTGTCGGTCACGGTCCGGAGTAGACCATGGTGATGCGGGCCGGTCAACTCGGTGCCAGAGGTTGAACGGAGAGTCGCTCACGGCCTGCCGGCGGTCGCCTCCGTCGTGGTCCGGGAGCCGCCCAGCGCCGCCTCCGCGGCCTCGTACAGGTCGGCCGGGCGCACCCCGTTCAACGCGGTGACCAGGTGTCCGTCCGGGCGGATCAGCAGCACCGTGTGCGCGGCCGCGCCCGGGTAGCTCTCGGCGACGAGCAGCTCGGCCCGGTGCGGCAGCGCGCTCACCGCGGCGGCGAGCCGCGGCATGATGCCGGCCGTCACCCAGTGCTTGCGCTCCCACACCACGGTCCCAGGCGCGATCAGCAGCACCAGGAGGGCTCCCCGGCCCAGCCGGTCCCGCAGGGCCACGGACGTGCCGTCCTCCGCCGTCACCCGCACATCGGCGACCGCGGCGCCCACCGGTGTGTCGACTTCGACCGAGGACTCGGCGTGCGGAGGCGTGAGCGGTGAATCGGCGTACGCTCCCGGCGCACCCAGCGGGCCGCGCGCCAGGTGTCCGTCCGTCAGCAGGGCGTCGTGGCCGCGGGCGGCTCCGGGCACCGCGGCCCGCAGACCGCCGGCGCGCAGCACCGGCAGGGACTGGTCGGCGGCGCGCAGCCGGGCGGCGACGATCGCGCGCCGCTCCACCTGGTAGCTGTCGAGCAGGGGCTCGTGCGGACCGTGGTGCCAGGCGAGGCCCAGCTTCCAGGCGAGGTTGTCGGCGTCCCGCAGTCCTTCGTCCAGGCCCTGGGTGCCCAGCGCGCCCAGCAGGTGCGCCGCGTCCCCGGCGAGGAAGACACGGCCCGCCCGCCACCGGCGCGCCAGCCGGTGGTGGACCGTGTGGACCCCGGTGTCCAGCAGTTCGTAGGGCGGTGTGGTGCCCCCGCTCCAGCCCGCCAGGGTCTCGCGGACGCGCGCCACCAGCAGGTCCGGCGTGACCAGGTCCTTCCCCGGCGGCAGCAGCCAGTCCAGACGCCACACGTCCTCGGCGAGGGGGCGTGCGGTCACCTCGGACACCGGGGGTCCCGAGGTCCGCCAGGGGGGCATGCGGTGCAGCAGCGCCTCGCCGGGCCACGGCAGCTCCGTACGCAGGGCCGCGACGGCGTGCCGTTCCACGGCGGTGCGGCCGGGGAAGCGGATGTCCTGGAGCTTGCGCACCGTCGAGCGCGGGCCGTCGCAGCCGACCAGGTAGCTGCCGCGCCACCACGTGCCCCGGGGGCCCCGGGTGTGCGCCGTGACGCCCGCGGTCTCCTGCTCGACGGAGTCGAGACGGCTCTCCACGGAGACCTCGACCAGCCGCTCGGCCGCGATCGCCGCTCGCAGGGCCGCGGTCAGGACGTGCTGGGGGATGTGCAGGAGCGCGGGGTCGTCCTCGCCGAACATGATCTGCCGCATCACCTGCCTGCGCCGCATCGACCGCCATCCGGTCCAGCGGAAACCGGCTCCGGCGACGGGGAAGCCCGTCAGCCGCGCGACCAGCGCGGCGGTGTCCTCACGCAGGACGACCGTACGCGCGAGCCGCTGCTCGTCGCTGCCGGGGCCCTCGTCCAGGACGACCGACGGGACCTCCTGACGTGCCAGCCCCAGGGCGAGCGTGAGTCCTACGGGCCCCGCTCCGACAATGATCACCGGGTCCACGGCGCGGTGCCCCCTGCCCGGAGCGGCGTCCAGAGTGCTTTACCGGGACTTGCAGGTGGAGCGGGGTACACGATCACAGAACGTATGCAACCTATTGCCGGTGCTTGCGTCAAGTGACGGAGGCAGCGGCGATCTCGCCACTGCCTCCGGTCGTTCACATCGCGTCAGCTCCGCGACGGGCGCGGGCCGTTCGCGGGATCGGCCTACCGCCTGCCCTCCACGTGCTCGCCCGGCGTGCTGAGCTCTTCCACGGCGCCCGCTTCGACGACCGCGCCGGTGGACTTCTTGCCCTGGCGCAGCTTGCGCTCCAGCCAGCTCGCGAAGCTCGTGAGCGAGAAGTTGATCACGATGAAGATCACGGCTACGACCGTGAAGCTGGCGAGGGTGTTCGCGCCGTAGTACGCGCTCATCGGGCTGACGGCGGCCATCAGGTCGGGGAAGGTGAGGACCGCGCCGCCGAGTGCGGTGTCCTTCACGATCACCACGAGCTGGCTGACGATCGCCGGCAGCATCGCCGTGACCGCCTGGGGCAGCAGGATGAACCGCATGACCTGGTTCTTGCGCAGACCGATGGCCGACGCGGCCTCCGCCTGCCCCCTGGGCAGCGACAGGATGCCCGCCCGGACGATCTCGGCGAGGACCGAGGCGTTGTAGAGCACCAGACCGGTGACGACCGCGTACAGCGGGCGGTCGTCCGTGCTGACGTTCGTGTACTCGGAGAACAGCGCCAGACCGAAGATCATCAGGACGAGGACCGGGATGGCGCGGAAGAACTCGACCACGACACCGGCCGGGACACGCACCCAGACGTGGTCGGACAGCCGGGCGATACCGAGGACCGCGCCGAGCGGGAGCGCGATGACCATGGCGAGCGCCGCGGCCTTGAGCGTGTTCAGCAGACCCGGCCAGAGGTAGGTGCTCCAGGCCTCGGTACCGGTGAAGAAGGGCTTCCACAGCTCCCACTTCAGCTGGCCCTTCTCGTCCAGCGTGCCGTACATCCACCACAGCGCCGCGGCAAGGACGGCGAAGAAGACCACGGAGACGACGAGGTTCCGTCGCCTGGCCCGGGGGCCCTGGGCGTCATAGAGGACCGAGCTCATCGCTTCACCGCCACCTTCTTGCTCACCCAGCCGAGGATCAGACCGGTCGGCAGTGTCAGACACACGAATCCGAACGCGAAGACCGCGGAGATCAGGACGAGTTGCGCCTCGTTCTCGATCATCTCCTTCATCAGCAGTGCCGCCTCGGCGACACCGATGGCGGCGGCCACCGTGGTGTTCTTCGTCAACGCGATCAGGACGTTCGCCAGCGGACCGACGACCGAACGGAACGCCTGCGGCAGCACGACCAGCGTCAGCACCTGCGTGAAGTTCAGGCCGAGGGCACGTGCCGCCTCGGCCTGGCCCACGGGCACCGTGTTGATGCCGGACCGCAGCGCCTCACACACGAACGCCGAGGTGTACGCGATGAAACCGAGGACCGCGAGCCGGAAGTTGGTGCTTTCGATCTGGCTGGAGCCGAGAGTGGCTCCGAACGTCTGGTTGAGACCCAAGGACGTGAACAGAATGATCACTGTCAGCGGAATGTTCCGCACGATGTTTACGTAGGCGGTACCGAAACCGCGCATCAGAGGCACCGGACCGACCCGCATGGCGGCCAGGAGAGTTCCCCAGATCAGGGAGCCGAGGGCGGACAGGACGGTCAGCTGCACCGTCGTCCAGAAGGCTTCCCACAGGTTGTAACCTTCAAGAAAATCGAACACGATCTCCCGCGCTTCCGCGTGTGGGGAGGGTCCTCCTGACCGGTGCGCCGCCCCAGGAGGGCGGCGCACCGGTCAGGTCGGATCCCGCTTTACTTGACGACGTCGCCGATCTTCGGGGCGGGCTCGTTCTTGTACCCGGCCGGGCCGAAGTTGTCCTTGACGGCCTTGTCCCACGACTTGTCGGAGACCATCTTCTCCAGGGCGGTGTTGATCTTGTCCTTGAGGTCGCTGCCCTTCTTGACGCCGATGCCGTAGTTCTCGTTGGTCATCTTGAAGCCGCCGAGCTTGAACTTGCCCTTGAAGTTCGCCTGCGAGGCGTACCCGGCGAGGATCGAGTCGTCCGTGGTCAGCGCGTCGATGGCGCCGCTCTGCAGACCGTTCAGACACTGGGAGTACGTCTGGTACTGCTGGAGCTGGGCCTTCGGGGCGAGCTTGTCCTTGACGTTCTGCGCCGAGGTCGAGCCGGTCACGGAGCACAGCTTCTTGCTGTTGAGATCCTTCGGCGCCTTGATCGAGTCCTCGTCGGCGCGGACCAGCACGTCCTGGTGGGCGAGGAGGTACGGACCGGCGAAGTCGACCTTCGCGGCGCGCTCGTCGGTGATCGAGTAGGAGGCGGCGATGAAGTCGACGTCACCACGCTGGAGCATGGTCTCGCGGTCGGGGCTCTTCGCCTCCTTCCACTGGATCTGGTCCTCGCTGTAGCCGAGCTCCTTGGCGACGTACGTGGCGACGTCCACGTCGAAGCCCGTGTAGCCGTCCGGCGTCTTCTGGCCGATGCCGGGCTGGTCGAACTTGATGCCGATGCTGATCTTCTTGTTGCCGCCGCCGCTGCTGGACGACGAACCGTTGTCGTCCTTGTCGTCGGAACCGCACGCGGTGGCGGTGACGGCGAGTGCGAGGACGGCGGCCGAGGCGGCGGTGACCTTGCGGAGCTTCATGGTGAACATCCTTTGAGTGGTGAAGAAGAGCGATCCGGCGATGCGGGTGCCGTGGGCCGTCAGTGGTGCAGGATCTTCGACAGGAAGTCCTTAGCCCGGTCGCTGCGCGGATTGCTGAAGAACTGGTCCGGCACAGCCTCTTCGACGATGCGGCCGTCCGCCATGAAGACGACCCGGTTGGCCGCCGAACGGGCGAATCCCATCTCGTGGGTGACCACGACCATCGTCATTCCGTCACGCGCGAGCTGCTGCATGACTTCCAGGACCTCGTTGATCATCTCCGGGTCGAGAGCCGACGTCGGCTCGTCGAAGAGCATGACCTTGGGGTCCATCGCCAGCGCCCGGGCGATCGCGACACGCTGCTGCTGCCCGCCGGAGAGCTGCGCCGGGTACTTGTCCGCCTGGGCCGCGACACCCACCCGGTCGAGCAGTGCGCGGGCCTTGTCCTCCGCGGCCTTCTTGTCGGCCTTGCGGACCTTCAGCTGGCCCAGCATCACGTTCTCGAGCACGGTCTTGTGCGCGAACAGGTTGAAGGACTGGAAGACCATGCCGACGTCGGCACGCAGCCGGGCCAGCGCCTTGCCCTCCTCGGGCAGCGGCTTCCCGTCGATCGTGATGGAACCCGACTCGATCGACTCCAGGCGGTTGATCGCGCGGCACAGGGTGGACTTTCCGGACCCGGAGGGTCCGATGACCACGACAACCTCACCGCGGGCGATGGTCAGATCGATGTCCTGAAGTACGTGCAACGCACCGAAGTGCTTGTTGACGTTCTTCAGCACGACCAGATCATCGGCCGTGGGTACGGCGTCCTTGGTCACCGATACTTCGGTCATCGGCCTCTAGCTCCGTCCTCCTCGGTTGCGGAGGACAGTAGTAACGCGGCACGACCAGCGTCATTACATCTGAGGGGAAATTGAGCATAACGATATGGCGGCAAACCGACACTCCTCGTGAAGGCCGCCCCGGGCGCGTACCGGCTGCGTAACGGATGGGGGCCGCGCCCCGAACACGCTTGACGCCGTCCGCGTCCATCCGCCTGACTGCCAGGGGACACGTGCGCGTGCTCATGTCCAGCCGCTGTTCCAGCCACTGTCTATCCGTTCAGAACATACGACTGATGAACCGAAGGGGGCCGTAATGAGACTGCTCCTCGTCGAGGACGACAACCACGTCGCCGCCGCGCTGTCCGCGGTCCTCGCCCGGCACGGCTTCGCGGTCACGCACGCCCGCAGCGGCGAGGAGGCCCTCCAGGCGCTCGTCCCGGAAGGCCCCGGCTTCGGCGTGGTGCTCCTCGACCTCGGACTGCCCGACCAGGACGGGTACGAGGTCTGCGGCAAGATCCGCAAACGGACCAGCACGCCCGTGATCATGGTCACCGCGCGTGCGGACGTGCGCTCCCGGATCCACGGCCTCAACCTCGGCGCCGACGACTACGTGGTGAAGCCGTACGACACCGGCGAGCTCCTCGCCCGTATCCATGCCGTCAGCCGGCGCACGGTCCCCGACGACGCGGCGACCCCGGGCGACGACGCGCTGCACCTCGGACCCGTACGCATCGAGCTGCCCACCCGCCAGGTCAGCGTGGACGGCACGGTCGTCCAGCTGACCCGCAAGGAGTTCGACCTGCTGGCGCTCCTGGCGCAGCGGCCCGGCGTGGTGTTCCGGCGGGAGCAGATCATCAGCGAGGTCTGGCGCACCAGCTGGGAGGGGACCGGCCGCACCCTGGAGGTGCACGTCGCGTCGCTGCGCTCCAAGCTGCGCATGCCGGCCCTGATCGAGACCGTGCGCGGCGTCGGATACCGGCTCGTCGCGCCCGCCGCGTAGCGGGCCCGGGTGCGTACACGCCTCCTCCCGCTGCTCATCGTCCTGATGGCGGCCGTCCTGCTCGCCCTGGGCGTCCCCCTCGCGGTGAGCCTGGCGGCGGCCCAGCAGCAGAAGGTGGTCGTCGACCGGATCGACGACACCGCGCGCTTCGCCTCCCTGGCGCAGTTCGTCGCCGACCGCCCGGAGGGCTCACGGGTCAACCCCCCGGAACAGCGCCTCAAGACGCTCCTGCAGGAACTGGGCACCTTCCACGAGCTGTACGGGATCAACGCCGGCGTCTTCTACCGTGACAAGGACGTCATGGCGAACGCCCCGCGGAACTGGTACCTCCCCGAGGACGGCGAGGTGCGCGGCGCCTTCGACGAGGCGCTCCAGGGCCGCCGCAGCCACGACCCGGAGCAGGTCTGGCCGTGGCAGCGGGACCGGCTCGTCGTCGCGTCCCCCGTCATCCGGGACGGTGACGTCGTGGCGGTCGTGGTCACCGACTCGCCCACCGGGCAGATGCGCTCCAGGATCCTGCAGGGCTGGCTCGTCATCGGCGCGGGCGAGGCCGCCGCGATGCTCCTGGCGCTCGGCGCCGCGCTGCGTCTGACCGGTTGGGTGCTGCGGCCCGTACGCGTCCTGGACGCCACCACCCACGACATCGCGACCGGCCGCCTGAAGTCCCGGGTCGCGGCGGCCGGCGGGCCGCCGGAGCTGCGGCGTCTGGCCCGCTCGTTCAACGAGATGGCCGACAACGTCGAGGACGTCCTGGAGCAGCAGCGCGCCTTCGTCGCCGACGCCTCGCACCAGCTGCGCAATCCCCTGTCCGCCCTGCTGCTGCGCATCGAGCTGCTCGCCCTGGAGCTGCCCGAGGGCAACGAGGAGATCGCCTCCGTGCGGACGGAGGGCAAGCGCCTCGCACAGGTCCTGGACGACCTCCTGGACCTGGCCCTGGCCGAGCACGCCGAAGCCGACCTGCGGCTCACCGACATCGGCGAGCTGACCGCCGAGCGCGTGGCGTCCTGGTCGCCGTACGCCGACGACAAAGGTGTGCAGCTGATCGGGAACTGTCCCGCCACGACCGCGTGGGCCGATCCCGTGGCCCTCTCCAGCGCCCTGGACGCGATCATCGACAACGCGCTGAAGTTCACCCCCGAGGGCGAGTCCGTCGAGGTCGTGGTGGCCTCCAACGGAGAGGTCTCGACCATCGTCGTCACCGACCGCGGGCCCGGTCTGAGCGACGAGGAACTGACCCGCGTCGGCGACCGCTTCTGGCGCAGCGCCGGCCACCAGAACATCAAGGGCTCGGGTCTGGGCCTGTCGATCTCCCGCGCCCTGCTCTCCGCGGGCGGCGGCTCCCTGGCGTACGCCCACCACGAGCCGCACGGCCTGAAGGTGACGGTGACGTTGCCGCGGACGAGGCCGGGGGCCTGAGAGGACCGGAGGAGGCATGAGTGGATCGGGAGAGCACCGGAGAAGGACGGAGAAGGGCCCGCAGGGGCCTTGTGGGCCCTTTCACGGGTCCTCCCCCGGGTCGGGCCACAGGGAATCGTCACGCGGCCGGACGCTACGGCTTGACCGAGCGGTAGTAGCGCTGCGCGCCTTTGTGCAGGTGCAGGGGGTCGGTGTAGATGGCGGTCCGCAGGTCCACGCGTTGCGCGGCGTGCACCACCTCACCGATGCCGTCGCGGCTGTTGATCACTGTGCGGGTCATCCCCTCGGTGAGCTTCGCGTCCGTCCCGGCCCGCGTCACCAGCAGGTTCGCCACCGCCATCGTCGGGACGGCGGTACCGCCCTGGGCCTTGCCGTAGGCGTCCGCCGGCATGATGGCCGGCCGGTAGTGACCGAGCCGGGTTCCCGGCGGGTGCAGTTTCGCGACCAGGTCGGCGTCGATCGGGACCAGGCCGATGTCGAAGCGGTCCGAGAGGTCGGCCACGGCGCCGGTCGGGAGCCCGCCGGACCAGAAGAACGCGTCGATCTCACCCTTTTCGAGCTTCCTCGGCGCGTCCGCGATACCGAGGTACTGCGGCCGGATGTCCTTCTTCGGATCGAGCTCGGCCGCCCTCAGCACCTCCTCGGCGATCAGAAGCACCCCGGACCCCGCCTGACCGACCCCCACCCTCTTGCCCTTGAGCTCGGCGACGGACCCCACGGAGGACCCGCGCGGGACGACCACGTGCACGTAGTCGTCGTACAGCCGGGCGCAGCCACGCAGCAGGTCCGCGCCGCGTCCGCCCTCCGTCCGGTACTTGTCGACCGCGTCGGCCGCCGCGATGGTGAAGTCGGCCTTCCCGGTGGCCACCCGCTCCACGTTCTCCTGCGAACCCTCGCTCTGCCTCAGGTCCACCTCCAGGCGCGGCATGTCCTCGGCGAGCGCGTCCTGCAGCAGTTCCCCGTACCGCTGGTACACCCCGTTCTGCGTCCCCGTGCTGAAGACGACCTTTCCGGCCGGTGAGCTCTCGCCCAGGGGCAGCAGCCACCACAGCAGCAGCCCGAAGACCACGAAGGCGGCGGCCGAGCCCTGCAGCGCCCGACGGCGGCCGATCCGGGGGAGTACCTGGAACATGCGCGCGATCCTGCCAGCTCACCCGCCTGCCTGACCAGGGCCGGGCCGCCCGGGCGGGACGTGCTCCGGGCACCGCCTACCCTTGTCGCATGAGCAGCAGCGACCGGAGCCGGGCAGTGGACCTGACGAGAACGTATGAAGTGCGCACTTACGGATGTCAGATGAACGTCCACGACTCCGAACGGCTCTCCGGCCTGCTGGAGGACGCCGGTTACGTACGCGCCCCCGAAGGCTCCGACGGTGACGCGGACGTCGTCGTCTTCAACACCTGCGCGGTGCGCGAGAACGCCGACAACCGCCTGTACGGGAACCTCGGCAGGCTCGCGCCGATGAAGACGAAGCGGCCCGGCATGCAGATCGCCGTCGGCGGCTGCCTCGCCCAGAAGGACCGCGACACCATCGTGAAGAGGGCGCCCTGGGTGGACGTCGTCTTCGGCACGCACAACATCGGCAAGCTCCCCGTCCTCCTTGAGCGCGCCCGCGTCCAGGAGGAGGCGCAGGTCGAGATCGCCGAGTCGCTGGAGGCGTTCCCCTCGACGCTGCCGACCCGCCGCGAGAGCGCGTACGCCGCCTGGGTCTCCGTCTCCGTCGGCTGCAACAACACCTGTACCTTCTGCATCGTCCCGGCGCTGCGCGGCAAGGAGAAGGACCGCAGGACCGGCGACATCCTCGCCGAGATCGAGGCACTCGTCGGCGAGGGCGTCTCGGAGATCACGCTGCTCGGGCAGAACGTGAACGCCTACGGCTCCGACATCGGCGACCGTGAGGCGTTCAGCAAACTGCTGCGGGCCTGCGGGAAGATCGACGGCCTGGAGCGCGTGCGGTTCACCTCGCCGCACCCGCGCGACTTCACGGACGATGTCATCGCCGCGATGGCCGAGACCCCGAACGTCATGCCGCAGCTGCACATGCCGATGCAGTCCGGTTCGGACACCGTCCTGAAGGCGATGCGCCGCTCCTACCGCCAGGAGCGGTTCCTCGGGATCATCGACAAGGTGCGTGCCGCGATCCCGCACGCCGCGATCACCACCGACATCATCGTGGGCTTCCCCGGCGAGACCGAGGAGGACTTCGAGCAGACCCTGCACGCGGTCCGCGAGGCCCGCTTCGCGCAGGCCTTCACGTTCCAGTACTCCAAGCGTCCGGGCACCCCCGCCGCCACCATGGAGGGGCAGATCCCCAAGGAGGTCGTGCAGGCGCGCTACGAGCGTCTCGTCGCCCTCCAGGAGGAGATCTCCTGGGACGAGAACAAGAAGCAGGTCGGCCGTACGCTGGAGCTGATGGTCGCCGAGGGCGAGGGCCGCAAGGACGGCGCCACGCACCGCCTCTCCGGCCGCGCCCCCGACAACCGCCTGGTGCACTTCACGAAGCCCGACACCGAGGTCCGCCCCGGCGACGTCGTCACCGTCGGGATCACCTACGCCGCCCCGCACCACCTGCTCGCCGAGGGCGCCGTCCTCGACGTGCGCCGCACGCGCGCGGGGGACGCCTGGGAGAAGCGCAACACCGCCGCGGCCGCGAAGCCCGCCGGCGTCATGCTGGGGCTGCCGCGGGTCGGCGCGCCCGAGCCGGTGCCCGCCGCCGCGGGCAGCGGCTGCGGCTGCGACTGACCGCGTCACGCGCGCGGGGGCCCTTCCGGCGTGCGCCCGGGATTCCCGGCGGGCGCATCCGGGATTCCCGGCGTACATGCCTGGGATTCCGGGCTGCCCGCACCGGGGAGTGACGCCCGGCCGCCGTGCGGGGCTACGCTGCCGATCATGCTTGTCGCCGCCGCCGTGTGTCCCTGCCCGCCCCTTCTCGTGCCCGAGGTCGCCGCGGGTGCCGCACCCGAACTGGACGCGGCGCGTGCCGCGTGCGTGGACGCCCTGGGGGTGCTGGCGGCCGCGCGCCCGGACCGCCTGGTGGTCGTGGGGCCGGCCGGGGAGGACGGACGCGGACCGCACCCCGAGGGCTCGCGCGGATCGTTCCGCGGCTTCGGTGTCGCCCTCGACGTGCGGCTCGGCGGGAACGCGGGCGCAGGGCCCGAGGACCCGGCCGCCCCGCACGTGCTCCCGCCCTCGCTGGCGGTCGCCGCCTGGCTGCTGGCCCGTACGAACTGGTCCGACGCCCCCGTGGAAGGTCTCGGCGTCGGGGAACCGCTCGCGGCCGGGCGGTGCCTCCGGACCGGACGGGACATCGCCGCACGGGCGCAGCGGGTGGCGATGCTGGTGATGGGCGACTCCAGCGCGTGCCGCACGCTCAAGGCACCGGGCTACCTGGACGAGCGGGCGGCGGGTTTCGACGCGGAGGTCGCACGGGCCCTCGGCGCGGCGGACGTGGCCGCGCTCGAGGCCCTGGACACCGGCCTGGCGTACGAGCTGAAAGCATCCGGCCGAGCCCCCTGGCAGGTCCTCGCGGGCGCCGCGCAGGACGCTGACCTGGCGGGCGCCCTCCTCTACGAGGACGCGCCCTACGGAGTGGGCTACATGGTGGCCACCTGGTCGTAGCACTCCGCGCCGACAGCCCCCGAAGGACGTCCGTGCGGGCACGCCGGACATCCTGGGCACCCCGAACATCCCGAACGCGGCGGACGCCCCGAGACCGTCCACCGGCGTGCTGTCGCTGTCGCCCGGGGTCCCGGGGCCGGCGCCGTCAGCGGCGCGGGGCCGCGCCGCCCGGCGGACCGGTCACTTGCCGGCGCCCTCGCCGACCTCGCTGTCGACCGCCTTCTCGGCGGACTGCTGCTGGGGAATGCCGACGGCCTCCGTCTCGGGCCCCCCGGCGTCACCGGCTTCCGCCGCCGGGACTGCGGAAGCGGTCGCGGCGGCGGTCGCGGCCCCGGCTCCGGTCCCACCGGCCCCGTCTCCCGCCTCGTCGCCGGCCTTCCCGCTCCGGACCTCGGCGGCCGCAGCCGCCCCCTCGGCGCCCTCCGCCGCGCCGGCCGCCGGGACCCCGGCGGTCACCGCGCCGGCCCGCCCCTCGGCCGCCGACGCCTCGTCCGACCCCTTGGGCCTGGGCCTGCCCTTACCAAGAAGCCGTGCAAAAACGCCCATGTCGTCTCCATAACCTGCTCGTGTGGGAACCTGCCCGTATGGGCGAAATCCCGCGTCCCCCGGTGCGTCCCATCGCGTCGCCCGGGGTCACCGGTCCTGGGAACCGGCGGCTGGAACCTCGCAACAGGCAACGACCCCGCACCCGTGCCGTCACGTAGCTCGTTCGAGAAGTGGCCCCGAGGTTTGCGAGACTGGGGCGGTGAGTAGAGCAGCTCCCGTTCCGCGGGTCATCGCCGTCGTGGGTCCCACCGCGGCCGGAAAGTCCGATCTGGGCGTCCACCTGGCCCTGAGCCTCGGCGGCGAGGTCGTCAACGCGGACTCGATGCAGCTCTACCGCGGGATGGACATCGGCACCGCCAAGCTGACGCCCGAGGAGCGCGGCGGCGTCCCCCACCACCTCCTGGACGTCTGGGACGTGACGGTGACGGCGAGCGTCGCCGAGTACCAGCGCCTCGCGCGCGTGCGCATCGACGCGCTGCTCGCGCAGGGCCGCTGGCCGATCCTCGTCGGCGGCTCCGGCCTGTACGTGCGGGGGGCCGTCGACAACCTGGAGTTCCCCGGTACGGACCCCGAGGTGCGGGCCCGCCTGGAGGAGGAGCTCACCCTGCGGGGCCCGGGCGCCCTGCACGCCCGGCTGGCCGCCGCGGACCCCGGGGCGGCCCACGCGATCCTGCCGAGCAACGGCCGCCGCATCGTCCGGGCCCTGGAGGTCATCGAGATCACCGGCAAGCCCTTCACCGCCAACCTGCCGGGCCACGACTCGGTCTACGACACCCTGCAGATCGGGGTCGACGTGGCGCGTCCCGAGCTCGACGAGCGCATCGCCCGCCGCGTGGACCGCATGTGGGAGGGCGGCCTCGCCGAAGAAGTGCGCGCACTGGAGGCGCAGGGGTTGCGCGAGGGGCGTACGGCGTCGCGCGCCCTCGGCTACCAGCAGATGCTCGCGGCACTCGCCGGGGAGTGCACCGAGGACGAGGCACGGACCGAGACCGTACGCGCCACCAAGCGCTTCGCGCGCCGTCAGGATTCATGGTTCAGGCGCGATCCACGGGTGCATTGGCTCAGTGGGGCCGCGGCGGACCGCGCGGAACTTCCGGGGCTCGCGCTGGCATTGGTCGAACGACCGGTCACAGCCTGATCACGTCATGGCATCGGGACGCTCAGGCCGCCATCCGGGCCTGTGGGACCGTGCCATCATCGAGCTTCGATCGACCAAGTGGAGTCCGAGTGGGGAGGGCGCGTGGCGATGGAGGCCGGCCCTCGTGACACCGCAGCAGGCACGGAGCGGAACACCGTGAGCGGCGAGGCGCACGACGCCGCGCCGGACCCCGACGGCGACCGGCTGAGTCCGGACGGGCCCGAGCCCGACGACGCCACCGGCGGGGTGACCGCCGACGGCCCCGAGCCCGAGGAGATGTTCCCGGGGCCCGAGGTCGAGGTGGAGCTGCGTCCGCAGCGCCGCATGCGCATCTGGCAGCTCGCCCCCATCGTGGGCCTCGCCGCGCTCGGCTCCCTGATGTTCGCGTTCCCGCTGGCCTTCGACTTCGGCGACAGCGGGGCGATGATCGCCATGCTGGGCCTGCTGCTCTGCTCCTGCGCCGCAGGCTGGGGCATGATGGCCGCCCGCCGCGTGGGTTACCCGTGGCCCGGCCTGCCGCAGCGCGGTTCCGGCCGCCGCCCGGACTGGCGGGTCGTGGCCGCGTACGCCGTGGTCGTCGCCGCGGTCGTGGTGCTTGCCGTGTGGCGCGTGGCCCGCCTGCGCTGACCCGCCCGCGCGGAATCGTCCCGCCTGCGCCGACCCGCCTGCGCCGACCCGCCTGCGCCGGGTCGTACGGACCCGTCCTTCCCGGACCCGCTGGACCCGTCGCCCCCCGTCCCCCGTCCCCGTTCCCGGCCCGTGTGCGGTCCGGCTCCCGGACCGGTCGGCCGGGCCGTCGTGCCGAAGCCGTACGATCGAGGGATGAGCACGCGGATCGCCTTCCTCAAGGGGCACGGGACCGAGAACGACTTCGTGATCGTCCCGGATCCCGGGAACACCCTCGACCTGCCCCCGGCCACCGTCGCCGCCCTGTGCGACCGCCGCGCCGGCATCGGCGGGGACGGTCTGCTGCACGTCGTACGGTCCGCCGCGCACCCCGAGGCCCGGTCGATGGCGGCCGAAGCGGAATGGTTCATGGACTACCGCAACGGCGACGGGTCGGTCGCGGAGATGTGCGGCAACGGAGTGCGGGTGTTCGCCCGCTACCTCCAGCGCGCCGGGCACGTGGCCGAAGGGGATCTCGCGGTGGCCACGCGCGCGGGCGTGCGGAGCGTGCACATCGCCAAGGACGGGGACGTCACCGTCGGCATGGGCAGGGCGCTCCTCCCCGAGGGGGACGTCACGGTCACCGTCGGCGAGCGCGCCTGGCCCGCCCGCAACGTGAACATGGGCAACCCCCACGCCGTCGCCTTCGTGGACGACCTCGACCACGCCGGACCTCTGTACGACCCGCCGGCGTTCGGCCCGCCGTCCGTGTACCCGGACGGCGTGAACGTGGAGTTCGTCGTCGACCGTGGCCTTCGTCACGTCGCTCTGCGTGTCCACGAGCGGGGTTCCGGCGAGACCCGGTCGTGCGGCACGGGCGCGTGCGCCGTGGCCGTGGCGGCGGCCCGCCGGGACGGCATCGACCCCGCTGTGACCGGTACACCCGCCACGTACACCGTCGACGTGCCCGGCGGCCGGCTCGTGATCACCGAGCGGCCCGACGGCGGGATCGAGATGACCGGGCCCGCGGTGATCGTCGCGGAGGGTGAGATCGACATCGAGTGGCTCGAAACGGTGAGCCCGTGAACCTTCGCTCGAATGGGTGATCCGTTTCACGCTCGACGAGAGGCGGTCGGTCGGGCGTGATGGGCTCGGTAGCATCAAGGACCGGCCCGGACGGGGGAACGACGCCATCCCCAGAGCCGTGTACGCCATGGGGCGCCCCGTCCGCCGGTCAACGCAGCCGGAGGTGCCCATGAGTGCGGAGGCCACGAACCCCGCGACGCCCGGCCCCATCACGCCCGCGGTACAGCGCAGGCGGGGCCGCCCCCGGATCGATCTGCGACGGCTCGGCCGGGCCGCCCTCCTGGGGCCCGCGGCCCGCGACCGGCTGCCCGACGCGATCGGCCATGTCGTGGAGGCCCACCGGGCCCACCACCCCGACGCCGACCTGGACCCGCTGCGCCGCGCGTACGTCCTCGCGGAGTCCTCGCACCGCGGCCAGATGCGCAAGAGCGGCGAGCCCTACATCACCCACCCGCTCGCCGTGACGCTGATCCTCGCCGAACTCGGCGCGGAGACCACGACGTTGACCGCCTCCCTCCTCCACGACACCGTCGAGGACACGGACGTGACGCTCGATCAGGTGCGGCAGGAGTTCGGCGAGGAGGTCCGCTACCTCGTCGACGGCGTCACGAAGCTGGAGAAGGTCGACTACGGAGCGGCCGCCGAGCCCGAGACGTTCCGCAAGATGCTCGTCGCCACCGGCAGCGACGTACGCGTGATGTCGATCAAGCTCGCCGACCGGCTGCACAACATGCGCACCCTCGGGGTCATGCGCCCCGAGAAGCAGGAACGCATCGCCAAGGTGACCAAGGACGTCCTGATCCCGCTCGCCGAGCGCCTCGGGGTCCAGGCGCTCAAGACGGAGCTGGAGGACCTCGTCTTCGCGATCCTGCGCCCGGAGGAGTACGCCCACACCCGCGAGCTCGTCGTCAGGAACGCCTCGCGCGCCGACGACCCCCTCGCGGAGATCGCCGAAGAGGTGCGCGGCGTCCTGCGCGAGGCCGGCCTGCAGGCGGAAGTCCTCATCCGGCCGCGGCACTTCGTCTCCGTGCACCGTGTCTCGCGCAAACGGGGCCGGATGCGCGGCGCCGACTTCGGGCGCCTGCTGGTCCTCGTGAACGAGGACGCCGACTGCTACGGGGTCCTCGGCGAACTGCACACCTGTCTCACGCCGGTGGTCTCGGAGTTCAAGGACTTCATCGCCGTCCCCAAGTTCAACCTGTACCAGTCGCTGCACACCGCGGTGGCCCGCCCCGACGGACAGGTCGCCGAGGTCCTCATCCGCACGCACCAGATGCACAAGGTCGCCGAGGCCGGTGTCATCGCCCTCGGCAACCCCTACGCCTCCCCCGCGGAGGAGCAGCCGGACGGCGACGGCACCCGTCCCGCCGACGGCGAGCGCGCCGACCCCACCCGGCCCGGCTGGCTCTCCCGGCTCCTCGACTGGCAGGAGGCCGCGCCGGACCCCGACACGTTCTGGTCCACGCTCCGCGAGGACCTCGCCCAGGACCGGGAGATCACCGTCTTCCGCCCCGACGGCGGCACCCTCGGACTGCCCGCGGGCGCCAGCTGCGTGGACGCCGCGTACGCCCAGTACGGCGAGGACGCGCACGCCTGTATCGGCGCGCGCGTCAACGGCCGCCTGGCACGGCTGAGCACGGTCCTGAACGACGGGGACACCGTGCAGCTGCTCATGGGCCAGGACCCGGCCTCGGAGCCCTCCAGGGAGTGGCTGGAGCACGCGCACACGCCCATCGCGCGCATCGCCATCACCCGCTGGCTGGCCGCGCACCCGGCGCCGTCCGCGCCG
>NZ_JAHKJW010000056.1 GCF_019710745.1 Streptomyces beigongshangae
CGGCGACGGTGGCGCCGGGACCGCGGCGGGGCCGGCCGGGGCAGTGCGGACGGGTGGGGGTGCGGGCACGGGTGCGGCTGCCGGAGGACGCCGGGACGGGCCGGTGCGCTCCAGTGCCTCACGGGCCGGGGCCTGCACGACCCGCGGCTCCGCCCTGCCGTCCGGGCGCGGTTCGGGCGCCGGGTGCGGTGGGGACGGCAGCCCGGACGAGGGCGGCCGTTGGACGGTCACACAGCCCGAGACGGCCGAGACGGCTGAGACGGCCACGGTGACCAGGAGCGTTGCGGTGGTCGCGGTTCGATGCACCCGGTCAACTCTGCTGGGTCGGACACCACGGGAAGGGCCGACGGGCGGAGTGTGCCCCGCACGGGTGAACACCGGACGGCCGGTGCCGTCTCAGACACCCGTCGCCCCGTCGAGGCGCTCACGGATCAGGTCCGCATGACCGTTGTGGCGCGCGTACTCCTCGATCATGTGGATGTAGATCCACCGCAGGCTGAAGGGTCTGCCGTCCCTGCCCGAGCCCTCGGACAGGTCGTCCGGGCCCAGGCGTGCGGCGTTGTCGCGGGCGATCGCGACCTCGCCCCGCCAGGTGGCGTACGCCTCCTCCCAGGTGTCCGCCTCGGTGAGGTGGAACTCACCGTCCCGGTCCTCGTCGCTGTAGTAGATCGGGTCGGAGCCGTCGTCCAGGAGGATCCTGCGGAACCAGTTGCGTTCCACGTCGGCCATGTGCCGGACGAGGCCGAGGAGGGACAGCTCGGAGGGCGCCGCCGACGCGGTCCTGAGTTGCGCGTCGTCCAGGCCCTCGCACTTCCGGACGAGGGTGTTCCGGTGGAAGTCCAGCCAGCCCTCCAGCATGGCGCGTTCACCGGCGTCCGTCCCGGGTGTTGTGCGTTCCGTCGTCATGACCGCATCGTCGCGGACGACCGAAATCTCTGACCAGAGCTTTTCGTGCCGCAGCACCGGGCCCGGCCCACGACCACGCCCCGCCCACCGTCCGTCCGTCCGTGCGTGCGACCGTGCGTGCGCCCGTCCGTCCGTGCGCCCGTGCGCCCGTCCGGCAGGTCAGGCGGGCAGCATCGCGCCCAGCAACTCCCGCAGTCCGGTCCGTACGTCGTCCAGGGACGGCACGTCCGCGTGGTAGGCGCCCGCGGCGCACGAGAACATCAGCCCGTCCGCCCAGGCCGCCAGCGACAGGACGTGCCGGGCCGGGTCCGGTGAGCCCGCCGCCGTCAGCAGCCCGGTCAGCGCGTCCCGGAACTGCCGGCCCGTGGCGTCGAAGAACTCCCGCAGCTCCGGACGGCGGGTCGCCTCCAGTGCCAGCTCGTAACGGGCGATCAGCAGCTCGCGGTTGCCGGTCAGCGAACGGTGCACCGCCCGTGCCAGGCCCTCCGCCAAGGAGTCGGGCCCGCCCCGCGGATCCGGCGGTTCGCCGAGGCCGAGCACCCGCGCCTCGCGCTCCGCGAGGCGCCGCACCGCGGCTTCCAGCAGTGCCAGCCTGGTCCGCGCGAGGTTGGACGTGGACCCCGCGGGCAGCCCGGCCGCCGCGTCGACGGCCCGGTGGGTGAGCCCGCGCATACCGCGCTCGGCGAGCAGGCCCAGGGCGGCGTCGGCGACGAGTTCGGCACGGGTCGCGCCGGTGCCGCCCCCAGGAGCGCTGCCGGCGGGAGCGCTGTTCACGGAAGTGTTGCGTACGGCCATGAGGGCCAGCCTACCGCTCGCACTACATCTGTAGTACGGTCGACGCGATCGATACTACAGATGTAGTGAGCGCTGGAGGGGTCATGACACAGGCACCACGCGCGGTGGTCGTGGGCGGCGGCATCGGAGGTCTCACCGCGGCGGTTGCACTGCACCGGCGCGGCTGGCGGGTCACGGTCCTGGAGCGGGCCCGGTCCCTGGAACCGGTCGGCGCGGGCATCTCGCTCGCGCCCAACGCACTGCGCGCACTCGACGTCATCGGGCTCGGCGACGAGATCCGCGCCCTCGCCGCGTGGCAGGGCGACGGCGGACTGCGCGCTCCCGGCGGCCGCTGGCTGTCGCGGAGCGACGCCGCCGCGGTGGCCGGGCGCTTCGGCGGTCCGCTCGTCCTCCTGCACCGCGCCACCCTCATCGCCTGCCTGGCCGCGCAACTGCCCGAGGGGGTCGTGCGTACGACGTCCGCGGCGGCCCTGGCGGATCCCGGGGACGCCGACCGCCCCGCGCGGGTGAGCACCTCCGGCGGCGAGCTGGAGGCCGAGCTGGTCGTCGGCGCGGACGGCATCCACTCCGCGGTGCGCCGCGCGCTGTTCCCGCGGCATCCGGGACCGGTCTACTCCGGCTTCACCGCCTGGCGGGTCGTCGTCCCGCTGCCCGGCGTGGACTTCGCCTCGCACGAGACCTGGGGGCGGGGCCGTATCTGGGGCACGCACCCGATGGAGGACGGCCGGGTGTACGCGTACGCCGCCGCCCGCGTACCCGCCGGAGGGAGGGCGGCCGACGACGAACGCGCCGAGCTCGTACGGCTCTTCGGCGACTGGCACGACCCGGTCCCGGCCGTGCTGGCCGCCACGCGCCCCGGGGACGTCCTGCGCCACGACGTCCACCACCTCGCGGAACCGCTGCCCGCCTTCCACGCCGGCCGCGTCGCCCTGCTCGGCGACGCCGCGCACGCCATGCCGCCGACGCTGGGACAGGGCGGCAACCAGGCCGTGGAGGACGCGATCGTGCTCGCCCACCACGTCGACCCGCGCACGGTCGACCCGAGTACGGCCGCTCCGCGCACGGTCGACGCGATTACGGCCGGCGCGAGTACGGGGAACCGTGCGGGAGGGGACCGGCTGGGCGCGGGCCTCGCCGCGTACACCGCGGCACGCAGGCCCCGTACGACCGCGATCACCCGCAAGGCCGTCGGGATCGCACGGGTCAACATGATGCGCAGCCGGCCGGGGACCGTGCTGCGCGACGCCGCGCTCACCGTGCTCTCCAAGGCCGGACCCGCCCTCTTCCTGCGGAGCTTCGACACCATCGCCGACTGGCGGCCCCCGCGGTCGCCGTATGCTTCCGACGGCACGGGTGCTTCCGACGGGACGGGCGTACGCGTGCCCCGGACCGTCCCGTGCCACCCCGCCTCACCCCGCCCAACCCCACCTCAGATCCGTGTCCCCCGGAGGAGATCCCCGTGAAGGTCGGCTGCATCGGACTCGGCGACATCGCGCTGAAGGCATACCTGCCGGTGCTCGCCACCCGCCCGGGACTCGAACTGCATCTGCACACGCGCACACCCGCGACCCTGACCCGGGTCGCCGACAGCCTGCACGTACCGGCCGGACGGCGGCACACGGACCTCTCGGCGCTGCTCGCGCAGGACCTCGACGCGGCGTTCGTGCACGCGCCCACGCACGCGCACCCCGAGATCGTGGGCCGGCTGCTCGAAGCGGGTGTCCCCACCTATGTCGACAAGCCGATCGCGTACGAACTCGCCGAGTCGGAACGCCTGGTACGGCTCGCGGAGGAGCGGAACACCGGCCTGGCCGTCGGGTTCAACCGGAGGTACGCACCCGGGTACGCGCAGTGCGTCGAGCACCCGCGTGAGCTGATCCTGATGCAGAAGAACCGCGTCGGCCTGCCGGAAGAGCCCCGCACGATGATCCTCGACGACTTCATCCACGTCGTGGACACCCTGCGGTTCCTGGTGCCGGGGCCGGTCGACGACGTGACCGTGCGCGCCCGCGCCGAGGACGGGCTGCTGCACCACGTCGTGCTGCAACTGGCCGGCGACGGGTTCACCGCGCTCGGTGTGATGAACCGGCTGAGCGGTTCCGCCGAGGAGATCCTGGAGGTGTCCGGGCAGGACACCAAGCGTCAGGTGGTCAACCTCGCCGAGGTCGTCGACCACAAGGGGCAGCCGACGGTACGGCGGCGCGGCGACTGGGTGCCGGTGGCCCGCCAGCGCGGTATCGAGCAGGCCGTGCTCGCCTTCCTCGACGCCGTGCGCGCGGGCAAGGTCCTCAGCGCCCGGGACGCGCTGGCGACCCATGAGCTGTGCGAGCGCGTGGTGCGCGCGGTGACGGAGCGGGAGCGCTCCGCCTGAGCCGCAGCGACCGTACGCCCTCGGCGGCGCCGGAAGCGGCCAGGACCAGCAGGGCCAGGCGGAGGGGCCACTCGCCGAACCACGCGTAAGGGGTGACACCGCGCGCCAGCGGCACCTCGTACACCGCGGACGTGCTCGCGTCGGTGCCGAGCCGGGAGCCGACGCGCTCGCCCTCCGGACCGTGGACCGCCGAGACGCCGGTGAGCGTCGCGTGGACCATGGGCCGGCCCGTCTCGGCGGCCCGCAGCGCCGCGAGCGACGCGTGCTGCGCGGGGGCCCAGCTGTCCTGGAACGAGGAGGTCGACGACTGCGCGAGCAGGATCTCGGCGCCGTCCCGCGCGAGATGCCGGCCGATGTCGGGGAACGCCGACTCGAAGCAGACCATCGGGCCCACCCGCAGCCCGCCGCCGACATCCATCACGACCTGTCCGGTGCCGCGCCTGCGGTCCTCGCCCGCCGCCTTGCCCACGGAGGTGGCCCAGCCGAGGAGGGAACGGGCCGGGACGTACTCGCCGAACGGCACGAGCCGCATCTTGTCGTAGCGGTCGCCGGTCGGGCCCCGCGGGCCCACCGGCACGGAACTCTTGTATATGCCCGGCACGTCCGAGCGGCGCGCGTCGACGTTGACCATGATGTCGGCGTCGACCGTGCGGGAGAGCGCGGCGAGCCGCCGCGCCAGATCGGGGCGGCCGGCGAGGTCGAACCCGACACTGCTCTCTCCCCACACGACGAGGTCGACGTCCTGGCCGGCCAGCTCCCGGGTGAGCGCCTCCTCGCGCGCGAACCGCTTCTCGGGGCCGTCGGCGCCGCCGATCACACCGGGCTGCACCACGGCGATCCGGGCCAGGCCGGCTTCCTGCGGGCGGGGCGACCAGACCCAGACCGCCGAGGTGACCGCGACCGTCGCGGCGAGCGCGGCGAGCGCAGGGAGCGCGGCGAGCCCAGGAAGGCCGGGGAGCACGGGGACCCGGGACGGCCGTAGCGCGACGAGGACGGCGACCGCGACGTTCACGCCGACGAGCAGGAAACTGAGCAGCCACACCCCGCCGACCGAGGCGAGCCGCAGCGCGGGCTCCACGTCCCACTGACTGGACCCCAGCACCCCCCAGGGGCCGCCCAGCCCCTCCCAGGAGCGTACGAGTTCGACCGCCAGCCAGCCGGAGGGCAGGACGAACAGGGCGGCGGCCACCCGGCCGGGCGAGGGCACACCGGCCAGGAACCGGTGCACCAGCCAGCCCCACGGGGCCCAGAGCGCGCCCAGCAGCGCGGCTATGACCACGGTGAAGACGTGCAGGCTCGGCAGCAGCCAGTGGTGCACGGCCAGCATGAAGCCGAGCCCGCCGAGCCAGCCGTCGTACGCGGCCCGCCGCCCCGTCGGAGCCGACCGCACGAGCAGGATCCACGGCACCAGCGCGACGTACGCGAACCACCACAGGGACGGCGCGGGAAAACTCGGCATCGGCAGCGCACCGGCGAGCGCGGCCGCCGCGCCCCGCCACCACGGAGAGCCAGGACGCCGGCGCCACTCAGTGGCGGACAGGTTCATCCAGCGCCTCCCTGGGCCCCCGGAACACGGTGCGTGACTCCAGTGTGCGTACCCCGGGAGGACCCGGACGAGAACTTCCGGCAGGACCCGTATGGGAACTCCCGGCGAAATGACCCGGCGGCAGCCGAAGCCTCAGGCGGACGCGGGCCGCAGGACGACCGGGAGGGCGGCGAGGCCGTTCACCGCCGTGGAGATCACGGCGCCGCCGGGCACGGATGCCGGAGCCGACCCCACCACCGTCATCGTAACGACCCGGCCCTGCACGTATGTACGAAGTGAACAAACGACGGGGTCGTTCAGGGGGCGGCGGGTTCCCGGTGCCGCTGTGCGTCCCGGCGCCACTTCTCGTGCACGACCACCTCGCTCAGCAGCCAGCCGTCGTCGGTGCGCAGCAGCCCGAAGCCGTACCGGCCGCCGCACACGAAGTCGGGTTCGGTGGAACCGCCGTCGTGTCCCGCGAAGCGCATCGGGTTGACGTAGTCGGCCTGGACCCGGGCCGTGTCGTTCCTGCCCTGCTCCGCCGCGCCGAAGCGCACGCGCCGGTTGACGATCAGATGCTGCCGCATCGGGAACAGGGCCATGGTCCGCGAGAGCCAGCCCGCGATCTCACCGGCGTCCCCTTCGATACCGCCCGCGGACCGGTAGTCGGCCCGCCCGTCCGGCACGAACAGCCGTCGGTACGCCTCCCAGTCCCCGTCGTCGACCGCCACCGCGTACTCGGTGACCACCTCGTCGACCGCGAGCCGGTCCCTCACCGTCGCCAGTTCCGCGCGCTGCGTCATCGGCTCAGTGTTGGCCACGCGGCCGACCGCGCCAAGGGGGCGTGCGGTGGGATTCACCGGTCGCGCGGTACGGACGCCCGGACGGGTGACGACGGGTGACGACGGGTGACTCAGGACAGGACCTTCGCGGTGAACGCGGCCAGTTCCGCCCGCAGCCGCTCGCGCGATGTGCCCCGGCTGTCGACCAGGTGGTCGATGAGGTCGGCGCGGACCGCGGCGAGCAGCGCGTGGGCGGCGAAGCCGCTTCCGCCGAAGCCGGGAAGTTCCTCCAGGACGCCCCGGAGCGTGGTGTGCCACCAGTCGTAGTGCCCCGCGCCGTAGGGACTGCCCGTCCCCGTCTCCTCCAGCGCCAGCGAGAGGTGCCGGTGGTCGAGCTTGAAGCACAGGAGGGCATCGAGGAGAGCCGGAGCGCGCTCTTCCGGCGGAGTGCCGGGCCCGAGGGGGTACGGGCCTTCCGTGACGGCCCGGCGGATCGGCTCCAGCCGGGTCTCGAAGAGCGCCTGGATCAGCCGGGTGCGGTCTCCGAAGCCACGGAAGAGCGTGCCCTTGCCGACTCCCGCCTCGGCCGCGATGTCGGCCATGGTCACGTGCTCGGGACTGTCGCTGCGGGCGAAGAGCCGGTCGGCGGCGGCGAGGACGGCTTCCCGGTTGCGTACGGCGTCGGCACGGGGCTTGCGCTCTGACACGTGGTTCCTTCCGGGTGCGGGGTGCGGGGTGCGGGGTGCGGGGTGCGGGGTGCGGGGTGCGGGGCGCGGGCGGTCGAAGGTGGCGCGGGTTGCATAAGCGGACCGTCGGTCCGTATTGTTGAATCAAGCGGACCGCGGGTCCGTATCGTATCCGAGGAGATCCATGACCACCGCCATGCCCCCGGCCACCGCCCCGCGACCGGCGGACCTGTTCCGCCATGGACTGCGGCTGCTGCTCGACAAGGACATCCCCGCCTGGGTCGCCCTGTGGGACGACCACGGCGTCCTCGAATTCCCCTTCGCGCCCGACGGGTGGCCGAAGCGACTGGAGGGGAGGGCGGCCGTCTCCGAGTACATGCGCCACTACCCCGACCACATCGACCTGCGGGACTTCCCGGACCTGAGGATCCACGAGACCGGCGAGGCCGGGACGATCGTGGTGGAGATGCGTGGTGTGGGGCGGCTGGTGCAGACCGGGGCGCCGTTCGACATGACCTACATCGCCGTGGTGACCGTGGCCGACGGCCGCATCACGCACTACCGCGACTACTGGAACCCGCTCGCCGTCCCCCGGGGCGGCGCAGCCGACTTCACGCGGGGCGACCGATGACCGGGGCCGGGGCCGGGACCGGAGTCGCCCTCGTCCTCGGGGCCACGGGCACGACCGGCAGCCGTGTGGTCCCGCGCCTCACCGCCCGGGGGCACCGGGTCAGGGCCGCGAGCCGCCGTGCCGTCCCCGTCGGCGGTGCGGAGGCCGTCCGTTTCGACTGGTACGACCCTGCGACGTACGCGGCGGCCCTCGACGGCGCGGACCGCGCCTACCTCGTCGCGCCCGTGGACTCCGCGTCGCCGGCCGACGTCATGCTGCCCTTCCTGGAGCAGGCCCGTGCCGCGGGACTGCGCCGGGCCGTACTGCTCAGCTCCTCCGCGGTCCCCGCGGGAGGGCCGGCGGTCGGGCAGGTGCACCGGGCCCTGCCCGGACTGTTCGACGAGTGGGCGGTGCTGCGGCCCTCGTGGTTCATGCAGAACTTCACCGGCGACCACATGCACGCCCGGAGCATCCGGGAGGAGGGGGTGATCATGACCGCGGCGGGAGAAGGGCGGGTGGCCTTCGTCGACGCCGACGACATCGCGGCCGTCGCCGTGCACGCGCTGACCGACGTCCGGGCTCCCGGCACCGACCTGGTCGTCACCGGTCCGCAGGCGCTGAGCCACGCGGACGTCGCGGCCGTGCTGACCGAGGTGACCGGGCGCGCGGTCGTCCACCGGTCGCTGACGTACGAGGAGATGCGGGACCGTCTGGCGGCCTCGATGCCGGTCGAGTACGCCGCCATGCTCGCCGGTATGGACCGCGCGAACGGGGAGGGGGCCGAGGACCGCACCACCGACACGGTCCGGCGTCTCACGGGACGCCCGCCGCGCACCTTCCGGGACCATGTGACGCGGACGCCGGGGCCGGCGCGGGTGACGTGACGGTCACCTGCGGGCGGCCGACCGGAAGGCCCCCGCTGAAGGTCTGCCGGGGGCGGACCGGGCCGGGGGCCGGACCGGGACGGGGAGGAGGGAGGACCGGGCTGGGGGCGGGGCGCCGCAGCGGGGCCCGCGTGCTCCGGAGTTCAGGCCGCTTCGACGATCTCGTCGCGTACCGCCGCGGCCCACTCCACGAGCAGCAGTTCGTACGCGGCACGGTCCTGCGCCGAGAGGAAACCGCCCGCGCGGATCCATAACGCTCGGATCTGCTCATTCAGTGCGGTTGCGGACCGCACGGAACCAGGAGTCAGGTGATCGGGGGACATGCGCATCAGCGTAGGGCCAAGGACTGACGGCCCGCCACCGGATGACCGCCCGTGCCGTATGCGGTTGGTCACGCCCCGGGCCCGCGGGGGCCGAAGGGCCGGAAGCCGTCGTTTTATTCGGATGCCCGCGAAGGGCGCGGCCGCTACCGTCGTGCCTGTCCGGGCACGGAGGAGGCGACCGCTTCTCCTCCCCGGACACCGGGCACGGGCCGCCCGCCGCGGGGGAATCCGGCGGGCGGTCTCGTCATGCCGGCAACCGCCCGGCGCGGTGCGGGCGTCAGCCCGACGACTCCGCCGCGTGCGGGCTCAGCGCACCCATGCTGACCAGCACGATGATCAGGATGCCGAGTGCGATGCGGTAGTAGACGAACGGCATGAAGCTCTTGGTCGTGATGAACTTCATGAACCAGGCGATGACCGCGTAGCCCACCAGGAACGCGACGATCGTGGCGAAGATCGTGGGGCCCCAGGTGACATGGCCACCCTCGCTCGCGTCCTTCAGTTCGAAGGCGCCGGAGGCGAGCACCGCCGGAATGGCGAGCAGGAACGAGTAGCGGGCGGCGGCCTCACGCGTGTACCCCATCAGAAGACCGCCGCTGATGGTGGCGCCGGAGCGCGACACACCGGGGACGAGGGCCATCGCCTGGCAGAGGCCGTAGATCAGGCCGTCCTTCACGCTGAGGTCCCGGAGCGTCTTGCGCTCCCGGGCGGCCCTGTGCTTCCCGCCCGTCTCGTCACGGGCCGCGAGCCGGTCCGCCACGCCCAGGACGATGCCCATCACGATCAGCGTGGTCGCGGTGATGCGCAGATCGCGGAAGGGCCCCTCGATCTGGTCCTTCAGCGTGACGCCGAGCACGCCGATCGGAATCGAGCCGACGATCACGAGCCAGCCCATCTGGGCGTCGTGGTCCTGTCGCATCGCCTTGTTCGTGAGGGAGCGGAACCATGCCGAGACGATCCGCGCGATGTCCTTGCGGAAATAGATCAGCACCGCTGCCTCCGTGCCGATCTGGGTGATCGCCGTGAAGGCCGCTCCCGGGTCCTCCCATTTCGCGAACGCGGCGGTCAGCCGCAGGTGCGCGCTGGAGGAGACGGGCAGGAACTCGGTCAGCCCCTGGACGAGTCCGAGGATGAGGGATTCAAACCAAGACATGAAGTTTCGTGATCCAAGTGCTGATGGCGGGAGCGGAGCGAATGGACAGGCGTACGTGCCGCGTTGTCGTCCGCGGTGATCAGGCGCGCCCGGGGCAGCGTAGCGCCCCCGGGTGACCGTGCGACGACAGGGCCTCCCTTGTGCGGGGTGCAGCGGGTGCGGCGGGTTGTTCCGTGTTCCGTGTTCGAGCGCCGCATCGAGGTGCATGACGTGGACCCGGCGTCCGGCTCGTGGGCGCCGACCTGGACGACCTCGGTCACCCCGCAACGAGCCCTTCGCGGCCCTCGCGCCGTCCTTCGCCTTCTTCGGCGAACTGGAACTCGCGCCCGGCGACGCGCTCACCCGCCGCCACCGCGTCGTCGTCGCCGACGGTGCCTGGGAGTGCGAGGGGATCGCCGCGTACCTGGCGGAGCACCCGTGGCGAGTGCCGCCCGGTCCGCCGCCGCCCGGTCCGCCGCCGGACGGTCCGTCATGTGACCTGTGCCGTCGTGTGATCCGTGCCGTCATGTGATCCGTGCCGTCATGTGACCTGTGCCGTCATGTGATCCGTCGTGGTCGCGCGGAGGCCGTCGCGGCTCATGCCGTCGCGGGACCCGTGACCGTCCACCCCGGAGCCAGGGGGTGGGGCGTCAGGTCGTCGTGGCGGACCTCCTCGCCGCACTCCGCGCAGGTGACGACCGGGACCAGTTCGTGGCCGCCGAGGGACCCGTCGCCGCCCGCGTGTTCGAGCACCATGGGGCGGTCGTCGCCGGTGAGATGGCGGTCGCCCCACGCCATGAGCGTGAGCAGTACCGGCTCCAGTTCCAGGCCCGCCCGGGTGGGCCGGTACTCGAAGCGCGGTGGCCTCTCGCTGTAGGCGACCTTCCTCAGCAGGCCCGCCTCGACGAGCCGCTTCAGCCGGGTGGTCAGTACGTCGCGCGGTGCGCCGGTGTTGCGCGCCAGCTGGTCGAACCGCGTGGCGCCCAGGGACACCTCGCGCAGCACGAGCAGCGAGTACTTCTCGCCGACGAGGGCGAGCGTGTTGGCGATCGAACAAGGGCGGGCTTCCTTCATGCGGCGCATTCTACGGGGTGGGTTGGTTCTTCCAACCCACTCGGCTACTGTGGAGTCACTTAGCGAGTTGGAAAATCAAACCCACTGACTCCGAGGGGCCAGACATGCGTGACGCAGTCATCGTCGAAGCCGTACGCACCCCGGTCGGCAAGGGCAAACCGAACGGTTCGCTCGCCCACGTCCATCCCGTGGAACTCCTCGCCCACACCCTCCGCACGCTCGTCGAGCGCTCCGGTGTCGACCCCGCGCTCATCGACGACGTGATCGGCGGCACCGTCGACCAGGTCGGCGAGCAGGCCATGAACACCACCCGGTTCGCCGTCCTGTCCGCGGGCTTCCCCGAGTCGGTGCCCGCGACGACGGTGGACCGCCAGTGCGGGTCCTCCCAGCAGGCCGTGCACTTCGCGGCGCAGGGCGTCGTCTCGGGGGCGTACGACCTGGTCGTGGCCTGCGGAGTGGAGTCGATGAGCCGGGTGCCGATGTGGTCGAACGTGCCGGAGGGCAAGGACCCCTTCGGGCCCGGGGTGGCCGGGCGGTACCCCGAAGGGCTGGTCCCGCAGGGCATCAGCGCCGAGCTGATCGCGGCCGAGTGGTCGATCCCCCGTGAGCGGATGGACGCCTTCGCGGTGGAGTCGCACCGCAGGGCCGCGGAGGCGTGGGAGAGCGGGCTCTTCGCCGCCGAGGTCGCGCCCCTCGACGGGGTGACGCGCGACGAGTGCGTGCGGCCCGGCAGCAGCACGGAGGTCCTGGCCGGGCTGAAGTCCGCCTACTACGACGCGGACTTCGGCGAGCGCTTCCCGCAGATCGGGTGGAACGTCACCGCGGGCAACGCGAGCCCCGTGAACGACGGTGCCGCCGCCGTGCTCATCACGTCGGGCGAGACCGCGGCCCGGCTCGGCCTGCGGCCGCTGGCCCGGCTGCACAGCTTCGCCGTCACCGGGTCCGATCCGCTGCTGATGCTCACCGGTGTCGTGCCCGCCACCGAGAAGGTGCTGCGCAGGGCCTCGCTGGCCCTCGGCGACATCGACCTGTTCGAGGTCAACGAGGCGTTCTCCAGCGTCGTCCTCGCCTGGCAGCGGGAGACGGGTGCCGACCTCGCCAAGGTCAACGTCCACGGCGGCGCGATCGCGATCGGGCATCCGCTCGGTGCGAGCGGGGCACGGTTGACGACCACGCTCGTCCACGCGATGCGGACCCGTGGGGCCCGGTACGCGCTCCAGACGATGTGCGAGGCGGGCGGCCTGGCCAACGCGATGGTGCTGGAAAGGGTGTAGCCACGGGTCGCATGCTGCGGGGTCGCGGGCTGCGGGCTCGGAGGTATGCCGGGTGCGGCGGCCCGGTGAGGGCTGAGCGCGCGGTTCCCCGCGCCCCTGAAAAGCAGGGCCGTGCCCCGCCGTGTCCGCCTCAGCGGGAGCGGATGTGGTGGCGTTTGCGCCAGGCGACCGCCGCGCCGGCCAGTGCCGGGAGGGCGATGAAGGCCATCGCGATCAGGAAGGCCGGGGAGGTCGGGGCCGAGGCGCGGGCGCCCGCGACGGCGTACGCGGCGGTGTTGGGGATCGAACCCAGGCCGGTGGCGAGGAGGAAGGGGAACCAGCCCATCCGGGACACGGACGCGCAGTAGTTCGCGGCGCAGAACGGCACCCCGGGGAAGAGGCGCGCGGCCATCATCGAGCGGAAGCCGTGCCGGCTGAGCTGCCCGTCGGCGGCCTTCAGCCAGCGGCCCCGCAGCAGGGGCCGCAGCGCGTCCTGCCCGAGCATCCGGCCGAGCCCGAAGGCGGTCCCGGCCCCGAGGACCGTACCGGCGAGCGCGGCCCCCAGTCCCAGCTGCCAGCCGAAGAGGGCGCCCGCCGCGAGGTTCAGGAGAGGCCGGGGCACGAACGCGACCGTGCACAGCCCGTACGCGACAGCGAAGACCACGGCCGCCGCGGCACCGTTCAGCTGGGGCGGCCAGCCGTCGGACAGCAGTCTCTGCGGCTCGAACAACAGCACCGTCGCGGCGGCCGACAGCAGTAGTGCCACCAGCAGCGAAAGCCGGGACCACGGGGAGAGCAGGACTCTCGTGCAGCGGCCGGCCAGGCCGGCCGGCGGGGTGGAGAACTCGGTTGCGAACTCGGCGGCGAACTCGGCGGGGACGAGTTCCGTGGCGGGGAGCGGGGGAGTGACCGTGGCGGTGCCCCCAGAGCGGGTGGTGGCATCGAGCATCCGGTGACACTAACCGACCCGTGTGTGTGAGCGCCGTATGGTTCGTCTCACGGGCGTCACAGCTTCCGGAACGTCGGAGGCGTCTTCGGGGCCGCCGTGCAGCGTTCCCGCGGACACCGCGCCGCCGCGGCCGGTCGTCACCCGCGCCGTCGCGACGGGTCCGGAACGGGCCGCGAAGGCCCGCGCCCACCTGCGGGGCAATCGCCCCTCTTCCGGCTTTGACCTCGTGTGATCACCGCGCGCTCGCCCGTACGACCCGCCGGGGGACGCCGGGGGCGCCGCGGCCCGGCGAAGCGGACCGCACGGCCGCGGTGCTGTGCCGCCGGCGGTCGTCGGGGCGCGAGCGGCAGCGTTTCGCCGCCACTTCGCCGACGGTCACCCGCGCCGGCGTGTGAGGCGTCTCTCCTCCCCACGGCCCCGAAAACCATTCGACGTGGGCGGACCCGTCGGCGATGATCGCCCCATGGTCCGGTACGCCTTCCCTTTCGCAGCGCCCGCAGTCGCGGACGCCGCGAAGGCTGCCGTCCCGAGGGCCACCGTCCTCAAGCCCATGGCCGCCGCAGGCGCCCGAAGCTGACCCTTCCCGGATCGTCCGGCGGACCCCGCAGGGGGAGGGTCGGCGGGTCCTCGGGGTCCCCGTCCCGGCCGTCCGGCGCCGGGACCTTCACTCAGCTCCGCTGAAACCGAAGAGGCTTCGAGGTACAGCCATGCCCAAGAAGGCTTACGTGCGCACCAAACCGCATCTGAACATCGGCACCATGGGCCATGTCGACCACGGCAAGACCACCCTGACCGCCGCCATCACCAAGGTCCTCGCCGAGCGCGGCTCCGCCACCTTCGTACCGTTCGACCGGATCGACCGGGCGCCGGAGGAGGCCGCGCGCGGCATCACCATCGACATCGCGCACGTCGAGTACGAGACCGACACCCGGCACTACGCCCACGTGGACATGCCCGGCCACGCCGACTACGTCAAGAACATGGTCACGGGCGCGGCCCAGCTCGACGGGGCGATCCTGGTGGTCTCCGCACCCGACGGGATCATGCCGCAGACCGCCGAGCACGTGCTGCTCGCCCGGCAGGTGGGCGTCGACCACATCGTCGTCGCCCTGAACAAGGCGGACGCCGTCGACGACGGCGAGGACACCGTGCTCACCGACCTCGTCGAGCTGGAGGTCCGCGAACTGCTGACCGCGCACGGCTACGGGGGCGACTCCGTACCGGTCGTACGGGTCTCCGGGCTCAGGGCGCTGGAGGGCGACCCCCGGTGGACCGAGGCGATCGGCGCGCTGCTCGACGCGGTGGACACGTACGTGCCCATGCCCGAGCGGTACGTGGACGCGCCGTTCCTGCTGCCGGTGGAGAACGTGCTCACCGTCACCGGCCGCGGCACGGTCGTCACGGGCGCGGTCGAACGCGGCACGATCAGGGTGGGCGACCGTGTCGAAGTGACGGGTACCGCCGTGGAGACGGTGGTCACCGGACTGGAGACGTTCGGCAAGCCCATGGACGAGGCGCAGGCCGGTGACAGCGTGGCGCTGCTGCTGCGCGGCGTCCCGCGCGACGCCGTGCGCCGCGGGCACGTGGTCGCGGCGCCCGGCAGCGTCGTCCCCGCCCGCCGTTTCTCCGCGCGGGTCCATGTGCTGTCGGCGCGCGAGGGCGGACGGACGACGCCGGTGTCCACCGGCTACCGGCCGCAGTTCCACCTCCGCACCGCGGACGTGGTCGGCGACGTCGACCTCGGTGACCGCGCGGTCGCGCGGCCCGGTGAGACCGTCACCATGACGGTCGAACTCGGGCGCGAGGTACCGCTGGAGCCGGGACTGGGCTTCGCGATCCGTGAGGGCGGCCGCACGGTCGGCGCCGGCACGGTGACCGCCGTCGGCTGAGGCGCCGTCGGCTGAAGCGGCGCCGGCCGGATCGGCGCCGGCCGGATCGGTGTCGCCGGGTGGGTGTCCGCCTTCCGTCCCGTACGGGAGGCGGGCGCCCGCGTGGCCGCCCCCTCCCCGGACCGGCTGCGGCGGAACCGGGCGCGGCGGCCCCGGGCACAATGGACCCGTGGACGAGCCGATACCCGTGACCAGGACCGTGGACCACGGGACCGCCAAACTGATGCCGGACGTCGACCGCAGCCGGGCCTGGCTGCTGACGGTCGACGGGGCGCCGCAGTCCTACGTCGACCTGGACGAGCCGACGCACCTGGAGTTCGAGTACGCGCGCCGGCTCGGCCACGTCCTCGACTCGGTCGCGCCACCGGGGCGCCCGCTGGACGCGCTGCACCTCGGCGGCGGCGCGCTCACGCTGCCCCGCTACCTCGCCGCGACCCGGCCCGGCTCCCGGCAGGACGTGGTCGAGGCCGACGGCGCACTGCTGGACCTCGTCGCCGAGCGGCTGCCCGTTCCCGGGGACGCGGGCATCGCCCTGCACGGCGCGGACGCCCGCGCCTGGCTCGAAGCCGCCCCCGCCGCCTCGGCCGACGTCCTGGTCGCCGACGTGTTCGGCGGCTCCCGGGTGCCCGCGCACCTGACCTCGCAGGAGTACGCGCGTCAGGCCGCGCGCGTGCTCCGGGGCGACGGCGTGTACCTGGCCAACCTCGCCGACGCCTCGCCCTTCGCCTTCCTGCGTTCCCAGCTCGCCACGTTCGCCACCGCGTTCGAGGAGCTCGCGCTGATCGCCGAGCCGGGCGTGCTGCGCGGCCGCCGCTTCGGGAACGTGGTCCTCCTCGCCTCGCACCGGCCGCTGGACCTCGCCACGCTGACGCGCCGTACGGCCTCCGACGCCTTTCCGGCGAGGGTCGAGCACGGGGACCCGCTGCGGGCCCTCATCGGGGACGCCGGACCCGTACGCGACGAGGACGCGGTGCCGTCGCCGCAGCCGCCGGACGGGGCGTTCGGCATCGGCTGAAGGCCGGGACCGGTCCAATCCGGTCCGGTCCGGTCTGATCCAATCCAATCCAATCCGGTTCAATCCCGTCCGGTTCGATCCCGTCCCGTCCGGTCGGGTCAGCTTTCGAAGTGCGCCGGTGTGCCCTTCGCGGGCGCCCCCTGCGCCACCTCCTTCGTGCGCCGGGTCAGGTTCCGGACGTCCGGCACGAACAGCACCGCCGCCGTCACCACGACCACCAGGACCGCGCAGCCCCACAAAGACTCCGTACGCCCGAAGACGGACTCCGCGGGGCCCGCGAGGGCGGTGGCGAGCGGGACCATCGCGATCGAGCCGAACCAGTCGTACGCCGAGACCCGGGAGAGCTTGTCCTCCGGTATCTCCTGGTGCAGCGCGGTCATCCAGGAGACGCCGAAGACCTCGATGGCGACGCCGGTGACGAACATCACCGCGCACAGGGCGCCCACCGGGACCGGGACGGCGAGCGCGGCGGACGGCAGGGCGAGCGGGAACACGCAGAGCGTCCCGGCGAGGAGCAGCCGCCGGGGTTTCCAGCGCATCATCAGCAGCGCGCCCCCGACGGTGCCCGCGCCGAACGCGGCGAGCGCCAGGCCCCACGGGCCCGCGCCGCCGAGACTGTCCCGGGCGACCAGGGGGCCGTACACCGCCTCGGCCGCGCCGACGACGGCGACCACGACCGAGAACTGGGCGACGACCGCCCACAGCCAGGGCCGTCCCACGACCTCCCGCCAGCCCTCGCGCAGATCGGCGAGCAGGCCGGTGCCCGGCACCCGGGGCGGTATGTGGCCGACGTCGAGGAAGGCGCGCAGACCGCCCGCGACCGCGAAGGCCAGCGCGTCCACCGCGAGCACCCAGCCCGGCCCGGCCACGGCGACCATGGCACCGCCGAGCGCCGCGCCGCCGAGCCCCGCCCCGTGCATGGCGAGGCGGAACATCGCGAAGGCGCGGCCGGCCTGCTCGCCGCTGACGGAGGAGAGCAGCATGCCCTCGGCCGCGGGGTTGAAGAACGCCTGGCCGGTGCCGCCCAGGGCGGTGAGGAGCATCATCTGCCAGAGCTGCGGCTCACCGGCGAGCACGAGTGCCGCGAAGGCCGCCTGCGAGACGCAGTTGAGGGTGTTGGCCGCGACCATCACGCGGTGCCGGGGCAGCCGGTCCGCGACCGCGCCGCCGATCAGCAGGAAGAGCACGAGGGGCAGGGTGCGGGCCGCCGCCACCAGACCCACGTCACCGCCGTCGCCGCCCTCGTCCAGGACGGCGAACGCCGCCGCGATCAACGCGCCCTGGCTGCCCAGGTTCGTCACGACCGCGGCGGCGGTCAGCAAGGTGTAGTTGCGGCCCGCCCAGGAGGGACGGCGCGGTCGGGAGGGGGAGTCGGCGGCGTTCACCCGGCGACTATCCCCGCCGGTGGGCCGACTTGCCAAACGGGTTGCCGGCCCCTTTCCCGGCGGGGTGGCCAGGGAGGCCGGGGAGGCTAGCCCTCCGTCGGCGCGTCCTTGGTGAGGCGCACGGTGCTGAGGATCCTCTGGACCGTCGCCTCGGGGATCTCGTCGCCGACACCCTTGGCGCCGTACAGGTTCCAGGTGACGAAATCGCCCGCGCCGTTCTTGAACCCGAAGGTGATGGCCTTGCCCTCGCTGTCGCACTTCTTGTTCTGCGGCGTGTTGCTGGAGTACGCCTCGGCGACGCTGCCCTCCAGGCCCGACTTCGTCGTGTAGGGCTTGGCCTTGCCGAACTTTATGCTCTTCTTGTCGGGCTGGGTGTACCCACCGAAGATCCACCACGGCACGCGGGTCTCGGCCGCCTCGGCCGCGTCCTTCGCGCCGTTCTCGCCGCGCGTCCCGGCGGTGGCCAGCGCGGTGTCCTCCTCGCGGCCGTCCTTGTCGCTGTCGCTGGTGCACCACTTGGACTTGAGGTAGGCGGGGGCGGTGACCGTGGTGCGGTCGGTCTTGCCCTTCTCCTCCCACTCGAACCCGACGCTCGTGTCGGTGCTCTCGATCTCCCACTCGGCGGGCACGTCGAACATCGTGCCGAAACGGGGGTTGATGACGACCTTCCAGCCCGCGATCGTCGGCTTCTCGCTGTCCGTGCCGCGCGGGTCGTCCTCCCCGGCGGACGCGGACGCGCCCGGGTCCTCGGGCGCGCTCGCCGACGGCGTCCGCTTCGCCCTGTCGTCCTTGCCGCCGTCGGCCTCGTCGTCCTTGTCGCCGCCCAGCACCAGCAGGCCCGTGACACCGGCCGCGACGACCACGGCCGTCGCCGCCACGATCGCGACGAGCTTCGTCCGGTTGCCGCCGCCGCCCGACGGGGGCTGCGGCGCGCCGGGCGCGCTCCAGCCGGGCTGCATCGGCTGGGTGGGCGGGCCCTGCGGCTGGGGTCCGGTCTGCTGCCAGCCCGGCTGCTGGTACGGATTCGGCTGCTGGTACCCCGGCTGCTGGTACGGGTTCTGGTTCGGGTCCTGCGGGTTCTGCTCGCCCCCGGGCGGCTGGTTTCCTGGCCACATGGCCCGTAACCCTAGTGCCGTTTCGGACACGATCGGGTCACTGCCCCTCGTCGGGTACGTACCGGACCGGGAGCAGATGTGCCCGAACGCGGACGTACCGGTACCGAGGATTCCGTCCGCCCGCGACCATTCGCCCCCGACCGTCCACCCCGGCCCGCCGCCCCCGGCCGTCGGGGCGGCCGTCATCCCCGGCCGTCGGGCAGGGGCGGCTCCGGAGGCATGTTGTACGGCGTGACGACCTGGATCGCCGAGGGGAGCGAGGGCGCCGGGTCCGGGGGCAGGGCGCCGTGGGCCCGCATGACGGCCCGGCAGGCCGTGCGCATGTCCTGGCGCAGGTCGTGGTGGAGCACGGCGGACAGGCGCCCGGCGCGCAGCAGCCGGGCGTTGTCGTGGTCGAGGTCGTGCGCGACGAAGACGTCGCACGGCCGCCCGAGGGCGTCGAAGGCGTCCAGCGTGGCGTTGTTGCCGCCGCCCATCGAGTAGACGGCCCGGATGGCGGGGTCCTGCCGCAGCGCGTCGAGCACCAGGTCGTACTGGGTGGCGTCCAGGCCGTCGCTGTCGGTGACCTCGACCAGGCGCCGGGCCGGGCGCAGCGTGCGCATCGTGGCCCGGAAGCCCATCTCGCGCTCCTCCTCGCCGCGGAAGAAGCCGCGGCTGACGGTGGTGAGGACACGGCCCGGGCGGTCGCCCAGCCACTGGCCCATCAGGTACCCGGCGGTGGCGCCCGCCGCCCGGTTGTCTATGCCGACGTAGGCGAGCCGGCCGCTGGCGGGCAGGTCCGTCACCAGGGTCACCACCGGGATGCCCGCGGTCACCAGTCTGCCGACGGCCGCCGTCACCCCGGGCACGTCCGGCGCCTTGAGGATCACCCCCTGGGAGCCGCGCCGGGCTATCCGGTCCAGCGTCGCGATCAGCTCGTCCGGCGCGCCCGTCTCCCGGAAGTGGAACCGGCAGCGCAGCACCGCCGGGTGCAGCGACGGCAGTTCGGCCTCCAGGGCCGTGCGCACAGCCGTGGAGAATCGCTCCGGCGTCTGCATGACGACGTCGGTCATGAAGGTGCGGCCGGTGAGCCGCACCTGCGTCCGCTGCCGGTCCAGGTCCGTGACGGCCTGGCGCACCGACCGGGCCGTGCTCTCGCGGACCCCTCCCCGCCCGTTCAGGACCCGGTCCACGGTCGCCTCGCTGAGACCCGCCTGACGGGCTATCTCCCTGATCGCGTACGGGTGGCCCATGGATCGGCTCCTGCTCTTGAGGGGTTTTTGACGGCTCGCTGACGATTGCCTGAGGGGTGCGGCGTCACAAGAATGACATCAACGCGTCGCCGCGTCGCCGCGGACCGCGCGGAGGACGACCCCGGAAGGACGAGGATGTCCCGCACCCTGTCAGGACCCCGCACGCGGCCGGCCGCGGACGGTCCGGGNCCGGCCCGCGGCCACGCGGGCCGGGCGGTCCGCCGGGACCGCGCGGAGGACGACCCCGGAAGGACGAGGATGTCCCGCACCCTGTCAGGACCCCGCACGCGGCCGGCCGCGGACGGTCCGGGAGCCCGCGCCTGGCTGTCCGCCGACGACTGCGACCTCGGCGCCTTCCGCGAACTGGTGGAACGGAGCACCGACGCCGCGGACTACCCGTACGCCGCCGCGGTCGAGCGGAACGTGCTGCTATACGACGGCGAGGGCCTGCGCGCCGCGATCCGTACGCCCGGGGGCCTCCACGACGTGCGGACGGAGCTGGTCCGGGCGCTCGCCGAGGGACCCGGCATCGTGGTGTTCCGGGGCGCCTTCCCCGACCGGGACGTCCTGGACCGGGCGAGCGGGGCCTTCGAGGCCCTGATCGCCGGGCAGCGCGCCTCCGGTGCCACCGCGGGCGACCACTTCGCCAGGCCGGGCGCCAACGACCGGGTCTGGAACGCGCTGGAGAAGGCGGCCCTGCTGGACCCGGAGGCGTTCGCCGACTACTACGCCAACGACCTCCTGGCCCTGGTCTCGCACGCCTGGCTGGGCCCCGGCTACCAGGTCACCTCGCAGATCAACGTGGTGAACCCGGGCGGCGCCGCGCAGACCGTGCACCGCGACTACCACCTGGGCTTCCTGAGCAACGAGGCCGCCGCCGCGTACCCCGCGCACGTCCACCGGCTCTCGCCGGCCCTGACGCTGCAGGGCGCGGTCGCGCACTGCGACATGCCCGTCGAGTCCGGCCCCACGATGTACCTGCCGCACTCGCAGAAGTACGAGCCCGGCTACCTGGCCTGGCGGCTGCCGGAGTTCCGGGCACACTTCGAGGCGCACCACGTGCAACTGCCGCTGGCGGCCGGGGACGCGGCGTTCTTCAACCCCGCCCTCTTCCACGCCGCCGGGCACAACAGGTCGGCGGACATCCGCCGCATGGCCAACCTGCTGCAGGTGTCCTCGGCCTTCGGCCGGGCCATGGAGACCGTGGACCGCGAGGCCCTGTCGAACGCCGTCTACCCCGTACTGCTCCGGCGCAGGGCGGCGGGCGCGGACCAGGAGTGGCTGGACCGGGTCGTCGCGTCCTGTGCGGAGGGCTACCCCTTTCCGACCAACCTGGACTCCGACCCGCCCGTCGAAGGACTGGCCCCGCCGTCCCAGGCGGACCTCCTGCGCCGGGCCCTGCGCGAGGAGTGGGTTCCGGACCGACTGCGGGACGCGCTGCGGGCCGCCGCCGGACGCCGCGAGAGCTGACTGGGCCGACCCGCCGCCCGGCGGACCCGGCCCCGCGTCCAGGTACGCCCGCGTCCAGGCACGCCCGCATCCAAGAACGTCAGCAACCAGCACATCAGCAATCAGCACATCAGCAAGGAGCCCTCGAACCATGCGCATCGGCATCCTCGGCCTCGGCCGGATCGGCGCCTTCCACGCCGAGACCCTCTCCCGGCTCGACGTGGTCGAGTCCCTCGTCGTCGCCGACCCGTACCGGGGCGCGGTCACGGCGGCCGTCGAACGCTTCGGCGCCGAGGCGAAGGACTCGCCCGAGGCCGTGCTGGCCGCCGGCGTGGACGGCGTGGTCGTCGCCGCCGCGACCGACGCCCACCCCGGCCTGCTCCGCGCTGCCGTCGAGGCGGGCGTGCCGGTCTTCTGCGAGAAGCCCGTCGCCCGCACCATGAAGGAGGGCGTCGAGGTCCTGCACGCCGTGCTCGACAGCGGCGTGGAGATCCAGATCGGCTACAACCGCCGCTTCGACGCCGGCTTCGTGGCCGCCCGCACCGCCGTCCGCGGCGGCGAGCTCGGTCCGCTGCACACCGTGCGCTCCACCACCCTGGACCCGGCGCCGCCCCCGGCCGCGTACATCGCCTCCTCCGGCGGGATCTTCCGGGACTGCTCCGTGCACGACTTCGACATCATCCGCTGGGTCACGGGACGCGAGGTCACCGAGGTGTACGCGACCGGCAGCAACCGCGGGGAGCCCTACATCGCCGAGGCCGGGGACGCCGACACCACGGCGGCGGTCCTGACGCTGGACGACGGCACCCTCGCCGTGGTCTCCAACTCCCGCCACAACGCCCGCGGCTACGACGTCCGCATGGAGCTGCACGGCTTCCGGGACAGCATCGCGGTCGGCCTGGAGGACAAGCTGCCGCTGCGCTCCGTCGAGCCCGGCGTCACCTTCCCCGCGGGACCCGCGCACGACTTCTTCATGGACCGCTTCGCCGCGGCGTACCGTGCCGAACTCAGCGCGTTCACCGACGTCGTCGCCGGGCGGCTGACCTCGCCGTGCACCGTGGCCGAGGCGCTGGAGGCGGGCTGGATCGCCGAGGCATGCACCCTCTCCCTGCGCGAGCACCGCCCCGTCACGATCGAGGAGGTACGCGGCGCATGACGATCCCCGCCGAACCGCTGCGCATCGGAGTGCTGGGCGCCGCCCGCATCGCCGGTCTGTCCCTCGTGGGCCCCGCCCGCGCGACCGGCCACCGCCTCGTCGCGGTGGCCGCCCGCGACCGGTCCCGGGCCGAGGCGTTCGCCGCCGAGAACGACGTCGAACGGGTCCTGGACTCCTACGCCGACCTGATCGCCGACCCCGGGGTCGAGGTGGTCTACAACCCCCTGGCGAACGGCCTGCACGGACCGTGGAACCTCGCCGCGCTCGCCGCGGGCAAGCACGTGCTGACGGAGAAGCCCTCCGCGAGCAACACGGAGGAGGCCGTCGAGGTCCAGGGCGCCGCCGCGGAGGCGGGCACCGTCTTCATGGAAGCCTTCCACTACCTCTTCCACCCCGTCACCCGGCGCCTGCACGAGCTGCTGGAGTCCGGCGAACTGGGCGAGCTGCGGCACGCCGAGGCGTTCGTCGCCGTCCCCGCCCCACCCGCCGAGGACCCCCGCTGGTCGCTGTCCCTGGCGGGCGGCGCGCTGATGGACCTCGGCTGCTACGGCGTGCACGCCCTGCGGATGCTCGCCCCCTGGGCGGGCGGGGAGCCCAGCCTGGCCGGCGCCCGGGGCGAGGGCCGCGCGGGTGCCCCCGGGGTCGACGAGTGGCTGGACGCGGACCTCGCCTTCCCGGGTGGGGCCACCGGCTCCGCCCGCTGCCACATGGCTCACGGCGAGCTGCGGATGACCTGCCGGATCGTCGGCTCCCGCGGTGAGGCGACCGCGCTGAACTTCGTCCTGCCGCACCGGGACGACCGGGTCGTCGTCCGTACGCCGGCGGGGGAGCGGACCGAACGGCTCGGCAGGCGGTCCTCGTACACGTACCAGCTGGAGGCGTTCGCCGCGCATGTGCGCGGCGGGGCGGCGCTGCCGCTCGACGCGGGGGACGCGGTGGCGACGATGCGGCTGATCGACGAGTGCTACCGGGGGGCGGGGTTCGCGCCCCGGCCGCGTACGGAGCCCCCGGGCGCGTAGCGCCAGTCCGGGCGGGTCGGGCCGGACTGGTCGGGCCGAGCGGGCCGGAGGGCTCGTCGGCCGCGGGTGGGTGAGGGCGGGTCGCGCGGTTCCCCGCGCCCCTGGAGGGACGGGGTCCCCGTCCCTCCAGGGGCGGCTCAGGCGTAGAACGCCGGGCGTTCGGTGAGGGTGACCTCGACCCGGACGCCCTCCCGCTGGGCGCGGACGCCCGCCTCGCAGATCACGGCCGCGGCGTAGCCGTCCCAGGCGCTCGGCCCGGTGACCTCGCCGCGCCGGGTGGCGTCCACCCATGCCTGCACCTGGCGGTCGTACGCGTCCTCGAACCGCTCGGTGAAGTCCTGGGCGACGGCGCCGCCCCAGCGGCCGTCCTGCTGGGTGACCAGGGAGTGGCCGTCACCGATGCGGGCCGTGCCGCGCTCGCAGACCACCTCGGCCTGCACCTGGTACCCGAAGCCGCAGTTGAGGTTGACCTCGACGTCCACGATCGCGCCGCCGGACGTCTCGAACACGACGAACTGCGGATCGCGCAGGCCCTCGGGGGCGTTGCCCGACGCCGCCGGTTTCAGCACGGTGACCGCGCTGATCTCGTGGCCGAGCAGCCAGCGGGTGATGTCCATCTCGTGCACGAGGGAGTCGTTGACGATCATCTCGCCGGTGAAGCCGGGCGGGGTCGCCACGTTGCGGTGCCGGTTGTGCAGCATCAGCGGCCGGCCCAGCCGCCCCGTCCCCAGCAGCGCCTTGAGGCGCATGTACTCGGCGTCGTACCGGCGCATGAAGCCCACCTGCACCCGGCGCCGGCCGAGCCGCTGCTCCGCCTCCAGGACGCGCAGCGCCGAGGCCGGGCCGGGGGTGAGGGGCTTCTCGCACAGGACGGGCAGGTCGTGCTCGAAGGCCGTCATCAGGGCCGCCTCGTGGGCGGCCCCCGGCGAGGCGACGAGGACCGCGTCGACACCGTCCGCGGCCATCGCGGCGGCCGGGTCGGTGTGCGCGGAGCAGCCCTCGATGCCGTCGGCGGTCCGCTTGGCCCGTTCCGCGTCGACGTCGGCGACCGCGACCACCCGGGCCCCGTTCGTCACCTCGTGGAGCCGGCGCACATGGTCGGCCCCCATCCTGCCGGTGCCGACGACGGCCACGCCCAGCGTTCCGCGCCGCGTCATCAGGACGTGCCCTCCGACGCGGCGAGGGGGGCCTTCACGTCCTGCTCCCCGGGCAGCCCGCCGACGTCGACGCCGCGGACCTGGGCCAGTTCGTGCTTGAGGGCGGCCAGTTCGGCGCCGCCGGCCATGTGGTTGGTGAGCTCTTCGAGCGTGACGTCGCCGCGGGCCGCGGAGAGCTCCACGGTGCCCAGGCGCAGGACGCTGAAGTGGTCGCCGACCATGTAGGCGTGATGCGGGTTGTGGGTGATGAAGATGACGCCGAGTCCCCGGTCGCGGGCGGCGGCGATGTACTTGAGCACCACGCCGGACTGCTTGACGCCCAGTGCGGCGGTGGGCTCGTCCAGGATCAGGACGCGGGCGCCGAAGTAGACGGCGCGGGCGATGGCCACGGACTGCCGCTGGCCGCCCGAGAGGGTGCCGATCGGCTGGTCCAGGTCGTCCAGGACGATGCCCATGGCGCGCAGTTCGGCGTCCGCGGTCCGCTTCATCGCCGCGATGTCCAGGCGGCGTACGGGCCAGGGGCCCCTGGTCATCTCGGAGCCGAGGAAGAAGTTCCGCCACACCGGCATCAGCGGCACGGTGGCCAGGTCCTGGTAGACGGTGGCGATGCCCTTGTCGAGGGCCTCGCGCGGGGTGTTCAGCCGCACCGCCTCACCGTCGATGAGGAACTCGCCCTCGGTGTGCTGGTGCAGCCCCGAGACGATCTTGATGAGCGTGGACTTGCCGGCGCCGTTGTCGCCGAGCACGCAGGCGACCCGGCCGGGGTGGACTGCCAGGTCCACGCCGTGCAGGGCGCGGACGTTGCCGTACGCCTTGCCGGCCCCGCGCAGCTGGACGATCGGCTGTCCGCCGTCCCGGTCCGCGGCCTTCGCGTCGACGGCCTTCGTGCCGGTGACCGGCGCGTCGGCGACCGCCGGGGCGTCGGCCGGGGTGCCGCCGGTGGAGGTGGAGGTGGTGTTGTCGGTCATGGGTTACCTCCGGGTTGCCTGGCGGCGGACCCACAGATTGACGAGGGCGGCGAGCAGGAGCATGACGCCGAGGAATGCCTTGAACCAGTCGGGGTTCCAGTTGGCGTAGACGATGCCCTGGGAGACCATGCCGAAGATGAAGGCGCCGATGACCGGGCCGACCGCGGAGCCGTAACCGCCGGTGAGCAGGCAGCCGCCGATGACCGCGGCGATGATGTACAGGAACTCGTTGCCCACGCCCTCGCCGGACTGGACGGTGTTGAACGAGAACAGGATGTGCATGCCGACGAGCCAGGCACCGGCGCCCACGGTCATGAACAGGGCGATCTTGGTGAAGGTGACCGGCACGCCGACCGCGCGGGCGCTCTCCTGGTTGCCGCCCGTCGCGAAGATCCAGTTGCCGAACTTGGTGCGCAGCAGCAGCCAGGTCGCGGCGGCGGCCAGGACCAGCCAGTAGAAGACGGTGATCTTGACGTCGACACCGCCGATGCCGATCTCCGAGGCGAAGACCTTGCGCGCCTGGTCGAAGCCGTCCATGTCGCTGATGGAGTCGGTGGCGACGTTCCCGGTGTAGAACTTGGTGACGGCCAGGTTGGCGCCCTGGAGGATCAGGAACGAGCCGAGGGTGATCAGGAACGACGGCAGGCCGGTGCGGACCAGCAGCCAGCCGTTGAAGGCGCCGATCGCCAGCGCCACCACCAGGGCTACGACGACGCCGGTCCACACGTTCACGGACAGCTGGAAGCTCAGGATGCTCGCGGTCAGCGCGGAGGTGGTGACCGCGACACCGGCGGACAGGTCGAACTCGCCACCGATCATCAGCAGCGCCACCGGCAGGGCCATGATGCCCATGACGGACGCCTCGTACAGCACGTTGGCCAGCGAACCCGCCTCACGGAAGGGGGTGGCCACCGTGAAGAAGAAGACGTAGACCACGATCGCCGCGATGAGGGCGCCGATCTCGGGGCGCGCCGCCAGTCTGCGGCTCAGCGACCGCCGTGAGGTCCGGCCGTCCTGGGGAGCGGCCGGCGAGGCCGGCGACGAGGGGCTCGCCGCCGGTGCCGTTGCCTGGGTCATGGGTGTCACCGCGTGCCCTTCGCGGCGAACTTCGCGATGTCGGCCACGTTCTCCTTGTCGACGAACGCCGGGCCGGTCAGCACCGGCTCCTGGCCGCCGCCGCTGAAGTTGCCGTTGGTCCTGTACAGCCACAGCGAGTCCACCGACAGGTAGCCCTGCAGGTACGGCTGCTGGTCGACGGCGAACTCGATGTCGCCGCCCTCGACGGCGTCGACCATCTCCTTGTTGAGGTCGAACGTCGCCACCTTCGCCTTGCTGCCGGCGTCGTCCACGGACTGCACGGCGGTCAGGGCGAACGGGGCGCCGAGGGTGACCACGTAGTCGATCGAGGAGTCCTGCTTGAGCTTGGCGTTGATCGTCGACTTCACGGACGGCATGTTCGTGCCGTTCACGTTGAGGGTGGTGGTCTTGCCCTTGAACGTCTTCTTCACACCGGAACAGCGCGCCTCCAGGGAGACGCTGCCCTGTTCGTGGATGACGCAGATGTTGTTCTCGGCGCCGAGTTCGTTGAGCTTCTCGCCGAATGCCTCACCGGCCACGAACTCGTCCTGCCCGAAGTACTGGAGGAGGCCCTGCTCCTTCCAGTCGTCTATGCCTCCGTTGAGGCCGACGACGGGTATGCCCGCCTTCTTGGCCTTGGCGACCACGGACTTCATGGCGTCCGGCTTGGAGAGGGTGAGCGCGATGCCGTCGACCTTCTGGTCTATCGCGTTCTGGACGAGGTTGGCCTGCTTCGCCGAGTCGGGGTTGTTGGAGTACACCAGCTCGACGTTGTCCTTGGCGGCGGCGGTCTCCGCCCCCTTGCGGACGAGGTCCCAGAAGGTGTCGCCGGGGGCCGCGTGGGTGATCATCGCGACCTTCATGCGGGGGGTGTCGGCCTTGCCGGCGGACGCGTTGCCCGAGTCCTCCTCGGCCTTCTTGCCGCCGGAGTCACTGGAGCAGCCGGTGACCATCAGGGCCGCCGCGGCGGCCGCGGCGACGAGGGCGAATCTGCGGGAGCGGGGGCGAGACGTGCGGTCCATCTTTCCGGCACCTCACTGTGCGACAGGGGGAGAAGGGAGCTGAAAGCTCGGCTGTTCGGTTGGGATCTGCTGGGAGGGGATGTAAGTCCCTGATATACCCCGCTGTCAATACTTTGTTAAGACATCACTTCACGATCACGTGAGAATGTAAGTACAAAGTCTTGACATGGATCGGCGCCCGGTCTTACACCTAGGACACCGGTCCCCGCACCCCCACCCCCACAAGTCCGCAGCCACCACGAGGAGCGACGCGTATGACCGAGTCCTTCGACCTGATCACCATGGGTCGCCTGGGGGTCGATCTCTACCCCCTGCAGACCGGCGTACCGCTGGCCCGCGTCGAGACCTTCGGCAAGTTCCTCGGCGGTTCGGCGGCCAACGTGGCGGTCGCCGCGGCACGCCTGGGGCGCACGACGGCGATCGTCAGCCGTACCGGCGATGATCCCTTCGGAGCTTATCTCCACCAGGCTCTGGAGGAATTCGGGGTCGACGACCGCTGGGTCACCCCGGTCCCGCACCACCCGACGCCGGTCACGTTCTGTGAGATCTTCCCGCCCGACGACTTCCCGCTGTACTTCTACCGGCAGCCCAAGGCGCCCGATCTGGAGATCCACACCGACGAACTCGACTTCTTCGCCCTGCGCGCGGCGAAGATCTTCTGGATCACCGGAACCGGACTGAGCGAGGAGCCCAGCCGCTCGGCCACCCTCGCCGCCCTCAAGTCCCGCGACAGGGCCGGGACCACCGTCTTCGACCTCGACTGGCGTCCGATGTTCTGGAAGGACCCGGAGGAGGCCCGCCCGTACTACACCGAGGCCCTGCGGCACGCCACCGTCGCCGTCGGCAACCTCGACGAGTGCGAGATCGCCACCGGGGTCCGGGAACCGCGCGCCTGCGCCGAGGCGCTCCTCGAAGCCGGTGCGGAACTGGCCGTCGTCAAGCAGGGACCCAAGGGCGTCCTCGCCGTCCACCGCGACGGCACCGCCGCCGAAGTGCCGCCCGTGCCCGTGGAGGTGGTCAACGGCCTCGGCGCCGGCGACGCCTTCGGCGGCTCGCTCTGCCACGGACTGCTGGCCGGCTGGGAACTGGAGAGGACGATGCGGTACGCCAACGCGGCCGGCGCCCTGGTCGCCTCCCGCCTCGCCTGCTCCTCCGCGATGCCGACCGCCGCCGAGGTCGAGGACCTCGTCACCTCCCGCGGCTGACACCGCAATCCCCGAAACGGAGCCAACCCCTTGAGCATCACCATCCCCGACCTCGTCAGGGTGCGCGCCCGGCATCCGGAGGCCGTGGCCGAAGCGGCCGCCCGCCGCGGCCGGCGCCCCCTCGTCGGCGACAGCGGCCGCCTCATGATCGTGGCCGCCGACCACCCGGCACGCGGCGCGCTCGGTGTCGGCGACCACCGGCTGGCCATGGCCAACCGCGCCGACCTGCTGGAGCGCCTGTGCGTCGCGCTGTCCCGGCCGGGTGTGGACGGGGTGCTCGCCACCGCCGACATCCTGGAGGACCTCCTGCTGCTCGGCGCGCTGGAGGGCAAGGTCGTCATGGGTTCCATGAACCGCGGCGGCCTGGCCGGCGCCGCCTTCGAGATGGACGACCGCTTCACCGGCCAGCGCGCCGAGGACATCGCCCGGATGAACTTCGACGCGGGCAAGCTCCTGCTGCGCATCGACTACGACGACCCCGGTTCGCTGACCACACTGGAGGCGTCCGCCCGGGCGATCGACGACATGGCCGCACGACGGCTCCCCGTGTTCGTGGAGCCGTTCATCTCCCGCCGCGTCGACGGGAAGGTCCGCAACGACCTCTCCGCGGAGGGCGTCACCCGCTCCATCGCCATCGCCTCCGGCCTCGGCGGCACCTCCGCGTACACCTGGCTGAAACTGCCCGTCACCAGCGATCCGGACGACATGGCCGCCGCGCTGGAGACCTCCACCCTGCCCGCCGTCCTGCTCGGCGGCGAGGTCGGCGGGGACCAGGAGGGCGCGTACGAGAAGTGGCGCAAGTGCCTGCGGCTGCCCACCGTCCAGGGCCTGGTCGTCGGCCGGTCCCTGCTCTACCCCGCCGAGGGCACCGTCGAGACCGCGGTGGACACCGCGGTCGGCCTGCTCTGACCGCGCGACCAGCCCGCCCGACCAGCCCGCCCGGACATCGGAAGGACCCCCTCTCGTGACCAGCGCACACCATCTGCCCGCGGGCAAGGCCACCGGCGACCCGTACGCCGTGGACGTCACCCCGGAGAGCGCGGGCTGGGCGTACTCCAGCCTGCGCGTCCTGGAACTGCCGCCCGGCGGTACGCACCTGTTCACCGCCGGGGACAGCGAGTGGATCGTCCTCCCGCTCGGCGGCTCCTGCTCCGTCGCCGTCACCGACGACTTCGGCCGGGACGAGTTCGCGCTGCGGGGCCGCGCCGACGTGTTCAGCGGCGTCAGCGACTTCGTCTACGTGCCCAGGGACGCGACCGCCGCCCTCACCTCCCCCGGGGGCGGCCGGTTCGCCCTCACCGGCGCCCGCTGCGAGCGCCGCCTGCCGGCCCGGTACGGCCCCGCCGACGCCGTGCCGGTGGAACTGCGCGGCAGCGGCACCTGCTCCCGCCGGGTCCGCAACTTCGGCGCGGCCGACGTCTTCGAGTGCGACAGGCTCATCGCGGTCGAGGTCATCACCCCCGGCGGCAACTGGTCCTCCTACCCGCCGCACAAGCACGACGAGGAGCGGCCCGGCGAGGAGTCCGAGCTGGAGGAGATCTACTACTTCGAGATCGCCGGCCACGAGGGCACCCCCGGGCTCGGCTACCAGCGGGTCTCGCCGTCCGGCCACGGCAGCGGCACGGACGTGCTGGCCGAGGTGCGCGGCGGGGACGTCGTGCTGATCCCGGACGGCTGGCACGGCCCCTCGATCGCCGCGCCGGGCCACGACATGTACTACCTCAACGTCATGGCGGGCCCCGGCGCCGACCGCGCCTGGCTGATCCGCGACCACCCCGACCACGCCTGGATCCGGGACACCTGGAAGAGCCAGCCGGTCGACCCCCGGCTGGCCCCCGACTCCTGACCCTCCGATCCTGTGCCCCCGACCTCCTGTCCCGCCTCCGCATCCCAGTGAGGAACCGATGAGCCGCTCCACGCTCCGTCTGACCGTCGCCCAGGCACTGGTGCGTTTCCTGTCCGCGCAGTACACCGAACGCGACGGCGTGCGGCACCGGCTGATCGCCGGCACCTGGGGGATCTTCGGCCACGGCAACGTGGCGGGCCTGGGCCAGGCGCTCCTCGAGGCGGGCGAGGAGGCCATGCCGTTCCACCAGGGCCGCAACGAACAGGCCATGGTGCACGCCGCCGTCGGCCACGCCCGCCAGCTCAACCGGCTCTCCGCGCAGGCCGTCACCACCTCCATCGGCCCCGGCGCCACCAACCTCGTCACCGGCGCGGCCCTGGCCACGGTCAACCGGCTGCCCGTCCTGCTGCTGCCCGGCGACTACTTCGCGACCCGCGTCGCCGACCCGCTGCTCCAGCAGCTGGAGCACCCGGTCGAGGCCGACCTGTCCGTCAACGACACCCTGCGCCCGGTCTCCCGCTGGTTCGACCGCGTCCACCGCCCCGAGGCGCTGATCCCGTCCGCCCTGAACGCGATGCGGGTGCTCGCCGACCCCGTCGACACCGGCGCCGTCACCCTCGCCCTGCCGCAGGACGTCCAGGCCGAGGCGTACGACTGGCCCGAGGAGTTCTTCGCCGACCGGGTCTGGCACGTCCGCCGCCCGGCGCCCGAACCGGCCGAGCTGGCCGCCGCAGTGGAAGCCGTACGGGGCTCCCGGCGCCCCCTGCTCGTCGCGGGCGGCGGTGTCCACCACAGCGAGGCCGAGGAGGCACTCAGGGCGTTCGCGGACGCCACCGGCATCCCCGTCGCGTCCACCCAGGCCGGCAAGGGCTCCCTGCGGTACGACCACCCCGCGGACGTCGGCGGCATCGGCCACACCGGCACCGCCGTCGCCGACGGCCTGGCCCGCACCGCCGACCTGGTCATCGGCGTCGGCACCCGCTACTCGGACTTCACCACCGCCTCCGGCACGCTCTTCCAGGAGCCGGACGTGCGGTTCCTGAACCTCAACGTCGCCGCCTTCGACGCGCACAAACTGAGCGCGCGCACCCTGGTCGCCGACGCCCGCGCCGGTCTGGAGGCCCTCACCGGGGCGCTGGCCGGCCACCGGGTGGACGAGGCGTACGAGGCGGAGTACCGGGAGGGCAAGGAGCGCTGGGAGGCCGTCGTGGACGCCGCCTACCGGGCGGACGACGAGCACGCGGTCCCCACCCAGACCCAGGTCCTCGGCGCCCTGGACGCCGTGGTCGGCGACGAGGACGTGGTCATCAACGCCGCCGGCTCGCTCCCCGGCGACCTGCACAAGCTCTGGCGTGCGCGCGGCCCCCGCCAGTACCACCTGGAGTACGGCTACTCCTGCATGGGCTACGAGATCCCGGCCGGCATCGGCGTCCAGCAGGCCGCACCCGGCGTCCCGGTCTGGTCGCTGGTCGGCGACGGCACGTACCTGATGATGCCCACCGAGATCGTCACGGCCGTCCAGGAGGGGCTGCCCGTCAACCTGGTGCTCCTCCAGAACCACGGGTACGCGTCCATCGGCGGCCTGTCCGAGACGGTGGGCGGCGAGCGCTTCGGCACCGCCTACCGCTACCGGGCTCCCGACGGAAGCTTCACGGGTGCTCCGCTGCCGGTCGACCTGGCCGCCAACGCCGCCAGCCTCGGCATGGACGTCCTGCGCGCCAGGACCGTGCGCGAACTGCGCGACGCCCTGGCCGCCGCCCGCGCCTCCGACCGGCCGACCTGCGTGTACGTCGAGACCGACCCGACGCCCACCGCCCCCGGCGCCGAGGCGTGGTGGGACGTACCGGTCGCCGAGGTCGCCTCCCGCGAGGCCGCCACCCGCGCCCGCGCGCAGTACGACCGGCAGGCCGCCGGCCGCCGCCGCCACCTGTGACCCTCCCGCACCCGCCCGGGCGTCCCTCCCGCTCCCTCCCGCACCCGCCCGGGCGTCCCTCCCGCTCCCTCCCGTTCACGAAAAGGACCGGCACCGTATGAAGAACATCGACCACTGGATCAGCGGGAAGCCCGTCGCGGGCACCTCCGGCCGCTTCGGCCCCGTTTACAACCCGGCCACGGGGGCCCAGGAGAAGCAGGTGCCCTTCGCCTCCGCGGACGAGGTGGACGCCGCCGTCGCCGCCGCGAAGGCCGCCTTCGGGAGCTGGGGCACCGCCTCGCTCGCCAAGCGGACCTCGGTGCTCTTCAAGTACCGCGAACTGCTGGACGCGCACCGCGACGAGCTCGCCCGGCTGATCACCGCCGAGCACGGCAAGGTGCACTCCGACGCGCTCGGCGAGGTCGCCCGCGGTATGGAGATCGTCGAACTGGCCTGCTCGGTCCCGCAGCTGCTGAAGGGCGAGCTGTCCACCCAGGTCTCGAACCGGGTCGACGTGGCCGCGATCCGCCAGCCGCTCGGTGTCGTCGCGGGCATCACGCCGTTCAACTTCCCGGCGATGGTGCCGATGTGGATGTTCCCGCTGGCCGTCGCCTGCGGCAACACCTTCGTCCTCAAGCCGAGCGAGAAGGACCCCTCCGCCTCGTTCCGGCTGGCCGAGCTGGCCTCCGAGGCCGGACTGCCGGACGGCGTGCTCAACGTCGTGCAGGGCGACAAGGAGGCCGTGGACCGCCTCCTGGAGCACCCGGACGTCGCCGCCGTCTCCTTCGTCGGCTCCACGCCCATCGCCAAGTACATCCAGCTCAAGGGCATCGAGCACGGCAAGCGCGTGCAGGCCCTCGGCGGCGCCAAGAACCACATGCTGGTGCTGCCCGACGCCGACCTGGACCTCGCCGCCGACCAGGCCATCAACGCCGCGTACGGCTCGGCGGGCGAGCGCTGCATGGCCGTCTCGGTCGTCGTCGCGGTCGGCGGCACCGGCGACGAGCTGGTCGGGAAGATCGCCGAACGGGCCGGGAACCTGCGGATCGGCCCCGGCGACGACCCGGGCAGCGAGATGGGCCCGCTCATCACCCGCGAGCACCGCGACAAGGTCGCCTCGTACGTGGCGGGCGCCGCCGCGCAGGGCGCCGAGGTCGTCGTGGACGGCACGGGCCTCACCGTGCCGGGCCACGAGGAGGGCTTCTTCCTGGGGGTCTCGCTCCTGGACAAGGTCCCGGTCACCGCGGACGCCTACCGGGACGAGATCTTCGGCCCCGTGCTGTGCGTGGTGCGCGCCGAGACGTACGAGGAGGCCGTCGAGCTGATCAACGGCTCCCGCTGGGGCAACGGCACGGCGATCTTCACCCGGGACGGCGGCGCCGCCCGCCGCTTCCAGCTGGAGGTCCAGGCCGGCATGGTCGGCGTCAACGTGCCGATCCCCGTCCCCGTCGGCTACCACTCCTTCGGCGGCTGGAAGGACTCCCTCTTCGGCGGCCACCACATCTACGGCAACGACGGCGTGGCCTTCTACACCCAGGGCAAGGTCATCACCACCCGCTGGCCCGACCCCGCCGACGGCGGCGGCATCAACCTGGGTTTCCCCAGCAACTCCTGACGCACGCCGCACCCGAAGGGAAGGGCTGCCGTGACACAGACCGGAACCGCGCGTCCGGCCACCGCCGGGGCCTTCGAACGCCTGGAGGTCGCCCTGGACCGGGGCAGCCCGATCCCGCTCTACTACCAGCTCGCCCAGCAGCTGGAGTCCGCCATCGAGCACGGGGCGCTCGCCCCGGGCGACCTGCTGGGCAACGAGGTGGACATCGCCGCGCGGCTCGGCCTGTCCCGGCCGACCGTCCGCCAGGCCATCCAGTCCCTGGTGGAGAAGGGCCTGCTGGTACGCCGCCGGGGCATCGGCACCCAGGTGGTGCACAGCCAGGTCCGGCGCCCGCTGGAACTGAGCAGCCTGTACGACGACCTCGCGGCCGCCGGGCAGAGTCCCGCCACCCGGGTCCTGCGCAACGAGATCGAGTCGGCCTCGGCGGAGGTCGCCGCGGCCCTCGGCATCCCCGAGGGCCGGGACGTCATCGTGCTCGAACGGCTGCGCTCCACCCACGGCGAACCCATGGCCCACCTGCGCAACCACCTGCCCGCCGCGCTCCTCGACCTGGACACCGCGCGGCTGGAGGCGACCGGCCTCTACCGGCTGATGCGGTCCGCCGGGATCACCCTGCACAGCGCCCACCAGACCGTGGGCGCCCGCAGCGCCACCGCCCAGGAGGGCCGCCTGCTCGACGAACCCGCGGGAGCCGCACTGCTCACCATGCGGCGCACGGCCTACGACGACACCGGACGGGCCGTGGAGTACGGCACCCACGTCTACCGGGCGTCCCGCTACACCTTCGACTTCCAGCTGCTCGTACGCCCCTGACGCCCCCGGCCGACCACGACCGCCGGGCCCGCGCGGCGCAGGCGGGGGATTTCCGCCGTTCCGGTGGCGCCTGACGGAGTGTCCCGGTCCCCGTGCCGCACAGTGCGTCCGGAGGGCGAGCCCGGAAGGGCCGCCGACCGTGCGCCCCGCGGTTCGCCTCCTCGTGCCCGTACCCACCGAGGGGTGACACCTCATGCCCGGCACCGTGTCCCGGCGCTCCGTCCTGCGCCTGCTGGGCGGGGCCACCGCCGTGGCCCTCGCCGCGACCGCAGGCGCCCCCGCGCCGGCCCGGGCGGCCGCGCGCGAACCGGCCGCGGGTCCCCGCGTCGAGAGCCTCCTCACCCGGCTCACCCTGGACGGGAAGGTCTCCCTGCTGCACGGCGCCACCGACCCGGAGTCCCTCGGCCAGGCGGGCTACGTCCCCGGCGTACGGCGGCTCGGCATCCCGCCCCTGCGCCTGGCCGACGGCCCCGCCGGCGTCCGCGTCCGGCGCCGCGCCACCGCCCTGCCCGCGCCCGTCCTGCTCGCCTCCGCCTTCGACCCCGCCCTGGCCCGCCGCTACGGCCGGGTCATCGGCCACGAGGGGCGCGCCCTCGGCCAGGACGTCCTGCTCTCCCCGATGGCCAACCTCGTCCGCACCCCCTACGCGGGCCGCGACTTCGAGACCTTCAGCGAGGACCCGCTCCTCTCCGCCGACCTCGTCGCCGAGGAGATCAGGGGCATCCAGGAGGAGGGCCTCATCGCGACCGTCAAGCACTACGCGATGAACAACCACTCTCGTACACCTCCTTCGGGTACGGGGACCTGGCGGTGCGGCGGGCAGCGGACGGGCTGGACGTGGCCTTCACCGTGCGCGACACGGGGCGGCGGACCGTGTGGGTGGGAGCCTCGTCCCGCGCGCTGAGGCTGCGTACGACGGTCGAGGTGCGGGCCGGGGTGTGAGCAGGGGGCAGGGCGTAGGGGCAGGGGGTGGGGGAGGCCGGCGGAGGCTCCGGGCCGGAGAAGTGAACGGGTAGGCTGCCCGGCGTGCGCGCGACCGGGCGCACGCCGGGCCCGGCCCGGACCGCGGTGGATCGGGAGGAACAGGCGTTGCACGTCCAGGAATGGCTGGAGACCGTGCCCGCGGTCAGCATCTACGCGCTGGTGGCCCTGGTCATCGGACTGGAGAGCCTGGGCATCCCGCTGCCGGGCGAGATCATCCTGGTCTCCTCGGCCCTGCTCGCCTCCCAGCACGGCGACATCGACCCCGTGGTGCTCGGCGTCTGCGCGACCGCCGGGGCGATCATCGGGGACTCCATCGGCTACGCCATCGGCCGCAAGGGCGGGCGCCCGCTGCTGGCCCGGCTCGGCGCGAGGTTCCCGAAGCACTTCAGCGAGGGCCACATCGCCACCGCCGAGCGGTCCTTCCAGAAGTGGGGCATGTGGGCCGTCTTCTTCGGCCGTTTCATCGCCCTGCTGCGCATCTTCGCGGGCCCGCTCGCGGGTGTGCTGCGCATGCCGTACTGGAAGTTCCTGACGGCCAACGTGCTCGGCGGGATCCTCTGGGCGGGCGGCACCACCGCGGTCGTCTACTACGTGGGCGTGGTCGCCGAGTCCTGGCTCAAGCGCTTCTCCTGGCTCGGCCTGGTGGCCGCCGTGCTGATCGGCCTCACCTCGATGCTGGTCCTCAGGCGCAAGGCGAGGAACATGGCACCGGAGCGGGAGCCGGTCCCGGCGACCGACTAGCCCCGTCGGGGACGGACCCGCGGCCGTCCGCGGAACCCGGGCCTACCCTCCGTGGGCGGCCCGGTGGGCCTTCGCCAGCTCCACGTACAGCGCCCCGTTGAGCGAGATCCCCTCCCGCTCCTCGTCGGTGAGCTCCCGCTTCACCTTCGCGGGCACCCCGGCCACGAGCGAGCCCGGGGGGACCCGCATGCCCTGCGGCACCAGCGCCTGCGCCGCGACGAGCGAACCGGCCCCGATCACCGCCCCGTTGAGGACCGTGGCCCCCATCCCGACCAGACAGCCGTCCTCGACCGTCGCCCCGTGCACGACGGCGTTGTGCCCGATGGACACCCGCTCCCCGACGGTGACCGGGAACCCGGGGTCGACGTGGAGCGTGCAGTTGTCCTGCACGTTGCTGTCCGCGCCGATGACGATCGGACCGCAGTCCGCGCGCAGCACCGCGCCGTACCAGAGGCTCGCGCCCGGCCGCAGGACGACGTCGCCGATCACCACGGACGTGGGCGCGGCGAACGCCTCCGCGTCGATCCGCGGCTCCTTGCCGCCGATCCCCATGACCAGCGCCCCGTGCGTCATCGCCGTCTCCTCGTCCTCGTGGGTACCGGCACCGTACAGGGACGTACGGGGACGGGACCGCGACGGGTGGGGCGAAGATCACAGCCGGACGGGCTCCTGGGCGGACGGGCCGCTGAGTACGGTGTGCGGGTGCCCAAGAGCAAGAACACGTTCTCGTCCCGGCGGCGCCGTCTGGTCCAGCGGGCCGTCCACGCCGGCTGGGCCTGGGTGCGGCGGACGGGCGCGGTGACCGCCGAGCGCCCCGGACGGCTGCGCTTCGGCGCGCTGGGGACGGGGACCAGGCTCGCCTTCCCGCAGGGCACGGTCTTCGGCGAGCCGTGGATCCGCCTCGGCGACCACTGCGTCATCGCCGAACAGGTCACCCTGACCGCCGGGCTGATGCCCGACCTCGACCTCGGCCCCGAGCCCATACTGAGCATCGGCGACGGCGTCGTCCTCGGCCGCGGCAGCCACGTCATCGCCGACACGACGGTCACGATCGGCAGCGACTGCTACTTCGGTCCCTATGTGTACGTGACGTCCACCAACCACTCGTACGACGATCCGCACAAGCCCATCGGCAAGCAGTGGCCGCGGATGGAGCCGGTGGAGATCGGCCCGGGCTGCTGGATCGGCACGGGCGCGGTGATCCTGCCGGGGACGCGCATCGGGCGGAACGTGGTGGTGGCGGCCGGTGCGGTGGTGCGCGGTGCCGTGCCCGACCACGCGGTGGTGGCCGGGGCGCCGGCCCGGGTCGTGCGGCGCTGGACCCCGGACGACGGCTGGCAGCCGCCGCTCAGGACCCCGGCGCCGGTCCCGATCCCCGACGGCATCACCCCGGAACAGCTACTGGCACTGGCCGAACTGGACGCGGAGGGCCTGGCAGCACTACGGGCCCCCGGAGAGACGGGCCCCGAAGGGGCGCGGGGAACTGCGCGACCAGCCACGACGGCCCGCAGCCGGCACACCGGCCGGACAGGGCAGTAAAGTTCGGTGACCGATCCGCCGGCCCCTCCGTGGCCCGGTCGACTGAATTGCGTAATTCAAAATATTGGACGGAATGTGTCGGACCTCGACCTGCTGACCCAGTCGCTGGCGCGCAACGTCAGACGCTGGCGCACCGAGCGCGGCTTCACGCTGGACACGCTCGCCGCCCGGGCCGGGGTCAGCCGCGGCATGCTCATCCAGATCGAGCAGGCCCGGACCAACCCCAGCCTCGGCACGGTCGTCAAGATCGGTGACGCGCTGGGCATCAGCATCACCACCCTGCTCGACTACGAGCAGGGCCCGACGGTCCGGATCGTCCCGGCCGAGCAGGCCGTACGGCTCTGGCACACCGATGCCGGCAGCTACAACCGGCTCCTCGCGGGCGCCGACGCGCCCGGCCCGCTGGAGATGTGGGACTGGCTGCTGATGCCGGGCGAGGGCAGCCCCTCGGACCCGCACCCCGCGGGCACCGTCGAACTCATCCACGTCACGAAGGGCGAGCTGGCGCTCACCGTCGACGGCACGGAGTACCGCGTCCCGGCGGGCGCGAGCGCCTCCTTCGAGGCCAACACCCCGCACACGTACGCCAACGCCGGTGACGTACCCGTGGAGATGGTCATGACGGTGTCGGTCCCCGGTGTGCGCTGAGGCACCCGGCGAAGGCCCTTCGCCCGCCTGTTAGCGTGCGGGCATGCGCGCACCCCTCGGAGACTTCGCCGACGCCACGCCCGCCCCCGAACGCCTCGACGTACTGACCGGCCCGGTCGCCGACGCCGTACGCGACTGGCGCGGGAGCGTTCCCGCCGAGCGGATCGTGTACGTCGACACCGAGCCGGAGTGGGCCGACACCGCGACCTTCCTGGAGCACTACGGCCCCGACCTCCTCGACCGGTCCGCGAACTGCGTGGTCGTCGAGGGGAGGCGCGGCGGGGAGACGACCCTCGCCGCCTGCGTGGTGCTGTCCGCCACCCGGGTCGACGTGAACGGCGTGGTCCGGCGCCGGCTCGGCGCGCGCAAGGCATCGTTCGCGTCGATGGACACGGCGACCGGCGGGACGGGCATGGAGTACGGCGGCATCACCCCGATCGGGCTGCCCGCCGGGTGGCCGGTGCTGGTCGACCCCGCCGTCGTCGACCTGCCGTACGTACTGGTGGGCAGCGGCCGGCGGCGCGGCAAGCTGCTCGTGCCCGGGCGGGCCTTCGCGGAACTGCCGAACGCCGAGGTGGTGGAGGGGCTCGGGGTCGCCTGAGCCGTCCGGCCGGCCCCGCGGGACCGGCCGGACGGCGCGGCTCGCGGCCCTCGTCAACCTGCGCGGCGTGGGCCGCCGGGTGATCTGTCCGCCGGGGAACGGGCGTCCGGCCCGTTCCGGACGTGGCCTTCCGGGTGCTCGGGGACCGGGATCCCGCCTGCCTCCGGGCGCGGGGGGCGCGGGCGGGGGATGCTGAGGGAGACGGAACCACGGCCCGGCGAGCGCTTGCGGCGCTGTCGGGTACCCGCCCACGCCCCCGGCGCGATCTCAGGAACGGTACTGCCATGAACAGCGACGCAAGTGTCCGCAACGACGTCGTCTCCAGCCACTCGGTGGCCGGTGCCCCGTGCTGGGTCAGCCTGACGGCGCGCGACCAGCAGACCGCCGAGGACTTCTACCGGGCGGTGCTGGGCTGGCACTTCCGGACGGCCTCGCTGATGGACCGCTTCCGGATCGCCTACGCGGACGGAGTGCCGGTCGCGGGCATCGCGGCCGTCGCCTCGATGTGGCAGATGGCCGTCGCCTGGACCCCGTACTTCGCCGTGGACAGCGCCGACGAGGCGGTCGCCCGCGGCCAGGAGCGCGGCGGGACGACCGCCGTCGGGCCCATCGGCTTCCCGCCGGGGCGGGCGGCCCTGCTGGCGGACCGCGACGGAGCCGTCTTCGGCATCTGGGAGGGCCGGCTCGTCGTCGGCTGGGACACCTGGCGGCGGGCCGCCCCCGCCTTCCTGCGCCTGCACACGCGCAACGCCTTCGACGCCGCCATGTTCTACGGCGGGGTGCTGGAATGGGCGACCTCGCGGCCCGGCTGCTGCGAGGTGCACTACGACGGGGACGAGGTGGTCCTGCGCAGCGAGGGCGACGTCGTGGCCCGTATCCACTCGGGCGCGGTGGAGGCGGCCCCCGACCCCACGATCCGGCCCCACTGGCAGGTGCACTTCGCGGTCGCCGACGTCGGCGCCTGCGTGCGCGCCGCACTGGCCCACGGGGGCACGGTCCGGGACGGGGCGACCGCCGCGGAGGCGGTGCTGCGCGACCCCGACGGGGCGCAGTTCACGGTGACCTCGAAGAAACAGCGGTGACCCCGGAGGAACAGCGGTGGGACCGCGCCACCGGAACGGGCCCGGCCGCGCGGGTCAGCCCAGGCGGGGGATCTCGATCGCCGGGCAGCGGTCCATGACCATGTCGAGGCCCGCCGCGCGGGTGCGCCCGCAGGCGGCCTCGTCGATCACGCCGAGCTGGTACCAGACGGCCTTGGCGCCGATGGCGACGGCCTCGTCGGCGACGGAACCGGCCAGGTCGCTGTTGACGAACACGTCGACGACGTCGACCTCGAAGGGGATGTCCGCCAGGGAGGCGTACCCCTTCTCCCCGTGGACCGTCTCGGCCTTCGGGTGCACCGGGACCACGCGCTTGCCGTAGCGCTTGAGCACCGCCGCGACGCCGTACGCGGGACGCTCCTCGTTCGACGACAGGCCGACGACGGCCCAGGTGTCGCCCAGCTCGGTGAGGATCTTGCGGATCGTTGCCTGGTCGCCGTGCACGGGGCCTCCTGGGAATGGGGTGGTGGCTGCTGCGCGGCACAACAGCGGACACGCCGCGGTGATTCCCGGCGCCGGTCCCGGCGCAGGTCCCGCCGAGGGGCCGCGCCGTCGCGAAAGGCGCCGTGATAGCTTGCCGGAGCCAGTCGAACCCATGTACGTGGGTCAGGGAATCCGGTGGAAATCCGGAGCTGACGCGCAGCGGTGAGGGTGACGGGCGGGGCATCGGCCACTGGACCGGAACGACGGTCCGGGAAGGCGCCCCGTCCGGGTGAACCCGAGTCCGAAGACCTGCTGGCGGCCCCCGCGGTCACAGGACGGCGGGGGAGCACCGTACGACCGGGCTCCGCGTCCGAGCCCTCGACGCCCGAGGAACTTCCGTGCCCTTCGCACGCCCCGCCCGCCCTGCCGCCCTGCTCCTGTGCGCGGCCCTCCTGCTGACCGGCTGCGGAGCGGCCGACCCGCCCGGCGCGGACACCGGAGCCGCCGTCACCCTGGACAACTGCGGGCACACCGTACGGGTGGAGTCCCCGCCACGCCGGGCCGTCGCCCTCAACCAGGGCTCCGCCGAGATCATGCTCTCGCTGGGCCTGGCCGACCGCATGGCCGGCACCGCCACCTGGACCGACCCCGTGCCGAAGGCTCTGGAGAAGGCCAACGCGAAGGTGGAGCGGCTCGCCGACAACGCCCCCTCCTTCGAACGGGTCCTGGACGCCGACCCCGACTTCGTCGCCGCCTCGTTCGAGTCCGTGCTCGGCAAGGGAGGCGTCGCCACCCGGGAGCAGTTCGAGAAACTCGGCGTGCCCGCGTACGTCGCGCCCTCGGACTGCGTGGGCAAGGACAACACCGGCGACGGCGACGGCGCCCGCAGTGAGCCGCTCGGCATCGACGCCGTCCACGACGAGATACGCGATCTGGCCGAGGTGTTCGGCGTCGAGGAGCGGGGCGAGGAATTCGTCGCCGAACTGGAGCGGCGCATGGCGAGGGCCACCTCCGGCGCCGACGCCACGGACGTCTCCCTCCTGTACTGGTTCGCCAACGCCGAGTCGCCCTACATGGCGGGCTGCTGCGGGTCCCCCGGCATCATGACCCGGGCGCTGGGCGCGAGGAACGTCTTCGACGACACCCGCCAGGAATGGCCCCAGATCAACTGGGAGACGGTGGCCGACCGTGACCCCGACGTCCTCGTCATCGGCGATCTGACCCGCAAGTCGCAGACCGCCGAGTCCGCGGAGAGGAAGATCGAGTTCCTGGAGTCCGACCCGGTCACCAGGAACATGACCGCCGTCAGGGAGAAGCGGTACGTCCGGCTCAGCGGGCAGGCCCTGAACCCGACCATCCGCACCGTCGACGGCGTCGAGCAAGTGGCGGCGGCCCTGCGGGAGTTCGGGCTCGCGGGGTGACACGACCGGGTGTGTGGCCGCTCTGCGCGGCCGGTGCGGCCCTGCTCGTCGCGTCCGTCGCCGTCGCGATCACCATCGGCCCCGCGGACATCCGGGTCGGGGACGTCTGGTCCGTGGTCGCCTCCCACCTCGGCTGGGGGAGCAGCGGACTGAGCCCCGTCCGGGACGGCATCGTCTGGGAGCTGCGCCTGCCGCGCACCCTGCTGGCCGCCGTCTGCGGCGCCGGACTCGCCGTGTGCGGCGCGGTGATGCAGTCCCTGCTGCGCAACCCGCTCGCCGACCCGTTCGTCCTCGGCGTGTCCTCGGGCGCCTCGACCGGCGCCGTCGTCGTGGTGGTCCTCGGGGCGGGCGGCGGCCTGGTGTCCGTCTCCGCGGGCGCGTTCCTCGGCGCGCTGCTCTCCTTCGGGCTCGTCCTGCTGCTCAGCCACACCCTCGGCGGCACGACGGACCAGGTGGTGCTCAGCGGAGTCGCCGCGATGCAGCTCTTCTCCGCGCTCACCTCCTTCGTCGTCCTGACCGCGGCCGACGCCGAGACCACCCGCGGTGTGCTGTTCTGGCTGCTCGGCTCGCTGGGCGGGACCGGCTGGACCGACGTCCGGATCTGCCTCGCGGTGCTGGCCGTCGCGCTGGCGGTCTGCCTGGCGCACGCGCGCACGCTCGACGCCTTCGCCTTCGGCCAGGACGCCGCCGCCACCCTCGGGGTGTCCGTGGCCCGCACGCGGCTGGTGCTGCTGTGCGCCACGGCCCTCCTGACCGCCGCCCTCGTCAGCTCGGCGGGCGCCATCGGCTTCGTCGGCCTCGTCCTGCCGCACGCCGCGCGGGCGCTGGTCGGCTCCGGCCACGCCCGGCTGCTGCCGGTCGCCGCCCTCGCCGGCGCGGTGTTCCTGGTCTGGGTGGACACCCTGGCCCGTACCGTCCTCGATCCCCAGGAGGTGCCCGTCGGCGTGGTCACCTCGCTCATCGGCGTACCGGTGTTCGTGCTGGTGCTGTACCGGACACGGAGGGCGCGATGACGGCCGCGCGCGCGACCGGCGCCCGCGGCGGCGCACACACCCACGCCGGGCGCGGCGGCGCGCACGCGGATGCCGGGCGCGGTGCCTCGCACACGGACGCCGGGCCGGCCGAAGGGCTGCGGGCCCGGCATGTCACCCGCACCGCCGACGGGCGCGTCATCCTGGACGGCGTCACCCTCAGCCCCGCCCCCGGCACCACCGTCGGCCTTCTCGGCCCGAACGGCTCCGGCAAGTCCACCCTCCTGCGCCTGCTCTCCGGCGTCCTCGCCCCGGCCTCGGGCGTCGTCACCCTCGACGGCCGGCCGCTCGCCGCGCTGGGCCGCCGTGACATCGCCCGCCGGGTCGCGGTGGTCGAGCAGCAGGCGGACACCCAGGCGGAGATGAGCGTCCTGGAGGTCGTGCGCCTGGGCCGCACCCCGCACCGGCGCGCCTGGTCGCCCCCGTCCGGGGCCGACGAGGAGGCCGTGCGCGAGGCCCTGGCGCGCACCGGTCTCGCCGACCGCGCCCACCAGTCCTGGCACACCCTGTCCGGCGGCGAGCGCCAGCGCGTCCAGATCGCCCGCGCCCTCGCCCAGGAACCCCGCGAACTGCTCCTGGACGAACCGACCAACCACCTCGACATCCAGCACCAGCTCGACCTGCTGGCCCTCGTCGCCTCGCTCCCGGTCACCAGCGTCGTCGCCCTGCACGACCTGAACCTCGCTGCGATGTTCTGCGACCGGCTCCTCGTCCTGCGCGAAGGACGCACGGTGGCCTGCGGGACCCCGGGCGACGTCCTCACCGAGGACCTCATCGCCGGGGTGTACGGCGTCCGGGCCGCCGTCACCCGCGACGCCGACGGCCGGCCGCACGTCCGCTTCCTGGGCACCCTGGGCCGGCCGGCGCCCCAGGAATCCGCTGACGCGCGTCCGGAATGACGTCGGGATCCCCGCGCACGGCGTCCCGTCCGCCTACGCTCGGCCCGTGCTGCGTATCACCGACGCCCGGACAGGCGCCTCCGCCACCGCCACCCCCGCCCGCCGGGGCCTGACCCGCGTCCAGGCCCATGTGCCGCGCCCCGACACCACCGGCCTGCGCGTGCTCCTCGTCGCCGACGTCCTCGTACGGGCCCTGGAGATCGGCGGGACACCCGTCTGGACCGTCCTCACCGGCACGGACCGACGCGCCGAACTCCGCGCCAGGGCCACGGCGCTCGGCATCCGCCCCTTCGAGCCCTTCGAGCCCTTCGAGGACGGACGGGAGAGCGGCCCGGACGGCCCGGGCCCGGACGCCCCCGGCCTGGGCGAGGCGCAGGTGCTGCACGTACTGGCCCCGGCGGAGGACGGCCACACGGACGGCCACACGGCCGGCCACACGGCCGGGCACACGGCCGGCGCCGCGGCCGGTGCCGCGCCACCGGCCGCGGCGGCCGGCGGTCTGTGCCTGGAGGTCGCCCCGGCCCGCCTCGACAGCGGTGCGGCGGACGACGAGGAGAGCGCCACGGCCCTGCGTTACGCCCTGCTCGCCCGCCCCCGCCGGGAACCCCTGCGGCTCGGCGCGGCCGACCTCGCCGAGGCGGAGCGGCGGGTGAAGCACTGGCGCAGCGCGGTNCGCCTCGACAGCGGTGCGGCGGACGACGAGGAGAGCGCCACGGCCCTGCGTTACGCCCTGCTCGCCCGCCCCCGCCGGGAACCCCTGCGGCTCGGCGCGGCCGACCTCGCCGAGGCGGAGCGGCGGGTGAAGCACTGGCGCAGCGCGGTCGCCGCCTGGGCCACCCGGCCCTCCGGCCCCATCCCCGACCCCGTACGGGACCGGCTGCGCGCCGCCTGGGAGGACGACCTGGACGTGCCCGCCGTGCTCGCCGTGCTGCGCGGGGTGGAGACCTCGGGGACCGTTCCGGACGGGGCCCGCTTCGAGACGTACGCCTATGCGGACCGGCTCCTCGGGCTCGGACTCACCCAGGACGTCGGCCGCGGGGCTCCGGCGTGATCGCGCGCGCCGGAGCGGGCCCGCTGCGCCGGCTCGCCGTCCTGCGGCACGCCAAGTCCGCCTGGCCGGACGGCGTCCCCGACCACCGGCGGCCCCTCGCGCCGCGCGGGCGCCGGGACGCCCCGGCCGCCGGCCGTGCCCTCGCCGCGGCCGACTGCCTGCCGGACCTCGCGCTCTGCTCCACCGCCGTCCGCGCCCGGCAGACCTGGGAGCTGACCGCCGCCGAGTGGGGCACGCCCCCGCCGGTACGGCACGACGCGCGGCTGTACGCGGCGGAGGTGCCCGAGCTGCTCGACGTGGTGCGCGAGGTGCCCGCGGAGGTCGGGACCCTGCTGCTCGTCGGGCACAACCCCGGCCTGGAGGAACTGGTCCTGGCGCTGGCCGGGGACGGCCTCGGCGACGCGCTGGAGGACGTCCGCAGGAAGTTCCCCACCTCGGCCGTCGCCGTCCTCGCCTGGCACGGCAGCGCCTGGGCCGCGCTCGGCCCCGGCGCGGCCCTGCTCACGGACATGATCGTGCCGCGGGGCCCCAAGGGCTCCGGGTGACGCTCGCGGTCGCGGTGACCGGTGGTCGTGCGCACGCGCGCGGCACGCATACGCTGGTCCGATGCAGGACGAGTACCGCACCGTGGCCCGCGCAGGCGTGCACGAGACCGAGATCGGCCACTCGCGCTTCCGCTGCGCGCTGGCACCGGCGGCCACCGAGCGGGAGGCGCGGGACTTCGTCGCGGCCGTCCGCAAGGAGCACGCGGACGCGACGCACAACTGCTTCGCGTACGTCATCGGCGCCGACGCCGCCGTGCAGAAGGCGAGCGACGACGGCGAACCGGGCGGCACCGCGGGCCTCCCGATGCTCCAGATGCTGCTGCGGCGCGACATGCGGTACGTCGCCGCCGTCGTCACCCGCTACTACGGAGGCGTCAAACTCGGCGCGGGAGGACTCATCCGCGCCTACGGCGGCGTGGTCGGGGAGACGCTGGACGCCCTCGGCACGCGCACCCGCAGGCGCCTGAGGCTCGCGACCGTGACCGTCGACCACCAGCGGGCGGGCAGGCTGCAGAACGACCTGCGGTCGACCGGCCGCGACGTGCGCGACGTGCGCTACGGGGAGGCCGTCACCCTGGAGATCGCCCTGCCCGACGCCGATGTGGCCCACTTCCGGAGCTGGTTGGCCGACAGCACGGCGGGGACGGCGGGGTTCGAACCGGGCGGAGAGGCGTACGGGGACGCATAGGCCGCGGACCGGGGCGATACGGGAGCAGCCGCCCGTGGTGTCCGACCCAGCCGTTAGTCTCGGGGATCATGAGGCTCCTGCACACTTCCGACTGGCACCTGGGCCGGGCGTTCCACCGGGTCGACATGCTCGGCGCCCAGGCCGAGTTCATCGGCCACCTCGTCACCACCGTGCGCGAGCGCGGCGTGGACGCGGTGGTCGTGTCGGGCGACGTGTACGACCGGGCCGTGCCCCCGCTGGCCGCGGTCCGGCTCTTCGACGACGCGCTGCACCGCCTGGCCGGCCTCGGCGTCCCCACCGTGATGATCTCCGGCAACCACGACTCGGCGCGCCGGCTCGGTGTCGGCGCCGGGCTCATCGACCGCGCGGGCATCCACCTGCGCACCGAGCCGGCGGCCTGCGGCACACCGGTGCTGCTGCGCGACGCCTTCGGGGACGTGGCCTTCTACGGACTGCCGTATCTCGAACCGGCGCTGGTGAAGGACGAGTTCGGGGTGGAGAAGGCGGGCCACGAGAGCGTGCTCGCCGCCGCCATGGACCGGGTGCGGGCCGACCTCGCCACCCGCGCGCCGGGCACCCGTTCCGTCGTCCTCGCCCACGCCTTCGTCACGGGCGGCGAGGCCAGCGACAGCGAGCGGGACATCACGGTGGGCGGTGTCGCGTCCGTCCCCGCCGGTGTCTTCGACGGGGTCGACTACGTCGCGCTCGGCCATCTCCACGGCAGCCAGGCCATCACCGCGCGCGTGCGGTACTCGGGGTCGCCGCTGCCGTACTCCTTCTCCGAGGCGGACCACCGCAAGAGCATGTGGCTGGTCGACCTCGGGGCGGACGGTTCGGTCGGGGCCGAGCGCGTCGACTGCCCCGTACCGCGCGCACTGGCCCGTATCCGGGGGGAGTTGGCGCAGTTGCTCGCCGATCCGGGGCTGGCGCGCCACGAGGAGGCGTGGGTCGAGGCCACCCTCACCGACCCGGTGCGCCCCGCCGACCCCATGGCACGCCTCACCGTGCGGTTCCCGCACACGCTCAGCCTCGTCTTCGCCCCGGAGCGGGCACCGGACGACCCGGACGTCTCGTACGCGCGGCGGCTCGCGGGCCGCGGCGACCAGCAGATCGCGGAGGACTTCGTGGCCCATGTGCGCGGCGCCGGACCCGACGAGCGCGAACAGGCGGTGCTGCGGGACGCGTTCGACACGGTCCGCGCCGACGACACGGTCCGGGAGGTCGCCAGGTGACCCCGCCGTACGCCCCGGACGGCCGGGAAGGCCCCGCCCAGCCGCAGGACCTCGTCCAGCCGCAGGGCCTCGTCCAGCCGCAAGGTCCCCTCCACGGGCCGGACTTCGAGGAGGGCCGATGAGGCTGCACCGGTTGCGCATCACCGCCTTCGGGCCGTTCGGCGGTGCCCAGGAGGTCGACTTCGACGACCTGTCGGCCGCGGGGCTCTTCCTGCTGCACGGGCCGACCGGCGCCGGAAAGACCTCCGTCCTGGACGCCGTCTGCTTCGCGCTCTACGGCTCCGTGCCGGGCGCCCGGCAGGGCGGTTCGCTGCGCAGCGACCACGCGCCCGCGGCCACCCGCACCGAGGTCGCGCTCGAACTCACCGTGGCCGGACGCCGTCTGGAGGTCACCCGGCAGCCGCCCTTCGAGCGCCCCAAGCGGCGCGGCACGGGCACCACGACGGAGAAGGCGCAGAGCTGGCTGCGCGAGTACCACGCGCCGGGCGCCTCCTGGAAGGACCTCAGCCGCTCCCACCAGGAGATCGGCGAGGAGATCACCCAGCTCCTCGGGATGAGCCGCGAACAGTTCTGCCAGGTCGTGCTGTTGCCCCAGGGCGACTTCGCGCGCTTCCTGCGGGCCGACGCCGAGGCCCGCGGCAGACTCCTCGGCCGCCTCTTCGACACCCGGCGCTTCACCGCCGTCGAGCAGCGGCTGGCCGAGCGCAGACGCACGGCCGAGACGCGGGTGCGCGCCGGGGACGCCGAACTGCTCGCCGACGCCCACCGGATGCACCAGGCGGCCGGCGACCTCGTCGAACTGCCGCTGCCCGACCTCGAACCGGGCGACCCGGGGCTCGCCGGGGCCGTGCTGGAGTGGGCGGCGGTCGCCAGGAGCACGGCCCGCGAGACCCTCACGATCGCCCACCGCGCCCAGGAAGCCACCGAGTCGGCACGGGCCGCCGCGGACCGCGTACTGGAGGACGTGCGCGAAGTGGCCCGCCTCCAGCACCGGTTCGCCGAGGCGCGGGAGCGGGCCGCCCGGCTGGAGGAGCGCGCCGGGACCCGCGAGGCGGACCGGGAGCGCATGGAGCGCGCCCGCAGGGCCGAGGCCGTGGCGCCCGCACTCGGGCTGCGCGAGGCGGCCGGCACCGAGCACCGGCGGGCGGCC
>NZ_JAHKJW010000057.1 GCF_019710745.1 Streptomyces beigongshangae
CCCGTCCGCACTGCCCCGGCCGGCCCCGCCGCGGTCCCGGCGCCACCGTCGCCGCGGCGGCGCGCCACCGTCGCCGAGCCGCCCCGGCGGCCGGAGCCGCGGTGGTCGTCCCGACTGCCTTCCGTCCCGCGATCGTCCACGTCCGTGCCGCAGCCGGACATGGACGTGTGCGCGCTCGGCCGGACCTACGGAGGCTGGAAGGCGGACAGCCCGGAGGCAGCCCTCTGCGAGGACGTCTACGGCCGTTGACATTCAGCTGACGTTCAAGGGGCGTCCAGGAGGCGTCCGAGGGACCTCCGTGGACTCACGGCCGCCGGTCCCCCGGGGCCGGTCCTCCGACCGCTAGGGCTGCCGGCGCGGCGGCCCCAGCGTCTCCCCTCCCGGTCCGCTCCCCCGCTCCGGTGCGGGTTCGGGTGCTCCGCCCGGTCCCTCCCGGTCCAGCCGTGACTGCAGGTGGCCGATACCGGCCCGGATGCCGTCGCCGTAGGCGCCGTCGCCGAGTGCGTCCACGCTGTTCCGCGCCACCCCCAGATGGCCCCGGGCCGCCTCGCGACGGCCGAGCTTCGCGTAGTCCGCGGCGAGGTTCAGGTGCAGGGACGGGTAGAAGGCCCGTACCGCGAGGGACCGGGGGTGCTGGTGGTGCTGGTAGTGCTGGTGGTGTTCCATGGCCTGCGCGTCCGTGAGCTCGTTCGCCGCCGACAGGGCCCGCAGGTCCCAGGCGAGTTCGTCCGAGGGGTCGTCCTGCGCGTCGGCCATGAAGTGGGCGAGCGTGCAGCGGTGGAGCGCGTCGCCCTCCTCGCCGAGCTCCGCCCACAGGTCCAGGAAGCGGCTCCGGGCCTCCTCGCGGTCACCGCCGTGGAGGAGCATGACGGCCTGCCCGATCCTGGTCGTCATCGTGTCCGCCGCCGGCTCCTGCTGCTCCGCCACCGCGTCGTCCTCCACCCGCTCGTCCGCCGACCGACGCGCCCGCGCGCCCACGCGTGCCGCTGCCGCCTGCCGTTATCGATTGCCGATTGCCGCCTGCCCCGACGCTAACGGCAGGCAGCGGCAATCGGTCTCAGGCGGCCCCGCACGCCACTGCGCCACCCCGGTGACGGACCGGGCCCGCCACCCGGGCGGACCGGCCCCGGCCCGGGGTGCCACGGCCGGCACCACCCCCGATGCCGTCGGCCGTGACGACGCGGGCGTCTGCCGCCGGTCGTCAGCCGAGGTCGGGGATCCGCCAGTCGATCGGCTCGTGCCCCTGCTCGGCGACCGCCTCGTTGATCTGCGTGAAGGGACGCGAGCCGAAGAACTTCTTCGCGGACAGCGGCGAGGGGTGCGCGCCCTTCACCACGATGTGCCGCTCCTCGTCGATGAGCGGGAGCTTCTTCTGCGCGTAGTTGCCCCACAGGACGAAGACCGCCGGGTCGGGCCGGTCGGCCACGGCCCGGATCACCGCGTCCGTGAACTTCTCCCAGCCCTTGCCCTTGTGCGAGTTGGCCTCGCCGGCGCGGACCGTCAGCACCGCGTTGAGCAGCAGGACGCCCTGTTCGGCCCACGGCATCAGATAGCCGTTGTCCGGCACGGGGTGGCCGAGCTCCTCCTTCATCTCCTTGTAGATGTTGCGCAGGGAGGGCGGCGTCCTCACACCGGGCCGGACCGAGAAGCACAGGCCGTGGCCCTGGCCCTCGCCGTGGTACGGGTCCTGGCCGAGGACGAGCACTTTCACCCGCTCGTACGGAGTCGCGTCGAGCGCGGCGAAGACCTCGTCGCGGGGCGGGTACACGGGCCCCTTCGCGCGCTCCTCCTCGACGAACTCGGTGAGCTCCTTGAAGTAGGGCTTCCGCAGCTCTTCGCCCAGAACGCCGCGCCAGGACTCGGGCAGCATGGCGGTGTCGGTCACGTGAACTTCCTTAGATGTGCGGTCGTCTCCGGTGCACAGAACCTACCGCCGCCCACTGACAACCGGACTCTCCACGCCACTACCAGCTGGTCTTACGGTCCAGCTCCCACACCATCATGATCGTCGACGGATCGATGGAGCGCTCGATGCCGGAGATCTCCTCGCTGGCGGCGACGTACTGCTTGCCCTGCCACAGCGGCAGCAGCCGCACGTCGTCCACCAGGATGTCCTGGGCCTTCTCGAACTGCTCGACGACGTCCCCCCGGTCGCTCTCACGGCGCGACTCGGGCAGCAGCACGTCCGTGATCCGGGGAGACCTGTACGGCGTACCGAGGGCGTTCCGCTCGCCCACGAACGGTGCGATGAAGTTCTCGGCGTCCGGGAAGTCGGGGAACCAGCCGCGGCCGAACACGGGGTACTCGCCCTTGCGGTAGCCCGCCTCGTACGTCTTCCAAGGGCGGCCCTTGACGGTGACGCTGAACAGGCCGGTCTCGTTGAGCTGGCGCCTGAGCTCCTCGAACTCCGGCTTGGTCGTGGAGCCGTACCGGTCCGTCGTGTACCAGAGGGTGAGCGGCACGCGTTCGGCGATGCCCGCCTCCAGGAGGATCTGCCGCGCCTTGGAGGTGCTGGGGCTGCCGTAGTCGTCGAAGAAACCCGTGGTGTGGCCGGCCAGCCCGCGCGGGACCATCGAGTACAGCGGCTCCACGGTGTCCCGGTAGACGTGGTGCGCGATGGCCGGACGGTCGACGATCTGCGCGACGGCCTTGCGGACCGCGGCCTTGCGGGCCCAGGGGTCCTTCGGGTTGAAGACCAGGTAGCGGATCTCCGTGCCCACGCCCTCCACCAGCTGGATCTCGTCCCTGCCGCGCCGTTCCTCGAAGCCGACGACGTCCTTCGCGGCGAGTCCCCGCAGGGTGACGTCGATCTTCCCGTCCCTGAGCGCCGCGGCCATGCCGTCCGAGTCCTGGAAGTACCGGATGGTGACGGAGCCGTTCTTGCGGTCGGCGAAGCCCTTGTACTCGTCGTTGCGGACGAGCCGGGCCTCCTGCCCCTCCTCGTAGGAGTCCAGGCCGTACGGCCCCGATCCGGTGACCTTTCCGTCCTCACGCAGGGCGTCGGCCGGGTACTCCTCGGGGTCGACGATCGACATGGCCGGTGTGGCCAGCACGAACGGGAAGGTGGCGTCGGGCTTGTTGAGGCGGAAGACCACCTCGCGCTCGCCCTTCGCCTCCACCCGTTCCAGGCTGCCGAGCAGGCCGGCGGGGCCGCCGTCCACGGCGATCTTCCGGATGCGGTCGATGGAGTGCTTCACGGCCCCGGCGTCGAGTTCGTGCCCGTCCGAGAAGGACATGCCCTCGCGCAGCGTGCAGCTGTACGTACGGTTCGAGTCGTCGGTGAAACGGCAGCTCTCGGCGGCGTCGGGCTCGGGCGCGGACGCTCCGGCGGGGTAGCTGAGCAGGGTCTGGTAGATGTTGCGGAACAGTTCCCAGGAGCCGTCCCACGACGCGGCGGGGTCCAGGGTGCTGGGTGCGCTGGTCGTGCCCACGACGATCGGGCCGTCCTCCTCGGACGCGTCCGCGGAGAACACCCCGCATCCCGTCACCAGCGATATGGACGCGATCGCCGACAAGTTCCGCAGAGACCGGTTCCGCTTCAACACGCGCACGCTCCTCGATGAGCCCCGCCAAGGTGGGCAGGACCATATCGCAGCGCCCCGCCGGTCGAGCTGTCCCGACGGCGGGGCGTTTGACGTGCGTGAACATCATCTGTTCGTTTTTTTTCGGCTCTGACACTGTTGTTTGGAATCTGTGCGGAGCATATCCATCAACCATATGAATTGTCCGAACGGGAATCCCGTGTACGACACAGTGTTCAAAAGACCGAATTCGTTGCCGGAGCGCAGTATTCCGGAGTCGGGAGCGGGGCCGGGACCTGGATCGGGCCGGAGCCGGGGCCGAGGTCGAGGCCGGGGCCGGGGCCGTTCAGGACACCCCGGCGTTGAGGAAGATGCCACCGTCGACCACGAGCGTCTGCCCGGTGATCCAGTCCGACTGCTCCGAGGTGAGGAAGGCGGCGGTGCCCCCGATGTCCGACGGCACACCGAGCCTGCCGAGCGGGTAGGACGCGGCCGCCTCGGCCTCCCGGCCCTCGTACAGGGCCTGCGCGAACTTGGTCTTGACCACGGCGGGGGCGATCGCGTTGACCCGCACCACGGGCGCGAACTCGTGCGCCAGCTGCAGGGTCAGGTTGATCATGGCCGCCTTGCTCATCCCGTACGCCCCGATGAACGGCGAGGCCGAGACGCCCGCGAGGGAGGCGATGTTGACGATCGCGCCGCCGTTCGCGCTCTGCCACGCCTTCCACGTCCGCTGGGCGAAGCCGAGTGCGGAGACGACGTTGGTCTCGAAGACCTTCCGCGCCACGTTGAGGTCCAGGTCGGCCATCGGCCCGAACACCGGGTTCGTGCCGGCGTTGTTGACCAGGAAGTCGACGCGGCCGAACGCCTCCATGGTGCGCTCGACCGCGACGGCCTGGTGGGCCTCGTCGTGGGCCTTGCCGGCGACCCCGATGACGCGGTCGGCACCGAGCCGTTCGACGGCCTCCTTGAGCGCGTCCTCGTTGCGGCCGGTGATGCACACCCGGTCGCCGCGGGCGAGCAGCGCCTCGGCGACGCCGTAGCCGATGCCTCGGCTGGCGCCGGTGACGAGGGCCACCTTGCCCGAGAGTTCCACAGTGGTCATGTTCCTGTCCCCAGTCCTAGTCGAGCGGTCCGCCGGCCACGTACAGCACCTGGCCGGAGACGAATCCGGCGGCGTCGCCGGTGAAGAAGGCGATCGCGTTGGCGATGTCGTCCGGGTTGCCGACGCGCTGGACCGGGATCTGGGTGGCGGCCGCGGCCTGGAACTCCTCGAAACCCATGCCGACCCGCTCGGCGGTGGCGGCGGTCATGTCGGTCACGACGAAGCCGGGCGCCACGGCGTTCGCGGTGACACCGAACTTGCCGAGCTCGAAGGCGAGGGTCTTGGTGAAGCCCTGGAGACCGGCCTTGGCGGCGCTGTAGTTGGCCTGGCCGCGGTTGCCGAGCGCCGAGGACGAGGAGAGGTTGACGACCCGGCCGAACTTGGCCTCCACCATGTACTTCTGGACGGCGCGCGTCATCAGGAAGGAGCCGCGCAGGTGCACGTTCAGGACCGTGTCCCAGTCGGACGCGCTCATCTTGAACAGCAGGTTGTCGCGGAGCACGCCCGCGTTGTTCACCAGGATCGTCGGCGCCCCGAGCTCCTGGGCGACGCGCGCCACGGCGGCCTCGACCTGCGCCTCGTCGGAGACGTCGCAGCCCACCGCGAGCGCCCTGCCGCCGGCGGCGGTGATCTTCTCCACGGTGTCCTTGCACGCGTCCTCGTCGAGGTCGATCACCGCGACGGCGCGGCCCTCCGCGGCCAGTCGTACGGCGGTCGCGGCGCCGATGCCGCGCGCTGCGCCGGTGACCACGGCGACACGCTGCTCAGTGGTGGACATTGCTGGTTCTCCTCGCCCTCGGGGAAGTCCTGGAACGGTACGCCCCACAGGTGAGCGACCGCTTAGTACCTTCAGCAGACGAGACGCTAGAAGCCTTGGCACCCAGTGTCAACGGCAGATCGCGCCCATGTGATCCATTACCTGACCAGCAGGTCGAGCAGCCGCCCCGGCTCGGCCGCGGGATCCGCGGTGAGACCGGTGTGCACCGGCCCCGGCTGCACGACCGTGGAGCGGGGCGCGATCAGCCAGCGGAAGCGCCGCCCGGCGTCGTCGCCCGCGGCCTGTCCGGCCGCCGCACCCCCGGCGCAGACGCCCTCGACGGCCCGCAGGGCCGCCCGCACGCCCGCCGCGTCCGCCGCCGGGTCGAGGGCGCGCAGCTTGGCCTCGTCGAGATGGGTGCGGGCGGCCACGAAGGAGTGCGCGCGGCAGTACACGAGCACGCCGGCGTTGAAGTACTCGCCCCGCTCGACACGCGGTACGACGCGCAGCACCGCGTACTCGTAGACGACGCGGCCGTCATTCCCGTTCACTTCGCCCCCTCCTCGGCACCCCGGCCGTCCTGGACGCGGATGCGCTCGTGGACGGTGGCGGCCCGGGCCAGGAGCGGCTCCGCGTACGCGCGTCGCAGCGCGTCGGCCGACTCGAACCCCGGCTCGTCCCGCAGCCACTCCTCCGGGATCGCGGCGGTCACCTCGGCGAGCAGTTCCGGCGTGACACGCGGGCCCAGCTCCGCCGCGGCGGAGCGGACGTCGGGAGCGAAGGGGGCGAGCGCGTGGTCGGACGCGTCGTACGGCCTGGCCGCCGAGGCCCGCGCGCCGGGCCAGTTGTGGTGCCAGATCATGGTGGCACCGTGGTCGATGAGCCACAGGTCGCCGTCGTGGACCAGCATGTTGGGGTTCCGCCACGACCGGTCGACGTTGTTGACCAGCGCGTCGAACCAGACGACCCGCCCGGCCTCCTCCGGGCTCACCCGGTGCGCGAGGGAGTCGAATCCGATCGCCCGGGAGAGGAAGTCCATCCCGAGATTCAGCCCGCCGCTCGACTTGAGCAACTCCTGCACCTCCTGGTCCGGTTCGCCGAGCCCGATGACCGGGTCGAGCCCGATGACGGCCAGCCCCGGCACCCGCAGGCCCAGGCGACGGGCGAGTTCACCGCAGACGACCTCCGCGACCAGGGTCTTGCGCCCTTGCCCCGCGCCGGTGAACTTCATGACGTACGTCCCGAGGTCGTCGCCCTCGACGAGCCCAGGCAGCGAGCCACCCTCGCGCAAGGGCGTGATGTATCGGGTCGCGGTGACCTCTCTCAGCATTTTCTCAGGCCACCCATCTATGTAACCTTACAATCCATGGCCACCTCCGAATGGTAGCCACGGTGGAAATCGCCCGTCAGCAGCCCCGGGCAGAATCCGGGGAGTTTCGACCGCTGCGCAGCTCCCCCGCTTCCCGAGCAATCCGTCGATGGCGGTTCGCTCCCCGCTGCCTGCTTCCGGCCTCCGGACCCCGGACTCCGGCATGAAGTGAGCATAGTAACCGAGAGTGATCGCGGGCGAGGAGTGCCCCAGCCACCGCGCCAGGGTCACGACGGACTCCCCGGCCTCCGGCATGAGCGAGGCGTAGATGTGCGGCAGCACATGGAAGCCGTCCCTCGGAGCCGCCGCCCATTGCCTACGTTCTCCCCCCTCGGCGCGCGGGGGAATGACACCGGCCTTGGCCGATGCGGGCTTCCAGGTGCAGGTGTTCCAGGTGTAGGTGTTCCATTTGATTGCCTGGACTTGGCGGCGGACATGGCTCACGTCTCTTGCGTGGCCGATGTCCGCCGGGCTCAACTAGAACACCTCACCCGCATGTGTCACCGGAGCGCCTCGGTCCTTTGGTCGGCCGTGAGGGAGGCGAAGAGGGAGAACGCGATGAGCAGTGCGACCGCGACGAGGAGCCCGCTCACCCAGAGTGGCCCAAGGTCCCCGGCTTCGGTGCTGAGAGTGGACGCAGCGATGACGGGGCCGGTGGCGGCGCCCACGTTGAGCGCCGCGGTCGCATACGAGCCGGCCATCGTGGGGGCTCCCGCGGCCTCGTAGAGGACCCGCGTGATCAGCGTGCTGCCCAGGGCGAACGACAGTGCGCCCTGCACGAACACGAGGATGAACAGGGCGACCGGCTTGTGCGCCAGCAGCGCCAGGACCGGCCAGCCGACGAGCAGCAACGGACCGCCGACCGCGACGACCTGACCGGGATGCCGGTCGGACAGCCGGCCGGCGACGATGACGCCCACGCAGGAACCGGCGCCGAAGAGCACCAGGGCGACAGAGATCCACAACTCGCCCAGCCCTGCGCTGTCGGTCACCACAGGGGCCAGGAAGGTGAGGCTTGCGAAGGTCGCCGCATTCACCAGCGCGCCGAGCAGCATCACCAGAATCAACCGCGCCCGCGTGAGGTGGGCGAGCTCCGCGCGCAACGCCGGCCTGCCGGTTGCCTCCTCCTCATCCCGTCCTGCGGGGATTCCTTTCAGAATGCCAAGAGCCGCAGGCAGGCAGAGAGCGGCGACAGCCCAGAAGGTGGCCTGCCAGCCGAGCAACGTGCCGAGCACCGAACCACCGGGGACACCGGCGATCGTGGCCACCGTCGTGCCTGACAGCAGCACGGCCAGCGCACGTCCCTTCCTGTCGGGCGAAACCAGCGCGGCCGCAGCCGTCAGAGCGACGGCAAGGAACCCTGCGTTCGCGAGCGCGGCGACGACCCGGGTGGCGAACAGGACGGGGAAGCTCGTGGTGACGGCTCCCACGACGTGGGCTGCCGCGAAGACGAAGAGGAATCCGACAAGGCTGGAGCGCCTGGGCCGGTTACGGGCGAGTGCGGCCACAAGAGGGGCACCGACGATCATGCCGACTGCGAAGGCCGAGGTGAGCGTTCCAGTCGTCCCGACTGTGACATCGAGGTCCGAGGCGATGTCCGGCAAGAGACCGGCGAGCATGAATTCCGAGGTGCCCATGGCGAAAACCGCCATGGCGAGCAGGTACAGCGGGAGAGGCATCAAGTGGCTCCGAGGTGAGGACAAGCACGAGAAGGTCATCTCGTCACCGCGGCCAGCCCCAAGGGCACCCTCGTCCAGCCGCGGAACGCGGCGCGACGACAGGGCTATGAGCTCAGTGGTTCAGGGGGCTGACGGCGTGACCGAAAGCCCCCACCTTGTCCGACTCAGGACTCGACATGGCCCGCACGTTACCCGACCGATGCCCGTCGGAGCATCCTGGTTTCACCGGCATCGGCCCGTGTCACCGACGTCATGTCCCGCAACACCTGGCCGTTGCGGGTCGGGAGGTGGACGACGTCTCGCTGATCAGCGGATCTCGTTGTCGGGGTGCTCGCTGTCGTAGGTCTCACGGGCGCGGGCGATGTGGGCCCGGTGTTCGAGCGACCAGTCGGCGAGTGCCTTGACGAGGTGGGTCAGGCTCGCGCCCGTCCCGGTGAGCCGGTAGTCGACCTGGGCCGGCACGGTCGGATACACGGTCCGAAGGACCAGACCGTCTCGCTCCAGCCGGCGCACCGTAAGGGTCAGCATGCGCTGGGAGATCCCCTCGACGGCGCGCTGAAGCTGCCGGAAGCGCCGCGGACCGCTGGCGAGTTCGACGATGACGAGGACCGACCACTTGTCGCCGACCCGGTCGAGGACGTCGCGGATCCCGCAGTCGGGGTGGTCCTGCTGTCCGCAGGGTTCGAGTGCAGCGGGTCCAGCGGTTACCCCGGTGTGCGTCACTGACACGAAACTGCCTCCTTGTGGGCCGACCTGGGCCGGTCGAAGATCTCACCGTAGTTACTGAAGAGAACCACGGCAGGAGACGGAACCACAATGATCATGGTGACCGGCGCGAACGGACAGCTCGCCTCCCTCACGCTCCAGGAACTGGCCGAGCGCCGCACACCCGCCCTGGGCGGCACTCGGTCGCCCGCAGGAGGGCAACGGCGACTCGACTTCGACGACACCACGAGCCTCGACCTCACCGGCGTCTCCGTACTGGTCCTCGTCTCGGCCGGATACGCCGAGGACGACCGGGTCATCGCCCGCCACCAGGCGGCCCTGGACGCCGCGGTGCGCGATGGCGTGAGCCACGTGGTCTACACCAGCCTGACCGGCGACGGCGACCACCTCGGCTTCGCGCTCGCCCATCGCGCCACCGAGCAGCTGATCAAAGCCAGCGGACTCGGGTGGACGGTCCTGCGCAACGGGCTCTACGCCGAACTCTTCGGGGCGCTTTTGACCTGGACGGACGACGGCGTGGAATCGGCGTTCGGCGCCGGGGCGCTCGCCGCTGTGGCGCGGGCGGACCTGGCGGCGGCCGCAGCCGTCGTGGCCGGCGATCCGGCCGCGCACGCCGGCCGGACCTACGACCTGGTCGGCGAACCGATCACCGCCGCCGGCGTCGCCGGATCCCTGGGGGTCGCGCACCGGACCCTTGCACTGGAGGAGTACCGGGCCCGGCTCCTGGCCGACGACACGCTGCTGCCGTTCCAGCCGCCGATGCTCGCCTCGATCGCGACCGGCGTTCGCCACGGGTTCCTCGGTACCACCGGCCCCGACCTCGCCCGCCTGCTCGGCCGACCACTCACCGACCCGCTCACCGTCGCCACGCACACCGCGGCCATGATGCGCCGCGAGGCCGTCTGACACGGACAGCGCGTGGGCAGTCGCAAGCCGTCCCGGACAGGGCAGGGCAGGGCTGCCACGGCGTACGGCAGGTCCCTGCGGAACTCGCGGGTACCGGCGTCGTGATGTCCGAATCGGCTCCGGCGTACGGCCGTCGTCTTCGACTGCGGACTCGGCACGGCACGGCACGGCACGGCACGGCACGGCACCGGCCTGAACCACGCTACGCACACCGGTGATGGGACAGCCTCTCGACCGGCGACGAGGACCCGTGGGAAAGACCGTGATCACCTTGTCCGGACTCTCGCTCTGCGGGACCACCGGGAGCGGGACCACCGGGAGAGGAAAGGGCGTTGGGTGTGGAGGACGAGCAGTGCCAGGGCGCCGGTCGCTGCGGACCAGGTGAGGGAGAGCAGGCCGTGGGACCAGGGGATGTGTGGGGTGAGGACTGAACCCAGCGCCAGCTGGTTCACGCCGTACAGAGGAAGCGCGGACACGCCCGCCACGTCCATGAGCGTGTTGAAGACGGGATTCTGCAGGCCGGTGTCGACCAGGCTGAGCATGATGATGAGGAAGAAGCCCTCCAACTCGCCGCGGACCAGGGAGCCGAGCAGAAGGCCGATGCCGCCGTAGGCGAGGCCGGCGCCCGCAAGGGCCAGTACCAGGGGTGCGGTGTGGCGTACGGGCAGGGAGATCCACAGCAGGATCGTGGTGTAGAGGGCCAGCAGGGTGGCCGTGAGGGCGACGGCGGCAAGTTTGGCCAGCAGTATCGGAAGCCGGGGATAACCGGCCAGCAGCAGACGGCGGTCCATCTCCCGTGATTGGAAGGTCTCGGTGAAGGCGACGAAACCGGCCACCATGGTGATGGCGCCCAGCGCGCTGGCCACCTGGCCGGCCTGGCTGGCCGGAGCGGAGACGGGGACGCTGATGGCGTCCAGCCGGATGCTCACCACTTGGTCGGAGGTGCACAGGCGTGCCACGACGATCCAGACGGGGATGAACGCGATCGCCAGAGCCAGGGCCAGCCGGTTGCGCAGGTGGCCCAGCAGAGTGCAGCGCAGCAGTTCGGTGAATGCCGTCCAGGAGGGCCTCATCGGTCGGTCCCCTCGAAGTGCAGACGACCTTGGCGCAGGTGAGCGATCACGTCGAAGTGGTGCAGGTCGTGCAGCAGGTGGGAGACCACGATGATCGACCGGCCCTGATCTCGCAGGTCGGCGGCCAGGTTCCAGAACCGCTGGTGGGTGTCCCGGTCGAAGCCCTGGTAGGGCTCGTCCAGGACCAGCAACTGCGGATCGTGCATGAGAGCGATCAGCAGGTTCAGCTTCTGTCGCGTTCCTCCGCTGAGCTCGCCGACCTGCTGTCGCCGGCAGCCGGTCAGCGCCAGCAACTCCATCAGCTCGTCGGCGCGCTCCAGTGTCGGCAGCCGGTAGGCCATCTGGAACAACCGCAGATGCTGTCCGACGGTGAACGCGTCGTTCAGTACCGCCCGTTGCGGGCAGTACCCCACCGTCCCGGTCCGTGTCACCGTTCCGCGGTCGGGTGCGAGGTGTCCCACGGCGATCTCCAGCAGAGTGCTCTTCCCCGCCCCGTTCTCGCCGACGACTCCCACCAGCGTCCCGGCGGACACATCAAGATCCGCATCGTGCAGGACCTGCCTGCCGCCGTATCCCTTGCGGACTCCGCTGATCCGCAGCCGTGACCGGTGTGGCCGGGAAGGTGTCGTCACTGCCTGCACATGAGCCCCTCGAAGGATCGGTCTGGACAGCGAGCCGGTCCGGAGAAGCCCGGCCACAGCGACCAGGGCCGCGCAGGTTCAGGTCCCCTGGCCTGCCAGGCTCACGACCGCTCGGTCGCACCCTGCCCGGACAGCCCTGTCCTGGGGCGGACCGGTTCCCCGTGAGGTCGGCTGCCCGGTGTCCAACGACTCCGTACCGCCGGTGTAACGGTGGTCATCCGCTGTTCTCCACCCGTCAGTTGGGCGTGACGTGCGCCGCGGTGCGCCGTTGTAGGGGGCGATGCCCACGACACCAGAACGAGACCTCGGCGCTCCCACGATCGTGATCGGAGCCGGCCCCCACGGCCTGGCGGCCGCCGCGCTGCTGAACCGCTTCGGAGAACCGGCCGTGGTCCTGGAACGGTCGGACCGCGTGGGAGCGAGCTGGGCGCAGCGCTATGACCACCTGCGCCTGCATACCACTTCCGGCACATCGGGACTCCCCGGCCTGTCGGTGCCGCGCCAGGCGGGCCGGTGGGTGAGCCGGGACGACTACGTGCGCTACCTGCGGGGCTACGTCGCCCATCACCGGCTCGACGTCCGGGTGGCCACCCCGGTGCAGCGCGTCGTGCGGGCCGAACCAGGTTCGGAAGCACAGTGGCTGCTCCGTACTCCCGACGGCCCGGTGCCCGCTGGTGCGGTCGTGGTGGCCACCGGACGCTGCCACACCCCGAACATCCCCGACTGGCCCGGGCGTTCGACCTTCACCGGCACACTGCTGCACTCGGCCCACTACCGCTCTCCGCACCCCTACCGCGGGCAGCGCGTCCTGGTGGTCGGCGCCGGTAACAGCGGTACCGAGATCGCGAGCGTCCTGGCCGGAGCCGGAGCCGAGCGAGTACGGATCGCGGTCCGCACCCCACCCAACATCCTGCCCCGCTCCAGCGCACGCTGGCATGCGGCCGGCCGGCTGACGGAGACCCTCCCGCTCGCGTGGCGCGACCGCACCTCCCTGCTCACGCAACGTCTCGCGGTGCCCGACCTGACCTCTCGGGGGCTGCCGCGGCCCCGCACGGGTCTGTACACCCGCAACGCCCGCGAAGGGGTCAACCCGGTGCTCGACCACGGCTTCGTGGACGCCGTCCGCTCCGGGCAGGTCGAACCGGTCGCGGCCGTCCAGGCGTTCGACGGCCCCTACGTGATACTGGCCGACGGCACCCGGCTGCGACCCGACACGGTCATCGCCGCCACGGGGTACCGGCCCGACCTGCTCGACCTGGTCGGGTCCCTGGGCGTACTCGACGATGAGGGGCGGCCCCTCGCCGTGGGGGCGCAGGCCCATCCCGCGGCCCCGTGTCTCCACTTCGCCGGATACACCAATCCCCTCACGGGTGTCCTCCGGCAGGCGGGCATCGAGGCGCGTGCCATCGCCCACGCGCTCCGCCGCGAGAAGGCCCGGGCAACCCGTTTCACCCCCGGCTCGGCGACCGCACGGCCGACGCACGTTGACTCCCGCCGTGGATGAGCCAGTGCAGGCCCGGAGCTCTCGGGGGTGGGCGGTAGCAGCCGGTGAACGGCGACCGCCCGGACACGCGAAGCCGCTGCGCCGCTGACGCGGGTACCGGGCACCTTGCCACCGGTCACGGGTCGGCGAGGGCGATGGTGCGAGTGTGCGCCAGGCCACGCCCGGTACCGGCCGGTGGCGAGGTATGTCCCGTGCGACTTGATCAGCGGCTGGGCAGACGCGTGGCCCTGAGGCCGTCGAGGGGATACTCCTGGGGCAGGCGGGACGGGTCCCCCGGGACGGTGATCTGCACGGTGATGGGCCGAGAGCTGCCCGCGGCCAGGAACTGGTCGCTTTCGGCTTCCAGGTACGCCTTGCCGTCCTGGGCGATGACACGTACGCCGGACGCCTCGGCCTTCGCGCCCTTCAGCGAGGGCAGATCGAAGGAGATCCGGAACCTCCTGACGTCCTCGGCCTTGCCACTGCCCTTGCTGACGGCGGTGAGCGTGAGGTCGAAGCTGTACACCCTGCCCCGGGGATCGCCGCTCTCCCAGGCCCGGTTGAATTGCTTGGAGACGTCGATCTCGTCGTAACTGGGCGGGACGGGCAGGGGGGTGATGCGCCCGGCGCCGTTCATGATCTCCAGGGCGCCCACGGGTACCCTTCCCCGCCCGATGCGCTGCGAGTGGTCGGGAATCGTGGCCGTGGTCAAGTCGAGGTGGTTGACGTTGCCCGCGGAGTCGACCGCGTAGAAGTTGCCGTCCTGGTCGAAGAAGGTGGCCGAGTACGACTTGCGCGAGCCTGCTGCGGTGCTGGCTTCCGCCGGCGGGAAGACCCCCTTCTTGAGAACGGTCCTCATGGGCTGCCGGCCCGGGTCGACGAGCAGCAGGTCGCCGTTGTCGCCCTCCACCGAGATCAGCCGCCCGTCCTTGGGGTGGTAGGCGAAGTCGTCCCACCGGCCGCTTCCGGGTGCGTTGCGAGGCATGGCCTTCAGGGCCGCCACATCGATGGCGTAGCTGTGCACGTCGGGGTTGCTGACGACGAAGAGGGTCTTCCCGTCGGGATCCATGTCACCGTCGAACCAGGGCCCGCTCGGCAGCCCGTCGACGACCCGGTCCTTCAGGGTGCCCGTCGCCACGTCGATGGTGACGAGCTTGTTCCGGCCCACGGCCAGCAGCAGGGGCTCCTGGTCGTCGCCACGGTACTGCGCACCCATGGCGGTGTATCCGGGCTCGTAGGGCCGCACGTTCTCGACGACACGGGTGTCACCGTCGACGGGATCGAAGCGGTAGATGCGGGTGTTGATCCTGCCGACGGCGAGATACACCTTTCGGTGGGCCATGAAGGCGGACGTCCTTTCGCGAGGAGTTGGGGGAGCACTCATGGTTTGCGCACGTCCACCCGCCCCACAAGCACTCCTTGTGACCGTTCGAACACAACGAGCCACCACCGCACGGCGAGCCGCTGGGTCCTTCCGCCGACGGTCGGATCGCACGGGACCGCGTCCCCGTCTGCCCGCGCGGCAACATTCGAAGATCCTCCGGCGCGGGCTCCCCAGCCCGGTGTGCCGCCGGCCCCGGGCGCGCCGACCCGGGTCTTCCGGACGTACCGCCGGCCCGTGGAGCCGGAGTCGAGCGCGGAACCCGCAGGAAGGACACCGACCCACGGCGTGATGGAGGCCGTCGCCCCGTTGGCGGCAGCACGGCGGATTCGATGAGGCCGGCGCGCCCGCCCCGAGGTCTCAAAATGTCCGGGTCCACGGAATGCCGACTGCGCCTGTCGTCGAACGACCGTTTGACGACGCATGCTCCCTCGGGCGAGTCGACGCGGACGGTGCTTCTGTGCGGCCGTCGAAAGGCCCGGGCGCCTACAGGGGTCGGGAAGCGGGCCGCAGTGGGAGTCTGTGTCCTACGGCCCGTCAACTGACATGAAACCTCTGTGACATGAGTGGCCACTGTCCGGGAGCCGGGGAACCTCGCAGACGGAGTTGAGGCATCGTGGAACGACGCATGTCGGTCGCGACGCACTGGGGCAGTTTCGTCGCGGTGGTCGATTCCGGTCGGCTGGTGCGCATCGAGCCGAGGGAGGACGACCCCGCGCCGTCGCCCATCGGACCCGGAATGGTGACAGCCGCCGACGACAGCGCCCGCGTGTTGCGCCCCGCGGTGCGCAGGGGCTGGCTGAACGGCCTGCCGCGTGCGCGCGACACGGCCAGGGGCACGGACGCCTTCGTGGAGGTGAGCTGGGACGATGCGATCGACCTGGTGAGCGAGGAACTGCGCCGAGTGCGGTCACGGCACGGAGACGGCGCCGTGTTCGGCGGCTCCTACGGCTGGGCTAGTGCGGGCGCGTTCCACAACGCCCAGGGGCAACTCCACCGGTTCCTGGCGTTGGGCGGGGGATACACCGACTCCCGCAACACGTACAGCACCGCGGCTTTGGAGGTCGTTCTCCCCCATGTGATCGGCGGAGCTCCGTGGAGCTACCAGTCCCGGATGCCGATGTGGGACGCGATCGCCGAGAACTGTGAACTCGTGGTGGCGTTCGGAGGGCTGGCCCTCAAGAACAGCCAGATCAACCCCGGCGGACTGGCCAGACACCGAACACAGGACCTGCAGCGCCGGTGCCGGGCGGCCGGGGTGCGGTTCGTGAACGTCAGCCCCATCCGCAGCGACACCGCCGGCTTCCTCGACGCCGAGTGGCTGCCCGTCATCCCCAACACCGACACCGCCGCGATGCTCGGCATCGCACACACCATGCTGGTCAACGGCTGGCACGACGAGGACTTCCTCCGCCGTTGCTGCGTCGGGTTCGACCGCTTCGCCTCCTACCTGACCGGCGAATTCGACGGCGTCGCCAAGGATGCCGCCTGGGCGGCGAGGATCACGGGCACGAGCGGGGACACGCTCACCGAACTGGCTCGCCGCCTGTCCACGCGACGTTCGCTCATCATGGTCAACTACGCGATACAACGAGCGGACCACGGTGAACAGCCGATCTGGATGTCGGTCGTGCTGGCCGCCATGGCGGGCTCGATGGGGCGCCCCGGCTGCGGCTGGGGCGCGGGCTACGCGACGATGGACGCGACCGGCGTCGCCCCGGGCCGGCCCTCCGTGGCGTCGATCCCCCGAATTCCCAACCCTGTCGCGGATTTCATCCCCGTCGCACGGATCGCCGACACCCTGCTGCATCCGGGCAGGACCATCGACTACGACGGCCGGCGCCTGACCTTGCCCGAACTCCGCCTGATCTACTGGTGCGGAGGAAACCCGTTCCACCACCACCAAGATCTGCACCGCTTGACCCGTGCCTGGCAGGCCCCTGACACGGTGGTGGTTCACGAAGCCTGGTGGAACACCACGGCCAAGTTCGCCGACATCGTCCTTCCCGTGGCCACCAGCCTGGAGCGCGACGACTTCGCCGCCGGATTCTCCGACCCCCACCTCGTCGCGATGCCGAAAGTCCGTGAGCCGGCGGGCGAGTCACGCACCGACCACCACATCTTCACCACCCTGGCCTCCCGGCTCGGATACGAGTGCGAGTTCACTCAGTCACGCTCCGAGATCGAATGGGTCCGGCACCTCTACGAACGGACGAGGGCCGACCTCGGCGACGACGGGGCCCTGCCGGGCTTCGACGACTTCTGGCGAAGCTCCACGGCCGAGCTGCCGGCGCTGAGCGGCCCGTTCCCCGGCAGCTTCGAGGCGCTCCGCGCAGATCCGCGGCGTTTCCCCCTCACGACCCCGTCGGGCCGGATCGAGATCTTCTCCGAGGAGATCGACTCGTTCGGCTACGACGACTGCACCGGGCATCCGGCGTGGTTCGAACCAGTGGAGTGGCTCCGCGCCGGCCTCTCGGACCGGTTCCCGCTGCACTTGATCTCGAATCAGCCCGCCTCACGCCTGCACAGCCAGTACGACAACGGCGACCGCAGCCTCAAGTCGAAGATCCATGGCCGTGAGCCCGTGACGATCAATCCGCTGGACGCCGCATCCCGTGGCATCGAGAACGGCATGATCGTACGTATCCACAACGACCGCGGCAGCTGCCTGGCGGGCGCAGTCGTGTCGGACGACGTCATGCCGGGCGTCGTCCAACTGTCCACAGGAGCGTGGTGGGACCCCGCCCGGCCAGGCCGGAGCGGCACCTTGGACCGCCACGGCAATCCGAACACCCTTACGGCCGACCGAGGGTGCTCGCGCCTGTCCCAGGGGCCGAGCGCCCACAGTGCGCTCGTCGAGGTCGAGCTCCATGACGGCCCTCCTCCGGAGGTGCTCGCCTTCGCGCCACCCCACCTCGAACACTGACACGCAGCGCGCCTGCCCCTTCGGGCAGGCCCTTCCATGTTCGCCGTCGTCAAGCGCGCAACGAGCCGCCCCGGCCACCGGAGGCACCTCCCGTTTTGCGTTTGCGTAATCAGATGAATACCGTACGCAGCCATGACTGCACTTCAAGACCTCAAGTTCAGCCAGTGGTTCAGGGGCGCCGACGTCGACGGCGACGGGTTCATCACCCAGCAGGACGTCCGCGCGATGAGCGAGCGCTACATCGCCGCCCGGGACACCGCGCCGGACTCGGTGTCCGCCCGCCGGCTCATCGAGGGAATGGACGCGTTCTGGACGAATGTGATCGCCCCGATGGACCAGGACGGTGACGGGAAGGTCGATCTGCGGGAGATGACGGAGGGCTTCAGAAACGCCCTCACCGACCCCGCCCTCTATCCGCAGCAGATCGCGCCGGTCACCGACTGCTTCTTCGACCTCGTTGACCTCAACGCGGACGGCAGGATCGACCAGGCCGAGTTCCAGCAGATGTTCGACTCGGTCGCCGGTGTGCCCGGCGAGGACTGCGCCACGGTCTTCGCCGCTCTGGACAGGGACGGCTCCGGTGGGCTCGACCGCGCCGAGTTCCACCAGGCCCTCACCGAGTTCTTCTACGGCAACGACCCGGATGCTCCTGCCAACCACCTCTTCGGCAGGGTCACCGCCTGACAGCCCGGGATACGCCCCCGTCCACACCACGGCCGCGTGGGCGGGCGGCGTCGAGGCCCCGGGCCAGGCAGTCCCTGGCGCCGCCCCGGGCGGAGCGAGATCCGGGCCATTCCCGGGCCACCGACTCCGACGAGCTGCCCATAGCCGCCAAGTGCGCAGGTCAGAGGCATGGATGGCCGCATAGACGCAGGTCAGTGCCTCCAGGTGGGCAACCTCATGACGTACGTCCCGAGATCGTCACCCTCGACGAGTCCCGGCAGCGAGCCGCCCTCACGCAGGGGCGTGATCTAGCGGGTCGCGGTGACTTCCTTGAGTACCGCCCCAGGTCACCGGGCGTCTTCCGACCGCACCGTCCCGACGTGTGCCACGCCGCCGTCGCGGGCACGGCGCCGACCGATCCACGACCGCACGACACGTACGACACGTACGAGGGGGAGCGGCGCCCGGGGCACCCGGATGCCCGGCCGGGCCACTACGATCACTGTTCGTCGGTCGCGCACGCCCATGGGCCGCGGTTCTCCGCGGGAGCGACCCGTCCGGTGGCACAGGAAGGGGTGAGTGACACCCTGCTCCGCACGGATCCCGGCCTCGTCAAGAAGTCGCTCGATCTCCGGACCGTCTGAACCAGGCGAGCGGCGGACCCGTACCCCTGATCAGACAGACGCACTTCCAAGCAAACGCACATCCATACACCTGCACATCCGTGGAAGGGACCGCCACCATGTCCAGTGAATCCATGCAGCCCGCGCCGATGCTCTGTCGTCGCACCCTCCTGGCGGCGCTGGGCGGGGCCGGTGCCGCCGCCGCGCTGACCGCCTGCGGGGGCTCGGACGACAAGTCGTCCGGTTCCTCCGATGCCTCGTCCGGCTCCGACGCGTCCTCCGGGGCCACCGGTGGCGCGGCACTGGCCAGGACCACCGACATCCCGGAGGGCGGCGGCAAGATCTTCGCCGATCGGTCCGTGGTCGTCACGCAGCCGACGACGGGCGAGTTCAAAGCCTTCTCCACCGTGTGCCCGCATCAGAAGCAGCGGGTCAACAGCGTGGAGAACGGCCTGATCACCTGCCCCGCCCACGGCAGCCAGTTCAGCGTCACGGACGGCGGCGTCAAGAAGGGGCCCGCCACCAGCGGACTGGCCGAGGCCAGGATCAGTGTGAGCGGCGACTCGATCACGCTCGCCTGACGGGACGGACGGGGCGGACCGGGCCGGACCGCGCGAGACAGGCCAGCACGTCGTCCGTGGTGGTGACGGTCGCCACCAGGGCGAGCGTGTTGCGGATCATCGCGGAGGTGTAGTCCGGGGGCACGCCCGCGATGGCGTCCTTCGGGACCACGGCGGTGTACCCGCGGTTCACGGCGTCGAACACCGTGTTGGGCACGGCCACGTTGGCGGAGACGCCGGTCACGACGAGCGTGCGGCAGCCCAGGTTGCGCAGCAGCGCGTCGGCGTCCGTGCCCGCGAGCGGTGACAGACCGTGCAGGCGGCGCACGACGAGGTCCTCCTCGGCGACTTCGACGGGCGGTGCCACACGGACCGCGTCGCTTCCCGCCAGCTGCCGCACCGGCAGGCGTTCGGCCGCGCGGAAGAGCCGGGCGTTGTGGTTGGCGCCGCGGCCGTCGGGGCGGCGCTCGGCGATCGCGTGCATCACCTGCACTCCGCTCCCGTGGGCCGCGGCCACGAGGCGGGCGATCCGGTCCAGCGCACCCGACAGCCGTGCCTCGCGCGCGAGTTCGGGCAGCGCGCTGTCCGGTCCGACGACACCCCGCTGGCACTCGACGGTCAGCAGCACCGTGGTGGAGGGGTCGAGGAGTTCCCTGAGCTCTTCGTACGACGGCATGGCTTCCCCTGTCGCGAGCGGCTGTCCGCCGACGGTGGCAGGCGAGCGTAGCCACCATTGCGTACGGACGGAAGACAGCCGATGATTCGCTGACCCGACGTCAGGCCCGACGTCGGAGGACAGCGCGGAAGGGGATCCGTATGACCGCCACGCAGCGCCGGGGGCGAAAGATCATGATGACGCCCGAGGAACTGGACGGGTTCCTGGCCACCCAGCGCACCTGCCGCGTGGCGACCGTCTCCGCGGACGGTGCCCCGCACGTCAGCACCTTGTGGTTCGCCTGGGACGGCACATCCCTCTGGCTGTACTCGATCACCCGCAGCAAGCGCTGGGCCGACCTGCGCCGAGATCCTCGGGTGGCCGTCGTCGTCGACGCGGGCGAGGAGTACGGCGAGCTGCGGGGCGCCGAGCTGTCGGGCTCGGTCGAGTTCGTCGGCGAGTTGCCGCGCACGGGTGAACCGTGCGCCGAACTGGAGGCCGTGGAGCGCCTGTTCGCGCGGAAGAACTTCGGCCTGGAGGAGATGCCGCACGACGGCAGGCACGCCTGGATGCGGCTGACACCGGAGGCGACGGTTTCCTGGGACTTCCGCAAGCTCGCGACGCCGTGAGGTGACGGAGATGCGACGGCGGGCAGGTGACGCCGTGAGGTGACGGGCATGCGGCGGCGGACAGGCGACGCCGCGGGGCGAGGGACGGCGGGAGGGCGGGAGGGCGGGTCACCCGTGCGCCGCGCCCGCCTTCCGCAGCGCGGCCGCCACCGCCCTGATCGACGGACGGCGGTCGGCGTCCGCCCGCCACACGGCGTACACATGTCTGGTGACCCGGTGCCGCACCGGGACCGTCCGCACGCCCGCCGGCACCGGACCCCGGCCGAGCCGCGGCGCGACGCACACGCCGAGCCCCGCCGCGACCAGCGCGAGCTGTGTGTGGTGCTCCACCGCGCGGTGGGCTATCACCGGCTCGACGCCCTTGCCCCGCAGGGTGAAGAGCAGCCACTCGTGACAGAACTCGCCCTCCTCCCACGCGATCCACTCGTCGTCGGCGAAGTCTTCGAGGTCCACCTCGGAACGCTCCGCGTGCCGGTGGTCCGCGGGCATCGCCACATCCGTGGGGTCGTCCAGGAGCGATGCCTTGACCAGCCCTTCGGGCATGGGCAGCGGCTTGTTGTACCAGTCCAGCACGACCGCCAGGTCGATGTCGCCGCGCAGCACCCCGGCGACCGCGCCCTCCGGCTCCAGCTCGCGCGAGCGGACGCGCAGTCCGGGATGCTCGGCGCGCAGCGCGGCCAGGGCCGCGGGGAACAGCCCGCGTGCCGCCGTGGGGAACGCGGACAGCCGCAGCTCCCCCACCACCTGGCCGCGCTGCGCCTCCAGGTCGGACTGGGCGAGCTCCACCTGGGACAGGATGCGCGCGGCGTGGTCGGCGAGCAGCCGCCCGGCGTCGGTGAGCCGCACCCCCCGCCCGTTCTTCGCGAGCAGTTGCTGTCCCACCTCCCGCTCCAGCTTGGACATCTGCTGGGAGACGGCCGACGTCGTCACGTGCAGTCCGTCGGCCGCGCCGCTCACCGAGCCGTGGCGGGCGAGGGCGTCGAGCGTGCGGAGGCGCTCCAGGTTCAACATGTAAGTGATGCTACGAGATACCGGACGAAAAATCTCGCTTGTTCTACGAGATCCTCTCGGTCATCGTGAAACGCATGAGCGCCCCGACCGAGCCCCGCGCATCCCTCCCCACCACACCCGACACCCCGTCCGCTCCACTCCCGGCCGGTCCGCCCCCGGCCGAGGTTCCCGCCCCGGACGTGAGGCCGGCACCATCCCGGAGCGGTCCGTCCCGGAGCGGTCCGGTCCGGGTCCCGGCCCCGCGTCCCGCTCTCGACTGGCGCCTGCGCTTCGGCGCCCTCTCCCTCGTCTGGGGTTTCAGCTTCCTTCTGATCAAGGTGGGCACGAACGGCTACGCGCCCTTCCAGGTGACGCTCGGCCGCCTGTTCTTCGGCACGCTGGTGCTCGTGGCCGCGATGGCGTGGAAGCGGGAGCGCCTGCCGCGCGGTGCCCGCACCTGGGTCCACCTGGCGGTCGCGGCCCTCCTCCTCAACGCCCTGCCGTTCTCCCTGTTCGCGTACTCCGAGCTCACGATCCCGTCCACGCTGGCGGGGATCTGCAACGCGACCTCCCCCCTGTGGGGCATGGCCCTGTCGCTGGTCGCCCTCTCCGAGGACCGGCCCACCCGGCGCCGTGTGGCCGGTCTCGGGATCGGGTTCCTCGGCGTCCTGACGGTGCTGGGCGCCTGGCAGGGCTTCGACGGCCTGGACGGCCCGGGGACCGCCATGGCCCTGCTGGCCTCGCTCAGCTACCCCGTCGGCTGGATCTACGTCCGCCGGACGCTGGCCGGCTCCGGTCACTCCCACCTGTCGCTGACCGGCGCCCAGTTGTTGCTCGCGACAGTGCAACTGGCCGTCGTCACCCCGCTGTTCACCACCGTGCCCAGCCGCTTCGCCCTCGCGCCGCTGCTCGCGGTGATCGCACTGGGTGCCCTCGGCACGGGCTTCGCCGTCCTCATCCAGTACGGCCTGGTCGCCGAGGTCGGCCCGACGACGGCCCAGATGGTCACGTACTTCATCCCGGTCATCGCCACCGCCGCGGGTGTCGCGATCCTGGGCGAATCGCTGACCTGGTCGACACCGGTGGGCGCCGTCATCGTGCTGGCGGGCGCGGCCCTCACCCAGTCCCGGCCCCGGCCCCGCCGGGACGGCTGAGAGGCCGGCCGTCCCGGTCCGGACGGACGGTATCCCCTCACCCCGTCACCCCGTCACCCCGTCACCCCTGACCCCACCACCCCGTCAGACGTAACGGCGTGCGGGCGCGGGCCCCACCGCCACGGCGACCGCGTCGGCGACCGCCACCGCCTCGTCCGGCCCGAGCGTCGACACCGTGATCCGCAGACCGGGCGGCGCGCTCATCCGGAAGCGCGCCCCCGGCGCCACGGCCCAGCCGGAGTGCAGCAACCGCGCGACCGCCCCGGTCTCGTCCGGGACGGGCACCCACACGTTCATGCCGCTGCGCCCGTACGCCTCGACACCGCGCTCCGCGAGCGCGCCGATCAGCGCGTCCCGCCGCCGCCCGTACGCCGACGCCACGGCCCGGGTGTCCACGACGCCGCTCGACCACAGCTCCACCACGGCCCGTTGCAGCAGGCGGCTCACCCACCCTGGTCCCAGCCGCTGCCGCCCGCGGATCCGGTCCATGGTGACGGTGTCGCCGGTGAGGACCGCCAGTCGCAGATCGGGCCCGTACGCCTTGGCGACCGACCGCGTGAACGCCCAGTGCCGGGTCGTGCCGGCCAGCGGATGCAGGGGCAGGTCGACGATCCGGTGCCCGTGGTCGTCCTCGACGAGCAGGGTCTGCGGGTACTCCTCCAGCACGACGCGCAGGGCACGCGCGCGCGTGGCGCTCAGCGCGGCGCCGGTCGGGTTCTGCGCACGGTCGGTGACGATCAGGGCCCGCGCCCCGTCCGCCAGCGCGGCGCGTACGTCGTCGGGCAGCGGCCCCTGCGAGTCGACGCCGACAGGGACGGCCCGCAGCCCGAGGGCCGGAACGAGGTCGAGCACACTGTGCCAGCCGGGGTCCTCCACGGCGACGGCGTCCCCGGCCCGCAGATGGGCGGCCAGCACGCGCTCGATGCCGTCGAGCGACCCGGAGGCGACGACGACCGGCCCGTCCGGCACCCCGTCCGCGTCCAGGTCCGCGCGGGCGAGCCGCGCCAGGTCGGGATCCACGGCCGCCGCGCCGTAGAGCGTGGGGGCACGGTCCGAGAGCTCCGCGGCCGCCGCCAGCGCCCCGGCGAGCGGGGGCAGCAGGGCGGGGTCCGGATTGCCGTCGGAGAGGTCCCGCGCTCCGGGCGGTACGTCGGGGCGGGACAGTTCCCGCGCGGTCGTCACCGGCTTGGAGCGGACTCGGCTGCCGCGCCGGCCGGCCGTCTCGATGACCCCGCGTTCACGCAGTGTGCGGTACGCGGCCGCGACGGTGTTGGGGTTGACCTCCAGCCGGGCGGCCAGCTCCCGCATCGGCGGCAGCGGTTGTCCGGGCTCCAGCTTCCCCGCACCCACCGCGTGCTCCACGCTGCCCGCGATCTCGGCTGCGCGCTTCCCCTCGATCAGATACTCTCCTAGCACAAAACAAATTATGCACTAGTGCAATAGGTACCGCAAAGCGAACCCGGCGTACGTGAGCACACCCCGAGCACACCGAGCGGGCGCCGCAGCCCGTACGACACCACCGACCTGGAGAGCTCTGATGACGGAGACGGCAGACCGGCACCCCCGGACCTACACCCCGACCGACCGCACCGTTCCCACCCGGTCCAGGGAGCGGGCCGCGTACGACCGCGAGATGGTGCACTCGATACTCGACGAGGGGTACGTCTGCCACCTCGGCTTCGTCCGGGACGGGGCGCCGGTCGTCCTGCCCACGCTGTACGGGCGGGTCGGCGAGCGGCTCTACGTGCACGGCTCGACGGGTTCGCGTCCGCTGCGGATGGCGGGACAGGCCGACCCGGGGCTGCCGGTCTGCCTCACGGTCACCCACGTGGACGGACTGGTGCTGGCGCGCTCGGCGTTCCACCACTCGCTCAACTACCGCTCGGTGGTGGTGCACGGCGTGGCGCACCCGGTGACGGACCCGGAGGAGAAGCGCCGGGCCCTGGACGCGCTGGTCGACCACGTGGTGCCCGGCCGCTCGCAGGACTCCCGGCCCGCCGACACCAAGGAGCTGGCCGCGACCGCCGTACTGCGCCTGGATCTCGCCGAGGTGTCCGCCAAGCTGCGCACCGGCGGCCCGAACGACGAGCCGGAGGACCTCGGCCTGCCCCACTGGACCGGGGTCGTACCCGTCCGTACGGTCCACGGGGCGCCCCTGCCCGCCGACGACCTGGCTCCGGGCATCGGGGTGCCGGACTACCTGACGACGCTCTGACACCGGGTCAGAGGGCGGACCCCCGCTCGGACAGCGCGCTCCCGGTGTCCGCCGTGCCACGCGCCACCGGCGCCTGCGGGGCTTTGGCGGGTGCGGACGTCTGCGCGATGAACGCACCGCACAGCACCACCGCACCGCCGATGATCTGAGGCGCCGAGAGGTGCTCCCCGAGCAGCACCCAGGCGAGCACGGTCGCGATGACCGCCTCCAGGCACGCCACGACCCCGGCCACCTGGGGCGAGAGCCTGCGTACCGCGAGGACGCCGGTCGCATAGGCGGCGACGGTCGCGACCAGCACGATCCAGCCCAGCAGCAGCGCGGCCGCGACGGACGTCCCGTCCAGGTCCGCACCGCCCCCGAGGACCGACCAGTCCATGCCCCACGGCCGCGCCACGACCGTCAGGACGAGCGCGCCGACGAGCAGCCCGTACGCGATGACGCCGAGCGGGGCCGGTGCCGCCCCACCCGCGTCGCCGCCCTGGTCGGAGAGGACGAAGTAGCCGACCTGGCAGCACGCGGCGCCGAGCGCGAGCAGCAGCCCGAGGGCGTCGAAGCCCAGTCCCGCCCACACCTCGACGACACAGGCGAGGCCGCCGACGGCGAGGACGACACCGAGGGCGGCGGCGCGGGTGACGGGCCTGCGCTGCACGAACCGCACCCACCCGAGGACCAGCGCGGGCGCGAGGTACTCGACGAGCAGCGCGACGCCGACGGGTATCCGGGAGATCGAGGCGAAGTAGCATGCCTGGACACCGGCGACGGCCAGCAGCCCGAACCCGGCGAGCAGCAGCGGGCGCTCGCGCACGAGGCGCCGGTGGCGCACGGCCAGCGGCAGCATGACCAGAGCGGCGCCCGCGACGCGCAGCCACACCACGTGCAGGGGGTCCAGACCCGCCTCGATCAACGGCTTGGCGGCGACGCCCGATCCCCCGAAGGCGACCGCCGACCCGAGCGCGAGCCCCAGCCCGACGCCTCGCCCACGGTGGCCCTGACTGCTCATCGACGTATGCACCGCCACATGATGACAGGCAATGACATGAGCGTCATGTCGAATGACACCTGTCTCAGCGTCCGGACGGGCCGCTCCCGGCAACCGGCCGGCACCAGGCGGAGCCGACCGCGCCCGGCCGGCGGGCCAGCGGAACCCCGGAGGGGGCCAGACCGTGGACGCCTCAGGCCTCCACCCCCCGCGCCGCCGCCTCCAGCCGCGCCACCAGTTCCTCCGCGTCCACCCCCGCCCGCCGCAGCACCTCCACGGCCCGCGAGTCCGGTGCGGCGGCGAGCGCGGCGAGCAGGTCGGTTCCGTGCGCGAGCCGCTCGCCCCGCCCCGCGGCGCGCTCGTACGCGGCCGCCATGACCCGGGCGGCCACCGGTGAGCACCCGCCCCCGGTCACCGCCAGCCCGGCCGCGGAGCTCTCGACCGAGCTCTCGACGGAGCTCTCGACCGAGCTCTCGACGGAGTTCTCGACGGAGCTCTGCCAGCGGAGCCCGTACCCGATGCTGCGCTGGACGAGATAGCCGAGCAGCCGGGCGACCTGCGGGCCGTCGGCGAGGGCCTCGCGCACCTCGGGGTCCGACTCCAGGAGCGTGTGCAGCAGATGAGCCGTGTCGATCTGCCGGTCCCCGTCCCGCAGCGCCCGTCTGCGCGCACCGGCGATCACCGCGGCCAGTTCCGCGCTCAGGCGGGCTTCGACGTCCGCTCCGGCCGGGCCGCGCCCGGCGGCCTGCTGCTGGGGAATACGGTGGTGCACGTTCCCCACCCCATCAGCCGGCCCCGTATCCGGTCATCCGCGCGGAGGAGCATTCCCGCGTCCGACACAAGGTGTGCGCCGGCGCCGGGCCCCTCCTCCTCACGGATGACATCACGCCGTTCGTCCCTCGATTTTCCCCTCCGCCGCGCGCGCCGCCTTGCTGAACGGAAGCCACCGCCCCTCCCGACCGCGCTTCTTGACGCGCCGTCAGTCCTCGTCGGCGAGGATCAGGTACAGCTTCTTGCGCGTCTCGTGGACGAGGGACAGCGCCTTCTCGCGCTGCTCCTTGCTGCCGGTCTTCCAGACCTGCCCGAACGCCTCCATCAGGCCGAAGCCGGCCTGCCGGACGTCGCTCAGCGCCTCCCAGTCGACCCCGCGGCCCGCATCCTCCCAGGGCGCCTCCGGACCCTCGGCGGCGGCGGCACGCCCCGCTTCGGCCAGCGAGAACAGCTTCTTGCCGCTCTCGGTCGCACTGCTGATCAGACCTTCGTCCTCCAGCAGCTGAAGGGTGGGGTACACCGAGCCGGGGCTGGGCCTCCACGCCCCGCCGCTGCGCTCGGCGATCTCCTGGATCATCTCGTAGCCGTGCATGGGCCGGTCCTTGAGCAGCGCCAGGATCGACGCGCGCACGTCACCGCGCCGCGCCCTGCCGCGCGGTCCGCCCCGGCCGCCGCGCCCACCCCAGGGCCCCGGGCCGAAGCCGGGACCGCCGAAACCGGGCCCGAAGGGGCCGAAAGCCGCCCGCAGTCCCTCGAAGCCGCCCCTGTCGGAGCCGCCGGGTCCGCCCCGGCCGCGGCCACGCCCACGGCCGTGTCCGTGGCCGGGCCCGAAGCCCGGTCCGTATTCCTCTCCATGGGAACGCATCGCCCTCACTCCATTCCAGCGTTGATCAATCGCGATGCTTCAACGATATATCGGAACAGTTCGTTCGACAAGGGTTGGCGACACATCCGGCACCCGCTCCCCTCGTCCGCGGCCACTCCCTTCATCCGGCGACCGCCCGTCCGCACCGGGTGACCGTCCCCCGCATCCGGCGACCGCCCCTTTCGGGGCCACCGATCCCGGATTGGCCTTGGTCCGGGCCGCCGAGCGGCGCCTACCGTCGCCTCATGCGGATTCGTATCGTCGACGCCTTCACCGACCGCCCCTTCGCCGGCAACCCGGCCGGGGTCCTTCTCCTCGACGGGGCGGAGTCCTTCCCGGACGACGCCTGGCTGCAGAACGTGGCCCTGGAGGTCAACCACGCCGAGACGGCGTTCGCCCACCCCCTTCCGGAGGGCGGCGGGGCCGACTGGGCACTGCGCTGGTTCACCCCCGCCACCGAGGTCGCGCTGTGCGGCCACGCGACCCTCGCCACCGCGCACGTGCTGGCCACCACGGGAGCCGCCCGGGGTCCCGTGCGGTTCGCGACGAGGAGCGGCGTGCTCGTCGCGACCGCGCTCGACGACGGTTCCGTCACGCTCGACTTCCCGACCGCCCCGCTCACGGCGGTCGGGATCCCGCCGGGCGTCGCGAAGGCCCTGGGCGCCGAGCCGCTCACGACGCACGACACCGGCCCGGGCCTCGGCGACCTGCTCGTCGAACTCGCCGACGAGGAGACGGTCCTGGGCCTGGCCCCCGACCTGGCCTCCCTGGGCCGCCACTCCGAGCGCGGCATCATCGCGACGGCCCGCGCCGAGGACCCCGCCCGGGGGTACGACTTCGTCTCCCGCTGCTTCTTCCCGAACGTCGGCATCGACGAGGACCCGGTCACCGGCAGCGCCCACACGGCCCTCGCCCCGTTCTGGTCCGGGCGCCTCGGCCGTACCGGACTCACGGGGCTCCAGGCCTCGCCCCGCTCCGGACGGGTCCGTACGGAGCTCCGCGGCGACCGCACCCTGCTCACCGGCCGCGCGGTCACCGTGATCGAGGGCGACCTGCTCGCGTGAACACCCCGCTCGGGTGAACGCCGTGCGTGAACGCCGTGCGGTGTCTCACGCGGTGGGCAGCCACCCCACCTTCCCCGCCAGCAGCGCGTATCCCACGAACGCGCCGATGTCCAGGAGCGAGTGGGCGACCACCAGCGGTCCGATCCGGCCCCAGCGGCGGTACAGCCAGACGAAGACCACACCCATGACCATGTTGCCGACGAATCCGCCGATGCCCTGGTACAGATGGTAGGAACCGCGCAGCACCGAGCTCGCCACCAGGGCGGTGACCGGCGTCCAGCCCAGCTGGTCCAGGCGGCGCAGCAGGTAACCGACGACGATGACCTCCTCCAGGATCGAGTTCTGGAGCGCGGAGAGGATCAGCACCGGGTACTTCCACCACACCTCGGGCAGCGCCTCGGGCACCACGGTGAGGTTGAACCCGAACCCGCGGGCCGCCAGGTAGAAGGCGATGCCGGAGCTGCCGATGACCGCGGCGATCCCGGCGCCGCGGACGAGATCGGACCAGGGGCGCGTGCGGTCGAAGCCGAGCGTGCGCAGCCCCGCGCCCTCACGGAGCAGGAAGTGCGCCACCAGGGCGACCGGCACCAGCGCGGACGCGATGCCGAACAGCTGCCATGCCAGGTCCAGCCAGGGACGGCCGGGGGCGGCCGAGGCGTTGAGCGTGGCCGCCTGGTCCTTCAGTCCTCCCGGTCTGGTCACCGAACCGACGAAGCTGATCAGTGCGGAGACCCCGCTCGCCCCGAGCGAGACGCCCAGGACGAGCAGTGTCTCGTCGCGGAGAATCCGTCGTCCGGGCCGCTCCCCGGGAAAGGAATCCGCTGTCGGCGCCTGCCCCACCTGCACTCCTGCCTCCAGTTGTGTAATCCCGCCTCATCCCCGTCCCCGCCCCGCTAGGGTCTCGAAAGAAGTTACGAAGATCGTGCGCGACGGGCCCCGGCGCCCTGTCGTCCGGCCGTGCCGCGACTTCAGCGGTTCAGCGGCGGGCTCGATCAGGGAGGGGCACCACCGGCATGGGACGTCACAGCTTGCCCGACGGGCCGCGCGGGCGCGGCACCGGCCCCCGGTCACGCACCCGGCGCCGCGACGCGGTGCTCGCGACGGCCCTCGTGCTCGGGGTCGCCGCCGGCACCGTGGCCGCCGTCGACGGGAGCGTGTTCTCCTTCGGCTCCTCCTGCTGGGACAGCGCCGTACGGCTGAGGATCGTCGCCGCCCCCGGTGTCGCACCCGCGCTCCAGGACGCGGCCGACCACGCCCGGGAGCACGACGTGACGTCCGACGGCAGCTGCCTCGACGTCCGCGTGACCGCCCGGGACACCTACGAGGTCGCGGACGCCCTGCGGTCGAGGCGCAAGAGCGCGACCGACTTCGAGGTCTGGGTACCGGACTCGGGCGTGTGGGTGGACCGGGTGCTGGCGGACAGCCAGTCGGTTCCGGTGACACCGGCGGGCAACGTCGCCCTGTCACCCGTCGGCGTCGCCATGATCCCGTCGGCCGCGAAGTCCCTCGGCTGGCCCCGGAAGGCGTACTCCTGGACCGAGCTGGCGAATGCCACCATGGCCGACGAGCGGCTGAGGCTCGGCGCGGGCGACCCTTCGCGCAGCGCCACGGGCCTGCTCGCCCTGGCCCAGCTGTCCCGGACCGCGGGCGGGTCGAAGGACGGCGAGATCCTCGCGGCGGCTGCCGCGAAGGCCCTCTCGCAGCGCACCTCCGACAGCGACGACCAGGTCCTGGACACACTGCCGCGCGACCTGTCCGGCACCGAACAGGGCAACCCGAAGCGCAACCAGGCGCTGGTCCTCTCCGAGCAGGCGGCGTTCGCGTACAACGCGTCGGCGGACAGCGGCGACGACCTCGACCTCTTCTACCCGAAGGACGGCGCACCCCGGCTCGACCATCCGTTCGCGCTGGTCGACGAGCCCACGCTGACCACGGACGAGAGCCGCGCGGCGCTGCGGTTCATGACCCTCCTCGGCGAGCCCGGCGGACGCCGGATCATGGAGGAGCACGGGTTCCGTACGGACGAGGACGACGTCCCGGCCGGGCTGGTGTCCGCGGCCGGCGGCCGTGCCCCGCAACCGTACGGGGAAGTGCCGGAGAGGCCCGCCACGGACAAGGAGGTCGAGGAGGCCCTCGGCATGTGGACGATCACGGTGCAGAGCGCCCGCCTCACCACCGTCGTCGACGTCTCCTCGTCCATGTCGGACCCGGTGCCGGGTACCGGCGAGTCCCGGATGGACGTGACCAGGGCGGCGCTGCTGCAGGCCCTGGCCACCTTCACGCCGGAGGACGAGATCGGGCTGTGGGAGTTCTCCACGAAACTCGACGGCGAGCGCGACCACCGCGTCCTGGTGCCGACCGGCCGGCTCGGCGACCAGGTGGGCGGCAGCACCCGGCGGGACCGGCTGTCGGCGGCCTTCGGGGACCTCGAACCGGTCCGCGACGGCGCGACCGGCCTGTACGACACCACCCTGGCCGCGTACAAGGCGGCGACGGCCTCCTACGCCAAGGGCAAGTTCAACGCGCTGGTGCTGCTCACCGACGGCGTGAACCAGGATCCCGGGTCCGTCTCGCGCTCCCGGCTGATCGCCGAACTGCGCAGGCTCACCGACCCGGAGCGCCCCGTACCGCTGATCGCCATCGCCGTGGGGCCGGAGGCCGACCGCGGCGAGCTGAGCGAGATCGCCGAGGCGACCGGCGGGTCGGGACACCTGGTCACCGATCCGTCCCAGATCCACTCGGTGATCCTGAAGGCCGTCGTGAAGGCGGGCGACAAGCGCTGACCTCCCGCCCCACCGGCCCCCGTCACCTCGCCCGCCCCGGGCACCTCATCTCATCTCATCTCACCGGAACGGCCGGTTCCGCCAGCCCGACCGGCCAGGTGTGCACCGGCTCGCCGAGGTGCATCAGCTCGCTGTACCGCTTCGTCGTGGCGGCCAGCGCCTCGTCCCGTCCCATGCCGCTCTCCAGCGCCCCGTGGAACGCACGGGACTGCCAGGAGGCGCCGTTGATCCCCCGCTTGCACCGCTCCTCGATGACTCCGAGGTAGAGGTCCCGGTCGGCCGGCTCGATGCCCCACGCGTCCAGGCCCGACGCCGCGAGCGGCAGCAGTTCGTCCAGCACCAGCTGTACCGCGGGCATCCGTGTGACGCCGCCGTGCCTGCCGCGCCGCGGCCACTCCAGCTTCGCGTCGATGCCGTAGCGGCATGCCTGGTCGAAGTTGGCCGCCGCGGCCTCGAAGGGCAGCCGGGTCCAGACCGGCCGCGTCTCGGTGGCCAGGGCGCGGACGAGTCCGTAGTAGAAGACCGCGTTGGCGACGGTGTCGACCACCGTGGGGCCCGCGGGCAGCACGCGGTTCTCGACGCGCAGGTGCGGGACGCCGTCCTCGATGTCGTACACCGGGCGGTTCCAGCGGTACACGGTGCCGTTGTGCAGGACGAGTTCGGCGAGCTTGGGGGTGCCGCCCTCGTCGAGGACGCGCATCGGGTCCTCCTCGTCGCGGATGGGCAGCAGAGGAGGGAAGTAGCGCAGGTTCTCCTCGAAGAGGTCGTACGCCGAGGAGATCCACCGCTCGCCGAACCAGGTGCGCGGCCGTACCCCCTGCGCCTGCAGCTCGGGCGAACGGGTGTCAGTGGACTGCAGGAAGAGCGGGGGCCGGGACTCGCGCCACAGCTCACGGCCGAAGAGGAACGGCGAGTTGGCGCCGACGGCTATCTGGGCCGCGGCCGTGGCCTGCGCGGCGTTCCACACGTCGGCGAACCGGTCGGGGGTCACCTGGAGGTGCAGCTGCACGGAGGTGCAGGCCGCTTCGGGCGCGATGGACGCCGAGGTGCAGCTGAGCCGCTCCACGCCCTCGATGTCCAGCGTGAAGTCCTCGCCGCGGGCCGCGACGATCTGGTCGTTGAGCAGCGTGTAGCGGTCCACGTCGGAGAGGTTCGCCGAGACGAGGTCGTCGCGGGCGAGGGTGGGCAGAATGCCGATCATCACTATTCCGGCGTCGACCTCCTTCGCCTTTCGGTGGGCGTACGCGAGGGAGGCGCGCAGCTCCTCGGCAAGCTGGTCGAATACGCGGCCCTCCAGCCGGTGGGGGGCGATGTTCACTTCCAGATTGAACATGGCGAGCTCTGTTTGGAAATCACGGCTGGCTATGCGTTCGAGTACTTGCGCATTCATCATCCTCGGCATGCCGTCGGGCCCCGCCAGATTCAGCTCGATCTCCATACCCATGAGATTCTTGGGACGGTCGAACTGCTTCTCCTCCAGCAACCGCGCCAGCCCCTCCAGACACTGCTGGAGCTTTTCCCGGTACCGCCGGCGGTCGGACAGGCCGATGGTCCCCGCCACGACGTTCTCCCCCATCGAAGCTTCCCTCCTCGACTGGGCAGCCCCAAGAACCGGCCGCTGGTGTCCCGGGTCATCGGGGATGATGCCCAGCCAATGTGATCGATAACGCCCCGGATCCACCTCCCGGGCGCTACTCTGAACTCGGTTTCCTCGGGGCACATTCATCAGGCATGAGGCACCGTATTCCTCTTGACGGCCGACTGTGTCGTAAAAAAAGCCGACGAGAACCAGCCGTCCACTTCGGAGGAGTATTCCGAGGTCATCGCCAGGTACCCGGCACGATCCACGGTCAAACGCGCGTGACGGCGACCCGATCGGCTCTTGCACTTAATGTGCGCAACAGCTAGCTGAAACACCGCCTGAACACAGGTCGTATAAACTCCGCCCACGAGGCAGAGAGTTGGCGCTCGCGGTCGCAGGATCTGTCGTCGAAGTGACGTCTTCGCCGAAGGACGGGCCGCGCGGCGTCCGGTGCGCGCGTTCCCGCACGGGCACCGGAAGAATCCTGGTGGCGCGATCGCCCGGACCTTCCGGCGGCCGGCGGGCTCGCGCGGCGGACATCGCGCGGCGGACGTCCCTTGGGCGTCAGGTCCTGCACCCCCGCCCCTTTGACCCATGCTGACAGCGCCGTCCGCCCCCGCCCCCGCGCCACCATGCCTGTCGATCGAGAGGCGATCCATCATGCCGTTGCACGTCCCTCCGGCTCCCGCGCCGGCCCTGCGCACCGTCCTCACGGCCCTCGGTTCCCCGACCGCGGTCCGCGAAGCGCGTACTCCGTCCCTGCGCAACACCCAGGGGCCCCTCACGCCCGACCTCCCCCTGCCCGTCCATGTGCTCGACCGGGTCGCCCCGGTCGGCACCTCGGCCACCCGGCTCACCGGCTGGCGGTTCCTCATCCGCTGCCACGAACGTGCCGTGGCGGCCGCGGAGACCAGGCTGACCCCCGACGGCCATGCCTTCTCCCACTTCTTCGAGGGTCCCTACGTCACCGCGACCGAGCGCGCCCTGCGCCAGGCGGAGACGATGCCGGGCTCGTACCAGCCACGTCTGCTCTCGGTACCCGAGCTCTACATGCTCACACTCTGGCTGCACGGGGATTTCCCGGCCGACGGCGCCGGAGGCCACCTCGCCGCCACCGACCTGCTGGTGCCCCTGGCGCCCGCGCCGCCCGGCATCGCCGCCCACCGCCCGCACCGGGCGGCCGACCTGCTGCCCGTCCTGACGCACCGGCTCACGCCGAAGTCCGTCCCCGCGCCCGCCCCGCTGCTCGGCTCACCCGCCTGAGAGCACCCGTACCTCCGTGCCCCGCGGCCCCACCCGGCCGCGGGGCACTTCACCGTGTGCGCCGCACCGCCGGGGAGGGTGTCGCACGGAGCGACGCCCGGGACACGCGACGCGCTCCTGGCCCGTACGGACTAGCCCCATCCGGCCATGGCGAACCCCCCGAAGGGACAGCCCGGTCGGGGTGAACCGTCCGCCCGGGCCATGCGTCATCAACCTGTGAGGAGTGCTGCCGTCAAATCCCTGCGGATCGACGGCCGTAGGGCAACACTGGGTTCCGGACCATCTGACAAACGGGGGGCGGCCATGGACACCAGTTCGAGCCGCAAGACAGAGAACACACCGAACACCGACCTCACACCGAAGCGAAAGATCCCATCAATGTGCCAGCACCAGCGACCGTGCCCGACAGCCGACTCCGCCGACCGGGAAGCCGCGCTCCTCGTGGCGCACCACCCGGAGCAGGGATGGAGCCTGCTGTGCAACGGCGTCCTGCTCTTCGAGGACACCGGTGAGATCCTGCCGGACGGCCGGATCATCGCTCCGCACCGGTCGCCGGCCATGGACGTGATGACCGCCGCCTAGGCCGTGTTCTGAAAGTCGGCCAGGCGGCACGGAGCGCCATGGGCGGCGGAGCCGACCGTCCGGACACACGAGGGGCCGGTCCCCGGGAAGCACTCCCGGAACCGGCCCCGACGCATGCCGCGCCCGCGGGAGCGGCTAGCCCTCGTAGGCGTCCAGCGGCGGGCAGGAGCACACCAGGTTCCGGTCGCCGTACGCCTGGTCGATCCGCCGCACCGGCGGCCAGTACTTGTCGGCCGCCGAGACCCCGGCCGGGAACACGGCCTCCTCACGGCTGTACGCGTGCTCCCACTCCCCGCCGAGCGCCGCCGCCGTGTGCGGGGCGTTGCGCAACGGGTTGTCGTCCGCCGCCCACTCCCCCGAGCCGACCTTCTCGATCTCCGCGCGGATGGCGGTCATCGCGTCGCAGAACCGGTCCAGCTCGGTGAGGTCCTCGCTCTCGGTGGGCTCGATCATCAGCGTGCCGGCCACCGGGAACGACATCGTCGGCGCGTGGAACCCGTAGTCGATGAGCCGCTTGGCCACGTCGTCGACGCTCACACCGGTCGCCTTGGTCAGCGGCCGCAGGTCGATGATGCACTCGTGCGCCACCAGCCCGCCGGGCCCCGTGTAGAGGACCGGGAAGTGCGGCTCCAGGCGCTTGGCCACGTAGTTGGCGCTGAGCACGGCGACCTGCGTGGCCCGCTTGAGCCCTTCACCGCCCATGAGCCGGACGTACGCCCACGAGATCGGCAGGATGCCCGCGGAACCCCAGGGGGCCGCCGAGACCGGGCCCACCCCCGTCTCCGGGCCCGCCGCGGGCTGCAGCGGGTGGTTGGGCAGGTACGGCGCCAGGTGCGCGCGCACGCCGACCGGGCCGACGCCCGGACCGCCGCCGCCGTGCGGGATGCAGAACGTCTTGTGCAGGTTGAGGTGCGAGACGTCGCCGCCGAAGTGCCCCGGCCGGGCGAGCCCGACCAGCGCGTTGAGGTTGGCGCCGTCGACGTAGACCTGGCCGCCCGCCTCGTGCACCTGTGCGCAGATGTCGGCGACGTGCTCCTCGAACACCCCGTGCGTCGAGGGGTACGTGATCATCAGCACGGACAGCTCGTCGCGGTACTGTTCGATCTTGGCCCGCAGGTCCTCGGCGTCGATCTCGCCGTCCCCGGCGGTCTTCACGACGACGACCTTCATGCCCGCCATCACGGCGCTGGCCGCGTTGGTGCCGTGTGCGGAGGACGGGATCAGGCAGACGGTGCGCTGCTCGTCGCCGTTGGCCCGGTGGTACCCGCGGACGGCCAGCAGACCGGCCAGCTCGCCCTGCGAACCGGCGTTGGGCTGCAGCGACACCTTGTCGTAGCCGGTGACCTCGGCGAGCCGCTCCTCCAGTTCACGGATGAGGATGAGGTAGCCCTCCGCCTGCTCGGCGGGGGCGAAGGGGTGCAGCTGCCCGAACTCCGGCCAGGTGACCGGCTCCATCTCGGTGGTCGCGTTCAGCTTCATGGTGCACGAGCCGAGCGGGATCATGCCCCGGTCGAGCGCGTAGTCGCGGTCGGCGAGGCGGCGCAGGTAGCGCAGCATCGCGGTCTCCGAGCGGTACTGGTGGAAGACCGGGTGCGTGAGGTACATGTCGGTGCGCAGCAGCGCGGCCGGCAGCGCGTCCTCGGCCGTCGCGTCCAGCGCCGCCACGTCGGCGTCGGCGTCGACGCCGAACGCCGACCAGACGGCGTCCAGCTGCGCCCGGGTCGTCGTCTCGTCGCAGGCCAGGGACAGGTGGTCCGCGTCCACCAGGTGGAGGTTGACCCCGCCCCGGCGGGCGGCCGCGAGCGTCTCGGCGGCCCGGCCCGGCACCCGCACGGTGAGCGTGTCGAAGTACGCCTCGTGGACGACCTCGACACCGCCCGCCCGCAGACCCGCGGCGAGGATCGCGGCGTACCGGTGGGTGCGCCGCGCGATGGTCTTCAGGCCCTCGGGACCGTGGTAGACGGCGTACATCCCCGCCATCACCGCGAGCAGCACCTGGGCCGTGCAGATGTTGCTGGTCGCCTTCTCCCGGCGGATGTGCTGCTCGCGCGTCTGCAGGGCGAGCCGGTACGCCTTGTCGCCGTCCGCGTCCACCGAGACGCCGACGAGCCGGCCGGGCAGGCTGCGCGCGAACTTCTCCCGCACGGCCATGTATCCGGCGTGCGGCCCGCCGAAGCCCATCGGGACACCGAAGCGCTGCGTCGTGCCGACGGCGATGTCGGCGCCCAGCTCCCCGGGCGGGGTGAGGAGCGTCAGGGCGAGCAGGTCGGCGGCGACGGTGACGACCGCCCCCAGCCCGTGTGCCTGCTCGACGACGGGCTTCAGGTCCCGTACGGCACCGGAGGCGCCGGGGTACTGGAGGAGCACGCCGTTGATCTCGCGCTCGGCGAGCGCGGCGGGGATGCCGTCGCCCAGGTCGGCGACGACGACCTCGACGCCGGCGGACTCGGCACGGGTCCGGATCACGGCGACGGTCTGCGGCATGGTGTCCGCGTCGATGAGGAAGAAACCTTTCTTGTTCTTCCCCATGCGCCGCGACAGCGCCATGGCCTCGGCGGCCGCCGTGCCCTCGTCGAGCAGTGAGGCGCCGGACGTCGGCAGGCCCGTCAGATCGGCGACCATGGTCTGGAAGTTGAGCAGCGCCTCCAGGCGGCCCTGCGAGATCTCCGGCTGGTACGGCGTGTACGCGGTGTACCAGGCGGGGCTCTCCATGACGTTGCGCAGGATCACGGGCGGCGTGAACGTCCCGTAGTAGCCGAGCCCGATCATGGAGTCGAGCACCTCGTTGCGGTCCGCCAGGGAGCGCAGCTCGGCCAGCACCTCGGCCTCGGTGCGCGCACCGGGCAGGTCGAGCGCCTCGGCGTTCCTGATCACGTCCGGCACCGCGGCGGCCGTCAGCTCGTCGAGCGAGCCGTACCCCACCTGCGCGAGCATCTTGGCGCGGGCCTCGGAGTCGGGCCCGATGTGGCGCTGCTCGAAGGGGATTCCCTGTTCGAGTTCGGAGAGCGGAATGCGTTGGGCGGTCATGGCGGAGGCCTCCTGGTCCGACGACCTTCGAGGGCACCGCGGTCTGGGTGCCCGGACGGCCTCCCCTCTGTCATCTCGACCTGAGAGCTTCACCGGCTCGCCGCGGGGGCACGCCGGCTTTCACCGTCGGTGAGAGCGGAAGCCGTCGAAGACTCGCATACCGCTCTGCTTTCCAGAGTGACCTCGTCCATGCGGTACGTGTGCCTGAGAGATTCCGGGGAGGAGTTGCTCCTTCGGCGCCTCCGGCGGTCTCCGGAGGACTCTCCCGCATGGGGTCAGCAGCCGTTGCTCAGGGTACCAGCGGGTTCCCCCGAGTGGCCGTCCCGCCCGAAGTGCTCTTTCGTAGTGCTTACGGATGAGTTGCGAGCAGCTGGAGGGCCCGTGCAGAGCGACATCGATCCGCGCAACCTGATAGGCCGCAAGGCGTTCGACCGCAACGGCACGCGGATCGGCACCGTCGACGAGGTCTACCTCGACGACGCGACCGGCGTACCGGAGTGGGCGGCCATCCGCACCGGCCTGTTCAGCCGGGACGCCTTCGTCCCCCTGCGGCCCAGCGCATACGCCGGCGGCTGTCTGCGCATCCCGTTCGAACGGGACCTGATCAGGGACGCCCCGGACTTCGGCGTGGGCCGCCACCTCTCCCCCGAGCAGGAACTCCAGCTCCGCCACCACTACGCCCTGGACGCCTCCCCGCCGCCCGCCCTCCCCGGCCACGGCCTCGGCGGCCTGGCCACCACGGAGGAACCGGCGTGACCCGGGCACCCGCCCGAAAGCGCGGGGACCGGGGCGGCCTCCCGCCCGCCCTTCACCCGCTCCCCGGCGGAACCCCCCGCTCGACCAGCGGCAACGGCTCGGCCGCCGCCAGCGCGGGATCGTCGACCCGGAAGGTCTTCACCCGTCCCGGCCCGGAGAAGGGCGTCTCGAACCGCACCGTCACCCGCCCCAGCCCGCTCCCCTGCACCCAGCCGTGCCCGAACTCCGCATGCCGCACGTCGTGCCCCGCGTGCCACCGCCGCCGGGCCGCGGGCACCGGTTCCTCGGGCGCCTCCTCGGCCGTCCCCTCCCCGGCGGGAAGGGGCTCGGGCTCCTCCTCCGCGGCGGTCCGCGCCTGGGCGAAGAGGTCCTCCTGCGTGTAGTCCGCGAGCCCCGAGACCCCGACCCCCAGAAGCCGCACGCCCCCTGTCGTGTCCACGGACTCCAGCAGCCGCGCCGCGGCCTCCCGCACCACCGCGGGATCGTCCGTGGGCCCCCGCAGCGTCTCGGAGCGGGTCAGCGTCGAGAAGTCGTAGCGCCGCACCTTCAGCACGATGGTCCGCCCCGACAGCCGAGCGGCCCGCAGCCGCTGGACGCACCGGTCGGCGAGCCGCTGCACCTCGCCCCTGACCCGCACCCGGTCGTGGATGTCCACGTCGTACGTGTCCTCCACCGACACCGACTTCGTGTCCCGCTCGGCCACCACGCGCCGCTCGTCGCGCGCCAGCGCCATGGCGTACAGGCCGACCCCGTGGGCCTTCCCCAGCAGCCGTACGAGCTCGTCCTCGCCCGCCTCCGCGATGTCCCCGACCGTGCTGATCCCGCCGCGCCGCAGATGGTCCCCCGTGGCCGGCCCGACGCCGGGCAGGACGCGCACCGACAGGGGGGCGAGCAGGGCCCGCTCGGTGCCCGGCTCTATCAGCACGAGTCCGTCGGGCTTGGCCCGCTCGGAGGCGATCTTCGCGAGCATCTTGGAGGCGGCCAGCCCCACGGACCCGGTGAGTCCGGTGACGGCCCGGATGTCGGCGCGCAGCTTCTCCCCGGCCAGCAGCGCCGACCTCTCGTCCCAGGCCGCCCGACCGGCCTCCAGGTCCACGAACGCCTCGTCCAGGCTCAGCGGCTCCACCAGCGGCGACAGCTCCCGCAGGAGCTTCATCACCTGTTCGCTGATCTCCCGGTAGAGCCCGAAGCGCGGGACGAGGTACGCGGCGTTCGGCGCCAGCCGCCGGGCCTGCGCCATGGGCATCGCGGAGTGCACCCCGAAGACCCGCGCCTCGTACGAACAGGTGGCGACCACTCCACGCGGTCCGAGGCCGCCCACGACGACCGCCTTCCCGCGCAGACTCGGCTTGGCCGCCTGCTCCGCCGAGGCGTAGAAGGCATCCATGTCGAGATGCAGGATCGTGGGCGCGGTTCTCACTCGTCCGATGCTGCCCTACGCCACTGACAACGCCCACCCCGCACCACGGGCCACCGGCCCGGCCGGTCCCGGTGGTGCGCAGCCGCGCCACCGGTGCGGCCGCGCCTGCCGTGCCACGCCGGTCAGAGCAGGCCGCGCCGGTCCTGACTGCCGCCGAACCGTCACTGCCGCCGAACCGCCCCGGACCATTTCCGGTCCGCTCCCGGCAGCCCTCGGACCGCCCTCAGACCGCCCGGTTGCGCCGCCGTGCCAGCTCGTCCGCCGGGTTGGGCCCGACGAGCGTCTCGCCCGTGTCCACCCGCTCGCCGTGCAGCTGTGAGAGCGCGTGCTCCACGTCCCGCCGCACCACGCCGACCGCGATGCCGAAGACGCCCTGGCCGCTCTGGAGCAGTGCGTGGACCTCGTCGGGCGAGGAGCACTCGTAGACCGTCGCGCCGTCGCTCATCAGCGTCATCCGCTCCAGGTCGCAGCTGCCGCGCTCCCGGAGGTGCCGCACCGTCGTGCGGATGTTCTGCAGCGAGACCCCCGTGTCGAGGAACCGCTTGACGATCTTCAGGACGACCACGTCCCGGAAGCTGTAGAGCCGCTGCGTCCCCGACCCGTAGACGGCGCGCACGCTCGGCTCGACCAGCCCGGTCCGGGCCCAGTAGTCCAGCTGGCGGTAGGTGATCCCCGCCGCCGCGCAGGCCGTGGGACCGCGGTAGCCGATCTCCTCGGGCACCGTCCCGGCGTCTCCCGGTACCACCGTCGGCCGCTTCACGTGATCGGCCGCGCTGCTCTGAAGCGGGTACGGGCCGCTCTCCCCCGGAACGCGTCCGGGAGCACCCCCAGCCGTACCGTCGCCGCTGCTTCTCACGCCGACCTCCGTCCTTGACCTGCCTTCACGACGGTAGGCAGTCACCAGGGGCGCGTCAACGATCGCCACACTCGGCACGCCGGGTGATAATCACCCTGAGAGTGGTTTCCCGTGCCCCACCGCGGGGAAAGGCTAGCCGAATGCTCTCGGGACGACCGCCGCACGGCCCGTCGTCCACCGGCCCCGGAGGGTCACGGGCCGAACGGGCCGGACCGTCACTGGCTGTTGGTCCCGAAGTCCTCGGGCGAGATCTGGTCGAGGAACTCGCGGAACTTCTCCACCTCGTCCTCCTGCTCGTCCGGAATCGCGATGCCGGCGTCGTCCAGGACCCCGTCACTGCCGTAGATGGGCGTCCCGGTGCGCAGCGCGAGCGCTATGGCGTCGGACGGCCTGGCACTGACCTCGACACCGCTGGCGAACACCAGCTCCGCGTAGAAGACACCCTCCCGCAGGTCCGTGATGCGCACTTCGGTCAGCTCCTGGCCGACGGCCTCCAGCACGTCCTTGAACAGGTCGTGGGTCAGCGGTCGCGCGGGGGCCATGCCCTGCTGCGCGAAGGCGATCGCCGTCGCCTCCCCCGGACCGATCCAGATGGGAAGGTAACGGTCGCCTCCCACTTCGCGCAGGAGCACGATCGGTTGGTTGGAGGGCATTTCGACCCGGACACCTACGACGTCGAGCTCGTTCACACAGCAACCCTAGGCCGTGCCCGGCACCTTTGGGTAGTCGAGCACGCAATGGGTGCCCCATCCCACGTCCGGGCGGGCCGCCGGATCAGGGCAGCCGCACCCCGAGAGCGGCCTGCACCAGGGCGGCGTGCAGCCTCACCGCGAGTCCCGCGAGCTCCTTGGTGCGCGCCTGTGCGTGTGCCCTGGTCTGCGGGTTGCGGTGGAGCCGCAGGGGCGCCACCACCTGGTCCACCAGCCCGGCCTCGCGGTCCGCGGCCGCCTTCACGGCACGCAGGTGCCGCGGCTCGATGCCGGACCGTCCGAGTTCCAGCACGAGTCCGGCCACGGTGACCGCCTCCGCGTCGTACACGCCGTCCGGCAGCGGGGTGATCAGTCCGTACGACTCCCATTCGGCGAGTTCCTGCTCACCGATCCCCGCGGCGGCCAGCAGCTCGGCCCGCCCGATCCGGGCCATGACGGACCCCTCGGACTCGCCGGGGGCCTCACCGGCGTGCTGACGCCCCGCGGAGGGCACCGGCACCGTCTCGCCGCGCCCCATGGCGTCCAGGTGCTCGCGGATCACCTTCAGGGGCAGGTAGTGGTCCCGCTGCATCCGCAGGACGTGGCCGAGGCGCTCGACGTCGTCCGGACCGAACTTCCGGTATCCCGAGGGGGTGCGCTGCGGCTCGATGAGGCCCTCGGACTCCAGGAAACGGATCTTGGAGACGGTGACCTCGGGGAATTCGTCACGCAGTACGTTCAGCACGGTGCCGATGCTCATCAGCCCGTTGTCCGCGGCGGCGGCGCCGTGTCCGGCGCCGCCGCTCGGTGTTCGAAGCATGGACCTTCCCTGGGGGGTCCCCCCGGACAAAGTCCGGGGGAGGGTCAGATGCCCCGCTGGCTCGCGTAGAAGACCAGCCGGTACTTGCCGATCTGCACCTCGTCACCGTTCGACAGCGGAACCCGGTCGATCCGCTCCCGGTTGACGTACGTGCCGTTGAGACTGCCGACGTCCGCCACCGTGAACGAGCCGTCGGACTCGCGGCGGAACTCCACGTGGCGGCGCGACACGGTCACGTCGTCCAGGAAGATGTCGCTCTGCGGGTGACGGCCGGCCGTGGTCAGATCGCCGTCCAGCAGGAAGCGGCTGCCCGAGTTGGGCCCCCGCCGCACCACCAGGAGCGCCGAGCCGAGCGGCAGGGCGTCGACGGCGGCCTGCGCCTCGGGCGACAGCATCGGCATCTGCGTCTGGCCGGTGGCCTCGGAGTCGTACGCCTCCAGACCGGAGATGGAGATCGTCGAGGTGGTCTCCGACGGACGCTCCGGGGTCGCCCCGGGCCGCAGCGGCGCGCCGCAGTTGGAGCAGAAGCGGCTCGCTTCCGCGTTGCGGTTGCCGCACCTCGTACACACCAGGGCCGACATGGACGGATCCTCCTGCCGCGACTGCCCCGCCGGGGCATTGGACGCGTACGGGTCGGAGCCGAAACCTCCACCCGCACCCGGGGCTGACGGATCTCCGAAACCTATGCGGCCCGACTGGGCAGGGTCAACAGACGGCGCGCCCTGACCACCGGAAATGTCACCGCCCGGCCCACCGACCTGGTCCCGGAACAGCGGGCGGTCTCCCTGTCCCTCGGCGTCCGAGGGGCGCGGTGCACGGTGCCGGGCAGTGGCGTTGTCGCTGCCCTCTCGTGCGCTCTTGCCGAACAACTTCGCAAACAACTTCACGGGCGATTCCCCTTGACCGAAACAGACCCGCCCGTGGGGCAGGACGAACCCTGATTGCACACACCGGCCGAGCCGGACACCCTCACAACGTCCGTATCCACCAGACAGTTTCCACCACGCACCAGCCATTCGGTGCGCCGACCCCCCGCAAGCTCATGCCCTGGGGTAGCCGCTTCCAAGCGCCCTCCGTTCACCGGGAGGACGACCGAGCGTAGTCAGGCTGCTTCGCCGCTCGCAAGGCGTCCACGACGATCTTGTCGACGCGTTCCACCATGACAGTGGCCTGCTCCTTCTCCAGAGTCTGCACCACTCCGCCAGGGATGTTGAGCGCCGGTTCGAGGTCCTGCGGCTTGCCGATGACCTTGAAACGATAAGGGGAACCGATCTTGTTCCCGTCCACGGCCACTCCCCCGTCCTCATCCGTCAGATAGGTGCCCGCGACCACCCGTACGCCATTGACCTGGATCGCCTCGGCTCCGGCCGCGCGCAGCTCCTGGACCGCGTCGAGCAGCATGTCGGCCTCGACCGTCCCCTTCCGGTCGTCGACCGTCAGCGTGATGCCGGGGCCCTGCGCCGCCACGGTGCCCGCCAGAATGCCGAGTTGCCTCTCCTTCTCGGCCGTCTGCCTGCGTGCCTCCTCGGCCTGGTCCGAGCTGTTCTCCAGCTCGGTGCGCTGGTCCTCCAGCCCCTGCTTCTCCTCTTCCAGACGCTGTGTACGGTCGTCCAGTTCATCGAGGATGCGTACGAGGTCCTCCTGACGCGCGCCGCGCAGGGCACCGTCGCTCTCACTGTTGGACGCCACCTGGACGGCGAGGCCGAAGCCCAGGCCGAACAGCAGCAGCGCCACGATGAGTTGCGCACGGGACACCCGGGGCGGCCACAGGCCCTTCACCAGCCTCTGACGGCCCGTGAGGCGAGCGGGTCCGCTCCGCTGCGGCACGGCCTCCGGTGCCTCCCGGGGCGCCTGCGTCCCCGGTGCCACCGTCGCCGGCACCTCCTCGGGCAGTTCTCTGCGCAGGGGCCCGCCCGGGGTTCCCTGGATCTCTTCCTCGCGGCTCATCGGCCTCACGCCCGGAAGACGTGCCGGCGGATCGCCGCGGCGTTGGAGAAGATGCGGATACCGAGGACGACCACGACACCCGTGGACAGCTGGGCGCCCACGCCCAGCTTGTCGCCCAGGAAGACGATCAATGCGGCCACCACGACGTTGGACAGGAACGACACCACGAAGACCTTGTCGTCGAAGATACCGTCGAGCATCGCCCGCAGACCTCCGAACACGGCGTCGAGCGCCGCGACGACGGCGATCGGAAGATAGGGCTCGACCACCGCCGGAACCTCGGGCCGGACCAGCAGTCCGGCCACGACTCCCACGACGAGACCCAGTACGGCGATCACGATGTGCCTTTCTCTGTGCGCGGCTCTGCTGTTCGTACGATCACACTCGGTGCTGCGGGCAGCCGGACCTCGTCCTCGACGGAGAGGCTGGTCCTGATCCCGAAGTTCTTCCGCAGGGCGTCCAGGTACTGCCCGTCGCCGCTGCCGCGGAACGCGGTGGCCAGCCGGTCGCCGTCCCCCACGGCCAGCACCGTGTACGGCGGCACCAGGGGTTTGTTGTCGACCAGTATCGCGTCGCCCGCGGCCCTGATCGCGGACAGTGCCGTCAGCCGCTGTCCGTTGATCGTGACGGCCTCGGCGCCCGACTCCCACAGCCCGTTGACCACGCGCTGCATGTCGCGGTCGCGCACGCGACCCGTGTCGGAGAAGCCGGACGTCTCCCGCGCGTCGCCGTCACCGGCGTGGTCGGCTTCCTTCGCGTCGTCGACCACCAGCTTCACTCCGGGGCCGCGCACCTCGACGGCCCCGGCCAGGATGCCCACCAGCTCGCCCTGGTCGCCGCCGTGCTCCCGCAGAGCCTCGCGCTGGCGGGCACCCACGTCGTCGCGGAGTTCGTCGATGCGGTCCTCGAGGTCCTCGGCCGCCGACGTCTCACGGTCGATCCGGTCGATGAGTTCCTCGCGCTCCTTGGCGACGACCGGAGCCGCTATCCGGGCCTGCGCCGCCCCGACGGTCACCACGAGCGCCGCGAGCACCAGACCCGCCGCGAGACCGAGCTTGGCCCGCAGTGTCCTGGGCATCCCGCCCGTGCCCTCGGCCTTCTTCCGGGCGGCCGCCTCGGCGTAACCCTCGTCGAGGCTGTGGTCCATGACGTTGGTGAGCAGCGACATGGACGCGTCCGGGCGCGCGGGGCGCGCGGGGGTGCTCCGAACGGGGGGCGGCTGCGGCATGCCGCACATCGTCGCACGTCGCGCCCCGTACCTCCGAACGGCCCCACCGACGCGCCGGACGGGTCCTGTTGAGGACCCGTCCGGCGCGCCTGGGTGCGGTCAGCGGCCGGCGCTGTCCACCACCGCGGCCCACTCGTCGAGCAGCGCCTGCGCCGACGCGTCGTCGGGTCCTTCGGCCCACAGGTGGGTGACCGCCTCCGCCGGGTCGGGGAGGACCATCACCCAGCGTCCGTCGGTCTCCACGACCCGGACACCGTCGGTCGTGTCCACGGACCGGTCTCCGGCCGCTTCCACCACGCGCCGCATCACCAGCCCCTTGACCGCCCACGGGGTCGCCAGGTCGCGCTTGAGGACATGCGCCCGCGGGATCCGCGCGTCGATCTGGCTGAGCGTGAGCTGTGTCCGCGCGACCAGACCGATGAGCCGGACGAAGGCCGCCGTGCCGTCGAAGACGCTGCTGAACTCCGGCACGATGAACCCGCCGCGCCCGTCGCCCCCGAAGATCGTCGACTCCTCGCGCGCGACACGCGTCAGGTCGTCCGGGGAGGTGGTCGTCCAGTCGACCTGCGTCCCGTGGTACGCCGCCACCTGCTCGCCGATCCTCGTGGTGGTCACGGGCAGCGCCACCCGGCCGCTGCGCCGCTCGGACGCCACCAGGTCGAGCATGACGAGCAGCGCCCGGTCGTCCTCGATGATCCGGCCCTTCTCGTCGACGAGCGACAGCCGCTCGCCCACCGGGTCGAAGCGCACGCCGAAGGCGGCCCGCGCGGAAGCCACGATCTCGCCGAGCCGCTCCATCCCGGACCGGCGGGTCTCGGCGGTCTCCGTGGGCCGGGACTCGTCGAGTCCGGGGTTGATGGTCAGCGAGTCCACCCCGAGCTTGCCCAGCAGGCTGGGCAGCACCAGTCCGGCACTGCCGTTGGACGCGTCCACGACCACCTTGAGCCCGGACTCGGCGATCCCGGTCGTGTCGACGTTCCGCAGCAGCGAACCCGTGTAGGAGTCGAAGACGCTGGCCGGGAAGTGCAGGTCCCCGATCTCACCGGGGAACGCCCGCCGGTACTCCTGCCGCGCGAACACCCGGTCCAGCTTGCGCTGGCTCCCCTGCGACAGGTCCGCCCCGTTCCCGTCGAAGAACATGATGTCGACCGAGTCCGGAACCCCCGGAGTCGTACGGATCATGATTCCACCGGCACTGCCCCGCGCGGTCTGCTGCCGCGCCACCGGCAGCGGTACGTTCTCCAGGTCCCGTACGTCGATGGCACTGGCCTGCAGAGCGGAGATGACCGCCCTCTTGAGCGCGCGGGCGCCCCTGGAGTGGTCGCGGGCCGTGGTGACCGTGGAGCCCTTCTTGAGCGTGGTCGCGTACGCCCCGGCCAGGCGTACCGCCAACTCGGGCGTGATCTCCACGTTGAGGATCCCGGTCACGCCACGGGCCCCGAAGAGATGGGCCTGACCCCGCGACTCCCAGATGACCGACGTGTTGACGAAGGCGCCCGCCTCGATCGTCTTGAACGGGTACACGCGCACATTGCCCTGCACGATCGACTCTTCGCCGACCAGGCACTCGTCGCCGATGACGGCGCCGTCCTCGATGCGCGCGGCCCGCATGATGTCGGTGTTCTTGCCGACGACACAGCCGCGCAGGTTGCTGTGCTGACCGATGTACACGTTGTCGTGCAGTACGGCCTTGTGCAGGAACGCCCCGCTCTTCACGACGACGTTGGAGCCCACCACGGTGTGCTCGCGGATCTCGGCGTCGGCCTCGACCTTGGCGTAGTCCCCGATGTAGAGCGGTCCCCGCAGCACCGCGTCGGGGTGCACCTCGGCGCCCTCGGCGACCCAGACGCCGGGCGATATCTCGAAGCCGTCCAGCTCGACGTCGACCTTGCCCTCCAGGACGTCGGCCTGCGCCTTCACATAGCTCTCGTGCGTGCCGACGTCCTCCCAGTAGCCCTCGGCGACATAGCCGTAGATCGGCTTGCCCTCCTTCATCAGCTGGGGGAAGACGTCGCCGGACCAGTCGACGGAGACATCGGCGTCCACGTAGTCGAAGACCTCGGGCTCCATGACGTAGATGCCCGTGTTCACGGTGTCCGAGAAGACCTGGCCCCAGGTCGGCTTTTCGAGAAAGCGTTCCACCTTGCCCTCGTCGTCGACAATGGTGATGCCGAATTCCAGAGGGTTGGGGACCCGGGTCAGACAGACGGTGACCAGTCCGCCCTTTTCCTTGTGGAAATTGATCAGGTCGGTCAGGTCGAAGTCGGTCAGAGCATCACCGGAGATGACGAGGAAGGTGTCGTCCTTCAGTGCTTCCTCGGCGTTCTTGACGCTGCCGGCTGTACCGAGTGGCTTCTCCTCGTTGGCATAGGTGAGCTCCATACCGAGCTCTTCACCGTCACCGAAGTAGTTCTTGACCAGGGAGGCCAGGAACTGGACGGTGACGACGGTTTCGTTGAGCCCATGCCGCTTGAGCAGCCGCAGCACATGCTCCATGATCGGGCGGTTGGCCACAGGCAGGAGCGGCTTGGGCATGCTTGAGGTCATGGGGCGAAGGCGTGTGCCTTCGCCGCCGGCCATCACGACGGCCTTCATGTCGGAAGCGTCCTCCTCGAAGAGACGGTCAAGCCGACTTCACCCGTCAGATTGTCCCGCACATTCTGGTTGCGGGCCATCAGAGGCCTCTACGGCCGCCCATTGGGCGAGCTCAGTCGGCCATGGTTGTCCGCGCGAACAAGGCGGCGGACCTGGACCACGTATAGGATCCCTGCCCACCAATACAGAGTTGTACCCCATCCGGCGAAAGCCCAGCCGAAAATCGCAGCGAGTGACGCAAGCCATCCACTTCCGTCACTGAGCAGCAGCAACGGGAAGGCGTACATCAAGTTGAACGTCGCGGCCTTCCCGAGGAAGTTCACCTGGGGCGGCGGATAGCCGTGGCGCCTGAGGATGCCCACCATCACGAGCAGGACCAGCTCACGCGCCAGCAGGACGGCCGTGAGCCACAGGGGCAGGATCTCCCGCCAGGTGAGCCCGAACAGGGTCGACAGGATGTAGAGACGGTCGGCCGCGGGGTCCAGCAGCCGGCCGAGGCTGCTGATCTGGTTCCAGCGCCGGGCGAGCTTGCCGTCCAGATAGTCGCTGATGCCGCTCAGCATGAGCACCAGAAGTGCCCAGCCGTCGCTGTTGGGCCCGCCGAACTCCGGCCTGAGGATCAGCCACAGGAACAGCGGTACGCCCGCGAGGCGCGCCATGCTGAGGATGTTCGGGATGGTGAGGACCCGGTTCGTCTGGACGCGGGTCTCCTGGACCTCCACCCGGGGGCCTCCTGTGGGAACGTGCCAACGTTGTCCCCTGACCTTACCCTCAGGCTTCTGCCCGCAGCGTGCAGGGGTTGCGACGAACTTCCCCTGAACGCAGGAAAGCCCCCGCACCGAGGTGCGGGGGCTTTCCTGGAATGATTG
>NZ_JAHKJW010000058.1 GCF_019710745.1 Streptomyces beigongshangae
CAGCTGGGCGAGGTTGCTGGTGACCTCGGCCTGCGCGGAGGCGGGGATCGCGGGCAGACTGCCCTGCACCGCGGGGCAGCTGATCGTGCCCGGCGACGCGGCCGCTCCGCCGTTGTCGTCGGACGTCTCCCCGGCGAGGGCGGAACCTGCGATCACCGCTCCGGACAACGCCACCGCGGCGGCGCCGCCGATGATCGCGACGCGGCGCTTGTGGTACTTCGGAAGGGCCCTGGACATGGGAATGCCTCACTTGGGTCAGGGGTGGGTGTACAGAAGCGGCGCCGGCGTTCGCGAGGGAATACGGGCAAGCGGTTTCTCACGTTCAACGGGAGCGGGATTTACTTGACGAGGTCTCCGCGCCGCGTCTTGGATTGACGAATCATGCAGAGCTCTGCATACTCATGCATGACAGCGGATGTGCGGTACGGACAACCCGGTAAGCCGGTACGGCCGGTACGCCGGTACGCGGGCATGTGCGGGCTGTCCCGGGCCGGTCGCGCGGTTCCCCGCGCCTCTGGAGGGCGCGGTCGTGCATCGGCGGTCGCACACCAACGGTCTTGTCGTACATCAGCGGTCTTGTCGTACATCAACGGTCTTGAGGAGCGCAGCGAGTGAGCAGCAACAGCGGTGACGTACGGCTCTGGGGCGGCCGGTTCGCCGACGGTCCCGCCGAGGCCCTGGCGAAGCTGTCCGCGTCCGTCCACTTCGACTGGCGGCTGGCGCCCTACGACATCGCCGGTTCGCGGGCCCACGCGCGTGTGCTGCACAAGGCGCACCTCCTCGACGACGACGAGCTGGAGCGCATGCTCGTGGGGCTCGACCGGCTGGAGGCCGCCGTCGCCGACGGCTCCTTCGTCGGCACCGTCGCCGACGAGGACGTCCACACCGCCCTGGAGCGCGGCCTCCTGGAGCAGCTCGGACCGGACCTCGGCGGCAAGCTGCGCGCCGGCCGCTCGCGCAACGACCAGGTGGCCACGCTCTTCCGGATGTACCTGCGGGACCACGCCCGGATCATCGGCGGCCTCATCGCCGAGCTGCAGGACGCGCTGATCGGTCTGGCCGAGGCGCACCCGGACGTCGCGATGCCCGGCCGCACCCACCTCCAGCACGCCCAGCCCGTGCTCTTCGCCCACCATGTGCTGGCCCACGCGCAGGCCCTCTCCCGGGACGCCGAGCGCCTGCGCCAGTGGGACGAGCGGACCGCCGTGTCGCCGTACGGCTCCGGCGCGCTCGCGGGCAGCAGCCTCGGCCTCGACCCGGAGGCCGTCGCCGAGGACCTCGGCTTCGAGGGCGGCAGCGTCGGCAACTCCATCGACGGCACGGCCTCGCGCGACTTCGCCGCAGAGTTCGCCTTCATCACCGCGATGATCGGGGTGAACCTCTCCCGGATCGCCGAGGAGGTCATCATCTGGAACACGAAGGAGTTCTCCTTCGTCACCCTCCACGACGCCTTCTCCACCGGCTCGTCGATCATGCCGCAGAAGAAGAACCCGGACATCGCGGAGCTGGCGCGCGGCAAGAGCGGCCGGCTGATCGGCAACCTCACCGGTCTGATGGCGACCCTCAAGGCGCTGCCCCTCGCCTACAACCGCGACCTCCAGGAGGACAAGGAGCCGGTCTTCGACTCCTGCGACCAGCTGGAGGTCCTGCTGCCGGCCTTCACCGGGATGATGGCCACCCTGACGGTCAACCGCGAGCGCATGGAGGAACTGGCCCCGGCCGGTTTCTCGCTCGCCACCGACATCGCCGAGTGGCTGGTCAAGCAGGGCGTGCCGTTCCGGGTCGCGCACGAGGTCGCGGGCGAGTGCGTGAAGGCCGCCGAGGCCGACGGCGTCGAGCTCGACGGCCTCACCGACGAGCAGTTCGCGAAGATCTCCATCCACCTCACGCCCGAGGTGCGCTCCGTCCTGAACGTGCCGGGCGCGCTCGCGTCCCGCGACGGCCGCGGCGGTACGGCCCCCGGCGCGGTCGCCGTGCAGCTCGCCGAGGTGAAGTCGGACGTGGCGGCGCAGCACGCCTGGGCCACGGCCAGGAGCAGGTGAGCGCGAGCAGGTAGGAGGACGTCCCGAAACCCCTCACGGACCGGACCTCGCTCGTCAAGGCAGCTCCGGCGGGTTCTCAGCAGGAGCCGTTGACGATCGGTTCTCGGGGCGTGCTGTCGGCCGAACCGCCCCGACGCCGGAGCCCTCGGCCCTGCTCCTCAGGCGCCGGACATCAGCATCGAGGTGCAGGCCCCGGGCCGGCGGTCGGCCTCCCGACGAACGTCTGCCCGGGTCAGGTGGTGCTCAGTAGGCACCCACATAGACGGGGGCCGACTCCCTGTTTTCGTCGTCGGCGCTCACCACGTAGAAGAGTCCGCCGGCCCCCGGGACCCGCACCTCCCCGTTGCGGGGGTAGGAGGTGGCAAGGAAGGACCATGCGGACGGGTCGGGGTACCGGGCGTAGACACGGTAGCTCTGGCCCATGTCACCGGAGTGCCCGTCCCACGAGATGAGGACCCCGTTCCCGTCGTGCCGGGCCGTCAACCCGCCGGGTTTCGGCGCGGTGCCCGGCGCGGGCCGCGTGGCGTTCACCGGTCCGGAGACGCCGGAACGCTGCCCCGATGCGTCGACCGCCTCGACGGTGTAGGTGACGGCCACGTCCTGCGGGGCCCGCGGGTCGGTGTAGGCGGTGCCGCGTACTTCGTCCGGCCCGTCCAGGTCCTGCCCGCCCGCGGGCGCCGCCCACACCTCGTAGTGGTCCACGTGGTCCGACGAGGCGTGCCAGCGCACGGTGTTGCCCGCCGTTGTGCCTCGCGCGGTGAGGTCCGCCGGAACGCCGGGCGGCGACGTGTCCGGCGTCTCGATGTACCAGTCGTAGCTGCGCTCCGACTCGTTGCCCGCCTGGTCAACGGCGCGTACGGCGTAGGCGTAGACGTCGCCGGTGGATGGGAGGGGATCGGTCGTGAAGGTCGCCGCCAGGGGTGTGGCGCCGCTGACGAGCGTCCATTCCCCGCTCTCGGCGAGACGCCGGTAGAGCCGGTACCCGGCGAGGTCCGGTTCGGTGTTCGAGTCCCAGCCGACCGTCGTGGTCCGAGTGGCGGGGTCGTACGACGCCTGGAGGCCGGTCGGCGCGGCGGGCGCGGGATCGTCGGCTTGTGCTGCGGGCCGGCCATCGCCGCTCCGAAGGTGTGGCAGCGCGGACGCGGCGGTTGTGGCGGGGCCGAGGAGGAGGGCGGTGCCGAGGACGACCATGACGGCGGCGCCGACGGATCTTCGTAAGGTCATACCGCGTATGACGGCTGGGAACCCGGCACGGTTGTAGTGTCTGGCGCCCCATGGCCTCCTCGACCAGGGGAGGATGGCGCATCTGCGGTGCGCGAAGTGCACCGTGACGGGCGCCCTGCCGCTGGTTTGACGGTCGCGGGTCTCAGGCGTCGAGTCGCGGGTCTCAGGCGTCGATGCGTACCCAGGTACGGCCAGCTCGGAGCCATAGGGTTCCGTCGCGGCCCTGGCCGCACTTCATGGCCACCCGCCCGGGCACCTGCACTCGCTCCTGGCAGATGGCCACGCACACGTCGCCGACCAGCTCCGCGCGGGTCACGGTGGTGCTGCGCTTGTAGTGGTCGCGGCTGGTCAGAACCACCCGCGTGCCGCGCACTGCGAATCCGTCCGGGGCCTTTACCGGGCTGCGATAGCTCGCGACTTCGCCGGTGGTGGGTGTGATCCGGGTGAGGAAGGTTCCTTTGGGGCTATACCAGACCAGCCACACCGACTCGCCCTCCGTGGCGGCCGTGCAACCCTCCAGTGGCCAGTCGGGAAGTCTCCCCTCCGGTGCCCACGTCGCGACACCCCGGGTGTTCCAGCCCGCCAGGCCGGCCCCGGACTCCGGGTGGGTGCCGTAGATGCCCTCGTCACCGTAGGCGGTCCAGATGCCCCCGCTGCGGTCGGTGACCAGGGCTGGGATGTCGTCACCGATGCAGAAGGCACCCTCCGGCCGGCCCTCGGGGGAGTACACGACGGCGTTCTTCCACCAGGCTCCCTCCGCGTCCCGGTGGGTACGGCTCGATGCCAGCAGGAACCGGGAGCCTGGCAGCAGAGCCAGGTGGCTGGGCCGCATGTCGATCCCTTCGACCGGGATACGCCGCTGCTCCTGCCCGGAGGCGATGACCAGCTCTCCGTCGAACGGCGTTTCGGCACGCCATCCGATCCACCCGCGGGGATACTTGTCGCGGCTCAGGTACCGCCGCTGGACCAACATCACGGCGAGTTCGCCGGCCGGTCCCACGGTCCACCACAGCGCCCGCCACCCCGCCTGGACGTCCTCGGGGGACAGCCTCCATGCGACGGGCAACTCGTCGATCGCCATGGGGACTCACCTTCGGGACTCCGGGGCCTACGCCATCCGAAGATCGCCACGTTACAGGTCGGGGCAATCCCTACTCCCGCCGGGGAAGCGAAGACCGGCCCTTCGCACCGCACCCTGCGATGACTGGCGTCAGCTCGTCAGGATGACGGTGGGTCGTGGAGGATCAGACCGGTGCCGGCTATGAAGCCGTCGAGGGTGTGGGGCCGGTACTGGAGGCATTTGAGCCTGTTGCGCACAAGTGTACTGGGAGCCGAGAGCCGACTGCATTCGGGCGGCCCTCACGTCTCAGGACCGAGGCGTTCCCGGCAAGGCGGAGCGCCGTTCCGCGAGCTCGTGGAGCACCCGTTCTGACCTGCGGAGACGGAGTTTCGAACAAGCCCCTCGGTGGGCTGGCGTTCGTCTTGGTCACTGACCGACCGATGTGAGATTTTGGTGGCCTTGAAGGGGGGAGCATGTTCGAGACGGTCTTTCGGAGCGAGGCCGTACCCGCTGCGGAACGGTTCAACTACTGCCGCGAGCACCTCGGGCGGAGAGTCCTGCCGATGGAGCTGTACAGCGATCGCACCGACGCCTTCTGGATGGAACAACGCTTCCTGCAACTCGGCGCCGCTTTCGTGGTGTCGTCGTCCTTCGACCCACTGGTCTTCCGGCGTTCCACGAAAATGATCAAGCAGGCGGATCCGGAGAGCATCCGGCTCGTCCTACCGCTGGACGGCACGTTCCGAAGTCTCGGCCACCACGATCAGGTCACCGTGTGCCGCCCGCGGGAGCTGATTCTCTTGGACTCCTCCCGTCCCTTCGAGTTCCGCAGCGCCCCACATCGGTCCGTCATCGTGGGCATCGAGATATCCAAGGCGTTGATCTCGCTGCCCCGGTCCAAGACCGACCAGGTGATGGAGCGGACCATGCCAGGAGGTGAGGGAATCGGTGCCCTGCTGGCGGGCTTCGCGACCCAATTGGCCTCCTGTGACACCTCCCAGTACGCGTCCTTCGACGGCCTCCGGCTCGAATCCGTGGTCGCCGACCTGGTCACGGCTCTCCTCGCCCGCGCCAACGACGCCGATGACCTCCTGTCACCCGAGACACACCAACGCACTCTGACGCTGCGCATCCGGGCTTTCATCCAGCACAACCTGCATGATCCGGAACTGACGCCCTCGGTCATCGCCGCCGCACACCACATTTCCGTCAGCCACTTGCACCGCATCTTCCGGGACTTCCGGCAAGAAGGCGTCACTGTCGCGGCCTGGATCCGAAGCCAGCGCCTCAAACGCGCCCGCCGCGACCTCGCCGACCCGGCACTGCGGGACGTCTCCGTCCACCGCCTCGCCACCCGTTGGGGCTTCACCCACCACGCCACGTTCACCCGCGCCTTCCGCGTCACGTACGGACTGACGCCGCAGGACTACCGACGACAGGAACTGGACCTCTGACCCCGCCTGGCCCAGCGCTGCCCAGCCCTGGCGTGCACGGACCGTGCACGGGTGGGTGAGGACACGGATCGTCAAAGGGCGGAGATACGAGGTCAAGGACTCCGCGTCGCATTTCCCTCACTCTGGGAACGCCCGTCACCGCCCGTGGTCCGTCAGCTCGGCGGACCTGGGAGCGAACGGGGAACCTCCTGGGAGGGAATGGCATATGAACGACATGGAACGTGGTCTCCTGAAGCCACCGGCCCCGCAGCGCGGCAGTAGGCAATTACTCCGCACGCTGTTCGCGGTGCTGGCCGCCCTGCTGCTCCTCGGAGGGGCAACCACCGGCGCGGGAGCCGCAAGCGGCATCGGCCACAGCTCTGGCCCCGGTCTGTGCCTGCAGGAGCTCGACGGAAGCATCCGCTGCTACGACAGTGAGGCCGCGGCCCTCGCGGCCTCCGGGGCGGTCGGCGAGGGCGTGACCGACGCAGTCGCCCCTATGTCCTTGAGTGACTGCGCGCCGGGCCGGTTCTGCATCTGGGCATGGCCCAACTACGACTCCGACGGCCTGTGGCGCTGGCGCATCGGTGCCGGCACCTGGCAGTTGCAGGAGGGCGACATCATGAACGAGGGATCGAGCGCCTACAACCATCGCTCCGGCACCGTCTGGATGATCGACAGCGCCTGCCCGGACTATGTGCTCGTCGCCGAACCGGGCAGCGTCGAATCCGACTTCAGCGACCTTCCCCGATCCTGCGGAGGCACCTGGAACAACCGGGTCGACAAGGTCCGACTCTTCTGACGAAAGCAGTGCCTCCCACCGCTCGGAGGCAAGCGTAGGCACCGGCCCGTGCTCTGCCCTGCTGATCCCGCCGCAGGGCAGAGCGCTGCAGGAGTCGCGTCACAGTTCGGGCATCCGTGACGTTCTACCGCCGGTGCGGCCCGATCGGGCGTGGGATCCATCCGGGAAGTCCCTCACAGGGGTGACGGCGTGTCACCTGTCCGCCGGAGCCCGGCGGCCGTGGTCCCTGACCGACCGCTCGATCGTGTAGGCGGACGCGGTGAACGCCTCGATCTGCTCCGCCGTCAGGTCGCGCACGGAGATCTCCTCCAGCTTTCGCCACATGTCGGCGATGGGCCCGCGCAGGGCGCGGCCGGCGTCGGTGAGGTGGACGACCATGACGCGCCGGTCGTGTGCGGCGGGTTCCCGGGTGAGGAGCCCGGCGTCCTGCATGCGGCGCAGCGCCTTGGAGACGGTGGAGTGGTCGAGGCCGACGCTCTCCAGCAGTTCGGACTGGGTCTGGCCGTCGCGGTCGTAGAGCTGCATCAGCAGCAGCTCCTGTCCCGGGTGCAGGTTCATGGCGCGCAGCATGGCGGCGGCGTGGCCGCGGTGGGCGCGGGCGAGCTGGAAGACGGCGTAGCTGAGCTGTCCGTCGAGTGCCGCACTCGGAGGGCTGGGCACGGGCTCGGTCATCACTGCTCCTCGGACGGGGTGGAGAGGGGTGTTCGGCGGCCTCCGGAGCGTATCCGGTCGGCCGGGACGCGATCGGTCGGGGCGCGGGGCAGGGTCGGCTGAGGCGCGGGGCGCGGCCGGTCGGCGCCCGCCGCCGCGGCGGGCGTGCCGCCGGTGTCCGGGCCCACCTGCTGGAACACCGTACGAGCCGGGCTCCCGGGCGTCCTGCCCGTGCCACCGGCCAGGACGGCGGGTGGAGACCGCGCGCCCGTACGCACCGCGGCGCGGGCCGGGGCGGCGGGTCGGGGTGCCCGTCCGCGCCGCGGGTCATCGGGTTACGTTGAGGCGGAGCCGAACCGCAGCCGACCGACGGAGCCCGCGATGCCCTTCGCCCGACTGGCCACAGCGACGACCCCCACCTGCCACATCGGCCTGGGCCTCGCCGCAGTCGGCCGCCCCGGCTACATCAACCTCGGCCGGGACCGCGACCTGGGGGAGGACCGCAGCGTGGAGGCGCTGCGCACCCGCACCCATGAACTCCTCGACGCCGCCTACGCCCAGGGGGTGCGCTACTTCGACGCCGCCCGCTCGTACGGCCGCTCGGAGGAGTTCCTGGCCGACTGGCTGAAGGCGCGGCCCGGCGTCGACGACATCGTCGTCGGCAGCAAATGGGGCTACACCTACACGGCCGGGTGGCGCACCGACGCCGAGGCGCACGAGATCAAGGACCACGGCCTCGCCACGTACCTACGGCAGCGCGCCGAGACCGCGGAGCTGCTCGGCGACCGGCTCGACCTCTACCAGATCCACTCGGTGACGCCCGGGAGCCCGGCCCTCACGGACAAGGAGCTGCACGCCGAACTGGCCGAAGCGGCGGCGCGGGGCCTGACCGTCGGCTTCTCCACCAGCGGCCCCGCCCAGGCCGACGCGATCCGGGCCGCGCTCGCCGTGACCGTCGGCTCGGAACCCCTCTTCCGGACCGTCCAGGCCACGTACAACGTCCTGGACACCTCCGCCGGGCCGGCTCTCGCCGAGGCGCACGAAGCAGGACTCACCGTGATCGTCAAGGAGGGCATGGCCAACGGCCGTCTCGCCGGCCCGCACGCACCGGCCGCCGTACGCGCCCTCGCCGACGGCGCGGGCCTCGGCGCCGACGCGGTCGCCCTCGCCTATGTCCTGCGCCGGCCCTGGGCGGGCGTCGTCCTGTCCGGCGCGGCCACCACCGCTCAGCTCGCGTCCAACCTGCATGCCGCGGTGGTCGACCTCGACGACGAGCGGACGGCGCGGCTCGACGCACTGGCCGAGGCGCCGGAAGCGTACTGGGCGCGGCGCGGACGGCTCCCCTGGCACTGACCCCCCCCGGCGGCTCCGGAACCTCCGGAACCTTCGAGACCTTCGGGTCCTCTTCACCTTCGAGTCCTCTTCAGTGCTGCTCCGATGCTGCTCCGACGTGACCTGACCCACTACCGGTGAGCGTCGCACGCCTCTGATGAGACGTTGACGTCTCATTCGGGTTATGGTTGTCTCATGCCCATTGACCGTGAACATGTGCTGCGCAGTGCAGCCGCCCTGCTGACGCGGAGATCCACCGCCACCATGGACGAGGTCGCCAGGGCGGCCGGGATCAGCAGGGCGACCCTGCACCGCCAGTTCGCCGGACGCGACGCCCTCGTACGGGCGCTGGAAGAACTCGGCATCCAGGAGTGCGAGGCCGCGCTGGACGCGGCCCGGCTGGACGAGGGCACCGCCCGGGACGCCGTACGCCGTCTGGTGCGCGAGTTCGAGGGCGCCGCCGGGCTGATCGCCTTCCTCTACACCGAGAACCAGCTGTTCGAGGGGGAGGAGCAGAACGCGGGCTGGGCCCGGGTCGACGCCCGCGTCGCCGCGCTGTTCCGCCGGGGCCAGGAGAGCGGCGAGTTCCGTATCGACCTGACCCCGGCCTGGCTCACCGAGGCCCTCTACGGGCTCTGCGCCTCGGGGGCGTGGGCGGTGAGCGAGGGCCGGGTGGCGGCCAAGGACTTCCAGTACATGATCGTCGAGCTGCTGCTCGGCGGCGCACTACGGAGAGAGGGATCATGACCAGCACGGTGCGGCCGGCGTCCGCGGCGGAGACGGGGAAGCGGCCGGGCCGCTGGCTGGCGCTCGCCGTCCTCGTCCTCGCCGTGCTCCTGGTGGCCGTCGACGCGACCGTCCTCGGCCTCGCGACGCCCTACATCAGCGAGGACCTGAAGCCGTCCGGCACGCAGCTGCTGTGGATCGGTGACGTCTACTCGTTCGTCATCGCCGGTCTGCTCGTCTCCATGGGCAGCCTCGGCGACCGCGTCGGCCGCAAGAAACTGCTCCTGATCGGCTCGGTCGCGTTCGGGCTGACGTCCGTGCTGAACGCCTACGCGAGCACGCCCGAACTGATGATCGTGGCGCGGGCGCTGCTCGGTGTCGCGGGGGCCACGCTGATGCCCGCCACCCTCGCGCTGATCCGCAACCTCTTCCACGACCCGCGCGAACGCAGCCTCGCGATCGGCATCTGGGGCGCCACCGCCTCGGCCGGCACCGCGGTCGGTCCCGTCGTCGGCGGTTTCCTGCTCGAACACTTCTGGTGGGGCTCCGTCTTCCTGATCAACCTCCCCGTGATGGCGGTCCTCGTCCTGGTCGGCGTGAAGCTGCTGCCCGAGTCCCGCAACCCCGAGCCCGGCCCCTGGGACCTCGTCAGCGTCGTGCTCTCCCTGGTCGGCATGATCGGCATCGTGTACGGGATCAAGGAGGCGGCCTCGCACGGCCCGAACGCGGCGGCGGGCGCGGCGGCGCTGCTGGGCGCGGCCGCGCTGTACGGATTCGTACGCCGCCAGCTCACGCTCCCGACCCCGCTGCTGAACATGCGGCTGTTCCGCAACCGGGGCTTCTCCGGAGCGGTGCTCGCCGACCTGCTGACCATCCTCGGCCTGTCCGGAGTGGTCTTCTTCCTGTCGCAGTACCTGCAACTCGTGCAGGGCCGCGGTCCGCTGGAGGCCGGGCTCGCCGAACTGCCCGCGGCGGTGGGGGCGGTGGCGGCGGGACTGGCCGCCGGGACGTTCGCACGCCGGTACTCGGTGCGTGCCGTCGTGGCGGGCGGCCTGGCCGCGATCGGGCTGGCCCTGGGCACCCTCACCGTGCTGAGCCAGTCCACCGGCTATCCGGTGCTCGGCACGGTCCTGCTGGTCGTCGGCGTCGGCGCGGGCTTCTCCTTCACCGTGACCGCGGACGTGATCCTCTCCAGCGTGCCCAAGGAGCAGGCGGGCGCCGCGTCGGCCGTCTCCGAGACGGCGTACGAACTGGGCGCGGCCCTGGGCATCGCCCTGCTCGGCTCGGTCGTCACCGGCGTCTACGCCGGTTTCACGGCCCCCGCGGGCACACCGCGGGACGTGGCCGACGCGGCCCACGAATCCCTCGGCGGAGCGGTGGAGGCGTCGTCGTCCCTGGCGGCCCCCGGACCCCTCCTGGACGCGGCCCGCACGGCCTTCGTCGACGGCGTCGCCCTGGCGGCGGGCCTGGGCGCGGCGGTCCTGCTGGCGGCGTCGGCAGCGGCCTGGCTGCTCCTGCACCACCAGGAACTGGAGAACGAGAACTGACGACGACGACCCATGAGGGGCGCGGGGAACAGCGCGTCCAGCCCGACCCCGACCCCGACCGCGCAGATCGCGCGGGCGGGCAACACGGTGGCCGCCGCGGCGCGGGCGTCGTCGCCCCGGTGGTCCGGGGCGGCGCTGATGGTGGGCAGCGGCCTGTCCAACCAGGTCGGAGCATCGATGGCCGCGTTGGCCTTCCCGGTGCTCGGACCGACGGGAGTGGTGGCGGTTGCGCCAGTGGGTGGCCGCCGTGATGCTGCCGAGCGCCGGCCGGCCGAAGCCGCGTTCCTTCACCGCCGCGCAGTGGCGTCCGGTCCTTGGTCTTGCCGCGGTGTTCGCGACCGTGAACCTCACGCTGTATGCGGCGATCGACCGGACCGGGCTCGGCTTGGCGGTCACTCCGGAGTTCCTCGGCCCGCTCGCTGTGGCGCCGGCGAGCTCCCGCCGCCGTACCGATCTGGCCTGTGCCCTCGCCGCCGCGGCGGGCGTGGTGGTCCTCACCCGCCCCCGGCCCAGCACGGATTATCTCCGGCATCGGCCTGGCCCTGATCGCCGCCGTCTGCTGGGGCTGTCACATCCTGCTCAACCGCACCGTGGGCGAGCGCCTGCCCGGGCTGCAGGGATCGGCCCCGGGATGCCGGTACCTGCTCCGACCGGGCCTTCCGCCACGTCTTCGGCCACGTCTTTGGCCGAGGCGGGGGCAAGCACCGGACGGGCCGCCGCCCAGCCACCCGTCATGACGTGGGCAGAGTGCCCGCCACCGGTGAGGCGTTCAGCCGTCCCACCCCCACCCACCACAAGGTCGGCAGAGAGCCACGTCGAGCTGGACGGACGTCAAGCCCGTCCCCGGGCAAACCCGCATCCGATGACCGGCAGCCGCTCTGTGAAGGGCACGGGGAACTGCGCGACCAGCCACAACGTGGCCCGCAGCCGACAAGCCGACAAGCCGACAAGCCGACGTCCGCCTTCCGACTCCCCCGGAGCGCCGGAAGCAGAAAACCAGCGGAGCTAGGCCGCTTCCTTGGCCTTCGTGGCGTACATGTCCACGTACTCCTGCCCCGACAACCGCATGACCTCGGTCATCACCGAGTCCGTCACGGCCCGCAGCACGTACCGGTCCCGGTCCATGCCCTCGTACCGCGAGAACTCCATCGCCCCACCGAAGCGGACGGTGACCTTCCCGGGACGGGGGAAGCCGGCGCCACCGGGCTGGATCTTGTCCGTGCCGATGATGGCGAACGGGACGACGGGCGCGCCGGTCATCAGCGCGAGCCGGGCGATACCGGTGCGACCGCGGTAGAGCCGGCCGTCGGGGGAGCGGGTGCCCTCCGGGTAGATGCTGAAGACCTTGCCCTCCTCCAGCACCCGGCGGCCGGTCATCAGCGCGGCGACACCGCCGCGGCCGCCGTCCCGGTCGACCGGGATCATGCCGCAGCCGGTGAAGAACCAGGCCATCAGCCGCCCCTTGAAGCCCTTGCCGGTGACGTACTCGTCCTTGCCGATGAAGAAGACCTGCCGGTCGCAGAAGAGCGGCATGATCATCGAGTCGATGAAGGTGAGGTGGTTGCCGGCGAGGATGACCGGGCCCGTGCCCGGAATGTGCTCCGCACCCTCCACCCGTGGGCGGAACATCAGGCGCATGATCGGTCCGAGCACTGCCTTGATGAGCGCGAAGCGGGACAACGGGCCCTCCGGTGTCAAGGGGTGGAATATGAGTCTGTGCAGGTGAGGACGATACTCGCGGGTGGCGGGATCGCGCACATCGGGTTCACCGACCCGATACGCACTGTTGACCCTCGTTTACCTGCGGGAGCGCCTTGTCACCCGGTTGTCACCCGTACGAGACGGTGTGACGAAGTCCGCACGTATGGGCGTCTTCGGGTCTAGTTCCCGACGTCCGCTCCCCAAACTTCCGTTCGCCGCCGACCGCCGACCGCCGACCGCCGACCGCCGACCGCCGACCGCCGACCGCCGACCGGCGACCGGCGACCGGCGACCGGCGACCGGCGGGGACGACGGAAGCCTGGTCCCGCGGCCCGCCCACCCCATGGGACATCCAGCATCACCCACGTGTTCCGTTCGAGGTCTCCCGCCTGTCACCCGGCCGCACCTACGATCGGTCCCGGTTTGACAGGTGCAGGGCAGTATGCGGAGGAGCGCTCATGAGCACGCACGGCACGCAGGAGACGCAGGGGCCCGACGAGGGCCGGGACGGGATCACCCCGGGACGGCGCGCCCTGCTCGGGGCCGCGGTGCTCGGCGCCGGCGGGGCGGTCCTCGGACTGCCGGCCACGGCGAGAGCCGGCGAGAAGCACACGGGCGGGGGCTACCGGAGCCTGCCCAAGCCGACGATCATCGGGCACCGGGGCGCCAGCGGCTACCGCCCGGAGCACACGCTCGGCGCGTACCAGCTGGCCCTCGACATGGGCGCGCACGTCGTCGAGGCGGGCGACCTGGTGCCGACCAGGGACGGTCACCTCGTCTGCCGCCACGAGCCCGAGATCGGCGGGACGACGGACGTGGCCGCCCACCCGGAGTTCGCGGACCGCCGGAGGACCAAGCTCCTCGACGGGGTCTCCACGACCGGTTGGTTCACCGAGGACTTCACGCTCGCGGAGCTGAAGACCCTCCGGGCCAAGGAGCGCATCCCGGCCAACCGCCCGCACAACACGCTCTACGACGGCCGCTGGGAGATCCCCACCTTCGAGGAGGTGCTGCGCTGGCGGGACGAGCAGAGCAGGAAGCGCGGCAGGCAGGTCTGGATCTACCCCGAGCTCAAGCACCCCACCTACTTCCGCAAGCTGGGTCTCGGCCTGGAGGAGCGGGTCGCCAAGGTGCTGCGCAGGCACGGCCTGGACAAGAAGAACTCGCCCGTCATCCTCCAGTCCTTCGAGCCGACCAGCGTCCAGCGTCTCGACAAGCTGGTGGACAACCCGCTCGTGGTGCTCCTCTCCGCGGCCGGTACCCGCCCCTGGGACTTCGTGGAGACGGGTGACCCCCGTACGGTCGCCGACCTGGTGAAGCCGGCCGGCCTGAAGTGGATCGCCTCGTACGCGCAGGGCATCGGGCCGACCCTGGACCTGGTCGTTCCGAAGGACGCGAGCGGCAACCTCACCACGCCCACCACCCTGGTCCGGGACGCGCACGCCGCGGGCCTGATCCTGCACCCGTACACGATGCGCAACGAGAACCCCTTCCTGCCCGCGAACTTCCGCAGGGGGACCGACGCGGACGCCTACGGTGACGCCTTCGGCGCCTTCCGGGCGTATTTCGCGACCGGCATCGACGGCGTCTTCACCGACCACCCGGACACCGGTGTCCTCGCCCGCGAGGACTTCCTCCGCGGCTGACGGGGTTCACGGGCCCGGCGGGGGTCCGCGGGACCGGCAGGCCCGAGAGGGCGGGCCCGTCCGTCAACGGCCGGGCCCGCGGACCCGGTCGGGTGACGGACGGCCGCCCCGGCAACCTCGCGCGGGGCGGCCGCGTCGTGCCGCACATGACCCACGACCTGGTGGCCGCCCTGCGCCCCCTGCTCACCGCGGAGGCGTCGGCCGAGGCGTACGCCTGCGCGACCGAGCCCGCCGACCTGGAGCAGGCCGTCTGGGTGCGCCTCCTGGAACGTCTCGGCGCGGACGGCCCACCCGCCGATCCGGCGGCCTGGCTGCGGGCCGCCGTACGGGCCGAGGCGCGCCGCGCCGGACACATGGCCCACCTCGAACGGCCGTACGCGTCCGAGCCCGTGGACGACACCCGGCCGGGGCCCGAGCGGCTCGCGCTGGGCGCCGACCGCCGCCGCGCCCTGCACTCCGCCGTACGCCGGCTGCCGGGCCGCTGCCCGCGCCTCATCGCGGCCCTGCTCTCCCCGCAGGACCTCACCTACCGGGAAATCGCGGACGAGTTGGGTATCTCACAGGGCAGCCTCGGTCCGGAACGTTCCAGATGCCTTGGATGTCTGCGCCGAATGCTCACGGCGGAGGTTGCGGCGCATGAACCGCGGGGATAGGAGTGAGGGACAACCGGCGGAACAGGTGAGCGGGAGGCATGCACACATGGGCATGAGCGTGACCATCTCGGCGGCTACCGAACAGGACGCCGAACAGATCCTCAAACTGCAGTTCCTCTGCTACCAGAGCGAGGCCGCGCTGTACGGCGACTACAGCATCGAGCCGCTCACCCAGTCCCTCGACTCCCTCAAGGCGGAGCTCGCGGACGGCACGGTCCTGGTGGCCCGGCTCGGCGACGAGGTGGTGGCCTCGGTGCGCGGCGCCGTGGCCACGGACGGCACGGCCCGTATCGACAAGCTCATCGTCCACCCGCGGATGCAGCGGCACGGGCTGGGCGGGCGGCTGCTGGACGCGATCGAGTCCCGGCTCGCCGCGGACGAGGGGGCGAAGAGCTTCCAGCTCTTCACCGGCCACCGCAGTGAGCGCAATCTGCGGCTGTACCGCAAGCACGGGTACGAGGCCGTGGCCACGGAGCGGGTGGACGAGCGGCTCAGCCTGGTGACGCTCGCCAAGGACGCACGGGCCGGCGCGTTCGTCACCAGCGCGTAGGGCGCCGCGCGGGACGCGGCCCTGTGACGCGGTGCGGTTCTGTGACGCGGTGCGGTTCTGGACGTGGTCCTGCGAAGGCGCCCCGTGGAGCGATCCTACGAGGTGGCCGCTCTGCTGCGGCGGAGCCAGAACACGGCCGTGACCGGCAGCAGGACCGGGATGAACAGGTAGCCCATGCCGTAGTCCGACCAGACCGTGGCGTCGGGGAAGGCCGAGGGGTCGGCCAGGGTCCAGGTGCCGACGATCAGGACGCCCGCGAGTTCGGCGGCGCAGCACACCAGCGCCGCCCTGCGGGCCCGCTCGCCGCCCCGGACGAGCGAGTAGGTGATGAAGCCGTACACGAGTCCGGCCACCGCCGACAGCGAGTAGGCGAGCGGCGCCCTGTCGAACTCCGTCGCGATCTGCACGGCCGACCGCGACACCGCGCCGACGACCATCACCCCGTACAGCCACACCAGCAGCATGCCCGGACCGCCGATGAGCCGTGTCCGGCCGGGCTCCGCCATCTCAGCCTCCCCAGATGTCGTAGAGCCGTACCTGCAGCACCGCGAGCACCACGCCGCCCGCGGCGACCGTGATCGAACCCCAGCGGGTGCGCTCCGCCAGCGACATGAAGGCCGCCGCCGGGACACACGCGAGGGCGCCGACGAGGTAGGACACGAAGATCGTCGTGCCCTGCTCCGGCTTCTCGCCGCGGGCCAGCCGGACGACGCCGACCACGAGCTGGACGAGGGCGAGCAGTGTCACCATGGCCATACCGATGAAGTGCCAGTCCTTGGTCGGCTGGTCGCGGTGGGCGGCCCAGCCGCACCAGGCGGCGAGCGCGAGCGCGGCGACGGCGGTCGCGACCGTCAGGGCAACAAGCATGCCGCGACCCTATTACGGCGCAAAAGGCCCGATGCCCCCGGCCCCGGCACGCCCCCGTAGGGTCGTGGGCATGAAGATCCAAGCCGATGCCCTGCTGTTCGACAACGACGGAACGCTCGTCTCGTCCCTGGAATCGGTGGACCGGTGCTGGAGCAGGTGGGCCGGGGAGTACGGGATCACCGCCGAAGAGTTCGCCCGGGTCGAGCTGCACGGCCGTCCCGCCGCCGACATAGTCGCCGACCTGCTGCCGGCCGCCCGGGTGCCCGAAGCGCTCGCACGCATCGAGCAACTGGAGGTCGAGGACGTCGCGGGCGGGGTGCACCTGCTGCCGGGGACGAGGGAGCTCCTCGGCTCCCTGCCCGCCGACCGCTGGGCGGTCGTCACCTCTGCCACGCGGCGCCTCGCCGAGGCCCGCCTCGGCGAGGTCGGCCTCCGTCCGAAGAACCTCGTCGCCGCCGACGACATCACGCGCGGCAAGCCCGACCCCGAGCCGTTCCTGCTCGCCGCCCGGCGGCTCGGGGTGGATCCCGCCCGCTGCGTCGTCTTCGAGGACGCCCCCGCCGGTCTCCAGGCGGGCCGCGCGGCCGGCATGCGGACCGTGGCGCTGACCACGACCCACCGGGCCGCCGAGCTGACCGGGACGGCCGCGGACATCGTGGTCGAGGACCTCTCGGCCGTGTCCGCGCTGGTCACGGACGAGGGAGTGGAGCTCTCCATCAGGGACTGAACGGCGCCCGGACAGAGACCGGCCGACGACCGGCCGACGACCGGGCAAGGGCCGGACGACGGCCGGAAAGCAGCCGGACCGGTGGCCGGAAGTCGGCTGGACGAGGGCCGGGCGCCGACCGGACGACGACCGGAAGCCGACCGGACGACGGTCGGGCAAGGGCCGGGCGCCGGTCGGAAGGCGACCGGACCCGTGACCGGATCCGTGACTGGAAGCCGGCCGGACCGACGGCCGGACCGACGGCCGGAAGCCGACCCGAAGCCGGCCGGGCGGTGTCCACCGCTGTCCGTCATACGGACAGCGGTTCTCCGTCCCATGCATATGTCTGCTTTACTTTTCACATGACCACGACGAGCAACCGCACCCTTGCGACCGAGGCGACCATGACGCCCGGTGCTCGCTGTATGTGTCGAATGTGCGCCTTCTAGAGGGCCCCCGCACCACCCCCGCCTCGCGCCCCGAAGCGAGTCCGCTCACGTCCGCCCGTACGTCCCCGCCGTACGCGACTGAGCCCGCCCCGCGCACGCAGTTCCGCCGAAGCCCGGCTCCTCACGCCACCGTGTGAAGGACTGTGCCGCGTTCCACCGCATGCACCCGTGCCCGGCGCACACCCGCGCCCTGCACTCGACAGTGACGGAAACCCCAGTGATCACGACAACAGGCCTCACCAAGGTCTACCGCTCGCGCGGCCGTGAGATCACCGCCCTGGACGGCGTCGATCTGCACGTCCGCGAGGGAGAGGTGTACGGCGTCATCGGCCAGTCCGGCGCCGGCAAGTCCTCCCTCATCCGCTGCGTCAACCTCCTGGAGCGCCCCACCGCCGGCACCGTGACCGTCGCCGGGCAGGACCTCACGGCCCTCGCCGGACGCGGCCCGCGCGCCGGCAAGGAGCTGCGGAGGGCGCGCAGCCGCATCGGCATGGTCTTCCAGCACTTCAACCTGCTGTCCTCGCGCACGGTCCAGGACAACGTCGAGCTGCCGCTGGAGATCCTCGGCAAGTCGGGCGGGGAACGTTCCCGCAAGGCGCTGGAACTGCTCGACCTGGTCGGTCTCACCGACAAGGCCAAGGCGTACCCGGCCCAGCTCTCCGGCGGCCAGAAGCAGCGCGTAGGCATCGCGCGCGCCCTGGCGGGGGACCCGAAGGTGCTCCTCTCCGACGAGGCGACCAGCGCCCTGGACCCCGAGACGACCCGTTCCATCCTCCAGCTGCTGCGCGACCTGAACCGCCGGCTGGGGCTCACCGTCCTGCTCATCACGCACGAGATGGACGTCGTCAAGACCGTCTGCGACTCGGCCGCGCTGATGGAGAACGGGCGGATCGTCGAGTCCGGCACCGTCGGCGAGCTGCTCGCCACCCCCGGTTCCGAGCTGGCCGCCGCGCTCTTCCCGGTGAGCGGCGACGCCACCGCCGTCGACCGGACCGTCATCGACGTCACCTTCCACGGCGACGCCGCGACCCGCCCCGTCATCTCGCAGCTCTCGCGCACGTACAACATCGACATCTCGATCCTCGGCGCCGCGATGGACACCGTCGGCGGCCGGCAGGTCGGCCGCATGCGCATCGAACTGCCCGGGGGCTACGAGGACAACGTCGTGCCGGTCGGCTTCCTGCGCGAGCAGGGGCTGCAGATCGAACTCGTCGGAGCGGCGGCCGAGGCGTCCGCGCCGGTCAAGGAAGGTGCCAAGTGACCTGGTCCGAGATGTGGCCGCTGCTGGAGCAGGCGTGTTGGGACACCCTCTACATGGTCGGCTGGTCGACGGTCATCGCCGTCGTCGGCGGTCTGCCGCTGGGCATCCTGCTGGTCCTGACCGACCGGGGCGGCCTGCTCCAGAACACCGTGCTGAACAAGGTCATCGGGCAGGTCGTGAACATCGCCCGCTCGATGCCGTTCATCATCCTGATGGTCGCCCTGATGGGTTTCACCCGGTCGATCACCGGCACCACCATCGGTCGTGAGGCCGCCATCGTGCCGCTCGCGATCGGCGCGATCCCGTTCTTCGCGCGCCTGGTCGAGACGGCCGTCCGCGAGGTGGACGGCGGGCTCGTCGAGGCCGTGCAGTCGATGGGCGGCAATACCTGGACCATCGTCCGCAGGGTGCTCGTCCCGGAGTCGCTCCCGTCGCTGATCTCCAGCACCACGACGACGATCGTCGCCCTGATCGGCTACTCCGCGATGGCCGGCACCGTCGGCGCGGGCGGCCTCGGCGACATCGCCATCCGCTACGGCTACCAGCGCTTCGAGACCGAACTGATGTGGATCACCGTCGGCATCCTCGCCGTGGTCATCTCCCTCATCCAGTTCGCCGGCGACTACGCCGCGCGGGGGCTGCACCGGCGCGGCGGCCGGTCGGGGGCCGCACCGCGGCTCAGGCTGCTGAAGAGCAGGGCCCCGGCGAACTCCGGCTCCCGGACGTCCGGCGGTACCGGTTCCGCGGCCGCCGCCGACCCCGATGGCACCGGTTCCGCGGACACCGGTGCCACGGGCGCCGACCCCGTGGACACCTCCGCCGAGGCGCCGTCCGCGGCCGGTGCCGGCAAGGTCGCCTGAGGCCCCGCCACCGCCCCGCCCCGCACCGCTGTCCCCCTCCCCGGTACGTCCCACCCCACCACAGATGTCCCCGCACACCCTTCGCGGGACAACCAGTCCATGAGGAAAGGCACTTTTCGTGCGTAACACCGCAAAGCTCACCACCGCTGTTCTGGCCGTCGGCGCCCTCACCCTGGGCCTCACCGCCTGCGGCTCGGAGGAGGACACCGGCTCCGACACGAGCGGGCCGCTGATCGTCGCCGCCAGCCCGGTTCCCCACGCCGAGATCCTCACCTACGTGAAGGACAACCTGGCGAAGGACGCGGGGCTCGACCTCCAGGTCAAGGAGTTCACGGACTACGTCCTGCCGAACACCGCGACCGAGGACGGCTCGGTCGGCGCCAACTACTTCCAGAACCAGCCGTACCTCGACGACTTCAACAAGAAGAACGGCACCCACATCGCCCCCGTCGTCACGGTGCACCTGGAGCCGCTCGGCCTCTACTCCAACAAGATCAAGAAGGCCGACGAGCTGAAGAGCGGCGCGACGGTCGCCGTCCCGAACGACACGGTCAACGAGGCGCGGGCGCTCAAGCTCCTCGACGCGAACGGGATCATCACGCTCAAGGAGGGCGCGGGCAACGACGCGACCCCGAAGGACATCGCGAAGAACCCGAAGAACCTCAAGTTCAAGGAGCTGGAGGCGGCCCAGACCCCGCGCTCCCTGGACGACGTCGACGCGGCGGTGATCAACGGCAACTACGCCATCGAGTCCGACCTGAAGCCGGCCGACGACGCCCTGGTCCTGGAGTCCGCCGACGACAACCCCTACGGCAACTTCCTCGCCGTCAAGGAGGGCAACGAGGACGACCCGCGCGTCAAGAAGCTCGCGAAGCTCCTGACCTCCGCCGAGGTCAAGAAGTTCATCGAGGACAAGTACGCCGGATCCGTCATCGCGTCCTTCTGACGTCGTAGCCCCCGGCCCTTCTCCGGTTCTCCCGCTCTTCCGTCATGCGCTCCGGACGCCGGGAAGGATCCGCTTTCCCGCCGGCCGGCGCCCCCGGCTGCACCATGGTGTCGACTCGTCGACAAGGACCCCGTCCCGTGGTGCAGTCCGGGGGCCTCATGCTGCATGCTGGGCAGTTCAGCTGGCCCGACGGTCCCTGATGGTTACGGAGCGGCGTATGACGAACACCTTCCCCGACATCTCCCTGAACACGGAGCGGTTGGTGCTGCGCCCTCTTGAGGACGACGACATTCCCGCCTTCACGGAGATGATGAACGACGAGCAGGTGGCCGCCTGGACGTCCGTGCCGCAGCCCTTCACCGAGGCCGCCGCCCGCACCTGGATCGACGAGTACGCCCCCGCCGAGCGCACGTCGGGCCGCGGGCTCGATCTCGCCGTCACCGAGTTCCTCACCCAGCGCCTGGTCGGCCTCGTCCAGCTCGGCAACACGGATTGGCACGTCCGCTCCACGGAACTCTCGTACATCATCGCCCCCTGGGCGCGCGGCGAGGGCTACGCGTCCGAGGCGTCGCTCGCCACCGCCCAATGGCTGTTCAACGACCAGAAGTTCGAGCGCCTCGAACTGCGCACCGCGGCCGACAACACCGCCTCCCAGCAGGTCGCGCAGAAGATCGGCTGCATCAGCGAGGGCGTCCTGCGCGGTGCCTGCATAGCGCGCACCCGCACCGAGGACGGACGCTGGGAGGACCTGCGCACCGACTTCATCGTGTGGGGCCTGCTCCCCGAGGACATCGAGGGCATCGCCGAGCAGCTCGCCGACACCGGTGGTTTCACCTCGTACTCCGACTGGAACTGATCCGGCAGGGGTCCTCACCCGCCCGCCCCGCTCCACCCCCGCCGGTGTCCCCGGACGTCACAGGGTACGCTCGCGGGGCTCCGCACGCCCGCCCGGTGACCGCACACCCACCTGACGACCTGCGACGACTCCAGGAGACTGACGACGATGGCCGACCGGGTCACGGTGATCGGCTGGGACGGCTCGCCGCTGACCGACGCGGCGCGCTCCGCTCTCGCCGCCGCCACGCTGGTGGCGGGTGCGGGACATCATCTGACCCTCCCCGAGGTGCCACCCGCCGCCGAACGCGTCCGGCTCGGCAGCGTCGCCCTCGCGGCCCGCCGCGTCGCCGCCCACCGCGGCACGGCGGTCGTCCTCGCCGACGGCGACCCCGCCTTCTTCGGCGTCGTACGCACCCTGCGCGCACCCGAGTTCGGCCTGGAGGTCGAGGTCGTCCCCGCGGTCTCGTCCGTGGCCGCCGCCTTCGCCCGGGCCGGGATGCCCTGGGACGACGCGCAGGTGGTCGTCGCCCACCGGCGCACCCTGCGCCGCGCGGTGAACGTGTGCCGGGCCCACCACAAGGTCGCCGTCCTCACCTCGCCGGGGGCCGGCCCCGCCGAACTGGGCCTCCTCCTCGAAGGGGTCCACCGCACCTTCGTCATCTGCGAGGAACTCGGCACCGAGCGCGAGCGGGTCTCGGTCCTCACCTCCGACAAGGTCGCCGACCACACCTGGCGCGACCCGAACGTCGTCATCGTCATGGGCGGCCCGGTCACCTCCTCCGAGGACGGCGGCTGGATCGCCGGACGCGGCCCCGGCACCGGCCCGCGCGGCTGGGCGCTGCCCGGCGACGTGTACGGCGGCGAACTCGGCGAGGGCGAGACCGAGGTGCTGCGCGCCGCGCAACTCGCCCGGCTGGGGCCGCGGACCGGCGACCTCCTCTGGGACATCGGCTCCGGCAGCGGGGCCTTCGCCACGGAGGCCGCGCGCTGCGGCGCCGCCGTCATCGCCGTCGACCGGGACGCGGACGCCTGTGCCCGCACCATGGCCACCGCCCGCCGTTTCGGTGTCCAGCTCCAGATCACCCACGGCACCGCACCGCACGTCCTGGAGAACCTTCCCGAACCGGACGTCGTACGGGTCGGGGGCGGCGGTGCCGCGGTGGTCTCCGCCGTCGCCGACCGGCGCCCCGAGCGGATCGTCACGCACGCCGCGACCCGCGACGCCGCCGAACTCATCGGCAGGGACCTGACGGAGCACGGCTACCGGGTCGAGTGCGCCCTCCTGCAGTCCGTCGAACTGGACACCCGCGCCTGGACGGAGAAGGAGCGCAGCGTCGCCTTCCTCCTCTCGGCCGAACGCGAGCGGCGCGAAGCGTCCCGCTGACGCGCGGCGGCCGACGGCGCGCGAGTCGTGGTGCGCGGGTCACGGTGTGCGTGCATCTTGTGATCCTGTTGTCGTACCGCGCGCGGTAGGCTGGCCGATCGTTGTACTGCAATCGGGTTGTCCGGTGTTTCATCGGTCAATGCCCGCAAAACGCACTCATTTTGCGGTGCGTGTGGTACGGCAGAACCGGAGGACGCGCAAAGTGGCGCAGTCCACAGCGGGCCGTGACGGATCACCCTGTCGCGGTGGCGGGACGACCGCGACAATGCCAGTTAATGGCTTTGTCGACCGGCCGTTCGTGCCGCCCGGCCCGTGTGCTCGTTCTCATGACGGGCGGTCGGTGCGCCGCCCCGGACGAGCAGGTCGTAGGAGCACTAAACCGATGGGCGAGGGGTACGCATGACCGACACCGGCCAGGTCCCGGGCGAGGGGCTGCCGGAGAACGCAGGCATGGTGGAGCAGCCGGGCGTCCCCGCCCCCGGCGCGTACACCTACCTCTCCGAGTCACCCGCCGAAGACGAAGACCTGTTGCTGCTGCCGGGCGCCCAGGGAGCGTGGGGCAACGAAGTGGCCCCGCCGGCCCCGGCGCCGGTGGTCGAGGCCGTCCACGAACCCGGCCCGCACGAGACGTCGGGCCGCGACAGCGGTTCGGTCGACCTCAGCGCCGTCCGGATGTCCTCGCCCGCGCCGCAGCCGCCCGTGGCCCGGCGCCCGCTGCACCTCGGTCCGCCGACGCCGGACGGCACGAGCAGCCCGGTGCGCTCGCTCGCCGACCGCGGTCCGGCGGGGGCGCCTGCCGCCCCGTACCCCGGGCGGCAGGCCACCGCGCCCGCGACCGGTCCCGAGTACCTCGACGCTCCGCGCGACGAGATCGCGCTGCAGGGTGCCGCGCCCTGGGGCGCCCAGGCCCAGGCCCCGGTCCAGACCCAGGCTCCGGCCCCCGCTCAGGTGCAGGTCGCGCCGCCGGTGGCTCAGGTCGGATCGCCGGGCGCGGCCGCAGAAACGGTCTTTCCGCAGGACACGGCAGCGCACGCGGGCGGTCCGGAGGACACCGGGTCCGTGGCGGTCGCACCGGCTGCGCAGGTCGCACAGGTCGAACAGGCGCCCGACGTACCCGACACGCCCGAGGCAGCCGAGGCACCGGTGGTGGAGCAGCCGGCCGCGGTCGCGGGGCCGCAGGGCGCGCCGGACACCGACCGGTTCCCGGACGCCGCGCACTCCGAGGCGGCCGACGGGGCGCACGCGCCGGTCCCCGACCCCGCGCACGACCAGGCTGCCGACGCGGCGCCCGATCACGTCGTCGTGGACCCAGCCGTGGCCGCCGGACAGGCTCCGGAGGCCGGGCAGGTCCTGGAGACGACCGGGCAGGTCCCGGAAGCCGTGCAGGCGCCGGAGGAGGTGTACGCGCCTCAGCAGCCGGAGGCGGATCAAGCGTCCCTCGCGCAGCCGGCGGGGATCGCCGGAGCACCCGGCGCGGAGGCGGCGGAGGAAGCCGGGTCCGTCGTCGCGGAGGCCGTCCGGGCTCCGCAGGAGGTTCAGGCTCCGCAGGCGGTCCTGGTGCAGGACTACGCGCAGGCACCCCAGCTCGCCGACGGTTCCCTGTTCCCGCCGGCCCCGCAGGACGGCCAGGGGGCCGAGTTCGTCCAGACGGTCCCGGGGTTCGCGCACGTTCCGCAGCCCACGCCCTTCCCGGCCGCGCCCGACGCCCTCCAGGTCCCGCAGGCCGACGACGCCCCGCAGCGCGGGTATCCGGCCCCGGGTCCGCAGGCCCAGGACACGGCCGCCCCGCCGGACGCCGAACCCGGACAGCACGTCGAGCCTCAGGAGCACCGGCCTCAGGAGCAGCCGCAGCCGGCGCAGGCCGAGCCCGTCGTCGCCGAGGTGCTCCAGGCCCAGGACGTCGCCGAGTCCGCCGAGGACACCGCCGTCTCCCAGGTGGCCCCGGCCGGCACCGCCGAGCAGCTCCGAGACCCCCGGCTCCAGGACGTACCGCTTCAGGACGCGCCGGAGCAGGACCTCCTCCCGGCGGCCGAGCAGCCCGTCGGCGACGGCCGGTTCGTACCGGTCGAGGGCGTGGTTCCCACCACCGCCCACCTGGCTCCCACCCCGCCGCACGGCGTGACCGTCCAGCCCCTGCCGGAGGAGCTGGGCGGACAGCCGGCCGAAGGGACGACGGACCCGACGGACCCGACGACCCCGACGGACCCGACGACCCCGACGACCCCGACGGACCCGACGAACCAGGTCGAACTGCCCGTCGAGCAGCCGCAGCCGCAGCCGCAGCCCCAGTCCCAGCTCCAGCCGGAACCCGCCCCGGGGACCGAGGACGAGGAGGAGCCCCTCCTCGTGCTGCCCGCCCCCAGGAAGCCCGAGCCGGTCGCCGGGGAGGCCGGGACCGAGGAGGCCGGAATCGAGGAGGGGCCGGTGGCGCCGGTGGTCCCCGAGGCCGGGGCGGCGCCCGCACCCGCACCCGCCCCCGTACCGCCCGTTCCCGCCGAAGGCGCGGACGTGGAGGGTGCCGAGGACGCGGAGGGCGCCGAGGACGCGGAGGGCATCGAGGACACCGGCCCGGAACCCGTGGCCGCGCAGCGGGCCGAGGACCTGGACGGCCAGGACGCCCCGGCGACCGGCCGGCAGGAGACCACGGCCGTCGCGGCGCAGCCCCGGGAGTCCACCGGCCCGGCCGCGCCCGGCTACGACGACGCCGAGCGCGAGGCCGTCCTGCGCGTGATGCGCGAGCGGCGCGACATCCGCAACGGCTTCCGCAGCGACCCCATCCCGCACGACGTGCTGCTGCGCGTCCTGGAGGCGGCCCACACGGCGCCGTCGGTCGGCCACTCCCAGCCCTGGGACTTCGTCGTCATCCGCTCGGCGGACACCCGGCGCTCGATGCACGAACTGGCCGTGCGCCAGCGCGAGGCGTACGCCAAGTCGCTGCCCAAGGGACGCGCGAAGCAGTTCAAGGAACTGAAGATCGAGGCCATCCTCGACACCCCGGTGAACATCGTCGTCACCGCCGATCCGACCCGGGGCGGCCGGCACACCCTGGGCCGCCACACCCAGCCGCAGATGGCCCCGTACTCCTCCGCCCTCGCCGTGGAGAACCTGTGGCTCGCGGCCCGCGCCGAAGGGCTGGGCGTGGGCTGGGTGAGCTTCTTCGACGAGCGGGAGATGGTCCGCGCACTCGGCCTGCCCGAGCACCTGGAGGTCGTCGCCTACCTCTGCGTCGGCTACGTCGACGAGTTCCCGGACGAGCCCGAGCTGCTGCAGGCGGGCTGGTCCAAGCGCCGTCCGCTGTCCTGGGTGGTGCACGAGGAGACGTACGGCCGCCGGGCCCTGCCCGGCGAGGAGCCGCACGACCTGCTCGCCGAGACGATCACCAACATCCGTCCGCTGGACGCGAAGGCGCTCGGCGAGGCGTGGGAGCGCCAGAAGCGCATGACCAAGCCGTCCGGGGCGCTCGGCATGCTGGAGATCATCTCCGCGCAGCTCTCCGGGCTCTCCCGGATGTGCCCGCCGCCGATCCCGGAACCGGCCGCCGTCGCGATCTTCGCGGGCGACCACGGCGTGCACGCCCAGGGCGTCACCCCGTGGCCCCAGGAGGTCACGGGCCAGATGGTGGCCAACATCCTCGGCGGGGGCGCGGTCTGCAACGCCTTCGCCGCCCAGGTCGGCGCGGAGGTCTGCGTCGTCGACGTGGGCGTGGCCTCCGACCTGCCCGCGACGCCGGGCCTGCTGCCGCGCAAGGTCCGGGCGGGCACGGCCGACATGACGACCGGTCCCGCGCTGACCCGCGAGGAGGTCAGGGCGGCCGTCGAGGTCGGCATCGAGACCGCCCGCGACCTGGTGGCGGCCGGCAACAAGGCCCTGATCACCGGTGAGATGGGCATCGCCAACACCACCGCGTCGGCCGCCCTGATCTCCGTCTTCACCGGCGGCGACCCGGCCGAGGTCACCGGCCGCGGCACCGGCATCAACGACGAGACCCTGGCCCGCAAGACCGAGGTGGTGCGCCGGGCCCTGGAACTCCACCAGCCGGACCCGGCCGACCCGATCGGCGTCCTGGCGGCCGTCGGCGGTCTGGAGCACGCCGCGATGGTGGGCCTCCTCCTCGGCGGCGCCTCGCTGCGTACGCCGGTGATCCTGGACGGCGTCAGCGCCGGCGCCGCCGCACTGGCCGCCCGTGCGATCGCCCCCGAGGTTCTCGCGGCCTGCATCGCCGGTCACCGCAGCGCCGAGCCCGGCCACGTGGCCGCCCTGAACAAGCTGGGCCTGCGCCCCCTGGTCGACCTGGACCTGCGCCTGGGCGAGGGCACGGGCGCCCTTCTGGCCCTTCCGGTGGTCCAGAGCGCGGCACGCGCGATGCACGAGGTGGCCACGTTCGACTCGGCGGGCGTGACCGAGAAGTAGCCGCCGGTCGCCGGCTTGCGCCCGTCCGCCCATCCGTTCCGTGCCCGCGCACCAGGCGGGTACGGAACGGATGGGCGGACCCGCGCGGACCAGCGCGGACCGGTGACGGTCCCGCACCCGCGGGGCCCGGGGCGCGGCCCGGTTTCGGAAAGGGGCGGGCCAGGGGAGAGAACCCCCAGCGGCACCGGCCCGCCACCCGCCCCGGCCCTCCGTCCGCACGCCCCTTAAAATCCGCACGTCAGGCCCGCTCCACCGTCGCAGCGCGCCCCGCACCGCCCCGCATGAGGAGCCGTACCTCCATGGCCGAACACCCCGCCTACCCCGTAGGTCTCCGCCTCTCCGGCCGCCGTGTCGTGGTCCTCGGCGGCGGCCAGGTCGCCCAGCGCCGACTGCCGGCCCTCATCGCGGCGGGCGCGGACATCCACCTCGTCTCACCGGCCGCCACCCCCTCGGTCGAGGCCATGGCGGACGCGGGCGAGCTGGTCTGGACGAGGCGCCCGTACGCACCGGGCGACCTCGCGGCGGCCTGGTACGTCCTGATCGCCACCTCCGACCCGGAGGCGAACACCGCGGCCTCCGCCGAGGCGGAGGAGCACCGCGTGTGGTGCGTACGCGCGGACGACGCGGACGCGGCCACCGCCTGGACCCCGGCGACCGGCCACAGCGAGGGCGTCACGGTGGCCGTCCTGACCACGAACGCCGAGGGCCGCGACCCCCGCCACACCGCGGCTGTCCGCGACGCGGTGGTCGAAGGGCTCCGCGACGGGACCCTCGTGGCCCCCCACCACCGCACCCGCACACCCGGCGTCGCCCTGGTCGGCGGCGGCCCCGGCGACCCGGACCTGATCACGGTCCGCGGCCGCCGCCTCCTCGCCGAGGCGGACGTGGTCATCGCCGACCGCCTCGGCCCCCGAGATCTGCTCGCCGAACTCCCGCCCCACGTCGAGGTGATCGACGCGGCGAAGATCCCGTACGGACGCTTCATGGCCCAGGAGGCCATCAACAACGCCCTCATCGAACACGCCCAGCAGGGCAAGTCGGTGGTCCGTCTGAAGGGCGGCGACCCCTTCGTCTTCGGCCGCGGCATGGAGGAGGCCCAGGCACTGGCCGAGGCGGGCATCTCCTGCACGGTCGTCCCGGGCATCTCCAGCTCGATCTCGGTCCCCGGCGCGGCCGGCATCCCGGTCACGCACCGCGGGGTCGCCCATGAGTTCACCGTCGTCAGCGGCCACGTGGCCCCCGACGACGAACGCTCACTGGTCGACTGGGCGGCGCTCGCAAAGCTCCGCGGCACGCTGGTCGTCCTGATGGGCGTGGACAAGATCGGCGCCATCGCCCGTACGCTCATCGACCACGGGAAGGCGCCCGGCACGCCCGTGGCGCTCGTCCAGGAGGGCACCCTCGCGGCGCAGCGCCGCGTCGACGCGACCCTGGCGACGGTCGCCGCGACCGTCCGCGCCCAGGAGGTGCGGCCCCCCGCCGTCATCGTCATCGGCGAGGTCGTGTCGGTGGGTACGGACGGCTCGTTCGAGACGATCGAGTGACCCACGCCCGACCGGGCGACCCCGCGAGTAACCCCGGGTAACACAACCCGTTCCCAGCCGTTGGCACCACACCCAGGACAAGGCAGTATCACCCTGTGGCCGATCTCATCACCGTCGAGGACCCAGCCGACCCCCGTCTGCGCGACTACACGGGCCTGACCGACGTGGAACTGCGCCGCAGGCGCGAACCCGCCGAGGGCCTGTTCATCGCCGAGGGCGAGAAGGTCATCAGACGGGCCAAGGACGCCGGCTACGAGATGCGCTCGATGCTGCTCTCCGCCAAGTGGGTCGACGTGATGCGCGACGTCATCGACGAGCTCCCGGCACCCGTGTACGCGGTCAGCCCGGACCTCGTCGAACAGGTCACCGGGTACCACGTGCACCGCGGCGCGCTCGCCTCCATGCAGCGCAGACCGCTGCCGACCCCCGGCGACCTGCTCCGGTCGGCCCGGCGGGTCGTCGTCATGGAGTCGGTCAACGACCACACCAACATCGGCGCGATCTTCCGCTCCGCCGCCGCCCTCGGGATGGACGCGGTCCTGCTCTCCCCGGACTGCGCGGACCCCCTGTACCGCCGTTCGGTGAAGGTCTCCATGGGCGCGGTCTTCGCGGTTCCGTACGCCCGGCTGGACACCTGGCCCAAAGGGCTGGAATCGGTCCGGGAGGCGGGCTTCGGCCTGCTGGCGCTCACCCCGGACGAGAAGGCCAAGACCCTCGACGAGGTGGCCCCGCACCGGATGGAACGGGTCGCGCTGATGCTCGGCGCGGAGGGTGACGGCCTGTCCACCCAGGCGCTCGTGGCCGCCGACGAATGGGTGCGCATCCCGATGGCCCACGGCGTCGACTCGCTCAACGTGGGCGCCGCCGCCGCGGTCGCGTTCTACGCGGTGGCGACGGGCCGCCCCGGCGCCTGAAGGCCCGGCCCGGCGGTCCGGCAGCCCGGCTACCCCAGGCTTCCAGACGCGCGCGCACCGTCCGGCACATCACGGTCCGGCCGCGGTACGTTCTCCCGCTGTGGCTGTGTCTGTTCGTGCCCGCGGTCGCCGCCGAGACCGCGGGCGGGTCCCTGACAGCCCTGTGCCACCGCGATGACCAGTGCCACCAGCAGCGTCACCACGACGAACACGAAGAGCCGCTGCCTGAGCAGCCGCGGATTGGCGGGTCGCAGCCTGGTACCGGTGGTCCGCGGTCCCGGACGCCCGGCCCCGCCGCGCGGCCGGCCGCTCTGACCGGTCCGGCCGTCCGGGGCAGGACGCGTCGAGTTGCCGCGCGTCTGGTTGCCACGGGTCGGGTTCCCGCGTGCCGGGTTGTTCCGCGAGGGTGCCGGGCGCGCCCCGGACCGCGACGGCGTGCCGTTGCCGCGCGGCGCGGGCGTGCCCTGCGTACGCCGCTGGGTGCGCTGGTCCGGATGGCCGTCGGCCATCCGCCCGGTCGGCCGGTCGGCCTCCGCCGCACGGGGCGCCGGCGGCCGGGCCTCGCCGAGTCCGTGCGCCTCCCGCGCCGCGATCTCCTTGAGCCGCAACGACAGCTGCAGCGTGCTGGGCCGCTCCTCGGGATCCTTCGCCAGACAGGCGCGTACGAGGGGGGCCAGCGCGTCCGGCACACCGTGCAGGTGCGGTTCCTCGTGCACCACCCGGTAGAGCATCACCTCGGAACTGCCGTGCCCGAAGGGCGAGTCCTGCGTCGCCGCGTACGCCAGCGTGGCGCCGAGCGCGAACACGTCCGTGGCCGGGGTGACGGCGGCACCCCGCACCTGCTCCGGCGCCAGGAAGCCGGGCGAGCCCACCGCCGTGCCCACGTGTGTGAGCGTGCTCGCGCCCGTCGCCCAGGCGATGCCGAAGTCGATGATGCGCGGCCCCTTGGGGGACAGCAGGATGTTCGACGGCTTCAGGTCACGGTGGACGACCCCGGCCTCGTGCACGGCGACGAGCCCCTCGGCCAGGGCGGCGCCGACGGACGCGACCTCGGACGCGGGGAGCGGGCCGTCCTCGGTGACCTTGTCGTGCAGCGAGGGGCCGGGAACGTACTGCGTCGCGAACCAGGGCCGCTCGGCCTCCAGATCCGCCGCGACGAGCCGTGCGGTGCACCCGCCCCGGATCCGCCGGGCGGCCGACACCTCGCGGGCGAAACGCGACCGGAACTCCTGGTCCTCCGCGAGGTCGGGCCTGATCACCTTCAGCGCGACCCGCTGGCCGCGCCGGTCGGAGCCCAGGTAGACCACGCCCATCCCGCCCGCGCCGAGCCGTCGGTGAAGCCTGAACGAGCCGACGACACGCGGGTCCTCGCGCCTCAGGCGCATCATCGCCATGTCCATCCCCGCTGCCCGGTCCGTTTGACGAGCCACAGCTTACGTTTCCACGGCTGGGCGCGCGCAGAGGCCGCGCCCTCGCGGCCCGACCGATTGTCAGTGCCGGGTGCGAAACTTGAGGAGTGGTCAGGGGACGGGGGAGCCGGGCGGCGTTGAGCTGCGCGGATCCTCAACCATCGGCCCCGGAAGGGGGATTGGACCCGTGAAGGGTGATCGCGTGGAGACAGTGGTCGACGCGGGGGACACGACCCGGACGTGCGAGGTGGTGGCCGGCCGTGCGGGCCGCAGGGCGGAGACGGCGGTCCGCGGAGGGGTGGTCGAAGTGAGCGAAGTCACCCGGTGGGGGCGCCCCCGCGCCCTTTGAGGCTGCGGGGGAGGACCGGTCGTCCGGACGGCGCGCTTCATGGTCACCCGGGTGCTCGCTCTGGTCGAACAACCGGTCCCGAGGGAGGACAGCTCGGAACAGACCGGACGTCCCCTCCGGGGAACCCCCGAGACCTAGGACGTCTTCTCCACCCAGGGGAGTACGTCGCAGGTCACCGCTCATCCTCCGGGAGGCCCGGTAATAGGTACGAAGGCATGACGACCCGCACGCGCCTCCCGCCTAGATTTGTTGTCAAGCGGCGGGTGCAGCACTCGTCCCCCGAGGTCAGTCACCCGCCGCTGCCAGACAAGCAACCGGACAAGCACAGCTTTTCCCAACAGAACGGTCAGGAGAGGGACCATGGCGGACACGGCATCGCGGACCATGATCCGTGCGCAGGGCCGCAAGGCGTACACCGCCGCGTTCGGTTCCAGCCGGTCCGGTCGGCGCCACCCCCTGGTGGCGACGGCCATGGTCCTCCCCCTGGCCACCCTGCTCGTGGTCGTCTTCGGCGGCTGGGAAGCAGTGGTCACACAGGCGTCGTCCGTGGGCGTGATGCTGGGGCGCTGAGCGGCGCCCCAGGCCCGGAAGAGCGGTCCGGGCGGGGACATCCGGCCATGAAACCCCGTGGGGACGGGGGTGCGGCGGACGGCACAGATGCGGGCGCAGCTGGGGAGCTGCGCCCGCATTGCCATGGGTGCGTACGCTCCGGGGGACCCGTCGGCGCAGGAGCCGCACGGGACGTACGACCCGAGGGGGACCCGAGTGACCGCCGATGTGCTGCCCGCGCTCAGCGCCAGGGTGCGGACCGCCGCCCACCCGGCGGCGGACGTCTGCGCCTGCGGTGCGGACGCCACCTCCGTGCTGGCCGACCGGCCCAACGGGACCGTCGTCCGGCACGGCGCCACCGTGGTGAAGGCGCACGCCGCCGACACCGCCCGCGCCGATCTGGCGGCGCGGCTGGCCGTGGCCGCTCACCCCGGCCTGGACGGCGTCCTCCTGCCGCCGCTCACCCCGGACGCGGCCGAACTGGACGGCCGGCCCGTCACCTGCTGGCCCTACGGCACCCCCGTGGACCGCGACGACCCCGACGCCGCCCCCTGGGAGGCCGCGGCGACCCTCCTCGCGGGGCTCCACCGGACGCCGGACGCCGTGCTCCCGCCCGGTCTGCCGCCCATGCGCGGCCCGGAGAAGGCGGCCCGCGCCCTCGCCCGCCTGCGCGCGGCGGGCCCGCATCCGGCGGCCGCCCCGGTCCTGCGGGCCTGGGCCGTGCTGCCGCCCTGGGCGCGGGACGAGGCACCGATGCCGGACACCGGGACGCTGTGCCACGGCGACCTCCACCTGGGTCAGCTGGTGCGGGCGGGGAACGGTGACTGGCTGCTCATCGACATCGACGACCTGGGCCGGGGCGACCCCGCCTGGGACCTGGCCCGCCCCGCGGCCTGGTTCGCCTGCGGCCTTCTCCCGCCCGACGAATGGACCCGCTTCCTCGCCGCGTACCGGAAGGCGGGCGGCCCGGCCGTCACCGCGGACGGGGACCCCTGGCCGGCCCTCGATGTGCCGGCCCGCGCACTGACCGCGCAGACCGCGGCACTGGCGATCGCCAAGTCGGTGGAGCGGGGACGTCCGTTGGACGAGGTGGAGATGTCCGTGGTGGACGCGTGCGACCGGATGGCGGCGATCCCGCCCGAGTTGGCGAAAGGACGCCCGGCGTAGGGTGCAACCGATCGAAGCGGGGCAGAGTCTGTCCAGGTGGAAGCAGTACCTACCGGCGAGGAGTTGAGCCGAGCATGCAGTGTCCGAAGTGCCGTGCGCCGATGCACACGTACAACCGCAACGGTGTCCAGATCGAGCAGTGCAGCGGTTGCCGGGGGATCTTCCTCGACTACGGCGAGCTGGAGTCGCTGACCCGGCTGGAGAGCCAGTGGTCGCAGCCCGCCCCGCCGCCCCCGGGCGCTCCGCAGGCGTATCCGGCTGCCCCCGCACCGGCCTGGGGCGCTCCGCACGGTGGACACGGCGGGCATGGCGGGCACTACGGCCACAAGCGCCAGAAGAGCTTCGGCCACATGCTCTTCTCCTCCTGAGCGCGGCCCGAACACATCTTGAGCGCCATCCCCGGCACGACGAAGCCCCCGACCGTACGAGACGGCCGGGGGCTTCGGCTGGTGCGCGATACTGGGATTGAACCAGTGACCTCTTCCGTGTCAGGGAAGCGCTCTCCCGCTGAGCTAATCGCGCGGGACGGACCTGCTGGTGACGCCGGTGGCGCATGACGTCGATGGTGCGCGGTGGTGCGTACTGCGTGCGCGATACTGGGATTGAACCAGTGACCTCTTCCGTGTCAGGGAAGCGCTCTCCCGCTGAGCTAATCGCGCGGGACAGGATCTCGCCGTACGTACCGGCTGATCCAGTGGACGATACTGGGATTGAACCAGTGACCTCTTCCGTGTCAGGGAAGCGCTCTCCCGCTGAGCTAATCGCGCGGGACAGGATCTCGCCGTACGTACCGGCTGATCCAGTGGACGATACTGGGATTGAACCAGTGACCTCTTCCGTGTCAGGGAAGCGCTCTCCCGCTGAGCTAATCGTCCATGGAGGTGGAGACGGGATTTGAACCCGTGTAGACGGCTTTGCAGGCCGTTGCCTCGCCTCTCGGCCACTCCACCAGGAGCACGGGGGTCGGGAAGATCCCCGCTTCCTGCGAGCGGACGACCAGGTTCGAACTGGCGACCTCAACCTTGGCAAGGTTGCGCTCTACCAACTGAGCTACGTCCGCGTGTCGTTTCCGGACCGCTCCCACGTCCCGGTGACGTGTTGAACTCTAGCGGATACCGGGGCCAGCACAAAAACGCGTTTGCGCAGCGTGCTGCGTTACGCCCGCTCCAGTACACGGTCGGGGCGCCCGCAGGTCGTCCGCGACGGACGCGCGGCCACGCAGGACTTCCCAGCTCCGGCCCGCCCCGGCGACCCCGTCGTGGGCAGGAGGGGACCGAGCCGAGGGCCGCCCGGCCGCTCGCTGTAGCGTCGGGGGAGTACCCAGGGGCGTACGGCACGGACGGGGGAACCTCCGCCGGCCGCCCCGGGGGCCCCGGCCGGAACAGCACGTCCGGCCGGGAACCCGGCGCGTTCTGGTGAGGTGAGGTTCAGTGAAGATCTGGCTCGACGGCGGACTGCAGGACGGCGAGTCGGCCCGTGTCTCCGTCTTCGACCACGGGCTGACCGTGGGCGACGGCGTCTTCGAGACCGTGAAGGCGACCGACGGCCGCCCGTTCGCGCTCACCCGTCACCTCGACCGCCTGGCGCGCTCGGCGAGCGGCCTCGGACTGCCCGAGCCCGACCGCGACGAGGTGCGCAGGGCCTGTGCGGCCGTCCTGGAGGCCAACCCGATGCCGCTCGGCCGCCTGCGGATCACGTACACCGGGGGCCACGGGCCGCTCGGCTCGGACCGGGGGCAGGGCGGCCCGACCCTGCTGGTGGCCCTGGGGGAGTCCGCCCGCCGTCCCGACTCCACCGCCGTGATCACCGTGCCCTGGACCCGCAACGAGCGCGGCGCGCTGACGGGCCTCAAGACGACGTCGTACGCCGAGAACGTCGTCGCCCTCGCCCGCGCGCGCGAACGGGACGGGTCCGAGGCGCTGTTCGCGAACACGGCCGGGCAGCTCTGCGAGGGCACGGGCTCCAACGTCTTCGTCGTCCTCGACGGCGAGATCCACACTCCGCCCGTCTCCTCCGGATGCCTCGCGGGCATCACCCGCGCCCTCACCGTCGAGTGGACGGGCGCCAGGGAGACCGACCTCCCGTTCGACGTCCTGGAGCGGGCCGAGGAGGTCTTCCTGACCTCCACGCTGCGTGACGTGCAGGCCGTGCACCGCGTCGACGGCCGCGCGCTGCGCGGGGCACCGGGACCGGTGACCGCGAAGGCCATGCGGATCTTCGACGAGCGGGCGGGCGACGACCTCGACCCCTGAGACGGCCGCCACCGGCCCGACCGGGTTCCCGGAGCCCTCGGAGCCCATGGACTCCTTGAAGTCCTTGAAGTCCTTGAAGTCCTTCGAGTTCTCCGGCCGGTCGGGTCCGCCGTCGGAATCGGATGGCGCGAGCGCGTCCGGGCGGGTACAACACCCCTGATGACCACCACCCTGCGGCCGACCGAGCCGCTTCAGCGCGATGCCGACGGGGCGCTGTCACGTCACTACACGGTGTGCGTGAACAGCCGCCCGGTCGGCGCGATACACCTCGCCAGCCACCCCTCCTTCGGATCGTCCGTCGGGCAGATCCGCGCCCTGAGCATCGAGGGGCCGGACCGGGGGCGCGGCCGGGGCACCGTGGCGGCGCTCGCCGCGGAGGAGGTGGCGCGCGGCTGGGGCTGCAGACGCCTTGAGGTGTCGGTGCCCGCCGACGCGGCACCCGCCCTGCGGCTCACGACGGCCCTCGGGTACGTGCTGCGCAACCGGACCATGGAGAAGCGGCTGGACGGCCCGCCGGCCGAGTTGCCCGCCGGCAGTCGCGGGCGCGCCATGACGGAGGCCGAGTTCGCCTCCTGGGTCGTACGGGCCAAGGAGGACTACGCCCAGGAGTGGATCACCCGGGGCGTGCCCGAGGCCGAGGCCCGCGCCAAGGCGGACCGGGACCACGACGGCGCGCTGCCGGACGGCCTCGGCAGCCGGGGCATGGACTTCAGGATCCTGGAGCACGAGGGGGCCGCGGTGGGCGTTCTGTGGCTGGCGTCCCGCGACGACTGTACGTTCGTCTACAAGGTGGAGACCGGCGAACGGCACCGGGGCCGGGGGCACGGCCGTTCGCTGATGCTCCATGCGGAGGCGCGGGCGGTCCTCGCCGGGCACGGGGGAGTGCGTCTGAACGTCTTCGCCGGCAACACCCCGGCCGAGCGGCTCTACGAGTCACTCGGCTACGGGACGACCACGTACCACTTCTACAAGGACCTGCTGTGAAGGCGTGCCGGCGGTCAGGCGTCCTGCCCGGCCAGTAGGCGGTCCACGATCTCCTCGATGCGCTCGCGCAGCCCCTCCTGGCTCTTGCCGCCGTCGAGGCGCTCACCGTCGATGACGTACGTCGGGGTGCCGGTCACGCCGATGGCCTTGCCCTCGGCCTGGTCGGCGTCGACGATCAGGATGTGCCGGCCGTCGATGAGGGCCGTGTCGAACTCCTCGTCGTCCAGACCGAGTTCGCGGGCCACCTCCACGAGGAGTGCCTCCCCCCTGCGGTCCAGCTCCGGCACGCGCCCCAGCACCGCCTCGACGTACGGCCATGCCCTGCCCTGCTCCGCGGCCTCCTCGGCGGCCTGCGCGGCGGCGAACGCGTGCCGGTGCTTCTCCAGCGGGAAGTGCCGCAGCCGCAGCTCCAGCCGGTCGCCGTAGCGGGCGCGCAGCGCGCGCAGGTCGTCGAGGGCGCTGTGGCAGTCCGGGCACTGGAGTTCGCACCAGACGTCCAGGACGGGGACGGCGGGGCGGGCGGAGGTGGAGTCGCTCATGGGACCAGTCTCCCAGCCGGGACCCCGGCCGCCCAACCGGGACCGCGCCCCGGGCGCCCGACCGGGACCGCGCCCCGGCCGCCCGACCTCGGCCGACCGGCACCTCAGGAGGACCCGACCCGGAGATGTCCCTGAGGTCTCCCCGGACCATGGCACACCGGGCACGGGGCGGTGCAGGATGGAAGGGACGAAGTGACCGTGCCCGCCCCTGCCCGCCACGCCTGGAGGACCGGATGATTGCCGAGACCGTCTGTTCCGCCGTCGCCGCGGCAGGCCTGGGCATCGCCGCGGTCACCGCGTACCGCAAGCGATTCCTCGCGGCGGCCCGTCTGGTCGCGTACTCCCTGGTCCCGCTCGGCCTGGTGCTGACCGGGGCCGTCGAGTGGGCGGCCGAGACCGCCTTCAGCCCGACGGCCTGGGCCGGCTTCGGCGTGCTCGGGGCGGCCTGGCTGCTGTTCATGACCACGCGGGCGGTGGAGCGGCGGGCCGGCGGCAGCCGCAAGGAGCGCAAGGCGGCCCGGGCCGCGCAGCGGGAGGCGGTCGCCCCGGCGGCGTCGGCGCCCTCGCTGGGCCAGGCGACCCCCCGGCCGGCGGCCCGCCCCGCACCCACGTCCCGCAAGACCGAGTCGTCGGACGACTTCAGCGACATCGAGGCGATCCTCAAGAAACACGGCATATGACCCCGTGACCGTGACCGTGGCCCTGGCCCCGGAACGTCGAGACATCGGGCACGACAGGGGGGAAAGAATCACGGCACGTGAGGACTTTCCGACGCCGGCCCGGCGAGCCGGATGGACACGGGAAGGGCCTGGCGCGCGTACGTATCCCAGATCGTGGAACGATCCGTCACGGATTTCGGCTAACTCCCCCACAAGTCGGGCGTGTTGATCGCGTTGCAAGTCCCGGCTGCGTCATCATCGCCGCGAGATGCTGGACACAACCCAGAGCGACACCGCTGTTCCTCCCGAGGAGCGGCGGGGTTGTCTCTTCGCGCTATCTCAGCCACCGCTAATGATCTTCCTTGCGGTGATCGGCTGTCTGCTGCTCATGGCGTCGCTGCACGATCTGCTGCTGCTCTGAGCCTTACGCGGAGTCCCTGGCGCCACCCGCCGAGGACTCCGTCAGCCGGCCGCCTCCTTGCGCCGTGCCCGGTACGCGGCCACGTGCAGGCGGTTTCCGCAGGTGCGGCTGTCGCAGTAGCGGCGGGAGCGGTTGCGGGAGAGGTCGACGAACGCACGCCGGCAGTCCGGTGCCTCGCAGCGGCGCAGCCGCTCCTCTTCCCCCGCCACCACGAAGAACGCCAGCGCCATGCCGCAGTCCGCGGCCAGGTGGTCGGCGACGGACGCGCCCGGTGCGAAGTAGTGCACGTGCCAGTCGTAACCGTCGTGGTTCGTGAGGCGCGGTGTGGTGCCCGCGGCGGCGACCAGCTCGTTGATGAGCGTGGCGGCGGTCCGGGCGTCGGGCGCCGCGAAGACCGCGGCGAAGCGTCCGCGGATCCTGCGCACCGCCGAGAGGTCCAGCTCGGACAGGGTCCCGACATCGCTCATGTCGTGCTTGCGGACGAAGTCGAGCAGCGCCGCGAGATTCGCGAGTCCGTCCGTGGTGTCGTCCTCCGGGGCGGTGTTCACCAGATCGACCACGGTGTCGAGGGCGCACCGGGTGTCGTGGGTGATCAGCACGTTTCGCTCCCTGGCCTGTGGGTCGGGCGGACGCCCGCCGATGCTGGCCGATGCTAGCGGCTCCCCGCCGCCGCAGACCGCCGCCGTCCGCCCCGACCGCCCTGCAGGACGACCGGCGAGGAACCCGCCCCTCACCGCCCCGAGGCCGAAAACGAACCCGCGCTCCCACCCGCCCGGGGGCGCGGGGAACCGCTCGCCCGGCCGCGGCGGTCCGTACGTCCGGACGCACGGAACCGACCGCCCGCCCCGACCGCCCCGCCCGGCCGGGCAAGTCGCAGGCCACGGAGCATGCGACCGGTGCGGATGTGTGAACGCACGGACACCGCCCCCGCGTACTCACGGAGGCGGCGCCCATGTGCTCCCTATGCAGTTGTCTGAGCCCGAGCCGTCTCCCCGAGTGGACGGCGCCGGGCGGCCTGGTGCGGAGTCTCGTCCTAGCTTTCGGCGAGGATGTGCGAGAGCTCCGTATCGAGATCGAAGTGCCGGTGTTCCGTGCCGGGGGGCACGGCGGCGTCGGTTCGCTTCAGGAACGACTCCAGGGCCCGTGCCGGGGCCTCCAGCAGCGCTTCGCCCTCCGGGGAGCTCAGGGCGATGCACACGACGCCCTGACCGTGGCTGCGGGACGGCCAGACCCGGACGTCGCCGGTGCCGGTGGGCCGGTGCAGACCCTCGGCGAGAAGGTCGCGGGCGAACACCCACTCGACGGTCTCCTCGGCTCCGGTGTGGAAGGTGGCGTGCACGGCGTAGGGATCGGCCGTGTCGTACCGCAGGCCTGCGGGGACAGGCAAAGAGGACTCGCTCGACACAACGAGGCGCAGGTGCAGCTCGCAGCTGACCGTGGTGTTCATAAGCGCCAGGGCCTTTCGCTCAGTGTGCGCTCGGGGATTCGCACGTCGGCGAAATCGACATGCCACCTACGGTGCCGTTGTAAACCCCTCTGAGTGTTTTGCGTCGCTTTAGGTACCTCGTCCGGCGGAGTCTCCGTTCGCGACTTACGACCATTACGGTGACCGGTTTCGGTCCGGTAGGGTTTGGCCGTATGAATACGGGGAGTGACCGAACGGGGGAGGTCGCCGTGGCGGCCGACGAAACGAAGAGCGAGCAGGCGCTCGGATCCCGTGCGCCGCAATTCGTCAGGGCACGTCGCATGCTGCATCTGAGCTGGCAGGTGGGCGTGTTCGTGGTGGGTCTCGCGGTCGTCGTGGTCGGTGTGATCATGCTGCCCCTGCCCGGTCCGGGGTGGCTGGTGATCTTCGCAGGTATGGCGATCTGGGCGACCGAGTTCGTCTGGGCGCAGCTGGTGTTGCGCTGGACGAAACGCAAAGTGACCGAGGCGACACAGCGGGCGCTCGATCCGAAGGTCCGGCGCCGGAACATCATCCTGACGACCGTCGGACTGCTGGTCATCGCGGTGCTGGCCGGGGTGTACGTCTGGAAGTTCGGGTTCGAGATGCCGTGGAAGATCAAGGAGTAGGGGCGCCGCGTGCGTGTGCGGGCGGGTCGGAGGCACTCTCTGACATGGGGTAATCTTTTCCTGCGCCCGGGCGATTAGCTCAGCGGGAGAGCGCTTCGTTCACACCGAAGAGGTCACTGGTTCGATCCCAGTATCGCCCACACTGCCGACAGGCGGTTCGGCCCACGGGTTCCGTGGGTCCGAACCGCCTGTCGGCGTTCTGCGGGGTGTGCTCGTATTTCCGGCCGTGCCGTGGTGGCTGCCGGGCGGTCGGCGTGGCGCCGGGTCCGGACCCGGCGCCGGCCTCGGTCGGCGCGGTCGGTCCGGTGGGTCCGACCGGTCCGTCCGGTCCGTTCGCGTCCGGGGTTCCGAAGCCCTCCCGTGCCCGCGAACGCGTCCGGAGTGCGCCCCGATGTGCGGCCGGGGGCGCCCCACGGGGCGGGGCCGGCGTCGTGGGGCGGACGCGGGTGTCCTGCGGCTGGTCGCGCAGTCCCTCGCGCACCCGTACGGCCCGCCCTCCCGCCCTACCTGCGCAACCGCCCAACTGCCCAGGGAATTCGCCCCGGTTCGGGCCGTCGCGTCCGCGGGCCCGTTCACATCAATTCCTGTCCGAATCATTGACGCCCGTGGAGCGCCTCCGTAGCTTGTGCCAGCAAGCGCTTACTTGAAACGATTCACGGCAACGGACGACGGACAGCGGACGGCGACATCGCAGGGAGGCCCGACCATGGGGAAAAACGGGAGTGTCGAGAGGCGGGCGGTCCTCAGGGCGGCGGCCGGAGCGTCGCTGGCGACGGTCGGGCTGGCCGCGACGGCCGGCTGCGGCGACGGCGGCGACGGCGGGCCGGGTGACGGAACCGTCGAGATCCGCTTCGCCTGGTGGGGCGCGGAGGAACGCGCCAAGCGCATCAACCGGTCCATCGAGCTCTTCGAGGAGAAGTATCCGAAGATCAAGGTGAAGACGGACTTCCAGGATTACGTGGCCTTTTGGGAGAAGTTCCAGACCCAGGCCGCGGGCGGAAATCCACCGGACGTATTCCAGAACGCGGTCGCGTTTCTTCGGAAGTACGACAGGAGAAGCGTTCTGCTCGACCTCAAGTCGCAGGTGGACGCCGGAAATCTGAGCCTTGAGAACTTCCGCTCCGGTATCGAGAAGATCGGCGAAGTCGACGGGAAACTCCTGGGTGTGCCCGTCGGCTCCAACACCATGTCGCTCGTCATCGACGAGAAGGTCTTCGAAAAGGCGGGCGTCACGCCGGAGCAGGGCTGGACCTGGGACGAGTACTTCGGTGCGCTGAAGAAGATCCACGACACCCAGAAGGTGGCGGGCGACACCGGCTACTTCGGGATCATGTACCTCTACGACCTCTATCTGCGGCAGAACGGCAAGGCGTTCTTCACCGAGGACGGACTCGGCTTCGACGAGGCCGACCTGACGGAGTGGTGGCAGGACGGCTACAACCGCGTGAAGGCCGGCATCGTCACCGATCCGAAGCGGGTCGAGCAGCTCAAGCCCAAGTCGGCGCTGGCATCCGGCGACGGCGCGTCGGAGTTCACCTGGGACAACTTCACCGTGCGCTACACCACGGAGGGCGACAGCACCTACGGGCTGGCGCCGATCCCCACGACCGACGGCAAGGAGACCGGTCAGTACCTCGGCTCGCTCATGCTGAGCGGCTCCGCGCGGACCAGGCATCCCGAGGAGGTCGCCCGGTTCATCGACTTCATGGTGCACGACCCCGGGGTCGGCAGGATCATGGGCTACGACCGCGGCATCCTCGCCACCACCGAGCAGTTCGAGGCGTACAAGCCGACCGACGCCCCCAACCAGGCCATCGCCCAGTACGAGGAGGACGTCGCCGAGGCCGGACTGCTCGGGGCCATCACCCCGCACCCGGCCGGCGCCGACACCGTGGAGGCCGCGTTCCTGCGCATCGCCGGTGACATGTCGACGGGCAAGACCAAGGTCTCCGACGCGGTCGAGCAGTTCTTCTCCGAGGCGAAGACCGCTCTCGCCGCCTGAGGGGAACAGCCGTGACGACACTCATCGAGGACTCTCCGCCGGACGCCCCGGAGAAGCATCCCGGTCCCCCCGCGGCCGTACGGCGCCGGGGGCGCCGGGAGAACCTGGCCGGCTACCTCTTCATGTCGCCGTGGATCGCGGGCTTCCTGCTGCTGACCGCGGGACCCATGACCGCCTCGCTCTATTTCGCGTTCACCGACTACAACCTCTTCAACTCCCCGAAGTGGATCGGCCTCGACAACTTCACCCGGATGCTCGACGATCCGCGGTGGCAGAAGTCGGTGGAGGTGACGGCGAAATACGTCGTCATCGGCACCCCGCTGAAACTGCTGCTCGCCCTGGGGGTCGCCCTGCTGCTGGCGCAGAGCCGGCGCGGGCAGGCCTTCTACCGGGCCGCTTTCTACGCCCCCTCGCTGATCGGCGCGAGCGTGTCCGTCGGCTTCGTGTGGCGGGCGCTGTTCTCCGACGACGCCGTCGTGGACCGTACGCAGTCGTCCCTCGGCTTCGACGTCGGCGGCTGGGTCGGCAATCCGGACTGGGTGCTCCACAGCCTGGTGGCGCTCACCGTCTGGCAGTTCGGCGCCCCGATGGTCATCTTCCTGGCCGGGCTCAAGCAGGTGCCGAAGGAGCTGTACGAGGCGGCCGAGGTCGACGGCGCGGGGCCGTTCAAGCGGTTCTGGAGCATCACCCTGCCGATGATCTCCCCGGTGCTGTTCTTCAACGTGCTGCTGGAGACCATCCACTCGTTCCAGATCTTCGGATCCGCGTACGTCGTCTCCAACACCAGCTGCGGGCCCGCCGACGCCACGCTCGTCTACACCTGTTACCTCTACCAGAAGGGCTTCAAGGAGGCCCAGATGGGCTTCGCCTCCGCGATGGCCTGGATGCTGCTGCTCGCCGTGGCACTGGTGACGGCGGTCCTCTTCTGGTCCCAGAAGCGATGGGTGCACTACGAGGAGGCCGCCCGATGAGCACCACCACGAGCCCCACCGGACGCGGACGCGGGCGCGGTGGTGCCGGGGCGCTCGCCTGGCACCTCGGCGCCCTGCTCGTCCTCGCGGTGGTCCTCTATCCCGTCATCTGGGTCCTCGGCGCCTCGTTCAAGCCCAGCCGGGAGATCATCGGCAGTCTGGAGCTCTTCCCGACCAGCCCGATCCTGCAGAACTTCAAAGGGCTCGCCGACGGCATCGCGGACATCTCGATCGCCACGTTCTTCCAGAACTCCCTCTTCTACGCGCTCGGCTCCGTCGTCGGCATCCTGGTCTCCTGCTCGCTGACGGCGTACGCGTTCGCGCGCATCCGGTTCGCCGGGCGCGACCTGATGTTCTCGCTGATGATCGGCACGCTGCTGCTGCCGTACCACGTGCTGCTCATCCCGCAGTACGTGATGTTCCAGAAGATGGAAATGATCAATACGTACGTGCCGCTGCTGATCGGCAAGTACCTGGCCACCGAGGCGTTCTTCGTCTTCCTCATGGTGCAGTTCATGCGGAACCTGCCGAGGGAGCTGGACGAGGCGGCGCGGCTCGACGGCTGCGGTCATCTGCGGATCTACTGGTCGATCGTGCTGCCGCTGTGCCGGCCCGCCCTCATCACCAGTGCGATCTTCACCTTCATCAACGCCTGGAACGACTTCATGGGCCCGCTGATCTACCTCAACGAGCCGGCCAAGTACACCGTCTCCCTCGGCATGATGATGTTCCGCGACCAGGAGGGCGTCGCCAACTACGGCGGCATGATCGCCATGTCGCTGGTGGCGCTGCTGCCCGTGCTGGCCTTCTTCCTCGCCTTCCAGCGCTACCTGATCGACGGTATGGCGACCTCCGGTCTGAAGGGCTGAGCCGGTCATGACCCAGACGCGCACGAAGCCCCGCACGAAGCCTCGCACGAAGCCCCGTACGGCCGCCGCCGGGCCGGAGTCCGCCTTCGCCGAGCGGTTCGGGCTCTTCGCGGAGTGCCTGCTCACCGGGGTGTGGATCGCGGTGGCCTCGCTGCCCGTGGTCACCTACCCCGCCGCGTTCGCCGCCGGGTCACGGCACCTGCGGCGGCGTACGGCGCAGGTGGGCGGCGGGTGGCGGGAGTTCGTCGCGGACTTCCGTGCCGCCGTGCGCGGCGGGTGGGCCGCGGGAATCGCCGGGTGGGCCGCGGCGCTCGTGGTGTGGGTGGACGTCCAGGCCGTGCGCGCCGGGATACCCGGCGGCCCGGCCGTCGGGGCCGTCGGGCTGTTCGCGCTGATCGGGCTGGCCGTCGCCGGACTGCGCGCGGCGGCGGTCTGGGAGCCCGGTGCCTCCTGGCGGGAGCTGCTGGGCGCCGCCGGACGCCGTACCGTCCTCGACCCCGCGGGGTCCTTCCTGCTCGTCGGGGGACTGGCCGTGGTGGCCCTCTCCGCCTGGTCCGTGCCGCCGCTGGCGGTCCCCGTCCTCGGCGCCGTCGCGGCGGCGGCCCTCGCCGTGGAGGAACGCGCAGTGCGGGAGCGCGCCGTGCGGGAGCGCGGCCGACGCCGCTGACCGGGGGTTTCCGGCAGGGCCGATGCGCCGGCGCCACTCCTCTACATGTCATGTCCCTGACTTTTTCGTAAGGCTTCACAAGGCTTCGCAAGGAAAGGAAAAGCCATGTCCCCCATCCCTCGCAGATCCNGGCTTCGCAAGGAAAGGAAAAGCCATGTCCCCCATCCCTCGCAGATCCCTCCTCAAGGCGGCCGCCGTCGCCGGAGCCGCCTCCCGGCTCGGCTGGGCACCGGGTGCCGAGAACGCCGACGCGGACCCGGTGACCCTGGACTGGCTGGAAGGCGGTGGCCTGGGCCAGGCCCCGGGCTCGACCGTGGGCGTGCCCTGGCCGAAGGGCGCGTACGGCAAGGACCAGACGTTCGCGCTGACCGACGCCGACGGCAAGGACGTACCCGTCCAGTCCTGGCCGATCGGCCACTGGCCGGACGGCTCCCTGAAGTGGACCGCCCACGCGGTCGGGCCGGGCGCGGGCGCCGGGAAGCTCACGCTCGACGCGGGGACGCCCGCCGCGCCCGCGAAGAGGGTGACCGTCGACAGGCGCGGCGGGTACATCGAGGTGTCGACCGGTGTCATCACCGCGAGGATCGGCAGGAGCGGCTCCGCCCTCGTGCGGTCCGTGCTGCGCGGCTCGACGGAGATCGCCGGGGAGGGCCGTCTCGTCCTGCTGCGCCAGCCCGGGATCGAGGACGGCGACCGGGGCGAGCAGAAGTACGAGCGCTTCGAGAGCGCCGTCGCGCGGACCGAGGTCGAGCAGGACGGACCGGTCCGTGCCGTCGTCCGCGTCGAGGGAGAACACCGCAGGGGCGGCAGGAGCTGGCTGCCCTTCTCGGTCCGCCTCTACTTCTACGCGGGCGCCGAGTCCTTCCGCATGGTGCACACGATCACCTTCGACGGCACACAGGAGCCGGGCGAGGCCCGTGGCGACTTCATCCGCGGCATCGGCGTCCGCTTCAAGGTGCCGATGCGCGACGCCGCGTACGACCGGCACATCCGGATCGGCGGGGAGGGGACCGGCCTGCTGCGCGAGGCGGTGAAGGGCGTCACCGGTCTGCGCCGGGATCCGGGCGCCGCCGTGCGGACCGCCCAGTTCGAGGGGCGGAAGCTGCCCGACCCGTCGACCTGGGACCAGCGGGTGACCACCCGGCTCCAGTACGTCCCCGAGTGGGGCGACTACACCCTCTCGCAGCTCTCCGCCGACGGCTTCACGGTCCGCAAGCGGACGAAGGAGGGACACGGCTGGATCGGCGCGGGGGGCGGCCGGCGGGCGAGCGGCTTCGGTTACGTCGGCGGCGCGAGCGGCGGACTGGCCTTCGGGCTGCGGGACTTCTGGGAGAAGTTCCCCGCCCAGCTCGACATCCGCGACGCCCGGACCGACGAGGCCGAAGTGACCCTGTGGCTCTGGTCGCCCGAAGCGCAACCCATGGACCTGCGCTTCTACCACGACGGCATGGGCCAGGACACCTATCCCGAACAGCTCGAAGGGCTCAACATCACCTACGAGGACTACGAGCCCGGCTTCGGCACGCCCTACGGCATCGCCCGCACCAGCGAACTCCTCTTCTGGGCCCACGAGTCGACGCCGAGCGCCGGGACGATGGCGGAGCAGGTCGCCGCCGTACGCACCCCCGCGCAGCTCGCCGCCCCGCCCCGGCACCTCGTCGCGGCGGGCGTCTTCGGCGGGCTGTTCACCGAGCCGGACCGCTCCACCGCCGCGAAGGCGAGGATCGAGGACCACCTCGACTTCCTCTTCACCTACTACAAGGACCAGGTGGAGATGCGCCGTTGGTACGGCTTCTGGGACTACGGCGACATCATGCACACGTACGACCCGAGCCGCCACCAGTGGTGCTACGACGTGGGCGGTTACGCCTGGGACAACTCCGAGCTCTCGCCCGACCTGTGGCTCTGGTTCGCCTACCTGCGTTCCGGCCGCGCCGACGTCTTCCGCTTCGCGGAGGCCATGACCCGGCACACCGGCGAGGTAGACGTCTACCACCTGGGCGAGTGGGCGGGCCTCGGCACCCGGCACGGCGTCCAGCACTACGCCGACAGCGCCAAGCAGCAGCGCATCGCCAACACCACCTACCGCCGCTACTACTACTTCCTCACCGGGGACGAACGCGTCGGCGACCTCATGCACGCCACCGTCGACTCCGACGAGACGTTCCTCGTGCTCGACCCGATCCGCAAGATCCGCACCGAGCCGTACGAGCCGGACCGCAACGCGCTCTCGATCGGCTTCGGCACCGACTGGAGCGGGCTCGTGTCCGCCTGGCTCACCGAGTGGGAGCGGCGGGGACCCAAGTGGGAGAAGGCGAGGGCACGGGTGCTGTCGACGATGGAGACCATCGCCGCGCAACCCAACGGGTTCGTCCAGGGCAGCGCGCTGTACGACCTGGACACCGGGAGGTTCGCCGTCGCGGACGCGGCCGTGGTGGGGGTCTCGCACCTGTCGGCGATGTTCGGCCTGGTCGAACTGAACGCCGAGCTGATCGACCAGATCGACATGCCGGCGTTCAAGGAGGCGTGGCTCGACTACTGCCGGTACTACAACGCGACCAAGGCCGAGCAGAAGGCCCGTTACGGGTCCGACTTCGGGTCGCTGCTGCTGTTCCAGGGGCACTCGCGGCAGGACGCGTACGCGGCGGTCGCCCTGGACGACGACGCGCTGGCCGCGCGGGCCTGGCGGCAGTTCTACAGCAGCGCCGACGCCTGGGACTACAAGGAGTCGACGGACTGGTCCACGAAGAAGGTCGAGGGGCCGATGGGGCTGGTGGAGGGGCGTGAGGCGGCCTGGGTGTCGACCAACGCGACCGCACTGTACGGGCTGGCGGCCATCCAGAACCTGGCGCTGATCGGGGACAGGATGCCGTGACGCTCCGCCGGGCCGGGCCGGGGCGGGGTGGGTTTGAACCCGCGGGTCCGTCGTGGCTTGTCGCGCGGTTCCCCGCGCCCCTGTCGGGGCGTCAGCGCATCTTGTTCAGGGACTCGCGGGCTCGGCGGGCGTCCTGGAGGCGTTGTTCGTAGGTGGCGCCCAGGGCCAGGAGGAGCAGGCCCGCCAGGGCCGGAGGCGCCCAGCGGGGGAGCGAGCCCATGGCCTGGGCGGCGTACGGGGCCAGTTCGTGGAGAGCGGTCAGGACCAGTGCGGCGCCGCCCAGGAGGAGGGGTGCCCTGAGGCGGTGGCGGACGCCGAGCAGGGTGACCGCGAGCGACGCGGCGCCCAGCAGCAGGGGGCGCGGCCCGCCCGGGTCCCCCCACACCGCGAGGAGGCTCGGCACGAGCGTCACCACGAGACCGGGCCCGTACGCCGGCCAGGACGGGACCTGCGCGTCACGGTTCCTGCGGACGTACCCGGCGATCAGCGCGGGCACGGTCACCGGGAGCGTGTACGCCTCGGGGGATCCCACCTCCCAGGCCGCCAGCCGGACCCAGGTGGCCAGTACGAACAGCGTGGTTGCCGCGTAGCCCGCCCACCCGCGGTCCTGGCGTACGGCCGTGCCCGCCGCGATCACGCCGCACAGGGCCAGGACCAGCGCCAGCGCGGGCGGTTCGGCGGCCGCCAGACTGATCGCCAGCAGGCCCGCGACCGCCCCCGTGACCTCGACGGACACCTTCAGGGCCGCGTCGTCGAGGCGGGGGGCCAGCAGCGCCGCCGTGGCCGGTACCAGCAGGACGAGCAGGGCCGTGTGGTGCGGCGGCAGGCCGAGGGAGGCCCCCGTGGCGCACGCGAGCGCGGTGGCGTACGCCAGGGCGGGGGCCGCCGAGACGGCTCCGACCGGTTTGTGCCCCTGTCGCGCGGCAGCCGTCGTGAAGAGGGCCGTCAGGCCCGCCAGGACGGCCAGCGTGGCGGCCTCGGCGGCCAGCGAGAGGGCGGCGAGGTGGAGGGAACCGAGGAACGCCAGACCGAGCGCGGTCGCGGTCGGGAGCGAGAGCCGGTCGGCGGCCGAAATGCGGTCGGTGGCCGAAATGCGGTCGGGGCGGTCGGCGGTCGAGGAACGGCCCTCGGTCGCGCGGGTGTGGGCGTGCGCCGCCGCCGTCAGCGCCGCCACCGTGGCTGCGCCGTGCCACAGGAGCGCCGCCCCGTAGGGGAGGTGCAGGGTGGCGGGCAGGACGAGGGCGGTGACCCAGGCCAGTGCCGACGCCCCGCTCCGGGCGCGGAGCCGGTGCGGGCCGGACCGGAACGCCAGGGCCAGGACCACCGCCACGGCCGCCAGGACCAGCGCGGCGGTGTCCGCGCCGGGCGGCCAGGACGCCGGGACCGTCACCGCGTCACGGGCGTCGGAGGGCGCGCCCGACCACACGTGTGCCGTCCGGCCGGCCGGGCCCAGCAGGACCAGGGCGACCACGGGCAGGGTCCAGGAAAGGGCCAGGGCCTGCACGGCCGCGGAGGACCACCACAGGCCGCGGCGCAGGGTCGGGGGCAGCCGGGTGCCGCGTACCGTCAGCAGCGCGATGCCGCAGGCCAGGCATGCCGGGACCGTCCACGCGCCGGGCAGGATCTGGCGCAGCACGCCACCCGCCGCGGCGACGGCGATCAGGCCGCCGGCCGCCGCCAGGGGCACGGCGGCCCACGCGGCGGGGGCACGGTGTGCCGCCCCCAGCGCGATCGCCGCGGCGAGGGCGAG
>NZ_JAHKJW010000059.1 GCF_019710745.1 Streptomyces beigongshangae
GGCCGCGGCCGGGCTGCGCGCGCTCGCCGCGGCCCGGCGCAGCCTGCGCTGCCAGCTGTTCGCCTCCGCCTGCTACGTCGGCGGCGGGCTCGGCGGAGCCGCCCTGGGCGGCACGGTCGGCTCCGCCTGGGGCGTGGCCGCCGCGACCGCCTGCGGCTCGGCCGCGTGGTGGCTGCAACTGCGCGCCGCCCTCCGCGAGCGCCGTCAGAACCCCCTTCCCGAAGTGATGACGTGAGGACGTGAGGACTCCATGACCGCCCACCCCAGGCTGAGCGTCGGCCTGCCCGTCTACAACGGCGAGGAGTACCTCGCCGAGGCGTTCGACGCCCTGCTCGGCCAGACCTACGAGGACTTCGAGCTGGTCGTCTCCGACAACGCCTCGACCGACGGGACCCAGGAGATCTGCCGCGCGTACGCGGCGAAGGACGCGCGTGTCCGGTACATCAGGCTGCCCCGGAACATCGGCGCCGCGCCGAACCACAACTACGTGTTCACCGAGTGCCGCGGCGAACTGTTCAAGTGGGCCTCGCACGACGACCTCTACGCCCGGGACCTGCTGCGGCGCTGCGTCGAGGCGCTGGACGAGCGGCCGGACGTGGTCCTCGCGCACAGCGGCCAGGCGGTCATCGACGAAGCCGGCCGGGTGAAGGTCCCGTACGAGTACTCGCTGGCCACCGACTCGCCGCACGCGCCGGAGCGCTTCCGCAGCCTGCTGTTCGAGCCCGGCGGCGACGACTTCTACGGCGTGCTGCGGGCCGACGTGCTGCGCCGGGTGAAACCGCACGACAGCTACCATCACGCGGACCGCACGTTCGTCGCCGAGATCACCCTGCACGGGCCCTTCCACCAGGTGCCGGAGCTGCTGTACTTCCGCCGCGACCACCCCACCCGCGCCGAGCGCGCGAACCCCTCCAAGCGCTCCCGGTGCGTCAACCTGGACCCGCGCCGGGCGGGCCCGCTGCACCCGACGCCCCGGCTGCTCGCCGAGTACGTCTGGGGCTTCGTCTCGGCGGTCCGGCGGGCGCCGCTGTCCGCGGCCGACCGGCGCGCCTGCTACCGCCACCTCGCCGCGTGGGCGGCCAGCCGGGCCCGGCCGGGCGCCGGTGAGCGGGTCGAGGACCGCGCCCCGGTCGACCCGGCCCGGCTGACCGTCTCCGTCGACGCCCTCGTCGCGGGCCGGGAGGGGAGGCGGGCATGACGTCCCCGGACACGACGGACAGGACGGACGCGACGGACGCGGCTCCGGTACGCGTCGGGGTGTTCGGCCTGCTCGGCTCCGGCAACCTCGGCAACGACGGGTCGCTGGAGGCCGTGCTCGGATACCTGCGCGCCGAGCACCCGGACGCGGCCGTGGACGCGCTGTGCGGCGGACCCGAGGCCGTCACGGCCCGGTACCGGATCCCCGCGACACGGCTGCACTGGTACCGCGGCGAGTACCGGACCGCGTCACGCCTGGGCGCGGTCGCGGGCAAGGGCCTGGGCAAACTCGTCGACGTCTTCCGCACCGCCGCCTGGGTGCGCCGGCACGACGTGGTGATCGTGCCGGGCATGGGTGTCCTGGAGGCCACGCTGCCGCTGCGGCCGTGGGGCTTCCCGTACTCGCTGTTCCTGCTCTGCGCGAGCGGCCGGCTGCTGCGCACCCGGGTCGCACTGGTCGGCGTCGGCGCCGCCCCGATCGGGGACCGGGCCACCCGGGCCCTGGTGCGCCGGTCGGCGCGGCTGGCCGCGTACCGCTCGTACCGGGACGCCCAATCCCGGGACGCGCTGCGGGAGATGGGTGTGGACACCTCGCGCGACGGGGTCCACCCGGACCTGGCGTTCGCCCTGCCGCAGCCGCAGCCGAGCGCGCCGGCGGGCTCGCCGGGTCCGGTCTGCGTCGGCGTCATGGACTTCCACGGCGGCAACGACGACCGCGCCAGGGCCGAGGAGATCCACCGGCGCTACCTCGACGGGACGACCCGGTTCGTGCGCGCGCTGGTCGAGGAGGGCAGGCGGGTCCGGCTGCTCACCGGGGACGCGTGCGACGCGACGGTGGTCGCCGCGATCCTCGACGCGGTGGACTCGCCGCTGGTCACCGCCACCGGGGCGGCCTCCCTGGCCGACCTGATGAAGGAGACGGCGGCCGCGAGTGCCGTGGTGGCCACGCGGTACCACAACCTGGTCTGCGCGCTGAAGGCCGGCACACCTGCCCTCGCGCTCAGCTACGCGGCCAAGAGCGACGCGCTGATGGCCCGGATGGGTCTCGGCGCGTACTGCCACCCGGCCCGCGAGGTCGACGCCGACCGGCTGCTGGAGCAGTTCCGGGAGCTGGAGGAGCGGTCGACGGAGCTGCGGCGGACCCTCGCCGAGCGGAACGCGGCCGTCACCCGGGAACTCGACGGCCAGTTCGCGGAGTTGACCGCGGCCCTGTTCCCGGAGGCGGGCCGAACCCCTGCGCACGACCACGCCCACACACACGCCGTACGGAAGGCCCCATGAGAGCGACCGAAGTGCCGGCGATCGCCGGCGCGTACCTGTTCGAGCCGACGCCGTACGCCGACGAGCGCGGCTTCTTCTGCCGCACCTTCGACGCCGACGTGATCCGCTCGGTGGGCCTCGACCCGCACGCCTTCGTCCAGGACAGCGTGTCCCGCTCGGCCCGGGGGGTGCTGCGCGGCCTGCACCTGCGCTCCGGCGCCGGCGAGGCCAAGCTGGTGCGGTGCTCGTACGGGAGGATCTTCGACGTCGTCGTGGACCTGCGGCCGGACTCGCCGACGTACCGCAACACGGCTTCCTTCGAGCTGTCCGACGAGACGCAGACGACCCTCTACGTCCCGGCCGGGTGCGCGCACGGCTTCCAGGCGCTGACCGCGACCGCCGACACCTCCTACCGCATCGACCGTCCGCACGACCCGGCCGAGGACGTGACGATCGCCTTCGACGACCCGGAACTCGCCATCGCGTGGCCGCTGCCGGTCACCTCCGTGTCCCGGCGGGACCGGGAGGCGCCGGGTCTCGCCGTGGCCCTGAAGCAGAGGGAGGACTGAGGCCGCCATGGGAACCGAAGGCACCGAAGGCGCTGAAGGGACGCGCGAGTTCGCGCTGCCCCGGTCGAGGGCGGCCAACGAGCGGCTGCACGCCCTGGTCCCCGGAGGCGCGCACACCTACGCCAAGGGCGACGACCAGTACCCCGAGCACCTGGCCCCGGTCATCAGCCACGGCCGCGGCGCCCACGTGTGGGACGTCGACGGCAACCGCTACATCGAGTACGGCTCCGGTCTGCGGTCGGTCAGCCTCGGCCACGCCCACCCACGGGTGACCGAGGCGGTGCGGCGCGAGCTCGACCGCGGCAGCAACTTCGTGCGGCCCTCCGTCGTGGAGGTCGAGGCCGCGGAGCGCTTCCTGACCACCGTGCCGACCGCCGAGATGGTGAAGTTCGCCAAGAACGGCTCCGACGCCACCAGCGCCGCGGTGCGCCTGGCCCGCGCCGCCACCGGCCGCCCGCGGGTGGCCGTCTGCGCGGACCACCCGTTCTTCTCCACCGACGACTGGTTCATCGGCACCACGCCGCTGTCCGCGGGCATCCCGGCGGCGACCACCGATCTCACCGTGGGGTTCCCGTACGGGGACCTGGCCGCCACGGAGGAGCTGCTCACCCGGTACCGGGACGAGGTCGCCTGTCTGATCCTCGAACCCGCCACCCACACCGAGCCGCCGCCCGGCTACCTCGCCGGGCTGCGCGAGCTGGCCGACCGGCACGGCTGCGTCCTGGTCTTCGACGAGATGATCACCGGCCTGCGCTGGTCCGAGGCGGGTGCCCAGGGCCTGTACGGCGTCGTCCCCGACCTCTCCACGTTCGGCAAGGCGCTGGGCAACGGGTTCGCCGTCTCCGCGCTGGCCGGGCGCCGCGAGCTGATGGAGCGGGGCGGGCTGCGCCACTCCGGTGACCGGGTGTTCCTGCTGTCCACCACGCACGGTGCGGAGACGCACTCCCTGGCGGCGGCCATGGCCGTGCAGACCACCTACGCCGAAGAGGGCGTCACCGCGCGGCTGCACGCCCTCGGCGAGCGGCTGGCCGCCGGTGTCCGGGACGCCGCCGCCGCCATGGGCGTCGGCGACCACGTCGTCGTCCGGGGGCGGGCCAGCAACCTGGTCTTCGCCACCCTCGACGGGAGCGGGCGGCCCTCGCAGGAGTACCGCACCCTGTTCCTGCGCCGGCTCCTCGTGGGCGGGGTGCTCGCCCCGTCGTTCGTGGTGAGCAGCGCCCTCGACGACACCGACATCGACCGCACCGTCGACGTGGTGGCCCAGGCGTGCGCGGTGTACCGCAAGGCGCTGGACGCGGGCGACGCCACTCCGTGGCTGGGCGGACGGCCGGTGAAGCCGGTGTTCCGCCGCCGGGCATGACGTGACGTCAGCGGTGACGTGACGTCAGCGGTGCCGGTGCCGCCGCCCGCGCGGGCCGGCGGTCCGGTCGAGCAGCCACGCGGTCGCCGGTACCGATGCCAGCGCGGTGCACCAGCCGCCGAGGACGTCGGTCGGGTAGTGCGCGCCCAGCGACACCTGCGCCCAGCCCATGGCGGCGCCGGCGGCCAGTGCCGCGCCGAGCACGAGTGAGGTGCCGACGGCTCTGCCGAGGCCGGGCCGGCCGGCCGCGAGCAGCGCCGTCGCGAGGGCGAGCGCGGTGAGGAAGGCGGTGTGCCCGCTCGGGTAGGACAGGTTGCCGTCGCCGTGGATCGTGCGCCCCACCAGGAATTTGAGCAGGGTCGCCGTCACCACGGCGACACCGGTCCCGGCGACGGCGAACAGCGCAGCCTGAGGCCGCCGGAGCAGCAGACAGACCGTCACGGCGGCCAGGACCAGCGCCGCCGCCCCGACGGGCTCCCCGAGGAAGTCCGTGGCCAGGGCGACGTACCGCCAGGGCGGGCGCACGCTGTCCGCCGTCGGCGGCACGATCCACCGGTCCACCGTGCCGGGCTCGCCGTGGCCGGCGTACAGGACTCCGAGCGCGGCGACCGTCAGCGCGGCGAGGACCGCGATCAGTCCGAGCGGCGCGCGCAGCGGCGGGGGCAGCACGGGGGACGCCGGCCGGCCGGTCACCCGCCCGTCGCGTCCGGTTCGGTCCGCGGTGGTTCGCTGTGATCGGTGGATGGTGTGCCGTCCCTCCCGTCGTGGCCGCCGGCGCCGTGTCACCCGCCACCGCGCTGCCACGCCCCCGAGAACTGCCCGCTGCCGCCCCGGTCCTGAACCGCAAACGACACCTCTTCCTCCTCCGACTGCCTCCAGCGGCACATCCCCCACCACGACGTCATGTCGGCACCCTTCCCGGAGCGCCACCGGGTCACTCCCCCGTTCCGGGTTCCGTGGAGGCTCCGGACTGTCCCGAGTCGAGTGGGGCCGAGTTATGGCACGTCCCTCCCCGTACCCCGCTGAACTGCGGCGTCGTACGGTTCGTATGGTCGCCGAGATACGCCCCGGCTACGGCACCGAGCGGGCCGCGATGGAGGCCGTCGCGAGCAAGCCCGGGATCGGCACGGCCGAGACGGTGCGCCAGTGGGTCCGCCGGGACCAGATCGATCCCTCCACCTGCCACTCGGCCAGACTTCGCCCGCCGTCGGTGAGATCGAATTCGCTGGCGCACAGGACGCGATCAGTGACTCGTGCGGTCCGTGTGCATATGACTCTCGCGAGTGCCTGATTCGCGATCGCACCAGCTCGTCCGTCCGTCCGTACGAGGGGTATGTGCCCCTATTGGTACGACCGGGTCACACGAGCGCGGGGAGGGAACGGTCCGATCGACTATCCGGCCACCGGCAGCTGAACTGGCGATCTCGTCCTGTGGCGAAGCCACGGCTGCAGTATTGGCGGGGAAATTTCCCTGGAGCCATCGATCCGAAATTTGTCGGCACCATACTGATCGCCCATCCGGTGCCGCCGACCGGGAGGTGCTACTGCTCGTTGAGGACTCCGGGGGTGTCGTGCAGGACGACGCTCTGCTCCAGCGGAGCGCGTCCCATGTGGAAGCCGTTCACCGTTGCGGTCATGTCGGCGGCGCCGAAGGAGATGCCGAACAGCAGTTTGAGCTCCTCGGGAACGTCCAGGAACTCACGGACGGTGTCGGCGTACTGCCCGAGCATGGTCTGCGGAATGCCGCCGAGGCCCCGGGCCGTCAGGGACAGCAGGAAGTTCTGCGCGTACATGCCGATGTCACCGGCCGCCCGCACCCCGTCGCCGAACGCCGGCATGAAGAGGAAAGCGGCGTGGGGGGCACCGAAGAACTCCAGGTTCTCACGGGCGTGCGCGTACCTCGACGCCTGGTCCGAGCGGGATATTCCCACGGACCGGTAGACGGTCGCGGCGTGCTCATGGGCCCGGTCGAGGTAGGTGCCCTTGCCGAAGTCTGCGTAACTGAAGGAAAAGTCGGGGGAGAACCGCTTCTCCTCGTCGGCCTTGAGCAGTTCCCTGCTCAGGGCGTCGCGTGCCGCGCCCGAGACGACGTGCACCGTCCACGGCTGGGTGTTGCAGTTCGACGGGGCCGCTTGGGCGTCTTCCAGTATGCCGAGGATGTCCGACGGGGGCAGCGGGGTGGGCAGGAACTTCCGGACGGAGAACCGGGAGCGCATGATGTCGGTGATGGGCGAGGGTGTGGGGGTGGCGGGCAAGATGATTCCTTTCAGAGGTGGCCGGTTGCGGTGACCGGCCGAGTCTTACGAGGTGGTCGCAGGGCGTGGGGTGGTGCCGGGGGCGTCGGAAGCGGGCGGGCGGTTCTGGGGCGACCGGAGTCTGCGGGAAGGACGGACGGGCGGTCACGGCCGGGCCTCGGACGGCATCGGCCGTACGCGCCGCGTTTCACAGCAGCGCTGTCGGTCGATCGGACTCCCCGGCAGGGCCCGTCCGGGGAATGGCCGGGTGCGGTGTCTGGCTGTTGGTGGAAGGGCCCCGCCGTGGAGCGCCGAGGGCGTCCGCATTCGCCTGCGCGAAGAAGGGCTGGTGGTCTACTCCGGGCCGCCCTGTTCGCAGTATCCGCGCTCGATGAGAGCGCGCAGGCGGTCGAGCGCCTCTTCGTCGTGGGCGCCGGTGCCTTTGGTCCAGGCCAGCCAGACGGCTGCGAGGTACAGGTCGTAGCCCTTCACCGAGGGGCGTGCGTGCCCCACCTGCTGTGCGGCCCGCACGTACTCCTCGGTGGTGGCGATCAGGTCGTCACAAGGGAGCGTGAGCGGGTTGCCCGGCTCCTGCTCCCGGGCCGCGGCCATGAGCGGTTCCGGCAGCCCGCTGAAGGCGCTGAAGTACTCCTCCATGGCCCGCAGCCACTGCCGAAGCCTCTCGGAGGCGTCACGGAGTCCGGCGATGTCCGCCCGGCGGGCCACCAGTTCCGCGGAGCGCGTCTGCAGCACGGCCGCCAGCAGCGCCTCCCGCGTCGGGAAGTGCCGGTAGAGCGTGCCCGGCCCGACGCCGGCCTCTTTGGCCACTCCCTCCAGGGAGGCGCCGACCCCGTCCCGCAGGAAGTGACGCTGCGCCGCCTCCAGAAGGGCCGCACGGTTGCGCTGGACGTCCGCCCGGGGCTTGCGCCCCCGCTGGCTCTCGGCGCTCATGCGTCCTCCCGGTTCTTGCGTGTTTCCATGGCCCCGACGAAAACGGAGGCTGGCTCCGGACAAGCTCGAGCCTAAAGCGGAGGAGGTGTCCGGTCAAGCGGCCCGGCGCCTCCTGGGAGGTCCTGCCGGGTTCCGCGGAAGGGCGGGGGCGGCCGCTCGCCTCCGTTGCCCACCCTTCTCGGCCCCTCTTCGGCCGGATGCCGGTCCGGGCGCATACCGCTCGACGGCCGATGCGCGAGTACGGGGCACGCCTCGGGGTCACATGAAGAGGACCCGGTTCAGACGGACGCCGTACTCCGCGTCGGGGTTGGTCGTGGCGTCCCCGACCCTCTCCTGGATCGCGGCGACGGCCAGGTCGCGCCGCCGGGGCAGGCGCTCGGCCTCCGCCGCCGTCAGCGCGTCCGGCATCTCCTCGCGGGTGAGGTCGGTGCAGTAGCAGGGCGCGCCCGGCTGCTGGCGCCAGGAGTCCGCGAGCGTGCCGGCGTCGAAGGCGTCGAACCCGGTGTCCTCGACCAGTGCCATGGCCGCCTGGCGGTCCTGGTCGCGGTCGGCGGCGACGGGGATGGCGATGCGGCCCGGGCTTCCCGCGGGCCTGTCCTTGGCCGCGAACGAGTGGGAACCGATCGCGTTCCACGCCTTGGCGATCGGCCGGCCCAGCTGCTCGGTGACCCACAGGCTCTCGGCCTGGCCGGCGTCGACGGCCTCGATCCGGCCGTCCCGCGCCGGGTAGTAGTTCGACGTGTCGATGACGGCCGTGTCGGCCGGTACGGCGGCGATCAGCGCCGCGACCTGCGGCAGACGGATCAGGGGAATCGAGAGGATCACGACGTCGACGTCCGCCACGGCCTCCGCCGCGGTGACCGCGCGCCCGCCCGAGGACAGCGCGTCGGCCTCGATCGTGTGCGGGCCGCGCGAGTTGGCCACCTTCACGTCATGTCCCGCGGCACTGAGCCGCTGGGTCAGGGTCTTGCCGATGTGTCCTACGCCCAGAATGCCGATCTTCATGGTGGATCTCCTTGTGCCGGGTCGAGGGGAGGAAGGAAGCCGGTCAGCGGCTGACGTGGCGCCGGTATTCCCCCGGCATGCGGAGGCAACGCGGCCGACCGGGCAGGTCCTGGCCGGTGACGGGTGTCCGGCGGTGAAGCCTTGAGGGACTGTCCTGCGGAAAGGTGTCGCGCTTGTTCGCTTGCGCCTACGGCGCTGGAGGGCCTTCGTCGCCGGCGGACGTCGTGCGCCTCGCGGGCGCCTCCCACCCGGTGCGCATGAGGGAGACGAGCGCGTCGGGCGACGACTCGTCGGCCAGGGCGGCGCCACGGGCCCAGGCCGTGGCCAGCGTGCTGAGGAACAGGTCACGTCCCCGCACCTGGGGATTGGCGTGGCCGTCGCGCTGAGCCGCGCGGAGGAAGTCCTCGGTGGTCGTAACGAAGCCCTGGCAGGTGAGCGCCAGCGGGGACGTACCCTCGGTCAGCGCGACCCGCAGGGGTTCGGGCAGGCCGTCGAAGGCGGTCACCCATTGGTCCAGCGCCTGAAGCCACTGTGTGAGCGCGGCGCGGGAGTCGGTCACCTCGCGCTGGATGGCGACGCGGCGGGCCTCCAGCTCTTCGTCGCGGGCCTGCAGCAGGGCAGCCAGCAGCGCCTCCCGGCTGGGGAAGTGCCGGTAGAGCGTGCCCGGGCCGACACCGGCCCGCTTGGCGATGGCATCCATGGAGCCGGTGATGCCCCGCTCGGTGAAGAACTCCTCCGCGACCTCCAGGATGTGTGTGCGGTTGCGCTGCTTGTCCGTCCGCTGCCGACGCTCGCCGGAGGCTGCCTCACCCATGTGTCGTTGCACCTCTCGTCGATCGTACGGAGATCGTCTCCGCACGATCGGCCATGAAGCGGAGACTGCCTCCTTCTTACTTGTTCCGATGTTACCGCCGCCCTCGGCGGGCATGCGCTGCTCCCGGGGCGGCCGGGCGCGGCACGCGGGCGATCCGCACCGGCGGCTGCCGGGCCGCCGCCCGCCTCGGTGTGGGGCGCCGCCATGGCCGGCTCCACTCCCCTCGCGGGCGCACGTATGAGCGGCGATGAGCCGATCGCCGCCACCTGCCGACTGCGAGCCCGGGGCGCTCGTCGGCCGCCTGTGTCCAGGCACCTTCCGTGGCCTCGGTCACCTCCGCTCGCCCGTCGTTGACAGGCGGAGACCCCCTCCGTATCGTTCTTGTGTGAACGGAGACCATCTCCGTTTCTTTCCGGTTCGTCGAANACCTCCGCTCGCCCGTCGTTGACAGGCGGAGACCCCCTCCGTATCGTTCTTGTGTGAACGGAGACCATCTCCGTTTCTTTCCGGTTCGTCGAAGCACCGGCGAGGCCCTGGTGGCCCCCGCAGATCACCGGCGGCTCACCGCCGACTGACGTCCTCGCGTATGCCGGGTGCCGGCCTGTCCACCGGCCCGGACCCGATCCTGCCCGCCGACGGGCCGGGCACGTCGCGGCGACTGATCTTTTCCACACCTCACGAGATGGCGAGCACGCACATGACCACCCCACCGGCATCCGACGTCGCAACCGCGGCACCGGCATCCCACTCCGGCGATCGGCTCCCACCGGGTGTCGCCCTGGTCATCGGGGTCCTGATGGTCTCGACGTTCATCGTCTTCCTCAACGAGATGCTCCTCGGCGTCGCCCTGCCCACGCTGATCGCGGACTTCGGGGTCAGCCCGAGCACCGGACAGTGGGTCACGACCGGCTTCCTGCTGACCATGGCCGTGCTGATCCCCGCCAGCGGATTCGTGATGCGGCGCTTCCACATGCGAACGATCTTCCTGGTCGCGATGTCACTGTTCCTCGTCGGGACGACACTCGCCGCGATCGCGCCGACGTTCGGCCTCCTGGTGGCCGGCCGGATCATCCAGGCGTCCGGCACCGCCGTCTTCCTGCCCTTGCTGATGACCACGACGATGCGCCTGGTCCCGGCCGGCCGCCGCGGCCGGATGATGGCGATCACGACGGCCGTCCCGTCCGTGGCACCGGCCCTCGGGCCGGCGCTGTCGGGTCTCGTGCTGTCCGTACTGAGCTGGCGCTGGCTGTTCATCCTGATGCTGCCGATCGGGGCCGTCGCCCTGGCGCTGGGCGCGTGGAAGCTGCGCAACACCACCACCCCGGAGCCGGTGGCCCTGGACGTGCCGTCGCTGCTGCTGTCCGCGATCGGGTTCGGCGGCCTCGTCTACGGACTCTCCCTGATCGGCGAGGCCTCTGCCGGGCACTCCCCGGTCTCGCCGTACCTGCCGATCGCGGTGGGACTGGCGGGCCTGGTGGCGTTCGTCCTGCGACAGATCCCCCTGCAGCGCCGCGACAGTGCGTTCCTGGACATGCGGATCTTCCTGCGGAAGTCGTTCGTCCTGCCGATCCTGGTGATGGTGTTCGTCGCGGGCAACGGGATCGGTCTGCTGGTCGTGGTCCCGCTGGTGCTGACCAACGTCACCGGCCTGAGCACCCTCCAGCTCGGGCTCTTCCTGATCCCGGGCGGGGCGGCGATCTCGATCGTGGCGGCCCTGAGCGGCAGGGTCTACGACCGTCTCGGCCCGCGCCCGCTGGTGATCCCCGGTGCGGTCGTCTGGCTGGCCGTCCTGTGGTTCCTCAGCCGGGTGGACGAGAGCACGAGCGTGATCACGCTGATCCTGGCGTGGCTGGTGTTCACCAGCGCGATGGCCGCGATGTGGGCGCCGCTCACGACCAGCGCGATGGGTGCCCTGCGCACCGAGCTCTACCCGCACGGTACCGCGGCCTTCGCCACCGTCCAGCAGCTCGCCGGTGCCGGTTTCGGTGCGGTGTTCATCTCGGCCTACACCATCGGTTCCGGTGCCGGGGACGCCGGCGTGCTCACCACGGCGCAGGCCGAGTCCGCCGGACAGGCGGCCTTCATCACCGCCTGGGCCATCGGCCTGCTCGTGCTGGTGGGCGCCCTCTTCGTCGGCCGGACACCGACTCCGGCCGCCGACGGGACGGTCGCCGACGGAACGCTCGCTGCCGCGCCGGGACCGGCCGGCGACGAGGCCGTCGGCGGCGGGACGATCGGCGGCGCGTCGGCCACCGGCGAAGCGGTCTGCAAGGCGGGGACCCGGTGACCACGGACAGAAAGCTCGTCCTCGGGATGGGGCTGATCGACGGATACGGCGGCCTGCACGGCGCCTGGCGTGCCCCGCACGTGGACCCCGGGACCTACGCCGACGTCGATGCCACCGTGCGTCATGCGAGAGCCGCCGAGCGCGGCAAGTTCGCCTTCCTCTTCACCCCCGACTTCCCCGCCGTACGCGGCGACGTCGAGCACTCCACGATCAGCAACCTCATGGACCCGCTCATCCAGCTGACCGCCGTCGCGCGCGAGACGACGCACATCGGCTTCGTCGCGACCGGGTCGACGACGTTCCAGGAACCGTTCAACACGGCACGCCAGTTCAAGGCCCTGGACGTGGTGAGCCACGGTCGCGCGGGCTGGAACGCGGTGACGACCAGTGACCCCGCCGTCGCCGCCAACTACGGACGGCCCGTCGCCGACCGCGCCGAGCGTTACCAACGGGCGCACGAAGCGATCCAGATCGTCCAGGCGCTGTGGGGCAGCTGGCACGAAGACGCGTGGATCAAGGACCAGGCGGCGAACCGCTTCATCGACCCGACGAAACTGCGGCCCGTCAACCTGCAGGGCCGGTACGTCGCCTCACGGGGCCCCCTGGCGATCCCACCGTCGGAACAGGGCCAGCCCGTCGTCTTCACGTCCGGCGGCCCCAGCCCGCACCTCCTGTCGATCGCGGGCCGCTACGCGAGCGGCTTCATCGCCGAGGTGTGGACGATCGAGGAGGCGCGCGCCCAGCGCGAGCTCGTACGGAACGCGGCACGCGAAGCCGACCGCGACCCCGACGAGATCAAGTACATCGCCGGCATCATGACCACCGTCGCGCCGACCGTGCGCGAGGGCCTCGACCGCCGCCTGACGTACTCGGGCGACGTCATCGAGGCCCGCCTGCCCCACCTCGGCGCGATGCTCGGGATCCACATCCACCCGGACCGGTTCGACGAACCCCTCACACCGGACCAGCTGGCGTCCGCGCACGCCTCACCGCGGGACCCGCGCTCGTCGAACGCTCTGGCGGTGGCACGCCAGGGGTGGTCCCCGCGCGACGTCCTCGCCCACGGCGTGATCGACTTCCATCCCACCGTCGTGGGCCCGGGCGAGCTCCACGCCGACCACCTCCAGGAGTGGTTCGAGGCGGGAGCCGCCGACGGCTTCTGGGTGACACCCGACATCTACGAGGACGGCGTCGACGCATTCGTCGACGAGGTGGTGCCGATCCTGCAGGAACGCGGCATCTACCCCACCGAGTACCCGGGCACGACCCTGCGCGCGAACCTCGGCGTTCCGCACCAGTACGGACCCGACCCCCGCATCACCGCAGCCGAGCAGTAGGACCGTGTCCTACATGGTCAGCTCGAGGAACCGGACATGGGGCTGTTGCCGCGCCGGCCCGGCGAGGTCTTCCAGGTCAGCGGGCGGGCCCGGTCGTCAGCCGGCAGGCGGACCTCTGCGGTCAGCCCGTCCCGGGAGCGCGCCCCAGGCCCGCAGACACCGCGCTCACCACAAGCGGACTCAACTGGATCAGCCTGCGTCCGGCCGCCCTTCTGAACGCCCTTGAGATGTGGCGCGCAAGCCGGGCGAAGACGTGCCGGGACGGTGCGGCTACGTGTGCGCCCGCGGCTCGGCCCTGAGATCGGCGAGGTCGCCGAACATGTGGGAGGTGTGGGGAGTGAGCCCGGTGATGAGCCGGAATGCCGCCGCCGCTTCGTTCACCAGGACGCCGCCGGCGTCGAGAACCCGGCAACCGAGCGCGTTGCCCGCACGCAGGAGCGGGGAGTGGAGCGGATGGCCGTGCGCGTCGAATATCCACAGGTCCTTGTGCAGGTCCTTGTACAGGTCCTCGGACAGTTCGGACCACGGCGTGCCCTGGTCTCCCGTACCGCTGGACGGCAGAGTGTTGACGAGACCGTCGGCCCCCTGCAACCGCACGGGGAGTTCTCCGGCGGGGAATGCCTCGACCCAGTGGTGTCCGGTGCTCCGGTCGAGCTGCTCGGCCAGGGCGCGGGCGCGGCCGGGAACGGGATCCGTGACCCAGAGATGTTCTGCCTTCTGCTCACGCAGGGCATGCGCGGCGGCGATTCCGGCGGCGCCCGCTCCGATCTGCACCACCCGGGTGAGGGGAACTCCGGGCAGCCCCCTGGCCATGGCCGCGGTATGGCCGGCGACATCGGTGTTGTGTCCGACCGTTCGGCCGTCCTGGGTGAAGACGACGACGTCGACGGCCTGTAACCGAGCTGCCGACCGGGACAGTTCGTCGAGATGGGATGCCACGGTGTGACGGTAGGGAGGGGCGACAGCCAGACCGGCGAAGCCGAAGGCGCGGCAGGCTCGCAGAAGTCCGGGCGTGCCTTTGCCGCGGAGGGCTTGCCCGTCGGCGTCCACACGTCGGCAGAGGTAGCGCAGGTTGTGGCGACGCGCCTCCCGTTCATGGAGATCGACAGCGAGCGAGCGAGCGGCGTCCGATCCCATGAGGCCGACGAGGCAGGAACTCCGGACCATGGCAGCTCCACCCGAGTTATGTACGAACTGGTTCGTTATGAATATCAGGAGAGGGGCGCCACGGGAAGGGAACGGGGCGGGTCGATCGGTCACGTGCCTTCAGGGGTCGCGCCTCTTGAGCCCTGCTGGACCTTCGGGAATCCGGTGGCGTCGAGCAACCGCGTGCACCGCCTCCGCTGTCCGCGCGGCGGAGGCGAGACACTGGCGCAGCGAGTCTCCCCGGTTGTCCGCTCCTCCAGTCGTGAACACGCCGAGGTACGGGGCGCGTTGCCGGCATGCGTCGAGCAGCTCGGTCACCGGCACGACACCCCGCGACACGATGAGTGGACCCGGTGCGTCGATCCATTGCTCCGTCGCAGCGGTACGGACCTTTATCCGGTGTTCGTCCACGGCGGTCGGGCCGGCGTTGAGCAGGATGCGAACCTCTGGATTCCCCTGAAGTCGTGGAACGGTGAGAATCTTCGCCCGTCGGCCGACGTCCGGGGCGAGCGAGTTCTGGGCGCCCACGAGGAGCACCCTCGTACCTGCTGCGGCCATGTGGTCGGCCGTTGCCACTCCTTCCCGGTCGGCCCCCCAGATGACACACTGGTCCGTTTCGTCCCCACTCTCCAGCCAGTCGTGGACGTCCACCACGGTGCGGCGCTCGGCACCGGGCAGTCGCAGGTCTGCGAGGCCAGGTCCGCGTACGCCTGTCGCCAGGACGACGGCGTCGGCGTCCTGTGCCGCGAGCAGGTTCTCGTCGACCGCCGTCCCGGTGCTCACCAGCACTCCGAGACGGGCCAGTTCGCCCTCCAGCCAGTGCAGCAGCCGGCTGTAGTCGGGATGCTGGCCGAGTCCCGCGGCGAGCCGGAACGCACCGCCGACCCGTCCCGCCGACTCCGCCACTTCGACTCGGTGTCCCTGTTCGGCGAGCAGCCGTGCCGTCTCCATACCGGCGGGTCCGGCACCGACGACCAAAACCCGCGCCCTGCCCCCTGAGGGCTGTGGGGTGCGTCGCAGGTGCTCTCTTCCGGCGGTCGCGTTGACGCTGCAGCCGATGGGGCGGCCCTGGTGGAGTTCGTCGATGCACAGGTTGCACGCGATGCACGGACGGTAGGGCTCGGCGGACAGCGCCCGGTTCGGAAACGCCGGATCGGCGTGGAGCGTCCGGGCCATGGAGACGAAGTCCGCCTGGCCCGACCGCAGCACCTGTGCCGCCGCTTCCGGGGTGGCGATGCGCCCTGCCACTCCTACCGGGAGCCCGTACGCCGCCCGGTAGCGTGCGGCGTACGGGGCGAGGACCCCCGGCTTCCACTCGCCGGGCTGCACGATCCACTCACCCGCCTCGTACGAGCCGGCCGAGACGTCGAGGAAGTGCAGCCGTTCCAGGGGCACCGCCTTCATGAGATCGAAGGTCTCGTCGGCGCTCAGGCCCCGGTCGTGGCCCTCGTGGGCGGAGATGCGCAGGCCCACGGCCTGATCGGGACCCGCCTCGCGGAGTACGGCATCGATGACCAGGCGCAGGAAGAGGGTGGGGTCGGCGAACTCGTCGGTGCGGTGGTTGGTGGCCTTCGACAGGAACTGGTGGATGAGGTATCCGTGTCCCGCGTGGATGGTCAGGACGTCGGCCCCGGCTTCGCGGCAGCGGCGGGCGGCGTCACCGTAGGACCGCGCGAGCTCGTGGACGTCGGAGGCGTCCAGTTCGTCGGGGACCTCACCGCCGGTGACCGCGCAGGGTACCGGTGACGGGGCGACAGGACGGTGTCCGCTGACGGCTCGCCGGGTGGTCCTGCCACCGTGGTTCAGTTCCGTACCGAGGTGTGCGCCGTGGCGGTGCACGGCATCGGACAGGGCGCGCAGTCCGGGGATGTGCCGGTCGTCGTCAAGGGCCAGTTGACGCGGTCTGCCTCTGCCGTCGGCCCGGACGTACCCGGCTTCGGTGTGGACGAGGGCCGCGCCTCCCGCCGCCCTGGCCGCGAGGTACGCCACGTACCGGTCGGTGACGGAACCGTCCTCGGTGCAGTAGTTGCGCTCCATGGGCGCGGCGACGAACCGGTTCCGCAGGTGCAGAGGGCCGACCTGCAGCGGGGCGCCCAGCAGGGTTCGCAGGTCGGCTGCCTGCATGCCGGTCATCGGTGCGAGGAGTCCTTCCCGTGGTGCGGAGGTTGTCCGGGGCGGGGCGGCATGTGCCGCGTCGCCCCCGGTCACAGCCCCAGGTACACCTCCCTGACCCGGGGGTCGTGGCTGAGCTGCGCGGAGGTGCCGTTCATGGCGACCTCGCCGTTCTCCATGACGATGCAGTGGTTGGTCACGCCGAAGGTGAGCTTGGCGTTCTGCTCCACCAGCAGCAGGCTCAGACCTTCCTCGCGCAGTTTCAGCAGGACGTCGAGGATGCTGCCGACGAGCTTGGGGGACAGCCCCATGGAGGGTTCGTCCAGGACGAGCAGCCGCGGCCGGGTCATCAGGGCCCTGCCGATCGCGAGCATCTGCTGCTGTCCGCCGGACAGCGCGCCGGCGAGCCGCTCGCGCATCTCTTCCAGCACCGGGAACAGGGCGTACACCTCGGCGAGTTGCCGATGGGTGTCCTCGTCCCAGGCTCGTGAGTACGCGCCGAGGAGCAGGTTCTTCTCCGCGGTCAGGCCGGGGAAGACATGGCGCCCCTCCGGTACGTATCCGATGCCGTGGCGCACCATGTCGCGGGCCTTGACGCGGGTCAGGTCGTGGTCGCCCAGACGGATGCGGCCGCTGCTGCGGGGGACGAGTCCCATGAGCGCCTTGAGGGTGGAGGTCTTGCCCGCTCCGTTGGCGCCGATGATGCCGACAGATTGACCCGGCTCGACGGTGAAGCCGATGGAGGTGACGGCGCGGACGCCGCCGTAGTGCACGCTCAGGTCCTCCACGGTCAGGCGCCGGACGGTGTCGGCTCCGCTGACCTTCACGGGGTGGCCTCCTTCGCACGGTCCGGCCGGGCGGCGGACGGGGGTGTGTCGAGGTCGAGTTCGGCCAGGTCGGAATCGCCGAGGTAGGCCTCGATGACCTCCGGTGCGGACACGACCTCCTGGGGGGTGCCTTCCGCGATGACCCTGCCGCTGGACAGGACGGTGACCTTCTCGCACAGGGACATGACCAGGCCCATGTTGTGTTCGATGAGGATCACGGTGGTTCCGCTGTCGCGGATGGAGCGGACGATGCGGATGAGCTGCTGCACCTCCCCGCCGTTGAGGCCGGCCGCCGGTTCGTCGAGCAGGAGCAGCCGCGGGCGGGCCGCCATGGCGCGGGCGATCTCGATGCGGCGCTGGATGCCGTACGGGAGGGAGGAGGGGTCGGCCTCCGCGAAGTCGGCGAGTCCGTAGCGCCGGAGGATGTCGTCGGCCTGGGCGCGCAGCCGGCGTTCGCGCGTGAGGACACCGGGCTGCCAGAGGGCGTACTGCCAGATGGTGTGCGTGCGGGTGCGGTCGAGGGCGACGAGGACGTTCTCCCGGACGGTGAGCTGTCCGAACAGGCGCAGGTTCTGGAAGGTACGGGCCAGGCCCGCCAGGGACAGCGTGTAGGGGCGGGCGGTGGTGGTGTCGGAGCCGGCGAAGCCCACGGTTCCGGCCGTCGCGCGGTAGAAGCCGCTGATGACGTTGAACAGGGTGGTCTTGCCGGAGCCGTTGGGGCCCACCACTCCGCGGATCTCGCCCTTCCGCACGGTGAGTGTCACCTCGTCCAGTGCCCGTAGCCCGCGGAACTGCTGGGTGACGCCCTCCACGGACAGGAGCACGCCGTCCCGGGCGGACCGGTCCTCGACCTCGTACGGAATGAAGGGCCGCAGCTCCGCGCGCGAGGACTGCTGGGCGCGGCGGCGGCGTTCGTACAGGGTACGCAGCCGGGCGGGGACGCCGGCCAGGCCGGTCGGCGCGAAGACGACCATGAGGACGACGACGACGCCGTAGCCGAGCTGGGCGTAGGTGGAGAAGTCCGACAGCCACTCCCGCACCATCGTCAGGCCGATGGCACCCACCACGCATCCCACCAGGGAACGGCGGCCGCCGATGATGACCATGGCCAGCAGGATGAACATGTTGGCGATGGAGAACGTCTCGGGGGCCACATAGCGTATGAGGCCGGCGTAGAGGACGCCGGCCAGACCGCCGTAGAGGCTGGCGAGCAGGAAAGCGGTCATGCGCAGGAACGGGATCTCGGCGCCCATGGCTCCCGCCGCGAGGGCGTCGTCGCGCATGGCGCGCAGGCGGCGGCCGAGTGAGGTGTGGACGACGAAGAGGCCGAAGAGGAGGGCCAGGCCGAAGACGAGGGCTTCCAGGTAGTAGTAGAGGTACTCGCTGGAGAGGTCCACGCCGGGCAGGGCGGGGACGGGGATGCCCGAGATGCCGTCGGCGCCGCCGGTGATGTCGGCGTTGGTGATCCAGTTGATGAAGCCCAGGGCGAGGCCGAGGGTGACGATGCCCAGGTAGTGGGACTGCATGCGCAGGGCGGGAACGCCGACGAAGAGGCCGACGACGACGGTGGCCAGGACGGCGAGCAGGGCCGAGAACCAGAACCCGTGGCCGTAGTGGGTGGTGAGGATGGCCACGGCGTAGGCGCCCACGCCGAAGAACGCGACCTGGGCGAGGTTGATCTGGCCGGACACCCCCATGGCCAGGCCCATGCCGATGGCGAGCAGGGCGTAGATGAGGGCGATGTTGACGACGTGGACGGTGTAGCCGCCCAGGCCGTACGGGAGTGCCCAGGCGGCGAGGACGAGGACGCCGGTGGCGGCGAGGCGGGACTTCATGCGCGGCTGACCGTCCTTTCACCGAAGATGCCCATGGGCCGGATCATGATCGCGATGGTGAAGACCAGGAAGGTGACCAGTACCGAGTAGCCCTGGAAGTGGCCGGCGGCATAGGAGTCGAGGACGCCGATGGCGATGCCGCCGACCACGGCGCCGTGGATGGAGCCGAAGCCGCCGAGCATCGCGGCGGCGAAGCCCTTGATGCCCAGTGCGCCGCCGAGTGAGGCGTCGACGTAGAGCATGGGGCCGACCAGGCCGCCGGCGAGGGCGGCGAGGCCCGCGCCGATGGCGAAGGCGAGCGCGTTGCTGCGGCCGACGTCGATGCCGACGGCGGTGGCCGCCTCGTGGTCCATGGCGACGGCCTGCATGGCCGCGCCGCGCTTGGTGCGGGAGAGGAAGAAGGCGAGGGCGACGACGGCGAGCGCGGCGACCGCCATGACCAGGAGGTCGTAGGTGCGGATCCGGATCCCGAGGACGTCCAGGGGCGCGGAGTCCAGGGGCGACGGTACGGCACGTCCGGTGGTGCCCCAGATGATGATGGCGAGGGCCTGGAGGACGATGCCGAAGCCGATCGTGCCGATCAGCATCAGGTCGAAGTCCTTGTTCTCCAGGGGCCGCAGAACGCGTTCGATGACCAGGCCGATGGCGCCGGTGATGACGATGGCCAGCCCCATGGCGACGGCGAAGGGGAGGTGGGAGGTGAGGTAGAAGGTGGAGGCGGCGTAGGCGCCGATCATGGCGATGTCGGCGTGGGCGAAGTTGACCAGACCCATGGTGCGGTACACCAGGGAGAAGCCCATGGCGACCAGGGCGTAGACGGCGCCGAGGCTCAGGCCGCTGACGAGGGTTTGAAGGGTGTCCTGCACGTCGTTCTCACTTCTGCTCGACGAGCTTGCCGTCCCGGATGACGCCGATGGCCGTCTCGGTGATGCCGACACCGTCGGCGCCGAACTCGAACCGTCCGAGCAGTCCGTCGTAGGCGGTGGCGCGGATGGCGTCGGCGAGTTTCCTGCCGGTGGCGACGTCACTGCTCTTCAGGGCGGTGAGGAGGATGTTCGTGCCGTCGTAGGCCTTGGCGCCGTGCAGTTCGGCCTCTTCGCCGTAGGCCGCCTGGTAGGCGGCCGCGAACTTCTGCGCTGCGGGGCTGATGTCGTTGCTCAGGTAGGGGGAGCTGACGATGGTGCCCTCGACGGCCTTCTCGCCCGCGGTGTCGATGAAGACGGGCGTGCCCTGGGGAGCGGCGCCGGCGAACGGAACGGTGATGCCGAGGTCACGGGCCTGCTTGACGATGAGGCCCGCCTCCACCTCCTCGGAGCCGATGAAGACGGCTTCGGGCTTCTTGGAGCGGATCTTGGTGAGCGCGGCGCTGAAGTCCTTCTGGTCGGTGGTGACGACCTGGTCGGTGACGGGACTGACTCCGAGATCCTTGGCCGCCTTGGCGAAGGCGTCGTGTTCGCCCTTGCCGAAGGAGCCGTTGTTGGTGATCATCGCGATCTTCTTGTAGCCCTTGTCCTCGATGAGGTGCTTGGCCAGGGTGCTGTCGTAGGTCGTGCTGGTGGGCCCGTTGAGGAAGAGGAACGGGCTCTTCTGGTCCACGAGGGCGTCCGCCTGGCCGGAGGTGATGTTCGGTATGCCGGCCTGCTTGAGCACGGGGGCCATGGCGATGGTGACCGCGCTCTCCGCGGTGCCGATCATCGCGATGTAGTTCTCACTGTCGATCTTGCGGGCCAGATTGGTGCCGGTGGTGGGGTCACCCTGGTCGTCGAACGACTTCATCTCGATCTTGCGGCCGTTGACGCCGCCCTTCTTGTTCCACTCGTCGATGGCGAGCTTGGCGCCCTTGTACTCCCACTCGCCCAGCGAGGAGAGCTGCCCGCTGCGGGCGTTGACGACAGCGATCTTGATGGGGCCCGAGTCGGACCCGGCCTCGCTGTCGGACTCGCCCGGGGCGCTGCAGGCTGTCAGGGCGGCGGCCAGGGCGACCGCTGCGACGAGTGCGGTGCGTGGGACGGAGGGGCGGGGTGTACGGCTCATGCGGGTCACCTCGTGACAGATGTGGGTGGGCGGTGACGGCGTGGGGGGAGTCGACGCGTTCCCGCCGGCCCGGCCGCCTTCCGGTCGGCGGAGTCGGTGTGGTGGGTGGTGCCGGGTCAGACGGTGTCGGCGGGGAAGTGTCCGGCGTAGATGTCCTTGATGTTCCAGTGCCCGGGGGTGGGAACCGGCTCGTTCACCATGGGCACGTCCAGCACGGCGGGCCGGCGGCGGGCGATGGCGTCGTCGAGGGCCTTGCGCAGTTCCGAGGGGACGGCGACGGTGTAACCGTCGGCGCCGCAGGACCGGCCGTACTGCGCGAAGTCGGGGCTGTAGGGCCGTCCTTCGGCGTCGGTGAACTCACAGCCGTAGGAACGTCCGAAGGATGACGCCTGCAGGTCGGCGATGGTGCCGTGAGCACGGTTGTTCATGACCACGAAGACGACGGGCGCACCCTGTTCCACGGCCATCGGCACCGCCGGCAGCTGGGCGCTCATGCCGCCGTCACCGATGAGGGCGACCACGACGCGGTCGGGCCGGGCGATCTGCACCCCCACCGCGGCGGCAGGACCGAAGCCCATGGTGGAGGCGCCTCCCGGGGTGATGAAGCGCCCCTGGCCGGGCAGTTCGTAGCACTGGGCGACGCCGTTCTTGTTCCAGCCGACGTCGGTGACGAGGACGGCGTCCTCAGGGAGGGCGTCACGCAGGTCCGCCAGGATGCGCTGCGGGCGCAGCGGGAAGTCGTCGCTGCGCCCGGCCTCCCGTGCCGCCTCGAAGACGCTCGTGCGGGCGGCGGCGATGGTCTCCCGCAGACCGGGGCGGGTGATGGCGGTGGTCTGCCGGGCCCGGACCGACGCGCCGATCTTCCGCAGGGCGAGTTCCACGTCGGCGACGGCGCCGATGTGCACCGGGTAGTTGCGGCCGATCTCGGCGGGGTCGATGTCGATCTGGATGAGCCGGCTGGGTGGGAAGTTCCAGGTGTGGGCGGCGTCCCAGGAGCTGGCGTCCGTCTCGGCGAAGCGGGTGGCCAGGGCGAGTACGACGTCGGCGCCCTTGGTGTGTTCGTGGGTGGTCTCCAGCCCCCAGAAGCCGGGCATGCCCAGGAGCAGGGGGTGCCGGTCGGGGACGACGCCCTTGCCCATGAGGGAGTGGGCGAGGGGGATGTCGAGGTGTTCGGCCAGGCGCAGCAGTTCGCCTCGGGCTTCGGAACCGCGCAGACCGCCGCCGAAGTAGACCAGCGGGCGCTCCGCCTCGAGCAGCGCTTCGGCGATCCGGTCGGCGGTGGCCTCGTCGAGTCCGGGCCGGCCGAGGTGGCCGGGAAGCGGGTGTTCACCGGCGTAGGGGGTGACCTGCCGGTTGAACAGGTCCATGGGGATGTTGATCAGTACCGTGCCCGGGCGTCCGCTGGTGGCGGTGAAGAAGGCCCGTTCGGTGACGCGTGGCAGGTCCTGTACGCGCTGCACCTCCCACGTCCGCTTGCAGAAGGGCCGGTAGACGGCCGTCTGGTCGGCGTCGGCGTGGAGGTTGACCTCCTGGTGCGGGTGGCGGCCGTGGTAGTAGGAGGGGATGTCCCCGGTGATGACGACGAGCGGTACGGAGTCCAGGGCGGCGGTGGCGACGCCGGTGACGGCGTTCATCATGCCGGGCCCGACGTGGGTGAGCAGGACACCGGGGCGGCCGGTGGCGCGGGCGTAGCCGTCGGCGGCGTGGGCGGCGGCCTGTTCGTGGCGGGCGATGACGAACTCGATCGGGCTCGGACCGAGTGCGTCGAGGAGGGCGATGTTGGTGTGTCCGCAGGTGCCGAAGACGTGTTCGACGCCGTAGGACTCGAGCTGGGCGACGAGGGCTTCGGCGGCGTTCACGGTGGTCACGGGGTCTCCTTGGGCAGTTCGCGGCTGTCGCCCCAGACGGACAGGCCGCGCAGCACGAGGGTCTTGACGACGGTGTAGTCGTCGATGAGCCAGCGGGGGGCCTCACGGCCGAAGCCGGAGTCCTTCACCCCGCCGAAGGGCACGTGGTCGAGGCGGAAGTTGGAGGATCCGTTGACGATGAGGCCCCCGACCTCCAGTCGCCGCCAGGCGGTGAGGATGCGGGTGAGGTCGTGGGTGAACAGGCCGGCCTGCAGTCCGTACCGGCTGGTGTTGCACTGCTCGATCACGGTGTCGAAGTCGTCGTAGGGCATGACCGCCACCAGCGCGCCGAACACCTCGTGCACGACCACGGAGGCGTGCGCGGGCGGGTCGGCGACGATCGTGGGCGCGGCCGTGGCGCCGACGCGGGTGCCGCCCCGGATCACGCTCGCGCCCAGTCGCCCGGCTTCCTTCGACCACTCCACCACGCGTTCGGCCGCTTTCTCGTCGACCATGGAACCGATGTCGGTGGTTTCGAGCAGGGGATCACCGATGACCAGGTCGTCGACCTCGGCGGTGAAGGCGTCGAGGAACTCGTCGTAACGGCTGCGGTGGACGTAGACCCGCTGGACGGAGATGCAGCTCTGGCCGGAGTTGCTGTAGCCGGTGCGTGCGCAGGTCTTGGCCGCCGCGGCGGCGTCGGCGTCCTGGCAGACGATCGTGGCGGCGTTCCCGCCCAGTTCCAGTGCGAGCCTCTTGGCGCCGGCCGCTCGGGCCACCGCCGCTCCGGTCGCGGCGCTGCCGGTGAAACTGATGACGCTCACCGCGTCGGCACCGCACAGGGTGGCGCCCACCTCTCCCCCGCCGTGCAGCAGTTGGACCGCCTGGTGGGGCATGCCGCTGTCCAGGAGCAGCGCGACGACGGCGGTGGAGATGCCCGGGGCCTGGGGCGGTGCCTTGACCAGGGTGGTGTTGCCCGCGGCGAAGGACGCGCCCAGTTTGTGCGCGAGCAGGTTGGCGGGGGCGTTGAACGGGGTGATGGCCAGAGCCACGCCGGCCGGCGCCCGGTAGGTGAAGGCGGTGTTCCCGATGCCGGTGTCCCAGCCGGCCACCGGCAGGGTCTGCCCGTCGATGCGGCGGGCCTCGGCCGCGCAGACGGCGAAGGTGGCGGACACCCGGTCGATCTCGGTTCGGCTGTCCTTCAGTGGTTTGCCCAGTTCCAGGGCGAGGAGGCGGGCGAGCCGGTCGCGGTGGACGACGGCGTTGCGCGCGGCGGTTTCGAGGATGCCGGCTCGGGCGGCGGGAGCGAGGTCGGCCGTCTGCCGCGCGTAGCGGCCGGCCCGGGCGACGGCGGTGTCCATCTCGCCGGTCGTCGCGGTGGGTGCGCGGCTGACGGTGCGTCGCAGGTAGGGGCCGGTGCGTTCGAGTGGCGGACCTTCACCGCCCCATGAACCGGACAGATAGGGAAGAGCCTCGACCACGTCGTTCTCGTCGGCGGCTTTGAGGAGGTCTTGCAGCATCACACCTCCAGAAAAAACCATCTGATGGTTTCCATGGACTGCTCTGTGGACTGGCGTGTAACGTACGGGCGCCAAGAGGCCGTGGCAATAGATCGGCCCCAGGAAGTTGAAATCAGCGATTTCCCAACACAGCAGCACTGGTGAAAGCTGTCGCTCCAGGTGTCGCGCCCGCCTACCGGGCTGCGGCGGTTGCCCACTGACGAAGGAGAGAACGTGGACGCGGAGCAAGGACCGGGTGGCGGTGTACGCAGTGTGCGCCGCGCTCTGGACATCCTGTCGCTGCTGACCGAGGATCAGCCCACCGTCCCCCTGAAGGACATGGTCGACGCCACCGGACTGCCCAAGACCACGGTGGTGCGCCTGGTGCAGACCCTGGAGCAGTACGGGCTGCTGTGGGCGACACCGGGCGGCTACACGGCGGGCCCGGGCCTGTGGCGATGGGCCCACCTGGCACACGCCAGCTGGGAACTGCCGCCCGACACGCAGAAATTGCTGCGCGAGCTGGTCGACCGGCGGGGCGAGACGGCGAATCTCATGATCCGCCGCGACGTCCATCGCGTCTGCGTCGCCCAGCAGGAGAGCCCGCAGCCGTTGCGGCACGTGGTGCGGGTGGGGGACGAGCTGCCCCTGTGGGCCGGCGCCTCCTCCAAAGTACTGCTCATCGGCGCTGTCGACGGTCTGCTGCAGAGAGTCGCCACCGGCTCGCCGCACGGAGTGGCCCACGTCGAGCAGTTGCGCCTGTGGGCCGAGGAGGCCGCCACCCGCGGGTACGCGATCAGCCGCGGTGAACGCGATGTCGGCCTCACGGCCGTCGCCGTACCGATCCGTACCCAGTCGGGGGTGGTGGTCGCCTCGCTCTCACTCAGCGGCCCGAGCGCGCGCATCCCGGAAAAGGTCGCCGAGGAGTTCGCGGGCGACCTGCTGAAGACGGCCGGGCGCATCGCGGACCAGGGCTTCCAGCACCCCCTGGGGCTGCGCACCTAACCCAGTACGCCGGCAGCGGCGCCGTGTGCGGCGCCGCTGGAAGGAGACGCCCATGCACGTTCGCCCACTCGACGGAATACGCGTTCTGGACCTCACGAACGTGCTCGCCGGGCCCTACTGCAGCTATCAGCTGATGCTCATGGGTGCCGAAGTGGTCAAGGTCGAACGCCCCGGGCGGGGGGACCTCGCCCGCAGTCTCGGTCCCGACCCCTCGCTCAACCGCGACGGCGTCGGCGCGTCGTTCCTCGCCCAGAACGCGGGCAAGAAATCACTCGAGCTCGATCTCAAGGACACGGCCGACCGCACCCTCTTCGAGGACCTGCTCACCGGCAGCGACGTACTGCTGGAGAACTTCCGGGCGGGCGTACTGGACCGGATGGACTACGGCGCCGAACGACTCGCCCAGCTCAACGAACGCCTCGTCTACTGCTCCATCTCCGGTTTCGGGCACTCCGGCCCGATGAGCGACGCTCCCGCCTACGACCAGATCATCCAGGGCCTGACCGGCATGATGAGCGTCACCGGCACCTCGGAGACCGCGCCGCAGCGCATCGGCTTCCCGGTCTGCGACACCACCGGCGGACTGATGGCGGCGTTCGCCATCAGCGCCGCGCTGCTGCACCGGGAGCGCACCGGTGCCGGCAGCAGACTGGACGTCTCCATGTTGGAGGCGTCCCTGTCCACGATGGGCTGGGCCGTCTCCAACTACCTCGTCAGCGGCATCCCGCCGCAGCCGCTGGGCGACCAGAACCCGACCGCCGCGCCCTCCGGCACCTTCCACGCGGCCGACGGCCCGCTGAACATCGCCGCCAACCAGCAACGCCAGTTCGAGACCCTGTGCCGGCTGGCGGGCGTCCCGGAGCTGATCACGGATCCCCGCTTCGACGAGCGGGAGCAGCGCAGGATCCACCGGGCCGAGCTCAACACCGCGCTGAACCGTGCCCTGGCCGCGCGCCCGGCCGCCGACTGGGAACGCGAGCTGAACGCTGCCGGTGTGCCCTCGGCCCGGGTCCTCACCGTGCCCCAGGCCCTGGAGCAGCCGCAACTGGCGCACCGCCGCTTCGTCACCGAACTGAGCCACCCGGGGCGCGCCGATCAGCCGCTGCGCGTGGTGGGCAACGGAGTGCTGTTCGACGGAGAGGCATTCGCTCCCCCCTCTCCCCCACCCCTGCTGGGCGAGCACAACACCGAGCGGCACCTCCTCGCGCAGCGCTGGTCCACCACGGCCGGCGAAACCACGGTGTCCACCGAGGAGGCCGCCGCCTCATGACGGAGGACCAGAACGAGGCCGCCCTGTGGTGGGCCACGGCGGTCAGCCACATCGAGCCCGGCAGCATCGAGCTGCGCGACCGACCGGTCCAGGAACTCATCGGCAGGACGAGCCTGGCCGGCGTCATCTGGCTGATGCTGCGTGGCGCGATGCCCTCGCCGCCGGAATCCGCTCTGCTCGAGGCGGCGCTGGTCGCCGGTGTCGACCACGGCCCCCAAGCCCCGTCCATCGCCGCCGCCCGCATGGCGGCGACCTGCGGAGTCGGCCTGAACAACGCGATCGCCACCGGGGTCAACATGCTCGGCGACGCCCACGGCGGAGCGGGCCAGCAGTGCGTGGAGATGCTCACCGACATCCGCACCGCTCACGACGACGGCCTCGGCTGGGACGACGCGGCCCGCGACGTCATGGCCGAATGGCAGAGCCGCTCCCGCTACCTGCCCGGGTTCGGGCACCGCTTCCATCCCGTCGACCCCCGGCGCGACCCCCTGCTGGGCCTCGTACGGCAAGCGGTGGCCGACGGGGTGGTCGGCGGCGATTTCCTCCACGCCGCCCTCGCCGTCGAGTCGGCCCTGCGCCGCCGCCGGGCCGGTGCCCGGCCGGTCCCGATGAACATCGACGGGGCGACCGCCGTCATCTACGCCGAGCTGGGTTTTCCCGCGCCGCTGGCCCGTGGTCTGTTCGTCCTCAGCCGTTCCGTGGGCATCCTCGCCCACGCCTGGGAGGAGAGCGGACAGGGCCGCCGCAACAAGGGCCCCGTTCCCCGCAGCGTGCTGCCGGCCCGACTGCCCCAGCCGAAGGACGCGTGAACAATCCGCGTCCCACCCCTTGTCACACCACCGGCGCATCCCTAACGTGGCTTCTCGCCAATCGGCAACCATCGTACGGACCACATGAACCGTACAGCGGACCATGATCCGCCCTCTCCTCCCTCCCCCCACGCAAGACTCCTCAGCCCCGTCACGGACGAGCCCATCAGGCACCGTCACGAAAGAGGGACCATGGACAGACGCAGCTTCCTCGCCTCGACGGCCGCCGGAACCGCGACCACCGTCACCCTGCTCAACAGCACCACCGCCGAAGCAGCCGCACCGGTCACCCTGGCGCGGCCCGTACCCGCCCAGGCCCACGCCGCCACCGGCAGGGACTTCCCCAAGCCCGGCGGCAACCTCGGCAACCAGAACCACTCCTCGCTGAAGGGGATCGACGCCGGCAACGTCCGCGAGCTCGGCGGCGCCTGGCACGTCAATCTGGAGAACGGCTCCACCTCCAGCCACCAGCAGTGCGCCGTCATCGCCCAGGACGGCATCCTCTACCTCGCCACCACCCAGCAGAACGTCTTCGCCGTCGACGGACGCACCGGCACGGTGAAGTGGAAGACGAACATCGGTACCGAGACCACCAACATGCGCGGCCTCGCCCTCGGCAGGGGCCTGGCCTACACCATCTCCGGCGACAACAAGGTCCACGCCCTCGACCAGAGGACCGGCGCCGTCGTCTGGACCCGCGAACTCCTGGTCGAGGACCAGGAGGACCCGGACTGCGACCCCGCCGGCGGCCAGTGCGGCGGCAGCAGGGGCGGCCTGGCCGGAGCCCCCGTGTTCTGGGACGGACTCGTCTACGTCGGCACCCAGGGCAGCACCGCCGGCGCCCGGGGACGCGCCTACGCCCTCGACGCCGCGACCGGCGAGGTCGTGTGGGTCTTCTGGGGCACCCCCGGACCCGGCGAGTACGGACACGACACCTGGGAGGGCGACTCCTGGAAGACCGGTGGCGCGGTGTGCTGGATCCATCCCGCCGTCGACCCCGGACTCGGCCTCGTCTACTGGACGTTCGGCAACCCGTACCCCCGCACCGACGGTTCCACCCGCGGCGGCGACAACCTGTTCGCCAACTGCATCGTCGCCATGGACGCCAAGACCGGCAGGCGGCGCTGGCACTTCCAGTCCGTCCACCACGACATCTGGGACTACGACAACGTCATGTCCCCCGTCCTCGCCGACATCCTGATCAAGGGGAAGAAGCACCGGGTCGTCGTCTACGGCAGCAAGACGGGCATGTACTACTTCCTCGACCGTGCGACGGGCAAGCCCGTGCACGGCATGGAGGAGCGGCCCGTACCGCAGCACGAGGCGCAGAAGACCGCGCCCACACAGCCCTTCCCCGGCGGGGAGCCCTTCGTCGAGAGCGAACCGCGCATCGACAAGGCCACCCGGCCCGTGCCCTTCTACGCCACCGGCGGCCTCTTCGAGGTCCACTGGGACCGGCCCACCATTCTCTACCCCGGTGCGGGCGGCGGCGCCGACTGGTCCTTCCCCTCCTTCAGCCACCGCACCGGCCTCGTCTACGTGGGCTACGGCCTCATCAACTCCGCCTACTCCAACACCCGCGGCGGCCGGGTCAACACCGCCCGCCCGATCGGTGAGTACTTCGCCGGCGGCCTCGCCGCGGTCGACCCCCGCACCAACACCGTCGCCTGGCGCCAGGAGGGCGACTGGTCCCTCGCCCACGGCAACGGCATCCTCAGCACCGCGGGCGGCGTGCTCTTCCAGGGCCGCCCCGACGGCGTGCTCACCGCCCTCGACGACCGCGACGGCACGGAGCTGTGGACCTGGCAGTGCGGCGCGGGCGTCAACACCAGCCCGCTGACCTACGAGATCGACGGCGAGCAGTACGTCGCCGTACTCGCCGGCGGGAACGGACTGCCCTACCCGGACATCCCCAAGGGCGACCACCTGTGGGCCTTCAAGCTCGGCGGGAAGGCCGGACCCGCGCCGGCACCCACACCGCCGTCCAAGCGCAACCAGGTCCGTGCCGCCGCGGTCACCGGCGACACCGCCAGGAACACCGTCACCCTGGGCCGTGTCTGGGACAGCGCCAGGAACGCCCCCGGCACCACCGAGAACCTCGTGGCGCAGAACGCCATGTCACCGCAGCACCTGAGCATCGCCAAGGGCACCACCGTCACGTTCGTCAACCCGGCCGACAACAGGACCGCGCACGGCGCGGTCTCGTTCTTCGAGGCCGAGTTCGACACCGGGCTCCTCATGCCGGGGCAGTCCTACACCTACACCTTCGACACGCCCGGCGAGTACTTCTACAACGACCCGGTCGCCCCGCAGAGCACCGGCAAAGTCGTCGTGAAGTGACGATCCGCCATCACTCGTCGCGGCCGGGCCCGGCACTTCCGCCCTCCTGGTGCCGCCTGACACCACCACACCGGACACACGTCGCAAGGACTGCCCGATGACGACAACACCCGGACAAAGACACCGCCCCCGGCCCCTCACCGCCGCCCTCGCCGGCGTCGTCGGCACGCTCGGTGTCACGGTCGCCCTGGTGGCGACCGGCACGATCAGCGTGGCCCAGGGACGCGTCGCCCAGGGAGCCCAGCAGCTCGGCGACCCCGACTACGGCGTGTGCCGCGGCGTGGACGTGCGCTGCTACCACGACTGGGGTAACTTCGACACGTCCGAGGGTTTCAAGGTCCTGCTGTACACCCGTACCGTCGGTCCCCGCCACGCCAACCTCGGCCCCGCGCTGGCCCCCGGGCTGAACCCGGCGCTCAGCGACGCCAACGCCGTGCAGAAGGCCGTTGTCAAGATGGGCGCCGACAACGGCTTCCAGGTCGACCACACCGAGGACGTCTCCCAACTGTCCTCCCCGGCCACCCTGTTCAAGTACAACGCCGTCATCTTCTACTCCACCAGCCGTGACACCCTCGACGACGGGGCACAGACCTCGCTGCGTCAGTACATACGCGGCGGCGGCGGTTTCGTCGGCGTCCACAACGCCTTCGGCACCGAGTACAACTGGCCCTGGTACGAGGGTCTGCTCGGCAACGCCAACTTCTACGACCACGGTCCCGCCCAGCCCGGCACGGTCCGTACCGTGAACCGCAAGGACGTCTCCACCAAGTCGCTGCCGCCCAGGTGGGACTTCTCCGACGAGTGGTACAACCTCGTGCCCGCCCCGACCCGGGTCCGCGTCCTCGCCGAGGTCGACGAGAGCACCCTCGCCAAGGGTGTCAAGGGCAACCACCACCACCCCGGGCACGGGGACGACCACCCGGTCGCCTGGTGCCAGTACTACGACGGCGGCCGCGCCTGGCTCACCACCCTGGGGCACGATGCCGGGGCCTTCAGCACCGACGGTTCCTTCCCCGGGGCAGCCGAGTACCAGAAGCTGCTCCTCGGTGGCATCGAGTCGGCCATGGGCAGGAAGCCGTTCTGCAAGTGACCTGCGGCTGTCACCGGCCGGGCGGCAGCCACAGGGCCGCGCGGGGCCCGAAACCCGCGGTCTCCCCCCTCACCCACCACGAGAGGCAAGGTCGTCATGAACAGCGAACCGCAGACGCAGCACCGGTCCCAGCCCCAGCCCCAGCCCTCCGAGCAGACCGTCAGCAGCTGGCGGACCCCCGACTTCACGGTGGTCGACACCGCTCTGGAGGTCACCGCCTACTCGCTGCGCAAGCAGTAGGCGACCGCCGTGCTGCTGCGCGTCCTGGGGACAGCAGCCGGTGGCGGCCTCCCGCAGTGGAACTGTGCGTGCCCCGGCTGTACCGGGGCACGCCGGCACCCCTCCCGCCGCCGTCTCCACGACGGTCTGGCCTTCCACGGCGCGGACCCGGACGCCTGGTTCCTCGCCAACGCCACACCGGACGTCGCCGAACAGCTCGAAGGCCAACCTGCCCTGCGGCCCGGGGCAGGAAAGGAACGTACGCCCGTGATACGGGTCGTCCTCACCGACGCGGAACTGGACCACACCCTCGGGCTGCTGCGCCTGCGAGAGGCCGCACGCATCGAGGTCTGGTGCACACGACCCGTGCACGAGGCCCTGACCGTACGTCTGCCCCTCACCGACATCCTCTCTCCCTACACCACGCTCACCTGGCACGACCTTCCGCTCACCGGCGCCGGACGACCGGCCACGGTCGCGGGACTGGAAGTGAGCGCCCTGCCCCTGTCCGACAAGCGACCCCGGTACGCGGCCGGCGAACCCTCGCACCCTGCCTGGAGCACGGCGCTCAAGGTGCACGATCCCGGCACGGGCACGCGCGCTCTGTACGCACCGGCACTCGCCGCCTGGAGCGACCCGCTGGACGACGAGATCGCCGGAGCCGACTGCGTGCTCCTCGACGGCACCTTCCTCGACGAGGACGAACCGCGCCGCACCGGTGTCTCACGCCGCACGGCCTCAGGGATGGGGCACCTGCCCGTCGAGGGTTCCGGCGGCACCGCCGAACGCCTCCACCGGACCGGCGCACAGGTCTTCTACACCCATCTCAACAACACCAACCCGCTGGCCGACCCCGGCGACCCCGCACACGAACGGCTCGCCGGCCTCGGCCTGCGCGCGGCAGAGGAGAACATGGTGGTGCAACTGTGACCACGACCGCCTTCGGGACCGTCGTTCCCACCCCACCGGATCCGGACGGGGCTGCGGATCGCAGTCCATGGGACGCGGAGCGACTGGAGGCCCGGCTGCGTGAACTGGCCGCAGCCCGCTACCACGACCGCCATCCGTTCAACCAACGCATGCACCGAGGTGGACTGAGCCCCGGCGAACTGCGGATGTGGGTGGCGAACCGCTTCTACTACCAGTGCAACATCCCCGTCAAGGACGCCCACATCCTGTCCAAACTCCCACTGCCCGCCCAGCGCCGCTCCTGGCTCCGGCGCATCCAGGACCACGACGGGATCACCGACCAGGACGGCGGAATCGAAAGATGGCTCCGCCTGGGCGAAGCCGTCGGACTCGACCGGCGCGACCTGCTGGCACACCGGTACCTGCGTCCCGGGGTCCGGCTGGCCGTCGACGGCTACGTCAACTTCTGCCGCCACACCAGCGCGCTCGAAGCGGTCGCCTCGTCCCTGACCGAACTGTGCGCGCCCTCGATCATGCTGACCCGGCTGGAGACCTTCCCACTGCACTACCCCTGGATCGACTCCGAGGGCCTGTCCTACTTCCGCAGCCGCGTCCCCCAAGGACGCCGCGACGCGGGCGAGGCACTGTCCTGGGTGAAGGAGTGGGCGGTGACCCGCGACCAGCAGGACCGGGCTCTCGCGGCCCTCTCCTTCAAGTGCGACGTCCTGTGGAGCCTGCTCGACAGCCTGCAGGCAACAGCACGGCAGGGGACGGCACCGCAGGAGACGCCGCGATGAGCGACGTCCTGCCCTGGCGCCCCCGTGTCCCCGCGGCCGCGGTGCTGCGCCACGACCGGGCCCGGGGAACCGACGTCCTGCTGCTGCCCGAACGCGTCGTCGTCCTGCACGGCTCGGGACGCGCCGTTCTCGACCTGTGCGACGGCAGCCGTACCGTCGACGAGATCGCAGGCCTGCTCCCGGCCGGCGCCGACACCACGCGCGTACGCCACGAGGTCTCCTCGTTCCTGCACCGGCTGCGTGCGGAGGGCTGCCTGCGATGACGACTCCCCCACCACCCTGGGCCCTGCTCTCCGAACTCACCCACGCCTGTCCCCTGCACTGCGGATACTGCTCCAACCCACTGGAGCTGACCCGCCGCTCACAGGAACTGAGCGCCTCCCGGTGGGCGGACGTCTTCCGCCAGGCGGCCGGCCTCGGCGTCCTGCACACCCACCTCTCCGGCGGCGAACCCCTGCTGCGCCGGGACCTGGCGGACATCACCCGGAGCGCGGTGGACGCCGGGCTGTACACGCAGTTGGTGACCAGCGGCGACGGACTGTCCGCGCAACGGCTCGACGCCCTGGTGGGGGCCGGCCTGCACAGTGTGCAGTTGTCCGTGCAGCACGCCGATCCCGGACGGTCCGACGAGATCGCGGGCCGCCGCTCCTTCGACGCCAAGCGGGCGGCGGCCCGGCTCGTGAAGGGGCGCGGCCTCCCCCTCGGCATCAACGTCGTCCTGCACCGGCACAACCTGGACGCCGTGGACGACCTCGTGGAACTGGCCGTCGACTGGCGGGCGGACCGCATCGAACTGGCCAACGCCCAGTTCTACGGCTGGGGCCTGCTCAACCGTTCCGCGCTCATGCCGAGCCGGGAACAACTCCAGGAAGCCACCGAGACCGTGGAACGCCGGCGGAAGAGCCTGGCCGACGTTCTGGACATCACATGGGTGGTGCCCGACTACTTCTCCGGCACACCCAAACCCTGCATGGGCGGCTGGGGTGCGGTGTCCCTCACCGTCACGCCCGACGGAACGGTGCTCCCCTGCCCCGCCGCGGCAGCCCTCCCCGGCCTGGACCCGCCGAACGTCGCCGACCGGTCACTGCGCTGGATCTGGGAGGAGTCAGCAGCCTTCAACGCCTACCGCGGCACCGCATGGATGCCCCCTCCCTGCCGTACCTGCGAGCGCCGCACCGAGGACTTCGGCGGCTGCCGTTGCCAGGCCCACGCCCTGACCGGGGACGCCGCTCGCACCGACCCCGCCTGCTCCCTCTCCCCCGACCACGCCGCCCTGGTCGCCCTCACCGGAACCGACGGCTCACCACAGCTCGTGCCCCGGCGCCCCACCCCGCCGCACCGGCCGGCTCCGGCCGGGCACGAGAGGCACTAGCCGACCTCGCGCGTGGCGCGCCAAGTGGGTGAGGGCTGCCGAACGGGCCGAGGGGGCGGGGGCCCCTCCACGTCGCCCCCGCACAACGCCGGTCCCACCGGCAACCTACCTCCCCTTCTGAGGCCAGCGGTATGTGACAACCGGCGTCGGTGGTCACACGAGCTCAGCGCCGTACCCGCGGCATCCCCAGGCCGATCCACGAGATGATCTCCCGCTGGATCTCGTTGTTGCCGCCGCCGAAGGTGAAGATGACCGCCGAGCGGTAGGCGCGCTCCAGTTCGCCGTGGAGCACCGCGCCCGCCGAGCCGTCCTTGAGGGCGCCCGCCGCCGCGACGACCTCCATGAGCCAGGCGTAGGCGTCCCGGCGGGCCTCGGACCCGTACACCTTGACCGCGGAGGCGTCCTGCGGGGTGAGGGTGCCCTCCTGGACGGCGTTCACCATCTGCCAGTTGAGGAGTTTCATCGCGTCGAGCCTGGTGTGGGTCCGGGCCAGGCTCCGGCGCACCCAGGGGAGGTCGACGACCCGGCGGCCGTCGGCGAGCTTGGTCTCCATGGCCCAGCGCTGCACGTCCCGCAGGGCGCGGACGGCCGTGGTGCCGTGGGCGGCGAGGGTGACGCGCTCGTGGTTGAGCTGGTTGGTGATCAGCCGCCAGCCCTCGTTCTCCTCGCCGACGCGCCGGGAGACGGGGACCCGGATGTTCTCGTAGTAGCTGGCGGTGGTGTCGTGCGAGGCGAGGGTGGTGATGACCGTGCAGGAGTAGCCGGGGTCGGAGGTCGGCACGAGGAGCATGGTGATGCCCTTGTGCGGTGGGGCGTCGGGGTCGGTGCGGACGGCCAGCCACACCCAGTCGGCGGTGTCGCCGTTCGTCGTCCAGATCTTCTGGCCGTCGACGACGTAGTGGCCGGTCTCCTCGTCGCCCTCCCTGACGGCCCTCGTCCGCAGGGCGGCCAGGTCGGTGCCCGCGTCGGGCTCGCTGTAGCCGATGGCGAAGTCGATCTCGCCGGAGAGGATCCGGGGCAGGAAGTACGCCTTCTGCTCGTCCGTGCCGAACTTCATGATCGTCGGGCCGACGGTGTTCAGGGCCATCAGCGGCAGCGGTACGCCCGCCTGGGCGGCCTCGTCGAAGAAGACGAACTGCTCCGTCGGCGTCAGACCGCGTCCGCCGTACTCCTTCGGCCAGCCCACGCCGAGCCAGCCGTCGGAACCGAGCCGGCGGACGGTGTCGCGGTAGAAGCGCTTCTGCGCCGCCCGGTCGTCGGCCAGGGCCCCTCCCCCGCCCTCCCCTTCCCCGGGGCTCCGGGAGACGGCAGGTCCGTGAGAGGCGGCGGACCCCGGAGAGGCGGCGGGACCGCCGGGGGCGGTGTGCTCGCCGTCCGGGACCAGCCGGGCGAAGTAGGCGCGCAGTTCGGTGCGCAGCCGCTGCTGCTCCGGCGTGTATTCGAGGTGCACGACGCCTCCCTGGCTCCTGGCCCGCTGCCGCGGCCGGCCGGGCCTGACGGCGCACACCGTAGAACGTGTTCCAGAAATAGGGAATGCCGGTGACGGGCCCGTGTGGGGCCCGCACGGGTCACCTCAGCAGGGCGAGGAACTCCGTGCAGGCGCGGGCGCACGCACGGCACGCCTCGGCGTCCCGCTCGGAACCGGGGCCGAGGTCGAAGGCGTGGGCGGTCTCCAGGCAGACGGCGCGGCACCATTCGACCTGGACCCGCATCACGTCCTCGGACTGCGTGACCTGCTCCGCCAGCAGGCGGCACGTCGCGTCGCAGACCTCGGCGCACAGGAGGCCCTTGCGCCGGACCGGCTGCCGGTCGCCGGGGGCGTCGAGGCCGACGAGGCCCGCCCGCAGGGAACAGACGCGCGCGCACTCGGTACACGCCTGCGCGCAGGCGAACCGGTCTTCTAGGAATCGGACGACTTCCTGCAACTCGGTGACCGACACATGGTCCGGGTAGCCGGACGCACCGGCACCAAACCGGTGGACACACGGGCGTCCGCGCCTCACGGTTGCTCAAGTGGCCCTCGGTCCACAGGTGGTGAAGCGTGTCGATGTTATTGACGCGGCCATGACGGCGTCCTACGTTCTGACCGGCTTGCCGAACCATGTTCGAAATACCGTCATACAGCGACGCAGGGACGCGCCGACAAGGAGAGCCGCACATGACCACGCCAGACAGCTCCGCCGGATCCGCCGCACCACCGGACTCGACACCGGGCGCGGCCCCGGACGCGACCGGCGCGTTCCGGCCCCCGACACCCCACGCACCCTTCACGCCCTCGCGTCGGAGCCTGCTGCGGGCGATGGCCGCCCTGCCCGCCTCCGCCCTCGCCGTGGGCGCGCTGCCCGGCCTGCCCGGCACGGCCGCGGCGGCCGCGCCGCCCGGCGGCTCCGCCACCCGCTACACCATCGTGCCGTTCCTCAACAGCAACGACGGCACGGTGAACGTCTACCAGTCGGACGACGCGACGGACTTCCGGCTCCTCAAGGCGTCCGCGTACACCCCGCCCGCGGGCCGCATCCGCGACGCCAGCATCCTCAGGCACACCGACGGCTACTACTACCTCACCTACACCACGCGAACCTGGCAGGACACCAGCACCACCATCGGCTTCGCCCGCAGCCCGGACCGGGTCAGCTGGACCTTCCTGTACGACCATCCCGTCCCCATCGCGAACCTGTCGCGCGCGTGGGCGCCCGAGTGGTTCGTCGACAGCGACGGCAGTGTCAACATCCTGGTGTCCTGCTCGACCGCCGACAACCAGTGGATCTTCACCCCGTACCGCCTCAGGGCCACCGACTCGGCGCTCACGGCGTGGACCTCACCCACCGTCCTGGCCGGCATCGGCGCCAACCACATCGACACGTTCGTGGTGCGGACCGGCTCGGCCTACCACGCCTTCACGAAGAACGAGACGTCCAAGTACATCGAGTACGCCACGGCCCCGGCGCTCAACGGGCCGTACACCATCAGCAGGACCGGGAACTGGGCCGGCTGGGGCGGCACCCGCGAGGGTGCGGCGCTGATCCGGCTCGACAACGGCGCGTGGCGGATCTTCTTCGACGGGTACGGCGACGGCACGTACTACTTCAGCGACAGCTACGACACCTTCGCGACCTGGAGCACGCCCAGGGCGCTGCCGGGCATCTCCGGTACCGCGCGCCACTTCACCGTGCTCAAGGAGACGGTGTCCGGCGGGGTGAGCGTGCCGAAGGGGGTCACGCGCTCGCTGCGGTCGGGCAACTTCACCACCCGCTACTGGCAGGACCAGTCCGCCCTGCTGAACCTGCCCGTGGTGACCGCCTCCAGCACGGCCGCGGAGAAGCATGCGTCCACCTTCACCGTCGTGGCGGGGCTCGCCGACGGCAACGGCTGCTCCTTCCGCAACGCGGCCGGCGCCTATCTGCGGCACCGGGACTTCCGCGGCCGCTTCGACGCGAACGACGGCACGTCCACGTTCGCCGGGGACGCCACCTTCATCGCCCGGACGGGCAGCGCCGGCGGCTCCGTACGCCTGGAGTCGTACAACCACCCCGGCCGCTATCTGCGCCACTACGACTACCAGCTCCGCGTGGACCCGTCGGACGGCAGCGACCTCTTCCGGCAGGACAGCTCGTTCGTCCTCACCACTGCCTGGGCCTGACCCGTACGCGTCCGGCGGCCGGGCGGACCCCCGTGGGGGGGAAGGAAGGTCCGTCCGGCCGCCGGGGCGACGGCTCACCTGCAGGTGAGGTCCGAGGTGGAGTACAGGCAGTTGGTGCTGTCGGGGCCCGTACCGACCGCCGTGTTGTTGTAGTACTTCTGGCAGGGGACGACCTTGCGGCTCGCGTCGCCGCGGATGGTGATGTCGCGCAGCGTCGCCACGTCGTTCCGGTTGACGTTGATCCCGGCGATGCGTGCCGTGGAGCCCGTCCCGGTCACGTCGATGCCGCCGAGGTTCACCTTGCGCGTGTACTGCGTGGAGCAGTCCCCGCAGGAGCGGTAGAGCGTCTTGAACTCCTGCACCGCGAAGTCGGAGACACTCAGGGTGCCTCCGCCGTTGTGCTGGAAGACCTTGTCCGCGGCCTTCTTCGCGCCGCCGCCGGTCACGGTGTACGTGGCCCCCGTGCCACCGCGGAAGGTGGCGGCGTCCTCGCCGACGTCCTCCCACCAGACGTTCTGCAGCGTGCAGCTGCCCTGACAGTGGATGCCGTCGGCGCCCGGCGCGCCGATGACGACGTTCTTCAGCACCGCGCCGTCGGCGAGCTGGAGGATCGGGTCCTGGCCCTCCTCCTGGCCGTCCCCGGCCAGGTCACCGGTGCCGTAGAACCGCTTCATCCCGTAGTCCTCGGTGCCGGACACCTGGATGGTGGCGGAGACGCCCTCGTTGCTGGTCGGGGTCGGCCAGGTGGCGGCGCTCGCCGGAGAGAGCGTGGCACCTGTCGTGACCATGCCAACCATGAGACCGAGGGCGCCGAGCCCGCCGACCAGGGCCTGCCGGGCGGGGGCCCGGTGGAGCCGCCGCGTTCGCGGCCGCGCTGGAGAGGTCATGTCCCGTTTCCTTCTTCTCTGCCGAGGGTGCTGGGGGCGGGGCAAGGTGAGATGAGGTGAGGTGAGGCCCTTCCCGCGACCGCCGACGACGCCGAAACCAATGGGGGAGGTCTCGGTGACGTCCGCGGGCCGCCACAGGGCCGCAACGACGGTGGTTGCGGGACGGCCGCCCGGGCCGTCGGGGTCACCGGGGAGGGGCACGCGGGGGGCGGCTACGCATGCGGGTGCGTCCCTTCGAGAGCGTTCCACTTGCAGGGCGTACGGCAAGGTGCATTCGGGGTGCCGAACACGGGTCACGCCACTGAACGGGAAACGTAAGGGGTAAGCGCTTTCTGGTCAACGTCCCGCGCAGTACGCAACCGGCCGGCTCCCGCTCCCGGCCGTCCGGGCGGCGGGACCGGCCGGTGTGTAATGGGAGGTCAGACACCGATCCATCAGGAGAGTCCATGGCATCCGACCGGCCCAGACTGCTGTTCGTGACCGATCTGGCCTACCGGGCCGCGGGGCGCCGGTACTGCGACGAGGACATCTTCCTGACCTCCCGGCTCCGCGAGCACTTCGACCTGGCGCTGTGCCATCCGCTCGACGCCGCCGCGCTGCTGGAATCCCCCGGCTTCGACGCGGCCGTGGTCCGCAACAGCGGGCCCGTCCTGCACCACCGGGCCGCGTACGACGAGTTCCGCGAGCGGGCGGCCGAGCGCGGCACACCGGTCTGCACCCAGCTGACCGGCAAGGCGGACCAGGCCGGGAAGCAGTACCTCGTCGACCTCACCTCCCAGGGCTTTCCGGTGATCCCCACCGTCGACCGGTTCGAGGACGTCGGAAGGCTCCCCGACGCGGCCGAGTACGTGGTGAAGCCCAAGCTCGGCGCGGACTCCATAGGTCTGGAGTTCGTCCCCCGGGAACGGCTGCGGGCCCTCGCCCACGACGAGGGCCCCGGCTCCGGCGTCCTCGTCCAGCCGCGGATCGACTTCCGGTACGAGGTGTCGTTCTACTACGTCGACCACGCCTTCCAGTACGCCCTGTACGCGCCCCGCCCCGACCGGCGCTGGCAGCTCGAACGCTACGAACCCACGCCCGCCGACCTGGACTTCGCACGGCGTTTCATCGACTGGAACGACATCGACCACGGCATCCAGCGCGTCGACGCCTGCCGCGCCCCGGACGGCGGGCTGCTGCTGGTCGAACTGGAGGACCTGAACCCGTACCTGTCCCTGGACCTCCTCGACGACGCGACCCGTGACTCCTTCGTGGCGAGCCTGACGGCGTCGCTCCACCGCCTGCTCGGCGGGACCGGTCAGCCGGGCGGCAGCGGCGGGCCGAGCAGCCAGTTGCCGGGTGCCTCGGTGTCGGTGCCGAGGTAGAACTCCTCGATGGCGGTGCGGAACTCGTCGTGGGTGATGGTGCCGCTGCCGTCGCGGTCGAGGCGCCGGAAGGCCGCGGCGGAGGTGGCCGGGTCGATGTCTAGGGCGTCGTACATGCGGACGTACTCGTCGGCGGTGAGCGTGCCGCTCCCGTCGGTGTCCAGGGCGTGCATGAGGGCGTCGATGATGGGCATCACCAGGCGTTCGACGGTCTTCGTGTCGGCGGCGACGTGGGAGCGCATGGCGGTGATGAACCGCCCGCGCTCGATGCGGCCCCGGGAGTCCGGGGCACCGGCCTCGTCCAGGACGTCCCACCAGAGCATGAACGCCTCGCGCAGCGCGCTCTTGTTGTCCTCGTCCGGTGCCACCGCGGCGAACACCTCACCGATCTGCCGGAAGTCGTCACGGGTGAGGTAGCCGTCGCCGGTGCGGTCGAACCAGGCGAACAGGGAGGTGAACTTCTGCTCGGTGCTGTTCTGCGCCATGGGGCCTCCTTGGGCGGAGCTGAGCTGAGCTGAACGGAGTGGCCGGCCGGGCTTCTCCCGTCCTGCCGGTCCCTCAGACGAGACGGCCGAACATGTGGTTGGCCGGCGAGTCGGGGGCGTTGCCGTAGAAGAACTCGGAGACGGCCCTGTGGTACTCGCTCCGCGACAGGGCTCCGGAGGAGTCGAGGTCGAGCGCGTCGAACACCTCGGCGCACTCGGCGTCGGTGGCCCGTCCCGTGCTTCCGAAGATGTGGGTGAACTCGGTGCGGCTGAGCGAATCGTCGCCGTCGCCGTCGGCCAGGTCGAAGAAGCGGTCGGCGATCGGCGCGAGCTCCTCCGGGTAGCGGGCGCGATCGGTGAAGGTCGCGGCGAACGCCCGGGTGAGCTCCGCCGAGGTCACCCTGCCGTCCTTGTCGGCGTCGGCGGGGGCTATCACGGACTCCCAGAATCCGTTCATGGTGTCGTACATCCGCTGTGCCTGGGGCGAGTCGGCGGCGATGCCCCTGGCCCGGACGTAACGCTCGCTCATCATGACGACGTCCTGCCGCGTTATCGCGCTGTCGCCGTCGACGTCCGCGGCGTCGAACCACCGCCTGTACTTGCGTGTACGCAGCTCATCCATGGGCGCAAGGTAAGTGCGTGTCAGCGGTTCGACTAGGCCTATTCCCAGTCGCCGCGGTCACCAGGAGTACTGAGTTTCCTCCGGTCCGATGGGGCGACGGGTTGCCGGTGGGGGCGGGGCCCACGGGCCGTGCACGGCGGGCCTGCCCGACCGCCGCCGCGGTGGCCGGGAGGGCGTCACCGCGGCGTGTCCGGTAACGGCGCAGGTCGTTGACCGGGGCATGAAGCGCGTCTGCACCACGAGCTGTCTCGCTGCCCTCGCCCTCGGTCTGGCCGCCGCCCCGGCCTCCGCGGGGGGGCATCCTGCCGCTCGCGTCGCCGTCCTTCGGCACCTTCTGCGGCAGTCACGGCGCAGCCCGCGCCGGCGGGACGGCAGCCCGTGGCACCGGCGCGGTCGACGGCAACTTCGCCGGCCTGCCCGTCGGTGAGCCCTTCAGCCACTGCGGCGGCGCGGAAGCAGATGTCCTGACGGCCATCGCGAGCGGTCTCGTCGGGGGCAACGGCGGCAACACCTGACGCTTCGCCCGGTCACCGGGCAGGTGGTGCGGGCGGGCCCGGTCGTCAGGTCTGTTCCGCCGCCAGGGCGCACAGCTGCACGCGGTTGAGCAGACCGGTCTTGGCGATCAGGCTGGCGACGTGTTTCTCGACGGTGCGCGGCGAGATGTAGAGCCGGGCGGCGATGTCCTTGTTGCTGGGGCGGTCGGCCAGCAGCCGGAAGATCTCGTACTCGCGGACCGTCATGCCCTTCAGGCGCAGTTCCGGTGGGATGCGGTCGCTGCCGGTGCGGTGCTGGCGCACCGGTGCGCCGATCGCGCGCAGCAGGGTCCGGCAGGCGCCGACCACCGCGGTGGCGGAGGTCTCGCGGAAGTGGTGCTCGGCCTCCCGCAGCCACCTCTCCGGCTCGCCCCAGCCCAGCGCATGGGCCTCCTCGGCGATCAGCCGCTGCCCGAGATGGCGGGCGGTGGGATAGTGCGCGCCGGTCCTCTGGGCGAGCAGGGCCGTGCGTCCGGCCGCCTCGGGCCGGCCCTCCCGGCCGAGCAGGACGGCCTCGGCGAGCAGCACGAAGTGGCGGTTCCACCGCATGCGGCCCGCGGCGCTGGCGGCCAGCCGGTCGAGGTCGGCGCGCCCGGCACGGCCGTCCAGGAGGTCGAGGAGCAGTCCGAGGCCGTGCCGTCCGCTCAGGTGGAAGGTGGTCGGGTTCTCGGCCTCCAGCGCTTCGAGTTCGGCCATGGTCCGGGCCGCCTGTTCCCGGTTCTCCTCCAGGAGCGCGCAGAAGACCTGGGCCAGGCCGAGGGCCAGCGGTTCCTCGGGCGAGCGGCTCCCGCCCCAGCGGCCGAAGTCGGCCAGCGCCTCCTCCATGGCCGTCCGGTCGCCCTGGTGGGCGGCCAGCACCGCGCGGGCCATCAGCAGGTAGCGGGCCACCGACGTCAGCTTCAGGCGTGCCGCCATGGTCAGCGTCTCGTCGCCGCGCGCCCGGGCGTCGGCGAAGCGGCCGTGCAGCACGTCGTGCAGGGTGAGGATGCCGTCGATGCCGTAGACGACGGGGACCGCGCCCAGCCGTCGGGCCTCCGTGCGGGCCTCGTCGAGGGTGGCGGTGCTGCCGTCGTCCAGCCAGCGGATGCCGCCGAGCCGGGTGAGGGCGTACATCCGCTGGAGCGGCAGGCTGTGCCGTTCGGCGGTGCTCATCGCCTGTTCCAGGTAGGTGCTGGCCTCCGACAGGTCGCGTTCGCGGGCGACCACGCCGAGGAGTTCCCACGCCTGGCAGGCGACCAGGGGCAGGCTCTGCCGCTCGGCGGTGCGGAGCGCGGCCCGGGCCAGCCGCTCGGCCCGCTGGGTGCGGTCGGGTCCCGGTGTGTCGAGGCACAGGTACGCCTCCACCACGTCGGTCAGCGCGGTGTGCGCCTCGTCGGGCGCCGTCGCCAGCAGGGCGCGGGCCCGCTCGATCTGGTTGTTGCCGTCGGCCCAGCGGCCCGCCATGTACGCCACGTGCGCCAGTCGGGTGTGCAGGGCCGCCAGCCGGGCCGCGCCGAGGCCCGCCCCGACGAGTTCCCGCAGGCTGCCGGTGAGGCTGAGCGCCCGGGTCAGGTCCCCGGTGTCGGCGAGCGCGGGCAGCAGTGCCTCCAGGGCCTCGGCGCGGGCGGCGGAGTCGCCGCCCTCGGCGAGCAGCCGTTCGGCGCGGTCGAGCAGCGCGACCGCGGAGGTGACCGCGCCGTCGGCGAGGGCGCGGCGCCCGGCCTCGGTGAACAGCCGGCCGGCCCGGACGGGATCGCCGGCGTCGGCGCGCAGGGTCGCCGCCAGCGGGCACCAGTCACCCGGCAGACCGGGGTTGAGCGTCTCGATCGCGTTCGCGGCCTGCTCGGACAGGGCGACCCGGGCGGCCGGGGTGAGCTGCGCGAGCAGCGCCTCTGCGGTCAGCGGATGCCGGAAGGCGTACCAGTCGGGGGCGGGTTCGTCGGCCGCGACCAGCCGGGCGGCGACGCTCGCGTGCAGGTGGCTCAGCAGGCTCCGGTCGTCGACGCCGGTCATCGACTGGAGCACCGACAGGGAGAACCGCCGGCCCAGCACGGCGGCGGCGCTGAGCAGGGTCCTGCCCTGCGGCCCGAGTTGGTCGATACGGTGGATGGCGCCCTCCAGCAGCGCCCTGGGCACATTGCGGCGGAGGTCGCCGACCACCCGCCAGACGGCGCCCTCGCGGACGAGCGAGCCACCGGCGACCGCGCCCTGGAGGAGCTCCTCGACCAGGAACGGGATGCCCGCGCTGTCCTGCCACATCTGGTCGAGCACCTCGGCGGGCATCCCGCCGGGGGCGGTGTCCAGGCAGGAGGCGATCATCCGGCCGACCCCGTCGGCGTCCAGCGGTGCCAGCCTGAACACCGTCGCGCTGCGTCGGCGGCCGGCGGACTCGGCGAGACTCAGGGCCTCGCCGGGATCGGACCGGAGGGTCGCCACCAGCATGAGCGGCTGCTGTTCGAGGTTGTCGACCAGGTACTCGACGACGGCGAGGGTCTCGGTGTCCGCGTCGTGCAGGTCCTCCAGCACCAGCAGGCAGCCGCTCTCGCGGCCGGCGTGGGCGAGCAGCCGCAGGACCGCTTCGGCGAGCACCACCGTCGATCCCTGGTCGGGGGCGCCGGTGCTCCAGCCGGGGACGAGCCGGCCGAGCACCGGGCGGTACGGTCCGAGGTCCGCCTCGTCCGGTGTGACGCCACCGCGGGAGAGCGGCATCAGGGCCTCGGTGAGCGGCCGCAGCAGCACCATCGGGCCGATGGTGCTGCTGCGGCCCTTCAGGACCCGCACGCCGGCGTCGAGTGCCGATCCGATCAACTCGGCGACCAGCCGCGACTTGCCGATCCCTCCTTCTCCGACCAGGAACGCCGTGCCTCCGCGCGACCGTTTCACGTTCCGCAACGATTGGCTGAGCTCGGTGACTTCGGCCTCACGACCAATGAGATGAGCTGTCCGCAGACGCATATCCCCGGATAGTAGTCACTCGTTCACGGGAGGCGCACACCTGCACGGACGTCCCGTGCGTGACGGCGGGTCACATGGGCACCGACACGCTGGTGATGGTCGAGGAGCTGAGACCGATCACGACGCCGCTGCCGAGGACCATTCCGGCCAGCACCCGGTTCCGGGCGCACGCCCCGTTCCAGCGGACCAGCCGGATCTCGCCGGCCGGGTCGGTGACCGCCGCGGGCGCCTGCGCGGTCTCGTCGCGGACGGTGCTGTTCTGCAGGGAACTGGACATGGGGGGTTCCTTTCCGTGGAGCAACTCGTTCTGTGGGGCGGTCGGTTCTGTGGGGTGGTTGGTTCTGTGGGGTGGTTGGTTCTGTGGGGTGGTCGGTCGTCCTTCGGGGAGGGGTCTCGTGGTGCGCGCGCCGCGGGCGGCGCACCGGACGGCGGTACGGGGGCGCTAGCCCCCTTTGCCGTCCTGGGCGGGGTCGAGCAGCAGGACCGAGGGCACGGTGTCGGCGAAGCCCAGCCGGAGCAGGGAGTAGCCGATGCCCGAAAGGCCCGTGAGCAGGCCGGGGGTCGGTACGTGCCCGGGGGTCCCGCAGCGGGGCTCCCAGGCGTGGAGCAGTCCGAGGACCAGGCCGATCCGGCCGGTCAGGGCGGCCCTGGCCTCGGCGTGGCCCCGCCCGGCGAGGGCTGCCACCGCTTCCGTGATGCCCAGCTCGCCGTGGCACGGGCTGAGGTCGGCCACCGGCGGGTGCCCGGCGAGCAGGCGTCCGGCGTCCTGGGCCGGGCCGGTACCCGGCAGCGGACGGAGCCCGGCGTCGGCCGCCGCCAGCAGGACACCGGCCGTACCGGAGCACCAGCCCGTGTCGAGCCGGTCCGCCGCCGCGAGCGCGGCCGTCAGCCTGGCCCGGCCGGCCGCCCCGCTCCGTTCGCCCAGCGGGCCGCCGGTGAACCGGGCGTGCCGGACCAGCGCCCAGCCGATGCCGGCCTCGCCGAAGGCGAAGCCGAGGCTCTCCGGCGGTCCGTCGCCGGGCCGTGCGGCGGGCGCGGACTCCAGCAGCCGTTCGGCGATCCGGTCGGCGAGGGCGGCGGCCTGCGGCAGCCCGCGCTCGCGGTGCACCGCGTGCAGGG
>NZ_JAHKJW010000006.1 GCF_019710745.1 Streptomyces beigongshangae
TCCCGCCGCGACCCGCCGCCCGGCCGCCGACGGCCCCGCCGCCCGCCCGGCCGCCGCGGACGTCGTCGTCGACCGGCCCGGCGCGACCGTACGCCTGGCGGGCTGCTGTACGCCCGTACCACCCGATGCGATCACCGGGTTCCCGGTGCGCGGGGGAGTGGTGACCGTGCACCGCGTCGAGTGCGCCGCGGTGGAGCGGATGAGGAGCGCGGAGCGCACGGAGGCCGAGGTGCGCTGGGGCGACATCAGCGAGTGCCGGGTCACGCTCTTCGCCGAGTCCTTCGGGCGGCCCCACCTGCTGGCCGACCTCACCGAAGCCATCGCCCTGGAGGGCGTCGCCATCGTCTCCGCGACCGTCGAACCCCCCAGCCAGCAGCGGGTACGGCACACCTACACGCTCCAGCTCCCGGACGCCGCGCACCTTCCCGCGCTCATGCGCGCGATGCGCAACGTACCGGGGGTGTTCGACGTGAGCCGCGCCCAGCACCGGTCGACGGCTCCGTAGCGGGCCCTTCGGGAGGCACACGGAAGGACCCGTTCGGGTGGATCCGTCGCGAGCCGTCGTCGTCGGCCGGGCGGGCGCTGATAGCCGTGGTCCATGCTGCGCACCCGCACGACCCCCCGCACCGGGGCATCGGACCCGGAAGCTTCCCGAAAGCTCCCGGCAACCGCCCGCCGCCTCCCGGCACCCCCCCGTCGACTGCCGACGGCCTCCCGCCGGCTCCGGACGGCGCTCGTCGCCTCCGCCGCCTCCGTCTGCCTCATCGCCGCGAGCGCCCCGGCACCGGTGCCGCTGGGCGTCGGCGACCGGCTCTTCCCGCATCTGGGCAACCCCGGGTACGACGTCACGGCGTACGACCTGGCCTTCGCCTACTCCGGCAGCAACAGCGAGCCGCTGCCGGCCGTCACCGTCATCGAGGCCCGCACCACGGCGGACTGGCTGGAGCGGTTCAACCTCGACCACTCGCACGGGACCGTGCGGTCCGTCGAGGTCGACGGCGACCCCGCGGAGTTCCGGAGCGCCGGCGAGGACCTGGTCGTCACCCCCGCGAAACCGCTGCCCTTCGGCGCCCGGATGCGGGTCACCGTCCGGCACGACAGCGATCCGGTCTCCACGAAGGACCAGCAGAGCGGCTGGGTGCGGACCGCGGACGGGCTCGCGATGGCCAACCAGGCGGACGCCGCGCACCGCGTCTTCCCCGGCAACGACCACCCCTCGGACAAGGCGATGTTCACCATCCGGGTCACCGCTCCCGACGGCTACACGGCCGTCGCCAACGGGCTCCCCGCGGGGACGACCCGCCACGCCGCGGGCACCACCTGGACGTACCGCACCGAGCACCCCATGGCCACCGAGCTCGCCCAGGTCTCCATCGGCCGCTCCGCCGTGCTGCGCCGGACCGGCCCCGGCGGCCTCCCCGTACGCGACGTCGTGCCGGCCAAGGACCGCCGGCGACTGGAACCGTGGCTCAGGAAGACACCCGCCCAGATCGCCTGGATGCGGGAGAAGGTCGGCGCCTACCCCTTCGAGACGTACGGCCTGCTGATCGCCGAGGCGCGGACCGGGTTCGAACTGGAGACACAGACGCTCTCCCTCTTCGAACGGGAGCTCTTCACCCGGCCCGAGTACCCGAAGTGGTACGTCGAGGCGATCATGGTGCACGAGCTGGCCCACCAGTGGTTCGGCAACAGTGTCTCCCCGCGCACCTGGTCCGACCTGTGGCTCAACGAGGGACACGCCACCTGGTACGAGGCCCTCTACGCCGAGGAGAAGGCCGGCAAGCCCCTGGAGGCGCGGATGAAGGCCGCGTACCGGGCCTCCGACACCTGGCGCAGGGACGGCGGCCCGCCCGCCGTCCCGAAGGAGGCCGAACCCGGTCGGAAGCTCAGCCTCTTCCGCCCGAACGTCTACGACGGCAGCGCCCTCGTCCTGTACGCGCTGCGCCAGGAGATCGGCCGGACCGCCTTCGAACGGCTGCAGCGCACCTGGGTGAGCACCCACCGCGACGGTGTCGCCGGCACCGCGGACTTCGAGCACCTCGCCTCCGGCATCGCGGGCCGCGATCTGCGCGCCTTCTTCCGGGCATGGCTCTACGCGGAGAAGACCCCGCCCATGCCGGGACACCCCGACTGGCGCAGCGAGGCCCCCGCGGCCCCCGCGGCCCCCGCGGGGAAGACCGCCCGGCGCGCCCTCCGGTGAGCCGCCGGGAATCGGAGTGACGAGACGGGGCGTGCCGTGCGAACATCTTCACGTCGGCGCCGCTTCGGGCCGACGGCACGGCCCCGCGGCCCCGGGCGGGAATCTCCCGGGCGCCCCGGACGTTGTGACCAGTGACGGACCGCAGGTCCGCCGCCCAGGTATCCCACCGACGTAAGGACCCAATGACCTCCTCTTCTTCCCCTTCCCAGGACACCCAGAGCCGCGCGCAGAACCACCCCGACGGTCTTCGGGCCGATGCCCTGATGGAAGAGGACGTCGCCTGGAGCCACGAGATCGACGGAGAGCGGGACGGCGACCAGTTCGACCGCTCCGAGCGTGCGGCCCTGCGCCGCGTCGCGGGCCTCTCCACCGAGCTCGAGGACGTCACCGAGGTCGAGTACCGACAGCTGCGCCTGGAGCGCGTGGTGCTCGTCGGCGTGTGGACCTCGGGCACCGCGGGCGACGCGGACAACTCACTGGCCGAGCTGGCCGCCCTCGCGGAGACCGCGGGAGCGCTCGTGCTCGACGGTGTCATCCAGCGCAGGGACAAGCCCGACGCGGCCACGTACATCGGTTCCGGCAAGGCCAACGAGCTGCGGGACATCGTGCTGGAGACCGGCGCGGACACGGTCATCTGCGACGGTGAGCTCTCGCCGGGCCAGCTCATCCACCTCGAGGACGTCGTCAAGGTCAAGGTCATCGACCGTACGGCCCTGATCCTCGACATCTTCGCCCAGCACGCCAAGTCCCGTGAGGGCAAGGCGCAGGTCGCCCTCGCGCAGATGCAGTACATGCTGCCGAGGCTCCGCGGCTGGGGTCAGTCGCTGTCCCGTCAGATGGGCGGCGGCTCGGGCGGCGGCCTCGCCACCCGTGGTCCCGGTGAGACCAAGATCGAGACAGACCGGCGCCGTATCCGCGAGAAGATGGCGAAGATGCGCCGGGAGATCGCGGACATGAAGACGGGCCGTGACATCAAGCGCCAGGAGCGCCGCCGCCACAAGGTGCCCTCGGTCGCGATCGCCGGTTACACCAACGCCGGCAAGTCCTCGCTGCTCAACCGCCTCACGGGCGCGGGCGTGCTCGTAGAGAACTCGCTGTTCGCGACGCTCGACCCGACCGTGCGCCGGGCCGAGACCCCGAGCGGGCGGCTGTACACGCTGGCGGACACCGTCGGCTTCGTACGGCACCTGCCCCACCACCTCGTCGAGGCGTTCCGCTCCACCATGGAGGAGGTCGGTGACGCCGACCTGATCCTGCACGTGGTCGACGGTTCGCACCCGGCGCCGGAGGAGCAGCTGGCCGCCGTGCGCGAGGTCGTCCGGGACGTGGGCGCCACCAAGGTGCCCGAGATCGTGGTGATCAACAAGGCGGACGCGGCGGACCCGCTGGTGCTGCAGCGGCTGCTGCGGAACGAGAAGCGCTCCATGGCGGTCTCGGCCCGTACGGGTCAGGGCATCGACGAGCTGCTCGCGCTCATCGACGTCGAACTGCCGCACCCCTCGGTCGAGATCGAGGTGCTCGTGCCGTACACGCTCGGCCGGCTGGTCGCGCGCGCCCACGCCGACGGTGAGGTGCTCTCCGAGGAGCACACCCCGGAGGGCACCCTGATGAAGGTGCGGGTGCACGAGGAACTGGCGGCGGAGCTGGCTCCGTACGTCCCGGCTCCGGCGGCGTGATCCCCGCGGCTTCCTGAACGGAACGAAGGCCCGTCCCCGGGACAGGGGGCGGGCCTCCGCCGTGCGCGCGTGCGAACGGGTGCCGTTGGACGGCTGGACGGTTACCGGGAGCCGTACTTCTCGCTCATGTCGTCGTAGACCGCCTGGGCGCCCTCGCCCAGCTGCGGACCCGCGAGCCAGGTGCTGTCGGTCGGGCCGATCGACGTGTTCGAGACCAGCACGGTCCTGCCGTCGACGGCGCGGAACCAGCCGCCGCCGGACGAACCGCCGGTCATCGTGCACCCGATGCGGTACATCGTCGGCAGGCCCGGGCCGAGCGACAGACGGCCCGGCCGGTCGACGCACTTATGCATGATCAGACCGTCGTACGGGGCGGCGGCCGGGTAACCCCAGGCGCCCATCGTGCCCGCGCTCGCGGCGGCGGGCGTGGAGAAGTCCACGTCCAGCGCGTTGCCGACCGTCTCCTCCAGGGACTTGCCACCGGACTCGGGCTTCACGTGCAGCACCGCGTAGTCGTACGGGGCCCCCGCGCCGCCCGACTCCGACCCGCTCTCGATCCACTCGTCGGAGGTCGACGCCCAGTCCGCCCAGTACTGGCCGTACGGGGCGATCTCCTGCTGGGTGGCGTTGCCCAGCTCGGCCTCGGACTTGCCGAGGTCGTTGTAGGCGGGCACGAAGGCGATGTTGCGGTACCAGCCGCCGCCCCCGCCCGCGTGCACGCAGTGCCCCGCCGTCCACACCAGGTTGGACCTGCCGGGGTTGCGCGGGTCCTTGACGACCGTCCCCGAGCAGACCATCGAGCCCTCGGGCGAATCGAAGAAGACCTTCCCGACCGGCGCGGCGTTCTCGTGGTACGGGGTCTTCTCCGGCGTCGCCCTCACGGGGGCGGGCGCCGGGTCGCTGACGCCCTGCTCGGCCGCCGCGTCCTGCACGGAGATCGTCTTCTTCGGATCGTCGGCGGCCTGCATCCGCTCGGGCTTCCAGAGGCCCTCGATCACCGGGTTGACGAAGTCCTGGGCCTCAGTGAGCCACTTGTCCCTGTCCCAGTCCTTCCACTCGCCGTCCTTCCAGTCGTCGACGTCGATGCCGTGCTCCTTGAGCCGGTCGGCGATGTCGGCCGGAATCCCGAGCCGGTCGGAGCCGGAGCCCGCGGAACCGGCGACGGCCGGCTTGTCGGCGGCCTCGCCGTCGCCCGCGTCACAGGCGGTACCGGTGAGTGCCAGGGCCGCGGCGAACCCGGTGGCCGCGAGGAGGCGGCGCCGTCCGCGGCTCTTCGCGAAGGACGGGCGTATGGAACGCATGAGTTGTTACCCCCGATAGAACGTGCATTTCTCACAAGCGAGCGGTTGGGCGGGTGAGCGGTCGGGCGGGTGGGTGAGCGCGGGCCGCCGCGACCTCCACTATGCCCGGCGGGCCGGGGACGAACGGCGGGCGGGCGGTGAGAGTCTCCGCGCGACCCACCCCGCCGCGGTCCGTTCCCCTGCCACGGTCCGTTCCCCTGCCGCCGTCCGTCCCCGTGCCGTCACTGCCGTGCCGCGTACTTCTTGCTCACCGCGTCGTAGATCCCCTTGGCGTCCGCGCCCAGGTGCGGGCCCGCCAGCCAGCCCGCCGTCACCGGGCCGATCGAGGTGTTGGACACCAGCGCCGGCTTGCCGTCCGAGTCGGTCGCGACCCAGCCGCCGCCCGAGGAACCGCCGGTCATGGTGCAGCCGATGCGGTACATCGTCGGTTCCGCCTCGGCGACCGAGAGCCGGCCCGGCTTGTCCGCGCACTGGAACATGGTCTCCCCGTCGAACGGCTTCGCCGCCGGGTAACCGGTCGCGGTGACGTCCCCGACCTGTGACACGGCCGGGGCGTCGAAGTTCACCGGGAGCGCCGACCCCACCGTCTCCTCCAGCGACTTGCCGTCGCCGCCCTTCTCCGGCGTCACATGGATGACGGCGAAGTCGTACGAGGCACCCTCGCCGCCCGTCGCACCGCCCTGCTCGATCCACTGGTCCGAGGTCTGCGCCCAGTCACCCCACCAGACGCCGTACGGAGCGACCTCCTCCTCGGTGGCGCCCTGGATCTCCGTGGCCGACATGGCGCCGTCGTTGTACGAGGGCACGAAGGCGATGTTGCGGTACCAGCCGCCCTTCTTGCCCGCGTGCACGCAGTGGCCCGCGGTCCACACGAGGTTGGACCTGCCCGGGTGGGCCGGGTCCTCGACCACGGTCGCGGAGCAGACCATCGTGCCCTCGGGGGAGTCGAAGAACACCTTGCCCGCCTCGGGCACGTTCTCGTGGTAGCCCGCCGGAACGGCCTTCGCCGCCACGGGCGCCGGCTCGGGGTCGGTCACCCCCTGGTCGCCCGAGAGGTCGTTCTCGTCGACGCCCTTGCCCTGGTCCGGGTTCTCGGCCTCGCGCATGCGGTCCGGGTCCCACAGGTCCTTGATGACCGGGTTGATGTAGTCACCGGCCTCGCGCAGCCAGTCGTCCCTGTCCCAGTTCTTCCAGGCACCGCCCTTCCACTGGTCGATGTCGATGCCGTGCTCCTTGAGCCGGTCCTTGATGTCGTCCGGGATGTGGATCCTGCCGTCGCCGGCCGCGGTGGCCGACGCCTCGCCGGCCGCTCCGGTGTCCTCACCGGAGCCGCAGGCGGTGGCGGTCAGCGCCAGCGCGGTGGCCAGGCCGACCGCGGCGAGCACGGGGGAGGTTCTGCGGCGCGGGCTCCTCCTCCGACGGGTCGCGAAGAGCGGGCGTATCGGTCGCATGGTGTGACTCCCCCTGGAGGTGAACGAACAACTCTGTGCCGCCGTCGGGGCCCGTACGGATCCGGGGACCCGTGCGTGCCCGGCGCGGACCGCGGGTGCTGATCAGCGAGTTCCGCCGAACGGCACCACAGACTATGCCGTCGCTGTGGGGGACTTCCCACGGACCGGCAACGGTTCCGTCACGGCAGGGATCTTCGTCCCGCCGTTGCCCCGCGGGGGTCCTCGTCGTTGGTACGTACGGGGGGCGTTCCGGCTGCGTTCATCCCCCTGCCGTCTCCCGTCGGGCTGACCGGCAACTCGCCTCTGGACAGCGGGAGGACCGACGGACGTGGCGGTGACGGAGGAGCCCGCGGGGGCGCGCACGCGACAGGGGAGCGCGAGGGCGTGCACGACGCATGAGGGCGCGGGGGAACACGCGGCTCAGCACGGCGGTGCGGGAGAGCGCACGGCGCAGGAGGGGATCCTGCGGCGGCAGTCGGCGCGCGAGTCGGCGGCGCGCACCTACGCGCGCGCCCTGCCGATCGTCCCCGTGCGGGCGCGCGGGCTGACGATCGAGGGCGCCGACGGGAGCCGCTACCTCGACTGCCTCTCCGGCGCGGGCACGCTGGCTCTCGGCCACAACCACCCGGTCGTCCTGGAGGCCGTCCGCAAGGTCCTCGACTCGGGGGCCCCGCTGCACGTCCTCGACCTGGCCACGCCCGTCAAGGACGCCTTCGTCACCGAGTTGTTCACCACCCTGCCGCCCGGTCTCGCCGACCACGCGCGCGTGCAGTTCTGCGGCCCCGCCGGTACGGACGCCGTGGAGGCCGCGCTGAACCTGGTGCGCACCGCGACCGGACGCGACGGACTGCTCGCCTTCACCGGCGCCTACCACGGGATGACCGCGGGGGCGCTCGCGGCATCCGGGGGCGCGCCCGACGTACGGGTGACGCGCCTGCCCTATCCGCAGGACTACCGCTGCCCGTTCGGGGTCGGCGGCGAGCGGGGGGCCGAGCTCGCCGCGCGCTGGACCGAGTCCCTCCTCGACGACCCCAGGTCCGGGGTGACGAGCCCCGCGGGCATGATCCTCGAACCGGTGCAGGGGGAGGGCGGGGTGATTCCGGCCCGCGACGACTGGATGCGGCGGATGCGGCAGATCACGGCGGCGCGCTCCGTTCCGCTGATCGCCGACGAGGTCCAGACGGGGGTCGGGCGGACCGGCACCTACTGGGCGGTCGAGCACAGCGGCGTCACGCCCGACGTGATGGTCCTCTCCAAGGCCATCGGCGGCAGCCTGCCCCTGGCCGTCGTCGTCTACCGCGCCGACCTCGACGTATGGGAACCGGGCGCTCACGCGGGCACGTTCCGCGGCAATCAGCTCGCCATGGCGGCGGGCGCCGCGACGCTCGCGTACGTCCGCGAGAACGGCCTCGCCGCCCGCGCCGCCGCCCTGGGCGCCCGCATGCTCGACGGGCTCCGGGTGCTCGACGCGGACCACGACTGCGTCGGTGAGGTGCGCGGCCGGGGACTGATGATCGGGATCGAGTTCGTGGACCCCGAAGCGCCGTCGGGGCCCTGCGGAGGGCCCCTTCCCGCGGCGCCCGGACTGGCGGCCGCCGTTCAGCGCGCGTGCCTGCGCCGCGGGCTGATCGTGGAACTGGGCGGCCGGCACTCCAGCGTGGTGCGGCTGCTGCCACCGCTCACGATCACCGACGAACAGGCGACCGCGGTGCTCGACCGGCTCGCGGACGCGGTGGCGGAGGCCGCGGGAGGGCCCACCGGCCCACGGGCCGCGGACGCCCGACGACGACCACCGCCCCGGCATCCGGGGGCGTCCGGGCATCCGGGGGCGTCCGGCCACCCCGGAGCGGCCGGGCACGCCGGAGTGGTCGAACGCGCCGGAGTGGTCGGCCCTGCCGGAACGGCCGAGCCTGCCGAAGTGGCCGGGCACGCCGGAGCGGCCGGGCCCGCCGGATGAGGCGGTCGGTGGTCCGCCCGGCCGGCACCCGGAAGGGCACCGCTCCACCGGGCGAGCAGCCGTACCCGCACGAGCCAGAAAACGCATAACCACCCTCCGCACCGGAACAGCCCCGGCCCGTCGCTGTACGAGCCCGGACCACCCCCGAGGAACCTCCTTGAACGCCATCCCCGCATCCGGCGGCCACCCCCAGCCCTCCGAGCGTGCGGCCCGCGGCACGCAGACCACGCCCGGGCCTGAGACCGGAGGGCCGCACGGCGCCGCCACCGACCTGCTGGAACATCCCGACCCGCGCACCGCCGCCCAAGCCGCCGCCGTCGAGAACCTGCTGCGCTGCTGGGTACGCGAGCACGACCTCCCCGCGCCCGCCGACGGCACCCTCCGCATTTCGCTCCCGGCCGGCGGCACGACCCTCGTCGCCCCGGTCCGCTACTGGTCCCCCACGGGCTGGCACCGCCTGGGCCCTCCGCGTCTCGCCGACGCCCCGGAGCAGGCGCCTCCCACCGACGCCGTCACGCTGGCGGCCCTGTTCGAACGCGAGACCTCGGCACAGCAGGCGCACCGGCAGGCGGCTCCGGCCGTTCCCGGCGGATCCCGGGCCCACGGCGGCGAGGACGACCTGACCGGCCGCGTCGCGGACTCCCTGCGACGGACCGCCGTGTTCATCACGGACCGCAGGGAGAACCCCGCCGACGGCCCCGACCTCTTCCTCTCCGCCGAGCAGTCGCTGTTGTTCGGCCACCCGCTCCACCCCACCCCGAAGAGCCGTGAGGGACTCTCCGGAACCGAAACCCGGCTCTACTCGCCCGAGGCACGCGGCTCCTTCGCGCTCCACTGGATGGCCGTCGCGCCCTCCGTGCTCGCCACCGACTCGGCGTGGACCGAACGCGGCCGTCCCGTCCCCGCGGAACACCTCACCTCGCGACTCGCGGGCGAGGGACCGCACCCGCCCGACGGACACGCCGTACTGCCGGTGCACCCCTGGCAGCTACGAGAGGTCCGCACCCGCCCGGACGTGGCGGAACTGCTGGACGCCGGGCTGCTCCGGGACCTGGGCCCCCACGGCTCCCCGTGGCACCCCACCTCCTCCGTCCGCACCCTCTACCGCTCCGGCGCCCCCGCGATGCTGAAGCTGTCGCTGGGCCTGCGCATCACCAACTCCCGCCGGGAGAACCTGCGCAAGGAACTCCACCGGGGAGTCGAGGTCCACCGCCTGCTGCGCGCCGGCCTCGCCGCACAGTGGCGGGCGGTCCACCCGCACTTCGACATCGTCCGCGATCCCGCCTGGCTCGCGGTGGACGACCTGGACGGTGCCCCCGTGCCCGGGCTCGATGTGATGATCCGCCACAACCCCTTCGGGCCGGCGGACGACGTCACCTGCGTCGCCGGACTGGTCTCGCCCGGGCCGGGGGGCACGGCCACGGAACACCCGCACCCCCGGGAGGGCGGTTCCACGACCCGGTCCCGGCTCTCCGGTCTCGTCACCCGGCTCGCCGGACTCACGGGCCGGTCACGTGGCGCCGTCGCCGCGGAGTGGTTCCTGCGCTACCTGGAACACGTCGTACGTCCCGTCCTCTGGCTGGACGGCGAGGCCGGTGTCGCGCTGGAGGCGCACCAGCAGAACACCCTGCTCCTGCTCGACCCGGCGGGCTGGCCCGCGGGCGGCCGCTACCGCGACAACCAGGGGTACTACTTCCGCGAGTCCCGGCGTGCGGAACTGGACGGGCGACTGCCGGGCATCGGCGAGCACAGCGACACCTTCGTCTCCGACGCGGTCGCCGACGAACGGTTCGCCTACTACCTCGCCGTCAACAACGTGCTCGGCCTCGTCGGGGCCTTCGGTTCCCAGCGTCTCGCCGACGAACGGCTGCTGCTGGCCGCCTTCCGCCGCTTCCTCGCCCAGGCCGCTGCCGGACCCGCCCGCCTGCGCACCACCCTGCCGGCCCACCTGCTCGACTCGCCCGTCCTGCGCTGCAAGGCCAACCTGCTGACCCGGCTGCAAGGACTCGACGAACTCGTCGGCCCCGTCGACACCCAGTCCGTCTACGTCACCATCGCCAACCCCCTTCACCGCTGAGGAACATGCCCGTCCCGTCGACCGAGAAGAGAGCCGCCGTGCCCCCCTCCGATACGAGCGCCGATACGAGCGCCGATGCGGGTGCCGACGCCGGCACCGACCCCCGCAACGCCCCCCGGAGCGACGCGGATCCCGGCGCGGGTCCCGAGGCGGACAGTCAGGACACCCTCGACCTGGCCCTGCCCGGCGAACTCCTCACCCTCCTCGCGGCGAACGCCGAAGCAGGACCCGTCCCTCCCGCCCTTCCTCCCGCCCCGTCCCCCACCCCGGCCGGTGAGGACCTGCTCGACCGCGTCGGCGACTGGGGACCGGCGACCACCGGCGCGGGCACCTTCCACCTGGTCCCCGTACGCGTCGACCGCGACCTCGCGCTCGTCAGCCGCTGGATGAACGACCCGGCCGTCGCCGCCTTCTGGGAGCTCTCCGGCCCCGGGACGGCCACCGAGGACCACCTGCGCGCCCAACTCGGCGGCGACGGACGCAGCGTCCCCTGCCTCGGCCTGCTGGACGGCACGCCGATGAGCTACTGGGAGATCTACCGCGCGGACCTGGACCCGCTGGCCCGCCACTACCCGGCCCGCCTCCACGACACCGGGATCCACCTCCTCATCGGCGGCGTCGCCGACCGGGGCCGGGGACTCGGCACGATCCTGCTCCGTGCCGTCTCCGACCTGGTCCTCGACCGGCGTCCCTCGTGCGCGCGCGTCGTCGCGGAACCCGATCTGCGCAACACCCCTTCCGTGTCGGCCTTCCTCAGCGCCGGTTTCCGGTTCTCCGCCGAGGTCGAACCACCCGGGAAGAAAGCAGCCCTCATGGTCCGCGACCGGGCCCTGCGCAATCTGCTGTGACGCCTCCGGGTCCAGATCCCGCGGCACCACCCCGCTCCTCCCGGAACTCGCCACCCGCTCCTCCCGGAACCCAAGGAGAGCCACGAGATGTCCGTTCCGCGCGCCCCCCGTACCGGGCGGCTCCGTCCCCTCCGCGTCCGCGTCCTGATCACGCCCCTCTCCGCACAGGTGATCACCCGGTTGTCGGTGCCGACCCGTAGGGTGGTCGGGCTATGACAGAGCCCTCACTCCCCGAACTCCTGCACGCCGCCGTCACAGCCGTCGGCGGCACGGAGCGCCCCGGCCAGGTGACCATGGCCGAATCCGTCGCGCAGGCCATCGACGACGGTTCCCATCTGCTCGTCCAGGCGGGCACCGGCACCGGCAAGTCGCTCGGCTACCTGGTCCCCGCGCTGGCGCACGGGGAGCGGGTCGTCGTCGCCACGGCCACCCTGGCGCTGCAGCGCCAGCTCGTGGAGCGGGACCTGCCGCGCACGGTGGACGCGCTGCATCCGCTGCTGCGCCGCCGCCCCGAGTTCGCGATGCTCAAGGGCCGGTCGAACTACCTGTGCCTGCACCGCCTCCACGAGGGAGCGCCGCAGGACGAGGAGGAGGGCCTCTTCGACCAGTTCGAGGCGGCCGCGCCCACCAGCAGGCTGGGCCAGGACCTGCTGCGGCTGCGGGAGTGGTCGGAGGAGACCGAGACGGGGGACCGGGACAACCTCACGCCCGGCGTCTCGGACCGGGCCTGGTCCCAGATCTCCGTCTCCTCCAGGGAGTGCCTCGGCGCCTCGAAGTGCGCCTACGGGGCGGAGTGCTTCGCCGAGGCCGCCCGTGAGCGCGCCAAACTCGCCGAGGTCGTCGTCACCAACCACGCGCTCCTGGCGATCGACGCCATCGAAGGCGCGCCCGTCCTCCCGCAGCACGAGGTGCTGATCGTGGACGAGGCGCACGAACTGGTCTCCAGGGTCACCGGGGTCGCGACCGGCGAGCTCACCCCGGGCCAGGTCAACCGTGCCGTGCGCCGGGCGGCGAAGCTCGTCAACGAGAAGGCGGCCGACCAGCTCCAGACGGCCGCCGAGGGCTTCGAGCGCCTGATGGAGCTGGCCCTGCCGGGCCGCCTGGAGGAGATCCCGGAGGACCTCGGGTATGCGCTGATGGCCCTGCGCGACGCCGCCCGTACGGTGATCTCGGCGATCGGCGCCACCCGGGACAAGTCCGCCGGTGACGAGGACGCGGTGCGCAAGCAGGCCCTCGCCTCGGTGGAGAGCGTCCACGACGTGGCGGAGCGCATCACGAACGGCTCGGAGTGGGACGTCGTCTGGTACGAGCGGCACGACCGCTTCGGGGCGTCCCTGCGCGTTGCGCCGATGTCCGTGTCGGGCCTGCTGCGCGAGAAGCTCTTCACGGACCGCTCCGTCATCCTGGCCTCGGCCACCCTGAAGCTCGGCGGCGACTTCAACGGGGTGGGGGCCTCGCTGGGCCTGGCCCCCGAAGGCACCGAGGGGGAGGACGTCCCGCCCTGGAAGGGCATCGACGTCGGCTCCCCCTTCGACTACGGCAGACAGGGCATCCTGTACGTGGCGAAACACCTGGCCAGGCCCGCCCGGGACAGCGACCGCGGGGACATGCTCGACGAGCTCACCGAGCTGATCCAGGCGGCCGGCGGCCGTACGCTCGGGCTGTTCTCCTCGATGCGGGCCGCCCAGCTCGCCGCGGAGGAACTGCGCTCCCGCGTCCCGGAGTTCCCCATCCTGCTGCAGGGCGAGGAGACCCTCGGCGAGCTGATCAAGAACTTTGCGGCGGACCCGAAGACCTGTCTGTTCGGCACGCTCTCGCTCTGGCAGGGCGTGGACGTCCCGGGTGCCAGCTGCCAGCTGGTCGTCATGGACAAGATCCCCTTCCCGCGCCCCGACGACCCCCTGATGAGCGCCCGCCAGAAGGCGGTGGAGGACGCCGGGGGCAACGGCTTCATGGCCGTCGCCGCCACCCATGCGGCCCTGCTCATGGCCCAGGGCGCCGGCCGTCTCGTACGGGCGACGGGGGACCGGGGTGTGGTCGCCGTGCTGGACCAGCGTCTCGCCACCGCGCGCTACGGCAGCTACCTCAAGGCGTCCCTGCCGGACTTCTGGTACACGACGGACCGCAACCAGGTGCGGCGGTCACTGGCCGCCATCGACGAGCTGGCACGCAAGACAGAGGAGGCATAGCCGGTAAGCGGCACGGGACCGGCCCCACGGGAAGCGGAGGCCGGCCCCACGGCCACGACGTGCGGGTCTCCGGCCACGACGTGCGGGTCCCCGGGTCGGCGCACGGCTTCGGCCGGCACAGGCCCTGAAGAGCACAGGAGCCGGTCGGCACACGGCTTCGGGCAGCGCAGGGCCCCGGAACCGGCGCAGAGGTCCCGGGGCCCGGTCAGGGGCGGATCCTCAGATCCGCCGGAGCACCGCCACGACCTTCCCGAGGATGGTCGCCTCGTCGCCCGGGATGGGCTGGTACGCGCTGTTGTGCGGGAGCAGCCACACATGGCCGTCCTCGCGCTTGAAGCGCTTGACCGTGGCCTCGCCGTCCAGCATGGCCGCCACGATGTCACCGTTCTCCGCGACCGGCTGGCGGCGGACGGTCACCCAGTCGCCGTCGCAGATCGCGGCCTCGATCATCGAGTCGCCGACGACCTTGAGGACGAACAGCTCGCCGTCACCGACCAGTTGCCGGGGCAGCGGGAAGACGTCCTCGACCGACTCCTCGGCGAGGATCGGACCACCGGCGGCGATGCGGCCGACCAGCGGGACGTACGACGCGGCCGGCTTGCCCGCCGTGTCGGTGGGCTGGGCGGTGGACTGGTCCGACCCGCGGACCTCGTAGGCCCTGGGGCGGTGCGGATCGCGGCGCAGGAAGCCCTTGCGCTCCAGTGCCATCAGCTGATGGGCGACCGAGGAGGTGCTGGAGAGGCCGACGGCCTGTCCGATCTCCCTCATGGACGGCGGGTACCCCCGCCGCTGGACGGAATCCCTGATGACCTCGATGACCCGGCGTTGCCGGTCGGTGAGTCCGGAGCTGTCCGCCCGGATGCCTGGAGGCCGGCCCGGCAGGGAGCGTGCGGGCTTCGGCCCTTCCTGGTTCACGGTTTCATTCATGGCATGCACCGGCTCAAATCGGCCCTGGGAGCGGTCCTGGGCGGTGATGGTGGCACTGTCTGCGGTGGTGGTCACGGTCGGCCCCTCTCGTTCGTCTCCCTGCTGGACAACGGTAGTTGCTTTCGAAAGGTTGCGCCAAACACACGTTCGAGTGAAAAAACGCGGATGGGCTTACGTGATCACGCGTCTGGGTGTATGGCTATCGCTGCCCGAGCCGTCGGGCCGCCGCTCTCCGTGCCGGCGCCCCGGGGGCCGGCACGGGGCGGGGCCAGTCTGCCACCAGGTGTCCCGCGGGACCGGAACCGGCCCCCGTGCGGTCGGCGCCACGCTGTCCCCGTACGCTCCTCGCCGGAACGCCCGGGCGGCACACGCCAATACGGGTGCGACACGCGTGTAAGGCGTGAATTTTGGGTCAGGCCCTACATATAGTGGTCGAGCTTCCGAAGTGGCCCAGAAGTTGTGGTCCCTGGTCTGTCAGGTCCTAGGTCATCGCCTATGCTGAGGGCTGCTTCGAGGGGGCCCAGAGGGCCTGCCGAGGCTATCGAGTCGTGCTGTGAAGGAGGGTCGGAACCATGCACTGCCCCTTCTGCAGGCACCCCGACAGCCGTGTCGTCGACAGTCGTACGACGGACGACGGTACGTCGATCCGCAGGCGCCGCCAGTGTCCTGACTGCTCCCGGCGGTTCACGACCGTGGAGACGTGTTCCCTCATGGTGGTCAAGCGGTCCGGGGTCACCGAGCCCTTCAGCCGTACGAAGGTCATCAACGGCGTGCGCAAGGCGTGCCAGGGACGACCGGTCACGGAGGACGCGCTGGCCCAGCTCGGCCAGCGGGTCGAGGAGGCGGTCCGGGCCACCGGAAGCGCCGAACTGACCACCCACGACGTGGGGCTGGCCATCCTCGGCCCGTTGCAGGAACTCGATCTCGTGGCTTATCTGCGGTTCGCGTCCGTCTACCGGGCGTTCGACTCGCTGGAGGACTTCGAGTCCGCCATCACGGAACTGAGGGAAGAGGCCCAGGGCCCCGCCGCCGCGGTCGACGACGACGTGTGCGAGGGGTGCCAGGGAAGCGACCGCGGGTCCGGAAGGGCTGTCGAAGCCCCCGTGCCCGCCAGCGCCGCCGACTGACGCGAGGGGCCGGCGGCGGACCGGCCGGCCGGCGGCGATCACAGACCTGTCGCGAGCGGACGCGCAAGCGGTGCGCGCGACACCACACACATACCGTGCCCCGGGAAGAACGAGGCACTTCAGGGCGTTTTAGCCTGATACAGGGAGGCGGCATGACAGAGACGGCGAGCGGTCCGGCACGAGGTTCCCGTGCGAAGGGCACCAAGGCGATCAAGGGACTGCGTATCGAGCGCATCCACACCACTCCGGGTGTCCACCCGTACGACGAGGTGGCCTGGGAGCGCCGTGACGTCGTCATGACCAATTGGCGCGACGGCTCGGTCAACTTCGAGCAGCGTGGCGTCGAGTTCCCCGACTTCTGGTCGGTGAACGCGGTCAACATCGTCACCAGCAAGTACTTCAGGGGCGCCGTGGGCACCCCGCAGCGCGAGGTGAGCCTCAGGCAGCTCATCGACCGCATCGTGAAGACGTATCGGAAGGCCGGAGAGGACTACAGGTACTTCGCCTCGCCCGCCGACGCCGAGATCTTCGAGCACGAGCTGGCGTACGCCCTCCTGCACCAGATCTTCAGCTTCAACTCGCCGGTGTGGTTCAACGTCGGCACGCCCCAGCCGCAGCAGGTCTCCGCCTGTTTCATCCTGTCCGTCGACGACTCCATGGAGTCGATCCTCGACTGGTACAAGGAAGAGGGCATGATCTTCAAGGGCGGCTCCGGCGCCGGCCTGAACCTCTCCCGGATCCGTTCCTCCAAGGAACTGCTCTCCTCGGGCGGCAACGCCTCCGGCCCCGTCTCCTTCATGCGCGGTGCCGACGCCTCCGCGGGAACGATCAAGTCGGGCGGCGCCACGCGCCGCGCCGCCAAGATGGTCATCCTGGACGTCGACCACCCCGACATCGAGGACTTCATCCAGACCAAGGTCAAGGAGGAGGAGAAGATCCGCGCCCTGCGCGACGCGGGCTTCGACATGGACCTGGGCGGCGACGACATCACGTCCGTCCAGTACCAGAACGCCAACAACTCGGTCCGCGTGAACGACACGTTCATGAAGGCCGTCGAGAACGGCGAGAAGTTCGGCCTCACCTCCCGCATGACCGGCGAGGTCATCGAGGAGGTCGACGCCAAGCAGCTCTTCCGCAAGATGGCGGAGGCGGCCTGGGCCTGCGCCGACCCGGGCATCCAGTACGACGACACGATCAACCGCTGGCACACGTGCCCGGAGTCCGGCCGGATCAACGGCTCGAACCCGTGCAGCGAGTACATGCACCTGGACAACACGTCCTGCAACCTCGCCTCGCTGAACCTGATGAAGTTCCTCAAGGACGACAACAAGGGCCGCCAGTCCTTCGACGTCGAGCGCTTCTCGAAGGTCGTCGAGCTCGTGATCACGGCGATGGACATCTCCATCTGCTTCGCGGACTTCCCGACCCAGAAGATCGGCGACAACACCCGCGCCTTCCGTCAGCTGGGCATCGGCTACGCCAACCTCGGCGCCCTCCTGATGGCGACCGGCCACGCGTACGACTCCGACGGCGGCCGCTCCCTCGCCGGCGCGATCACCTCGCTGATGACCGGTACGTCGTACAGGCGCTCAGCGGAGCTCGCCGCGGTCGTCGGCCCGTACGACGGCTACGCCCGCAACGCGCAGCCGCACCAGCGCGTCATGAAGCAGCACGCCGACGCCAACGCCGTGGCCCCCCGCGTGGACGACCTCGACACGCCGATCTGGGCCGCCGCCACGGAGTCCTGGCAGGACGTGCTGCGCCTCGGCGAGAAGAACGGCTTCCGCAACGCGCAGGCCTCGGTCATCGCCCCGACCGGCACCATCGGTCTCGCGATGTCCTGCGACACCACGGGCCTGGAGCCCGACCTCGCACTGGTCAAGTTCAAGAAGCTCGTCGGCGGCGGCTCGATGCAGATCGTCAACGGCACCGTCCCGCAGGCCCTGCGCCGCCTGGGCTACCAGGAGGAGCAGATCGAGGCGATCGTCGCCCACATCGCCGAGCACGGCAATGTCGTCGACGCCCCGGGCCTCAAGCACGAGCACTACGAGGTCTTCGACTGCGCCATGGGCGAGCGCTCCATCTCCGCGATGGGCCACGTACGCATGATGGCCGCGATCCAGCCGTGGATCTCCGGCGCGCTCTCCAAGACGGTCAACCTGCCGGAGACGGCGACCGTCGAGGACGTCGAGGAGGTCTACTTCGAGGCGTGGAAGATGGGCGTCAAGGCGCTCGCCATCTACCGCGACAACTGCAAGGTCGGCCAGCCCCTCTCCGCCAAGACCAAGGAGAAGGAGAAGGCCGTCACCGACGCCGTCACGGCGAAGGCCGAGGACACGATCCGCACCGCGGTCGAGAAGGTCGTCGAGTACCGCCCGGTCCGCAAGCGCCTGCCCAAGGGCCGCCCCGGCATCACCACGTCCTTCACGGTCGGCGGCGCCGAGGGCTACATGACCGCCAACTCCTACCCGGACGACGGTCTCGGCGAGGTGTTCCTGAAGATGTCGAAGCAGGGCTCCACCCTCGCGGGCATGATGGACGCCTTCTCGATCGCCGTCTCCGTGGGCCTGCAGTACGGCGTGCCCCTGGAGACGTACGTCTCGAAGTTCACCAACATGCGCTTCGAGCCGGCCGGTATGACGGACGACCCGGACGTGCGGATGGCGCAGTCGATCGTCGACTACATCTTCCGCCGCCTGGCGCTCGACTTCCTGCCCTTCGAGACGCGCTCCGCGCTCGGCATCCACTCGGCCGACGAGCGGCAGCGTCACCTGGAGACGGGCTCGTACGAGCAGAGCGACGTGGACGTGGACGTCGAGGTCGAGGGGCTGGCGCAGTCCGCGCCCCGCGCCCCGCAGGAGCTGAAGGCCGTCGTGACCCCGAAGGTCCAGGTCGAAGCGGCCAAGCCCGCTCCGAAGCAGGCCCACACCAGTGCCGAACTGGTGGAGATGCAGCTGGGCATCCAGGCGGACGCCCCCCTGTGCTTCTCCTGCGGTACGAAGATGCAGCGGGCCGGTTCCTGCTACATCTGCGAGGGCTGCGGCTCGACCAGCGGCTGCAGCTGATCCGTACGGCGCCGCACGGCGGTGCCGCATGACGAGGGGCGGTACGGCCACCGGCCGTACCGCCCCTCGGCGTCGCGCGGGTAGTGCGCGTCGTGCGGGTCAGGCCCCGGCGGCGCCCATGCTCCTCGCGAAGGTCGCCGGGTCGGTGTCGAAGCCGCGGACCGCCGGACGGAACGTCCACTCCCCGGACCCGTCGCGCACGAACTCCGCGACCGTCGTGGCCGTGGCCCCGAGGACGTCGCCGAAGTCGTTCTCCGCGAGGACGGTGTAGCCCTCGCGGATCCGCAGGGCGGGGTTGTGCACGCCGACGAACGTGCGCCGTCCGGTGCGCTGCTGGATGGCGACCCCGACCATCACGCGCGTGTAGCGCCGGTCGAGACGGGACAGCTCCAGGGTCATCACCTCGTCCCAGCCGAAGCCCTTGCCGTCCTTGCTGTCCCGGTTGAGGTAGATGGTGCCGTCCGGGGAGCGACTGTCGAAGTGCACCACGTAGTCGGGGTCCCCGTGGGTGTCGGTCGCGAGGTAGGTGGCGGCGACGATGTCGAGGTCGATGGCCGGTTCGCCGGCGGGGCCGGGATCCCATTTCACCGAGATCTCGACCTTGCCGATGCCCTTGTTGAGGCCGTTCACCGCAATTCCCTCCTGGTCCCTGCGTCGGACGCCGCAACTGCCGGGCAGGTGAGGCGTGTTGTCCATCGTGTCACGTGCGGGGGCCGCCCGGGCGGACGAGTCCGTCCGAGCGTGACCGGCGCCACGTTCCCGGGCCGTACGATGGCGCGGTGCTGGTCAAGTGGATTCGCTGCACCGTGGTGGACCGCCGCGGTTTCGAGCGGGGGCAGCGGAAATGGGCGGGACTCCTGGGGGAGCCGGGATTCCGGGGGCAGGGCGGGGGCTGGAGCCGGGGGAGGCCCGGGGTCGCCCACGTCTTCTCCTTCTGGGAGAGCCGTGCCTTCTACGACTCCTTCATGGCGCGTTCCCACGACCGGCTGGCCGCGTCCCAGTCGGGCACCTTCAAGGACCGGCACGCCACCCTCTTCGACCACCGTTTCGACGTGAAGACCGGATTCGAACCGCGCTTCACGGAGTCCGATCTGGTGCGGGTGGCGCACTGCCGTGTGCGCGAGGAGCGCGCCGAGCACTTCGCCCTGATGCAGGAGAAGGTGTGGAATCCGGCCATGGCCGGGTCGCCCGGCATGGTCCGGGGACTGTTCGGCGAGGCACCCGGCCACGAGTTCCTGGTCCTGTCGATGTGGCAGTCGGCCGCCGAGCACGGCAAGTACCGTGCCGAGCGCGTGGAGCGGCTCGCCCTGCGGGCCCAGATAGAGGCGGACGTGGTGGCCCTCACCGGGGACATAGTCCAGCTGGAACCGGGCTGGACGGTCTGAGGGCCGTGATTTGTGTGACCTGCGACGTATGGCGCCCGTACGAGTGCTCGATCGGGCGTGACTCGATCTAGTGTTTCGGTATGGCACGTCCACGGCGCATCGTCCTTGTCCGGCACGGCGAGTCGGTGGGCAATGCCGATGACTCCATCTACGAGCGTGAACCCGACCACGCCCTGGCCCTCACCGAGAAGGGCCGGCGGCAGGCCGAGGAGACGGGCGGACGGCTCAGGGAGATCTTCGGCCGCGAGCAGGTGAGCGTGTACGTCTCCCCCTACCGCCGTACGCACGAGACCTTCCGGGCCTTCCACCTCGACCCGGGGCAGGTGCGCGTCAGGGAGGAACCCCGGCTGCGTGAGCAGGACTGGGGGAACTGGCAGGACCGGGACGATGTACGCCTGCAGAAGGCATACCGCGACGCGTACGGGCACTTCTTCTACCGCTTCGCCCAGGGCGAGTCCGGTGCCGATGTGTACGACCGGGTCGGCAACTTCCTGGAGAGCCTGTTCCGGAGTTTCGAGGCGCCCGACCACCCCCCCAATGTGCTCCTGGTCACCCATGGCCTGGCCATGCGGCTCTTCTGCATGCGCTGGTTCCACTGGACGGTGGCCGAATTCGAGTCCTTGTCGAACCCGGGGAACGCGGAGATGCGGATGCTCGTCCTCGGCGAGGACGGCAAGTACACGATCGACCGGCCCTTCGACCGCTGGTGCGAGCCGGAGTCCTACGGAGATCCAGAACCGTACGGATTCACCGGATGAGTGAATCCACCAGATAACCAGATAACCAGATAACCGGATAAATGGATTCACCGGATAAGGTGACAGAGCAATGACCGTCGACTCCTCTCCCGCCGGGCGCCTCGACCGCGCCCTCGCCGCCCTGCGCGGACTCGCGGTGGGAGACGCGCTGGCTTCGCGGTTCTCCGTGCCCGCGAACCATCCGTTGCTCAAGGACCGCGCGCTGCCGCCCGGGCCCTGGAGGTGGACCGACGACACGGAGATGGCCGCCTCCGTGGTGGCCGTTCTGGCCGCCCACCGGCGCATCGACCAGGACGCGCTGGCGCTCTCCTTCGCCGGGCACCACGACGCCGGCCGGGACTACGGCCCCGCCGTCGACCGGCTGCTGCGGCGGATCCGGGAAGGCGGCGACTGGCGCGAACTGGCCTCGGCCCTGTTCAAGGGGCAGGGTTCGTGGGGCAACGGCGCGGCGATGCGGATCGCTCCCCTGGGCGCCTGGTACGCGGACGACCCGGAGCAGGCCACGCACCAGGCCGAGATCTCGGCGTACCCCACCCACCAGCACCGCGAGGCGGTGGTCGGTGCCATGGCCGTGGCGGCCGCGGCGGCGCTCGCCGCGGCACCGGGAGGCCCGCCCGCGCCGGGCGCGCTGCTCGACGGCGTCATCGCCCTCGTGCCGCGCAGCGCCGTGGGCGCGGGTCTGCGCCGCGCCCGGGACATGCTCGACTACGGGGACGCGACCACTGTCGCGGCCGTCCTCGGCTGCGGGCGGCGCACGACCGCGCACGACACGGTGCCGTTCGCCCTCTGGTCGGCGGCGCGTGCCCTCGGCGACTACGAGGAGGCTTTCTGGACGACCGTCCAGGTGGGCGGCGACATGGACACGACCTGCGCCATCGTCGGGGGCGTCGTGGCCGCCGCGGGGGAAGTGGGGACACCGCCCGCGGAGTGGCTGGAACGGACCGAGGCGCTGCCGGGATGGCTGGCGGCGGGAGCGGTCCGGTAGGGCCGGCCGGGTGTCGTGGGAACGGCGGTGGCCCGGCCGGATGCGTGTCCGCTTTCTCCCGCTCCATGCGTCGATCACTGTCACAGCCCTGCCACAGAGGAACGCTGACCGGCTGTGCGGGGTGTGCCCCGGTTAACCTTTCCGCCACGCCGCTCGTTGATCATTTCGGGCCGGCGCCGACGAGGAACCGGCTCCCGGGCTTTCCGCGGCCCCGCGCTGTGTGCCGCCCGGACCGGTCGGGAGGGGGTCCCGTGTCCGACGAACCGTCCGAGACCGAGCCGAGGGCACCGGAGGGAGCCGTTCCGGCAGCCCGCCCGGGCGACGGGGGCACGACGCGCTCGCGCGCGGACGGGAGCCGGACCGGAGGCAGGATCCCGGCCGGAGACGGGAGTCCGGCCGGAGGAGGGATCCCGGCCGGAGAAGGCAGAGAGGGTCGCGCCGCTGTCGGCGGGAGGGAGAGCGAGGGGGAGGACGAAGGGGACGGCGGGGGCGCGGGTCGGCAGGGTCCCGCCGTCGAGTCCTGGTTCGCCGACGTCCGGGCCAGGACCCCGGCGCCCGTCCGTACCGGGACCCTCTGGGCCGCCCTGGCCACCGGCCTGCTCAGCATGTTCCTGCTCGGGGACGGTCTGGCGCTCAACCTCCTGCTGGTCGCGGTCCCGATCACGCTCGGCGCGTACTTCGCGGCCGGCCGGGCGGGCCGGCGCCCACGGCCCTGGACGCTGGTGTGGGGAACCGGGGCGCTCGCCCTGCTGATCGTTCCGGCGCTGCGCGACGCCGGGTGGCCGTCGTCCCTGGCCGTCGTCGCGGCCCTGGCGGTGGGCTCGCTCGCGCTGCACGGCGGCCGCACCTGGACCGGAATGCTGTTCGGCCCGATCGGCCTCTACGCCTCGCTGGTCACCGGTCCGGGCTGGGGCTGGCGGGGCCTGCGCGAGCGCTCCGGCGGCGCCCGCGGCACCATGGGCCCGCTGCTGCGTGCGAGCGCGGTGGCCGTGGTCCTGCTGGTGGTCTTCGGCGCCCTGTTCGCCGGGGCGGACGCGGCCTTCGCGGACCTCCTCGCGAGCCTCGTGCCGGACGCGTCCGTCTCCGGCGGTCCCTGGCAGGCCGTCCTGTTCGCGCTGGGCGTGGTCGGCGCTCTCGCGGCGGCGCACACGGCGGCGGCGCCCGTCCAGTGGGACCGCGTCGAGGTGCCCCCGGGCCGTGCCCGCGGCCGCGTCGAGTGGGCGCTGCCCCTGGTCGTACTGGCGGCGCTCTTCGCGGCCTTCAACGCCGTCCAGCTGGCCGTCCTGTTCGGCGGGTACGACGCCGTACTGGAGAAGACCGGACAGACGTACTCCGCTTACGCCCGCCAGGGTTTCTGGCAGCTGCTCCTCGTCACGCTCCTCACCCTGCTGGTCGTCGTCCTCGCCCTGCGCTGGGCCCCGCGGGACGGCGCGCGCGACCGGACGCTGGTACGCGCCGTCCTCGGCACCCTCTGCGCCCTCACCCTCGTCGTCGTGGCCTCCGCGGTGCGGCGCATGGACATGTACGTGGAGGCGTACGGACTGACGCGGCTGAGGATCTCCGTGGTGACCGCCGAGCTCTGGCTCGGGCTGGTCATCGTGCTGATCATGGCGGCCGGCGTCCTGGGCGCCCGCTGGCTGCCGCGCGCGGTGACGGCCAGTGCCGCCGGAGCGGTGCTCGTTTTCGGGATCATGTCGCCGGACGCCCTGATCGCCGAGCGCAACGTCCAGCGGTACGAGAGGACGGGGAACTTCGACCTCGCCTACGCGCGCGGACTGTCCGCCGACGCCGTGCCGGCCCTCGACGGGCTCGACGAGCCGCTGCGGTCCTGCGCGCTCACGCACCTGGCGCGGGACCTGGAGGAACACGTCGACCCCTGGTACGCCACGAGCTGGGGCGAGGCGCGCGCCCGGGACGTCCTCGACGGACGGGGTCTGTCCCCCGAGGCCGACTGGCGCGTGTGCGACCGGCTGGACCTGGAGCTGGCGTACCGCTGACGGGAGCGGGCGTGCCTCACCGGCGCGTACGGACCGGGGTGGGACCACCCGTCTTCGGGGCGGGTGGCGCCACCCCGGTCCGTGACCGTGACCGTGGCCGGTCCGTGGCGGTGACCATGGTCGGTCCGCGGCGGTGACCGTTCAGCCCGCGGCGGGCCCCGCCGCGCCCGACAGCGCCTCCAGGTCGCTCTTGCGGACCCTGATCACCAGGGCGGCGACGGCCAGAGCCAGTACGGCCATCGCGACGGCCGGGACGAAGGAGCTGGAAATGCCCTGGGAAAGGACCTCGTGACTCCAGGGCGCGGGCAGTTCGTGCGTCCTGGCGAACTCCGCCTTCTGCCCGGGCGAGGCGGTGGCCATGAAGTCCGCGACCTGTTTCTCCCCCTCCTCGCGGTTCGCCGTGCCGAAGACCGTGGTCAGGATGGCGAGGCCGAGCGAACCGCCCACCTGCTGCGTGACGTTGAGCAGACCCGACGCGGCGCCCGCCTCGTGCACGGCGACCCCGGAGACCGCGGTCAGGGTCAGCGTCACGAAGTTCAGTCCCATGCCGAAGCCGAACAGCAGCATCGGACCGAGCACACCGCCGAGGTACGAACTCCCCGGGTCGATCAGCGTCAGCCAGCCGAGCCCGACCACCACCAGGGACGACCCGGCCACCATGAACGGCTTCGGGCCCAGCACCGGCAGGAACCGCTGGGACAGGCCCGCGCCGACGCCGATCGCGACCGTCACGGGGAGGAAGGCCAGGCCCGCCTCGATCGGCGTGTACCGCAGCACGTTCTGCACGAAGAGGACGATGAAGAAGAACATGCCGAACATCGCCGCGGCCAGGCACAGCATGATCACGTACGTGCCCGAGCGATTGCGGTCGGCGAACATCCGCAGCGGTGTGATCGGTTCCCTGGCCCGCGACTCGACCAGCGCGAACGCCGCCAGCAGGACGACCGCGGTGCCGAAGGAGGCGAGGGTGAGGCTGTCCCGCCAGCCGTCCTCCGCCGCCCGGATGAAGCCGTAGACGAGCGAGGTCATACCGAGCGTCGAGGTCAGTGCGCCCGTGATGTCGAAGCGCCCCGGATGCTGCTCGGACTCGCTGATGTAGAGCGGTGTGACGACGGCGATCAGCACACCGATGGGTACGTTGACGAAGAGCACCCAGCGCCAGTCGAGCCACTCGGTGAGCATGCCGCCGGCCAGCAGGCCGATCGCGCCGCCGCCGGCCGAGACCGCGGCGAAGACGCCGAACGCCCTGTTGCGCTCGGGCCCCTCCGGGAACGTGGTGGTGATCAGCGCCAGCGAGGTCGGGGAGGCTATCGCCCCGCCCACCCCTTGCAGGGCCCGTGCCGCCAGCAGTTGCCAGGGCTCCTGGGCGAAACCGCCGAGGAGCGAGGCGAGGGTGAAGAGCAGGATGCCGGCCATGAAGACCCGGCGCCGGCCGAGGATGTCACCGGCCCGGCCACCGAGCAGCAGCAGACCGCCGAAAGTGAGTGTGTAGGCGCTGACCACCCAGGTGAGGTCGGTGGTGGAGAACTTGAGCGCGCCTTGAATGTGCGGAAGCGCGATGTTCACAATTGTCGCATCGAGTACCACCATGAGTTGGCAGGCCGCGATGACGGTGAGCGCGATGCCGGGATGCCCCTCCCGGCGAGCCGCTCCGGGCTTCTGGTCTTTGGTCGACGGAGAGGTTGTCACTATCGAGTCCCCCACGAGTGCGTTAGTGAACGCTCGCGTTCACTGTCGCGTCAAAGGTAGTGAGTCCCCGAGAGTGGACGCAAGCGTTCACTGAAGTTGCCGCCGCCCTGCGTCCCCTTATCGCTCTACCGCTCTACCGCTCTACCGCTCACGGACATCCGCTCCGTCCGGCGCCCGCGCGCGGGACGCCGGTCCGCCCGTCCGGCATGCGCGTGCGAACGCGCCTGCCCCTTGCTCGCTCATACGGAGACAGGCCCATGGTTACTTCGAGTTGGACGGCTGCCCCCGCTCAGGCGGCCTCCCCGCGCAGACGCGGTGCCGTACTCGAACGTGCGATCCTCGACGCCGCACTGGAACAGCTCAGCACGGTCGGCTGGAACGGCCTCACGATGGAGGGCGTCGCCGCCGGCGCCCAGACCGGCAAGGCCGCGGTCTACCGCCGCTGGTCGTCGAAGGAGGAGCTCGTCGCGGACGCGCTCCGCGCGGGACTGCCGTCGCCGGAGGACGTGCCCGACCTGGGCAGCGTGCGGGACGACCTGCTGGAGCTGTGCCGGCAGGCACGCAGGACGATGTATTCGCGCCCCGGGTTCGCGCTGCGCTCGGTCATTCACGAATGTGACGCGGCCCAGGCGCGGCGCTTCCAGGAGGTAATCCTGGCGGGAGTCGTGGAGCCGACCGTCCGGCTGCTCGGGGAGGTCGTCGCGCGGGGGATCCGGCGTGGTGAAGTGCGACCGGACGCGGCCAACTCCTATGTCTTCGACGTGATCCCGGCCATGATGATGTACCGCTCGAAGGTGTGCGCGAGCGAATGGAGCGAGCAGGACCTCGAGGAGATGATCGACCGGCTCATGGTCCCCCTGCTGCGCCCGGAAGGCACCTGACGGCCTTCGGTCCGGCCGGGTCGGCGGCCCTCGGTCCGGCGGCCCTCGGTCCGGCGGGGTCGGCTGTCCTGGTCCGGCGAGGCCGGTGGCCTTTGGGCCGGCGGGGCCGGCGGTCCGGCGGTCTTCGGGTGGGTGCGGTCGGCGCCCGGGTGCCGGCGCGGACGGGCCCTGCGGGACGCTCCGGAGAACCGGGTGTCGCACGAGGTTCCGGGCGGCGTAGGCTGAGGGTGCCATGCCGTACGAACCCCCCACCCACACCGTCGAGCGCTCCCTGCGCGCCACGACCGGAGCCAAGGTCGTCGCCGGTGTCGACGAGGTGGGCCGCGGTGCCTGGGCCGGTCCGGTCACCGTCTGCGCGGCGGTCACGGGCCTGCGGCGCCCGCCCGAAGGCCTCACCGACTCCAAGCTCCTCGGCGTCAAGAAGCGCACGGCGCTCGCCGGGACACTGGCCGAGTGGGTGACCTCGCACGCCCTGGGGCATGCTTCCCCCGAGGAGATCGACCAGTTGGGGATGACGGCCGCGCTGCGGCTGGCCGCCTGCCGCGCCCTCGAAGCGCTGCCGGTACGCCCCGACGCGGTCATCCTCGACGGGAAACACGACTACCTCGGCGCTCCGTGGCAGGTCCGCACGGTGATCAAGGGTGACCAGTCGTGCGTCGCGGTCGCCGCGGCCTCGGTGATCGCGAAGGTCCAGCGCGACAAAATGATGGCCGAACTGGGTGTCTACCATGCAGACTTCGGTTTTGCGGCCAACGCCGGGTATCCGTCACCCGTGCACCGGGCCGCGCTGGAGATGCGGGGCCCCACCCCGCACCACCGGCTGTCGTGGGCGTATCTTGATGCGCTGCCCCAGTGGCGGCACCTCAAGAAGGTCCGCAGTTGGGCGGACGGAAGCGTTCCGAAGATCGAAGGGCAACTCGGCTTCGACTTCTGACAGCCCCGTTCGCACTCATGTGCCACCCGCCTGCGCGTGTCGCACCGACGTTTGATAAAAATCAGCCCATGCCTCTCATTCCCGAGGAGCCTCAGATTCACGAGAGTGCCCAGGGTCCCCGTGTCAGCCCGGCCAGCGGCCGGACCACGCCGACCCCCCGCCCCGTACCCGGCCCCCGCCCCGCGGCTCCGTCGCGTCCAGGCCGTCCGGGTCCTGTCCGGCCGATGCCGCCCGTGCAACGCACACCGCGCGACACGGCCGTGGCCAAGCCGGCGCCTTCCGAGCCGGCGGCCCCCGCCGCTGCCCCGGTTCCGCAGATCCAGTTGATCCCGGCCTCGGCCGAGGGCGCGCTGGACGCCGCCGAGGAAGCGGTCGACCTGCTCCTTGACTCGGGCGGGGCCCCCGGTGAGGTGCTGGTGGTCACCACCGGTGAACCGCACCCGTGGGCCGCGCACGAGCTCACCTTCGGCGAGGCCGCGTACTGGGCCCAGCACGACGCGGGGGACGACGTGTTCTACGCCGACGCCTCCGCCCTCGGTCGTGCCGCGTCCCGGCCCGTGGTCGTCGTCGCCGTCAACGGCGGCGCCAGCGCCACTGCCGCCACCGCCCTGCCGCTGGCTCTCCGCCGGGCCGGCACCCTGCTGATCGTCTGCGGGGACCCGCAGCAGATCAACTCGGTGCTGGGCGCGGGGGTCTGAGCATCTCCGTACGTGTCTGAGGGCCCCTCACTTCCGGGGGCCCCGACGACCGGCCGGACTGCCGCCGAGGCGGCAGTCGCTCGCAGCACGGGACAAGCACGGAGGACGGTCCGACGTGTGCCGGTAGACGTGTGCCGGTACGGGAACGTACCGGCGCCGCGCCGGTGCCGGCATGCGCGCGGTTGCGGCGCGGTGAGGTGAGCCCGTGGACCGGGACGCCGCCCTCCGGTGAGGCGGGACACCGGGACACCCGGAAGAGCCGTGCCGGCAGCCGCCGACAGCCACCGTGGTCGTCGGTCCAGCGGTCGCGGGCTCAGCGGGCGGCCGCCCGGCGCAGCACCTCGGAGGCGGCACCACCCGTGCGCGACTGGACGGTCTCGGCCGCCGCGAGCGACTCCAGGGACTCCGGCGGCGAGTCCGTGTGGGGACGACGCCCTCCACGCCCCTCGCCCAGCACCTGCCAGCCGTCACGCGTCAGCGTGATGTACGCCCCGCAACGCAGACCGTGCAGCGTGCAGGCGTCCCGCAGCCCCCACATCCACGCTCCGTCCTCCTCCGTCCACCGCGCGTCGCCCTCACGGCAGTACAGCAGTACGGCCGTACGCACCGGTGTACGGCGTCGCAGATCGTGCGGGATGATCCGGCGCAGCTGGGCGAGCAGCGCGTTGCGGAACACCCAGCCGTCCGCCGGAGCCTGCCGCCGGGTGAAGGAGGCGCTCGCGCTGAGTCGTTCGTCGGGGTCGAGCACCGCCACGATCGCGGTCGCGGGTCCGGGCCGGTGCCGGGAGTGCAGTCCGCTGACGACCTCCCGGGGATTGCGCAGAAGCGGAATCCCCGCAGCGGCCCATTCGGCGGGTTCGAGCATCCGGGCCAGTGGATTGGCGGAAGTGGCGGACGTCGAAAGCGACGCCGCCGGGGACGGAGCGAATCCGAAGGTCACGGTCCTCCCTTCGGCTACGCGCCCATACTGCGGGCGAGGGTCGGACTGGGGGAGCGCGCCGCGGTACAGCCCGAACGGGCGGCCTCGGGAGGCCACGCGGAGCGCCAGGTCAATTCTTCCTGGCGAACTTCGTCGCGGCAACGAGCAATCGGAGCGACCGGCCGTTATCTGGTGATCCGCCGTTTATATCCCTGCCCGATATCATCACCGCGCCGCGAGAATCACCCTTGCACGGCGAGGACCAGCGGCAACACCCCCTGCGCACCGGCCCGCCGGAGCAGGCGCGCGGCCACCGCGAGCGTCCAGCCGGTATCGGTCGAGTCGTCCACGAGCAGGACGGGTCCTTCGGCCCCGGCGAACGCCGCGCCGAGGCCGGGCGGCACCACCAGCGCACCGTCGAGGGCCTTCAGCCGCTGTGCGCTGTTGCTCCTGGAGACCTGTGCGGTGTCGACACCGGGTGCGTACGCGAGGGAGCCCAGCAGGGGCAGCCGGCCGACCTCGGCGATCCGCGCGCCCAGCGACTGGACCAGGTGCGGCCGGCGCTGCGACGCCATGGTGACGACGCCGACCGGGCGGGGCGGGGCGTCGGATCCGCCCGAGGCCCAGCCGCCCGGGCCTTTCGCCCAGTCGGCCAGGACGCCGACCACTGCCTGCGCCACATCGTCCGGAACGGGCCCGTCCGGGGCCTGCGGACCGAGCATGGGCCGCAGCCGGTTGCCCCAGCCGATGTCCGAGAGTCTTCCCAGGGCCCGTCCGGTCGCCGCCTGCTCGCCGGCCGGGATGCGCCCCTTCAGGTCGACGCCCACGGCGGGCAGACCGGTGGGCCACATCTTCCGGGGCTCCACCTCGACACCCGCGCGGCCGAGTTCTCCGCGCGCCGAGTCCAGGGCTGACGGGGACACGGCGCCGGAGAACCGCGGCTCGGTGCACGTGTCGCAACGGCCGCACGGGGCGGCCCCCTCGTCGTCCAGCTGCCGGCGCAGGAACTCCATGCGGCAGCCGGTCGTCGTCACGTAGTCACGCATGGCCTGTTGCTCGGTCGCGCGCTGCTTGGCGACCCAGGCGTAGCGCTCGGTGTCGTACGTCCACGGATTGCCCGTGGAGAGCCAGCCGCCCTTCACGCGCTGCACGGCACCGTCCACGTCCAGAACCTTGAGCATCGTCTCCAGCCGCGACCGGCGCAGCTCCACCAGTGGTTCGAGCGCGGGGAGGGAGAGCGGGCGGCCGGCCTGGCCGAGAACGTCCAGGGTGCGCCTGACCTGCTCCTCCGGCGGAAAGGCGATCGATGCGAAGTACTGCCAGATCGCCTGGTCCTCCTTGCCCGGCAGGAGCAGCACCTCGGCATGCTCCACCCCGCGGCCCGCACGCCCCACCTGCTGGTAGTAGGCGATGGGCGAGGACGGCGAGCCCAGGTGCACCACGAAGCCCAGGTCGGGTTTGTCGAAGCCCATGCCCAGGGCCGAGGTGGCCACGAGGGCCTTGACCCGGTTGGCGAGGAGGTCCTCCTCCGCCTGCTGGCGGTCGGCGTTCTCCGTCTTCCCCGTGTACGACGCCACCGTGTGCCCGCACTGCCGCAGGAACGCGGTGACCTCCTCGGCGGCGGCCACGGTGAGCGTGTAGATGATTCCGGAGCCCGGCAGCTCGTCCAGGTGCTCCGCGAGCCATGCCATCCGGTGGGCGGCGTCCGGCAGTTGCAGCACGCCGAGGCTCAGGCTCTCCCGGTCCAGCGGGCCGCGCAGGACGAGGGCGTCCGTACTGCCGCCGGTGCCCAGCTGCTCGGCGACGTCGGCGGTCACGCGGGCGTTGGCCGTGGCCGTGGTCGCCAGGACCGGGACACCCGGTGGGAGATCGGCGAGCATCGTGCGCAGGCGGCGGTAGTCCGGCCGGAAGTCGTGACCCCAGTCGGAGATGCAGTGGGCCTCGTCCACCACGAGGAGACCGGTCGCCGCGGCGAGCTCGGGCAGCACCTGGTCCCGGAAGTCCGGGTTGTTGAGCCGCTCCGGGCTCACCAGGAGGACGTCGACCTCACCCGCGGCCACCTCGTCCTGGACCGTGTCCCATTCCTCCGTGTTGGACGAGTTGATGGTCCGCGCCCGGATGCCGGCGCGCGCGGCCGCCTCGACCTGGTTGCGCATGAGAGCGAGGAGCGGGGAGACGATGACGGTGGGGCCGGCCCCACGCTCGCGCAGCAGTGCGGTCGCGACGAAGTACACCGCGGACTTGCCCCAGCCGGTGCGCTGCACGACCAGGGCTCTGCGCTTGTCGGCCACCAGGGCCTCGATGGCGCGCCACTGGTCCTCGCGCAGCCGGGCATCGCCTCCCGGCGCGCCGACGAGGCGGGCGAGGACGGTGTCGGCCGCGGTGCGCAGCTCTTCGTTGCTCATGGCTCCATGCAACCCGATGGGTCGGACATCGCGCGAATGCGATCGTCGCCTGTGGACAAATTTGACGTGCGCATGGTCGTAGTTGTCCACAGGGTCCAGCGGGATTCCCGGATTCGCGGGATGGTCACGGCATGACGAACCACAGCGAACCGGCCGGGAACCTCGGTGACGGTGACATCGGCGGACGCGACGCGACCGGCAGCCGGGACGGGGACGGGGGCGGGGAGGAGAGGCGGACCCGGCCGGGCGGTGCGAACCCCACCGGCCCGGCGCACGGACCGGCCGGCCCTCCGGGCATCGAGCGCCAGGTGACCCTGCGCACCCCGGCCGAACTGGCCGACGCCCTGCCGTACCTGCTCGGGTACCGCCCCGAGGACAGCATCGTGCTCGTCGCCCTCCACGACAGGGACGGGCGCGGGCGTTTCGGCGGACGGGCCCGGCTCGGTGTCCCGGGCCACCCGGACGACTGGCCGGCCGCGGCGCAGCAGCTGACGCACGGCCTGGTCAGGGGCAGTGAACGCAGGGGGACGCTGCCCGAGAGCATGGTCGCCTTCCTCTGCCAGGAGCCGAGGGAGGGGGAATCGGGCCGGGCCGTCATGGAACGGCTGCGCCCGCTCGCGCAACTGCTGCGCACGGCCTGCGGAGCGCTCGACGTCCCGGTGGTCGAGGCCCTGTGCATCTCGGAGGGCCGCTTCTGGTCGTACTGCTGTCCCAGCCGGGAGTGCTGCCCGCCGGACGGTACGTCCATGGGGCTGCCCGGCACCTCTGTGCTGGCCGCCGCCGCGACCTACGCCGGGCTCCAGGTGCGGGGCACCCTGCGGGAGCTGCGGGCGCGGCTCACTCCCTGGGAGACCGAGGCGGCACTGGAGCAGGAGTCCGCCCTGGACGCGGTGAGCGCGGCGCTGATCCCCCGGATCCTGGACGACGAGAGCCGCGCCGGTGTGGCGGCCCAGACCCTGGACCTGGCCCACCGGATCATCCGCCGGTTCGCCGAGGCCCCTGCGGCCCGCGGGTCCGGCACGCTCGGAGTGGATCTCCGGGACGACGAACTGCTGCGCCACGACGAGGCGGCCACGCTGATCCTCGGTCTGCAGGACCGGACGACCCGGGACCGGGCCGCGGAGTGGATGGAGGGGGACGAGGCAGGACCGGCCCTGCGCCTCTGGCGGTCCCTGGCCCGCCGCTGCGTCGGGTCGTACGGGGAGCACGCCGCGGCCCCGCTCACGCTCGCCGGATGGGTTGCCTGGTCCTGCGGCGACGAACTGGAGGCCCGCGAAGCCCTGGCCATGGCTCTGGGCGCGGATTCCGACTACCTCTTCGCCCGGCTGCTCCACCAGGCGTGCAACGAGGGCCTGGACCCGGAGTCGATCCGCCGCTGCCTCCGGGGGGAACGGGCGGAGCACGTCGAGGAGGAGGATGCCCTGCCGGCCCCACCGGCCCTGCCTGCCCCACCGACCCCACCGGCCCTGCCGGTACAGCCGGTCGACGCCGGACCGTCCGGAGCTGCTCCGGCGCGGTCCCCCCGGGCCCTCTCCCGCCGTCGGCGCAGGTCGCGGCCCGCGGAGGGCGCAGCCGACAGGCCCGCCTCCCGGGCGGCCGGTGCCGCGGGCGCACGCCGGCCCCGTTCCACGCCGTCCGGTTCCGGCGTCCCCGTGGCGGCGGCGGAGGGACAGGGCCGGGCGGGCGCCGGTACGAGCGGTACGGGCAGCGCGGATCGGCCCAGCCGGGGCGCCGGGCGGCCGCAGGGACCGAAGGACGGCGCCTGAAGAGGGCGGGCTCCGAGTCCGGCCGGTCCAACCGGTTCGATCGGCCGGCCGGTGAGCTTGCCCGGGCCAGGGCGTGACCCGGGCAGGGCCCACCCCGTTCACCGAGTGGTGCAGCCTCCGGCTGTCCCGTGCCGCCGCGTCGGCCTCGCCCGCCAAGGCACTCCGTCGCTGGGCACCGTCCATCGCCGAGCCCTCGTACACCGCCGAGTACCGACTCGGCACACGGAGCACGGAAGAAGCCGCCGTATGCCTCTGCCCATCCCGTCCTCCGGGCCTGCCGTTCCTGACAGCGACCCGCCCGCCCTCCGTGGGCCGGCCCAGCCCACCCCATGCCGCGCCGCCCCGGTCCCGGCTCCTGCTTCGGCCCCGGTCCCGCAGACAGCGCCGGCCGCGCGGTACGCCACGGTGAACCCGCCGGCGGCGCACACCGCACTGATCTGCGTCGCCCTGCCGGGGCTCGCCATCTCCCCGGAGCACGGGCAGCTGACCGGTCACGGACTGGAGGGCTTCTACCGTTCGGGCCGCCGTATGCTCTCCCGGTGCCGGCTCCGGGTGGCGGGACGGGAGCCGCTCGCCGTCCAGGGCCGGATGATCGCGGCCGACCGGGCACGTTTCGTGGCGACCCTCAGCCTGGTCGCCGACGGTGGGCCCGACCCGGACGTCCTGGTCGAACGGACGCGATCGGCGGACGGCACGGAGCGGATCACCCTGCGCAGCGCCGCCCGGCGTCCCCTGCGCCTCCCCGTCGAGCTGGCGCTCGGCACGGACCTGGCCGACCTGGGCGCGATCGCCGCGGGGAGGGCGGGGCCCGACCTGACGGCGAGCGTCCATGCCTTCGGCATGCGGTGGTCGTCGGCCGCCGGGCACTCCGCCATCACGGCCGACCCGCCGCCATCGGACACGCTGGCCTCCGCCGGACTGCTGCGCTGGGAGTTCGAGCTGCCGCCCGGCGGCAGCCGGAGCGTGGAGCTGAGAGTGGGTCCGGCCGGGGCGGGGCCCGTCCGGGCCGTCGCGCGCGCGGCCACGAGTCCGCTCGCCCCGGCACGGGCCACCGGTGACGACCCGCGGGCCGAGGCGTTGCTGCGCACGAGCATCGAGGACCTGCAGGCCCTCCTCCTGCGCGATCCCGTACGGCCGTCCGACACGTATCCGGCGGCCGGGGCGCCCTGGCGCTGCGGCATGGCACCGGCCGAGGCCCTCGCGGCCGCGCGCATGGCCCTGCCGCTGGGCACGCGCCTGGCCGCGGGCACCCTGCGTGCCCTCGCCCGCGCCCAGCTCGTCGGGGCGGGGCCGGGCTCCGGCCTGATCCCCGGCCCGCGACGGCAGGCCGGGGATCAGATGCCACCGAGCTGCACGGGACAGGAGGCGACCCTGCTGTTTCCGGTGGTCCTCGCGGAGGCCAGGCGCTGGGGGCTTTCCGAACCGGAGACGCAAGAGCTGCTGCCCGCGGCCGAGCGGTGTCTCCGGTGGCTGCGGACCGCTGTCGGCGAGGGTACGTACCTGGCGGACCCGCACCCGGGCGGGCCATGGCGCGGTGAGACCCAGGCGCACGCGCACCGGGCCGCTCTGCTGGGCGCGGACCTCCTCGACGCCTACGGCAGGGGAGGCGGCACCGAGCTGCGGGAGTGGGCGGGGGAGGTGAGAACCGCGTTCCGGAAGGATTTCTGGGTCGAGGGCGCCGGAGGCGGCAGACCGGCTGCGGCCCTCCTGCCAGGAGGGCGGCTCGTGCCGCAGCTCGGCGCCGGCAGCGTCCACCTCCTCGACACCGGACTGCTCGGTGCGGGCGCACCGGCCCCGGGACTGCTCGACAGGGTGCGGACGGAACAGCTCGCACGTCTGCTCGGCGGACCGGCCATGGACTCGGGATGGGGATTGCGCAGCCTCGGTGCGAGGGAGGCGGGCTACAACCCGTTCGGGCACCGGAGCGGGGCCGTGCGCGTGCGGGAGACGGCCGTCGCCGTGGCCGGACTGGCCGCCGCGGGCTTCGAGAAGGAGGCCGCCGCACTGCTGGGAGGCGTGCTGTCGGCAGCCGAGGCATTCGGCTACCGGCTGCCCGAGATGTACGCGGGGGAGCAGCGGGTGCGGGGCGGCGCCCCGGTGCCCCATCCGACGGCCTGCAGACCGGCGGCCACCGCCGCGGCCGCCGGCGTCCTCCTGCTCACCACCCTCGCCGGTATCCGCCCCGATGCCCCGGCGCGCACGGTGACGCTGCGTCCGGTCCGTTCGGCTCCCTTGGGCGAACTCGAACTGACCGGTCTGCGCATCGCGGGCGCCGCCTTCTCCGTACGCGTCAGCAGGCTCGGTCTCGCCCTGGTGGAGGAGGCAGCCGACGGACTGCAGCTGGGAGCCTGAGGCCCGCCCACTGGGGCGCGAGGTCCGTACGGGCGCGCGAGGACGGCCGACAGTGCTGGATCAGCCATGTGAGCGACCGGTGAAGGGAGTGTTTATCGTCAGGAAGACGACTATGATCGCGGCATGCCTTACGACCCGTCAGCCTTCGCGCCGTTCGCCGTCACCGTCGACCTGGTCGTGCTGACCGTGCGTCGCCACGCCCTGTGCGCGCTGGCGGTACGGAGGGGCGAGTCGCCGTTCCAGGGGCGGTGGGCGCTGCCCGGCGGATTCGTGCGCCCGGACGAGGACCTGTCCCAGGCCGCAGCGCGGGAGCTGATGGAGGAGACCGGCCTCCGTGCCCATGACCCGGACGCTCCCGCGCAGGTGAACGGGGCGCACCTGGAGCAGCTCGCGACCTACGGCGACCCCGGGCGCGACCCGCGGATGAGGGTCGTCAGCGTCGCCCATCTCGCCCTCGCGCCCGACCTGCCCGCGCCCAGGGCGGGCGGGGACGCGAACAGCGCACGGTGGGCTCCCGTCGAGGACCTGCTCCAGCAGGGTGGTTACGGCCGCGACGGGGAGCAGGCGGCGCCGCTCGCCTTCGACCACGCCCGGATCCTCGCGGACGGTGTGGAGCGCGCCCGATCCAAGATCGAGTACTCGTCGCTGGCCACCGCCTTCTGTCCGCCCGAGTTCACGGTCGGTGAACTGCGCCGGGTGTACGAGGCGGTGTGGGGCGTGGCACTCGACCCGCGCAACTTCCACCGCAAGGTGACCGGGACGCCGGGCTTCCTCGTTCCCACGGGCGGGACGACGACCCGGCAGGGCGGCCGCCCCGCCCAGCTCTTCCGCGCGGGTGGCGCCACCCTGCTCAACCCGCCGATGCTCCGTCCCGAGGTCTGACGCTCCCCGGGCTGCGGGCGGCCTCCGGGCCGGCGGTCCCCGAGCGGCCGGACCGGCACGGCGTCCGCTTGCAGTCCCAAGATGTCCGGAATGCCCGCAAAACGTCACAGGTGACGCTATCTTGCTTCGGGTGATCCAGGCCATCGGACTGACCAGCGACACCCGCAAGGAGCTTCCCCCCGCGGTCGACGACGTTTCCTTCGAGGCGCCCGCAGGCCGGGTCACGGCGCTCCTCGGCGCCCCCGGTGCGGGCAAGACGACCGCGCTCGGACTCATGCTCGAACTGCAACGGGGCCGCGGGATCACCTACTTCAGAGGCCGTCCCCTCCGCCACCACGCCCACCCCTCGCACGAGGTGGGCGTGGTGCTCGGTGAGGTGCCCGGGCACCCGGCGCGCACGGTCCGGGGGCACCTGCGCATGCTGTGCGCCGCGGTGGGCGTACCCGCGCAACGCGCCGACGACATCCTGGAGGCGGTGGGACTCGCCGCTCTCCGCGACGAGCCCCTGGGCACCCTCTCGCACGGCATGGACCGCCGTCTCGGCCTGGGCTGCGCCCTGCTGGCCGATCCGCACGCGCTGGTGCTCGACGACGCCACCGAGGGCCTGTGCACCCGCGAGGGCACCTGGCTGCACGGAGTTCTGCGCGCCCACGCCGCCGGGGGCGGCACCGTGCTGTTCACCACGGACGACCCCAAGGAGGCCGCGTGGGCCGCCGACCGGGTCGTCACCCTGGAGAAGGGCAGACTCGTCGCCGACCAGGAGGCCGCGGACTTCTCCCGCACCCGGCTCCGGCCGCGCGTCGCCGTCCGCAGCCCGTACGCGGCCCGGCTCGGTGCCCTGCTGGCCAAGGAGGCGCGCGCCGCCCGGCACTCCGTGGAAGTCGTACAGGAGGACGGCAACCGCCTTTCCGTGTACGGCAGCACCTGCGCCGAGGTGGGCGAGACCGCCTACCGGCACGGCATCCTCGTGCACCGACTCGCGGACGAGATCGGCGACATGGGGCCGACGCCCGCACAGGGGCCCCTCGCACGGGAGTCCTCCGCACCGGAGTCCCCCGTACGGGAGTCCCCCGTACGGGAGCCCTTCGTGCGGGAGGCCGGGGAGGCTTCTCCCGCGGCCGGTGCGCCCGCGCAGGCCGCGGAGACGCAGGAGATCCGGCCGGTCCGGCCGGACCGGCAGCCGTCCCTCGTGCGGGAGCCGTCCCTCCTCCCGCCGCCCATCACGGTCCGCCCCGGTGCCGGCCCCCTGCGTCCGCTGCGGTACGAACTGCGCCGCGCGGCCGGGGTCGGTGCCGGCCGGCTGACCGCGGCCGCCGTCCTTGTCGTCTCCGCCCTCCTCTCCGTGCTCCTGGCCAGGACGGGGCACACGCCCCAGCCGCGGTTGCTCGCCGCATGGCCGCGGGACCTCCCCCTGCCGCCCGCGGCGCTCGGCGCGGGGCTGCTGGGGGCTCTCGCCTTCGGCGACGAGTTCCGTCATCCCGCCCTGGCCGCGGACCGCGGTACCGTCCCGCGCCGGCTGGGGCTGCTGGCCGCCAAACTCGTGGTCGCCGCGGCCACCGGGCTGGCGCTGGCGCTCGTCGTGGTGGGTGTGAACGCGGAGCTGCTCCACCTCCTCTACGGGCGGGAGCTGACCGGAGTCCCCCCGGACTGGATCGCGCAAGGTGCGAGCTGGATCGGTCTCGTGGTCGGCTGCGCCTGGGCCGGTGTGCTCGCGGCGGGCGTCTTCCGGTCCACGACGGCCGGACTGGCGGCGGTCCTCGCCGTGCCGGTCCTCGTCGTGCCGGTCGTGCAGAAAGTTCTGGAAGGGCCGTCGACCCGGACGGCCGCCGGGTTCCCGGCCCGGCTGCGCGAGCTCGTGCTGGTGCGGTGGCCGTTCGGGGGCGAGCACCATCTGACCGCGGTGGCGGGAGTGATCGCCCAACCCGTCGGCAGTGCCCTGACGTTGTCGCTCACGGCCCTGCTCTGCGCCTATCTGTTCACGACTCTGCGGAGCAGGGTCCGGTGACGGTCCCCGACGGCCGCCCCCACGGCGGCCGCCCGCGCACGCGTGTTCCCCTCGTGCGCGCAACTCCGCGCAGAAAGCCCACTTCCTTCCGAAAAGGCGTCAATTGCGACGGTGTGAGCGATCACCCTTTCGTGTGCTTTTCACCAAAGACCTCAAGGGAGTTGGGGACGGCGCCGACAAAGGATCCGTGACTACCCTTGCGCACGCCATGATGACAGCCGCCCGTTCCGCAGATTCCGGCCTCGCCGGACCGGGCGATCTCGATCGCTACCCCTATGCGGAGACCCCTGGTCCGGACCGCCTCGGCGCTTCCGCGTGGGAGACCACGGACCCGGAGCTGGGGCGCGTGGGCCGACGCGCCGCCGGCAGCCGTGGCCGCGGCCTGCACGGCCAACTTGTCCAGCAACTCGGTCAGATGATCGTCTCCGGTGATCTGGGCGCCGACCGCCCCCTCGTGCCCGAGGAGATCGGCCAGCGCTTCGAGGTCTCCCGCACGGTCGTCCGTGAATCTCTCCGCGTCCTTGAGGCGAAAGGGCTGGTCAGCGCCCGCCCCAATGTCGGTACGCGCGTCCGTCCGGTCAGCGACTGGAACCTCCTGGACCCGGACATCATCGAGTGGCGCGCCTTCGGACCGCAGCGCGACAACCAGCGGCGTGAGCTGAGCGAGCTGCGCTGGACGATCGAGCCGCTGGCCGCCCGTCTCGCCGCCGGGCACGGTCGGCCGGAGGTCCAGCAGCGGCTGGCCGACATGGTCGAGATCATGGGGCACGCGCTGGGGCAGGGGGACGCCCTCACCTTCTCGCGGGCCGACGCGGAGTTCCACTCCCTGCTCATCCAGGTCGCCGGGAACCGCATGCTGGAGCACCTCTCCGGGATCGTGTCGGCCGCCCTGCAGGTCTCCGGCGGCCCCGTCACCGGCTGTGACCGGCCGAACGAGGCGTCCCTCGCCCACCACGCCCGCATCGCCGACACCCTGGCGGCGGGCGACGCCTCGGGCGCCGAGGCGGCCATGCGGCAACTGCTCACCGTCCACCCCGAGGTGGAGCGCGTCGTGCCCGCCCCGCGCGAGCACTGATCGCGTACAGCGGGTGGCGCGGTCGGGAGCAGGTGTCCCACGTGGCATCGCCGGGCCGGGGAACGGTCCGCCGCCGGGCTCCACCGGACTCCGCGAGGATCCGGCGGGGCCCGGCGGTGCGATGAGGCGCCGGAGGCATCGAAGCCATCGGAGCCATCGAAGACATCGAAGACATCAGAGCCATCAGAGCCATCGGAGCGATCGGAGGCACCGGGAGCCGTCAGAGGCACCGGAGTCATCGATTGACCGGCTCTGACCGCATCCGGCCGCTTTTGTATGCATAAAAGATGTGACTCGGGCCACGCAGATTGGGCGTAACGCTCTTCGGGACAGCGCGATGACCTAAGAGGTGACAGCCGAGTAGGGAATACGGGCGCCGCTCCAGGCGCTGTGACTCTCCCCGGCCCCCGCCCGCGCCGTCGGCCCATTCCAAAGCCGGCGGTCGTCGGCCCCGGTCCGCAGTGGACGGGGCCGGAAGCCGTTTTCCAACGTTCCGAGAGGTTGTTCGTGTCGGCCAGCACATCCCGTACGCTCCCGCCGGAGATCGCCGAGTCCGTCTCTGTCATGGCGCTCATTGAGCGGGGAAAGGCTGAGGGGCAGATCGCCGGCGACGACGTGCGTCGGGCCTTCGAAGCTGACCAGATTCCGGCCACTCAGTGGAAGAACGTACTGCGCAGCCTCAACCAGATCCTCGAGGAAGAGGGTGTGACGCTGATGGTCAGTGCCGCGGAGCCCAAGCGCACCCGGAAGAGCGTCGCAGCGAAGAGTCCCGCCAAGCGCACCGCCACCAAGACCGTCGCGGCGAAGACGGTGACGGCCAAGAAGACGGTCGCCACCGCCGCGCCGGTGATGCCCGACGCCGACGTTCCGGCCGAGGACGCCTCCGCCAGGAAGGCCCCGGCCAAGAAGGCGACGGCCAAGAAGACCGTCGCGAAGAAGGCCGTCGCCAAGAAGACGGTGGCGAAGAAGACCGCCGGCAAGAAGGACGACGCCGAGCTGGTCGAGGACGAGGCCGTCGAGGAGACCCCGGGCGCGGGCAAGGCCGGCGCCGAGGAGCCCACCGAGGACGGTGCCCAGGGCTTCGTGCTGTCCGACGAGGACGAGGACGACGCCCCGGCGCAGCAGGTCGCCGCCGCCGGTGCCACCGCCGACCCGGTCAAGGACTACCTCAAGCAGATCGGCAAGGTCCCGCTGCTCAACGCCGAGCAGGAGGTCGAGCTCGCCAAGCGCATCGAGGCCGGTCTGTTCGCCGAGGACAAGCTGGCGAACGCCGACAAGCTGGCGCCGAAGCTCAAGCGCGAGCTGGAGATCATCGCCGAGGACGGCCGCCGCGCCAAGAACCACCTCCTGGAGGCCAACCTCCGTCTGGTGGTCTCCCTGGCCAAGCGGTACACCGGCCGCGGCATGCTCTTCCTGGACCTGATCCAGGAGGGCAACCTCGGTCTGATCCGCGCGGTCGAGAAGTTCGACTACACCAAGGGCTACAAGTTCTCGACCTACGCCACGTGGTGGATCCGCCAGGCGATCACCCGCGCCATGGCCGACCAGGCCCGCACCATCCGTATCCCGGTGCACATGGTCGAGGTCATCAACAAGCTCGCGCGCGTGCAGCGCCAGATGCTCCAGGACCTGGGCCGCGAGCCCACCCCGGAGGAACTGGCCAAGGAACTCGACATGACCCCCGAGAAGGTCATCGAGGTCCAGAAGTACGGCCGTGAGCCGATCTCCCTCCACACCCCCCTGGGCGAGGACGGCGACAGCGAGTTCGGTGACCTCATCGAGGACTCCGAAGCGGTCGTCCCGGCCGACGCGGTCAGCTTCACGCTCCTCCAGGAGCAGCTGCACTCCGTCCTGGACACCCTCTCCGAGCGCGAGGCGGGCGTCGTCTCGATGCGCTTCGGTCTCACCGACGGTCAGCCGAAGACCCTCGACGAGATCGGCAAGGTGTACGGCGTGACGCGTGAGCGGATCCGCCAGATCGAGTCCAAGACGATGTCGAAGCTGCGCCACCCCTCGCGCTCGCAGGTCCTGCGCGACTACCTCGACTAGACCCCGGCCCTCCGCCGCGGTACGTCACCGGGGGCCCGGTTTCCCCCGTCGATCCGTCGACGGGGGAAACCGGGCCCCCGGGTCTGTGCTCTGTCCGTGTGCGCTTCGGTGCGCTTCGCCTGTACGGGGTGCGGAGTTCCGCCGTCTGGATCACTCTGGGTGTCTCACGAAAACCCCAGAGTGAGGAACGTGCATGCGTCGACCCTTCGCCCGAGCCCTGGCGCCGGCGGCCGCGGTGGCGGCCGCGGTGGCCGTGTCACCACTGGCCCGCCCGGTCCCCGCGACGGCCGACGTCGTCATCGGAGGCCATCCGGTCGAGATCTCCGAGACCCCCTGGGCGGTGGCCCTGTCCAGCCGTGACCGGTTCGGGCGTACGCGCGCGGGACAGTTCTGCGGGGGCGCGGTGATCGGGCGCTCCACCGTGCTGACCGCCGCCCACTGCCTGACCGAGGAGGCGCTGGGCGCACCGCCCCGGCAGGTCCGGGACCTGCGGGTCGTGGCGGGTCGCGGGGACCTGGGGACGGACGGGGGCAGGGAGATCGCCGTACGGGACGTCTGGATCAACCCCCGGCACGACCGCGGCACGAACGCCGGCGACTTCGCCGTGCTCACCCTCGCGAAACCGCTCGGCGTCGGCTCCGTCATCGGCATGGCCGGCCCCGGGGACGCCGCGTACGCACCCGGTACGGGCGCCGCGGTCTACGGCTGGGGCGACACCACGGGGAGCGGCGACTACGCGGACGCCCTGCGGGCGGCCCGTGTCGAGGTGCTGCCCGACGCCGTCTGCGCGGAGGCGTACCCCGGGAGCCCGGACGGTACGTACGTCCACGGCTCCATGCTGTGCGCGGGGGCGGCGGACGGCGGCCGGGACGCCTGCCAGGGCGACAGCGGAGGCCCCCTGGTCGCCCGGGGGCGGCTGATCGGTCTCGTGTCCTGGGGGAACGGCTGCGGGCGGGCCGGCAGCCCGGGGGTGTACACGCGGGTCTCGCAGGTCGTCACAGCACTCGGAACGGGCCGCTGAGGGCCGTTCGGCGCCCCCTCGGCGAGGTTCGCCCCCTCGGCGGGGCTCCCGGACGGTTCCGGGCGATGCCCGGACACGAACACGAGCGGCCGCCCCTGATGGATCCAGGGGCGGCCGCCCGGTCACCGGCCTGTGCCGGAGATGGCTCGTCGTCTGCGCGAAGTGTCAGTGCTCTTCGTCATTGGCGCTTGCCGGTGCGGCAGTCAGCCGCTCCGTCTCGTCCTGTATCTCAGCGGCGATCTTCTTGAGTTCCGGCTCGAACTTGCGTCCGTGGTGGGCGCAGAAGAGCAGTTCACCACCGCTGATGAGGACGACGCGCAGATATGCCTGGGCGCCGCAACGGTCGCAGCGGTCAGCGGCCGTCAGCGGGCTCGCGGGGGTCAGAACAGTAGTCACGTCGCCTCTTCTCTAGCTCGACGAGCTGTCGTACCAGGGTCAACATCCAACCAGGCCGAAAACGTTCCCGCTTGTGGCTCTTCCTCGAAAAAACTTTCCGAGTCGGCTGTCTGCTGCCGGTTGGCGGCGAATGAGCCGTATTGCGTGTCTTTGTGTCTTACGGGTTTCGCGCTTCGTCAGGTTCAGTCCTCCGGCTGGCTTGCCGGTTGTTCTTGAGGACGTGCCCGGAGCCTAAATGGTTCATGCCTGGAAGGGAACGTGATGTGTACTTCACTCCCACGACGGATCGAACAGGCATGCGACCCTGGACTAGTCTGCCTTCAGCACGAGGGTGGCGTGACAACGGCTCTACCAGGCGTCGGTACCCTCGGACCGGTGACCGAAGCCGGACCCTTACCCACAAGGGCCCCCACTGAAATTCAGCGAGGAGCGAACCGCGTGACCGCCGACACGTCCGTGCCGTCCACAGCCCTGCTGACCGGAGCAGACCGGGACGGTTCCAACTACACCGCGCGGCACCTGCTCGTCCTCGAGGGCCTCGAGGCCGTGCGGAAGCGCCCGGGCATGTACATCGGATCGACCGACAGCCGCGGTCTGATGCACTGCCTCTGGGAGATCATCGACAACTCCGTGGACGAGGCCCTCGGAGGCTACTGCGACCACATCGACGTGACCCTGCACGACGACGGCTCCGTCGAGGTGCGGGACAACGGCCGGGGCATCCCGGTCGATGTCGAGCCCAAAACCGGCCTTTCGGGCGTCGAGGTCGTGATGACCAAGCTGCACGCCGGAGGCAAGTTCGGCGGCGGCTCGTACGCGGCCTCCGGCGGCCTGCACGGTGTGGGCGCCTCCGTGGTGAACGCGCTCTCGGCCCGTCTGGACGTCGAGGTGGACCGTGGAGGCAGCACCCACGCGGTGAGCTTCCGGCGGGGCACGCCCGGCGCCTTCAAGGGCAACGGGGCCGACGCCGCGTTCGACGCCTCCTCCGGGCTGCGCAAGCTCAAGAGGATCCCCAAGACCCGCACCGGCACACGCGTGCGGTACTGGGCCGACCGCCAGATCTTCCTCAAGGACGCCAAGCTCTCCCTGGAGAACCTCCACCAGCGGGCCCGGCAGACCGCCTTCCTGGTACCCGGCCTGACCATCGTCGTCCGCGACGAGTACGGGCTCGGCGAGGGCGGCAGCAAGGGCGAGGAGTCCTTCCGCTTCGACGGTGGCATCAGCGAGTTCTGCGAGTACCTGGCCACCGACAAGCCGATCTGCGACGTGCTCCGCTTCTCCGGCCAGGGGAGCTTCAAGGAGACCGTCCCGGTCCTCGACGAGCACGGCCAGATGACTCCGACCGAGGTCACCCGCGAACTGGGCGTCGACGTCGCGATGCGCTGGGGCACGGGCTACGACACGACGCTCAGGTCCTTCGTGAACATCATCGCCACGCCCAAGGGCGGCACCCACGTCGCGGGCTTCGAGCAGGCCGTCGCCAGGACGGTCAACGAGGTGCTGCGCACCAAGAAGCTGCTGCGCGTCGCCGAGGACGACATCGTCAAGGACGACGCCCTGGAGGGCCTCACCGCGGTCGTCACCGTGCGCCTCGCGGAACCCCAGTTCGAGGGGCAGACCAAGGAGGTGCTCGGTACCTCCGCGGCCCGCCGCATCGTGACGAACGTGGTCTCCAAGGAACTCAAGGCGTTCCTGACCTCCGCGAAGCGGGACACGGCCGCCCAGGCCCGGGTGGTCCTGGAGAAGGCGGTGGCCGCCGCCCGTACGCGGATCGCGGCCCGCCAGCACAAGGACGCGCAGCGCCGGAAGACGGCCCTGGAGTCCTCCTCGCTGCCCGCCAAGCTCGCCGACTGCCGCAGCGACGACGTGGAGCGCAGCGAGCTGTTCATCGTCGAGGGGGACTCGGCGCTCGGCACCGCCAAGCTCGCCCGGAACTCCGAGTTCCAGGCCCTGCTGCCGATTCGCGGAAAGATCCTCAACGTTCAGAAGTCCTCCATCTCGGACATGCTGAAGAACGCCGAGTGCGGCGCGATCATCCAGGTCATAGGGGCGGGATCGGGCCGTACGTTCGATCTCGACACCGCCCGCTACGGGAAGATCATCCTGCTCGTCGACGCCGATGTCGACGGCGCGCACATCCGCTGCCTGCTCCTGACGCTCTTCCAGCGCTACATGCGCCCCATGGTGGAGGCCGGCCGGGTGTTCGCGGCCGTGCCGCCGCTGCACCGGATCGAGCTGAGCCAGCCGAAGAAGGGCCAGGACAAGTACGTCTACACGTACTCGGACCGCGAACTGCGGGACACCCTGCTGGAGCTCCAGCGGAAGAACGTGCGCTACAAGGACTCGATCCAGCGCTACAAGGGTCTCGGCGAGATGGACGCGGACCAGCTGGCGGAGACGACCATGGACCCGCGCCACCGCACCCTGCGCCGGATCAACATCTCCGACCTGGAGGCATCCGAGCAGGTCTTCGACCTGCTGATGGGCAACGACGTCGCGCCGCGCAAGGAGTTCATCTCCAGCTCCGCGGCGACGCTGGACCGCTCGCGCATCGACGCGTAGGCGATCCGGCGGGGCCCGGCCGGAACTCCGGCCGGGCCCCGCCGGACGCGTCCTCCGTTACGCCTCCGCGGAGCGACCTGTGCGTCCACCAGGGGGTGGGTCACCTGATGGGGTGAAGCGGGCGGAGAGAAGAGTCAGGGATCTTCCCGATCTGTCCATCCTTGGGCACGCCGCCGGAACGGGTGGCGGACAAGGAGAGCCCGGTGGAGAAGCACGACGGTCCCGACTCCGGAAAGGTCCGGATCGAGGACCCCTGGTACGACGCACTCGCCTCCGGGTGGGGCGAGCTGGACGGTACGGGCGCGCCCGCTCCCGCCGTGCCGCCCGCGCACGGACGGCGGGAGGACCGCGGCGCCCGTGCCGCCGATGTCTACCTGGAGGTGCAGCGCAGTGCCGCCTTCCAGGAGGTGCGCAGCCGGTACCGGAGGTTCGTGATCCCGGGCACCGCCGTCTTCCTGCTCTGGTACGTGGGATATGTCGTGACGGCGACGGCGGCACCGTCCTTCATGGCGCGGCCCGTGGCCGGCGCGGTGAACGTGGCGATGGTCGCGGGACTCGGGCAGTTCCTCACGACGTTCCTCCTCACCTGGGCGTACGCACGGCACGCACGACTGCGCAGGGACCGTGCCGCCCTCGATCTGCGCTGGGACACGCAGGAGCTGACGCGCGGCGCCGCGGGCGGTGGACGGTGACCGGGAACCACCAGACGCTGGCCCTGCTGCTGTTCAGCGTGTTCGTCGCGATCACCCTGGGCATCACGACCTGGGTGAGCCGCCACCGGCACGGCTCGGCGGAGGAGTTCTACGCGGGCGGCCGGCTGTTCTCGCCGATGGAGAATGGTTTTGCCATCGCGGGCGACTACATGTCCGCCGCTTCCTTCCTGGGGATCTCGGGACTGATCGCGCTCTTCGGCTACGACGGTCTGCTGTACTCGGTGGGTTTCCTCGTCGCCTGGCTCGTCGTGCTGTTCCTGGTCGCCGAGCTGGTCCGCAACTGCGGCCGGTTCACGCTCGCCGACGTGGTCGTCTCGCGCATGGGCGAACGGCCCGTGCGGATCGCGGCGGGAACCTCCTCGGTGACCGTGTCCGTCCTGTACCTGGTGGCGCAGATGGTGGGGGCGGGCAGCCTGGTCGCGCTGCTGCTGGGAGGCACGGGCGGGGCGGTGCGGACCTGGACGGTCGTCGGTGTCGGCGCGCTCATGGTCGTCTACGTGTCGTTCGGCGGAATGCGCGCCACCACATGGATTCAGATCGTCAAGGCGGTCCTGCTCATGGGCGGGGCGGTCGCGCTGACGGTGCTCGTGCTGCTGCGGTTCCAGGGAGACTTCGACCAGCTGCTGCGCACGGCGGCGCAGCGGAGCGGGCACGGGACGTCGTTCCTCGCGCCGGGACTGAGGTACGGCGGCGACTGGACGGCGCGCCTCGACTTCATCAGCCTGGGTCTCGCGCTGGTGCTGGGCACGGCCGGACTGCCGCACATCCTGTCGCGCTTCTACACCGTGCCGACGGCCCGGGCCGCACGCCGTTCGGTCGTCTGGGCGATCGGCCTGATCGGCGGGTTCTACCTGATGACGATCGTGCTGGGGTTCGGGGCGGCGGCGATCGTCGGCCCCGACGCCGTACGCGGGTCGAACGCGGCCGGGAACACGGCGGTCCCGTTGCTGGCACTCGATCTGGGCGGCGGGGCCGCCTCCACCGGCGGGACGGTCCTCTTCGCGGTCGTCGCCGCGATCGCCTTCGCCACGATCCTCGCGGTGGTCGCCGGGATCACGCTCGCCTCCTCGGCGTCCGTGGCCCACGACCTGTACGCGTCGCTGCGCAGGCGCCGGGCGAAGCCGCGCAGCGAGGTGGCCGTGGCGCGGACCGCCGCGGTGGGGACCGGCGTCGTGGCCATCGCGCTCGGCCTGCTCGCACGCGACCTGAACGTGGCGTTCCTGGTGGGACTCGCCTTCGCGGTCGCCGCGTCGGCGAATCTGCCCGTCCTGCTGTACTCGCTGTTCTGGCGGAACTTCACCACGCGCGGCGCGGTGTGGTCCGTGTACGGGGGCCTGCTGCCGGCCTTGGTACTGGTGGTGCTGTCGCCCGTGGTGACGGGCAGTCCCGACTCGCTGTTCCCGGGCGCCGACCTCCAGTACTTCCCACTGGAGAACCCGGGACTGGTCTCCATCCCGCTGGGCTTCCTCGCGGGCTGGCTCGGCACGGTCACCTCGGCGGAACCGCCGGACGAGGCCGGGCACGCGGAGACCGAGGTACGGGCGCTCACGGGAGCGGGGGCGGTCTGAGCGGGCCCCCGCGGGCGGGCCGGGCTTACCGCGGGAATACCCTGGCGTACCCGCGGGACCCGGGCGCACGCGGGACTGCCGGACGGCCCGCTCGCGTACGCCGAAGGCGCCCTCGGGCCGAGGTGCTCTCAAGCCGAGGCGTCCTCGGGTCAAGGCGTCCTCAGCTCCGGGTCGCCCAGACGTAACGGTGTTCCGGGCGGCCCGCGTCGCCGTACTTCAGGCTCAGCGTGGCACGGCCGGTGCGCTCCAGAAGCTTCAGGTAGCGCTGGGCGGTCTGCCGGCTCAGGCCGGTCCGGTCGGCGGTCTCCTGAGCCGACAGCGGGCCTTCCGCGTCCACCAGGGCCTGGCGGACGGCCTCCGCGGTGGCGGGGGAGTGCCCTTTGGGCAGATTCGGCTCGGTGCCCGCCGAGAGGGCGCCGAAGATCCAGTCGACCTCGGCCTGTTCGGCCTCACCACCACTGTCGAGGGTGCGGCGCAAGGCGGCGTACGCCTCCAGTTTCGCCCGGAGCCCGGCGAAGGCGAACGGTTTCACCAGGTACTGGAGGGCTCCGTGCCGCATCGCCGCCCGGACCGTGGCGATGTCACGGGCCGCGGTCACCATGATCACGTCGGTCTGGTGGCCGCGCCGCCGCATCTCCTGGACGACCGCGAGCCCCGTCCCGTCCGGCAGGTAGTGGTCGAGCAGCACCAGGTCCACCCGGGGAAGCGCTTCCAACTGCCGCAGTGCCTCCGCGGCCGAGTGGGCCTCGCCCGCGACGTGGAAGCCCGCGACCTTCTCCACGTAGGCGGCGTTGACCTGGGCGACCCGCAGGTCGTCGTCCACGACCAGCACTTCGATCACTTCGCTCACCGCGACTCCTCCTCACCGGTTGTGACGGCCCCCGCGCCCGTCGGCCCGTGCTCCGGCTCCGCCGCCGGCCCCGGCTCGGCCAGCGCCTCCGGCAGCACGACCGTGAACTGCGCACCCCCGCCCCGCGCGTCCGTCACCCGCGCGCTGCCCCCCTGCCGTTCGGCGAGCCGGCGTACCAGCGGCAGGCCGATCCCGCGCGGGCGGTGGGCGGACGGTTCCTTGGTGGACCAGCCGTCCGTGAAGACCACCTCGCGTTGCCCGGCGGGAACGCCCGGCCCGGTGTCGCGCACCCTGAGCACGGCCGTACGCCCTTCCGCGCGCAGTTCGACCTCCACGCGCGCGTGGGCGGTGCCCGCGACGGCGTCGAGCGCGTTGTCGACGAGGTTCCCGACGACGGTGACCAGCCCGCGGGCGTCGACCAGCCGGTCGGGCAGCAGCGTCCCGTCGGAGACGGCCAGGGCGACGCCGCGCTCCGCCGCCACGGTGGCCTTGCCGACCAGGAGGGCGGCGAGCAGCGGGTCGTGGATCTTCTCGGTGACCTGTTCCGCGGTGGCCCGGTGGTCGCCGACCACCTCGCCGACGAACTCCGTGGCCTCGTCGAACATCTCCAGCTCCAGCAGGCCGAGCAGGGTGTGCATCCGGTTGGCGTGCTCGTGGTCCTGGGCGCGCAGGGCGTCGATCAGACCGCGGGTGGAGTCGAGTTCGCGGCCCAGCTGCTCCAGTTCCGTACGGTCCCGCAGGGTGGCGACGGCACCGCCGTCTTCGGTCGGCATGCGGTTGGCGACCAGGACCCGCTGTCCGCGAACGGTGAGCAGATCGGTTCCGCCGACGGTCCCGGCCAGCACATCGGCCGTACGCCCCGTGCCGAGCGCCGCGTCGAGAGGCTGCCCCACGGCCTCGTCGCCGATGCCCAGCAACCGGCGGGCCTCGTCGTTGAGCAGCCGGATCCTGCCCTCGCGGTCCAGCGCGACGACACCCTCCCGGATGCCGTGCAGCACGGCCTCGCGCTCCGCGAGGAGTCCGGCGATATCGGAGAAGGCCAGGTCACGGGTCTGGCGGTGCAGCCGCCGGGAGATCAGATAGGCGGCCAGCGCGCCGACGGCCAGCGCGCCGCCCGCGTACGCGAGGAGCCCCGGGATCGCGTGGACCAGACGGGCCCGCACGCTGTCGTACGCGATGCCCACCGAGACCGCGCCGACCACGGAGCCGTCGGCGTCGCGCAACGGCACCTTGCCGCGCGCCGAGCGGCCCAGCGTGCCGTCGTCGATCTGCATGACCTCCCGGCCGGCCAGCGCCTGCCGCGGGTCGGTGGAGACGCGCCTGCCGATCTCGGCGGGATTGGTGTGCGACCAGCGCACGCCGCGTCCGTCCATGACCACGACGTACTCGGCCCCGCTCGCCCTGCGGACCCGCTCCGCCGCGGCCTGCACGGGTCCGTCCGCCGAAGGGCCCGTCGCCGTCAGCTCCTCGGCGAGACGCGGCTGCGCCGCCGCGGTCTGCGCGATCGCCAGGGCGCGACGCATCGCCTGGTCGTCCAGCTGGTCGCTGAGCGGCGCGAGGAACAGACCCGTCGCGAGTACGGCGACTCCGGCGGCGACCGCCACCTGCATCAGCAGCACCTGCGAGAACATCCGCCTCGGCATGCCGAGGCGCAGTCGGCGGGCAGGGGAAGCGGAACTCATACCCATGACGGTACGGGGAGGGGCGCGGAGGTCCGTAGGAGGTGTGGCGCGGATCTCGTCGAAACGCCTGGTCAGCCGGGCACGGAGCGCGCGCCCGCGGTACGCGGCAGCTCGTGCAGCGCCAGGACGTCCATCCGTGCCGGCGAGCCCAGGGCCGAACCGCAGCTCTCCGCCCGGGGCGGCGACGAGGCGCCCCGGGCGACCGTCACGAGCCAGCGGCGGCCGTCGGCATGGGCGACCGTCACCTCCCAGCGGGGTGCCCCGCCCTCGGTGCGGACCACGTTCAGCGCGCCCGCCGTGCCCTCGGACACGGCTGCCCGCACGGCCAGCTCGGCGGCCTGACCGGGCCGCTCCCACGCGGAGCCGCCACGGCACCCCTCGGTGACGACCCGTCCTTCCCGTACGCCCTGGAGGACCTCCTTGACGGTATGGGCCTCGGCCCGCCCGTAGACGTAGCCGAACGGCAGTACGAGGAGAGTGGGTGAGAAGCGGTGGCCTCCCAGGTGCGTGACCTCCCACGCGCCCGCCACCCCGGAGGCGGCGAGCTCGGCGGCGAGGGGACGGCCGAGCAGGGCGCAGCACCGGTCCCGCTTGCCGTTGGTGCACACCAGGGCGAGCGGGTCGCCGGTGTGCGGACGGCCGCCGAGCGCCGTGTCGAAGGTGCCGGGCAGTCCTCTGCCGAGCCGGGCGAGATCGAGGTCGAGCAGTTGTCCGGGGTCGGATGTGGTGGCGCTGTGCAGCCAGGTGTTTCCCGGGGTGGTGTGGGCCGCGTACACCTGCCGCTCGGCGACGGTGTGACAGTCCGCGTGGCGCCCCGGGCGGCGGATGAGGGCGATGCGTACGCCGGTGCCGTCGGCCGCCCGTTTCAGGGCGCGGCCCAGGGCGGGGTCCAGGTGGCTCGATGTCAGCGCGTCGGCACCCCAGGGACCTGACTGCTCGACCAGCAGCCAGGTCCTCGCCGTGGCGGCGGTCCCCATGAGGGGCTCCGCCAGGTCCCGGGAGACCTTCGCACACGTACTCACGGAGGTGAGCCTAACCTGGCCGGACACCGGGGAGTCGGTCGCCCGTAAGGGTGTTGCCGCTTCACGGGCGGGTGACGGGACTTTTTCGCCGCCCGGTGTTCGAACAGGTGCGTCCTCGGCATAGTCGAATCCGGAAATCCCCTCCTACGACCGAGTGGATCAAAAGTAACGGTCACATGCGCTCTTGTGGCGATATTGAATAGTCCGAGTGGATGTTCGTTTTGGTCCCTGCCGCGACCCCGGCGGATGCAGGTTGATCTAGGTGCCATGTCTGCGCTTGACTACGGCGCTGTGACTTCACCAGACATCACTCGCCGCATCGGCGTGTCCCCGCGGCAGCGTGGAAGCCTAGACGGCAACACCTGTCCTGACATCTTTGAGCTGAACGACGGCTCTTTCGCCATCATCGGAGCCGACAGGACCGACGTTTTGGAGGGAAAACTACCGGCCGACGCGGGGCGGTCGAGCGACGAGCGGATCGTGGTCATCACCCGGGAGACTCTTATTCGCGCCAAACTCGACATTCCGGATGTCTGATCGAAGAGCACTGCGTAAGGCGGAAAAACCGCGCTTCGGTGAGCTCTCCTGCCACCGGTAATCACCGTGGGGTGCTGAGCCCTGCATGAACCGGGTCCGACTGTGTTGTCGGGCATGTCTCTTCCGTGAGGCCGACGCCGGTCGGGGCCGGATGCGGTTCCGACCGGCTGTGCCATCGGCAGCTCGTTCCCCGCTCACTCTTCAGGGATGTCGGCTTTGGCTCGGATCAGAGTCTCGCGACTCACGACCACGATGCGCTCGTGGTCCGCTCGTGCGGCGTCGGCGGGGAGCTCGCTTTCGAGTGCTTCGGTGGCATCGGTCCCGACGACGGCGAAACTGCCGTCACTGAGTTCGAAGATGTCAGGGCATGTATCGCCGGACATGCTGCCACGTTCACGGGGCGGGCGGCCGAGGCGACGAATGATCTTCAAGGTAATCCGCTCCAAGCAGTCAGGTGGTCGGGGCCACAGCGGACTGAAAAGACTTTGCTGTCACGAGTGACAAACCAACCCGCATGTTCTTGGTGCTGTACGGAGCCTTTGCGGTCGGACGGACTCATTCAGGCGGATCCCCCACGACCCACCACTCTTCGGTGTCGGCTTCGTCCAAATCGTTGATGAGGTTGTCCATCATGCGGCCCACCTGGGCTTCGACCGAGCTTGCCTCAAGGCTGGCACGAGCCGGCCGGGTCACTTCCCAGTATTCGCGAAAAATCGGGTTCTGTACGGTACCGCGCAGGTGGCCGAAGAGTTCGGCACGGTTGACGTTGCCGATGCGGTAAGCGAGCAGCGCGTTGGTGTACACCGCGTTGGCGAAGAGGAACTGACGGTACTTGTCGGACGGAATGGTGCCCTTGTGCGTGTCGAGAACAGCGGCCAGTGCCGGGTCCTCCAGGGCCTTGCTCAGCAGCTCCCAGTGAAGTCGCTGCTGGTTGGCAAGGTTGATGTGCTGCTGCTCGTTCAGTCGTAGCCTTCTGGAGTGCCACTGCTGCGCGATGAGGACACCGATGCCGACCGTGAAGGTCAGGCCGGCTGCCGCGGTCGAGCCGCATCCTTGTGTGCCGAAGTTCCGTGTGGCCATGTCAACCCCCGAGTCAGGCGGCCGTCCGCCGGTCGTCGGGTGCGGGTCGACTGATGGGGACCGGCGAGCGTTGGGCGGCGCTTGCCGTCTCCCAGGGTGCCGAGGGGCTCGGAGCGGCTGGGAGGCGGAGAGGCGGCGCACAGAGGTAAGCGCGGGTCGCGCAACTCGGCGCCTTGCCCAACGTGTGCCCCGCGAGCGCCGCTAACAATCGTTCACTCCGCGGGCTTCGCGGCGGCTCGTATCCTTGGTGAGCATTCGTTCCGCGTCGTGGGAGCCGGTCCGTGAGCCGGTGTACGCACAGGTGTGAGAGAGGTCGCGCGTTGACTCAGGCGAGCCCCCGGCAGATCCCCGTCCTCGTCCTCGCCGGCTTCCTCGGGTCCGGGAAGACCACCCTGCTCAACCACCTCCTGCACCGCGGCGGAGGCAGCCGTATCGGGGCTCTCGTGAACGACTTCGGGGCCATCGAGATCGACGCCATGGCCGTGGCCGGCGCGCTCGGCGACTCCACCGTCTCCCTGGGGAACGGCTGCCTGTGCTGCGCCGTCGACGCCGGTGAACTCGATCTGTACCTGGACCGACTCGCCCGGCCCTCCGCCGGGATCGACGTCATCGTCATCGAGGCGAGCGGCCTCGCCGAGCCGCAGGAACTGGTGAGGATGCTCCTCGCCAGCGAGAACCGGCACATCGTCTACGGCGGCCTCATCGAGGTCGTCGACGCCGCCGAGTTCGATGCCACCCGCGAGAAGCATCCCGAGATCGACCGGCACCTGGCCATCGCCGACCTCGTCGTCGTCAACAAGGTGGACCGGGCGGCGGACCCCGACCGTGTGACGGGGCTCGTGCGGACGCTCGCCGGGGGAGCCGCCGTCGTGTCCGCCTCGTACGGGCGGATCGATCCCGGGTTCCTCTTCGACTGCCGGCCGGCCGGGGAGCGTGTCGGGCAGCTGTCCTTCGACGACCTCCACCGGGAGGAGGAGGGGGGCGAGGGCGGTGACAGCGACAGCGGCAGTGGGCACCACGGGCACCTGCACTCCGCCTACGAGTCCCTCTCCTTCACCTCCGACGTGCCCCTCGCGCCCCGGCGGCTGATGGACTTCCTCGACAGCAGGCCCGAGGGGCTCTACCGCATCAAGGGGTACGTCGACTTCGGCGCCGCCGATCCCCGCAACCGGTACGCCGTGCACGCCGTGGGGCGGTTCCTGCGCTTCTACCCGGAGCCCTGGGCCCCGGGCGAGCGGGACGGGCGCCGTACCCAGCTCGTGCTCATCGGCTCCGGCATCGACGTCCCCGCGCTCGGCGAGCGGCTGGAGGCGTGCAAGGACGACGCCCCGCACGCCGACGAGCACGGCATGTGGGGCGTCCTGCGATACGTACAGGAGCAGGAGCAGGAGCGGGAGCAGCCGGTGGGGGCCTAGGCCGGGCCCGCCACCACCGACACCGTCTTCGCCAGCGAGACTCCCGAGCCGTCCCGGCGCGGGTCCATCTCCGGCAGCTCCGCGGGCGTCCCGTCCTTCTGGGCGGCACGTGCCGGAGCGGGGCCCGCCCAGCCCAGGCTCAGGCAGTCCTCGCCCTTCAGGAACCGCTGGCAGCGCACACCGCCCGTGGCGCGGCCCTTGCGCGGGTACTGGTCGAAGGGCGTCAGCTTCGCGGTCGTCTGGACCGAGTCGTCCAGCGTGCCGCGCGAACCCGCCACGGTGAAGACCACCGCGTCCACCGCCGGGTCGACCGCCGTGAACGAGATCACCTTGGCGCCGTCCGTGAGCTTCACCCCCGTCATACCGCCCGCCGGCCGGCCCTGCGGGCGGACCTGGGACGCCTGGTAGCGCAGCAGCTGCGCGTCGTCGGTGATGAAGACCAGGTCCTCCTCGCCCGTGCGCAGCTCGGCCCCGCCGACGATCCGGTCGCCCTCCTTGAGGGTGATGACCTCCAGCTCCTCCTTGTTGGACGGATAGTCCGGGACCACGCGCTTGACCACGCCCTGCTGCGTGCCGAGCGCCAGGCCCGGCGACGACTCGTCGAGCGTCGTCAGGCAGACCACCTGCTCGTCGCCCTGCAGGGTCAGGAACTCCGAGACCGGCGCGCCACCGGAGAGGTTGGGGGCCGCGGCGGTCCCGGGCAGCTGCGGGAGGTCGATGACGTTGATCCGCAGGAGCCGCCCGGTGGACGTGACCGCGCCGATCTCGCCCAGCGCCGTCGCCGGGACGGCGGAGACGATCAGGTCGTGCTTGACGCGCCTGTCGCCGCCCTCCCCGAAGGGATCGCCGTTGGCCGTGCGCGCGAGCAGCCCCGTCGACGACAGGAGCACCCGGCACGGGTCGTCCGCCACCTGCAGCGGTACGGCCGCGGCGGTCGAACCGGCGGACTCCAGCAGCACCGTGCGCCGGTCGGTGCCGAACTTCTTCGCCACCGCGGCCAGCTCGCCGGAGACCATTTTGCGCAGCTCGGCGTCCGACTCCAGGATGCCGGTCAGCTCGTCGATCTCGCCGTTCAGCCGGTCGCGCTCGGTCTCCAGCTCGATGCGGTCGAACCTGGTCAGCCGGCGCAACGGCGTGTCCAGGATGTACTGCGTCTGGATCTCGCTGAGGGAGAAGTGCTCGATCAGGCGCTGCTTGGCCTGGGCGGAGTTCTCGCTGGAGCGGATGAGGCGGATGACCTCGTCGATGTCCAGCAGGGCGACGAGGAGGCCCTCGACCAGGTGCAGCCGGTCGCGCTTCTTGGTGCGGCGGAACTCGCTGCGGCGGCGCACGACCTCGAAGCGGTGGTCGAGGTACACCTCCAGCAGTTCCTTGAGCCCCAGGGTGAGCGGCTGGCCGTCCACCAGCGCCACGTTGTTGATACCGAAGGACTCCTCCATCGGCGTCAGCTTGTAGAGCTGCTCCAGGACGGCCTCCGGGACGAAGCCGTTCTTGATCTCGATGACCAGGCGCAGGCCGTGCGCCCGGTCCGTGAGGTCCTTGACGTCGGCGATGCCCTGCAGCTTCTTCGCGTTGACCAGGTCCTTGATCTTGGCGATCACCTTCTCCGGGCCGACGGTGAAGGGCAGCTCGGTGACGACGAGGCCCTTGCGGCGCGCCGTCACGTTCTCCACGGCGACCGTCGCACGGATCTTGAAGGTGCCGCGGCCCTTCTCGTACGCGTCCCTGATCCCGGACAGGCCGACGATCCGGCCGCCGGTGGGCAGGTCGGGGCCCGGGACGTGCTTCATGAGCGTGTCGAGGTCCGCGCCGGGATGGCGGATCAGATGGCGGGCCGCGGCGATGACCTCGCCGAGGTTGTGCGGCGCCATGTTCGTCGCCATGCCGACCGCGATGCCCGACGCGCCGTTGACCAGGAGGTTCGGGTACGCGGCCGGCAGGACCGACGGCTCCTGCTCCTGGCCGTCGTAGTTCGGGGCGAAGTCGACCGTGTTCTCCTCGATCGACTCCGTCATGAGGGAGGTCGCGTCGGCCATCCTCGCCTCGGTGTACCGCATGGCGGCCGGCGGGTCGTCGTTGCCCAGCGAACCGAAGTTGCCGTGGCCGTCGACCAGGGGCAGCCGCATGGAGAAGGGCTGGGCCAGGCGGACCAGGGCGTCGTAGATCGAGGCGTCGCCGTGGGGATGGAGCTTGCCCATGACCTCGCCGACGACACGGGCGCACTTCACGTAGCCGCGGTCGGGGCGCAGCCCCATCTCGTTCATCTGGTAGACGATGCGGCGGTGCACGGGCTTGAGGCCGTCGCGGGCGTCCGGCAGGGCTCGGGAGTAGATGACCGAGTACGCGTACTCGAGGAAGGAGCCCTGCATCTCGTCGACGACGTCGATGTCGAGGATGCGCTCCTCGAAGTCGTCCGGAGGCGGGGTCTTCGTGCTGCGGCGGGCCATCGCTGCTGCGACTCCTTCACAGTCTCTGCCGGGGCATGACGGGTTCTGACGGGTCTGACGCGGTCCATTGTGGACCTGAGGACTGACAACGCGGACCACGACCCGTCCGTACGGGACCGGTGGACCGGGTGCGCGACCGCCCCGGCCGGCCTCGTGGACCGCCTTCGGGACGGCCCCGGTACGGCCCAGGGAAGGTCCCGGGACGGTCCGGGACGACCCCGGAACGGACTCGGGAGGTGACGGAAGCACGGCCTCCGATCATCCGCGGAGGTTCCAGGACGCTACCGCGTCACCGTTCCCGCGGGGCTCCGGGGGCAGCACGCCGACATCCGGCCGCCGGTGCGGGCGCCGGACGCGTCCGTGCCGGTACGACCGCACGAGCACGACCGCACGAGCACGACCGCACGAGCACGGACGCACAAGCACGCGGGAACCCACCGTACAGATCATGTGCGTGCCGGTCTGCTCGCTCTCGGCGTACGGGACACGGGAACTTCGCCAGCCGTCCGCGCGCTTGCATACAGTGGCACGACTAGCAGGAACCCAGCAGTTTTCCGCGATCGAAGGGACGTACATGCCCATGGGTCACACGGCCACCGCTGAGGCCGGCTCCGGCGGCCTGACAGCGACCGAGCACCGCCTGGCCAACGGCCTGCGTGTGGTGCTCTCCGAGGACCACCTGACCCCGGTCGCGGCGGTGTGCCTCTGGTACGACGTCGGCTCGCGCCACGAGGTGGAGGGCCGCACCGGGCTCGCCCACCTCTTCGAGCACCTGATGTTCCAGGGTTCCGGCCAGGTGAAGGGCAACGGCCACTTCGAACTGGTGCAGGGAGCGGGCGGTTCGCTCAACGGGACGACCAGTTTCGAGCGGACCAACTACTTCGAGACCATGCCGACCCACCAGCTGGAGCTCGCCCTCTGGCTGGAGGCCGACCGCATGGGCTCGCTGCTCGCCGCGCTCGACGAGGAGTCGATGGAGAACCAGCGCGACGTCGTCAAGAACGAGCGCAGGCAGCGCTACGACAACGTCCCCTACGGCACCGCGTTCGAGAAGCTGACCGCCCTCGCCTACCCGGAGGGCCACCCCTACCACCACACCCCGATCGGGTCGATGGCCGACCTGGACGCGGCCACCCTGGAGGACGCCCGCGCGTTCTTCCGCACCTACTACGCGCCCAACAACGCGGTGCTGTCGGTCGTCGGCGACATCGACCCCGAGCAGACGCTCGCCTGGGTCGAGAAGTACTTCGGCTCCATCGCCGGCCACGACGGCAAGCCCGCCCCGCGCGACGGCTCGCTCCCGGAGACCATCGGCGAGGAGCTGCGCGAGGTCGTCGAGGAGGAGGTCCCGGCCCGCGCGCTGATGGCCGCCTACCGGCTGCCGGAGGACGGCACGCGCGCGGCCGACGCGGCCGACCTGGCCCTGACCGTCCTGGGCGGCGGCGAGTCGTCGCGGCTCTACAACCGGCTCGTACGCCGTGACCGCACGGCCGTCGCCGCCGGGTTCGGCCTGCTGCGCCTCGCCGGAGCGCCCTCCCTGGGGTGGCTCGACGTGAAGACGTCCGGTGACGTCGAGGTCCCGGTGATCGAGGCGGCCGTCGACGAGGAGCTCGCCCGGTTCGCCGCGGAGGGCCCCACCGCCGAGGAGATGGAGCGCGCGCAGGCCCAGTTGGAGCGCGAGTGGCTGGACCGCCTCGGCACGGTCGCGGGCCGCGCCGACGAACTGTGCCGGTACGCCGTCCTGTTCGGCGACCCGCAGCTCGCCCTGACCGCCGTGCAGCGCGTCCTCGACATCACCGCGGAAGAGGTGCAGGAGGTCGCGAAGGCCCGTCTGCGCCCCGACAACCGCGCGGTGCTGGTCTACGAGCCGCTCACCCCCGAGGACACCGAAGCCGGCACCGCCACCACCGACGACACCGACGAGGAGGCGGCCAAGTGACCGAGCTCGCCACGATGGAGTTCCACCCGCAGCCCCAGGCCGGCGAGGCCAGGCCCTGGGCCTTCCCGGCACCCGAGCGCGGCGCGCTCGACAACGGCCTGACGCTGTTGCGCTGCCACCGCCCCGGCCAGCAGGTCGTCGCCGTCGAGCTCCTCCTGGACGCCCCGCTGGAGGCCGAGCCGAAGGGCCTGGACGGTGTCGCCACGATCATGGCGCGCGCCTTCACGGAGGGCACGGACAAGCACTCCGCCGAGGAGTTCGCCGCCGAGCTGGAGCGCTGCGGCGCCACGCTGGACGCCCACGCCGACCACCCCGGCGTACGGATCAGCCTCGAAGTCCCCGTCTCCCGGCTGCCCAAGGCGCTCGGCCTGCTCGCCGACGCCCTCAGGGCGCCCGCCTTCGAGGACGGCGAGATCGAGCGGCTGGTGCGCAACCGGCTCGACGAGATCCCGCACGAGACCGCCAACCCGGCCCGCCGGGCCGCCAAGGAGCTGTCCCGCCAGCTCTTCCCGGCGGACTCGCGCATGTCGCGCCCGCGCCAGGGCACCGGGGAGACGGTCGCCGCGATCGACTCGGCGGCCGTACGGGCCTTCTACGAGAAGCACGTACGCCCCGCCACGGCCACCGCGGTCGTCGTCGGCGACCTCACCGGTGTCGACCTCGACGCGCTGCTCGCGGACACGCTCGGCACCTGGACCGGCTCGCAGGCCGAAGCGCGTCCCGTGCCGTCGGTGACCGCCGACGACACCGGCCGGGTGGTCGTCGTCGACCGTCCCGGCGCCGTCCAGACGCAGCTGCTCATCGGCCGTGTCGGCGCGGACCGGCACGACCGCGTGTGGCCCGCCCAGGTGCTCGGCACGTACTGCCTCGGCGGCACCCTCACCTCTCGCCTGGACCGCGTCCTGCGCGAGGAGAAGGGATACACCTACGGCGTACGGGCGTTCGGCCAGGTGCTGCGCTCCGCCCCGGACGGAACGGGCCTGTCCATGCTCGCCATCAGCGGTTCCGTGGACACCCCGAACACCGGCCCGGCGCTCGACGACCTCTGGAAGGTGCTGCGCACGCTCGCCGCCGAGGGACTGACGGACGCCGAGCGCGATGTCGCGGTGCAGAACCTGGTGGGCGTGGCGCCCCTGAAGTACGAGACCGCGGCCGCCGTCGCGGGCACGCTCGCCGACCAGGTCGAGCAGCACCTGCCGGACGACTTCCAGGCGACGCTGTACCGGCAGCTCGCCGCGACCGGCACCGTGGAGGCCACCGCGGCCGCCGTGAACGCCTTCCCGGTGGACCGCCTGGTGACCGTCCTCGTCGGCGACGCCGCGCAGATCGAGGAGCCGGTCAGGGCCCTGGGCATCGGCGAGGTCACCGTCGTGACGGCGGAGTAGCGACCGGCGCCGCGCGCCGGGGACCGACGGCCGGCCGGGCCCGGGTGACCGAGGGGTCACCCGGGCCCTTCCCGTCTGTGCCGCCCGTGCTGCCGATTTGTCCTCATTGGTCGAAACGCCACCTGTCCGCCTTGTGGCATGCGCTACAAAAACCGTGATCCGTTTGTCCCCGGCGAGAGGCGCCGCTTAGCTTCAGTCCGGCTGTTCGTCAGGCAGTGCGCCGCGTCCGCGGCACCGGACAGTCATCGCCGAGTCCCCGTACGGTGCGAGCCGTGGGGAGCCGGGGACCCGCCCTCCTGTCGCCGCTTTCGCGGCCGGAGGGGCTCAATCCCTGGGGTGAATCGGATGCCCTCCCCGGAGGGGGTCCGTAGGAGACCTTCCTGCTCCGAACCCGTCAGCTAACCCGGTAGGCGAGAAGGAAGGAAAGGACCAGCCACTTCATGGCGTTCACCCGCGCCACGGGGAAGCACCGTCTTCCCAGCCGCATGACGCGCACGACCCGCAGGACCGTCGGCGTCGCCGCCTTCGCGACCACCGGCGTCGTGGGCACCCTGGCCGCCCCGGCGTTCGCCGCCGGGAGCGCGGTCGTCCCGATGGAGCACACCGGGCCCATGCAGGCCGTCACCCTCGGCGACTCGGTCGCCGAGGAGATAGACGCACAGGCCGCCGCGCAGCGGCAGGCCGCCGCACAGGCCGCCGCCCGCGAGAAGGCCGAGGCCGCCGCGGAGAAGCGTGCCGAGGAGGCCGTGGCGAAGGCCAGGGCCAGGGCCGAGAAGGAGCGCGAGGCCGAGGTCCGTGCCGCCCGTGAGGCCGAGCGCAAGCGCCTCGACGCGTACACCTCGCCCATCGCCGGCTCGTACGTCTCCACCTTCTACAAGGCCGGCGGCGCCGTCTGGTCCTCCGGCAGCCACACCGGTGTCGACTTCCACGCCCCCAGCGGCACCGCCGTGCTCGCGGTGGGTTCCGGCACCGTCGTGGAGGCCGGCTGGGGCGGTGCCTACGGCAACCAGGTCGTCATCAGGATGACCGACGGCACGTACACCCAGTACGGGCACCTCTCGTCCGTCGGCGTCTCGGTCGGCCAGACGGTCGCCGCGGGACAGCGGATAGCCATCTCCGGGGCGACCGGCAACGTCACCGGGGCGCACCTGCACTTCGAGGTGCGCAGCACCGCGGAGTACGGCTCCGACATGGACCCCGTCGCGTACCTGCGCTCGCACGGCGTGAACGTCTGACCGCACGGACCGCACGGACCGCACGGCGGCGCACCGATGGCGGTGCACCCGCGTCGAAGGCCCCGGCTCACCGAGCCGGGGCCTTCGTGCGTCCGGACCGCTTTCCGGTTCTTCCCGTCCCTTCTCGATCGCTTTCCGTCACTTTCGCACCGGACGAGTGCCTGTCCGGAGGGATGGTGTGTCCAAAAAATATCCACGGATTCCGGTCTCCCTTCGGAATTTCCCGCTCTCTGCAATAGAGTCACCGAAGAAGCGTCGATCGACCGCGTTTCGCGGGGATTAAGGCGGAGGTCCGGTCATGCGTATCCCCCCGCGCTCGGTATGCACGGCGATCCGGGACGACATCGTCGCGGGTGTCCACGAACGCGGCAGCCGGCTGACCGAAGAACTGCTCGCGCGCCGTTACGGCGTCTCGCGGGTCCCGGTGCGCGAGGCGCTGCGCACCCTGGAGGCCGAGGGGTTCGTGGTCACCCGCCGGCACGCGGGCGCGTGCGTCGCGGAGCCCACGGAGCAGGAGGGCGCCGACCTCCTGGAGATGCGCAGGCTGCTGGAGCCCTTGGGGGCCGCCCGTGCCGCCCAGCGGCGCACCGAGGCGCACCTGAAGGTGCTGCGCGGCCTGGTCAGGCTCGGTCAGGAGCGGGCCGGTCAGGGCAACAGCGAGGATCTGCGCTCGCTCGGCGGCTGGTTCCACGAGACGCTCGCGCAGGCCTCGGGCAGTCCGGCGCTGATCTCGACGCTCGGCCAGCTGCGGCACAAGATCGCCTGGATGTACTCGGTCGAGGTGCTCGCGGACCCCACCGAGTCGTGGACCGAGCACGGTGCCATCGTGGACGCCGTCGCCCGCGGTGACAGTGACCGGGCCCGGTCGGTCACGGCGCTGCACACCGAGCGGACGACGGCCGCGCACCGGCCGCGCTTTCCCCGCGGGGACCGCGCCGAGCATGTGAGGACTTCGCAACATCCCGTAAACACGCCGGGACCGCGGTATTAACAGGAGCGCCGTATACAAAGAGGGGTGTTCGGCGCCTTCCTATTTCTGCTGCCGCTTTTCTTCGTGTGCCGTCACACTCCCTGGAATTTCCGCGCAGGCGTTATTCCTGCGCCCGGAAAGAAACTCCGACGGCAGACGACGGAGCCGCGTCGCCCGGGACGTGGGCGACGCGGCTCCGCCGTACGCGGCGCGTACGGTCAGACCGTCTCGGGGAGTTCGTCGAGACCCTCGGCGACCAGCTTCGCCAGTCGGTCGAGCGCGGCGTCCGCGCCCTCGGCGTCGGAGGCCAGGACGACCTCCTCGCCGCCCTGGGCGCCCAGGCCGAGGACCGCGAGCATGGAAGCGGCGTTGACGGGGTTGCCGTCCGCCTTGGCGATCGTCACCGGGACGCCGGAGGCCGTGGCGGCCCGGACGAAGATGGAGGCGGGGCGGGCGTGGAGGCCCTCGGCCCAGCCGACGTTGACGCGGCGCTCAGCCATGTGATGCTGCCCTTCAGGTCGCTCAAGGTTGTCTAGACCAGTCTTCCACATGTGGCGCGTACCCCGGGCGGGCGCCGCCCGGACCCGTACGCCGGTCGTGCGCCGGTCCGGCTCCCCAGCCTGCCCCGCGTCCCCGCGGTACGCGAGCCCGCGGCCCGCCCGCGCGGATCCGGCGCCCCGCCACCGTCCGGCCCGAGTCGTACCCTGGGCCCCATGCAGACCCCGCCGGACCGGCACGAGTACCCCGCTCACTGGGAGGCCGACGTCGTCCTGCGCGACGGCGGCACCGCGCGCGTCCGGCCCATCACGGCCGACGACGCCGACCGCCTCGTCAGCTTCTACGAGCAGGTGTCGGACGAGTCGAAGTACTACCGCTTCTTCGCGCCGTACCCGCGCCTGTCCGCGAAGGACGTCCACCGCTTCACCCACCACGACTTCGTGGACCGTGTGGGCCTCACGGCCACCGTCGGGGGCGAGTTCATCGCCACCGTGCGCTACGACCGCATCGACGCGCACGGCCTGCCCGCCTCCGCCCCCGCGGACGAGGCGGAGGTCGCCTTCCTCGTCCAGGACGCCCATCAGGGCCGCGGTGTGGCGTCCGCCCTGCTGGAGCACATCGCGGCCGTCGCCCGGGAGCGCGGCATCCGCCGTTTCGCCGCCGAGGTGCTGCCCGCGAACAACAAGATGATCAAGGTGTTCACCGACGCGGGGTACCAGCAGAAGCGCAGTTTCGAGGACGGTGTCGTACGCCTGGAGTTCGGTCTGGAGCCCACCGACCGCTCGCTCGCCGTACAGCGCGCCCGGGAGCAGCGGGCCGAGGCGCGTTCCGTGGCCCGGCTCCTCGCGCCCGGTTCCGTCGCGGTCGTCGGGGTGGGCCGCACGCCCGGAGGGGTGGGACGCAGTGTCCTGGAGAACCTGCGCGACGCGGGGTTCACCGGACGTCTGCACGCCGTGAACGGAGCGCTCCGGGAGAAGGAGGAGGAGATCGCCGGCGTTCCGGCCCACCGTTCCGTACGGGACATCGCCGGACCCGTCGACCTCGCCGTCGTCGCCGTTCCGGCCGAGCACGTCCCCGGGGCCGTCGCGGAGTGCGGTGCGCACGGGGTGCGGGGGCTCGTCGTGGTCTCCGCCGGGTACGCCGAGAGCGGCCCGGAGGGCAGGGAGCGCCAGCGTGAACTCGTGCGCCAGGTGCGTACGTACGGAATGCGTCTCATCGGGCCGAACGCCTTCGGGGTCATCAACACCTCCCCGCGGACCCGGCTCAACGCCTCCCTCGCGCCGGAGATGCCGCGTACCGGGCGCATCGGCCTGTTCGCCCAGTCCGGGGCCATCGGCATCGCGCTGCTGTCGCGGCTGCACCGGCGCGGCGGCGGGGTCACGGGCGTGACGGGCGTGTCGACCTTCGTCTCCTCGGGCAACCGCGCGGACGTGTCCGGCAACGACGTCCTCCAGTACTGGTACGACGACCCGGACACCGACGTCGCGCTCATGTACCTCGAATCGATCGGCAACCCGCGGAAGTTCACCCGCCTCGCCCGGCGCACCGCGGCGGCCAAGCCGCTGGTCGTCGTCCAGGGCGCACGGTACGGCGGGGCCGCGCCCCAGGGGCATGCCGTACGGGCCACCCGGCTGCCCCACGCCACGGTGTCCGCCCTGCTGCGGCAGGCCGGGGTCATCCGGGTGGACACGATCACCGAACTGGTCGACGCGGGGCTGCTGCTGGCGCGCCAGCCCCTGCCCGCCGGCCCGAACGTGGCGATCCTGGGGAACTCCGAATCGCTGGGACTGCTGACGTACGACGCGTGTCTCGCCCAGGGGCTGCGGCCGCTGCCGCCGCGCGACCTGACGACGGACGCCTCGGCCGAGGACTTCCGCGCCGCGCTGGCGCACGCGCTGGCCGACGACGGCTGTGACGCCGTCGTGGTCACCGCGATCCCGGCGGTGGGGGAGCGGTCCGCCGCGGACGCCGCGCTGGCGCAGGCCCTCCGCTCGGCCTCGGCCGCGGCTCCCGGCAAGCCGGTCCTCGTGGTCCACGTGGAGCTGGGCGGCCTCGCGGAGGCACTGTCGGCGGCCACCAGCACCGCACCGCAGACGGCTCCCACGCCCCCGGTGGCCCTCAAGACCCCGGTGGCCCCCGGAACCTCAGCGGCCCCCGCGGTCCCCGCAGCCCCTGCGGACGAGGCCGTCGACAGCGCTCACCCGATCACCGGCCGTCCGGCCACCGGCCGTCCGTCAGTCGACCCTTCACCCACCGACCGCCCGAGCGCCGTGCCGCGGCACACTCCGCCCGGGAGCTCGGAGGTGGACGGCCCGGAGCCGGAGGGCCCGGGGCCGGAGGGCGCCGCGGCGGGGAGCACCGGGACCGCCTCCCGGCTCATCCCGGCCTACCCCGCCGCCGAGCGGGCCGTCCGCGCGCTCGCGGAAGCCGTCAGGTACGGCCAGTGGCGGCGCGAGGCCGCCGACACCGGCAGGGTGCCCGAGTACGAGGACATCGACGAGAAGGGCGCCGCCGGACAGATCGCCCGCCTCCTGACCGGCGAGGACCGCGAGGGCGCTGGGGACCGCGAGGACAGTGGGGGCAGCGAGGACAGTGGGGACAGCGGGCTCGCCCTCGGTCCCGACGACACCTGCGCCCTGCTCGCCCGTTACGGCGTCCACGTCCGCCGCGCCCTCCCCGCGCCCACGCCCGGGGAAGCCGTGGCGGCCGCGCGGCGCCTCGGCTTCCCCGTGGTGCTGAAGACCACCGCCCCGCACCTGCGGCACCGCGCCGACCTGGGCGGCGTCCGGCTGGACCTGGCGGACGAGGAGCAACTGCGGAGGGCGTACGCCGAGTTGACCGGCCTCTTCGGGGAGCCCGGGGAACTGCGTCCGGTGGTGCAGGCGATGGCGCCGCGCGGAGTCGACACGGTCGTCCGCGCCGTCGTCGACCCGGCGGCCGGGGCCGTGCTCTCCTTCGGGCTGGCGGGAGCGCCGTCGGAACTGCTCGGGGACACCGCGCACCGGCTGATTCCGGTCACCGACCGCGACGCGGCCTCCCTGGTCCGGTCCATCCGGACCGCGCCGCTCCTCTTCGGCTGGCGGGGCTCGGCCCCGGCGGACGTCACGGCGCTGGAGGAACTGCTGACGCGTCTGTCACGCCTTGTCGACGACCACCCGGAGGTCGTCTCCGTCGCCCTGGAGCCCGTCGTCGTCGCCCCGCGCGGACTGAGCGTGCTCGGTGCCTCCGTGCGGCTCGCGCCGCCGCCCGCCCGCGACGACCTCGGCCCCCGCACGCTCCCGGTCTACTGAGCGGTCCCTCGCAGTCGGTGCGCCCCCGTAGGATGGACATCATGGCCAAGACCAGTACGACGACCCAGGGGCTGCGAGCGGCGATCGAGCGCAGCGGCTACTACCCGGCCCTCGTGGCCGAGGCGGTGGAGGCCGCTGTGGGCGGCGAGCCCATCCGGTCGTATCTGGTCCACCAGGAGACGACGTTCGACGCCAACGAGGTGCGCCGGCACGTGACGGTGCTCGTCCTCACCGGCAACCGCTTCATCGTGAGCCACACCGACGAGCAGGCGGCGGACAGCACGTCGCCGACGCCGTACGCGACCACCTCGACCGAGTCCGTGAAGCTCGGCCGGATCTCGTCGGTCGTGCTCAGCCGGGTCGTGGCGAACCCGGAGAAGTACGTCGTGGGGACGCCCCCGCGCGAGGTCGTCCTGACCATCGGCTGGGGCGCGGTGTCCCGCATCGACCTGGAGCCCGCGGCGTGCGGCGACCCCAACTGCGAGGCGGACCACGGCTACACCGGCAGCTCGACGGCGGACGACCTGAGCCTGCGCGTCAGCGAGGCCGGTGACGGCCCGGACGCCGTGCGCCAGACCCTCGCCTTCGCCCAGTCGCTCTCCGAGGCGACCGCGGACGTCACCCGCTGATGGCCCAGCACGCCTGGGACGACCCGGAACCGCTCGCCGTCGGCTCCGCGCCCGTCCCCGAGTACGGAGCCGGTTCGCTCGCCGACCTGCTGCCCACCCTGGCCGCGGGCATGGGCGTACCGGACATGGCCGCCCCGCTCGCGGAACTGGCCCCGGCCGACCGGAACTGCGTCTTCCTGATCGACGGCCTCGGCTGGGAGCAGCTGAGGGCGCACCCGGACGAGGCCCCCTTCATGAGCTCCCTGCTGGGCAGCTCGCGCGGCGGCACCGGCCGGCCGATCACGGCGGGCTACCCCTCGACCACCGCCACCTCGCTGGCCTCGGTCGGCACCGGGCTGCCGCCGGGGGCCCACGGGCTGCCCGGCTACACCGTGCGCAACCCCGAGACCGGCGAGCTGATGAACCAGCTCCGCTGGCTCCCCTGGACCAAGCCGGGCGTGTGGCAGCCGTACCCCACGGTGTTCCAGCTGGCCGACGCGGCGGGCGTGCACACGGCCCAGGTGTCGTCACCGCACTTCCAGAACACCCCGCTGACCAAGGTCGCGCTCAGCGGCGGGACGTTCCACGGACGGCTGACCGGCGAGGACCGCATGGACATGGCGGCCGAGCAACTGGCCGCGGGCGACCGCTCGCTGGTCTACACGTACTACGCCGAGGTGGACGGCAACGGCCACCGCTTCGGGATCGACTCCGACGCCTGGCGCGGCCAGCTCATGTATGTGGACCGGCTGGTCCAGCGCCTGGCCGAGCAACTGCCGCCGCGCGCCGCCCTGTACGTCACCGCCGACCACGGCATGATCGACGTCCCCTTCGGCGAGCGGCACCGGATCGACTTCGACGAGGACTGGGAGCTGCGCGCGGGCGTCGCCCTGCTCGGCGGCGAGGGCCGGGCCCGGCACGTCTACGCGGTCCGGGGCGCCGAGTCGGACGTGCTGACCTGCTGGCGCGAGGTGCTCGGCGAGCAGTTCTGGGTGGCCTCGCGCGACGAGGCGATCGCGGCGGGCTGGTTCGGACCGCACATCGACGAGCGGGTGTACGCGCGCATCGGCGACGTGATCGCGGCCGCCCGCGACGACGTGCTGATCATCGCGTCCGAGCGGGAGCCCAAGGAGTCGGAGATGGTCGGCAACCACGGCTCGATGACTCCGGCGGAACAGCACGTCCCGCTGCTGGAAGTACGTTCCTGACAGTCCCCCGTCCCCCTCTCGTCTCCCGTGGCCCCTCCTCGTCCCACACCCCCCGTCCCCCGAGCCGCTCTCGCCGAAAGGTGCTCACCCCGCCATGCCCGAGCTGGTCTTCTTCTCCGGAACCATGGACTGCGGGAAGTCGACGCTGGCTCTGCAGATCGAGCACAACCGCTCGGCCCGCGGTCTGCAGGGCATCATCTTCACCCGGGACGACCGCGCGGGCGAGGGCAAGCTGTCCTCCCGCCTCGGCCTGGTCACGGACGCGGTGGAGGTCGGGGACGACCAGGACGTGTACGCGTACCTCGTCGACCACCTCTCGCGGGGCGGCCGGGCGGACTACGTCATCGCCGACGAGGCGCAGTTCCTCGCCCCCGAGCAGATCGACCAGCTCGCCCGTGTGGTCGACGACCTGGACATCGACGTCTTCGCCTTCGGCATCACCACCGACTTCCGCTCCAAGCTCTTCCCGGGCTCCCAGCGCCTCGTCGAACTCGCGGACCGCGTCGAGGTCCTCCAGGTCGAGGCCCTCTGCTGGTGCGGTGCCCGCGCCACCCACAACGCCCGCACCATAGGCGGCCGGATGGTCCTGGAGGGCGCCCAGGTCGTCGTCGGCGACGTCGGCCAGCCGGAGGACATCGGCTACGAGGTGCTGTGCCGCCGTCACCACCGCCGCAGGATGACCAGCGCGTCGGTGCGGGCGGGCGCGCTGTCGCCGGACGTCCTGCCGGTCGTGCCCGGTTGAGGTCGGGACCGGCCGTCGCCGCGGCCCGTGCCGTCAGGCGGGGCAGGCACTCGTGGAGCTGCCACGGTAGGTCCGGTACAGGGGACGGGACTTCTTGTCGTCGACGGGGTACTCGACGACGGGCACCGGTTTGCACACGGCCCACTGGTCGTTCCTGCCCGGACCCTCGAAGCCGTAGGACCCCGCGGCGCCGACCAGGCAGTTGTTGATGCTGCACGAGTCACCGGCGATGCTCGGGAGGATGAGCGTGTTGTACACGTCGTCCTTGGTGGGGACGGGCAGGGCGTTCGAGGTGCTCCCGTCGCCCTGCTCCAGTTCCGTGACGGTGCGGTCCACGGCGTTGGTGAGCAGCGCGAAGGCGTCGTGGTACATGACGGCGTAACCGTCGTCGAGCGGTTTGCCGCCCAGGCCGTGCTTCTTGACCTCCTCGAAGAGGTCGAGGAAGGGGCCGAGTCCCTTTCCGGGCTTCCGCTTCCCGTTCCACCAGGCGGGGTCGACGGAGGACGCGTTGACGATCATGGCTTTCGCCTCCTCCAGCCTCCGGGTGAGCGCCTCGGTGGTGAGGGTGGGCTCCAGACCGATGCCGATCTTCAGGATGCGCAGCTTCGCGGTGCGCTCGCAGGAGCCCTTCGCGGCCAGCTGCTCGATGAAGGCGGGCAGGTCCTGGTCGCGGCCGGCGAAGAAGACGATGTCGGACTTCTCCTGGCAGATCTTCTGGGCGGCGTCGCTGTACCGCTGGGGGACGCCCTGGCCGGTTCCGGACGAGCCGACGAAGTTCGAGCTGTGCGCGGCCAGGTCGTACCTTCCGTCGAAGTGCTTCATGAAGACGCTGCGCAGGTTCTGCGAGTAGACGTCCTGCTTGCGGTTGTCCCAGACCAGGAACCCCTTCTGCCGCGCCGGCCGGTCGTCCAGGTAGAGCTTGAGGGCGCGGGTGAACTCGTCGTTGTTGGGCGAGGTCTTGAAGAAGTACGGGGAGTTCATGGTGGACGCGGTGATGACGGGACCCACGGTGGGAATCTTGCGCGCGCTGAGCGCGGCGATGGCCTCCCGTGTCTCCGGCGTGCTGCTCGGGATGCCGGACACGCCGACCAGCGGGGCCTCGGTGTCCTCGGCCAGCTCCGCCAGCCGCGTGACGACGGGTTCCCAGGCGTCGAGGTTCCGGCCGTCGGGGGCGAGCAGCAGCTGGAAGCGCGGTCCGCCGAAGCGGTTGGCCTGCCGCTGGGCGACCAGCGCACCGGCGAGTCCGCGGCGGATCATGTCCGTCGTCATCGCGCTGTGCTCGTCCGAGGTGAACGGCATCATCAGCGCGATCCGCACGTACGGGATCTCGGGACCGCTCGGCGGGTCCTCCCAGCCCCGCTTCACCCGGGCGTTCTCCTCCGCCACCGCCTCGACGAGACTCGCGATGCCGGGGTCCGCCTCGAAGGAGTACTCGGTGACGCCCACGCAGTCCCCGTTGACCTCCCGCAGGTCGTCACCGCACTTGCCGGGGCCCCGCGCGGCGCCGACGACGACGGTGACCGCAACGACGAGCAGCACGCCGAACCCGAGGGCGGCCGTCCACTCGACCGGACCCCACTCGCGGGGCCGGCGACGGAGCGGCCGACGACGTGGACGCAACAGACGGACCATCATGTCCTCTCACCGACCAGGGATGGGAAAGGGGCGCTTCTGCCGCGCCGCGACGGGCCAGCTGCGGGCGGCCTGGCTCAGGACGGCGTGCCAGGTCGGGTGCCGCGGTGAGAGGAACGCCAGTTCCTCGCCGACCGCCCTGCACATGTCGGGGTCCGGCTGGGCGTGCGGTTCGGACACGTGCCACTGGGCGTGCAGCAGCCGGTTGACGCAGCGCTCGATCTCGTGGAGGTTCGCGTACCGGCGGTCGTGCGCGCCGAGTGCGATCTGTATCCGTTCGTCGGTCCACTCCCCGCTGGGCGGGGTCGGTGCCGTGGCGGAGTACCGCAGGCACAACAGCCAGTGCGAGGCGGCCTGCTCGTCCTGCTCCGACTGGAACTCCTCCGTCAGCGTGGCCACCACCGTCTCGGCGTTCCCGGCCGCGAGCATGTGCCGCAGCGCGTCCGCCTCCCCGCTCTCGCCCCGCTGGGAGTGGTGCACCTGCAGGAAACGGTGGATCTCCTGCCAGCCGCGGCCGTCGGAGTCCCCCTGGGTGGTGCGCCGCGCCTCGTGCACGAGCAGCGTCCGTAACAAGGGGTCGGTGACCAGCGGCCGGCCCGGATCCGTGTGTTCCTGCCACCGCTGTTCCTCCAGGTAGTCGGCGGCGGAGTTGGCGGGCAGCTGATCGGGTCCCTGGAGGCGCAGGTGGTCGGCCAGCGCCTCGGCCGCTGTGCTGTCGCGGGCGAGCGAGAGCACGATCAGCCGGTCGCGCTGGCGCCGGTCCGGGAGCAACTGCTCCAGGACCGCCTCACTGACCGGACGGCCGTCCTTCGTGGTGAGTTCGAGGAGGTCGCGCGGGTCGACGGCGTGACCCCGCCCGGCGGCGTCCAGGGCCGCCGCGCACAGCACGGTGGTCACCGAGGGATGCCCGCCGGTCAGGGAGTGCACCGCGGAGGCGAGATGGGGGTGGAGCGGCGGCCCGGACCGCTCCCGCACGAGCAGCGGCAGGATGTCGTCCCGGCCCAGTGGGGTGAGGGGGACGCTGAGCAGACCGGCGGACGGAGCCAGACCCCTGCGCTCCCAGCCGGAGGATCTCGTCAGTTCCGGGAGGTCGCGGCGGACCGCGTCCGGTGCGCTCTCCGGCAGGTCGCCGAGCCGGGTGGCCACCACGACGAGTTCCTCGCGGTCGGGGCGGCCGGGCATCGCGCGGTGGTCGAGGAGCAGGTCGAGGAAGTCCCCGCCCGCGGCCAGGTGCACGTCGTCCAGCAGGACGAGCGGCCAGGGCTCGCGGTTCCACCGCTGCAGCCTGCCGTAGGCGGCGGCGACATCGTGGAGGAAGGCCGCCACCAGGCTCCGCTCGGCCGCGCGCCGGTAGTCGCCGCCCTGCAGGAACCACTCCGCGAGCAGCACCAGCGGATCCCGCCCCCGTACACCCTGCGGAAAGCGGCGCCGGTACCACTCCTGGGCCGCGACCGGCCGGTACCGGGCGGTGTACTCCGCCGTCACGGCGGCACTGAGCGTGGGCCGGTCCCGCTCCGGGCCCGCAGCGGTGCCGACGGCTTCCGCACGCTCCTCGACCGCGGTGGCCCAGGCGTGCCGCAAGGTGTTCTCGTCCTCGTCGGCGAGACGGCAGGCGAGCAGCAGCCGGGCGTACCGGAGGCATGCCGCGTCACGCTGCTCCGCGTCGCCGTGGTGCCAGCCGGAGACGGCGAACAGCCCGGGGACCAGGACGGGGAAGCGCCGGCGCAGTGCCGGTCCGAGCCCGCGCACCAGTTCCGTCAGGAACTCGACGAGGGTCGAGGCGACGGGCACCGTGTCCTCGGCGGAGGTGGGCGGAAGGGCTCCGGACTCGGCTGTCACGGCCCGGACGTGGGCGAGGGGCAGACGCCCCGCGTAACGGGCGGCCAGCTCTGCCAGGAGGGCGCTGCGCCCCATGCCATGACGGCCCGTCACCAGGACCACGGGCAGGTCGCCCTGGTGCTCCCGGACCGTACGGGACCGTTCGTCGTAGGACAGCCCCGTCAGCCGGGGGACGAGCGAACGCAGCAGCGGGTCCCGGCCGTAGAGCGGTACCCCTTCCGAAACGTGCATCTCACTGTGTCCCGCTTCCGTCGCCCTGCGCCGCCCGGCAGCAAAAACCTCGGTGACCGGCGGTACCGTCCCCCGAGACACAAGGCGCCGGCGTCTGAACCCATCGCGCCTGGAGGCGTAGAATGTACCGTTCCCGCACACGTCCCGCCAGGTGAATCCACTGCTGTGTTACCAGGTGGTGACCCACTGTGCCACCGCTCCACACGGGTGTTCGGACCATGGGACGCACGGGTGTGTCAGGGACGCGGGTGGATGGACAACTCGACGTCCTCGGGCAGCGAATCGGCCCCACGGATCTCGCCGGGGTGGGCGAGCCGCACCCGGCGCAGCCGGGGCAGTCCGGCGAGGGGCGACAGGTCGAGCTCCGCGACCTGGGAGAGGCTGATCTCCTCCAGCCCCGGAAGACGCCGGGCGATCCGTCGCAGCGGAACGGCGGAGCCGGCCCTCGCCCGCACGTCGAGGCAGGTGACCTGAGGCAGCTCGGTGCGGGGGGCGAACAGCAGGACGCTCAGCTGCTGCGCGGAGAGCGTGAGCCTGCGCAGGGCCGGCAGCCCGCCGAGCAGGGAACCCCACCCCTCCGGGGCCAGGCGCTCGCTCGCGTCGTGCAGGCGCAGCTCCTCCAGCACCCGGCACTCCACGACGTCCGAGAGCTGCGACGCCGACGACGGAAGCGACAGCAGGCGCAGCGCGGTGGCGCGAGGGAGGTCGGAGAGGCCGCGCCAGGGGACCTCCGGTCCCACGAGAAGGGCTTCCAGCCGCGGGCAGCCGTCCAGCTCCAGCAGCGGCTCGAACTGGGGGAGGTCCCGGAGTTCCAGCCTCCGCAGGCGCGGCAGCCGGGTCAGCGGCGTGGGGTCCTTGACGTTCCGGCAGCCCTGCAGGGCGAGCGTCTCGAGCTCGGCGTAGGCGCGGAGCAGGCCGAGGTCCCGCAACCGCAGCGTATTGCGCAGGCGCAGCTCGCGCAGCCGCCGGGGGTCGAGCGAAGCACGGATCTCCTCGGGGTCGAAGTCGCCGTGGAGTCCCACGCGTTGGTACGAGGACATGGTGCGCAGGGCCGCCAGCTCGGCGTGCGAGCGCACGGTGACGGTCTCCTCGGGAGCGATCTCCAGGAGCGGCCGTACGATCTCCTCGGCGTACACCGTGGTGTCGAACCGGTCCCAGTGGCCCAGGAGCTGGGCGCGTACCGCGGGCTGACGCGTGCCCAGGAACTCCCGGAGCCTCGGGACGGCCGCGTCCCCGCCGATCTGGCAGACGGCGTGCACGGTGGCCAGTTCCTCGTCACCCGCCAGGTCCCCCGCCCGGGGCAGCAGACCGAGGAGCAGCGGACCGGTCTGCGCGAGCGACCTGGCCTCCCGCAGACTGCGCGGCGGGAGCATCCGTGCCGCCCGGTCCTCGATGGCCTCCCGTACCGCGGGTTCGAGGCGGGTGGCCTGTTCGAGGGAGGCGAGGGCGAGGAGCCGCAGCCGCGCCTGCACCGCCGTGTCCCGTTCCCGGTCGCCCCGTTCGCGCAGTCGTGTCAGCAGGTCGGCGCGCTCCTGGTGGCGTGCCTGCGCGACGGCCATCTGGACCACGTCCTCCCACTGGTCCAGGTGCGCGTTGTTCACCAGCATGCCTATGTCGCGTTCCTCCAGCACGGCCTTGGCGCCCAGGAAGTCCTGGAAGGTGCGGTGGATGAAGTTCACGGCGCCGGCGGCGGGTTCGCACAGCAGCCCGGAGCGCTCCAGGAGGTGCTGCAGGGTGTCCTCCGCCGTCCCGACCTCCGCGAGGCGGGGCACGGACGGCTGCAGACGCCGCACCACGTCCACCGCGTCCGACCGGTCCAGTTGCGTCCGTTCGTTGCGGATCAGCCAGTACGCGAGCCGCTGGAGCGGTTCCGTCGCCGACCTCTGGTCCAGTGCCGGACGGCCGCGGCCGTACACCTCGCGCTCCACGTCGCGGCGTTCCAGCAGCATGGAGAGCGCCGCCTCGTACAGGGCGGCACGGCCCTGCGGCAGGAAGCCGCGACGCTCACGGTGCAGGGCGCAGATCAGACCGCACATCAGGGGGTTGGTCGCCAGGCGGCTCAACTCCGGGCTGCTGCGCAGCGACAGGCTGAGCGACTCGCCGAGATCCTCCGAGGCCCCCGCCGCCGTGTGCCAGCGCCGGACGAACTGCCTGATGTCGGCGGGCCGCATCGCGGCCAGCGAGAACTCCTGGAACCCGTCGCGCGCCAGCCAGCCCCGGTCGAGGGCCGAGGGGCGGGAGGTGAGCAGCCACAGGTTTCCGGGGAAGGCGGTCAGCAGTTTCCTCAGCCAGGCCCGCGTGCGCACCCGGTCGTCCTTCGGGATCTCGTCGGCTCCGTCGATCAGCAGCACACCGCGCCCGTGCTGCAGCACGCGCGTGGCCCACCCTTTCGGCTCCGTGCCCACCAGGGGGCACCCCGTCCAGCGCAGGAAGTCGTCGGGCACGGGCAGTTCGGCGTCCTTGCGCGCCAGGGTGCGCAGGGGCAGGACGAAGGGGACGCGTCCGAAGAGCTGCGACAGCGAGCTGGGCACCCGCTCCTGCTGTGCCGTGGCGAGGGCCAGCCACTGGACGAGGGTCGTCTTGCCGGTCCCCGCGACCCCGCGCAGGAGTACGCGCTCATGGCCGGCGAGGACCGCCTCGGCCGGGCAGGCGGCCCGCTCGGCCTCCGCGTCCCGGTCGGCCACCGGCTCGCCGGCCACCACCGGGACCGGATCGGCTCCGTCGCGGTAGGGCATGGCCTCCAGACTCAGATAGGCCGTCTCCAGGGGCCAGTCGTGACCGTCCGGCTCGCGCAGGTCGACGCCGTAGATGGTGAGCCTGCCGTGGAACTCGACGATGTAGCGTGCGTACGCCTCCTCGAACCGCGCGTCCTGGCTGCTGGTGTCCGGCAGTTGCCGCAGGATCCTGTCGAGTTTCTCGCTCTGCTCCCGCAGTTCGCGGCTCTGCTCGATCTGGGCGCGGGCGGCGAACCCGGGCCGCTGGCTGAAGAAACGCACCAGATGCACGCAGGCCGTCTCCAGGAGCCGGTCGTGGAAGCGGGCCGCGTCCTCGCTGAGGAGCCTTCGCGTGCTGGGACCCGCGCTCCTGGACAGTTCCGCGGCGAGTTTCCCGGGGCCGAGCGCGAAGGCCTGGACGTCGTCCATGTCGAGATCGCCGAGAGCGTGCAGGGTGCGGGTCAGCGCCTGTCCCACGGCGTCGTGCTCGTCGGGGTCGATCGGCGGGTCGTGCGGTCCGGCGGCCCGCACGGCGCGGCGGACCAGCTCGCGCGCCAGCTTGTGCAGGTCGTCCTCGGTGAGGGTGCGGTGCTCCCTGGCGAAGGACACCAGCCGGCGGATCGGGACCGGGCGGTCGCCGAACTCCGCCCCCGGCACCTTCCCGGGAGGCAGCAGCAGTCTTTTGAGTACGGGTACGACCACCGCCGACGCGATCCGCAGGCCCACCGTGCCGCCGTCCACAGCGCCTCTCCCACCGGCGCCGACGGGCGCCCGTCCCCAGCCGTAGACCCTCGAACCCGTCCAGCTTAGCCGTGCGGCGGCGGCTGTCGTGGCGGATCACGCGCTTGGGACAGAGGTGCGATCGGACACGCGGCCCGGCCCTGCGGTCCGTCCACCCGGGCCCTGCGGTCCGTCCACCCGGGCCCGGCGGTCCGTCCGCACCACCGAGAACACCGCCCCCTCCGGGTCCGCCACCGTGGCGACGCGGCCGTGCGGGCCGTCGTGGGCCGGTTCGAGGACGTGGCCGCCGAGGTCGACGACCTGGTCCACGGCCGCGTCCGCGTCCATGACCCCGAAGTACGTCATCCAGTGGGCGCCGCGGTCCCGCGGGAGGGCGTCGCCGACACCGTGGATGCCGGCCACCGGGCGGCCCCCGACGCGCAGGGTGAGACAGTCGGGGCCGTCGGAGGCGGGCTCCTCCTCGTAGCCGAAGACCCGCCGGTAGAACGTGGCGACCCCCGCGGTGTCCCGTGTGATCAGCTCGTTCCAGGCGAGGGTCCCCGGCACACCGGTGACGCCCGCGCCGAGGTGGGCCGCGGCCTGCCAGACGCCGAACACGGCGCCCGAGGGGTCCGAGGCGATCGCCAGACGGCCGGCCTCGTCGGCGACCAGGGGGCCCACGCCGACCGTGCCGCCGCAGTGCCGGACCGTTTCCGCCGTCAGGTCCACGTCGTCCGAGGCGAGATAGGGCGTCCACGCCACAGGCAGCCGGCGGTCGGCGGGCAGCTGCCCGATCCCGGCCACCTGCCGCCCGTCCAGCCGGGCCCGCACGTAGGCCCCCAGGTGCTGCGGGCCGGGCTGGAACTCCCAGCCGAACAGTTTCCCGTAGAACTCCCGGGTCGCGGTCAACCCGTGCACCATCAGACTCACCCAACAGGGTGTGCCGGGCGTGTACGCAGTGCCGTTCAGGCCGGCCGACCCGCGTGCCTCGGTCATCGTCACCCTCTCCTCGGCGCCGTGTGGGGCCGCTTCGCTTCCGCTCTCGAACCGGGCATACCGTCACATGCGGACCGGGGCACCCGGTGCCGATCGTCGCACCGCCGGGAACGGGCCGCGCTCCGGCCCGACGGCCCGTGACGGGAGGACGCCCGCATGCGCGTCGCCCACCCGTTTCCCCGCGCCCGCGCGGACGTGCCCGCCGGCCGTACGGAGCGTGCCCGTTCCCGCACACCGCGTGGCCGGGGCGGTCCGGCGGAGCACAGTAGCCGGACCCGGCGGATGTGGCCACCCCCGTACGCCAGGATGGTGGCCATGGACGTCATCATCTCCGCGCCCCGACTCGCGAGCGACCTGGCGGGGCCGAACCCCCCGGTGGTCCTGGACATCCGCTGGCAGCTGGGCGGCCCGAACCTGCGCCACGCCTACGAGGAGGCGCACCTCCCGGGCGCCTCCTACCTGGACCTGGACACCGAACTCGCGGGTCCCGCCGGTGCGGCGGGCCGCCATCCGCTGCCCGACCCGGAGGTCTTCGGCGCGGCCGTGCGGGCGGCCGGGGTGTCCGCGGACCGCGACGTCGTCGTGTACGACGGAGGGCTCGGCTGGGCGGCCGCACGCGCCTGGTGGCTGTTGCGCTGGACGGGTCATCCGTCGGTGCGTGTGCTTGACGGCGGCTTCGCGACCTGGAGCGGTCCGGTCGAGAGCGGCCGGCCGGCTCCGGCCGCCGGCACCTTCGTACCGGTTCCCGGAGCGCTGCCCCTGCTGGACGCGGACGGCGCCGCGTCGCTGGCCCGCACCGGTCTGCTGCTCGACGCCCGGGCCGCCGAGCGCTACCGCGGCGACGTCGAGCCGATCGACCGGGTCGGCGGTCACATCCCGGGCGCGGTCTCGGCGCCGACCACCGGGAACGTGACCGCGACCGGTCACTTCCTCCCGGCCGCCGAACTCGCGGACCGTTTCAGGTCCTTGGGCGCCGACGGCGGCACCGAGGTCGGTGTCTACTGCGGATCGGGTGTCTCCGGCGCCCACGAGGTGCTCGCGCTGGCGGTCGCGGGCATCCCGGCCGCGCTGTACGTGGGTTCCTGGTCGGAGTGGTCCGGGGACGGCACCCGGCCGGTCGCGACCGGCCCCGACCCGCGGTAGCCGCGGGCGCCGGGGGAGGGAAGGGGAAAGGGTCCGCACCGTCCCGGTGCGAACCCTTCTCATCCTCCGGTCACCTCTAGTCCTGCTTCTTGCGGCGTGTCCCGAAGACGATCTCGTCCCAGCTCGGTACGGCCGCTCTGCGTCCCGGCCGCACGCCGTCCGCCTCGGCCTGCCGGTCGGTGGCGCCGACGAGCCGCTCCCGGTGGCTGGCCACCGCGCGCGGCATGAGCACGTCCGCGTAGGCGGAACCGGCCGAGGCCGCGGGAGCCGGCGGCTCCTCCGCCTCGGGCTCCGGGTCGAGCGGCTCGTCCGTGGCGGGGAGTTCGGCGGCCGGGGCCGAGGCGGCGGGCGCGGCCGAGGGCCGCTCGGGCACGACCATGTCGCCGCGGAAGCTGGGCACCGCCTCCAGGAGGCTGGTCAGGGAGTCACGCTCGCCGACGCCCTCGTCCAGGTCGGACTCGGGCGACGCGGGCAGGCCGGGCCGCTCGATCTGCCGGTCCAGGGCGCGGTCCAGCGGACGGTCGCGCGGCAGCCGGGCGATACGCGGTACGAACGGGAAGCTGGGCTCGGCCGCGGCCAGGTCGTCGGACTCGCCGATCAGCGAACGGGCCTCGTCGTCGACGGCCTGGACGAGTCGCCGGGGCGGGTCGTAGGTCCAGCTCGCCGCGTGCGGTTCACCCGCCACCCGGTAGACCAGGAGGACCTCCCAGGTGCCGTCGTCGCGGCGCCAGGAGTCCCACTGGACGGTCTCCTTGTCGGCCCCGCGCAGTAGGAGGCGCTCCTGCACCGCCTCGCCGAGCTGGGGACCGGTCGTCTCACCGGGACGGCGGACGGAGGTCTTGCGGGCCCGCTCCGCCATGAAGGCGCGCTCGGCGAGCACGGGGCCCTCGAACCGGCGCACCCGGTCGACGGGGATGCCTGCGAGCGAGGCGACCTCTTCGGCGGACGCTCCCGCGCGTATACGTGCCTGGATGTCTCGCGGGCGGAGATGGCTCTCCACCTCGATCTCGATCTGGCCGAGGCGGGGACGGTCGCCGCGTACGGCGGCGCGTAGACGCTCGTCAATCGGAAGCGTGTACTCCGTGCTGTCCGCAGCCTTCAGCACCAGCCGTGTGCCGTCGTTGGAGACGGCCACGACACGCAGTTCGGGCATGGGGACCTCCCGGGTGGTGCCTGCCGACGTCACGTGCGTCGCTGCTTCCGCTAGTCGAGTGTGGCCTGCCCGGGTGCAGCCTGCCACAACCTTGCCGAGTTGCCCGGCGTGTCGGACGGTGGCCCGAGAGCGCCGTTATGGCACGGTTACCTGTTCGCAACGCTAAGTGACAAACCTCATCACCCTGTACAACGAGCCCCCTCCCGGCGGTTCTGGAAGGCCCCGGACGGCCTGGTGAGTGTCCGGACCCAGGGCTCGCAACAGTACTCCATTCGGGCCACTTGCGTGGATCGGCACGCCACCGAACTTCTGTCCGGAGGCGGGAGTTGGCCACCCGGGGTGACGTTATCGTGATCATGGTGAGACGTTTTCTTCACATGATCGACGGGCGCGGGACGACCGTTCCGCCCGCACGTCCTGTGCTCGGGCAATCGGTCGAGGTGAACGGTTACTCGCCCAGGACCCGCCGCAGGTAGTCGTTCCCGAACCGCCGTTCGGGGTCGAGCCGGTCGCGCAGGGCGGTGAACTCGCCGAACCGCGGATAGGCCCCGGCGAGGTACTCCGCGTCGCGGGAGTGCAGCTTGCCCCAGTGCGGCCGCCCCTCGTGCGCGGTGAAGATCCGCTCGGCGGCGCTGAAGTACGCCTGGTGCGGCGTCCCCCGGAACATGTGGACCGCGATGTACGCGGTGTCCCGGCCGGACGCGGTCGACAGGGTGATGTCGTCCGCGGGAGCCGTGCGCACCTCGACCGGGAAGCTGATGCGCAGTGGCGAACGGTCGACCATGGCCTTCAGTTCGCGCAGCGCCCCGACCAGGGCGGCGCGCGGAATGGCGTATTCCATCTCCGTGAAGCGCACCCGGCGGGGGGAGGTGAAGACCTTGTGGGGAATGTCCGTGTAGGTGCGCGCGGACAGCGCGCGGCTGGAGATCCGGGCGATCGAGGGGATGGAGGCGGGGACGGCCCGGCCCAGGTGGTTGACCGCCCCGAAGAGGGCGTTGGAGAGGAACTCGTCCTCGTACAGGCCGCGGAGGGTACCGACCGGCCGCTCCGGGCCCGCGCTGCGGTTGTTGCGCTTGGTGTTGCAGTTGCCGGTGTGCGGGAACCAGTAGAACTCGAAGTGCTCGTTCTCCGCGAACAGTTCGTCGAACGAGCCCGTCACCTCGTCGAAGCCCATCGGCTCCTCGCGGGCCGTGAGGAGGAAGACCGGCTCCACGGAGAGGGTGACGGCGCTGATGACGCCCAGGGCGCCGATCCCGACCCGGGCCGCCGCGAAGACCTCGGGGTTCTCCTTCTCGGAGCACGCGAGGACCGAGCCGTCGGCGGTCACCAGCTCCAGGCCCTTGATCTGCGCGGCGATCGAGGCGGAGTCCCGGCCGGTGCCGTGCGTGCCGGTGCTGGTCGCGCCCGCCACCGTCTGCTCCATGATGTCGCCCATGTTGGTGAGCGACAGCCCCTCCCGGGCCAGGGCGAGGTTGAGGCGCTTGAGCGGAGTGCCGGCCTCCACCGTGACGGTGCCGCCGTCGCGGTCGATCCTGCGGATACCGGTGAGCAGGTCGGGGCGGATCAGCACGCCGTCGGTCGCCGCGGCGGCGGTGAAGGAGTGGCCCGTACCGACGGCCTTGACCCTGAGCCCGTCCTCCGCGGCCTCGCACACGGCGGCGGAGAGCTCCTCGACGGAGGCCGGGGAGACCTCCCGGGCCGGACGGGCGGTGACGTTCCCGGCCCAGTTACGCCAGGGGCCGCTCTGCCCGCTCACTGTGCTCTTCATGGGTCCCTCCCCGCTGCGGAACCGGCCTGCTGAGCCGGCGATACCCGAGACAACCCACCGCGACCGCGACGGCCCCGGCCGCGACCGGGACCCCGTACCCGGCCCGCGCCCCGGCCGAGTCGATCACCCAGCCGGACAGGGAGGAGCCGAGCGCGACCCCGACCGCGAGTCCCGTGCTCACCCACGTCATGCCCTCGGTCAGTCTCGCGCGTGGTACGTGCAGTTCGACGAGGGCCATGGTCGTGATCATCGTCGGCGCGATGGACAGGCCCGCAACGAACAGCGCCACAGCCAGAAACGGCAGGTTCCCGACCAGTAGCAGAGGGATCATACTCACGGCCATCGCGCAGATGCCCAGCGCCCACCGGCGGGCGGGCGCCCCCGTGAACCGCAGCAGCCCGAAGACGGCCCCCGCCACGCAGGAACCCGCCGCGTACACGGCCAGGACGAGGCTCGCGGCCCCCTTGTGGCCCTCCTCGTCGGCGAAGGCCACGGTGACCACGTCGACCGCGCCGAAGATCGCTCCGGTCGCCACGAACGTGGCCACCAGGACCTGCAGCCCGGCCGAGCGCAGCGCCGAACCCCCCGCCCGGTGCTCGTCGTGCGGATGGGGAGGCGGCTCGGTGGCGCGCTGGGACGTCAGCCAGAAGACGCCGACCGCCAGGAAGCAGGCCGCGACCAGCGGTCCCGCCTCCGGGAACCAGACGGTGGACAGGCCGATGGAGACGATCGGCCCGAAGATGAAGCAGATCTCGTCGACGACGGACTCGAAGGCGTACGCGGTGTGGAGTTCGGGCCGGCCCCGGTGGAGGAACGCCCAGCGCGCCCTGGTCATCGCGCCGACGCTCGGCACGCAGCCGATGCCCGCCGAGCAGAGGAACAGCACCCAGTCGGGACCGTCGAGGCGCACGGTCAGGAGGAGGCCGGCGGACACGACCAGCGCGGCCAGTGTGGCGGGCCGCAGCACCCGCCGCTGCCCGTACCGGTCCACCAGCCGGGAGATCTGCGGCCCGAGCGCCGCGGCGGACAGCGCGATCGTCGCCGAGAGGGCGCCGGCGAGCCCGTACCGCCCGGTGACCTGGGAGATCATCGTGACCACGCCGATACCCATCATCGACAGCGGCATACGGCCGAGGAGACCCGCGGCGGTGAAGCCCTTGGAGCCGGGGGTGGCGAACAGGGCGCGGTAGGGGCTGGGCACGGAGGGTCTCCGGTGAGGTCCGGTAAGGCGTGAAGCGGCTGATACGACTTACGAGTAAGGCGACCCTAACGCATACGCCCATGTCACCGGTCGCGGCGTCCACCCGCCGCCCACCCGCCGCCCACCCGCCGTCCGGCCCCGGCCGGTGCCCGTCCGCCGGAGGCGGGTGGCAGGATCGAGGCATGCGAGACGCGCTCGATGCCACCCCCTACGACGCCCTGCTCCTGCTCTCGTTCGGCGGCCCCGAGGGCCCCGACGACGTGGTCCCGTTCCTGGAGAACGTGACGCGCGGCCGGGGCATCCCCAAGGAACGCCTCAAGGAAGTGGGGCAGCACTACTTCCTGTTCGGCGGGGTCAGCCCCATCAACGACCAGAACCGCGCCCTGCTGGACGCCCTCCGCAAGGACTTCGCGGAGCACGGCCTCGACCTGCCCGTGTACTGGGGCAACCGGAACTGGGGCCCGTACCTGACCGACACCCTGCGCGAGATGATCACCGACGGCCGCCGCCGCGTCCTGACCCTCGCCACCAGCGCGTACGCCTCGTACTCGGGCTGCCGCCAGTACCGCGAGAACCTCGCCGACGCCCTGGCGACCCTGGAGGGCGAGGGCCTGGAGCTGCCCCGGATCGACAAGATCCGGCACTACTTCAACCACCCGGGCTTCGTCGAGCCGGTGGTCGAGGGCGTGCTCACGTCCCTCGCCGACCTGCCCGAGGACGTCCGCGCGGACGCGCACCTCGCCTTCACGACGCACTCGATCCCGACCGCCTCGGCGGACACCTCGGGCCCCGTCGAGGCGCACGGCGACGGCGGGGCGTACGTGCGCCAGCACCTGGACGTCGCCCGGCTCGTCGCCGACGCGGTACGTGAGCGGACCGGCACCGACCACCCCTGGCAGCTCGTCTACCAGTCGCGTTCCGGGGCCCCGCACATCCCGTGGCTGGAGCCGGACATCTGCGACCACCTGGAGGAGCGGCACGCAGCCGGCGTCCCGGCCGTCGTCATGGTGCCCATCGGGTTCGTCTCGGACCACATGGAGGTCCTGTACGACCTCGACACGGAGGCCGCCGCGAAGGCCGGGGAGCTGGGGCTGCCGGTGCGCCGCTCCGCCACCGTGGGCGCCGACCCGAGGTTCGCGGCCGCGGTCCGTGACCTCGTCCTGGAACGGGCCGCCGCGGAGAGCGGCCGGGACGCGCGGCCCTGCGCCCTCGGCGACCTGGGCCCGAGCCACCACCTCTGCCCCGTGGGCTGCTGTCCGGCCCGCGCGCCCAGGCCCGCCGCCGCGGGCGCCGACAGCCCGTACGCATGAGGAGCCCCGTGACCACCGCAGCGAACGACGAGCTGAAGGCCGAACTGCTGGAGATCGCGCTCGACGCGGCCCACCGGGCGGGCGCCTTCCTGCGGGACGGCCGCCCCGACGACCTGGGGGTGGCGGCGACCAAGTCCAGCGCGGTCGACGTCGTCACCGAGATGGACATCGCCTCCGAGAAGCTGATCACCGGACTGCTGGCCGACGCCAGGCCGGACGACGGCGTGCTCGGCGAGGAGGGCGCCGACATCGAGGGCAGCAGCGGCGTCCAGTGGGTGATCGACCCGCTCGACGGGACGGTCAACTACCTGTACGGACTGCCCAGCTGGGCGGTGTCCGTCGCGGCCCGCAAGGACGGCGAGACCCTGGTCGGCGTCGTGTACGCCCCGATGCGCGCGGAGACCTACCGGGCCGTCCTGGGCGGGGGCGCGTACGCCGGCGACCGTCCCGCGCGCGTGCGGCCCGCGCCCGACCTCGCGCTGGCCCTCGTCGGCACCGGTTTCGGCTACCTCGCCGACCGCCGGGTCCGGCAGGCCGAGGTGGTCGGGCAGCTGATCTCCCAGGTCCGCGACATCCGTCGCGGCGGCTCGGCCGCGATCGACCTGTGCGACGTGGCGACGGGCCGCCTGGACGCGTACTACGAGCGCGGGCTGAACCCCTGGGACTACGCCGCGGGCGATCTGGTCGCCCGGGAGGCGGGCGCGCTGACCGGCGGGCGCCCCGGTGAGCCCCTCTCCACCGACCTGACGGTCGCGGCTCCGCCCGGCCTCTTCGAGCGCCTCCAGTCCCGCCTCGACGAACTGGGCGCCTGGCACGACTGACACCGGTACGGCCGACATCGTCACGGTCGGCGTCGGTACGGCCGGCACCGTTACGGCCGGCATCCCCACGGCAGACGACGGAGCGGGGCCCCGGGCTGGATTCCCGGGGCCCCGCTCTCGTGCCGCACCCGGTCAGAGGTGTGCCGCACCGACCTGTACACCGTGCTCCGCGGCGAGGCGGTGCAGATCGTCGAGTTCTCCCTGCTCGACCTCGACGAGGAAGTCGTCACCGGTCTCGCGAGCCATCGTCAGATCGGACTCGGTCGTCCTTATGCGCTGCAGAAGTCCTGCGGTGAATGCGTCCATGCTGCGCCCCCTCGTCCTGGGTCGTGGGTCGATGGCACGGGGGTGTGCCGTTCGGAAGGGGCGATCACGTCCTCGGAGTGCCCGGTGCCGCCCGGCCGGACGGCGGCGGTGCCGAACACCCCCACCTGCTCTGCGGAAAGCGGACCGTGGCATACCGCAGGGTGGTGCGGCACAGGCAGAGCGTGATCGCGGGGTGTAAAGCCGTCCTCCCCCTGCGCCCTCACGGGGAAACCTCGACCGGGCGAGAAAATTCCGCCTTCCGGGGCCGGCCGGGTCCCGGGCCCGCTGAGCCGCCTTACAGCCGACTTATGGCCGAAAAGGGCAGGATGGAGTCCCACCTCCCTGCTCCCGGCCGCGCCGGGCGGGAGCGCCCCATCGGACCCCGCCCGCGTGAGCCGCGAAGCCGCCGCGCGACGGGACAGAGGAAGGACAAGCGACGTGCGCGTACTCGTCGTCGAGGACGAGCAGCTGCTCGCCGATGCGGTGGCCACCGGACTGCGCCGGGAGGCCATGGCCGTCGACGTCGTGTACGACGGCGCGGCCGCCCTGGAGCGCATCGGCGTCAACGACTACGACGTGGTCGTCCTGGACCGGGACCTCCCGCTGGTCCACGGCGACGACGTCTGCCGCAGGATCGTCGAGCTCGGCATGCCCACGCGCGTACTGATGCTCACGGCCTCCGGGGACGTCAGCGACCGCGTCGAGGGCCTGGAGATCGGCGCCGACGACTACCTTCCCAAGCCCTTCGCGTTCAGCGAGCTGACGGCACGCGTGCGTGCCCTGGGCCGGCGCACGAGCATGCCGCTGCCGCCCGTCCTGGAGCGCGCCGGGATCAAACTCGACCCCAACCGCCGCGAGGTCTTCCGCGACGGCAGGGAGGTCCAGCTCGCGCCGAAGGAGTTCGCCGTCCTGGAGGTGCTGCTGCGCAGCGAGGGCGCGGTCGTCTCCGCCGAGCAGCTCCTGGAGAAAGCCTGGGACGAGAACACCGACCCGTTCACCAACGTCGTGCGCGTCACCGTGATGACCCTGCGCCGCAAGCTCGGCGAGCCGCCGGTCATCGTCACCGTGCCGGGCTCCGGCTACCGGATCTGATGCCGATGGCCACGACACCCGTCCCTCCCAAGGCACCCCCGAAACCCACCTGGGACCCCTGGAAGCCGGAGCCGCCGTTCCCCTGGCTGCGCCCGACCATCCGCATACGGCTCACGCTGCTGTACGGCGGGATGTTCCTGATCGCCGGCATCCTGCTGCTGTCGATCATCTACCTGCTCGCCGCCCAGGCCCTCCACGAGGGCAGCGGCGTCGACTTCTCGGTGACCGGCAGCAACCTCCAGCTCGCCAGCGACACCTGTCCGCAGCTGAGCGGGGCCGGCAGCAACGACCAGCTGAACGCGATGCTCAAGGAGTGCACGGCCGCCCAGCGGCAGCACGCCCTGGACGGCCTGCTCAGCCGCTCCCTGATGGCCCTGCTCGGCCTCGCCGTGATCGCGTTCGCGTTCGGCTACGCGATGGCCGGACGGGTCCTCTCGCCGCTGGGCCGGATCACCCGCACCGCGCGCGCGGTCGCGGGCTCGGACCTGTCCCGGCGCATCGAGCTGGACGGTCCGGACGACGAGCTCAAGGAGCTGGCGGACACCTTCGACGACATGCTGGAGCGGTTGCAGCGGGCCTTCACGGCCCAGCAGCGGTTCGTCGGGAACGCCTCGCACGAGCTGCGGACGCCGCTCGCGATCAACCGCACCCTCCTGGAGGTGCACCTGTCGGACCCGGGCGCCCCCGTGGAACTGCAGCAGCTGGGCAAGACCCTGCTGGCCACCAACGAGCGCAGCGAGCAGCTCGTCGAGGGCCTGCTGCTGCTCGCGCGCAGCGACAACCAGATCGTCGAGCGCAAGCCGGTCGACCTCGCCGAGGTCGCCTCGCAGGCCGTGGACCAGGTGCGCGGCGAGGCGGACCTGAAGGGCGTGGAGGTCCGCGGGGAGCGGGCCCCCGCGGTCGTCCAGGGCAACGGGGTCCTGCTGGAGCGGATCGCCCTGAACCTCGTCCAGAACGCCGTGCGGTACAACGTGGCGGACGACGGCTGGGTCGAGGTCGTCACGGAGGTGCGGCACGGCCAGGCGGTCCTCACGGTGTCCAACACCGGGCCCATGGTCCCCGCGTACGAGATCGACAATCTCTTCGAGCCGTTCCGCCGGCTGCGCACCGAGCGGACGGGGAGCGACAAGGGAGTGGGCCTCGGCCTGTCCATCGCCAGGTCGGTGGCCCGCGCGCACGGCGGCCACATCGCCGCCGAGCCACGCGAAGGAGGTGGCCTGGTGATGCGAGTGGCCCTGCCCATCTGAGACCATGTCGCCGACACGCGAGGATGTTCGCTTTGCGCGGAATTTTCTGGGCGGGCGACAAGCGCCCTCGTGTGTGATCGATCACAGGGGCGAATTCCGGACCATCTACCCTGCGTGATCGATCGGGCTGTCGAAAGCCGGGAAAATCCGGGTTTTCGGGGGCCGAGATCACGGGAAGTACACGGTGAGACGCCTTTGAAGTGCGGCATTCGAACCGTGTACGGTCCCGTTCGCCATCCAAGCCGATCACTCCTCGGGAGTCCGGTTGGGTGTCGATTGAGTAACAGACCTTGATGTGAGGCAAAATCTCCGCCTCAGGTCGGGCACAAGTCCGGCCTCTCACGCGTTACGTGCGCTGAGACACTGCAGACACCCAGAGGGGGAGAGCGACATGGCAACGGATTACGACACCCCACGCAAGACCGACGACGACGTCGACTCGGACAGCCTTGAAGAACTGAAGGCTCGCCGGAACGACAAGTCGACCTCGGCGGTCGACGTGGACGAGTTCGAGGCCGCCGAAGGCCTGGAACTGCCCGGAGCGGACCTTTCGAACGAGGAACTGGCCGTCCGGGTCCTGCCGAAGCAGCAGGACGAGTTCACCTGCATGAGCTGCTTCCTGGTCCACCACCGCAGTCAGCTGGCGCGGGAGAAGAACGGCCAGCCGATCTGCCGCGACTGCGACTGAGGCGGGGTCTGCCGTGACAGGCACGACCCCGCCCTGGAAGCGCCGCTTCCGTGACCGGGAGGCGGCCGGGCCGTCCCAGGACGGCATGCACGACGACGAGCGGGGCCACCCGGCCTCGCTCGAACCGGCGGACGCGACAGGCGCCTCCGGCGCCCTGGAGGTGCCGGTCCCGAAGGGGCCTGTCGCACAACGCCGGGCGGCCGTCGGCCACGGGGTCAGGGAAGGCGTCCGCAAGGGCGGCGACCGGGCCCGGGCCGCACTGGCGTACGTCACCGACCGCATCATCGAGAACGCCCCGCGCGTCCCCGTGCGCGACCTCGCCACGCTCCGGGAGCAGTTCCCGGGCCTCGGCCCGGAGCAGCTCGCGGACAAGCTCGTCGCGGGCGCGTGCAACGCCACGTCCACCGTGGGCGCGGGGGTCGGCGCCGCGGCGATGATGCCCGTGCCGCCCGCGATGCCCGCGGAGCTCGCCGCCGAGATCACCGGCGTCGCCGCGATAGAGCTGAAGCTGATCGCCGAACTGTACGAGGTCTACGGACTGCGGCCGCCGGGCAACCTGAAGGAGCGCACCACCGCCTACCTCGGCTCGTGGTCGGAGGAGCGCGGCATCGACGTGACCAAACCGTCGACGCTGAGCGCGGCCCTCGGGGGCCAGATGAAGCGCGAGCTCCGCCAGCAGATCATGAAGCGCACGATCAGGAACCTGCCGAACCTGATGCCGTTCATGGTGGGCGCGGCCGTCGGGGCGGTCATGAACCGCCGCGACACGAGAAAGCTCGCGGACCGGGTCCGCAAGGACCTCCGCAAGATGCAGGTGCCCTGGGACGCCCTCCCGGCACTGCCGCCCCTGGAGAAGCCGGCCGATCCGCTGGGCATGGGGGACATCCGCGGGGAACTGGAGCGCTGATCCGCGCGGGCGGGCAGGACCCCGCCCGACGGAAGGAAAAACTTTCGTACGCCTTCGTCCCGGTCCCGGTCCTGACCTCGGTCCCGGTTTCGACCCCGCTTCCCGGTCCGGTCCCGGGTGCCGTCTACGCGGTCGCGCGCGCCGCGTCCAGTGCCGCCGCCAGCCGCTCCGGCTCGCGGGTCGACAGATAGACGTACGGGGTCGGGTCCGCGGGGTCGGTCACGTCCACGCGCAGAGCCGTCGGGACGTAGGCGCGCAGCAACATGTAGGCGCGCGCGTCCGCCTTGAACGAGCGCCAGGCGCGGGCCTCCTCCGGGTCCAGGACGTGGGCCTCGCCCAGGGCGGAGACCGGGATCCTCGCGTCCCCCGCGATCAGGGAGCCGCCCACCACACGGATCCGCGCGGAGCCGTACGAGCTGACCACCACGGCCGCCACCGCCGTGCCGCCGGCCAGTCCGCCCAGGATGGGCAGGGGGCCGAAGGGGAGCAGGATCAGGGCCATCGAGAGACCGGCCAGCAGGCAGACGAGCCACCAGGAGCGGGGCGCGGTGAGACGTTCTTCGTACGGCGGGGCGGAGGGCTGCATACCGTCAAGCCTGCCACGGTGCGTACGGGCTCCGGCACGGAGGTAAGGTCTGCGCCTGTGAGTGGTACATCTTCGGCCCTGCGGCCCCCGGCCGACGCCATGGCGCCGGTGCGCCATCCCGACGCACCCGCCCCGGGCGAGCTGCTCGGCGCGCACTACGACCAGTGTTTCGGCTGCGGCGGCGGGCAGCCGCACGGCCTCCACCTGGAGGCCCGGGCCGGCGAAGGGGTGAGGATCACCGCCGAGTTCACCGTCCGGCCCGCGCACCAGGGCGCCCCCGGCCTGGCGCACGGCGGTGTCCTCGCGAGCGCCCTCGACGAGACCCTCGGTTCGCTGAACTGGCTGCTGCGCACCATCGCGGTGACCGGCCGGCTGGAGACCGACTTCGTGCGTCCCGTGCCCCTGGGCACCGTGCTGTACCTGGAGGCCGAGGTCACGGCGGTGGCGGGACGCAAGATCTACTCGTCCGCCACCGGGCGCATCGGCGCTCCCGACGGGCCCGTCGCCGTCCGCGCGGACGCCCTCTTCATCGAGGTGAAGGTCGACCACTTCGTGGACAACGGCCGCCAGGAGGAGATCCGGGCGGCCATGGACGACCCCGACACCGTCCGCCGGGCCCGTGCCTTCGAGGTGAACCCGTGAACCCCGGGAAGGCGCCCGTCGGCCCCGAGGAGGCGCCGGTCGGCCCCGGGAAGGCGCCCGTCGGCGTGCTGATCAAGCGGGTCGATCCGGACGTACCGCTTCCGCACTATGCACACCCCGGTGACGCGGGCGCGGACCTGCGGACCACGCAGGGCCGCGTGCTGGAGCCCGGTGAACGGGCCGTGCTGCCCACCGGGGTGTGCATCGCGCTCCCCGAGGGGTACGCGGCCTTCGTGCACCCGCGTTCCGGGCTGGCCGCCCGGTGCGGTGTCGCTCTGGTGAATGCCCCGGGGACGGTTGATGCCGGGTACCGTGGGGAGATCAAGGTGATCGTGGTGAATCTCGACCCGCGCGAGTCCGTGCGGTTCGAGCGCTTCGACCGGATTGCCCAACTGGTCGTCCAGCAGGTCGAGAAGGTGCGCTTCCAGGAGGTTCTGGAACTTCCCGACTCGGCGCGGGGCGCGGAGGGCTTCGGGTCCACCGGCGGGCACGCCGCGGTGGGCGGCACAGCGGGTGGGAATCGATACGCTTCGGTCGTATCCGACCGGGAAGGACAGTGACGTGTTCGGACGTCGCAAGAAGGGCAGTGCCGCCGAGGACGCGGCGGGCGAGGCCGAGCAGGTCGTCGACGGCGTCGACACTGAGGCGGACGAGGCGGAGCGCGAGCGCGTGAGGCTCGAACCGGAGCCGCGCCCCGACGGTCCCTGGGACAGCACCGAGGTGCGCGATCCGGCCGAGGGCCGGGTCGACCTGGGCGGCCTCTTCGTACCCGGGGTCGACGGCATGGAGCTGCGCGTGGAGGTCGCGGGCGACGCGATCGTCGCGGCCACGGTGGTGCTGAAGGACAGCGCCGTCCAGCTGCAGGCATTCGCCGCCCCCAAGCGCGAGGGCATCTGGGGCGAGGTCCGCGAGGAGATCGCGGCCGGCATCACGCAGCAGGGCGGTGTCATCGACGAGGTCGAGGGCCCGCTGGGCTGGGAGCTGCGCGCCCAGGTACCGGTGCAGCTGCCGGACGGGACCGGCGGTTTCCAGGTCGTCCGCTTCATCGGTGTCGACGGCCCCCGCTGGTTCCTGCGCGGGGTGATCTCCGGGCAGGGCGCGGTGCAGCCGCAGGCCGCCGGGCTGCTGGAGCAGATCTTCCGGGACACCGTCGTGGTCCGCGGGGAGGGCCCGATGGCCCCGCGCGACCCGATCGTCCTGAAGCTGCCCGACGACGCGCAGATGGTCGCTGAGGGTGTGCAGCAGGAGGAGCAGGCCGGATCCCGTTTCTCCGGCGGCATGGGACAGCTGCAGCGCGGACCGGAGATCACCGAGGTCCGCTAGACGCCCGACACGGCACCGCCGTACGGCCGCGCGCGCGGAGGTGCGCGAAGGGCCGCACTCTCTCCGGGGAGTGCGGCCCTTCGCCGTTTTCCGGCAGATCGAGGCAGATCGAGGCGGGTCGAGATGGATCGAGGCAGGTCAAGTCGGTACAAGGCGGTTCGGGGCGGGCGCGCGGACGGGGCGCGGGCGGGGCGCGGCGAGGCGAGGGAGCGGGTACGGCGAGGTGGGGGGCGGCTGTCGGCCGCATACGGCGGAACCGGTCCGCGGGCACTTTTCTTTCCCCCCGATGTCTGGACATTCATCTTTTTTGATGTCCGGACTGTGGGCCGAATGAGTGAAGAAAACCCTGAGCCGCAACCGGAAAGCGGCTACGCTGCGTCACCCTGGGCATGTTGAAGAAGGGGAAGTCTTCAACTCCCTTGACGAACGCACCACTTGCCGATCGAGAAAGACCATGGGGGTCAGGGATGAGCACCAACTGGATCGAGAGGGCGCAGCGGTTGGGCGACGGCAGCATCGGGGGCGCGATGGACCATCCTTCCGTCCCGGGCCGCGTCGTCTGGCACACCACGGAGAGCGGCACGGGGGACGACGCCTTCGAGGCCGTGGCGGCCTACCTGATCAAGGTCGCCGCCGAGCCGCACCTGCTGTACGACCCGACGACGGACCGGCTCGGCCAGTTCGGCCCGTTGAACCAGAGCGCCCGTGCGCTGCACAACGACGGGGAGACGCGCACCAACCGCGTCGGCAAGGTCTGCATCCAGATCGAGGTGCTCGGGCGGGCCGGCAAACCGTTCACCAAGACCTGGAAGCCGGGCCCGAACTACCGGGCCATGATGGCCGCGATCCGCTCCTGGAAGATTCCGGACACCTTCCCCGCGGGCCGCCTCGCGACCTCGGGTGCCGACGCGACCAACCGTCCCCGCTCGGTGTGGATGAGCAAGGGCGGCCACTACGGCCACGCGAACATCCCGGGCAACGACCACTGGGACCCGGGCGACATCGACAAGTCCGCCCTCTTCGAGGCGGCCCCGGCCGGCGGCTCCGGCGGCACCACCCCCGCCAAGCCCGTCGTCGACCTCAGCAACCTGATCGCCGCCGCGCGCCGCGACCCGGGTCTGCCCCAGGGCGGCAAGACGCACAAGTCGGACGTCCTGGTCGTCGAGAAGGCCCTGGTGGCGGAGGGGCTGCTGCCCTCCCGGTGGGCCGACGGCTCCTTCGGCACCAAGACCGTGGAGGCGTACGCGGCCCTCCAGCGCCGCTACGGCTACAGCGGGGCCGACGCCAACGGCATCCCGGGCCAGACCACCCTGCGCAAGCTCGGCAAGGAGCACGGCTTCACGGTCAAGGCCTGACCGGCCCGCCGGACGCTCCGGTGCGCGGCGGCGCGGCGGTGCGGGTGGTCCCCGGCGGCGGCGGACCCCGCCGCCGGGGACCACCCACACCGCCTTCGTCTTTTCTCTTGACGTGGACATGGTCTGTACCTATGGTCGCCGACCAGCGCCTAAGTTCATAAAGGCATCTCACGTTCACATACGAGAACGGATGGCCCCCCCATGAAGCCGACCGCTCCGCTCCCCCCACGCCCCCGCAGGACCTCCCGCCCCGCCCTTCTCGCCACCGTCACCGCCCTGCTGGCCGGTGCCCTCGCCTGGCCCGCCGCGCCGCGCGCCGAGGCCGCCCCCGCCGCCTTCGCGCACCCCGGGGTCACCGTCTCCCGGAGCCAGCTGGACTTCGCCCGGCAGCAGGTCAACGCCGGTGTCCAGCCCTGGAAGAGCGCGTACGACCAGATGATGTCGAGCAAGTACGCCTCGCTCACGCGCACCGCCAAGCCCCGCGCGGTCGTGGAGTGCGGCTCGTACTCGAACCCCAACAACGGCTGCACGGACGAGCGCGAGGACGCGATCGCCGCGTACACCCAGGCACTCGCCTGGTACGTCACACGGGACGCCCGGTACGCACGGAAGGCGATCGAGCTGATGGACGCCTGGTCCGCGACGATCCGCGACCACACCAACAGCAACGCGCCGCTGCAGACCGGCTGGGCCGGCTCGTCCTGGCCCAGGGCCGCCGAGATCATCAAGTACACGTACGACGGCGGCTGGGCGGACTCGGGCCGCTTCTCGACGATGCTGCGCGACGTCTACCTGCCCGAGGTCGTCAACGGGTCCAACTCCAACGGCAACTGGGAACTGTCGATGATGGAGGCCGCCGTCGGCATCTCCGTCTTCCTGGAGGACAAGACCTCCTACGACAGGGCGATGGCCAGGTTCCGCACCCGTACGGCCGCCTACGTCTACCTCGCCTCCGACGGCGCCCTGCCGAAGACCGTGCCGAGCCAGAACCTCGACACCACGCAGAAGATCGTCAACTACTGGCAGGGGCAGTCCACCTTCGTCAACGGGCTCACCCAGGAGACCTGCCGCGACTTCACCCACACCGGGTACGGCCTCTCCGCGATCTCGCACGTCGCAGAGACCAGCCGCATCCAGGGCCAGGACCTGTACGGCACCGACGTCGGCGAGCGGCTGCGGCACGCGCTCGGCTTCCAGGCGAAGTACGAACTCGGCGAGGCCGCACCGGGCTGGCTGTGCGGCGGTTCGCTGCACCTCGGCCTCGGACCGGTCACCGAGGTCGGCCACAACGCCCTGCACCACCGCCTCGGCCACGCCATGACCAACACCGAACGGCTGACGGCGCGGAACCGTCCGGCGGGGAGCAACAACCTCTTCGTCGCCTGGGAGACGCTGACGCACGGCGACAACCCGAACTGACGGGTCCGGCCCGGGCCGGACGGCTGCGGGCCCGGGCCGGACGCCTGCGGGCCCGGACGACGGACGGATCACCGTCGACGGGCTCGACCTCTCCGGGCTCGGCGGGAACGGGCTGCTGGAGCTGCGCCGGGACCGCATCGGCTTCGTCTTCCAGTCCTTCGGGCTCGTCCCGATCCTGACGGCCGCCGAGAACATGGGCGTGCCCATGCGGCTGCGCCGGGCCGACCCGCGCGAGAGCAGCAGCGCGTCGCCGTCGCCCGCGCCCTCGCGAACAGGCCGGCGCTCCTCGTCGCCGACGAACCCACCGGCCGACCCGACGCCGAGACCGGTATCGGGGCGATGGAGCTGCTGCGGGCGGTCGTCCGCAGCGAGCGGGTCACCGCGCTCGTCGCCGCCCACGACGCGGCCCTCCGGGACCTGGCCGACCGGGTCCCGGAGCTGAGCGACGGCGAGATCGTGGAGAACTGACGCCCTCCCGCTCCGGCCAGGCCCTCCCGCTCCGGCCCGGCCCCGTAGCTCTCCGTGCCCGCGTCCTCACCCCTGTCCGGGCGTCAGGGTTCCGTCAAAGACGCCCGTACCGGTGCTTCCCGTCCCGTTCGCCCCGATCGTCGGCCATAGGGTTTACGCAGCGTAGGCAACATAAGCAGCACAGGCAGCGGGTGCGGGTGCGGGTGCGGGAAGACAATGAGGCCATGGGACGCGGCAAGCTTCGGATCTACCTCGGTGCGGCACCGGGCGTCGGCAAGACGTACGCGATGCTCTCCGAGGCGCACCGCCGCGTCGAGCGGGGCGCGGACTGCGTGGTGGCCTTCGTCGAGCACCACGGCCGGCCGCGTACGGAGCTGATGCTGCACGGCCTGGAGCAGATCCCGCGCAGGGAGCTCGTCCACCGGGACGCCGTCTTCACCGAGATGGACGTCGACGCCGTCCTGGAGCGCCGCCCCGCCGTCGCCCTGGTGGACGAACTGGCGCACAGCAACGTGCCCGGCTCGCGGAACGCCAGGCGCTGGCAGGACGTGGAGGAACTCCTCGCCGCGGGCATCGACGTCGTCTCGACGGTGAACATCCAGCACCTGGAGTCGCTCGGGGACGTCGTGGAGTCGATAACCGGCGTGCGCCAGCGGGAGACGGTCCCGGACGAGGTGGTGCGGCGGGCCGACCAGATAGAGCTGGTCGACATGTCGCCCCAGGCACTGCGCCGTCGGATGGCGCACGGCAACGTCTACCAGCCCGACAAGGTCGACGCGGCCCTGTCCAACTACTTCCGCCCCGGCAACCTCACCGCCCTGCGCGAGCTGGCCCTCCTCTGGGTCGCCGACCACGTCGACGAGTACCTCCGGCAGTACCGCGGCGAGCACGGCATCCGCTCCACCTGGCAGGCCCGCGAGCGCATCGTCGTCGGCCTGACCGGCGGCCCCGAGGGCCGTACGCTCATCCGCCGGGCCGCCCGGCTGGCGGAGAAGGGCGCGGGCGGGGAGGTGCTCGCCGTCTACGTCGCCCGCAGCGACGGCCTCACCTCCGCCTCGCCCAAGGAACTGGCCGTCCAGCGGACCCTCGCCGAGGACCTCGGCGGCACCTTCCACCACGTCGTCGGCGACGACGTCCCGTCCGCGCTGCTGGAGTTCGCCCGCGGTGTCAACGCCACCCAGATCGTGCTGGGCTCCTCGCGGCGCAAGACCTGGCAGTACGTGTTCGGCCCCGGCGTCGGCGCCACGGTCGCCCGGGAGTCGGGGCCCGACCTGGACGTGCACATCGTCACGCACGACGAGGCGGGCAAGGGGCGCGGCCTGCCGGTGGCGCGGGGAGCCCGCCTGGGCCGGTCCCGGATCGTCGCGGGCTGGCTGACCGGTGTCGCCGGCCCGGCCGTCCTGGCGCTGCTGCTGTACCGGGCCGACGCGGACCTCGGGTTCGCCAACGACATGCTGCTGTTCCTGGCGCTGACCGTGGCGGCGGCCCTGCTCGGCGGACTGCTGCCGGCGCTCGCCTCGGCGGCCTTCGGGTCCCTGCTGCTGAACTACTTCTTCACCACGCCGCTGCACCGGCTGACCATCGCGGACCCCAAGAACTTCGTCGCCATCGCGATCTTCGTCGGGGTGGCCATCTCGGTCGCCTCGGTGGTGGACCTGGCGGCCCGCCGCACCCACCAGGCGGCCCGGCTGCGCGCCGAGTCCGAGATCCTCTCCTTCCTGGCGGGCAGTGTCCTGCGCGGCGAGACCAGCCTCGACGCCCTGCTGGAGCGGGTCCGCGAGACCTTCGGCATGGAGTCCGCCGCGCTGCTCGAACGCGCCGGCGACACCGACCCGTGGACCTGCGCGGGCAGTGTGGGCCCGCACCCGCCGGCGTTCCCCGAGGCCGCGGACGTGGACGTGCCGGTCGGCGACCACACCGCGCTGGCCCTCTCCGGCCGGGTGCTGCCCGCCGAGGACCGCCGGGTCCTCGCCGCCTTCGCCGCCCAGGCCGTCGTCGTCCTGGACCGCAAACGACTCCAGAAGGAGGCCGAGCGGGCCCGCGCGCTCGCCGAGGGCAACCGCATCCGCACCGCGCTCCTGGCCGCCGTCAGCCATGACCTGCGGACACCCCTGGCCGCCATCAAGGCCGCCGTGTCGTCCCTGCGGGCGGACGACGTCGCCTGGTCCGAGGAGGACGAGGCGGAGCTGCTGGAAGGGATAGAGGCCGGTGCCGACCGGCTCGACGCCCTGGTGGGCAACCTGCTCGACATGTCGCGCCTGCAGACCGGCACGGTCACCCCGCTGATCCGCGAGATCGACCTCGACGAGGTCGTCCCGATGGCCCTGGGCGGCGTACCGGAGCACAGTGTCGAGCTGGAGATCCCCGAGTCCCTGCCCATGGTCGCGGTCGACCCGGGCCTGCTGGAACGCTCGGTCGCCAACATCGTGGAGAACGCCGTCAAGTACAGCCCCGCCGGAGAACGCGTCCTGGTCGCCGCCAGCGCGCTCGGCGACCGGGTGGAGGTACGGGTCGTGGACCGGGGCCGGGGCGTTCCGGACGAGGCGAAGGATCGTATCTTCGCTCCGTTCCAGCGCCACGGCGACGCCCCGCGCGGCGCCGGGGTGGGCCTCGGCCTCGCGGTCGCCCGCGGCTTCGCCGAGGCCATGGGCGGCACCCTCAACGCCGAGGACACCCCCGGCGGCGGCCTCACCATGGTCCTCACCCTCCGCGCCGGCCCCTCCCGCCAGGGACCGCTCCCGGCGGGCACGCCACAGTCCGCACCACTGTCCCCACCCCTGACCGCACCACCGGAAAGGCAGGCCCCATGACCCGCGTCCTCGTGGTCGACGACGAGCCGCAGATCACCCGAGCCCTGGTGATCAACCTCAAGGCACGCGCGTACGAGGTCGACTCCGCCCCCGACGGCGCCACCGCGCTGCGGCTCGCGGCCGCCCGCCACCCCGATGTGGTCGTGCTCGACCTGGGCCTGCCCGACATGGACGGCGTCGAGGTGATCAGGGGACTGCGCGGCTGGACGCGCGTGCCGATCCTCGTGCTGTCCGCCCGGCACTCCTCCGACGAGAAGGTCGAGGCCCTCGACGCCGGCGCCGACGACTACGTGACCAAGCCCTTCGGCATGGACGAGCTGCTCGCCCGGCTGCGGGCCGCCGTCCGCCGGGCCGAACCCACCGGGGGCGGCGAGGACGACGTGGTCGTCACGACGCCGGGCTTCACCGTCGACCTGGCCGCCAAGAAGGTCAACCGGGACGGCCGCGACGTGCGCCTCACCCCGACCGAGTGGCACCTCCTGGAGGTGCTGGTGCGCAACAGCGGCCGTCTGGTCGGGCAGAAACAGCTGCTCCAGGAGGTCTGGGGCCCCTCCTACGGCACCGAGACGAACTACCTGCGCGTCTACATGGCGCAGCTGCGCCGCAAACTGGAGGCGGACCCCTCGCATCCCCGGCACTTCGTCACCGAACCGGGGATGGGCTACCGGTTCGAGCGGTGAGGCCACGGGTACGTACGCCGTGGGTACGCAGTCGGCGGTTTCCCCCCGGTACGCTTTGGGGCATGAGCGCTGTCCCTCGTTCCGATAAGCCGACGGGCCGGTTCCGGCGCATGCTCGACCGGCTCTCCTCCTCCCAGGAGGACCTGGAGTCGGAGGAGCTGCGCGAGGACGCCGAGACCGCGGGCTGCACGCGCATCGGTGACTGCCACGACCGACAGGTGGTGACGGTCACTGGTACCTTGCGCACGGTCACCCTGCGCCCGAGAGCCGGTGTCCCGGCCCTGGAGGCCGAGCTGTTCGACGGTTCGGCCGCCCTGGACGTGGTGTGGCTCGGCCGGCGCTCCATCGTGGGGATAGAACCGGGGCGCAAGCTGATGGCGTCGGGCCGGATCTCGATGAGCCGGGGCCGTCGCGTGCTGTTCAACCCGAAGTACGAACTCAGACCTCTCGGACGGGAGTAGCCGGTGACGTCGCTCGACAAGCCGACCGAAGACACCCAGCGGGACGCGCAGGACTCGCGGGCGGTGACCGAGGCGGCCCTCTTCGAGGCGTTCGGCGGTCTGCGGGGCATGATCGAGACGGTCCTGCCGGGCCTGCTCTTCGTCACGATCTACACGATCAACAAGGACCTGCACTCGGCGGCCATCGCGGCCCTCGGCGTCTCGGTCCTGCTCGTGGTGGTCCGCCTCGTCATGAAGGACACCGTCAAGCACGCGTTCAGCGGTGTCTTCGGGGTCGCCTTCGGCGTCGTCTTCGCGATGATGACGGGCAACGCGAAGGACTTCTACCTGCCGGGCATGCTGTACACGCTCGGTCTCGCCCTCGCCTACATCATCACGACGCTCGCCGGTGTCCCCCTGATCGGCCTGATCCTCGGCCCGGTCTTCAAGGAGAACCTCTCCTGGCGCACGCGCAACCCGGGCCGCAAGAAGGCGTACGCGAAGGCCAGTTACGCCTGGGGCCTGATCCTGCTCGCCAAGTGCGCGATCCTCTTCCCGCTGTACTGGTGGGCCGACACGACCCGGTTCGGCTGGGTCCTGATCGCCCTGAAGATCCCGCCCTTCCTGCTCGCGGTATGGCTGACCTGGGTGTTCCTCGCGAAGGCGCCGCCGCCGATCGATGTGTTCGCCGAGATGGAGGCGGAGGAGAAGGCGGAGGAGGCGGAGAAGGAACGCCGGGCGGCGGGCCGGTCCGCCGACCAGGGTCCGGGGGCCGGTTCGCCGACCTGAGCCGGACGCCAGGTGCGCCGAGCAGGGCTGGGAGCCCGGTGCCGGAGCGGACCGCCCCGGGGGCAGCCCGCTCCCGGAGTTCCTCCCGGTCCCTTTCCGGCCTCGGCGTCGGTCCGGACGGTCTCGTCCTCGGACTCCTCCGGTCGCCGCCGGGAGGTGCCTCCGGCCGGGTCGGCGGGCGCCGGACGGGTGCCGGCCGAGCCGATGGGTGCCGGCCCGGCCGACGAGCGTCGCCCGGGCCGACCCATGGCGGGGCACAAGTGTCCGTGGACGGCAGGGCGGCAGGACGTCCTGCCGTCAGGACGTCTCAGCCCGTCGCGTCCTGGCGGCGTACGGACAGCAGGTCCTCCAACTGTTCCTCGCGCGCCTGTGCCGCCACGAACAGCAGTTCGTCGCCCGCCTCCAGGGAGTCCTCCCGGGTCGGGGTCAGCACCCGGGTGCCCCGGATGATGGTGACGAGCGAGGTGTCCTCGGGCCACGCCACGTCGCCCACCTGGGTGCCCGCGAGGGCGGACTCCGGGGGCAGGGTCAGCTCGACGAGGTTGGCGTCGCCGTGGCTGAAGCGGAGCAGGCGGACCAGGTCGCCGACGCTCACCGCCTCCTCCACCAGGGCCGACATCAGCCGGGGGGTCGACACGGCGACGTCCACGCCCCACGACTCGTTGAACAGCCACTCGTTCTTGGGGTTGTTGACGCGGGCGACGACCCGCGGAACCCCGTACTCGGTCTTCGCGAGCAGCGAGACGACGAGGTTGACCTTGTCGTCGCCCGTGGCCGCGATCACCACGTTGCAGCGCTGCAGCGCCGCCTCGTCCAGGGACGTGATCTCGCAGGCGTCGGCGAGCAGCCACTCCGCCATCGGGACGCGCTCGACCGAGATGGCGGTCGGCGCCTTGTCGACCAGCAGGACCTCGTGCCCGTTCTCCAGGAGCTCGCCCGCGATCGAGCGGCCCACGGCGCCGGCACCGGCAATGGCGACCCTCATCAGTGACCGCTCTCCTCTTCGGGGCCCTCGGCGAACGACGCCTCGACCTTCTCGATGTCGTCCGTGCGCATCATCACGTGCACCAGGTCGCCCTCCTGCAGCACCGTCTGCGAACTGGGCAGCATCGCCTCGCCCAGCCGGGTGAGGAAGGCCACACGCACCCCGGTCTCCTCCTGGAGCCGGCTGATCCGCTGGCCCACCCACGCCGTGGACGCGTGCACCTCGGCGAGCTGCACCCCGCCGGTGGGATCGCGCCACAGCGGCTCGGCGCCCGACGGCAGCAGCCGGCGCAGCATCTGGTCGGCCGTCCAGCGGACCGTGGCGACGGTCGGGATGCCCAGGCGCTGGTACACCTCGGCGCGGCGCGGGTCGTAGATGCGCGCCGCCACGTTCTCGATGCCGAACATCTCGCGGGCCACCCGGGCGGCGATGATGTTCGAGTTGTCGCCGCTGGAGACGGCCGCGAAGGCGCCCGCCTCCTCGATGCCCGCCTCGCGCAGGGTGTCCTGGTCGAAACCGACGCCGGTCACACGACGGCCGCCGAACCCGGAGCCCAGTCGCCGGAAGGCGGTGGGGTCCTGGTCGATCACGGCGACCGTGTGCCCCTGTTGCTCCAGGGTCTGGGCGAGAGCGGAACCCACTCTGCCGCAGCCCATGATGACGATGTGCACGCCCGTCCTTCCGGTGTGAAAAGTTACAGCTCAGGCTGAAACAGGGTCTCAGACCGACGCCCAAGCTACACACGCGCGGTCGGTCGGCGGCACCCCCGTGCATTTCGTGCACCCCTGTGCTCCCCACACACCTCCGCACTCCCCCCTGCACCACCGTGCACCGGTGCCCCGGCGGGGCCGCAATCCGGGGTCGCGATCAGCGGCGGCCGATGCTGCGCACACTGACGAGGGCGAGGACCCCGAGGCCGACAAGTCCCGCGGCGGCGCCGATGAGTTCAGCGGTGGCGTGCATGGAACCTCCATGAATCGGCAAAGGACGGTAAAGTCTTGGCTTTTTTCATATAGGCATGGAGATTCGCCCGACCAGGGAATTCATAAGCGGGGCCGCACTGGATTTCACTCGTAGAGCAGATCGTTGTCACAGATCCCTCCGGTCGGCCGCCGCGGAGGGCGGGGGAGGGTGGGCCGGACCTCGCCGGACCGCTTACGATCCTCCCCGTGTCCAAACTGACCGACGTGCCCAAACGGATCCTGATCGGGCGCGCACTGCGCAGTGACCGGCTGGGGGAGACACTCCTGCCGAAGCGCGTCGCCCTCCCCGTCTTCGCGTCCGACCCGCTCTCCTCCGTGGCGTACGCGCCCGGGGAGGTCCTGCTCGTCCTGTCCGTCGCGGGTGTGTCGGCCTACCACTTCAGCCCCTGGATCGCCGTCGCGGTCGTCGTGCTGATGTTCACCGTCGTGGCGTCGTACCGGCAGAACGTGCACGCCTACCCCAGCGGCGGCGGCGACTACGAGGTGGCCACCACCAACCTCGGCCCCAAGGCCGGTCTCACCGTCGCCAGCGCGCTGCTCGTGGACTACGTCCTCACCGTCGCCGTGTCGATCGCGTCGGGCATCGAGAACCTCGGCTCGGCCGTGCCGTTCGTCGTCGAGCACAAGGTGCTCTGCGCGACCGCCGTGATCGTGCTGCTCACGCTGATGAACCTGCGCGGCGTCAAGGAGTCGGGGAAGCTCTTCGCGATCCCGACGTACGTGTTCGTGGCCGGGGTCTTCCTGATGATCGCGTGGGGGGCGTTCCGCGGGATCGTCCTCGGCGACAGCATGGAGGCGCCGACCGCCGACTTCGAACTGAAGGCGGAGCACCAGGGGATCGCGGGCTTCGCCCTCGTCTTCCTCCTGCTGCGCGCCTTCTCCTCCGGCTGTGCCGCGCTCACCGGCGTCGAGGCGATCAGCAACGGCGTCCCGGCCTTCCGCAAGCCCAAGTCCAGGAACGCGGCGACGACCCTCGCCATGATGGGCCTGCTCGCCGTGACCATGTTCTGCGGCATCATCGGCCTGGCCATGGCCACGAACGTCCGCATGGCCGAGCAACCGGCGCACGACCTGCTGGAGAACGGCGTCGCGGTCGGCTCCGACTACGTCCAGGACCCGGTGATCTCCCAGGTCGCCGAAGCGGTGTTCGGCCACGGCAGCATCCTGTTCGTCGTGCTCGCGGCGGCCACCGCGCTCGTCCTGTTCCTGGCGGCGAACACCGCGTACAACGGCTTCCCGCTGCTCGGCTCGATCCTCGCCCAGGACCGGTACCTGCCCCGCCAGCTGCACACCCGCGGCGACCGGCTCGCCTTCTCGAACGGCATCGTGCTGCTCGCCGGCGCGGCCATCCTGCTGATCTGGGTCTACGGCGCCGACTCGACCCGCCTCATCCAGCTCTACATCGTCGGTGTGTTCGTGTCCTTCACGCTGAGCCAGACCGGCATGGTCCGGCACTGGAACCGCCACCTGGCCACCGAGAAGGACCCGGCCAAGCGCCGCCGCATGATCCGCTCCCGCGCCATCAACGCCTTCGGTGCCTTCTTCACGGGGCTGGTGCTGGTCGTGGTCCTCGGCACCAAGTTCACCCACGGCGCCTGGGTCGCCCTGCTCGGCATGGTGATCTTCTACGCGACGATGTCCGTGATCCGCAGGCACTACGACCGGGTGGCCGCGGAGATCGCCGCGCCCGAGGGCCCGTCCGACGACAGCCTGCGCCCCTCCCGGGTCCACTCCGTCGTCCTGATCTCCAAGATCCACCGGCCGACGCTGCGCGCCCTCGCCTACGCCAAGCTGATGCGCTCCGACACCCTGGAGGCGCTCAGCGTCAACGTCGACCCGGCCGAGACGAAGGCCCTGCGCGACGAGTGGGAGCGACGCGGCTTCACCGTGCCGCTCAAGGTCCTCGACTCGCCGTACCGCGAGATCACCCGGCCGGTCATCGAGTACGTGAAGGGGCTGCGCCGCGAGTCCCCGCGCGACGTGGTGTCGGTGATCATCCCCGAGTACGTGGTCGGCCACTGGTACGAACAGCTGCTGCACAACCAGAGCGCGCTGCGGCTCAAGGGCCGGCTGCTGTTCACGCCGGGCGTGATGGTGACGTCCGTGCCCTACCAGCTGCAGTCCTCGGAGGTGGCGAAGAAGCGGGCCCGCAGGCGGCAGGAGTGGACGGCTCCGGGTTCGGTGCGGCGGGGCCCGGCGGAGCACCGCCCGAAGGAACCGTCGACGCCCAAGCGCTGAGAGGCCGAGAAGCCGAGAAGCCGAGAGATCGAGAAGCCGAAGGTCGAGAAGCCGAGAGGTCGGGCAGGCAGGCCGGCGGTCTCGTGGCGAGCGGCCGGGCGGCGCCCGCGTAGACTGGTGGGCTGGCGTCCGGCCGTTCCGTCCGGTCCGACCGTCCGTTCCCTCCCCTCTCGCATCTGGAGTCACCCCGTCATGCAGGCAGAACCGAAGAAAACGCCGGCGGGGACGCTCGTGGGTCAGGAGTACGAGGTCGAGGTCGGCCCCGTCGCGCACGGCGGGCACTGCATCGCCCGTACCGACGCCGGCCAGGTCCTCTTCGTACGGCACGCGCTGCCCGGCGAGCGGGTCGTGGCGCGGGTGACCGAGGGCGAGGAGGGCGCGCGCTTCCTGCGCGCCGACGCGGTCGAGGTCCTGGAGGCGTCCAAGGACCGTATCGAGGCCCCGTGCCCCTACGCCCGCCCCGGGCGCTGCGGTGGCTGCGACTGGCAGCACGCCAAGCCGGGCGCGCAGCGCCGCCTGAAGGGCGAGGTGATCACCGAGCAGCTCAAGCGGCTCGCCGGCCTCACTCCGGAGGAGGCCGGCTGGGACGGCACGGTGATGCCGGCCGAGGGCGACAAGCTGCCCGCCGGACAGGTGCCCTCCTGGCGTACGCGCGTGCAGTACGCGGTCGACGAGGACGGCAACGCCGGTCTGCGCCGCCACCGCTCGCACGAGGTCGAGCCGATCGAGCACTGCATGATCGCCGCGGACGGCATCTCCGAACTGGGCATCGAGCAGCGCGACTGGTCCGGCATGGCCTCGGTCGAGGCGATCGCCGCGACGGGCTCGCAGGACCGCATGGTCATCCTCGAACCGAAGCCCGGCGCGCGCCTGCCCCTCGTCGAACTCGACAGGCCCGTCTCCGTGATGCGGGTCGAGGAGCACGACGGCGGCATCCACCGCGTGCACGGCCGCGCGTTCGTGCGCGAACGCGCCGACGGCCGTACGCACCGGGTCGGCAGCGGCGGCTTCTGGCAGGTCCACCCGATGGCGGCCGACACCCTGGTCAAGGCCGTGATGCAGGGCCTGCTCCCGCGCAAGGGCGACATGGCGCTCGACCTCTACTGCGGCGTCGGCCTCTTCGCGGGCGCCCTCGCCGACCGCCTCGGCGACAAGGGCGCGGTCCTCGGCATCGAGTCCGGCAAGCGCGCGGTGGAGGACGCCCGGCACAACCTGGCCGCGTTCGACCGGGTCCGCATCGAGCAGGGCAAGGTCGAGACGGTCCTGCCGCGCACCGGCATCACCGAGGTCGACCTGATCGTCCTGGACCCGCCGCGGGCCGGAGCCGGCAAGAAGACGGTCCAGCACCTGTCGTCACTGGGCGCCCGCAAGATCGCGTACGTGGCCTGCGACCCGGCGGCACTGGCCCGGGACCTGGCGTACTTCAGGGAGGGCGGCTACCGGGTGCGGACACTGCGGGCGTTCGACCTGTTCCCGATGACGCACCATGTGGAGTGCGTGGCGATCCTGGAGCCTATCCCGAGGGGCGCCTGACCTGCGGTTTTGTTGCTCTGGTGGGTTGCTCGACCCGTTTCCCTCCGTGCAGCGGTTCAATCGGGCGGGTCGACCCTTGAGAGCTATCTGACCTGCGAGTTCGTGAGGAGTGCGCTGCATCAGGGCGACGCTTCAGATGTCTCTTCGGGGATCTTGACGCTCGGACGACGCTCGTAATGGCGTCTCTACCATGCCTTCGCGTGAGCGGCGCAAGCGACCGCTTGGTTCCGCGTTCGCGGAGTCGAGAGCGCCATTGATACCATCCCGGTATCATGGTCGTATGGCGATGACACTCCGACTCCCCGACGACCTTGACGCGAAGCTCACCGAGCGAGCTCGCCGGGAGGGCCGCAGTAAGCAGGAACTCGCCATCGAGGCCATCCGTGACGCCCAGAACCGGGCCGAGCTGAAGGTCGATGACGTCTTGGTCGAGCTCATGGACAGTGATGCGGAGATCCTGGACTACCTGAAGTGACCGACGTGCGCTACATCCAGCTCGACGAGATCCTGGCCATCGCCCGTACGGTCAACGGCACCGAGCACAGCGTGCGTGACATGGGCCTTCTGGTGACGGCGATCGAGAGACCCCGGACGAACGTGTTCGGAGTCGAGCTGTATCCCACGCTGCACGAGAAGGCTGCGGCGCTGCTGCACTCCGTCGCCCGCAATCACGCGCTGATCGACGGCAACAAACGGACCGCCTGGCTCGCCATGCGTGTCTTCCTGCGGTTCAACGGCGCCAGTGCCAGTACCGTCCCGCCGCCCGTCTCCGTTGCCGGCCCGTTCGTCGAGGACGTCGCGCAGGACAACGTCGATGTACCGGCCATTGCCAAGCGCCTATCGGCCTGGTTCCCCGTTTTCTGACGTTCGACGACGTGAGGGCAGGGCGCGTGCGTGCCCTGCCCTCAGGTGCGATCCGGCTCTGCTCAGGTCAAGCCGGAAGGGGACGCTGTGTACTGGAAGGCGTGGCTCCCTTTAAGGGCTGTCCCGTAAGTGATCTTCGAGCCGGTTGGGATCAGAGCCCCGCACACGGGTGACCGAGTCCTGATGGCAGGATGATCGGCCCGACGATCCTGAGGGGCCATGTCCGTGCACACCCCTGCCGACTACCTCGAACTGGCGCATGCCGAGAGCGACAGCGCCGTTCTGCATCGACTCGCGCGGTGTCCGTACCCCTTCGTCTGGCAGGCGCTGGCCGCCAATCCTTCCACGGCGCCTGGCACTCTGCTGGAACTGAGCACGGCCCGAGACAGCGCCTGGAACGACAACAGGCTCCTTCGCCTGCTGGCGGAACATCCGAGCGCGGACCACACCGTGCTGCGAGCCGTCCGTGACGCCGTGGCGGCGAAGCTCGCCGAAGGCGAACGACCCTATGCCGCTGTGCTTGTGCTGGCGGGACGGACGGAAGTGGCGGCGGCAGAAGTGCGACGACTCGGGACTCTGCGTGGGGCTTCTGCGCGTCTGCGCAGTCAGCTGGATCGGCACTTGTGGCTCCGTACTTGACCCGTGCCCATCCCGGTCGGCTCCAGGTGGAACGATCCTGATGTGACTGCAGTGATCACGGCGTCGGGGCCGTCCTGGATAGGCCCTTTCACCGGGCTGAGCCCGCGCTGCTTCGGTAAGCTGGTGACCGCCGTGCGGCGCGAAACCGCTACCGAGCTCCAGCCTGGGCGGCCCTGGGGGCTCCCGCTCGAGGATCGCATCCTGCTTGTCACGGTCTACTGGCGAACGGACTTGAAGATGCGCCAGATTGCTCCATTGTTCGGCATTTCGAAGTCCGCGGCGGACCGGGTCATCGATCACCTCGGACCGTTGCTCGCGCTGCAGCCGCGCAAGCGGTTCCGCAAGGACACCGTGCTGATCGTGGACGGCACCCTCGTGCCCACCCGCGACCACACGGTTTCCGAGCAGTCGAAGAACTACCGCTATTCCACGGCCCGTCAGGTGGTCATCGACACTCACCCGGTCGTCGTGGTCGGCCAGCCCCTGCCCGGCAACCGGCACGACTCCCGCGGCTGGGGAGAATCCGGCGCCAAGGCCGCCATCGGCATCACGATGACCATCGCCGACGGCGGCTACCAAGGCACCGGTCTGGTCATCCCGCACCGCCGAGGCAAGAGTGAAGAACCCCCGGCCTGGAAAGCGGAACACAACCGCTCCCACAAGCAGATCCGGGCCCGCGTCGAGCACACCTTCGTCCGCATGAAGGGCTGGAAAATCCTGCGCGACTGCCGCCTCAAAGGCGACGGCGTCCATCACGCCATGCTCGGTGCCGCCCGACTGCACAACCTCGCTCTCGCCGGATAGGCGAAGCGGCGGCACCGCGACCGAGCCCGCCGCCACCGACCCCAAGATTGTTACGGGACAAGCCTTGGACGCGGGATACCGGACAGCAGCCGCAGGCTTTCCGCTCGAGTTCTTGGCTCGGGTCACCGGGTGACGCTGGGTGCCTTACCCCGGCGTCACGTACCCGGCGCCGATGCGATCGACGGCCCCTGCGCCAACGCGGCGACGGGGGACACCTGAGTTGACGCACACCTCTTGCCGGTCCCCGCCCCGTCGCTCGGCGTGATGTCGACGATGACGACAACCTCGTCGGATGGATTCCGGGGTGCCGTGACCATCGGGCGCGCGTAGCTACGCTGCGCGCCTGCCTCGGGACGGCCGACTCGTGTTGCCCACAGCACCCATATCGTCCGAGCCGAGGCAGGAACGGGTTGACCGAGCACAGGAGCGCGCGGTGCCCTCCCTGCGCCGGCGCTACTGGCGATCCGCGCGATCGACGTGATCCATGTGGAAGGTCAGCCCGGCAACGCTGCCCGACTGGATGACAGGACCGTGCTGGACTCCGCCGCTGATGCGGTTGTCCACCGTGCGCCGGCTGTCTGTCGCGGACGCCGAGAGTTGCAGTAACGAGGTCAGCAGAGCGCGTAGGGCTTCGTCGCTGTCGTCGTCGGCTTCTGCCAGTCGGCGCAGACGGGCACCATATCGTCGGCTGATCTCGCGGGCGGTCCGTTCACGTTCCGTGGCGTCGGCGCCGAGGAGCCGGGTCCTTGCGTCCTGCAGGTCGTCGAACGTGCCGGGGTCCGCGCCTGTGCGGGTCAGGTACCGCCCGACGAGTTCCCGGGCGTGTGTCCAGGAGTCGGTGACCATGAGAGAGACCAGTGTGGTGGCACCCGACGCCACGAGTACGGCCAGTTCGCTGTCCATACGTCTTCTCCTAGGCGAGAGGAGACTCGGAGGCAGGTGCCTCGTCGTCGTCCGGAGCGAGGGACGCCGGCGGATCGAAGTGGTGCTGGATTTCCTCGGCGGTCTCGTGGCGGTTCTGCTCCTTGATGAGGCCGGCGATCTGTGCGGCGAGCATCGGGCGGCGTACATCTCCGTCGGTGAAACCGATGCTGTTCAGGAAGTCGGACAGGTGCATCGTGGCCGTCTCCCGTCCCTGTGGCGCTGAGGGAGGCTCCTCCCGAGGAAAGTCCGGCGTCGTCGGCTCGCCGGCTTGCTGGGAGATCAGATCCCGGAGCCGTTCGGGAATGTTGGTGTCATTGGCCGCCGAGGTGAGCTGAGCGAGCAGGGCCAGGTCGTTCACCGTATGTTCCACGTGTTCGTCGTTCTTGGTGAGCCACCAGACGACGGCGCTGCCGGTGTTCTTGAGGACGTCCTCGCCCAGGTACCGGCGCCTGCTCTGCTCGTACTTGCGCTGGTGCACCCAGACTTCCTCGTCCTTGCGTACGTCGGCGAGCTTGTCGAGACGCTCCCGGTCCTGCTCCGCCAGGACGAGCTGGATGTTCTCCGCCATCGCCTGGAGGTGCCCGGTGGGCTCAGGCAGCATCCGGCTGAGGGCGCCGGACAGTTCCTGCTCGACGAGTGAGGCCCGGACCGGTTCTCGTTGCTCGGTGATGGCGCGGGCCCGTTTCAGGACCGCGTCGACGGCGAGGCCCGCCGGGTTGAGAACGCGGGCACCCGCCGGCGTGTCGACGAGGTACCAGCGCACCGTCGCGGAGAAGGCGAAGTCGTAGTCGGCCCACTTGCTGGGCAGCACAACCTTGCTGACGCGATGTTCCGTGCGTTCCACGGGGGCGGCCGTGAGCTGCTCTTCGAAAACCACCGGTACCGTGCCGCGGCGCATCGCGGCGATCCGGAAGACGACTGCGGGGACGACGAGCAGCAGCACTGCCAGCAGTGGCCAAGCCCATGCCGGCCACCGCTGCGTCAGACCGACGATGCTCAGCAGGAGACCGCTCAGAACGGTGAGGAAGACGGTTGTGGTTTTCCGTGCGGTGGTCATGGTCGAGTCCCCCCGGGTGATGTCGTCGGCGGTGTGGCCGGAGCGATGCTTTGAGCCGCGCTGATCTTGCGGAGCAGCAGACCGGTGGTCTCCGCGGCCCGCGCCGCATCTCCCGGGCCGGTGCGCTCGGCATCGCGGGCGCATGCGTACAGCAGAGCGAAGACCTTGCCCCGCTTCTCCGAGCACCGCTGTGCCGCACTGACGAGGAGATCGAGCAGGAGCCCGCCGTGCGGTCCGGTGTCGGCAGCCGCCCAGTGGAGCCAACGTCGTGCTTCGGTCTGCCACTGCGGAGGTGTCAGCCCGGCCAGTACCGCGTGCCAACAGGTCATCAGGGAGCCCTGCGCGACCTGTTCGTCGATCAGGGTGTGCGAGGTGCCGGTGTGCTGCGTCAACAGTTCGGGGTCGCTGGCCTGGAGGAAGATCCCGAGATCGGCGGGTGAGAAGTCGGAATGGGCGAGACGGTTGAGCAGCACGCGGTGCAGCCGGCGGCTGCGCGCCACCAGCTCGCACAGCGCCTGCCGGGCACGCGTCGTGCCGCGCTCACGCCGGGCCAGGTGGTGGAGCCTGACCAGGGCTTGATCGGGATGACTGGTCGCGAGGACGTCGGCACAGACACGGACCAACACCTGCGCGAACTCCCCCTTGAGACTCCGGTTGGCGCACCACTGGTAGATCTGCTCACGGAAGTACCTGGCGTGCACCGGGTCCGCCAGCCCGCAGGTGAGCGCATGAACGGCCGCTTCCAGACGGGACCGGCTCGTCCCACCGGTGCTCCAGTGTTCGACGAGGGCCCTCAAGCCGTCCGCACGTCCGGTCCGCAGATATTCACCAGCCACTCGTTCCACCAGGCCGTCGCGTACGAGGGGGACGACGTGCGGGTCGTTCAGCTCCACCACACTCGCCGCCCAGGTGCCGAGGTGAGGGCGGAGATCGGGCATGTGGTCCCAGAAATGGGCACGAACGGCGGAGTCGAAGTCCAGCCTCTCGAACCGGACCTGTCCGTTGGGAGTGGCAGTGGCCGAGATCTCAAGGAGTCGCTCGGCGAGGTCCCGGTGCTGCAGCGGCGAGTCGCCCTCCGGCGCAGGCCCGTTGGCGTTCAGCAGTTGCTCGGCCGCGCGGTGAACGACATCGGCATGCGCCCCGTGCAGCATGGACACCGTGATCAGCAGGGCCCGTTGCGGCGCCTCCCGCAGCTTGGTGACGAGCGCGGCGGCTTCCCGTCGGCCATCGTTTCGCGCCCGCCAGGCAGCCTCGCACCACTGACCGAATCCGTCTCCGGGCTGACCGGCTTCGCGTGCTCGGCGCACCAGATCGGCGAATTCTGCGATCTCCCGCATCGGCCTGTTCGCCGTCAGGAACCCGGTGACGGTGCCATCCGGCCGGAGATATTGCTCAGGCGGTACACCGTGAAGGCGCAGATGCCGCCGGAGAACGCCGATTTCGGGTGGCCGTTCGAGCACCACACGGCAGTACTGCAGGTCCGGGTCGAGAATGCCGCGGGTCGGCATGACCACGACCAGGTGAGCCCGCTGCTCGTGCACGGCCTTGCGCAGCGCCGGGAGGTCGGCCTGGGCCGCGGCCCAGCGGCGGTCGTCCGCGGCGGACAGATCCAGCAGCAACTGATCACCGGTCCCGACCAGAGCGGGGTCCTGGAGGGACAGCTCCCCCTCCTCACCGGGCAGGAGTTCGTGGAAGACGCCACTGTCCCGGTGATGTTCGTGCAGCAGTACGCGGGCCGCGGCCGACCGGCCGTTGCCCGGGGCACCGTCCAGGATGACGGTGCCGGTGTCGGCGAGTACGGCCCGAGCCTCACCCATACGCGGCGGAGCGACCAGTACGTAGCGCAGCCGGTGGAGTTGGTCCTCGGCGATGCGGCGGAACGCCGGCTTGTCCGAGTCCTGCAGCTGCGTTCCGATGTAGACGTCGCCGGGGCCCGTGACCGTGACGCCCGAGTCCCGGACCCAGGTACTGGTGTGCTGGCTCACCGGTCCTTGTCCTCGTGACCGTCCCGTTCACCGAACCGGTGCTGGACGGCGCCATGGTGGTCACCCTCGGCGTACGTCATCCCGTCGCCGCCCGATACATGACGTGAATGCGAGTAGATGTTGCCGTTCCCGGTGTGAACAGGACTATGGGCGCCCTTGACAACTGTGCCGACGTCACCGGTGAAGTCACGGCTCTGTACGGCTGTACCGTTCACGGTTCCGATGGAATTGGTCAGTGACCCTGCGCTTCGCGCTGTGCGGCGAGACCGCGGATCCGTGATGGCAGCACGCCGCTCTGCGCCCGGCGGGCCAGTGCGATCGTCTGCTCGGCGTCCTCCCGGTACAGCGTGACCAACGCCCTGCGGACCAGTGCATAACCGGCCAGCGCCTGATCGCCGCCGGCGGCGGCCAGGTCGACCGCACGCTGTGTCCACCACAGCGCCGCACGCTCGTCCCCGGTCTCCTGCACCAGCCAGCCCACGTACTCGGCGTACCGGGAACCGAGCGCCAGCAGGCGACGCCTGGTGGCACTGTCGCTCTGCGCCGACAACTCCCGCAGCGTGTGTGTCTGCGCGATCAGCACGGGCAGAAGCAGGCCGGGATCCACGGTCTGACCGAGTCTGCGGTAGTGCGTGAACAGGGAGCGTGAGGCTTCCAGCATGCCGGCGCCGGCGGCCGGGGAAGCCGGACCTGATCCGTCCGACCTCCAGGTCATCAGCGAGGCGACACCGGCGTTCATCACCTCACGCCGGCCCACGGGCCCGAACGAGTTCGGGCCGTCCGGTGACAACTGCATCATCCAGTTCTCCTCCTCGACCCGGCCTGGCGCCGACACGGCAGGTGAGTCGACAGCGGTAGGGGTGCCCAGGGCGATCAGTGCCCCGTCGGCACCGAGTGCGGCGTCGCACAGCCGCGCGAGATCACGGCTGGGCGCCTTGATGTCCCGCTCGACCTTGCTGAGCTGAGCCTTGCTGTAGTGCACGAGACCGGACAGGTCCGTAAGGCTCAGTCCGGCTTCCAGACGCCGCTTCCTCAGTTCCTCGCCGAACAGGGTGGACGGATGTGGCACGGAAACCTCCCGAACCCGGTCATCCGGGTCGAGGCGGTGCTGCACGAAAGAGTGCGGCACCAACTCCCGGACGGACAAGGCGATCGAAGCTGTTTCCCGTTTCCTTCTCCGACGCCGGGGCGCGACAAGCTCATGCGGGGCAGTTGGGTTCCCCAAGGGCCGGTGCCCGTGTTTCCGGCGGACGGCTGGGGCGCCTTCGTTCCAATGAGTGCGAGTGGGCGCTTGGGTGCCTGAGCCGAGATGCGGTCCGTCCGACACCATGGATCCGCATGATGACCCGAAGGAAAGCACAAGGAGGTCTTCGGCGCGCCCCCGCCCACGTGGCTGGGTCCGCGGCACAGCCGACGAGCCGCTTTATGAGCATCGGTGCCCGGGGGGCCGCCAGCGGCGGTGGTGTCCGAGGCGCACACCGTCACCGAAAGCAGCGAGCCCCGGCAGCCGGGGCTGGTGCCGAGTGCGGTGGTTGTCGTCCGCGTACGCGAGCCCCGGCGCCAGGACGCCCCCAGGAGCACCGCGGGGCCGCCGCGCGCCTCAGCACGTGCGTGCCCCGTCCGGTACGTAGTCGGTCACCATCCAGCCGTTCGGCCACTTCTCCGCCGTCGCCGTCGCGACGTAGCGGCGCGGCTGGTTCGTCGGGAGGGGGAAGGACCTTGTTGGTGCGGGTGTCGATGGTCTGCCACTTCGACAGGTCGACGCAGTCCTCGATCGTCGCGGTCGGCAGCTTCGCGACCGCGACGATCGAGGTCACCTTCGCGTCGTGTCCGAGCTCGCCCCGGATCACGGTGCGCTGTTCCTTCATGTGGGCCAGATCCGAACGGAACTTCGACAGCGCGTCGGTGCTTGCGTAGTTCTCCAGGTCGGTGCCCTTGGCAACGGCCTTCCCGTTCGAAGTTACTCATCGGTCACCCGGTCTGTGCAGAGTCCGAGTCTGTGATCCAGCGTCCTTCGGCGGAGTCGTGCACGTACGCCGGCCTCCCCCTGGTCCCGCTCGTGCGGAACGGCTTCCCGCCGTCCGTGATCCGCAGCGTCCCCGTACGGCCCCCGGCGCTCCACTCCAGCTCCAGGTACCAGCGGCAGTCGCAGCCCGCCGTCCGCGCGGAGACCAGCAGCTCCTCGGGGTCGGAGGAGGTGACCTTGTACGGGAAGGAGACGGCCGGGATCTTCCGGACCTTTGCGCCGGAGGCGTCAAGGCCGTCGACGGGCCTCGCGAGCGGGCGCGGTCGGTCGAGGTCCACGGCGAAGTGGCGCGGGGTGACGGCGCCGCCACAGCCGTTGTCCATCCGGTACGCGTTCCACGGCAGCGGCGCGGCGCGGTCGACCACGCGCACGTGCAGGGCATGGAGGACGACGGCGTCGGACGGCGACCGGCCCTGGACCGTGATCCGCACCAGCGCCTCCCCGCCGTGCACGGCACCGTGCGTCCCGGCCCACGCCCCGGAGTCGGCCGCGACCGGCGGCGGGGCGACCGCGCGGGGGGTCCGGTCCACGAGGTAGGTGTGCCCGCAGCCGCCCTCCCAGAGCTGGGAACCGATGCTCCAGGTGAAGGGGAGGGGGGCCGCGGTCCGCCCCGGAGCGGTGGAAGCGGGAGCGGGGGCGGAAGCCGTACGGGTTGGGTGGCCGAGCAGGGCGGCGGCGAGGGCGAGCACGACGAGGCCGACGGCGGCGGCGACGAGGAGGGGAGCGGGGGCGCCACGACGGGGGCGGGCGCGGTCCGCCTCCGGCGCGGACGGTTCCGGGTCCGATTCCGGCGCGGCCGACACGGCTGGCACAGGCGTGGGCGCGGACGAGGCCGCTCGGCGGCGGGCGCGGTCCGCCTCCGTCCAGGCCGCCTCCAGGGCCCGCCGCTCCTCCTCGTCCGCCCCGCACAGCAGGGCGAGGCGGTCGACCACGGCGAACTCCTGTGGGACGGTCGCGCCCGAGCAGTAGCGGTGGAGGGTGGACGCGCTGACGCTCAGCCGCCGGCCCAGCGCCTCGTAACTCCTCCCGTCCCGCGCCTTGAGCGCGCGCACGAGCCCCGCGAACTCCTCGACGGCGGCGTCCTTCGGCATTCCATCCCCCTCGACCCTGCGTCCCACCTTCACGTCCTTGCACGTCAGCGGGGGTGGAATGGTTCCGGGACGGCTGGTGGGCGCGTGATCGTTGCAGCCGGCGGGCGCCCGCCCCACGCTGGTTGAGCACTGACCGAACGAACGACCCGACGGGGGATCCACCACCATGAACAAGCTCCGCACCGCACTCGCCACCGCAGCCGCTGCCGCACTGGGCCTCGCGGCCCTCGCCACAGCCCCGGCGCAGGCCGCTGCCCAGCCCGCCTTCCTCGCCGCCTCCCAGATGCCGCCGTCGTCGACGCCGTGGACCGCCACCCAGGTCTTCACCGGCGTCCCGGAGAACGGCGGCGTCCTCTGCGCCCCGTACAAGATCCCGGCGCAGAACACCCGCTACCGCGAGTTCAGCACCGAGCTCGACACCAACGGCGTCCAGGTCACCACCGTCGCCCGTACCGAGGCCGACGCCGTGAAACTGGTCGACACCCTCCGCGGGGCCCTCGCCGGCTGCGGCCCCCTGCTGGAGCAGCAGAACCCGGGCCTGCAGGCCGTCAGCGCCTCCCATGGCAAGCTCGCCGTCGAGGAGGGCGCCTGGGTCTACAGCCTGGACACCGCCGACCCGCAGATCGGCATCTCCGACATCCACCTGTTCTCCGTCGGCCGCGACGGCCGCACCGTCACCCTCGTCCGCTGGGGCCAGATGGGCGACCTCGAGGACGCCCCGCTGACCGCCTTCCGCACCACGACGAAGACCGCCGTCAACAAGCTCCACTGAGCCGGGGGCTCCCCCGAGGGCTGACCACAGCTCGACAGCGGCGCGGCCGGAACCCGGGCGCGCCGCTGACGAGCCCACCTGCTCCGCCGGCGGCGACCACTTCCTGCCCTTCACCAGCATCGCCTGCACCCTCTTCTGCTACCGCAGACTCGCCGAGTGAGATGGTCTCTCAGCGTCAGGAACGTAGCCGCGCTTCCTGGAGCCGCTATGCCGAACAGCCGACACCGAAGAAGGCGACGATGTCGTTGCGATGTGCGGGCTGCTGGAGACGATCACCATCCGCAGGCCGCACACCGATGGTCCTCTCCCGCTGGCCGGGCAGGTACGGGTGGGGGCGGCGATGGACCTGTGCAGTGCCGTGCTCGCCGCCGTTCTGCCTTGTTGGCGGGCTGGTCCGAGTCGGTGCGTTCGCCGACGCGGCCATCGGCGAGAGGCGTGGCTGGAGTTGATGCACTCCAGCGTCATGCATTTTCCGGCCTTTACGGACGCTGACTTCGTCACCGAACACACTGCCGCCCACCCCTGTCATGGGGACGTCCTGCTACTTGTCGACCGTGACGCTCGTTCGATGCTCGTTCTGATGGGGTGCCACCTGACTGATTCTGCAGGTCGCCCCAGGCGGAGGGCGTGTTCTCGCGGGCTCTCATCAAGAATCACGTCATGCCCTACCGGGCGGACCGGGAGATGCGGGCCATCACTCGCATGGACGTCCAGAGCTGGATCCGCTCCCTCTCCCGCCCCATGTCCTGGAGGTCCTCGAAGCGATGACACTCCGACTCCCCGACGACCTTGACCGAAGCTCACCGAGCGGGCATCCGCGCGATCGACGTGCTCCACGTGGAAGGCCGGTCCGGCAACGGTGCCCGACTGGATGACAGGCTCGTGCTGGACTCCGCCCCTGATGCGGTTGTCCACCGTGTGTCAGGTGCCTGCTTGCGGTGCGCCGCGGGTCAGCTGCGGGGCAGCGCGCCCAGGAGAGTCGCGGTCAGGGCCAGCTTCAGGAAGTCCTCGACCTCCAGGTGGAAGCGGGCGAGGTCGGGCTCGGTCTCGTAGGCCGCCTGCAGGCTGGGCGGGGGTGTGCTGTACGCCGGCAGCGCGCCGGCCGTGAGCATGGTCTGCAGGCTGAACAGCGTCGCGTTCTCGCCCAGCTCCGGCAGGTACTCCAGGAGCAGGGTGGTCATGGTGGTCAGATGGCCCAGGGAGGCGCGCTTGTAGCGTGCGACGACCTCGACGGAGACGTTGCGTTCCAGGACGCTGCTCTGTGCGCCGAAGAGGTCGCACAGCACCACTCGGCCGGAGAGCGAGCGGCTGAGGATCTCGGCCACCGCTGCCGCTCGCCCGGCCATGGGCAGGTTCTCGTCGACGCCGGCGGCCAACTCGCCCGCCAGTTCCGTCAGCCATTCCTGCAGGAGGCGGTCCAGCAGTTCCAGCAGCACCGCCTCGCGGGACTCGAAGTAGCGCAGCACGTTCGGCTTCGCCAGCCCTACGCGGCGGCTGAGCTCGTTCAAGGTGATCGCGGCCACGGGCATCTCGTCGAGCATCGCCGACGCCATGTCGAGGATCGCCCGTCGGCGGATCTCCCGCTGCTCCTCGGTTCGCGCCCGCTGGAAAGTCACGATCACCACCCTAACTTAGGTACCGACGGTACGTTGACAACGTACCGGGAGTACTTTAATGTCGCAGACACAAGATACCTTCGGTACTTAATTGGGCGGGAGCTCGGCATGAGTGAAAAGTGGACGACGGCGAACATTCCGGACCAGCGCGGGCGGGTGGCCGTGGTGACCGGGGCCAACACCGGTCTGGGGTACGAGACCGCCAAGGCGCTCGCCGAGCGCGGGGCCTCCGTGGTGCTCGCCGTGCGCAACGTCGGCAAGGGCGAGCAGGCCGCGGCCCGCATGACCGGCGACGTGACCGTGCAGGCGCTGGACCTGACCTCGCTCGACTCCGTCCGGACCGCGGCGGCGGCGCTGCGGTCCCGGCTCGGCCGGCTCGACCTGCTGATCAACAACGCCGGCGTGATGTACACCCCGAAGCAGACCACCCGGGACGGCTTCGAGATGCAGTTCGGCACCAACCACCTCGGCCACTTCGCCCTCACCGGGCTGCTGCTGGACCTGATGCTGCCGGTGCCCGGCTCGCGCGTGGTGACGGTCAGCAGCACCGGCCACCGCATCCGGGCCGCGATCCACTTCGACGACCTGCAGTGGGAGCGGTCGTACGGCCGGGCCGCCGCCTACGGCCAGTCCAAACTGGCCAACCTCATGTTCACCTACGAACTGCAGCGCAGGCTCGCCGCGCACGGCACCACCGTCGCGGTGGCCGCACACCCCGGCCTGTCCAGCACCGAACTCGCCCGCAACAGCCCCGCCGCCCTCCGGCTTCCGCTCACCTGGCTCGCGCCCCTGATCACCCAGACGCCGGCGATGGGCGCGCTGCCGACCCTGCGCGCCGCCACCGACCCCGCTGTGCTCGGCGGCCAGTACTACGGACCCGGCGGAAGCTACGAGGTCAAGGGCCACCCCCGGCTGGTCACCTCCAGCCCGCAGTCGTACGAGGCAGCCGTCCAGCGGCGGCTGTGGGCCGTCTCCGAAGACCTCACCGGAGTGCGGTTCCCCGTCGCCGAGCCCGGACGGCACCCGCTTCCCGCCGGATCGGCCGTCACCCCGTGACCTCGTGATCCGCGTGGGTGACGGGTGCCGGCCCGCCCCGGCCCGAGCGGGCGGCGTCCGCCCCGGCGACGCGCACGCACCCCGCTTCGTGGGCGGCCCGCGTCCGGCGGCGGGTCCGCGGCCACCGGGCGGAAGCCGAGGGCGTGGTTCAGGGGTCCGGTGCTCGCGGAACCGCGCCTCGACGAACTCGTCGATCCCGGCGACCTGTTGATCGGGGTCCGTCACCTCCGCCGCCGGTGTATGCGTCATGTGGGGTATAGGTGTTATGTGTGGTATGAGCGCTGCGGGGCAGTGTCCCGCAGCTCGTCGATCCTGTTCGCCGGCGGTGAGTCGGACCGCCGAGTGGGCGGGTCATGGCTGTCGTGAGCGAGGCGAAGCGGCGGGCGCCCGCGGTGCCGGTCGGCGCCCGTGGCGCGGCGCGGTCGTCCGCACCGTGTACGGCGGTGTGTCGCCGTACACGGTGGCGGTTCACGCGCCGCGCCCGGAGGGAGGACCGTCCGGCGAGTGGAACGTACCGCTGGACGGTGCCAGGCACGGGGGAGCGCACGAACGCCGCTCCGGCCGACCTGCCTGGCGCCGCTCATCGGCGTGTGCGGCAGGTCCTGTCAGGTGCGGGCCCAGCGTTGGTTGCTGCCGTTCGAGCAGGAGTAGAGCTGGATCAGGGTGCCGTTGGCGGTGCCGCCCGCGGCGTCGAGGCAGAGGCCGGACTGCACGCCGACGACGGCTCCGTCGGAGGTGAGGCGCCATTTCTGGTTGTCGCCGCCCCAGCAGCTGTAGATCTGGACCTTGGAGCCGTTGCCGGTGCCGGCGGCGTCCAGGCACTTGTTGCCGTAGACCCTGAGCTCGCCGGCGTCGGTGTACGTCCACTGCTGGTTGGTGCCGCTGTGGCAGTCCCACAGCTGGAGCTGGGTACCGTCGGCGCTGCTGGTGCCGGGCACGTCCAGGCAGCGGCCCGAACCGGTTCCCTTGATCTGCCCGGAACCCTCGGGGGGCGTGGTGGAGCCGCCGTTGAGTGCGTTGAGGACGGCGGTGTAGGCGGGCTTCTTGCTGCCGTCACCGTTGAACAGCAGCGGCGTCTGCTCCGCTCGCCAGGAGTCGGTGTCGCGCACCCCCCATACGGTGATTCCGAGGCAGCGCGGGACGGCCAGGCAGTCGTTGGTCACGTTGGCGTAGGTCGAGGCCGGGGCGCCCTGGATGTCGAGTTCGGTGATGGCGACGTCGACGCCGAGGGCGGCGAAGTTCTGCAGGGTGGTGCGGAAGTTGCTGTTGTAGGGGCTGCCGCTGTTGAAGTGCGACTGGAAGCCGACGCAGTCGATCGGCACGCCGCGCTGCTTGAAGTCCCGGACCATGGCGTACATGGCCTGGGTCTTGGCCCAGGTCCAGTCCTCGACGTTGTAGTCGTTGTAGCAGAGCTTGGCCGCCGGGTCGGCGGCGCGCGCGGCGCGGAAGGCGACCTCGATCCAGTCGTTGCCGGTGCGTTGCAGGTTGGAGTCCCGCCGGGCTCCCGAACTGCCGTCGGCGAACGCCTCGTTCACGACGTCCCACTGGACGATCTTGCCCTTGTAGTGGGCCATCACGCCGTTGATGTGGTCGATCATCGCCTGGCGCAGCTGGCTGCCGCTGAGGCTCTGCATCCAGCCGGGCTGCTGGGAGTGCCAGGCCAGGGTGTGGCCGCGCACCTGCTTGCCGTTCTGCACCGCCCAGTTGTAGACGCGGTCGGCGGCGGTGAAGTTGAACTGGCCCCGCTGCGGTTCGGTGGCGTCGATCTTCATCTCGTTCTCGGCCGTCACCGAGTTGAACTCGCGGTTCGCGATCGTCGTGTACGCCGAGTCGCCCAGCTTGCCCGAGGCGATGGCGGTGCCGAAGTAGCGGCCGCTCTGCGCCGCGGCGGCGCCGAGCGTGCTCTCGGCGGCGTGTGCGGCCGGCGGTGCGACCAGTGCGGTGACCGCACCGAGGACTCCGACGACCAGCGCCAGCAGCAGGCCGTGGAGCTTGCGGCGGACAACGGGTCCGGGAAGGGCGTACGAGCCCATGCTTGTGCCTCCAGGGTAGGGATCACGGAAGGACCGAAGCGCGCAGGGGATTGCGTCGTCCGCTCCCGTCCGGCAGACGGGCGTGGCGGGCCGGAGCCCGGGCAGCGCGGAATCGCCGGACACCGCGGTCAGTGGCGCAGGTGCTTCTGGTGCGCGGATCTGTGGTGCGGTCGTGCGGAGCGCTGTCGTGCGGGGAGCTGTCGTGGGGGGAGCTGTCGTGCGGTACGGGTTGCCCGGGGTCGGATGGTTCGGGGTGTCGAGCCGAACTGCAGCCGGTTTCTCAGACAGGAATGATTGGGGCATTGACGATGCATCGTCAATGCTCTTCGCAAGAAAAGTTTCTGCTTCTCATGCGAAACTTTCGGGATCCCGGTGGGTCGGACGGTGAACCCCGGTGTCGTCGTCGGTGGGCGCCGTGGGGCTGGAGTTGAAGCCTGAGGTTGTGCCAGGCCGCCTCCGAACCGGCGCCGAGTGTGGTGCGGATCGGCTTTTCACCGGTGTGACATGCGACGTTTCGCGCGTGGGCTCGCACGAATGTTTCGGCATCGATGGCGACGCATGCGAGAGGTATTGACGCCGTTCGTCGGGTCCCTATCATTCAAAGCGCTCGACACTTCGACACTTGTTCGGTATCACGAACGCGTTGGGTCGCTCCATTGCCCGGGGGAGCGACTCCGGGTCGTACCGCCCGAACCTTTCTTCCTGGCGCCCATGCCGCCTGAAGGCAGCGGGTGCCACCGGTCTCCCGGAAGGCCGTGAAGGACCGGGAAGTGACAAGCGGCCCGCCGTGGCGCCCACGGATCGCCGTACACCGAACTACCGCATGCCTGCACTGCCGCACCCCTGCACCTTTGCGCTCCTGCATTCCTGCGCTCCTGCGCTCCTGGATTCCTGGATTCCTGCACCGGCAGTCCGGTCGATCTCCGGCGAGATCGACCGGAACCATCCACTCGAGGTTGGGGAAGTCTCCATGCACAGAGGAAATTTCAGCCGCAGGCATCGGTCTGTGGTGCTCGCCGCCGTGGTCGCGGTCCTGGCCGCGTTGGCGGCGATGCTCGTCGCCACCCCGGCTCAGGCGGCTTCCACCGGCGCCCTGCGCGGTGTCGGTTCGAACCGCTGTCTCGATGTGCCGGGCGCCAGCCAGGCCGACGGCACGTATCTGCAGATCCACGACTGCTGGGACGGGACCAACCAGCAGTGGACGCTGGCGGACGACGGCCGGCTGACCGTGTACGGCAACAAGTGCCTGGACGTTCCGGGCCACGCCACCGCGTCCGGTACCCGGGTGCAGATCTGGACCTGCACCGGAGGCGCGAACCAGCAGTGGCGGGTGAACTCCGACGGTACGGTCGTCGGCGTGCAGTCCGGCTTGTGCCTGGAGGCTGCGGGCGCCGGTACGGCCAACGGCACGGCGGTGCGGATCGGGACGTGCAACGGCGGCGGCAACCAGAAGTGGACCGGCCTGTCCGGGACCCCGACCCCGCCGGACGGCGCGTGTTCTCTTCCGTCGACGTACCGGTGGACGTCGACGGGTGTGCTGGCGCAGCCGGCGAACGGGTGGGCGTCGGTGAAGGACTTCACCACCGTGACGCACAACGGCAGGCACCTGGTCTACGCGTCGAACTTCTCGGGATCGTCGTACGGCTCGATGATGTTCAGCCCCTTCACGAACTGGTCGGACATGGCGTCGGCCGGACAGACCGGAATGAGCCAGGCCGCGGTGGCGCCCACGCTGTTCTACTTCGCGCCCAAGAACATCTGGGTGCTGGCGTACCAGTGGGGTGCGTGGCCCTTCATCTACCGCACGTCGAGCGACCCGACCAACCCCAACGGGTGGTCCTCTCCGCAGCCGCTGTTCACCGGGAGCATCTCCGGCTCCGACACCGGCCCGATCGACCAGACCCTGATCGCCGACGGCCAGAACATGTACCTGTTCTTCGCGGGTGACAACGGCAAGATCTACCGGGCGAGCATGCCGATCGGGAACTTCCCGGGCAACTTCGGCTCGTCGTACACGACGATCATGAGTGACACGAGGGCGAACCTCTTCGAGGGCGTACAGGTCTACAAGGTCCAGGGCCAGAACCAGTACCTCATGATCGTCGAGGCGATGGGTGCGAACGGGCGCTACTTCCGCTCCTTCACAGCCTCCAGCCTGAGCGGCTCGTGGACCCCGCAGGCCGCCAGTGAGGGCAACCCCTTCGCGGGCAAGGCCAACAGCGGTGCCACCTGGACCAACGACATCAGCCACGGTGACCTGGTCCGCAACAACCCCGACCAGACCATGACCGTCGACCCCTGCAACCTGCAGTTCCTCTATCAGGGCAAGTCCCCCACCGCGGGCGGCGACTACAACCGGCTGCCGTGGCGGCCGGGTGTCCTCACCTTGCAGCGCTGACCTTCCGCTGGCCTCCCGCTGACCTCCCGACGCACGGCGGCCGGGGTCTCTCGTGACCGAGCGGCCGCCGTGCTCGATCCTGGTCCGCGGCGGCGAGGAGGACGTGCTGCCCACCGTGTGCTGCCACGGCACGTGCCCTCCCCGCCTGCGGCCCGTTCTCCTGCGGCCCGCTCTGCGGTGGCCAGCTCCCCTGGGTGGTGAACTGCGGGTCGAGGACGGGAAAGGCGTAGTGGACGATGTCCCGGCTCACGATCCGCGTGACGCGGAGGGTGGGCAGGCGGAGGGTGGGCAGGGCGGTGCGGGGCCGCGACCGGTCCCCTGTTCCGGTCGCGGCCCCGCGCACGGGGTGCCCCAGGGCGGTCACGAGCCGCAGCAGCCGCCCGCCGGGGTCTCCCCGGCAGTCGCCCCGGCCACGGCGGGGGTGCCGAGCCGGACGAGTTGCGGCGCGGGCGCGCAGCAACCGCCGCCGTCGCCCTCCTGGGCGTCGGGGGTGTCGAACAGGCCGGCGCCGCCGCAGACCCCGGTCTCGGGCAGGGTGAGTTCCACGCGGTCGGCCGCGTCGAGGTCGCCGGCGATCGCCGCGGCGACGGAGCGGACCTGCTCGTGGCCGGTCATCGCGAGGAACGTCGGGGCGCGGCCGTAGGACTTCATCCCGACCAGGTACACGCCCTGCTCCGGGTGGGCGAGCTCGCGGTGGCCGTGCGGGTGGACGGTGCCGCAGGAGTGCTGGTTGGGGTCGATCAGCGGAGCCAGCCCGACCGGCGCTTGGAGACGCTCGTCGAGGCCCAGGCGCAGCTCGTCCAGGAAGGACAGGTCGGGGCGGAGGCCGGTCAGCACGATCACCTCGTCGACCGCGTCCAGGCGGCGGCCGCCCTCGCCGACCAGGATCAGGCGGCCGTCGCCGTCGCGCTCGACGGCCTCGGTGCGGAAGCCGGTGACCGCGTCGGCGTGGCCGGCGTCGACGGCGGCCTTCGCCGCCACGCCCAGAGCCCCGCGCGCCGGCAGCTGGTCGGCTTCGCCGCCGCCGAAGGTGGAGCCCGAGACGCCCCTGCGCAGGATCCACACGCCCTTCGTCCCGGCGCCGTCGTCGGACCCGGCGAGGTCGGCGAGGTGGGCGAGGGCGGTGAACGCGGAGGCGCCGGAGCCGATGACGGCAGTGCGCCTGCCGGCGTACCGGGCGCGGACGGCGGGGTCCTTGAAGTCCGGGACGCGGTAGGTGATCCGGTCCGCGGCAGCCCTTTCGCCGAGCGCGGGCAGTCCGCTGCCGCCGGCGGGACCCGGTGTGGTCCAGGTGCCGGAGGCGTCGACGACCGCGCGGGCGAGGAGCCGCTCCTCGCGGCCGTCGGCGTGGGCGACGTGCACGACGAACGGCTGCTGTTCGCGGTCGGCGTCCACGGTCCGGTCCCGGCCGGCCCGGGAGACGCCGGTGACGGTGGCGCCGGTACGTACGCGGTCACCGAGGACGTCGGCCAGCGGCTGCAGGTACAGCTCGGCCCAGTCACCGCCGGACGGGTAGGTGGCCGGGTCCGGCCGCGTCCAGCCGGTGGGAGCCAGGAGCTTCTCGGCGGCCGGGTCGACGACCTCACCCCAGGTGGAGAACAGGCGCACGTGCGACCACTCACGCACCGAGGCACCAGCCCGTGGGCCGGCTTCCAGGACCAAGGGCTCAATGCCCTGGTCGATCAGATGGGCGGCGGCTGCCAGACCGGTGGGACCGGCCCCGATCACGACGACGGGCAGCTCGGCGGCGGGCGCGTTCACGGCGGCTCCTTGCGTGTTTCGACGTCTGTCGATGGCTTGTGCGGCCCAGCATGACACCTGTATTGATGAACGTCAACATAGACGTTCATCGAAATTGAAAGGGACTCGCTGATGGAAGACATCGACGTCGCCGTGATCGGCGGTGGTCGGTCCGGCCTTGCGGTGGGGGCGTGGTCGCCGCGCCACCGCGACAGCCTCATGCTGTTCTCGCCTGTCTGGACGGCGCCCTGGACGCTGGGGGAACCCGCGGCGCCGCGAGGGTCCGGCCGCCGGCGCGCCGGGGCCTGCGCCCGTCGGGCCGGATTGGCGGCGCGGCCCGTCGGTGAACTCGCTGCGTGGGGGTCGGTCGGGGTGCGGAGTGGATCGCCCGGCGCCTGGCCGTCCGCCTCGCGCGTCGGTGACGGGCCTCTCCGTGCTGGTTCGACATGTGTCAACATAGACACATGTCGAATGCGAACGTAGCGCCACCGCTCGAAGTCGAAGGCGATGGCGACGGCCACGGCGACGGCCACGGCGTGGCGCCGTGCTGCCCGCCGCTGGCCGAGCGCCCGATGACCGCCGTGGAGGCCGAGGTGGCCGCGCGGATGTTCAAGGCGCTCGGTGACCCGGTCCGGCTGCGGCTGTTCTCCGCTGTGGCCTCGCACGAGGGCGGGGAGGCGTGCGTGTGCGACATCTCCGATGTCGGCGTCTCCCAGCCGACCGTCTCCCATCACCTGAAGAAGCTGAGGGAGGCCGGGCTGCTGACCTCCGACCGGCGCGGCACCTGGGTGTACTACCGGGTCGAGCCGTCGGTGCTCGCCGCGATGGGCAAGCTGCTGACCCTGCCGGCCGCCGTCTGAGGGGAGACCGGCCGCCGTCTGAGGGGAGACCGGCCGCCGTCCGGCGAGAGAGCGGACAGGAGGGGGAGCGGTGGGCGGGACGCGTACGCGGACGTGGTCGAGTGCCGCAGCCCCGGCGTCACTCGACTGTCACGGCAGCTGTGCGGCGTCCCGGGCCGGGTGGCCGCCGCCGGCCGGCACCGCATCGGTGGGCCGCGTCATGAACCCGGCTGGGCGGCCGTGAACTTGCGCCGCCAGGCGAGGGAGACGTACACCAGCGCCACCAGCACCGGGACCTCGATGAGCGGTCCGACCACGCCGGACAGAGCCTGCCCCGACGTGACGCCGAAGGTGGCGATGGCGACCGCGATGGCCAGTTCGAAGTTGTTGCCCGCCGCGGTGAACGCGAGGGTCGCGGTGCGGTCGTAGGCGAGGCCGATGGCCTTGCCGAGCGCGAAGGTGCCGAACCACATCACCGCGAAGTACACCAGCAGCGGCAGTGCGATCCGGACGACGTCCAGCGGCTGTGAGGTGATCGTCTTCCCTTGCAGGGCGAAGAGGACGACGATCGTGAACAGCAGCCCGTACAGCGCCCACGGCCCGATCCTCGGCAGGAACTTCCGCTCGTAGTCCTCGCGGCCCATCCTCTGCTCGCCGATCCGACGGGTGAGGAAGCCGGCCAGCAGCGGGACACCGAGGAAGACGACCACGTTGAGCGCGATCTTCCCCATGGAGATGTCCAGGTGCTCGCCGTCGCCCAGGCCGAGCCAACCGGGCAGCAGGTCGAGGTAGAGCCAGCCCAGCAGGCCGAACGCCAGGACCTGGAAGACCGAGTTGAGCGCGACGAGCACAGCGGCCGCCTCGCGGTCGCCGCAGGCCAGGTCGTTCCAGATGATGACCATGGCGATGCAGCGCGCCAGTCCGACGATGATCAGGCCGGTGCGGTACTCGGGCAGGTCCGGCAGGAAGAGCCACGCCAGCGCGAACATCACCGCGGGTCCCAGGACCCAGTTGATGACCAGTGAGGAGATCATCAGCTTCTTGTCGCCGGTGACGGCGTCGAACTTGTCGTAGCGGACCTTGGCCAGGACCGGGTACATCATGATCAGCAGGCCGAGCGCGATCGGCAGGGAGATCCCGCCGACCTCCACCTCCGCCAGCGCGTCGTCCAGCCCGGGGATCGCCCGGCCGAGTCCGAGGCCGACGGCCATGGCGAGCAGGATCCACACGGCGAGGTAGCGGTCGAGCGTGGAGAGCTTGGCGACGACGGATGCTTCCTGCGTCGTCGCGGGCGCTTCGGCGCGGGTCACGGGCAGGCCCTCTTGTTGCAGGCGGCGGTACGGGCCTGTTTGGCCAGGTCGGCGAACTGCCCGGCGAGCGACGCGATGGCATCGGGGCGGAGCCTGTAGTAGGTGAAGCGTCCGCACGGCTCGGTCTCGACGACCCCGGCCTCGCGCAGGACTCTCAGGTGGTTGGAGAGGTTGGTCTGCTTGGCGCCGGTCTCCTCCACCAGGTGGGTGGTGCACAGCGTCTCGCGGGCGAGCAGGGTCACGATCCGGAGCCTGAGCGGGTCGGCCAGCACCCGGATCAGGTCAGTGTCGACTGACGTCATCATGGACTGATACTGTCACATCACCTGGTGCTGATATCAGCCGGAGCTGACCCGTGGGCCCGTCGAAAGGGTCTTTCCATGTCCGACGCTCCCGTCCCCGTCCCCGTCCTCGCCCTTGCCCTCGCCCTGCCGGACGGGAGCCTGGCCGCCGGTACCTGGACCGGCCCGCGCCCCGATCCCGACGGCGCCCCGATCGCAGTCGCCCGCGCCGTCCGCGGCGGCCCCGCGCCATGCGTGGCGACATCGACTGCCGCGTCACCGGCCTGCTCGCCGGCCTCCCGGGCGCCTGAAACCCCTCGGACCACCTGCCACTCACCTTGAGAAGGAAGAACGCATGTCCTCCGCTCCGCTCGCCTCCGTGCTGTTCGTCTGCGTCCACAACGCCGGTCGCTCGCAGATGGCCGCCGGATTCCTCCAGCACCTCGCGGGCGACCGCATCGAGGTCCGCTCCGCCGGCTCCGTCCCCGGCGATCGGGTGAACCCCGCAGCCGTCGAGGCGATGACCGAGGCCGGCATCGACATGTCCGCCGCCCGGCCGAGGATCCTCACCACCGAGGCGGTCCAGGCGTCCGACTACGTCATCACCATGGGCTGCGGCGACGCCTGCCCGGTCTTCCCCGGCAAGAAGTACCTCGACTGGGCCCTGGAGGACCCGGCGGGCAAGGGCGTCGACGCCGTCCGCCCGATCCGCGACGAGATCAGGACCCGCGTCGAGGCCCTCATCGCCGAGATCGACGCCACGCGGGAGGCGCGACGCCCGTGACGTGGCCCGGCCCGGTGTGCGTCGTCCGCCTGGATCAGCCCGGCCGCTCCCTCCCCGGCGCAGACCGGTCCCTCCCCGGTGCAAGCCGGTCTCCAAGTCTGGAGCCGGTCCTTCACGGCCAGAGCAGTTGCTTGTCCCAGCCCTCGGCGGAGCGGAGGTAGGCGAGCCGGGTGTGCTTGCGCTGCTTGTCGCCCTGCCAGAACTCCACGCCGTGGGGGTCCAGGGTGTACAGGGTCCACTCCGGCACCACCAGGTCCGGTTCGCGCCCCAGCCGGGCGAGCGCCTCCTCGGTCGCCGCCGAGACGCTCCTCGGGTCGTCCAGCGGCCTGCTCTGCATCCCGGCCAGCGCCTCCGCGCGGGAGCCCAGCGGGCGGGCGAGGAAGTCCTGGGCGCTGAGCTCCGGGCTCCCGGTCGCCACCGCGCCACGCAGCCGTACCTGGCGGGCCTGCTGCGGCCAGTAGAACGTGAGCGCGGCCGCGGGCGCGGCCGCCAGGTCACGGCCCTTGGGGCTGGCCGCGTGAGCGGCGAAGCTCCAGCCTGCCGGGCCGACGTCCTTCAGCAGCAGCACCCGGGCGGAGGGCATGCCGTCCTGCCCCGCCGTCGACAGCGTCATGGCGTGCGGTTCGCGCACCCCTGCCGCGACGGCCTCCGTCAGCCACTCGATGAACAGTTCCTGGGGCGAGTCCGGGGTCTCCTGCGGAGAGAACCGCGGCAGCGGACCCGCGAACACGTCAAGACTCCGCAGTACCTCACGCACGGTGGGTGACTGCTGCTCTACGGACATGTGTCTTGCTTCTCCACTCGGGGGTGCGCAGGGCCGTCACGGACGGCGGAACGGTTCCGGGCGGCTGTCAACGGGAAGCCGCGCGATGATGACAGGCCGTCAGGAATTCCCGACGAACCCCGCCCACGCCTCGTGTGACACGCGGATCACGGGCCCGGCCGCGGACTTGGAGTCCCGGACGTGTACGGCTTCCGTACCGGCCGCGACCTCGACGCACTGGCCGCCTTCGGCTCCGCTGTAGCTGCTCTTCCGCCAGGCGAGGCCGGGTTCGACGGCCGGGGACTCAGAGCTGTTCATAGGGATCTCAGCAACCTTTCCACGAAGTCCAACGACTCTCGGGAGGGGAGAGCCTGTGATCGCATGATCCCATAACGGGCAGCGGCGAGTGTGGTCTGTTCCGGCTCGGTCTGAAGAGCGCTGGTTCCTTGAACTTCCGTGTAGACGAACCTCGTTCCGTCCCTGCGGGTGATGACCGTGAACGCACCGTCCACACCGGCGTTGTCCTCGTCGTACGACGCGACCGTGGACGCCGCGTAACCGATCCGCCGTCCGAACTCCTCGCGCTCCAGACCCGCCCGCACCCGCAGCGTCTTCGGTGTCCGTCCGAACGCGACGACCACCGCCTGGCCGGACGTGTCCGCCGTCGCCTCTCCCGTATCCGCATCCTCCGCCACCACGGCCCCGGCCCCCTCGTCCGTATTCCTGGTCCAACGCCGGCCCGGCGGTCCCGTCACGCCGCGCGTCCCGTACCCGTACCGCCACCGCGCGCACAACGGACCACGTCGGTGCGTCACTGCTGGTCACGCTAAGCGACCGGCGGCATCGTCGTCGGTATGACGAGCCACCACCCCAGCCCCATCGGCACCTCTCAACCCACGTGTCCCGAAGGCAACTCGAACCTTTCCTTCGAGATGCGGTCCACCTCCACCCCGCGTGGTGCCCGTCTCGCGCGCCGGCCGGCCGCGCACCGGCTCGACGTCTGGGGCATCCCGTACGGCACCCGTCCGCACGAGGAGGTGGTGCTGGTGCTCGGCGAGCTGACCGCCAACGCCGTGCGGCACGGCCATGTCCCCGGCCGGGACTTCCGTCTGCTCCTGCGGGTGGGCGCACCCGCCCGCACGGTCAGGGTCGAGGTCACCGACACGCGCGGCGACCGCACGCCGCCGGACCCGCGGGAGCTGCCCGTCCCCGGAACCGAGGACACCGGTGGCCGGGGGCTGCTCCTCGTCGCGGCGCTCGCCGTCCGCTGGGGCTGGCACCCCCGGCGCGGGGGGCCGGGCAAAACGGTCTGGGCGGAGTGCGTGTCCGCTGCCTGCGAGGCGGCCGGTCCTCTCAGGCGCGGCAGGGCGGCCTGGACCAGGGTGCCGCGTTCGGACGCCTCCCAGGTGCGCAGGGGCCGAGCGCCCGCCCCGAACGCGACCTGCGCGTTTCGTCCTGAACGGTACGGCTACCCGTGCATTCCACGGAGGGCGAGCCGGTCCTCCGTCCCGAGTTGGTCCCGCACCGCATGCAAGGAGCAGTCGTGACCGTTCCCGAGGAGAACCGCCCCAAGACGACGTCCACCGACGAGGTCGTGGCGACCCGTGACGAGAGGGCGTCGGCCGAGCAGGACAACGGCGCCACCGGGCGCACCCTGCGCGAGGCGATGGAGGAGGCCGGACTCCACCCGGACGACGTCCGGGACGAGAACTGACAGGACGAAGACGCTCCGCGGTGACGCGGCGGCCGCCTTCTCCCAGGGCACCGGTTCGGTGGGCCCGAGGAACGCGTCGCGCAGAGTCACCTTGCCGCAACCGCCCTCCTCGGCGGGCGTACCGACCGCGAGGAGCGTGCCGTCCATCGTGCCGCCCACCTGCTCCAGCACGGCGCACAGCGCGAGTGCCGCGCCCACTCCCGCCCCGGCGATCAGGTCGTGCCCGCAGGCGTGCCCGGGTTCCGGCGGGCGGTGCACCTCCAGGACGACCTCCCGCAGCCGGTCGGACCGGGCCGCCACTTCCTGCCCGATATGGGTGTACGCCCTTCGTGGCTTTCAGCTCTGCTGGTCGCCGGAACCCGGCTCGGCCATCTTCCGGTGCGCCTGTGCCTTCGCCTTGTCGGGCAGCACCTTGTCGGCCAGCCCCTGCGCCTTGGTCTTGAGGGAGCCGGCGACGAGCTTGTCCTTGCCGGAGAAGAGGGCGTCGAGACCCTGCCGGGCGACCTGTGCGGGGTCGTCCTTGTCCTGCCGGCCGATCTTCGTGTCGTCCATGTCGGCGCGGTGGAAGAAGTCGGTCTCGGTCGGTCCCGGCATCAGCGCGGTCAGGGTGATCCCGGTGTCCTTGAGCTCGTTCTGCAGCGCTTCGGTGAAGGACTGCAGGAACGACTTGGAGGCGTTGTAGACCGCCTGGAAGGAGCCGGGCATCGTCGAGGCGATCGAAGAGGTGACGAGGATGCGGCCCGTGTCGCGTACGACCATGTCCTGTACGACGCGCTTGGCCAGGTGCACCGTCGAGCGGACGTTGAGGTCGACGATCTCCAGTTCGTCCGCCAGGTCGGTGTCGGCGAACGCCCCGCCCCGCCCCACCCCGGCGTTCAGGACGACGACGTCGAGCGGCCGGCCCAGCGTCGTGGCGGCCGCGAAGAGGGCCTCGGTGGCCTCGTAGGAGCGCAGATCGCCCTGGACCGCCTCCACCTGGGCGCCCGCCGCGCGCAGCTGCTCGGCCGCCTGCTGGAGCCGTGCGCCGTCCTCGGCGTTGACGACGAGGTCGAAGCCCCGCTCGGCCAGTTGCCGGGACAGTTCCAGTCCGATGCCGCTGGAGGCACCGGTGACGAGGGCAAGGGGCTTGTCGTGGGTCATGTGCGGTCTTCTTCCGGGAGGGAGGGGAGGGGAGGGGGTCAGGCGGGGGAGGGAGTCGGGCAGGGGCGTTCGGCAGGACATCCGGTACGTCCACGGTTACCCCTACTCCACCCCCGGAACCAGCGGCCCGCGATCGGGGGGCACCGTTCGCGCGTTTCCTTTTTGTACCGGAACATTCTGGTAATCGACCTGCTCCTCGACCGCGACCTAGGAGAGCCCGGACGTGTCGGCTTCGCTCACTGAACCATCCGGTGCCGCCGACGGGACCCCGGCCTGGCCCGGCCTGCCGGCGCACCACCCGGTGTCGCGGCTGCGCGGTCTCGCCCGCGACCGGCCGGACGGTGTCGCCTACCGCTTCGTCGGCAGCCACGGCGGAACCGTGGAGGAGCCACTCGTCCGGACCCGCGCCGAACTGGACCGCCGGGTCCGTGCCGTCGCCGCCGAACTCCAGTCACGGTGCGCACGCGGGAGCCGGGTGGCCGTGGTGTGCCCGCAGGGCCGGCAGTACGTCACGGCCTTCCTCGCCTGCCTGTACGCGGGAGTCGTCGCCGTCCCCCTGTGCGAGGCCGACTCGGTGGCGGGCGCCGACCGGCTGACGTCGGTGCTGCCCGGCGCCGGCGTCCGCGCGGTGCTCACCGACGGAGCGGGCGACCAGGACGTCCGCCGCCTGCTGGCCGGGGATCCGCGGCTCGCCGCCCTCGACGTGGTCCGGACCGACCGGGTGCCCGACGGCAGGTGCGACGCGTGGCTGCCTCCCGCACTGGGCCCGGAGACGGTCGCCTATCTGCAGTACACCTCCGGGTCGACGTCCGCGCCCCGCGGCGTGCGGATCACCCACGGCAACATCGCCCGGGCCGTGGCCCAGGCGTCCACCGCCTTCCGGGCCGGGCCGTCGACCGTCGCCGTCAGCTGGCTGCCGCTGCACCACGACCTGGGTCTGATGCTCGGGGTGCTGGGACCCGTGGGGCTGGGCGCCACCTGTGTCCTGATGGGGCCGGCCGACTTCGTCCGCCGGCCCCTCGTGTACCTCGGCGCGATCAGCCGCTGGCGCGGCACCGTCACCTCCGGACCGTGCTTCAACCTCGACCTGTGCGTGGACCGGGTGCGCGGGGCCGCGCTGGACGGCCTCGACCTGTCCAGCCTGACCGTGCTCGGCAACGGCGGTGAGCAGGTCCGCGCGTCCAGCCTGCGCCGCTTCTCCGCGCACTTCGCCCGCTGCGGGTTCCGCCCCGAGGCGCACACCCCGTCGTACGGGCTCGCCGAGGCCACCCTCATGGTCAGCTGCGTGCCCGTGGACGAGGTCCCGCGCGTGCTCGTCTGCGACCGGGAGGCCCTGGCCCGGGGGCACGCCGTCACGGCGGGGGCCGCCGGCGAGCGGGTCGTGGAGCTGGTCAGTTGCGGAGTGCCCATCGGTCAGCGCCTCTGTGTCACCGACCCGGCCGGCCGGTTCCTGCCCGAGTGCCGGGTCGGCGAGATCTGGACCAGCGGCGGCAACGTCAGCCCCGGCTACGCGGGAGACGCCACCGACACCACCGACGCCGCCGACACCACCAACACCACCGACGTCACCGCCGGAACCTTCCACGACCGGCCCGGAGGGGTGGACGGCGACGTGGACGACGAAGCGTGCAGCGTGGACGACGAGGCGGGCGGCGCGTGGCTGCGCACCGGGGACCTCGGGTTCCTGGCGGACGGTCAGCTGTACGTCACCGGGCGCGTCAAGGACGTCGTCATCATCAACGGCCTCAACCACTGGCCCACCGATCTGGAGGCCACCGTCTCGGTCGCCGTCCCCGTCTTCCGACCGAACCGGATCGCCGCCTTCCGGTCCGAGGCCGCCGGTCGCGAGTGCCTGGTCATGGTCGCCGAGGTGCAGCCCGAGGCCGTGCGGGAGCAGCGGACGACGGACCCCGCCGTGGAGCAGGCGGTGCGTACGGCACTGATGGTGAAGCACGGCGTCGAACTGCACGAACTGGTTCCCGTACGGCCCGGGAGCCTGCCCATGACCAGTAGCGGAAAGCTCCGGCGCACGGCCTGCCGGGAAGCCTACGAAGCGGGGCGGCTGGTCCGGGCGGACCTTCACGCTTAGCCATGGCCCGTCGCCGTCCACCCGGTCCCCAGCGTTCGGAGCAATCACCAGTGATCGCGCTCGTCTTCCCCGGGCAGGGTGCCCAGCACCGCGGCATGGGAGCGGAACTCTTCCCCCGCTTCCCGGAGCTGACCGCCCAGGCCGACGACATCCTCGGGGAGTCGGTCGAGCGGCTGTGCCTGGACGACCCCGGCGGGCGGCTCGGCGACACCCGCCGTACCCAGCCCGCGCTGTACGTCGTCAACGCCCTCGCGCACCGGAGCTGGTCGGCGCGGCACGACAGCCCGCCGGACTTCCTGGCCGGCCACAGCCTGGGGGAGTACAACGCCCTGGAAGCCGCCGGTGTCTTCGACTTCGCCACCGGTCTGCGGCTGGTGCGGCGGCGGTCCGAACTGATGGCCCTCGCCACCGGCGGGGGCATGGCCGCGGTCATCGGCCTCGGCGCCGAGGACCTCGCCGACGTCCTGGCCCGCTGTGCGGGCGACGACATCGACATCGCCGGCCACAACACCCCCGACCAGCTGGTGATCTCCGGGCCGGTCGGGAGTCTCACCCGCGTACGCCCCCACCTGGAGGCGGCCGGTGCCCGCTGCCTGGCGCTGCCCGTGAGCGGCGCGTTCCACTCCCGGTACATGGCCGGGGCGGCCGAGGCGTTCGCCGGCTTCGTGACCGGGTTCGAGCCGGCGCCGCCGCGGATCCCGGTGATCGCCAACACCACCGCCGCGCCGCACCGGGGGGACATCGGCGCCGAACTGGTCCGGCAGCTGACCGCGCCCGTGCGCTGGACGGACTCGGTGCGCTGGCTGCTGGACGCGGGAGTGGACGACTTCCGGCAGATCGGACCCGGTACGGCGGTCATCGGGATGGTCCGGGCGGTACGAGCTGCCCGGACGGGCGTCGCTCCGCACCGGGAGGCGCAGGAGGTGCAGGAGGTGCAGGGGGCACAGAAGGTGCAGGAGGCGTACGTCCGGCTCCTTGAGGAGGACCTGCTGCGGGGGGTGCGGGAGATGCTGGCGGTCGGCGGCCGCCAGGACGCCTCCGTCACTCCGACGGCCGAACTCTCCGCGCTCGGGTTCGGTTCCGTGCAGCTCATCGAGTTCTCCGGCCGGCTCGGCGACCGGCTGGGGACCGATGTGGCGCCGTCGGTGTTCTTCGAGCACCACACCGTGCGTGCGCTCGCCCGCCACCTGGCGTCCGCGCACCGGGACCGGATGCCGCACCTGTACCCGGGCCCGGACCTGTACCCGGACCCGTCCGGCGATCCGGCGCGGGCGGCGGGTCGTACCGAGCCGGTGGCGGACGGTGGTGTCGAACCGACGGGTCCGGCACCACAGTCCGCTCCCGTCGGCCGGTCGGCTCCCGCCGGCCGGTCCGCCCTCGCCGGCCGGCCCGTCCCGGCCGGTGAGCCGATCGCGGTGATCGGGATGAGCGGGGTCTTCCCGGGCGCGGACGACCTCCCCGCCTTCTGGGAGAACCTGCTCGCCGGACACGACGCGGTCGGCGAGATCCCTCCCGACCGCTGGGACTGGCGGGCACTCGACGACGGCGACGGTCACGGGACGTCCTCCGCGACCGCGGTGCCCCACCGATGGGGCGCCTTCCTCCGGGACGCCGACACGTTCGACTGCGCCTTCTTCGGCATCTCCCCGGGCGAAGCGCTGCTGATGGACCCCCAGCAACGGCTGTTCCTCCAGACCGTCTGGCACACCCTGGAGGACGCCGGCCGGCGTCCGTCCGAGTTCGACGGCAGCCGCACCGGGGTCTTCGCCGGGGTCAGCGGCATGGACTACATCGAGACCCTCATCACCGCCGGTGTCCCGGTCGACGCCAGGACGGCCACCGGACTGGCGCACTCGGTGCTCGCCAACCGCGTCTCCTACCTGCTGGGACTGCGCGGCCCCAGCGAGCCGGTGGACACCGCGTGCTCGTCCTCCCTGGTGGCCGTGCACCGCGCCGTCCGCAGCATCCGGCTCGGCGAGTGCGACCAGGCCGTCGCCGGAGGGGTCAACGTACTCGCCGCGCCCAGCGGTTCCGTCTCCTTCAGCCGGGCGGGCATGCTCGCCCCGGACGGCCACTGCAAGGCATTCGACGCACGGGCCGACGGATACGTGCGCGGCGAGGGCGTCGCCGCGATCCTGCTGAAGCCGCTGGCCCGCGCGGAGGCCGACGGCGACCACGTCCACGCGGTCGTCCGGGGCAGCGCGGTCGGTCACGGCGGCCGGACCGCCTCGCTGACCGCCCCGGGCCCGGACCGCCAGGCGGACGTGATCGTCGCGGCCTGGCGGGAGTCCGGCCTCGATCCGTCCACCGCCGGTCTGATCGAGGCGCACGGCACCGGTACCGAGCTGGGTGACCCGGTCGAGATCGAGGGGCTGCGGCAGGCGTTCGGGACGCTGTACGAGGACTGGGGTCTGGCCGGCCCCGACGAACCGCACTGCGGCATCGGCTCGGTGAAGACCTCCATCGGCCATCTGGAGGCCGCCGCGGGCATGGCCGGACTGGTCGGGGCCGTCCTCGCCGTCCGGTGCGGGCGGCGGCCGGCCCTGCGCGGCTTCACCACGCCCAACCCGCATCTCCGCCTCGCCGGTTCCCCCTTCCACCTGCTGGACCGGACCCGTACCTGGCCCCGTCCCGTCGGGCCGGACGGCGACGCGTTGCCCCGCCGTGCCGGGATCAGCTCGTTCGGCTTCGGCGGCGTCAACGCCCACGTGGTGGTGGAGGAGTACGTTCCGCCGACCGGGCCGACCGGGCCGACCGGGCCGACCGGGCCGACCGGGCCGACCGGGCCGACCGGGCCGACCGGGCCGACCGGATCACGGGCGGGCATCCGGACGGACGTCCGCCCGGATGCCTGCCCGGACGTCCGGCCGGACGCTCGCCCGGACCTCCGGTCGCACGTCGTGCCGCTGTCCGCCGGTTCCGCCGAGCGGCTCCGGGCAGCGGCCGGACAGCTCGCGGCGCGGCTGCGTACCCGTCCGGCGTGCGACCCGGTGGCGGACCTGCCGGACGTCGCAGCCACCCTGCAGACCGGGCGGGAGGCCATGCCCCACCGGCTGGCGGTCGTCGCACGGGACGTCGCGGAACTGCGGGCAGGGCTGGAGGGCTTCTGCCGGCACGGCAGCGCGGACGGCGGAGCCGGCGCGGGCGTCCACACCGGCGTCGCCGCGGACGTCCTCGCCGACCTCGGAGCGGACCCGCAGGGCGCCGCCTACCTCGCCGGGCTGGCCGCGGACGGCAGACTCGACCGGCTCGCCGGGCTGTGGGTGTCGGGGGCCGACCTGGACTGGGCCGCGCTGCGCCCGGCGGGTCCGTACCGCCGCGTGCCCCTGCCCGGCTACCCCTTCGAGCGGCGCCGGTTCTGGCCCCGGCCGCAGGGCAGCCGTACCCCCCGTCCGGTCGTGCCGTCCGCCGGGGACGATGTCGACGATGTCGCAGAGGCGCTTCTGGACGAGTTCGCGCGAGTGCTCGGGTGGGACCGGTCCGAGATGCACCTGGACACGCCGTTCGAGCGGCTGGGCCTGGACTCCGTCACGGTGCTCCAGCTGCGCAGCCGTCTGGAGCAGCGCCACGGGCCGCTGTCCACCACGGTCTTCTACACCTGCAGGAACCTCCGGGACCTGGCCGCCCACCTCACACGCCAGGCCGACACCCCTACCCCCGCCCCCGCTCCCACCGACCCCGACCCCGACCCTGACCCCGATTCCCCACCCGGCCAGGACATCGCCGTCATCGGCATCAGCGGTCGCTACCCCGGCGCCCGCACCGTGCCCGCGTTCTGGCGCAACCTGCTCGACGGCGTGGACGCGGTGGGCGACATTCCCCTGGACCGGCCCGGTTACCGCCACTACGCCGAACTGGCGCGACAGCGGCACGGTGACGACTGGCCGCGCTGGGGCGGCTTCCTCGACGACGTCGACGCCTTCGACGCCACGTTCTTCCACATCGCGCCCGTGGAGGCCCGGTTCCTCGATCCGCAGCAGCGGCTGTTCATCGAGACGGCCTGGGAGTGCGCCGAGGACGCCGGCTACCCGCCCGCGGCCCTCGCGGGCCCCACAGCGGGCCCCACAGCGGGCCCCGGAGCAGGCACCGCAGCGGGCGACGGCCGGGCGCCGGTCGGCGTGTTCTGCGGGGTCACGTACAACAACTACCAGTTGTTCGGAGCCGAGGCCGTCGCCCGGGGCGAGTGGGTGGCGGTCGAGTCGCAGACGTTCTCCGTGGCGAACCGGGTCTCGTACCTGATGAATCTCGGCGGCCCCAGCCTCACCGTCGACACCGCCTGCTCCTCGTCCCTGTACGCGGTGCACCTCGCCTGCGAGAGCATCCGGCGCGGCGAGTGCGGGGCGGCCATCGCCGGCGGGGTCAACCTCTCCCTCCACCCGACGAAGTACATGATGCTCGACCAGGCGGGTTTCCTGGCGAGCGACGGCCGGTGCCGGGCGTTCGGCGCGGGCGGGGACGGCTACGTACCGGCCGAGGCGGTCGGCGCCGTGCTGCTGAAGCCCCTCCGGTGGGCGCTCCGCGACAACGACCACGTCTACGCGGTCGTCAAGGGCTCGGCGGTCAACAGCGACGGCCGGACCCTGGGCTACAGCGTGCCCAACCCCGTCGCCCAGACCGAACTGGTCCGGGCGGCCCTGCGGTCGGCCGGGGTCACCGCGGACACCGTCGGCTACGTCGAGGCCCACGGCACCGGCACCAGCCTCGGCGACCCCATCGAACTGCGCGCGCTCACCGACGCGTACGCCCCCGCGGGCCGGCCGGGCCAGTACTGCGCCATCGCCTCCGTGAAGTCCGTGATCGGCCATGCGGAGGCGGCGGCCGGTATCGCCCAGCTGACCAAGACCGCGCTGCAACTGCACCACCGCACACTGGTCCCCTCCCTGCTGCACTCGGACCGCACCAATCCCGAGATCCCCTTCGCACAGACCCCTTTCCGCGTCCAGACCGAACGGGCCGCGTGGGAGCCCCTGCGCGGCCCCGACGGCACGCCGCTGCCGCGCCGGGCGGGCATCAGCTCCTTCGGGGCGGGCGGTGTCAACGTCCACCTCGTACTGGAGGAGGCGCCCCCGCCGGCCCCCCGGCGCCGGCCCGAACGCCGCCCCCGTGTCCTCGTCCTGTCCGCCGACGACGAGGCCGCCCTGCGTCGCTACGCCGCGCGGCTACGGACATTCCTGACCGAGCGCGAGCAGGAGTACGAGCAGGAGCAGGAGCAGGAGCAGGAGTGCGAGCACGAGTACGAGTCGGGGTACGGGCCCGGTGCCCTGCTCGACCTGGCGTACACCCTGCAGTGCGGACGGAGCGCCCTGCCGCACCGGCTGGCGTTCGTCGCCGCCGACCGCGACGAGGCGACCGGCGCCCTGGACGCCTACCTGGACGGCGGCGGGGCGGCCGGCCGGCCCGTGGTGCACACGGGAGCCGTGCCGCGCGAACCACGGTCGGAAACCGCCGTCGGCGAGCTGGCGGCACTCGCGCGACGCGGGGAGTGGGACGGCATCGCCCGTGCGTGGGTGCGGGGCGCGTCCTGGGACTGGCAGGAGATGTACGCGGCGGACGAGAGCCCGCGCCGGACACCCGCTCCGCTGTATCCGTTCACCCCCGAACGGCACTGGCTCGACGACGCGGGACCGGCGGCTCCGACGGATCCGGCTGCAACGGCCTCGGCTGCGATGGACCCGGTTGCGACGGATCCGGTCGAGACGGACGGCCCGGACACCGGCACGCTCGCCGCGCTCAGGGCGCTGCCCGAGAGCGAGCGGCAGTCCTTCCTCGTGGAGCGGCTGCGGACGGAGCTGGGCAGTCTGCTCCAGTACGCCCCCGGCACCCTGCCCGCTCCCGACCACGGCTTCACCGATCTCGGCCTGGAGTCGGTCTTCGCCGTCCGGCTCGGTACCCGGATCGAGGAGGAACTCGGCGTACCCATGTACGCGACCGTCACGTTCGACCACCCGACCGTCACGGAGTTGGCCCGGTACCTGCTGGAGAGGATCGGCCCGGACCTGCCGCAGCCGCAGTCACCGCCGCAGCCGCAGCCGCAGTCGCAATCGGAATCCGCGGCGGCGGAGGTCCCGGCCCCGGCCCCGGCCCCGGGTTCGGCCCCGGAGCCGCGTTTCGAGAAGCTGTTCTACGAGGGGACCTGGGAGGCGGCCCCACCACCCGGTCCACCCCCCGGCCCGGCGGACGCCCGCGCGGTCTGGGCGACCGGGGCCGTCGTCCTCGACACGGACGGCGTACTCGCCGCGGCGCTGACCCGGCGCCTGCGCGAGCTGGGCTCCGGCGGCCCCGTGGTCCTGGTCCGGCCGGGAGCGGAGTACGGCCGCACGCGCGACGACGAGTACGTCGTACGGCCCGGCCGGGACGAGGACTGCGCCCGGCTGGTGGAGGACCTCACCAACCGGCCCGGCGGGGTGCCCCGGGTGTTCGTCCACCGCTGGGCGTGCGGCGCCGCGACGGCCGGGCGGACCCTCGACGAACGTCTCGACGCGGGTGTCCGCTCGGTGCTGCCGCTGGTCCAAGGACTCGTCCCCCTCTCCGGTCCGGTGCGTCTGCTGGTGCTCGACGAGTACGCCGCGGCCGGAGGACCGCAGCCGCTGGTGGAGGCGTTCGGCGGATTCGCGCGCTGTGTACGGCACGAGAGTCCGCGGCTGGTCTGCCAGTCCGTGGCCGTGGCCGTGGCAGGGGCAGGGGCCGGAGAGGCGGCCGACGTCCTGCCGACACCGGCACACGTGATCGAGGCGTGCGAGACCGAGCTCGGGCTCCCGGATCCACCCCCCGAGGTCCGCCACGGTCCCGGCGGCCGCCTCGTACGGCGGATGCGGTCACTGCCGCCGGACACCGGGAAGCCGCCCGCGGTCCGCCCCGCACCGGGCGGCACCTATCTCATCACCGGCGGCCTCGGGGCGCTGGGCCTTCTGTTCGCCGGGCACCTGGCCCGGCGGGCTCCCGGCTGCCGGCTGGTCCTCGCCGGCCGGTCGGCGCCGGCTCCCGGGCGGCGCGAGGCGGTCGACCGGATCGCGGAGCTCGGCGCCTGCGTCGAACACGTCGTCGCGGACGTCGGCCGCGAGGAGGACGTACGCCGCCTGCTGGCGGGCGTACGCGCCCGGTACGGCGGACTCGACGGCGTCGTCCACGCGGCGGGCCACCTCCAGGACGCCCTGGTGACCAACAAGAGCGCACGGGACGTGGACGCCGTCCTCGCCGGGAAACTCGCCGGGGCCGTCCACCTGGACACCCACACCCGGGACGACGGGCTGGACTTCTTCATGATGTTCTCGTCGCTCACCGCGCTCACCGGCAACGCGGGGCAGAGCGACTACGGCTACGCGAGCGCCTTCCTCACCGCCTTCGCCCGGCAGCGGGAGGCGCTGCGCGCCGGTGGCGTACGCAGTGGCCGTACCGTCGCGCTGATCTGGCCGTACATGCGGGACGGCGGGATGCGCCTCGACGCGGCGACCGAGGGGTACCTGCTGCGCCGCCACGGTCTGGCCCCCGTGGACACGGACCTGGCCACCGAGGCGTTCGACCGCGCCCTCGGCACCGGCGGACCCGAGTTCGGCGTACTCCACGCGGACCTCGGCAGACTCGCCCGGACCCTGCCGATCCTGGCCGGGGAGGCCGGGGAGGCCGGGGTGCGGGGCGCGCTGGCCGCCGAGCTGAAGGAGCTGGGGCTGTGACGGACCGCCAGGAGGACCTGCTGCAACGGTCCCTGACAGCCATCCGCACCCTCCGTGCCGAGCTGGCGCAGGAGCGGTCGGCCCGGCACCGGCCGATCGCCGTGGTCGGCATGGCCTGCCGCCTGCCCGGCGGCGCCGATTCACCGGCGCTCCTGTGGGACCTGCTGGAACGGGGCGCCGACGCGATCACCGAGGTTCCCGCCGACCGCTGGCCGACGGAGCCGTACTACTGCGCCGACCCACGGGCACCGGGCCGCACGTACACCACCGGCGGCGGGTTCCTGGCCGAGGACATCGACGCCTTCGACGCCGCCCTGTTCGGCATCTCCGCGCAGGAGGCGGCGCGGATGGACCCGCAGCACCGCCTCCTGCTGGAGACCGGCTGGGAGGCGCTGGAGAGCGGCGGTCTGCTCACCGACCGGCCGGACCCGGGCGCGGTCGGCGTCTTCGTCGGCATGTCGGGCTCCGACCACGCCCGGGTGCCCGTGCAGGCCGCCGAGGTGGGCCCCTTCACCGCCACCGGCGCCGCCCCCAGCGTCGCCGCCGGGCGGCTCGCCCACACGCTGGGCCTGCGCGGACCGGCCCTCGTCGTCGACACCGCGTGCTCGTCGTCGCTGGTGGCCGTCCACCTGGCGGTGCGGAGCCTGCGGCTGGGGGAGTGCGACGCCGCGCTGGCCGGCGGGGTCAACCTGCTGCTCGCGCCGGAACCGTACGTCGCCCTCAGCAAGATGGGCGCGCTGTCCCCCACCGGCCGGTGCCGGACCTTCGACGCCGCCGCCGACGGCTACGTCCGGTCCGAGGGCTGCGGCCTGGTCGCCCTCATGCGGCTGTCCGACGCCCGTGCGGTACGCGCTCCCGTGCTGGCGGTCGTACGCGGCTCGGCCGTCAACCACGACGGCAGGGCGGGCGGGGTGACCGTGCCCAGCGAGCGCGCACAACGGGAACTGCTGCGCGCGGCGCTGCGGGACGCCGGCACCGACCCGCACGCGGTGGGATTCCTGGAGACGCACGGTACCGGGACACCGCTCGGCGACCCGATCGAGGTCCGCGCCGCGGTCGACGTCCTCTGCCGGGACCGGCCCACGTCGCGCCCCCTGGTCCTCGGCGCGCTGAAATCGGCCGTCGGCCACCTGGAACCGGCCGCCGGTGTCGCGGGCCTCATCAAGACCGTGCTGGTGCTGCGGCACGGGCGGATCCCCGGCAACCTCCATCTGCGGGAGCCCAATCCGCGGCTGGGCACGGCCGGTCTGCCCGTGATCCTGCCCGACCGGTCGGTGGACTGGCCGGCTGACGGGCGCCCGCGGTCGGCGGGAGTGAGTTCCCTCGGCTTCAGCGGCACCAACGCCCACGTCGTGCTGGAGGCCGCCAGTGCGGCCGACGCGGTGACGGCCTCTCCGTCGGCACGGCGCAGGGCCCAGGTGCTGCCGCTGTCCGCCGCGGACCCCGGCGCCCTGCGGGACCTCGTGCGCAACCTCGCGGAGTGGGCCGACTCCCACCCCGACGCGCAGCTCACCGACCTCGCCCACACCCTCGGGGTGCGCCGTCGCCACTTCCCGTACCGGACGGCGCTGGTGACCGGGGCCGGGGGAGCGGACCTCGGCGCCGAACTGCGCCGCACGGCGGCCCACCCGGTACCGGACCGGCCCTGCCGCGCCGGCCGGCACACGGCCCTGTTCCTCGACGCGGACCTCCTCCAGGCGGCCGAACACACCACGGAGCTGTACGCCGACAGCTCCGGTTTCCGCGCCGCGCACGAGGAATGCGTGACCCGGCTCCGGGCCACCGCGGCCGGACCGGCCACCGCGCCGGTGGATCCGCGTACGCCGGTCGACCCCCTGGCGGCCGACGTGTGCCGCTTCACCTACCAGTTCGCGCTGTCCCGGCTGCTGGCCGACTGCTGGGGCCTGGCCCCCGCCGCGGTGGGTGGCCGCGGACCCGGCGTGCTGGCCGCCGCCTGCGTCGCCGGCATCATGGACGTAACGACCGCCGGGGCGTACCTCGCGGCCCGCCGCGGTGCCGGTCCGGCGCCCACGGCCGTACCGGCCGCGCCCCGGCTGCGTTTCCTCACCGGTCGCGCCCCGGCGACGGAGGACGGGCCACCGGACGATCCCGGGTTCTGGCTCTCGGCGCAGGACCCGGCGGACGCCCGCCACGACGGGCGCACGGTACTCGCTCCGCTCGCGGACAGCGGTTACGGAACCTTCGTCGTCGTCGGCCCTGCCGCGGACGCGTCCACCGTCGTGCCCACCGGCGCGCCAGGTGAGGCGGCCGACGGCCTGTGGTGGACGATCACCCGCACCGCCGGGGGCGGCAGGGACCCGTGGTCCGGACTGCTCGACGGGCTCGCCGCGGCCTACCGCGCCGGGGCCGACGTGAGGTGGGAGGGGCTGCACGAGGGCGAACGCCCGGCCCGCCTCGCCCTGCCGACCTACCCCTTCCGGCGCACCCGGCACGCTCCGCCGCTGCCGCGCGCCGACGCCTTCCGGGCCGCCGCCGCGCACCGGCCGGACGTGACTGCACCCCCGCCCACCGGTCCCACCGGTCCCACCGGTCCTACTGGTCCCGTCGGCCCGCCGGCGCCGGTGCTCAGGCGAGTGCGGTCTCCGCTGCGCAGCCGGCAGTTCGAGATCGTTCTCGGCCTGCGGTCGCTGCCCGAGCTGGCCGACACGGGAGGGGTCCTGCACCTGGGCCACTACCACGACCTGCTGACGGACATCGCCCGGGAGCTGGGCGGGGCCCCGTCGTACGAACTGCGCGAGGTGGTGTTCGAACAGGTGCTCGCGTTCGCCGACGGCAGCCGCACGGTGCAGATCGTCGTCGGTGACGACCAGGACGACGGATGGAGTGCCTTCGGCGTACACAGCACCACTGACACCACAAACACCACAAACACCACGGACACCACGGACGGACAGGCCGGCTGGACCAGGCACGCGCACGGCCGATTCCGTCCCTGTCCCTCCGTGTCCGGCGTGTCCGGCGTGTCCGGGCCGGGTCTGTCCGAGGAGGACCGCCGGGTGCTCCGCGAACGGCTGCCGGTCCACACCACCGGGGACGCCTTCTACCGCGAGCTGCGCGGACGCGGTGTGGCACTGGGCGGTTCGGTCATGTGCGTCGAGGAGGCGTGGTCGGGCGGCGGCGAAGTACTGGCCCGGCTGCGCGCCACCGGCCCGGAGGGGCCCGACCAAGGCGGAGGCCCGGGCGGAGGCCAGGGCGACACGGCGCGCCTGCGCCCCGGGGTGCTGGACGCCTGCGCCCAGCTGTACGCGCTGGCAGCGGGGGAGGACCTTCCCGCAGGCGCCGCGTTCATCACCTCCGCGCTGGGCCGGTTCCGCCTGGACAACACCCCCGGTCCCGGAGCGCGGCCGCTGTGGGCGCACTTCCGGCAGGCCGGGCCGGCGGACGGGCACGGCCGGACGGGCGGTTACCGGCTCTTCGGCCCGGAGGGGCGCCTGCTCGCCGAATGCCAGGGGGCGGAGGTCCGCGTCCTGGCCGCCGGGCTCGTCACCCCGCACCCGCCCGGTCATGCGGACACGGCCACCGGGACGGCGGCCGGCGCGGCCGTCCCCGGAGGCCCGCGGCGGGCCGACCTCGTACGGCGGGTGCGGGGAGCCGTACCGGACCGGCGGCCGGAGATCCTCCTCGCCCATCTGACGGACGTGCTGGCCGGTCTGGTCACCGTGCCCGCCGAGGACCTGCGGGAGCGGTCGGCCGCCGAGCTCGGACTCGACTCGCTCGCGGCCCTGGAACTGCGCCGGCAGCTGTCCGCGGACCTGGGCGCCGACGTGCCGCTGGACGTCCTGGTGGACGGTCCCACGGTGGGCGACCTGGCCGTCCTGCTCGCCGGACTGCCCGTCTTCCGGCCCGCCCCCGCCGACGCCCCTGCCGACCCCCTTGCCGTCCCCGCCGGCGCCCCCGCGGGGGAGGCGTCCCCGGCCGGGCGGGACCAGGAGCCGGCCGGGCGACGGCACAGCGCTCCCGTCTCCCGCGACCCGGCCCGCTGGCTGCGCCACCACCGGCTCGGCCCGGACCCCCGGGTACGGCTGTTCTGCCTGCCGTACGGCGGACGTGGCGCGTCCGTCTACCGCACCTGGGCGGACGGGCTGCCGACGGACATCGACGTCTGCCCGGTGCAGCTGCCGGGCCGGGAGGACCGCTGGCGGGAACGGCCGCTGGAGGACTGCGAGGAGGCCGTGGGCCTCCTCGCCGAGGTCCTGGCCCCGTACACCGACCGCCCCTTCGCCTTCTACGGGCACAGCATGGGCGCCCTGCTCGCCCACCGGCTCGCCCACGAGTTCGCCGTGGTGCGGGGCGGGCCGCTGCGCCACCTGTTCGTCGCGGCCTGCACCTCGCCGTCCCTGGGGCCCAACCCGGTGGCCGCGCGGATCGCGGAGGCGTACCGGTCCCTCGGGTACCCGGGGTGGCCGTCCTCCGCCGAGATGATCACGGCGTACGGGGAACATCCGCTGCGTGTCGGGCGTGCCCTGCGGGACCGTCTCGGCGCGGACGCCGGCGAGCACCTGCTCGGTGTGCCGGAACCGGTCGGCTGCGCCGATCTGTGCCTCGTCCGCGGGGCCGCTCCATGGACGGCGGGAGAGGTCCTCGACGCGCCGGTCACCGCGCTGCACGGCCGCCGGGACCCGCTGGTCGACGAGGCGGGGACGAGGGCGTGGCAGCAGGTGACCGGGGGCGCCTTCCGGCTGGAGACCTTCGCCGGGGACCACTACTTCTGCCATCCGGACCAGCAGCGGACCGCCGTGCTGTCCCTGATCCGCGAGCTGCTGTCCTGACCGGCGGCCGGGGACGGCCCTCAGTCGGCGCCGGGCTGGACCAGCTTGAACAGCAGCCGGGCGGCGGCGCGCCGCGCCCCCGTGCGCAGGCTCGTCCTGGAGGCCGGGGCCGGAGCCGTGGCCGTGGCCGGTCCCGCCGGCCCGCCGAAACGGGGGAAGAGGACCTCGGCGCTGCCGCGGTCGACCGCCGCCAGGGTGCCCGGGTCGACCCCGGTGTCGAGTCCGGCGGCGAAGTACTGGCCGGCCGCGGCGGGGGCGAAGGGCCAGTCGCTGCCGAACAGGACGTGCCCGGGGCGGGCGAAGGCCAGCAGGGTGGGCAGTGCGGCGGGGCTGGAGGACAGGGCGGTGTCGAAGTAGAAGCCGCGCAGGTCGTCCAGGACGTCCAGCGGGCTGCGGCCGGTGTCACCGGCGAGGGCGGCGGCCATGCGGTGGGAGGCGTACGGCACGAAGCCGCCCCCGTGGCCGAGGACGAACCGGATGCGCGGGTAGCGGCGTACGGTGCCGTTCCGCACCAGCAGGTACGCGGCCCGCGTGGTGTCCAGGAGGAAGTCCGCGGCGAACGGCGGGATGCCGTCGACGGCCGGGGCCGGCAGATCGGCCGGGTGGACCAGCACCACGGCGGACCGGTCGTCGAGGGCCCGCCACAGGACGTCCTGGCCGTCCGCGCCGAGGTAGGTGCCCCGGCTGTTGGCCAGCAGGATGACGCCGTCGGCCCCGAGCCCGTCCAGCGCCCGCGCGGCCTCGGCGGCGCAGGCGGCGGCGTCGGGCATGGGCAGGGTGGCGAACCAGCCGAGACGGCCGGGGTGCTCGCCCGGGAGGGCCGCGCAGAAGTCGTTGAGCCGGCGGGCCAGGCGGGCGGCCTCGCCCGGATCGCCGAGGAAGCCGGTGCCGGGGGTGGAGACGGACACGAGGGCGGTGGCCGTCCCCAGCAGGTCCATGAACTCCAGGGCCGCCCCGGCGCTCCAGTCCGGCAGGGCACGGCCGCCCGCCCCGGTGATGCCAGACCTGGCGAGGAGGTCGCGGTAGAAGGGCGGGAGCAGGTGCTGGTGGACGTCGATGCGGCGGGACGAACCGGTCACGCGGCGGCCTCCTGGACGGGGTCCGGTCGGGAACGGGGAACACATACGGAACGCGTACGGACGGCACTGTCGTGACGGGCCACCGGCGGGGCCACCCGGCGAGCGGGACGGGGGAGCGGGACGCCGTGTACGACGTGGCCGTCATCGGGTACGGACCCACGGGCGCCACCGCGGCGAACCTGCTGGGCGCACGCGGTCTGCGCGTCGTGGTGCTGGAGCGCGACGCCGAGGTCTGCCCCCGCGCCCGCGCCATCTCCACCGACGAGGAGGTGATGCGGATCTGGCAGCGCGCCGGGCTGGCCGAACGGCTGGAGCAGGACATGCTGGCCGACCGGCCGGTGGACTTCGTGGACGCACAGGGCCGTACCTTCCTCCACGCCCACCCCGTCTCACACGGGCACGGCCATCCGGCGCAGCTGTTCCTCTACCAGCCCGCGGTGGAGCGGGTACTGCGCGCGGGGGCGGCCCGGTACCCGAACGTGACGGTGCTGGCGCGCCACGAGTGCCTGCGCGTGCGCCAGGACGCGGAAGGTGTCGACCTGCTGGTGGCCACCACGGACACGGCGATCGCCGCGGGCGCGGCAGGCACCCCGGGCGCGGCAGGCACCGCGGACACGACAGCCGCCGCAGGCACGGCAGGAGCCGCGGACGCGGTCGGCGCCCCGGTGCGGTGGTTGCGCGCCTCGTACGTCATCGCCGCCGACGGCGGCTCCAGCCGTACCCGGACGCAACTGGGCGTGGGATACGAGGGGCGGACGTACGAGGACCGCTGGGTGGTCGTCGACACGGAGATGACCAGGCCGTGGCCGGACCACGACCGGCTGCGCTTCCGCTGCGATCCGGCCCGCCCGGCGGTCGACTGCCCGACGCCGCTCGGCCACCACCGCTGGGAGTTCCCCGTCCTGCCCGGCGACGACGTGTCCCGGCTGACGACCGAGGAGGCGATCCTCGGTCTGGTGGCCCGCTACGGGGTGGGTCCGGACAGCATCAGGATCCTGCGGGCCGCCGTCTACAGCCACCACGTCCGCTCCGCCGCCCGGTTCCGGGTGGGCAGGGTCCTCCTCGCCGGCGACGCCGCCCACGCCATGCCGCCGTGGATCGGCCAGGGCATGGCCGCCGGAGTGCGCGACGTCGGCAACCTGTGCTGGAAGCTGGACGCCGTGCTGCGCGGCGAGCTGCCCGAGTCGGTCCTGGACAGCTACGAGGCCGAGCGCGCACCGCACGTCAGGGAGGTGACGAGGCGCTCGGTGTTCGTGGGCCGGATCGTCACCGAGCGGCGGCGCCCCCTCACCCGCCTGCGGGACACCGTCCTGCCGCTCCTGAGCCGCGTACCGGGGTTCACCCGGTGGCTGCGGGACTCCCACTGGACCCCGGCCGCCCACTACGCCACCGGGCTCCGGGCCCATCCCCGGCCCCGCCCCTGGATCCGTCCCCGGACCCGTCCTCTGGCCCGTTCCCGGATCCGCGCGACCGGTCACCAGATCCCGCAGCCCCGTGTCACCGCGCCCGACGGGACCCGCGTACGGCTGGACGAGGTGCTCGGGGGCGGCTGGCTGCTGCTGCACGCGCGCACCGCCACCCCCCAGCCGCGGTGGGACGTCCCGTCCCTCACCGTCGTACCGGCCGGGTCCCGCCCGGCGGCGGGCACCGTCGTCGACACCGACGGCGTCCTGCTGCCCTGGTTCGCCGCGCACCGCGCGGCCACGGTGGCGCTGCGCCCCGACGCCTACGTGTACGCCGCCGCGCGCGCGGGCGCGGTCCTCCCGCCGCCCCCGCCCGGCTTCGCCCCGGCGGCCCGCCGAAATGCGCCCGGCCGTGAAGGGCGGGAGAGTTGAGGTCGTCGCGGGGGCCAGTCGACGGGGGCCGTAGCCGAGGGAGTGTGCGGATCGTGGCGAAGGAAAAGAAACTCGAGAAGGGCGACGAGGTCTCCTGGAGCAGTCATGGGCAGACCGTCCCCGGCAAGGTGAAGAAGAAGATCACCGGACGCGGTGAGGTGGCGGGGCGCAGCGTCGACGCCTCGAAGGACGAACCGCAGTACGAGGTCGAGAGCGACAAGTCCGGCCGCAGCGCCGTCCACAAGCCCGGGTCCCTGCGCAAGAAGAGCGGCGGGTCATGAGCGGGAAGGGCGACACGGGCCGGGAGGACACGATCAAGGAGTTCGGCGACGCCGTCAACATGACGCCGGGCAGCCTCAAGAAGTGGCTGGAGACGGACGACTCCAAGAGCGTGGGCCAGTCCGACGGCGGCGAGAGCGTGGGGCACGGGTACGGGCGCCGCATCGTCGGGCTGCTGGAGAAGAAGAAGGCCGACCTGACCGACGACGACATCGCGCACATGCGGAAGGTCGTCGGTTATGTGCACCGGCACCTCAAGCAGCAGCCCTCCGGTGACGTCACGGACACCAGATGGCGGTACTCCCTCATGAACTGGGGGCACGACCCGAAGAAGTGAGCCGGCGGTGGGCGGGAGCGGTCCCCGCCCGTCCCCGCCCCGTCCGTTCCCGTTCCGTCCGCTCCCGCTCCGTCCGTTCCCGTTCCGTCCGCTCCCGCTCCGTCCGTTCCCGTTCCGTCCGTTTCCGCCCCGCCCGTGCGCTTGCCCGCCAGGTCCGGGTCAGCGGGCGCGCCGTAGCCGCACCGCCGCGACGACGCCCAGGGCCGCGCCCACCGCGAGCAAGAGCAGCCCCCGCAGCCAGACGTCCCGTTCGATCTGGGTCGCGAGCACGACGCAGGACACCGCCCCCAGGACCGGCACGACCGTGGGTGCCTTGAAATGGTCGTGGGCGACCGCGTCCCGGCGCAGGACGAGGAGCGCGGTGTTGACGAAGAAGAAGACCACCAGGAGGAGCAGCACCAGGGTCGAGGCGAGGGTGGCGACGTCACCGGTCAGCGCGAGCAGGAGCGAGAGCACCGTGGTGGCGGCGATCGCGGCCCAGGGTGTGCGCCGGCCCGGCAGGACCTTGGTCAGGAATCCCGGCAGCAGACCGTCCCGGGCCATGCCGTAGGCCAGCCGCGAGGACATGATGCCGGTGAGCAGCGCGCCGTTGGCCACCGCCACCAGCGCGATGGCGCTGAACACCTCCGTGGGGACCCCGCCCGCCGCCCGGACGACCTCCAGGAGCGGACCGCTGGACTCCGCCAGCTTCCCGGTCGGCACGGCCGCCGCGGCCGCGGCCCCCACCAGGGCGTACACGGCGCCCGCGGTGACCAGGGCCCCGAAGAGCGCCCTGGGGTACGCGCGCCGGGGGTCGCGGGTCTCCTCGGCCACATTGACCGACGTCTCGAACCCCACGAACGAGTAGTAGGCGAGCACCGCCCCGCTCAGCACGGCGGCGGCGGGCCCGTTCTCCGACGTGCCCAGGTCCACCAGCCGACCCACGTCCCCGTCGCCGCGCAGCACGATCCAGGCACCGAGCCCGATCACCAGCACCAGTCCGCCGACCTCGATGACCGTCGCGACCGTGTTGGCCCGCGTCGACTCGCTGATGCCGCGCGCGTTCAGCAGGGCCAGCGCACCCAGGAAGACGATCACCACGAGCACCACGGGGAGCGTGATGAACTCGGACAGGTAGTCGCCGCCGAAGCCGCGGGCCAGGGCGCCCACCGACACGATGCCGGCGGCCAGCATGCAGAACCCGGCGAGGAACCCGGCGAAGGGCCCGTAGGCCAGGGTGGCGTAGTGGGACGCACCGCCCGCGCGCGGGTACTTCGTGACCAGCTCGGCGTACGAGGCGGCCGTCAGCAGCGCCAGGCACAGCGCCACGACGAGGGGCACCCACACGGCGCCGCCCGCGTCGGCCGCGACCTGGCCGATCAGGACGTACACGCCCGCGCCCAGGACGTCGCCGAGGATGAAGAAGTAGAGCAGCGGGGTGGTCAGGACCTTTTTGAGCGCGGTGGGGGCGTCCGACGACGTCCGGGGCTCGACGGGAGGAGTGTGCACGGGATGCCGTATACCCGGTGGAGTGCCCGGCAGGCGGCGGATCGCCCGGATGCCCGCCCTGTGCCCGGCGTCACAGGGCGGGCTGCACCCGCGGCGACGGATTTCCCACGACTGTGACGCCGGAGGCGGACCGCGGCTCCGGTGGGCGCGTCCCGGTCTTGAAGGAGGGGGCGGGGCGGCCGTGTTCACCCGGCCGGCCGAGCCCGGCATGCCGCCGGTCCGTCCGCGGGAGACGATGGGACGCGGAGATCGAGACGCGGAGATCGAGACGCGCAGATACGGCCTCCGCCGTGCTCCACGCGGCACCACGGTGCCCCGCCGGGACCCGAAGGGCGGGGCGGCCCCGCGTGACGGAACGAGGAGACGCCTGTGTCCGAACCGGTCGCCCACCGCCATCCCGCGAAGCCACCCTCGCAGACGTCCGCCTCCCGACCCGGCGCGACGGCGGGGCCGGGCCGCGGGTCGGCCGACCCGGCGACCGGTGCGGCTGCCGGAACTTCCGGTCCCGGTCCCGTGCGCGCGACGGCCGTCGTCACCGGGTCCATGTCGGCGTCCGCGTCCGCGTCCGCGTCCGCGTCCGTGCCCGTGACCGCTGACGGCACCGGGCCCGCGTCCAGGGCTCCCGGCAGCACGGGTACGGCGTCCGAGGCCGCCCCCGGCACCGGCCCGCTTCCCGGCACCACCGCCACCACCGCCCCCTCCGGCCGGGCCCCCGCGCCCGCCGCCCCCTCCCGCTCGCCTGTCGGCTCCTCCCGTCCGTCCGCCGACCCCTCCCGCCCCATCCGCGTCGCCTCCGTCCCCGCCGGGCACGTCTACGTGCGGCACCTGTCGCCGCCCGGGGGCGACAGGGTGGTCCGGCTGGTCGATCCCCGGCCCTGCACGGCGCCGAGCGGGTCCCAGCAGTGGTGGCCGCCGGTCATGCTCGAACCGGGCTGGGTCGACGCGCACGCCGGTGACTTCGACGTCTTCCACCTCCACTTCGGCTTCGACGCGCAGAGCCCCGCGGCGCTGCGCGCACTCGTCGAGGCCCTGCGGCGCAACGGCAGACCGCTCGTCCACACCGTCCACGACCTCGTCAACCCCCACCACCGGGACGAGGCCGAGCACCGGGCGCAGCTGGACGTGCTCGTCCCCGCCGCGGACCGGATCATCACCCTCACCCCGGGCGCCGCGGCGGAGATCGCCGCACGGTGGGGCCGTACCGCACTGGTCCTGCCGCACCCGCACGTGGTCGGGGCCACCGGTCTCGTACGCCCCCGGCCCGAACGGGACACCTTCACGGTCGGCGTGCACGCCAAGAGCATCCGCCCCAACATGGACCCGCTGCCCGTGGTCCGCGTGCTCGCCGACGCGCTGTCGGAACTGCCCGACGCCGTGCTGCGCGTCGACTGCCACCCGGAGATCGACGACCCGGCAAGCCACTGGTACGCGCCCGGTGTGCTCGACGAGCTGCGCGCGACGGCCCGCGAGGAGCGGCTGGAGCTGCACGTCCACGACTACTTCGACGACGAGGCGCTCCACGACTACCTGATCAACCTCGACGTGTCCGTGCTGCCCTACCGCTTCGGCACCCACTCCGGCTGGCTGGAGGCGTGCCACGACCTGGGGACCACGGTCCTCGCCCCGTCCTGCGGGTTCTACGCGCAGCAGCGGCCCTGCCTCACCTACGGTCACGACCGGCGGGGGCTGGACGCGGTGTCGCTGCGCGAGGCGGTGCGTACGGCCCACGAGCTGCGCCCCGCCTGGCGGGCCGACCCGGCCGACCGCCGGGCCGAACGCCTCCGCCTCGCCCGGGAGCACGAAGCGCTCTACGCGGACCTGTTGTGACGGCTGCCGTGCGGCCCGCGTCGCAGCCCGCACCCGCGCCCCTGCGGATCGCCCTGATCGCCTCCGCCCGGTACCCGATCCGCGACCCCTTCGCCGGCGGACTCGAAGCGCACACCTGGACCCTGTCCAAGGCCCTGCGCGGACGCGGCCACCAGGTGACGATCTTCGCGGGGCCGGGCTCGGACCCCGCGCTGGGGGTGGTGGAGATGCCCTTCCGCCCGCCCCGGATCAGCGCCGTCGCCCGCCGGGACACGAGCATGGTGGCCGCGCACTGGCTGGCGGAGCACCACGCCTACCTGGAGCTGATGCTCGACCTCTCCCGCGGTCCGGCGCGGTACGACATCGTGCACAACAACAGCCTGCACTACCTGCCGGTGGCGATGGCCGCCGCGCTCCCCGTCCCCGTCGTCACCACCCTCCACACCCCGCCCACCCCGTGGCTGGAGTCGGCCATCCAGGCGGCGCCGCGCTGCCCGATGCGGTTCAGCGCGGTCAGCGACCACACCGCCGCGGCCTGGCGGCACGTCGTGCCCGCCGCCACCGTGGTGCGCAACGGCATAGACACCCGGCGCTGGCGCCCGGGCCCCGGCGGGGAGGACCTGGTCTGGTCGGGCCGGATCGTGCCGGAGAAGGGGGCCCATCTGGCGATCGAGGCCGCACGGCTGGCCGGCCGCGGGCTGCGGCTCGCCGGACCCGTGGGGGACCCGGACTACTTCGAGGGGTGCATCCGCCCGCGCCTGGACCGCGCGATCACCTACGTGGGCCATCTGCCCCAGCCGGAACTGTGCGAGCTGGTCGGCTCCTCGGCCGCCGCGGTCGTCTCCCCCTGCTGGGACGAACCGTACGGACTGGTGATCGCGGAGGCACTGGCCTGCGGTACCCCGGTGTGCGGATTCGCCCGTGGCGCCCTGCCGGAGATCGTGACGCCCGACTGCGCCCGGCTCGTGCCGCCCGGCGACTGCGAGGCGCTGGCGAGGGCCGTCGGGCCGACGACCGGTCTGTCCCGCGCCGACGCCCGGCGGCACGCGGAGGACTTCTGCTCCATGAAGGTCATGACCCGCAGCTACGAACGCTTCTACCGGTCGGTGTCGGCATGAACGGCATCAATGACGTGAACGGCATGGGCGGTATGACCGGAGCGACCGGGGTAACCGGAGCAACCGGCGTGATCGGCTACTACGTGCACCACCAGGGCAGCGGTCACCTGAACCGCGCCCGGTGCGTCGCCGCGCACTGCCCCCTCCCGGTGACCGGCCTGTCCACCCTGCCCGCACCCGGGGACTGGCCCGGGAACTGGGTGCGCCTGCCGAGGGACGACGACGGCGACCCCGCGTCCTTCGGCGACGTGACCGCGAGGGGCAGGCTGCACTGGGTACCCGTCCGGCACGCCGGGCTCCGCGGGCGCATGGCACTGATCGCACGGTGGATCGCGGAGACCTCGCCCCGGCTCCTGGTGTCCGACGTCTCCGTCGAGGTGGCCCTGCTGGCACGGCTCCTGGGTATTCCCGTGGCGGTGGCGGCGATGCGGGGCGAGCGGACCGACCTGCCGCACCGGACGGCGTACGGCCTGGCCGAGCTGCTCCTCGCCCCCTGGCCTGCCGCCCTGCCCGAGCCCGGCCGGCCCGCGCACTGGCAGGCCAAGACGGTCCACACCGGCGCCTTCTCCCGCTTCGACGGCCGTCCGCACCCCGTACTCCGTCCGGAGCCCGTGTCCGCCCGGGGGGACACGGACCGGACGCGCCCGCGCCGGGTGCTCCTCATGATGGGTACGGGCGGGACCGACCTGACCCCCGGAGAGGTGAAGGCCGCGCGGGCGGCCACCCCCGGCTGGCGGTGGACGACGCTCGGCGGCCCGGGCGGCGGATGGTCGGCCGACCCGTGGCCCGCCCTGTGCGCGGCGGACGTCGTGGTCACCCACGCGGGTCAGAACGCCCTGGCGGAGTGCGCCGCCGCCCGCCGCCCGGCGGTGGTCGTCCCGCAGGAGCGGCCCTTCGGCGAACAGGCCGCCACGGGACGTGCCCTGGTCCGCGGCCGGCTCGCGGTCGTCGTCCCCCGGTGGCCCGCGGCCGGGGACTGGCCCGCCCTGCTGGAACGGGCCCACGCGAACGGCGGCGGGCGATGGGCCCTGTGGGCGCCCGGCGACGGCGCCGCGCGGGCCGCGACCGCCCTGGCCGACGCGGCCCGGACCGGCCCGGCGGGGACCGGCCCGGCGGGGACCGACGCGGCCCGGGCCGGGCGGGCCCTCTGATGCGTACGACGCGTACCCCTGCCCCGCCGGTGATCACGGCGGTGCGCACCGGCAGGGCACGTACCGCCGTGATCACCCTCGCGGCCGGCCGGCACCGGCATCTGGCCCTCCAGCAGGCCGGACTCGCCGCCGGTTCGCGCTCTCCCGACCAGTACGTCGTCGTCGCCATGGACGACCCGGAACTGGGTGCCGTCCTCGCCGGCCGGCGGCCCGCCGCGACCGTCGTCGACTGCCCGGTACGCGACGGGAACCTGCCCCTGGCCCGCGCCCGGAACCTCGGCGCCGCCCATGCCCTGGCGCACGGCGCCGACCTGCTGGTCTTCCTGGACGTCGACTGTGTCCCCGGTGAGGAACTGCTGGAGCGTTACACGCAGGTGGCACGCGATCCCGCCCACCACCGCTCCCTGCTCTGCGGCACCGTCGCCCACCTGCCGCCCCCGGCTCCGGCCGGCTACCGCCTGACGGACCTCCCCGCCCTCGCCGGGCCGCACCCCGCCCGGCCGGCGCCCGCGCCCGGCGAGACCCGCGTCGCCGCGGACCACACGCTCTTCTGGTCGCTGTCCTTCGCCCTGACCGCCGACACCTGGCACGCCGTCGGCGGCTTCTGCGAGGAGTACGAGGGATACGGCGGCGAGGACACCGACTACGGTCAGCGGGCCCGCGCGGCCGGTGTCCGGCTCACCTGGGTGGGCGGTGCACCGGCCTACCACCAGTACCACCCGGTCTCCGACCCGCCGACGGGGCACCTGTCCGACATCCTGCGCAACGCCGGGATCTTCCGCCGCCACTGGGGATGGTGGCCGATGACCGGCTGGCTCGACGCGTTCGCCGACCGCGGACTGATCCACTGGAACCGCTCGAACGACGGCTGGGAGCGCGGCCCGGCACGCCCCGGACCCGCGACCGGACCCGGACCCGCGACCGGACCCGAACCCGGGACCGGACCCGGACCCGGAAGCGGCCCGACAACGGCGGACCTGCGCGAGTGACGGTCGGTTGCCGTTTCTGTCAGACGCTGTCACTTCGGGTGACCGAACCGACTCACTGTCACACACGGTGCGGTCCTCGCTACGCTGGCATCGCAGCCGATGCCGTTCGGAAGACACCAGGAGGGCGGTGGTCGACGCCATGGCAGCGACTGTCAGGAGCCTGCTGGACAACCTGCGTCCGGAAGCCGACGAGGAAGAGCGGCGCGCGTGGGCGGTCGCCTGCGCGCACGCGCTCGGCCTCGGCGGCATCGCCGTCTCCCTGGGGCGGGAACTGCTGTGGTTCAGCGACATGACCAGTGCCCGCCTGGAGGATCTTCAGTTCATCCTGGGGGAGGGCCCCAGCCTGCTCTTCCGGGGCCGGTCGGACGTCCGGCAGCTGCCCGACCTCGACCGGCTGCCGGCCCGGCAGTGGCCGCAGTTCGCCGCCGAGGTGACGGAACTCCAGATCGCGGCGCTGTTCGTCTGGCCCGTGCACATCGGTGCCGTACAGGCAGGGACGATGACCGGCTACCGGCGCACGCCCGGCCCGCTCGCCCCACGGCAGTCGGCGGAGGGCCGGCTGGTCGCCGACGCGCTCGCCGATCAGCTGCTGGGGAACTGGCCTGCCCCCGCCGCCGCGAACACCCACCACGGCCGCGACCGCGGTTGCAGCGGCACGGTGGGACTGCACCGCGCCGAAGTGCACCAGGCCACCGGAGTCCTCAGCGCGCGCCTCGGCGTTCCCCTGACCGAGGCCCTGGACCGCCTGCGGGGCCAGGCGTACGCCTCCGGCCGGTCCCTGACCGACACCGCCCAAGCCGTCATCGAGCGGGAACTACCGCAATGACACCACTCGACCCGTTCGACCACACGATGACCCTGTGTGGCGGACAAGGAGCTCACCCATGAGCAGGGAGCAACACATCGCCCGTACCTTCGTGGAACTGGCCGACACGCTGGTGGAGGGCTTCGACGTCATCGGCTTCCTGCAGCAGATGACCGTTCGCTGCCAGGAACTCCTCGACGTCGTCGACGCCGCGGTCTTCCTGTCGCACACCGGCCCGCACCTGTACAGCCCCGCACCGTGCGACCCCAGTCCCGCCCTGCAGCGCGTACTGGACGTGGCCTGTGTGCAGGGGCCGGCCGCGGACGCCTACCGCAGCGCCCGGCCGGTCGACGCGCGCAGCCCGGAGGACGCGGCCGGGCGCTGGCCGGAGTTCGCCTCGCGCGTGCAGCACGCCGGCTACTCCCTGGCCACCGCCCTGCCGATGCGGCTGCGCCAGGACACCATCGGCAGTCTGCTGCTCCTGCACGCGGCTCCCCGTCCGATGGACGCCGAGGACCTCGCTCTCGGTCAGGCCCTCGCCGACGCCGCCACCATCGGCCTGCTGCACTCACGCACCATCCGCGAGCAGGGCACCGTGAACGAACAGCTCCACACCGCCCTGCAGAGCCGCATCGTCATCGAACAGGCGAAGGGCCTGCTGGCCGCCCGCCGCAACATCAGCCTCAATCAGGCGTTCGACATGATGCGCCGCTATGCGCGGAGCCACCGGATCCTGCTCGGCGGCGTCGCCCGGGACGTCATCGAGAACGGCTCCTCGCTGCGCAGCCCGCCCGTCCCGCGTGCTGAGCCCGGCCGGCCCGGGAAGCACCGGGAGAGCCCCGAGCACCCGGAGAACCAGAAGGGCTCCAAGGACCGGAACCCCCCGGAGGGCCGGAAGATCCCGAAGAGCCGGAAGATCCAGGAGGGTCGGAAGACCCCGGAGACCCCGGAGACCCCGGAGAGCCAGGAGGACCAGGAGAACCCGGCAGGCCCGGCCGACGCCGGATGACACCGTACCCGGCCGTATCGGACCGGCCGGAGGACCACCGGACCGGCCGGAGGACCACCGGACCGGCCGGAGGACCACCGGACCGGCCGGAGGGCCCGTCCCGTACGGCCTGTGCCCGACCCGCGCCCGGACCCGCGCCCCCGTACGGCCTGCGCCCCGCGCACGCTGCCTTCCGTGCGCGCACTGCCCTCCGCGCGTGTCCCGCCGACGCACGGCTTTCTGGCGGCGCGCGACTGACGCACGACTGACGCACGACTGACGTGCGTCAGCCGCGCGACGAGTTCCGGATGCGGGCGGCCAGGGACCGCACGACCACCGGGACCGATACCGCCGTGAATGAGACACTTGAACCGGAAAGGAACAGCACGTGGATCAGCCGGCGGACCGAACCGACTCGGGGGAACCCGAGCAGCAGACACTTTTCGAGTGGGCGGACACCGCGCCCGCGCAGACCGTGGACGGAACGTTCCGGCACAGCCCGCAGGCGCGCCGGATGCTCGACGTGCGAGAGGTCTACGCGGAACCGGCCGCCCTCGACTCGCCGCGCGGCCGGCAGATCATGGCCCGGCTGCCCGGAGTGCGTGTGACCGAGGTCGCCAGCCACTGGCAGATCCCCTCCCTCCACGGCAACGACGGCAACATCGGCCGGTGGGCCCGCACCAAGACCGAGACGCTCGTCCTCGGGGTCAAGCACAAGCTCGTGACGCGCCCCAACGGCAGATCGGCCGACTGGATCGCCCCGGGTGCCTCCAACGGCTGCGCGATGGCCTGCGCCTACTGCTACGTCCCGCGTCGCAAGGGGTACGCCAACCCCATCACGCTGTTCACCAACATCGAGGCGATCGTGGCCCACGTCCGGCGCCACGTACACGCCCGGGGCCCCAAGACGGAACCCAACCAGTGCGATCCGAAGGCGTGGGTCTACGACATCGGCGAGAACGGCGACTGCTCCGTCGACGCCCTGGTCAGCGACAACACGGCCGATCTCGTCGCGGCCTTCCGGCACCTGCCGACGGCCAAGGCGTCCTTCGCGACCAAGTTCGTCAACCCCGACCTGCTGGCGCTCGACCCGCGGGGCCGCACCCGGGTGCGGTTCTCCGTCATGCCGGCCGACGACGCCAGGCTGCTGGACATCCGCACCACCCCGGTCCCCGAGCGGATCGCGGCCGCCGCCGACTTCCTCGACGCCGGGTACGAGGTCCACTTCAACCTCTCGCCCGTCGTGCTGCGCCCGGGGTGGGAGCGGGACTGGGCCGACCTGCTCACCCACCTCGACGACGTCCTGCCCACCCGTGTGAAGGACCAGGCGGCGGCCGAGATCATCATGCTGACCCACAACCAGGCGCTCCACGAGGTCAACCTGGGCTGGCACCCCCGGGCCGAGGACCTGCTGTGGCAACCGGAGATCCAGGAGACCAAGCGCTCGCAGAACGGAGCGCTCAACGTCCGCTACGCCCTGGAGACCAAGCAGCGGTCCCTGGTGCGCCTGCGGCACCTGCTGTCCGCGCACGCGCCGTGGCTGCGCATCAGATACGCCTTTTGAGGCGTACTTCCCGGGGTGTGCCTTTTGGGGGAGACGGCCGAGGGAACCCACGTCCGTGCAACGCATGCAACGTATGCAACGTGTGTGACACATGCGACGCGGGCGGAGGAGGTACGTGATGCGGTTCCGGACGAGTGACCTCACGGGCCCGGGCTACCGGCGGCGCCGGCACGGCCGCGGTTTCGGTTACCGCGACACCGGGGGCCGGCCCCTTCCCGAGGGCCCGGAGCTGGAACGCGTACGCGCTCTCGTCATCCCGCCGGCCTGGAAGGACGTCTGGATCTCCCCGTACCCGAACGGCCACATCCAGGCGGTGGGCACGGACGAGGCCGGCCGCCGCCAGTACCTCTACCACCCCGCCTTCCGTGAGCAGCAGGAGGCGGCCAAGCACACGCGGATCCTGGAGGTGGGCGCCGCCCTGCCGGAGGTGAGACGCCAGGTCGCCAAGGGCCTGGAGGACCGCGGCCTGACCCGGGAAAGGGTCCTCTCACTCGCCGTCCGCCTGCTCGACCTGGGCTTCTTCCGGGTCGGCGACGACCGCTACGCGAAGGCGAACGAGTCCTACGGCCTGACGACCGTACGGCGTCACCAGGTCACCTGTCGCCGGGGCGCGGTCGGTTTCGACTACGCGGCGAAGAGCGGACGCCGCTACTGCCGGGAGATCGTCGACGAGCAGGCCCACGACATCGTCCGGGCCCTGCTGCGCCGCCGTGACGACGACGACCACCTCTTCGCCTACTACGCGTCGCGCCGCTGGCACACGATCGACGCCGCCGACCTCAACGGGCACCTGCGGGGCCTCGCGGGCCTCGACATCACCAGCAAGGACTTCCGGACCTGGCACGCCACGGTGCTGGCGGCGGTCGCGCTCGCCGTGTCGGACCCCGTCGCCGGCACCTCGCCGAGCGCCAGGAAGCGCGCGTCCGCGCGGGCGGTCCGCGAGGTGGCCGGCTACCTCGGCAACACCCCGTCGGTCTGCCGGGCCTCCTACATCAACCCGCGCCTGTTCGAGCTCTTCGACGAGGGGAGGACCATCGCCCCCGCCCTCACGTCCCTGGGCTCGGTCCCGGAGGCGGGCGGCCTGGCGACACAGGGGCCGGTGGAGGAGGCGGTACTGCGGCTGCTGAGCGAGTAGGCCCCGCCGGTGATGAAAAGGGATGCGCCCGAATCGTTCCACCTTATATCATCCGCCGGTGAATATCACAGGAAAGCCATTCTTCTGCGATGTCGAGCTGGCTGAGCGAATCGAACGGGCCGAGGCGCAGCTGATCGCGAACGGAAGCACGGCCGCGCACCGCCGCAACGGGGACGGTGCGGGTTTTCTGAAACCGGTCGCGGGGGGCGTGGCCTCCTTCGCGGAGGACGCGTCGCCGCTCAACAAGGTCGCCGGGCTCGGATTCGGTGGCGTGCCCGACGAGGGCCTGCTCGACGAGGTCGAGCAGGCATTCGCCGACCGGGGCGCTCCCGTACAGGTCGAGTTGGCCCACTTGTCGGACCCGGCCGTCGGCGCCGTGTTGACGGAGCGGGGATACCGGCTCACGTCCTACGAGAACGTGCTCGGCCTGCCGCTGACCGGAACGTACGAACGCTCCGAGGCCGAAGGGATCGAGATCCGGCTCAGTGGCGAGGAGGACTTCGAGGAATGGCTCGACGTCGTCGCGGACGGCTTCGCCCATCCCGACACGCAAGGCGTCGCCTCCCAGGAGGAGTTCTCGCGCGAGATGGTCGCCGCGGCGATCCGCGATCTGGTGGGTGCCGCCGGTGTGCGGCGGTACAGCGCCCTGCGTGACGGCGTGGTGGTGGGAGGAGCCAGTGTCCGCCTGGCCGACGGGATCGCCCAGCTGGCGGGCGCGGCCACCGCCCCGGCCCACCGGCGCCGGGGCGTTCAGACGGCCTTCCTGGCGGCCCGGCTCGCGGACGCCGCCGCGGCGGGTTGCGATCTGGCCGTCGTCACCACACAGCCGGGCTCGAAATCCCAGGAGAACGTACAACGACAGGGATTCCACCTGCTCTACACCCGCGCCGTACTCGTGAAACAGGCATGAGATCACGCACGATGCCCACAGCCGGTAAGTCGGTGATTCGGTGACGTGGTGATTCAGCGCTGAACGGGCGCCGTTCTTTTCGGCTGTCACCCTTTGAGCTCGTAACGGGATCTCGTCGGAGTGCTCTGGTCGGGCGTGACCGACGTGGCGATTCGTCCGTTCGGAATGGTGTGTGCGGCCATGGATCGTGGGCGCCGATTTACGGGCGTCGACCGGGCGGCTGCTGCCACCCCGGCCGCAGAAGTCGCCAGACCTGCAGCCGGTGACGGATCGACTGCGCCTCCGGGGCCTTCTTTCTGTACGTGCTCCACGACGACATGGCCTGGCGACTCCTGCCCTGGAGCTGGGATCTGGCTCGGGACGGACCTGCTGGCGACGTCTGGACCGCCGGCGGCGGGCCGGTGTCTTCGACCGGTCGCACCGCGTTCCGCTCGCCGAGCTGGATGCGGCCGGCGGACTCGACCGGTCGCGAGTGTTGTGTGGACGGCTCCCGCATCCGCGCGAAAAGGGGAGCCGACAGTGGTCCGTCACCGGTCGACCGGCGCAAGACGGGCGGCAAGCACCACTTGATCTGCGACGGACGCGGCTCCCCGCTCAAGATCGTGTCACGAGATCACAGGGTCGCGCTTTTCGAGGCGGTTGCACGGAGGAGTGAATAAAACCGAATCTCACAGTATTACTGTCGGTGTGGCTTGGGTGGGATCGCATCGATCACGAGAGCGCTCGGCGGCAATGCTCCAGGACGCCATCCGGGGCTGTGCAGGTTTCCCGCGGTGCGTCCGTGCTCCGTGACCGGTGCCACATGGCCCCTTAAGCATTTCTATGTATTTCACGAGGCCATTTGCCTGTTCCATGTGCGACGCGCGAACCAAACGTCGCCTGGATTCTCCGCGTACGTAATATGCCCGCGAAAGAAGCAGGCGATTGCGTGCGACCGCGAATCGCCGGGCAGGCACCACCCCTCTCACAGGAGTTGGCCCCTCGATGACGCTGAATATTCCTGACGCGCCGCTACGGCGCATCATGTCGGTCTGGATCGCCGCGGTGGCGGCTGCGGTGATCGCCGCTGCCGTACTCGTGATGACGCCGACGCGCGCGCATGCCGTCGCGACCCCTGTGCCCTTGGGTACGGCGGCCGGTTTCGGAGTGCTGGCCGGTGCGACGGTCACCAACACCGGCCCCACGGTCGTGGAAGGCCTCGACGTCGGTGTGAGCCCCGGGACGGCCATCACCGGGTTCGCCGCGTCCGACGGAGGACCCGGCATCGTCACCGCGCCCGGCGCCCTGCACTCCGCCGACGCCGTCGCGGGCCAGGCCAAGAGCGACCTGACCACCGGGTACAACCAGGCCGCCGGACAGTCCCTGCCGGACGCGGTGTACAACGACGCCCCCCACGAGTACGGCGGCCAGACGCTGACACCGGGTCTCTACCGGGCGAACAGCTCCGCGCAGATCACTGGCACCCTCACCCTGGACGCCCAGGGCGATTCCAGTGCCGTGTGGGTGTTCCAGGTCGGCTCCACGCTGACGACGGCGTCCGCCAGTTCGGTGAACCTCGTCAACGGCGCCTCGCCGTGCAACGTGTACTGGCAGGTGGGCAGTTCGGCCACGCTCGGCACCGATTCCACGTTCGTGGGCACCATCCTGGCCGACACGTCGATCACCGCCACCACGGGAGCGACCGTCAACGGCCGACTGCTGGCCGACGCGGGCGGCCGCGGCGACGGCGCCGTGACGCTGGACTCCAACAGGATCTTCCTGGGGCCGTGCGCGGCCGGCGGCACCACGGGCGGCACCACGGGCGGTACCACCACGGGCGCCACGGCCGGCACCACGGGCGGTCTCGTCTCCGGCGGTCTGATCGCAGGCGCCACCACCGGTGGCACCACGGCAGGGACCACCGGTGGCACCACGGCCGGCGTCATCGGCGGCGTACCGACGGGCGGTGGAACCGGCGGCGCCCTCGGTGGCCTGGTCGCGGGTGTCACCTCCGGCGGAACCACCGGTGGGAACACGGGCGGAACCACGGGAGGCGTCTCGGGCGGCTCCATCGGTGGCGGCCACGGCAGCACGGGTGGCGGCCACGGTCATGGCGAGAGGCCGGGCAAGCCCGGTAAACCCGGTAAGCCCGGTAAGCCCGGTAAGCCCGGCGGCCACGACCACGGCGGGAAGCCGGGGGGCCACGGCGGTTACGGCGACCGGCCCGACCACCACGGCAAGCCCGGCCACCACGAAGGACATTCCGGCGGGCACGAGAACCACCACGGGAAGTCCGCCTAGTTCCGGGTGAGCGGGTGAGCAGGACGGGGGCGCGCGGCGGATCGTCATCGATTCCGCCGCGCGTCTCCCGTGAAGGCCGCGGAGAAGCGGAGAAATGGAGAAGCCTGGATGGAATGGCCGGGTGGGGCCGTGCGGGGCGGAGTCGGAACGGTGGACGCCGGCGAAGTGGACGGGCCCGGCGCCGGGTCGGCCCGGCGGGGGGACGGAAGACCTCCGGAACCGTCGAGGGCTTCGGGTCGTCCGCCCCGTCCCGTGAAGGTTCTGAGGGCGGGCACGGGAGCTACCGTCGTCCTGTGCCTGGCGACGGCCCTGCTCCATGTGTTCCTGGTGTTCTTGCACGTGGCGCCCCCGAACCCCCTCTCCCGGCAGTACAGCCGACAGATCGACGCTTGGGTTCTCCCCCTGTTCGAACAGAACTGGCGGCTCTTCGCACCGGATCCCGAGTCGGTCAACCGGCAGATCTCGGCGAGGACCGCGCACACCACTCCGGACGGTCGCGTCCAGGTGAGCGGATGGTTCGATCTGAGCGCCCTCGACAACTCCGCGGTGAAGCACCATGTCTTCCCGAGTCACTCGGCGCAGAACGCGCTGCGGCGGGCCTGGAGTTCCTACCTGGAGACGCACGGAGGCGACGACCGACCGCACTCGCAGCGGGCGCTGATGATGCAGCACTACCTGACCAACATCGCGGCGGACCGCATCACGGCCCACCGCGACGGAACCTTCGAATCCGTACAGCTACGGGTGATCACGACACCCATCGCAGCTCCCGTTTTCGCTCCCGCTCCCGCCCCGGCCGGCCCGGGCTCGGCCACCGACGCGCCGAAGTCCGCCGAAACACGGTATCTGCCCTGGTGGAAGGTGGGCTCCCATGGAAACTGAGCAGCCACTCGCGTCGTACCGGCGTATGCCCGAAGCGGCGGACAGGGGGGCGCCGCACCGTGCGACGGAGCGGGGCGGGGCATCTGTCACCGTCCTCACCGCTCTCACCGCCCTGACCGAACGGCCCGTCGCCCTCTGCGCCGCGGCCGTTCTGCGGATCGGCTACGGACTTCTCTACCTCGTCTTCCTGCTGCGCGAGTTTCCGCACCGCAACGAGATCTGGGGTCCCGGATCCCCGTGGACCCCCGAGCTGGCCAGGCAGCTGTTCGACCAGACGGGGTGGGTCAGTTTCCTCACCCTGTCCGACAGCCGGCCGTACTTCGAGGTCTGCTACGCGGCGGCCCTTCTCACGTCCGCCCTGTTCATGCTGGGGTGGCGGACCAGGGTGATGTCCGTGCTCTTCGCGGTCGTGGTGGCGTCCTTCCACGCCAGGGCCATCTTCATGACCGACGGAGGAGACAACCTCATCCTCCTGATGGCGGTGTACCTCGTCCTCACCGCGTGCGGCCGGCGCTGGTCCCTGGATGCGCGCAGAGCCCGGCAGCGAACCTTCACGGGGAGGGCCGGGACGAAGAACAGGACGGCACATCCGGGCCCAGGGCCTCTCCGGCAGCAGCTGAACGTGTCACGGCGGACCGTGACGGCAGTGCTCCACAACTGCGGTATGTGTGTCATCGCGACCCAGGTCTGCTTCCTCTACGGATCCGCGGGGCTCTACAAGGTGCAGGGCGGCACCTGGGGCGACGGCACCGCCCTCCATTACGTCCTGAACCTCGACCTGTTCCGGCCGTGGCCCGAGCTCTCGCTGCTGGCGGACGAGTACCCCGTACCGATCGCCCTCGCCTGCTATCTGACCGTGCTGCTGCAGGTGGCCTTCCCGTTCGTGCTGTTCGGCCGGCTCAAGTACCCGGTCCTGGCCCTCCTGCTGGTCATGCACCTGGGTATCGCGGTGTTCATGGGACTTCCGCTCTTCTCCGGCGCGATGATCGTGGCGGACGCCGTGTTCCTGCCGGACCGTTTCTACCGGCACCTGGGACAGGTGGTGCGGCGCACGGGACGAGGGCTCATGCCGACCGGGCGAAGGAGCACCGCGGACGGGAAGCCGGTACCCGTGCCGGCACAGCCCGCACCGTCCGGTCGTTGAGGTTCTGGCCGGTCGTCGAGGTTCTGCGCCGTTGCCGGGCCTGTGCCGGACGCGGCGCGTGCGTTCCTCCCCCGCATGACGCATCGCACGACGGTGCGGTGCGCGACCTGGCGCCCACCCCGGCCGAGTGGCGCAAGTTCATCCTGCGGAGCCTGGGGGAAGCGACGTGCGAACTGTCGACCTGACTGCCGCCTCCTGGCGCAGGAGCAGCTACAGCAACCAGGACGGCGGCGCTCGCGTCGAAGTATCCGCAGACTCCGCCGCCGCGGACGTGCCCGTGCGGGACAGCGAAGACCCGTACAGCCCGGTGCTCGTGTTTCCCGCTGCCGGCTGGACCGCCTTCATACCGGCGGCCCGGGACGGGCGGTTGAACTGAACGGCTGAAGACGGGACCCGGGCCGGTCCAGGCGGACCGGCCCGGGCGTCAGACCTCGGTCGGGATCAGACCAGGTCGAAGCGGTCCGCGTTCGAGACCTTGACCCAGGCGTCGACGAAGTCCTTCACGAACTTCTCCTTCGCGTCGTCGCTCGCGTAGACCTCGGCCAGCGCGCGCAGCTCGGAGTTCGAGCCGAAGACCAGGTCGGCGCGGGTGCCGGTCCACCTGACCTCGCCGGTCGCGGCGTCGCGGCCCTCGAAGGCGGTCTGGTCGGCGGAGGTCGAGCTCCACGTCGTGCCCAGGTCCAGGAGGTTGACGAAGAAGTCGTTCGTCAGGGTGCCCGGGGTGTCGGTGAAGACGCCGTGCGAGGACTGCCCGTGGTTCGCGCCCAGGACGCGCAGACCGCCGACCAGGACGGTCATCTCGGGAGCGCTCAGGCCCAGCAGGTTCGCCTTGTCGAGCAGCAGGTACTCGGCGGGGAGGCGGTTGCCCTTGCCGAGGTAGTTGCGGAACCCGTCGGCGGCCGGCTCCAGGGCGGCGAACGACTCGGCGTCCGTCTGCTCCTGCGACGCGTCGACGCGGCCCGGCGCGAACGGGACCTCGGTGGCGAAGCCCGCGTCCGCGGCCGCCTTCTCCACGCCCGCCGCACCGGCGAGCACGATCAGGTCGGCCAGCGAGATCTGCTTGCCGCCCGTCTGCGCGGAGTTGAAGGACTGCTGGACGCCTTCGAGGGTGCGCAGCACCGAGGCCAGGCGGTCGGGCTCGTTGACCTCCCAGCCGCTCTGCGGCTGCAGGCGGATGCGCGCGCCGTTGGCGCCGCCGCGCTTGTCGCTGGCGCGGAAGGACGAGGCCGACGCCCACGCCGTGGACACCAGCTCCGAGACCGTGAGGCCCGAGGCGAGGATCTGCTCCTTGAGGGAGGCGATGTCCGCCGCGTCGACCAGCTCGTGCGTCACCTCCGGCAGCGGGTCCTGCCACAGCAGGGTCTCCTCCGGGACCTCCGGGCCGAGGTACAGCGACTTCGGGCCCAGGTCGCGGTGGGTCAGCTTGTACCAGGCGCGGGCGAACGCGTCCGCGAACTGGTCGGGGTTCTCGTAGAAGCGGCGCGAGATCTGCTCGTAGATCGGGTCGAACCGCAGCGCGAGGTCGGCCGTCAGCATCTTCGGGGCGTGGCTCTTCGACGGGTCGTGGGCGTCGGGGATGGTCCCCGCGCCGGCGCCGTCCTTGGCGACCCACTGGTGGGCGCCGGCCGGGCTCTTCGTCAGCTCCCACTCGTACTCGAACAGGTTCTTGAAGAAGCCGTGGCTCCACCGGGTGGGCGTGCTCGTCCAGGTGACCTCCAGGCCACTGGTGATGGTGTCGCCGCCCTTGCCGGTGCCGTAGCTGCTCTTCCAGCCGAGACCCTGCTGCTCCAGCGAGGCGGCCTCGGGGTCGTCGCCGACGTGGTCCGCGGGGCCCGCGCCGTGGGTCTTGCCGAAGGTGTGACCGCCCGCGATCAGGGCGACCGTCTCCTCGTCGTTCATCGCCATCCGGCCGAACGTCTCACGGATGTCGCGGGCCGAGGCGACCGGGTCCGGGTTGCCGTTGGGACCCTCGGGGTTGACGTAGATGAGGCCCATCTGAACGGCGCCGAGCGGGTTCTCCAGCTCACGGTCGCCGGTGTAGCGCTGGTCGTCGAGCCAGGTGGTCTCGGGACCCCAGTAGACGTCCTCGTCGGCCTCCCACACGTCGGCGCGGCCGCCCGCGAAGCCGAAGGTCTCGAAGCCCATCGTCTCCAGGGCCACGTTGCCGGTGAGGATCAGGAGGTCGGCCCACGACAGGCTCTGGCCGTACTTCTTCTTGACCGGCCACAGCAGACGGCGGGCCTTGTCCAGGTTGGCGTTGTCCGGCCAGCTGTTCAGGGGGGCGAAGCGCTGCTGGCCGGCGCCGGCGCCGCCGCGGCCGTCGCTGATGCGGTACGTACCGGCGCTGTGCCAGGCCATCCGGACCATGAGCGGGCCGTAGTGCCCGAAGTCGGCGGGCCACCAGTCCTGAGAGGTCGTCAGGACCTCGGCGATGTCCTGTTTGACCGCCGCGAGGTCCAGGCTCCGGAAGGCCGCCGCGTAGTCGAACTCCTCACCGAGGGGGTTGGCCACGGCGGGGTTCTTCGCAAGGATCTTCAGGTTGAGGCGCTCCGGCCACCACTGGCGGTTGCCGCCGCCCTGGGTCGGGTGCGGGGCGCGCCCGTGCGCGACGGGGCAGCCGCCCGTCTCCTCCGGCTTCGGGTCCGTGACGATCGCGTCATGGTTCTCGGTCATAAGGAAATCCTTCCGAACGGCGCGGTTCACAGGCTCAGGAACCGCTGGGGGTGGAGCAGGAGGGGCACAGGCCCCAGTAGATGACCTCGGCCTCGTCGATCGAGAAGCCGTGGTCCTGGGACGCGGTGAGGCAGGGGGCGTGTCCGGTCGCGCAGTCGACGTCGGCCACGACACCGCAGGACCGGCACACGAGGTGGTGGTGGTTGTCCCCGACGCGTCCCTCGAAGAGGGCCGGACTGCCGGGCGGTTCGATGCGTCGCACGAGCCCGGTCGCCGTCAGCGCGTGGAGGCCCTCGTACACGGCTTGCAGCGAAATGTGGCCCACGCGGGCCCGTACGCCGGAGGCGACCGCCTCGACACCGAGGTGATCACCGTCCCGGACGGTCTCGAGCAGCGCGACGCGGGCGGCCGTCACCCGCAGGCCCGCGCCGCGCAACTCCTCGGCGGTGCTCGCAGGGCGGGGTGCGGTCATGGTGCTCAACCTACTGACAGAAACACGAACAGTTCAAGTAAACGAACGATGCAAGTTTTGATGCACGGAGTTGGGGAAACGTTCGCCGCCCCGTACCGCGTTACGCCCGTCACACCGTGCGGCCCGGCCCGGTGCGGGTGGGCGCGAGCGGTTACGGTCGGTTGGCTGCGCACCGTGTCGCATTCGGCCGAACGGGTGACCATGCGCAACAATGGCCGCTACAGGCAATCAGGACGATTCAGGGCGGGGGGAGCCGGTGAACAGGCACGACGTCACCGATGAACAGTGGGAAGGGCTCGCCCAGGTCGTTCCTTTGCGTGGCCGCGACGCCTGGCCGTCGGCGGTGGACCACCGGTCGATGCCGGACGCGGAGACCGAGACGAGGCGCCGCTTCGTGGTCCTGCGCATCACGATCTTCGCGGACGCCCGCGAGGTCGCCGAGACCCTGATGGCGGGCATCCCGGTCCTCCTGGACCTCACCAGCGCCGAGCCGGACGTCGCCAAGCGCGTGCTCGACTTCAGCACGGGCGTGGTCTTCGGCCTCGCCAGCGGGATGCACCGGGTCGACCGGAACGTCTTCCTGCTGACCCCGCCGGGAACCGAGGTCGGGGGCCTGATGGAGGAAACCGGCATCCCCGGCATGTGAAGCCGGCCGTACCGGGACACCGACCGGGTCACCCTGGGTCACCCCGGGGCACCGTCGTGCCGGGGCGTCGACCGGGTCCCTCGATGGGCTGACCGGATCTTCCGACCGGCTGACCGGGTCCCCCGATCGGCTGACCGGGTTCCCGATCCGCTGATCCGATCCCCCGATCGCGGGAAGGCCCGCGGACGAAACGGTTCGGCCTCCCGGCGGGGTCCTACCGTCCCGGTATGACCATGTCATCCGGCGCGACGCACGTGGGGACCGAGGCCCGTCACGACCGGCCGAGCATCACCGAACTGCGCCTCTCCTCCTTCGCCGCACACCGCGGTGCCGCCTTCCCGCTCGGCCCCCTCAGCCTGTTCTGCGGGCCCAGCGGGAGCGGCAAGTCCAGTGTCCTGCGGGCGTACGAGGCACTGGCCCGGCTCGGCGGCGGCGCCGGGCTCGCCGAGGTGTTCCCGGACCCGGGTGCCTGCGTGCCCGAGCGGGCCCGGCCCGACAGCGGGCGGCGGCGCGGCTTCCGCATCGGCTGCACGGCGGACGGGCCCGAGGGCCCCGTACGGCTCGACGTCGCCGTACAGGCCGAACCGGAACTGCGCATCGCGGGCGAGCGGCTGACGGCCGGCGGACTCACGCTGCTGGAGACGGCCCTGCGCGATCCGGCCCGGCCCACGGTGCAGGCGGCCTGGCACACGGCGGGGGCGTCCCCGGTGACGAGGGCGCCGTTTCCCGACGACCGGCTGGGCACCGCGCTGCTGCCCCTGCGCGTCGCGGGCAGGACGGACGGCCAGTGCCGCGTCATCGCCGCCGCGGAGCAGATGGTGGTCGCCCTGCGGTCGGTCTTCGCCTGCGATCCGCTGCCCCGCTCCATGCGCGGTGCCGTACCGCTCGGCGCGGGCCGCCTGCTGCGCGGCTGCGGCAACCTCGCCGAGGTGCTCCTGCGTACGCGCGCCGAGTGCGGACGGCGTCACGGACTGCTGGTGGAGGCGGTGCGGGCAGGCTGCGCGGGCCCGGTCCGCGACGTGCTGGCGGAGAGCGCGACCGGCGGGGCGGGCAGGACGGTCCGGGCGCTGCTCGACCGGGGCGACGGACCGCGGACACCGCTCGGGCGGCTCGGGGACGGGGAGTTGCGGTACCTCGCGCTGGCCCTGGTGCTGCTGACCGGCCCCGGCGTGCTGGACGTCGACCCGGCGGGGGAGGTGCCCGCGGCGCTGCAGACCCTCACCGTGCTCGCCGACGGCTTCGACCGCGACCTGGACGTACGGCAGCGGGACGAACTCGTGCGGCTGGCGGCGCGCATGTGCGAACGCGGGCACGTCCGGCTGGTCGCGGCCGCCGGCGACGCGTCCTGGGCGGCGGAGGTGGACGGGGTGACGGTGGTAGACCTGGGCCGTGACCGAACTTGACCTGGCGACCCTGCAGCGGAGGCTGACCGCGTTCGCCGCGGCGCGGAACTGGCAGCCGTACCACACGCCCAAGAACCTCGTCGCCGCGCTCAGCGTGGAGGCATCCGAACTCCTGGAGATCTTCCAGTGGCTGACGCCCGAGGAGTCGGCCCGGGTGATGGACGACCCGGAGAAGGCGCCCCGCGTGGCGGACGAAGTGGCGGACGTGCTGGCGTACTTGCTGCAACTGTGCGAGGTGCTCGGCGTCGATCCCCTGGCGGCGCTGGACGCGAAGATGAACCGGAACGAGGAAAGGTTTCCTGCGGCTCCTGCGGCTCCGGTGATTCCGACGGGGGAGTGAAGGGGGCGCGGCAGCCGGCTCGTCCGCCGCCGTCGGCTGCGTCGAACTGCGCCGGCTCCCGCGCGGTACCCGAGAACCTGAGAAAAGGGACCAATCACTCCGATTGTCACCCTGTGTAGTTATCGATCTATATAAATTCGATTACGTGTCCGCAGATTTCGGACTTCCTCTGGCTTTTCGTCCCGGCTTACTTCACTCTGGGTAGTGGCAGGTGGAGTTCGGGCAGGCGTGTGCACAACGCGTCGGAACAGACGGGGACAGCGCATGGATGCGATGCGGCTCATCGGCGCGAGCAGGTGCGCCCTGATGCGGAGCGGCGACGCCTCCGAGACCATGGGCGAGGCGTGGCAGGCGTCGGCCCTCGCCCAGGCGATAGGCAGTCGGCTGGCGGTGTCGGGGCCGCCCGAGTTGCGGGGCGAGGCGCTGGGGCTGACGGAGCTGGCGGGCCGGGGGTGCGGGATCCTGGGCGCGCCCGTGCACGACGTCGGCAGCCTGCGGGCCGCGCAGCTCACCGGGCTCGGCGACGCGGGAGAGGCGCTGCTCCAGCTCGGGGGACTGCTCGCCGAGGTCGGCATAGCCCTGGTCGGTGTGGCGTGCGCCGCGGAGGACGAGGCGACGTACTGGCAGTGCATGGAGGCGATCGACGCGGCGGACGAGTCGCGCGACCGGGTGCTGGAGATGCTGCGAAGACTCGCCGTGCGGGACCAGCGGGCGGCGGCGGGATAGGGAGCCCCGGCAGTGACGAGGGGGTGCGGGCCGACCGGTGGAACCGGGAACCCGGCGGGGACCGCCGACGGCACCGGTGGCCCCCGCCGACGGCGGACCGTGCAGGATGGATGCATGGATCTTCGCATCTTCACCGAGCCCCAGCAGGGGGCCACCTACGACACCCTCCTCACCGTGGCGAAGGCCACCGAGGACCTCGGCTTCGACGCCTTCTTCCGCTCCGACCACTATCTCCGCATGGGCTCCGGGGACGGCCTCCCGGGCCCGACGGACGCCTGGATCACCCTCGCCGGACTCGCCCGGGAGACCAAGCGGATCCGGCTCGGCACGCTGATGACCGCCGGGACGTTCCGCCTCCCCGGCGTCCTGGCGATCCAGGTCGCCCAGGTCGACCGGATGTCCGGCGGCCGGGTGGAACTGGGCCTCGGTGCGGGCTGGTTCGAGGAGGAGCACAAGGCGTACGGCATCCCGTTCCCGAAGGAGAAGTTCGCCCGCCTGGAGGAGCAGCTCGCGATCGTCACCGGTCTGTGGGGGACCGCGCCCGGCGAGACCTTCAGCTACGACGGCACCCACTACCAGCTCACCGACTCGCCCGCGCTGCCCAAGCCCGCGCAGTCCAGGGTGCCGGTGCTCATCGGCGGGCACGGCGCGTCCCGTACACCGCGGCTCGCGGGCCGGTACGCCGACGAGTTCAACATGCCGTTCGCGTCGGTCGACGACAGCGAGCGCCAGTTCGGCCGGGTGCGGGCCGCCGCGGAGCAGGCCGGCCGCAAGGCCACCGACCTCGTCTACTCGAACGCGCTCGTCGCCTGCGTGGGCAAGGACGACGCGGAGGTGGCCCGCCGCGCGGCCGCGATCGGCCGTGAGGTGGAGGAGCTGAAGGCCAACGGTCTCGCGGGCTCCCCGGCCGAGGTCGTCGACCGGATCGGGCGCTTCGCGCAGATCGGCTCCCAGCGGATCTACCTCCAGATCCTCGACCTCGACGACCTGGACCACCTGGACCTCATCTCCTCCCAGGTCCAGTCCCAGCTCTGAGGAACACGGCCAGGAAGGGACGCGGGGCGCGGGGCGTGGACGGCCCGCGCCCCGCTCCCGGGCGGCCCGATCCCAGGCGGGAAAAATGCCTGCGTACGGCGAAGACGTTCGCTGTACGTTGGGCGGGCGCGCCGACACGGTACGTTCCCGCAGCTCAGAAGACGTTTCGAGGCAGACCAGTGTTCCTCACGATCAGTACCACCGGCGCTCCCGAGCACCCTGCGACCGACCTCGGCCACCTGCTGCACAAGCACCCCGACAACGCGCAGGCGTTCTCCACCTCCTACGGCACGGCGCACGTCCTCTACCCCGAGGCGAGCGCGGAGCGCTGCACGGCGGCGCTGCTCCTGGAGGTCGACGCGGTGGCGCTGGTCCGGCGCGGCAAGGGCAAGGGCCGTGGCGGAGCACCGGACGCGGCCCTCGCCCAGTACGTCAACGACCGCCCGTACGCCGCCTCCTCCCTGCTCGCCGTGGCGCTGAGCAGCGTGTTCTCCAGCGCGATGAAGGGAGTCTGCCGGACGAGGCCGGAGCTGCCCGGGCGCCCGCTGCCCCTGCGCATCGAGGTGCCCGCCCTGCCGGCCCGCGGTGGCGCCGATCTCGTCCGCGCGCTCTTCGAACCGCTCGGCTGGACGGTGGACGCGGAACCCGTGCCGCTGGACACCGCCTTCCCGGACTGGGGCGACTCCCGGTACGTACGCCTCGTACTGGAGGGTGAGCAGCGCATCGCCGACGCGTTGCGGCACCTGTACGTCCTCCTGCCGGTGCTCGACGACGCCAAGCACTACTGGGTCTCCTCCGACGAGGTGGACAAGCTGCTGCGGGCCGGGGAGGGCTGGCTGCCGGACCACCCGGAGCAGAAGCTGATCACCAGCCGCTATCTGTCGCGCCGTTGGTCGCTGACCCGGCAGGCCATGGAGCGGCTGGAACTCGTACGGCTCGCCGAGACGGACGACAGCGCGGTCGAGGAGATCGACAACGCGGTCGAGGAGGTCGAGGAGGTCGAGGAGGTCGAGGAGGCCGAAGGGGCCGAGCGGACGGGCACCGACGACGGGCGGACGGACGCCGCAGAGGAGCCGGTACCGCTCGCCGTCCGGCGCCGGGAGGCGATCGTCGCCGTTCTGCGGGACGCCGGCGCCGCCCGGGTGCTCGACCTCGGCTGCGGGCAGGGCCAGTTGGTGCAGGCGCTGCTGAAGGACGTGCGCTTCACCGAGATCGTCGGGGTCGACGTGTCGATGCGGGCGCTCGCCGTCGCCTCGCGGCGGCTCAAGCTGGACCGCATGGGGGAGCGGCAGGCCGGCCGCGTCCGGCTCGTCCAGGGGTCGCTGGCGTACACCGACAAGCGGCTCAAGGGGTACGACGCCGCGGTGCTCAGCGAGGTCGTCGAACACCTCGACCTGCCGCGGCTGCCCGCCCTGGAGTACGCGGTGTTCGGTGCCGCGCGCCCCAGGACGGTGATCGTGACGACGCCGAACGTCGAGTACAACGTCCGCTGGGGGACTCTCCCGGCCGGTCATGTCCGGCACAGCGACCACCGGTTCGAGTGGACGCGCGAGGAGTTCGGGAACTGGGCGGGCACGGTGGCCGGACGGCACGGGTACGGCGTGGAGTTCGTACCGGTCGGGCCCGACGACCCCGAGGTGGGGCCACCGACCCAGATGGCCGTCTTCACGCTGGGCACCGGCACCGGCACCGATACCGGCACGTCCGCCACGACCACGACCGCCCGGAACACGAAGGAGGAGAAGGCCGCATGACCGAGTCCGAGTCCGAGAACGAGTCCGGGACCGGGACTGACACCGGCACCGGCACCGGGAGCCGGGTGCGTACGCTGCCCGTCACCGACCTCTCCCTCGTCGTGCTGATCGGCGCGTCGGGATCGGGCAAGTCCACCTTCGCCCGCAAGCACTTCAGGCCGACCGAGGTGATCTCGTCGGACTTCTGCCGGGGCCTCGTCGCCGACGACGAGAACGACCAGAGCGCCAGCGGCGACGCCTTCGACGTCCTGCACTACATCGCGGGCAAGCGGCTCGCGGCGGGCCGGCGCACCGTCGTGGACGCCACCAACGTGCAGCAGGAGAGCCGCAGGCAACTGGTCGAGCTGGCCAGGAAGCACGACGTCCTGCCCATCGCCGTCGTGCTCGACGTGCCCGAGGAGGTGTGCGCCGCGCGCAACGCCGCGCGCGCCGACCGCGCCGACATGCCGCGCCGGGTCGTCCGGCGGCACATCCGCGAGCTGCGGCGCTCCCTGCGGGGACTGGAGCGCGAGGGCTTCCGGAAGGTGCACGTCCTGCGGGGCGCGGAGGAGGCCGAGGCCGCCGAGGTCCGCACCGAGAAGCGGTACAACGACCTGACCCACCTCACCGGGCCGTTCGACATCATCGGCGACGTCCACGGCTGCTCCTCCGAACTGGAGTCGCTGCTGGGCAAGCTGGGCTACGCGGACGGCGTGCACCCCGCAGGGCGTACGGCCGTGTTCGTCGGCGACCTCGTCGACCGCGGCCCCGACTCCCCGGGCGTCCTGCGCCGGGTGATGTCCATGGTCGCCTCGGGCGACGCCCTGTGCGTGCCGGGCAACCACGAGAACAAGTACGGCCGCCACCTCAAGGGCCGTAAGGTCCGGCACACCCACGGCCTCGCCGAGACCGTCGAGCAGATGGCGGGCGAGAGCGAGGAGTTCAGGCAGCGGGTGCGGGAGTTCATCGACGGGCTCGTCAGCCACTACGTCCTGGACGGCGGCAGACTCGTCGTCTGCCACGCGGGACTGCCCGAGAAGTACCACGGCCGTACGTCGGGCCGGGTGCGCTCGCACGCGCTGTACGGCGAGACCACCGGCGAGACCGACGAGTTCGGGCTGCCGGTGCGCTACCCGTGGGCCGAGGACTACCGGGGCCGGGCGGCGGTCGTCTACGGCCACACCCCCGTGCCGGAGGCCACCTGGCTGAACAACACCATCTGCCTGGACACCGGGGCCGTGTTCGGCGGCAAGCTCACCGCGCTGCGCTATCCGGAACGCGAACTGGTCGACGTACCGGCCGAGCGGGTCTGGTACGAACCGGTCAGGCCGCTGGCCTCCGAGGCGCCGGGCGGGCACGAGGGGCGGCCCCTGGACCTCGCGGACGTGCACGGCCGCCGGGTCGTCGAGACCCGGCACGCGGGGCGCGTCTCCGTGCGCGAGGAGAACGCGGCCGCGGCCCTGGAGGTCATGAGCCGCTTCGCCGTGGACCCGCGGCTGATGCCGTACCTGCCGCCGACCATGGCACCCACCGCGACCTCGCGGGTGGACACCCGCGGCGGAGCCGCTGACGAACTCTTCCTGGAGCACCCGGCCGAAGCCTTCGAGCAGTACCGGGCGGACGGGGTCGCGCGGGTCGTGTGCGAGGAGAAGCACATGGGGTCGCGGGCGGTGGCACTGGTGTGCCGGGACGAAGGGACGGCACGGGACCGGTTCGGGGCGGCGGGGGTGACCGGCGCGCTGTACACCCGTACCGGGCGTCCCTTCTTCCCGGACTCCTCCCCGGACTCCTCCCCGGAGTCGGCGGAGGGCTCCGCCGAGGGTGTCTCCCTCACCGAGCGGATACTCGGGCGGGTCCGGGACGCCGTCACGGAGGCCGGGCTGTGGGAGGAGCTGGGGACGGACTGGGTGCTGCTCGACGCCGAGCTGCTGCCCTGGTCGCTGAAGGCGTCCGGACTGCTGCGCTCGCAGTACGCCGCGGTGGGCGCCGCGGCCGGGGCGGTGTTCCCGGGGGCGCTGGCCGCCCTGGAGGGAGCGGCGGCGCGTGGCGTCGACGTGGGGGACCTGCTGGTCAGGCAGCGGGAGCGGGCCGCCGACGCGGCCGCCTTCACCGACGCGTACCGGCGGTACTGCTGGCCCACGTCCGGTCTGGAGGGGGTGCGGCTCGCGCCCTTCCAGATACTCGCCGTCCAGGGGCGGAGCCTGGCGGGCGTGCCGCACGACGAGCAGCTCGCGCTGATCGACCGGCTGGTGACGGCCGACGCGTCGGGGCTGCTGGCGACCACCCGGCGCCTCTACGTCGACACGGGCGACCCGGACTCGGTGCGGGCCGGCGTCGACTGGTGGCTGGAGATGACCGGGCGCGGGGGAGAGGGCATGGTGGTCAAGCCGCTCGGGGCGCTGGTGCGCTCGGCGCAGGGGCGGCTGGTGCAGCCAGGCATCAAGTGCCGGGGCCGGGAGTACCTGCGGATCATCTACGGGCCGGAGTACACCCGCCCCGAGAACCTGGACCGCCTGCGGAGCCGCTCCCTGAACCACAAGCGCTCGCTGGCCCTTCGCGAGTACGCCCTGGGCCTGGAGGCCCTGGACCGGCTCGCGGACGGGGAGCCGCTGTGGCGGGTGCACGAGGCGGTGTTCGGGGTGCTGGCCCTGGAGTCCGAACCGGTGGATCCCCGGCTGTAGGGGGTTCGCCCCCGGGCGGGCCGGCCCGGCCGGCCCGTCCGGGGCACCTCCCACCCGCAACCCCTCACCCGCAGCCCTTCACCCGCACCCCTCACCCCACCAGCCGCAGCCGCCGCCCGCACACCCCCACCCGCACCGCCTGTCCCCAGGTGAGTTCCAGCGCGTCCCCCTCCATCCCGTCCCCGAACGCGATGAGCCGTTCCGATTCGACCGTGAGGGTGAGCCGGGACCTGGCGGACAGTGTCCCGGCGACCCGGGACGTCCCGGTGGCGGGAGAGGGCCACGCCTCGCGGACGAACCACACCAGCCGGTCCTCCGTGGGCAGGGGCAGGGGCAAGGACCCGCCCCGGCCCTCCCACACCGACCGGATCCACCCGGTCGCCCCCGTCCCCGTCCCCACCAGGACCCCGGACGAGGCCTGGGCCTCGACGGCGGCCCCGTCGTCGAGCTCCAGCCGGTACCGGGCCGTCTGGTGCCCGGCCGCGCCCAGGTAGATCTCGTTCAGGGCGAGCAACCGCTGCGTGTCGTCGGCCACCGCCTCGACCATGGTGAGTTCGTCCGTACCGGTGCCGGCGGCGAGGGCCGCGCGCAGCAGTCCGCCCGCGTCCGCCGGCCGGTGGCGGACCAGCACACCCGGGTTGCGGCCCGGGTCCGAGTCGATGCCCACCACCGGCTGTCCGTCGAGGTACTTGGCCACGTTCGCGACCAGCCCGTCCTGGCCGACCACGGCCACCACGTCCTCCGGCGCGAACAGGAACCGGTCCAGATCGGCCCGCTCGACCCGGCTCTGCCGCCACGTCAGCGGGATCGCGGAGGTCACGTCCGCCAGTGCGCGCCGGGTGCGGTGGTGGCGTTCGGCGACCTCCCCGATGTCCCGGCCGCGGGAGGAGAGGAAGAAGGCGGCCTGTCCGTGCGTGCCGTGGTGGGCCACCAGTTCCTCGTACTCCGTGGTGCGGTGCACGATCACGACCCGCGGGGCGAGGCTCATGTCCGGTCCCGGTCCCGGTCCCGGTCCTGGCCCCGGTCCCGGTCCCGGTCCTGGCCCCGGTCCCGGTCCCGGTCCTGGCCCCGGTCCCGGTTCCCGTCCGGGGCCCGCATCCCGAGCTTGGCCAGCAGGCCGGTCAGCACGTCCGGCGAGACGGTCAGGCTGTCGATGCTGGGCAGGTTCTCCGCCAGCCGTGTCCCGGTCAGCGCGTGCAGGGTGGCCACGTCGACCTCGACGTGCACCGCGAGCCAGGCGGCCTGGGCCTGGGCCCGTGCCTGGCCCACCTCGCGCGCGGCCTCCGCCTCGGCCCGCGCGAGCCGTACGGACCGCTCGGCCTCCGCCGCGGCCAGCTTCACCGAGCGGGCGGCCTCCGCGCCGGCGCGTACCGCGTCCGCCGCCGCGTGCTCCTCCGCCTCGCGGCGCGCGTTCGTACCGCGCTGCTCGACCAGCTGTTCCTCGCGCCGCGCGAGTTCGATCTGGCTCGCCAGCTCGTTCTCGGCGATCGTCCGCTCCCGCTCGACGGCCACGGCCCGCCGCTCGTACGTCGCCCGGTCCGCCTCCTGCTGGATCTGCTCGCGGGCCGGGGTGCGCAGGGCCCGCTCCACCTCGGGCTCCGGACGCAGCGCCACCACGCGCACGGCGACCACCTCGATGCCGGTCGCGGGCAGTCGCGGCTCCGCGGCCAGCCCCGCCGCGACCCGCTCCCGTACCGCCGCCACGCCGTCGACCAGCGCCGAGGCCAGTGTCGTACGGGCCAGCACGTCCAGGGCGTGCTGCTGGGCCGTCTCGGTCAGCAGCGTGCCCAGCTGCTCCAGCGGCGCGCCCCGCCACACCCCGGTGTCGGGGTCGACGGAGAAGTCCAGGCGGGCCGCGGCGAGCGCCGGGTCGCTGACCCGGTAGGTCACGGTGGCCTGCACCGCCACGTCCTGGAAGTCGGACGTACGGGCGTGGAACGTCATCGCCAGCTCACGGTCGTCCACCGGCACCTCGGACAGCGCGGCGCTCAGCGCGCGGTACCAGAAGCTGAGTCCGGGACCGTCGTGCAGCAGCTGCCCGTCGCGGTGGTGGCGGATGTGCGCCGTCGGAGCGCCGCGCAGGTGGCGCCAGCCCAGGCGCCGGGTGATGTCGGCCATCGGACCCCCTCGTTTCTCGTCCGTTCGACGATATCCAGGTACTCCGATTATCGTCAAGAAGACGAGAACAGGAGGTCGAATAAAGTGTCCGCCCGCGGGTCAACCGGCCCCTTCGCGGTCAGGATGAAGTCATGGCTTTCCACGTCGACTCCGAGGCCGGGCGGCTCCGCCGCGTCATCCTGCACCGGCCGGATCTGGAGCTCAAAAGGCTCACCCCCAGCAACAAGGACGCCCTGCTCTTCGACGACGTGCTCTGGGTGCGCCGGGCGCGCGCGGAGCACGACGGCTTCGCGGACGTCCTGCGCGACCGCGGTGTCACCGTCCACCTCTTCGGTGACCTGCTGACCGAGACCCTGGCCGTCCCGCGGGCCAGGTCGCTCGTGCTCGACCGGGTCTTCGACGAGAAGGAGTACGGACCGCTCGCCACCGACCACCTGCGCGCGGCCTTCGAGGACCTGCCCGCGGGCGAACTCGCCGAGGCGCTGATCGGCGGGATGACCAAACGGGAGTTCCTGGAGGCGCACCCCGAACCGACGTCCGTGCGCTTCCACGTCATGGACCTGGACGACTTCCTGCTCGGGCCGCTGCCCAACCACCTCTTCACCCGCGACACCTCCGCCTGGATCTACGACGGCGTCTCCATCAACGCCATGCGCTGGCCCGCCCGCAGACGCGAGACCGTGCACTTCGAGGCGATCTACCGGCACCATCCCCTGTTCCGGGAGGAAACGTTCAACCTGTGGTCCGAGGGGCAGGCCGACTACCCGTCCACCATCGAGGGCGGCGACGTGCTCGTCATCGGCAACGGCGCCGTGCTCATCGGCATGAGCGAACGGACGACCCCGCAGGCCGTGGAGATGCTCGCGCACAAGCTCTTCGCCGCCGGGTCGGCGCAGACGATCGTGGCGCTCGACATGCCCAAGAGGCGGGCTTTCATGCACCTCGACACGGTGATGACGATGGTCGACGGCGACACCTTCACCCAGTACGGGGGCCTCGGCATGCTCCGCTCGTACACCATCGAACCGGGCGTCGGGGACAAGGAGCTGAAGGTCACCGACCACCCGCCGGAGCACATGCACCGGGCGATCGCCGCCGCGCTCGGACTGGACCGGATCCGGGTGCTCACCGCCACCCAGGACGTCCACGCCGCCGAGCGCGAGCAGTGGGACGACGGCTGCAACGTCCTCGCGGTCGAGCCGGGCGTCGTCGTCGCGTACGAGCGGAACCAGACCACCAACACGCACCTGCGCAAGCAGGGTATCGAGGTCGTCGAGATCCCGGGCAGCGAGCTGGGGCGGGGGAGGGGCGGCCCGCGCTGCATGAGCTGCCCGGTCCAGCGGGACCCCGTGACCTGACCTGACCTGACCTGACCTGACCTGACCTGACCTGACCTGGCCTGACCCGGCCCGACCTGACTCGACCGGCGTGGTTCCGGGTGGGCCGGACTGTATAGAAATGTGGAACGTCGTATAGAATTCCAAGAGTCCTTGTTTACGTGACCCTGGAGCGCCCCCATGGCGACACCCCCGTACGCCCTCGCAGGCCGCCACTTCCTGAAGGAACTGGACTTCACGCGGGAGGAGATCCACGGCCTGCTCGGGCTCGCCGCCGAGCTGAAGGCGGCGAAGAGGGCCGGGACGGAGACCCGGTACCTGCGGGGCAGGAACATCGCGCTGGTCTTCGAGAAGACGTCGACGCGCACGCGCTGCGCCTTCGAGGTGGCGGCGGCGGACCAGGGCGCGTCGACCACGTACCTCGATCCGTCCGGCTCGCAGATGGGCCACAAGGAGTCCGTGAAGGACACCGCGCGGGTGCTCGGCCGGATGTACCACGCCATCCAGTACCGGGGGGACAGCCAGGAGAACGTCGAGGTGCTGGCGGCCCACGCGGGCGTGCCCGTCTACAACGGCCTGACCGACGCCTGGCACCCGACGCAGATGCTGGCCGACGTGCTCACGATGACCGAGCACTGCACCAAGCCGCTGGACGGGATCGCCTTCGCCTACCTGGGCGACGCGCGCTTCAACATGGGCAACTCGTACCTCGTCACCGGCGCGCTGCTCGGCATGGACGTACGGATCGTCGCGCCCCGGGCCTACTGGCCCGCCGAGGAGGTCGTGGCCCGGGCGCGCGAACTGGCCGGGCGCAGCGGGGCGCGGATCACGCTCACCGAGGACGTCGCCGAGGGTGTCCTGGGGGCCGACTTCGTCGCCACGGACGTGTGGGTGTCGATGGGGGAGCCCAAGGAGGTCTGGGACGAGCGCATCGCCGCCCTCGGCCCGTACGCGGTGACGATGGACGTCCTGCGGGCCACCGGCAACGCCGACGTCAAGTTCCTGCACTGCCTGCCCGCCTTCCACGACCTGGGCACCAAGGTCGGCCGCGAGATGCACGAGCGGCACGGCCTGGACTCGCTGGAGGTCACCGACGAGGTCTTCGAGTCGGACCGGTCGGTCGTCTTCGACGAGGCGGAGAACCGGCTGCACACGATCAAGGCGGTACTGGTGGCGACCCTGGCCTGAACGCCGTCACGCCCTTGTCACGCCCCCCGTGGCCGCCGCTAGGAGGGCCTGCGCGGGCGCGGTACCACCGGGACCCGGAACCAGACCGCCTTGCCGGACTCCGTGGGGCGGTGGCCGCACGAGGAGCTGAGGGTACGGATCAGCAGCAGGCCGCGGCCGTGCTCCTGCCAGGGGTCGGGCTCGTACGAGGGGCCGGGGACCGTGAGGTCGCCAGGCGGGGCCGGGTCGGGGTCGTGGACCTCGACCCGGCAGTCGGTGGGCAGCAGTTCCACGACCAGCTCTATGGGCGCGTCGCCCGTGGTGTGCTCCACGGCGTTGGCCACCAGCTCGGCGGTGAGCAGCTCCGCGGTGTCGCTGTCCGCGGGGTGCTCGATCTCGGCGAGCGCGGTACGCACCAGGGCACGGGCGACCGGCACGGCCGCGGCGGTGTGCGGCAGGGCGATGCGCCAGGAGGCCGGGGCGTGGGATTCGTGCAAGGCGGATCCGTTCATGGAGCAGGATGTCCTGCTTTCAACTTTAGGAATGGTACGTCGCACTCCGACAGAGGCCCTCGGCGGGCTCTTTCCGGGACGTTCGGCCTGGCGTGGGGCCGACCGTCCGGATATACGGGCGACGCGCCCCGCAACGTGAGCGTTCCCCCGGCGACCCGGGATGCGGCTCAGCCCGCCCGTTCCCACCTGCGGGGTCCCGCCGGTACGCCCGCGAAGGCCGCTCCGGCGTCCCGCAGCCGCTCGCGCAGGGCCCGGAAGACGGCTGCCGAACGGGCGCCCGGCCACCCCTGGGGCAGCAGCGCGGGAGGCAGCCCCGGATCGGCGTACGGGAGATGGCGCCAGGAGTCCAGGGCGAGGAGATAGTCGCGGTACGCCTCCTCGGCGGGGGTGTCGTCCCGCGCCTCCCAGTCGTGCAGCACGCGCGCGTGGCGGTCCAGGAACGCGTCGTGCTGCTTGGCGACGGCGGCCAGGTCCCACCAGCGCGCGACCGCCTCCGCCGTCGCCGCGTACCCGAGGTGCTCGGCGCGGAACAGGTCCACGTACGTGTCCAGCCGCAGCCGTTCCAGCGTGTGCCGTGTCTCCTCGTAGAGACGGGCCGGGGCGATCCACACGCCGGGGGCGGCCGTTCCGAAGCCGAGACCGGCCAGGCGCGAGCGGAGCACGTGGCGTCTCTGCCGCTCGGACTCAGGGACGGAGAACACGGCGAGCACCCAGGTGTCGTCCCCGGGCGGTGCGGCGGCGTAGATCCGGCGGTCGCCGTCGTCGAGGAGCCGGCGGGCGTCCGGCGACAGCACGTATCCGGCGGCGCCCGCGTCGGTCCGGGCCGGCAGGAGCAGCCCGCGGCGCTTGAGCCGGGACACCGACGACCGTACGGAGGGCGCGTCCACGCCTGCCGCGGCCAGGAGCCGGATCAACTCGGCCACGGGTACGGGGCCGGGGGCGAAGCGGCCGTACGCGCCGTAGAAGGTGACGATGAGGGACCGGGGACGGGGGGCGTGCTGCTCGGACACGTCGATCACTCTAGATCGTCACCGTCGGGCGGTCGGGCGGTCGGTCAGCTGGTCGGGCGTGGTCGAGCGGTGGGACGGTCAGGCGGCGACGGCCAGGTGCCCGACCGGCACCCGGTGCGGACCGACGACCCGCCCGTCGGGCAGCAGCGCCCCGGTGTCGTCGAAGACGATCGCGCCGTCGCACAGCAGGTACCAGCCCTGCTCGGGGTGCGCGGAGACGATGTGCGCGTCGGTGCGGTCGGTGCGGGCAGAACGGTCGGTGCGGCCGGCGGACGGGCACGAAGGCTGGTGAGAACACATGAGGGGCCTCCACCTGCGAGGAGTCGAGCGGCGTTTTCGTCGCCCGTACGGATAGACCATGCGCCCGCCGCGAACTCATCGGAACAGCCGGCCGGCAAGCGTGACAACACGCGGACAACACGCGGACGGGTCCGGGACGACCGGTGCGGACTCGCCACCAAAGGAGTGAGGGTCACACCCGCGGACGCGCCGGGCCGGTACCTGTGGAGGCTCCCACTCCAGGAGGTACTCCGATGCGCCCGACCCGCTTGCACCAGGCCATGGGCACAGCCGCCGCGGCGGCTGTGCTGCTGCTCGCCGCCCCGTCCGCGACCGCCCTGCCCCGGCCGGCCGGATCGGCCGGTCCGGCGGACACGGTGACGGTCGATCCGACCGGCCGTCTCGCCGCGGACGGCACCGTCACCCTGTCCGGCACCTACCGGTGCACGGGCGGCACCGGTCCGGTCTTCGTCAGCTCCTCCCTGCGCCAGGGCAAGGACGGCGCCCGCAAGGGCGTCGGCGGCACCACCGCGGTCTGCGACGGCACCCTGCGCCGCTGGAAGAACACCGGCCGCACGGAATCGGGCCGCTTCGAACGGGGCGCCGCGAAGGTCGAGGCGACGCTGATGGAACTGCGCTCCGGCGGCCTGCCGCTGCCGGTGTTCCACGCGGCACGCGAACAGGACGTGACACTCGTCGGCTGACCTGGCTCGACCTGATGTGACCTGGCTCGACCTGAGCCGAGCCGACCCGGGTGGGCGGCACCGCGCACGCGCCATGCCCCGGTCCGCCCTCCCTGCCCCGCGGAGCGGGTCGCACCGCGCGTCCGCTCACGTGGACCGGCAGGAGGCCTCGTCGAGGTCGTCCGGGTTCGGCTTGTAGTGGGTTTCGAAGAACGGGTCGCTCTTCACCAGTTCCTCGAAGTGGGCCTGGAAGAACGCGCGCCACTTGTCCCTGAGGAATCCGCGCAGCGCTTCGACCACCCGGTGGCACCTCTCCGGCTGGTGCAGCGGGAGGCCGACTCCGTACAGCTGCTCCGAACCCACCTCGATGTCGTCCACGACCCGGACCTTGCCCGGGAGGCGCTGGACGAACCCGTACAGGATCACCTTGTCCGTCCAGACGGCGTCCACATTGCCGTCCAGCAGCTTGTCCACGCATTTCCGGTAGTCCTGGGCGGTGACGAACCGGGCGTTCTCGTCGAGGGGGTTCTTCGCGCCCGGGGTGGAGGTCGAGCCCGACGCGGTGCAGATCTGTTTGTCCGCGGTGTCCTTGCGCTCCTTGATGCTGTGGTCGTCCTGCCGTACGAGCAGGCCCTGCGGGGTCACGAAGTACGGGCCCGCGAAATCGACCTTCTTCCTCCTCTCGTCGGTGATCGAGTAGGTGGCGATCACCAACGCGTCGGTTCTCTCCTGGAGATAGGACTCGCGGTCCTTGGAGGGAATGTCGTGGGGCAGCAGGGTGATGCCGAGCTCGCCCTCCAGGTACTGCGCGAGATCGTTCTCGAACCCCTGCCCCCGGTGGTTCCGCACGTCGTATTCGTTGAATCCCGGTTGTTCGAACTTGGCTCCGTAGGACATGCCCTTCGGGAAGCCGCCGGCCGCGCGTGCGGGTTCCGGTGACTCCGAGGCTTTTCCGGAGCTTCCTTTCCCGGGATCTTTCTCTCCGGCGGAATCACAGGCCGGCGCAAGCGCGAGCAGCAGCAGTGAACACGTCACCGTACTGACAAGACGGGGAACTGATCTCACCTGGAGACCTCCTCGGTTCACTCGTTCGTGAGGATCGCTTCATCGGGTTCGAGGGAGATCCGGCAGGCCGGACCCGTCCGCAGTTCCACCCGCAGTGCGACGGAGTCGCCGCCCGTCCTCAGGGGGATCCTGGCCGTGAGCGTCTGCCGGTCGAACGCGACGTCCTGCTCGCCGTTCCGGGCCCCGCCGCTGATGCCCACCTCGCTGCGGAAGACACAGGGGGAGCCGCCGGACGGGAGGTCCCGGCCCCTGAGGGTCAGCCGGAGGTACGCGCGGTCTCCCGGTGTGGGGACGGTGAAGGTGGCGACGTCGCCGTCCGCCATGTCCTCGGCGTCCTTGGTCCTGACGGTGACACCGAGGTCGCTGTTCTCGTCGTGGAAACGGACGCCGCCGAGGACGAGGCCCACCACGACCACGACGGTGGGCACGGCCCGGAGCAGGATCCGGTGCAGCTCGGGGGTGAAGCCGACCGCGACGAGACCCGCCGCCACCCCGGCCAGGAGCACCGCGATCAGGCTCCGGTACTCCCCGGTTCCCCAGGAGTACCAGATGAACGCCTCAAGGCCGAGAGCGATCACCGACAGCAGATGGGCGACGGCGGAGAGGACCGTGACGGGCTGGGCGGCAGCCGCAGCCGCACCCGGAGCCGAAGGTGAAGGCGAAGTGGGAGGGGAAGGCGGCGTGGCAGGTGGGGTGGCGTCAGCGGCGGGCATCGCGCGGTGGCCCCGTTGTGATCGGCATGACGGCCCCTCCCCGGCTGGTGGAGGTCCGATCATTCCAAGGGGCGGCCGGTGGCCAGGACGGAAAACAAGAGCCGGTCACCGTCCCGGGACGATGGTGATCGAACGGTGACCAGGGGTGCGAAAAGAGCCGTACGCCTGCGCGAGACACCCTGCCGCCGTCGAACGCGTCCGGCCGCGTCCGGCCGGCCTCCGGGCGTGCTCCACCGGCCCCGGCGACGCCTTCAGCGCTTGAGCATGAAGGTGAAGTCGCCGGAGAGCCCGCCCCCCAGCCCGACCGACGGGACGAGTTTCCCGTCCGTGATCAGTCTCTCGACCTCGGCCCGTGAGAGACCGCAGCCCTCAGCGACCAGCCGTACCGGCCGGACGGGGATCCGCGCCGCGGCTGGAGGAGGCGGTCGCGTGGGTGATCGGCGATGTCAGCCTGCCCGAGGAGACGATCGCCCGGATGACCGCCGCCGTCCGGCACGGCAGCCGGCTCCGCGACCGCTTCACCCCCGGCCGGTTCGGCGGCGATCTGCTGCTGTACACGGCGGGACCGGACGCACTGGCCGACGAGTGGCGTCCGCACATCGGCGGCCGCGTCACGACCCATGAGATCACCACCACCCAGCTGCGGATGATGCGCCCGAGGCACTGACCCGGATCGGCCCCGTCCTGGCGGCCGCACTCGCCGACGGGAACCGGCAGGTGCCATGCCGGGCCCGGTGCGGGGGAGGGAGGATTCCCGGCACGACGACGCGCCGCCTCCCCCTCCACCGCTCCCCCGACGCCGCCCGACGGCCGGGCTCCGAGGAGCCCGGCCCTCCTGTGCGCGGCTCAGTCGAACAGCGGTGCCAGCGCCGCCTCGCCCGACAGGATCCGCCAGGCGGGCACCCGCACCGTCCGGCTCACCGGGCAGGGTTTGGCGCCGTGGCCCCCGGCGGGCAGGCCGGTGAGCAGGTCACCTCGCGCGTGGAGGAGCCTGAGGTGCCGCGCGGGGTCCGCACCGGGCTCCGGTCCGGGGTCGATGAGCACCGCCGTGTTCTCGCCGGCGTCGGTGAACAGCAGGTCCACCGGGTGCCCACCCACCAGCACGGTCCGCTCCAGATCGGTGATCCCCCGTCCGGTCAGGTAACGCTGCAGGCGGTCGGCGGAGTCCTCGTGGGCCTTGACCACCGGGCCGGGCGGGCCGGCTTCGGCCGGAGCGCCGTCGTCGCCCGCTCCCAGCGGCACCGAGCGAGTGGCGAGGAGGGCCGGCAGGCCGCTCTGCTCCTGCCAGAAGGAGAGGCCGCCGACGGTGATCAGCTGCGACTTGGCCCGGGTGACCGCCACGTTCCACAGGTTGACCTGGCTCGCGACCCAGTGCGTGGTCCGGGGTGGGGTGTTGGGCGCCGCCACCGGGCTGAGCACCATCACGTCGCGCTGTCCGCCCTGGAAGGTGTGGACGGTGCCGACCCGGACCCGGTCGTCGTCCCGCCACATCCGGGCCAGCGCCTCCTTCTGCGCGCGGAACGGCGTGACCACTCCCACCGTCGCGTCCGGTTCGATCTCCGCCAGCAGTCCGTCGACGACGTGCCGCACGGTCTCCGCCTCCGCCGCGTTGCGCCAGGACCGCCCGTCGCCGCCGCGGGCCGAGCTTCCGGAGGGGACATCGACCCAGCCGAGAACCGGTGCCGGGTCGGTTGCTCCCACCGGGTCGTGCGCCGGTACCTGGCGCCGCACGTCGGTCAGCACCCGCAACCGGCCGCCGTAGCAGTGGCCGTTGACGACGTCCGCGATCCGCGGGTGGCAGCGGTAGTGCTCGTCGAGGAACAGCGTGCCCTCGCCGTGCTGTTCGGCCGCGTGGTATGAGGAGTGCACGTGATAGGTGAGGCGGTGGTGCTCCAGTTGGGCGGCGCTCAGCCCGGCCCGCCTCCGTGCCTGCCGCTCCTGCTGCGGTGACACGCCGGGGATGTGCCCGAGCTGCATGGGGTCACCGATGATCAGTGCCCGGCGGGCCCGGAAGAGCAGCGGCAGCACCGAGGGGATGGAGCACTGGCTGGCCTCGTCGATGACGACGAGGTCGAACAGCTTCGGGGTGAGTTCCAGCTGCCGCACCGAGTGGGTGCTGACGGCCCACCCCTTGATGTGCGTCATCAGGTTCTTCTGGCTGCGCTGGTAGCCGGCCCGGCGCCGCAGTGCCTGGAGCCGCTGGTTCATGAGTCCGGTCGCGCGGCCGAGGGCCTCGGCGGACAGCGTGCGGGACAGTTCCGCCGACAGGCCGGTCAGCGCCTGAGCCGTGGCCAGCCGGGCCGCCTTGAGTCCGTTCTCGTCCCATTGCCCGTGCTCGCGGACGAGTTCCCGCACCTCCCGCTCCACCGACACGACCTCGGCCAGCGACTCCAGCAGTTCGGGTGGCACCGGTCGTTCCGCGGCCCAGGCAGGCCACACCGGTCCGGCCCCCTCGGACCGCCCCGGCCCCGCCGCGGCCAGCACGGAGAGCGCCCGTCCGCGCCGCCACGCCCCGAGCTGCCACCAGCGGGCCGCGGCCGCCCCCCGCGCCCGGTCCGCCCACCGGTCCAGCGGGGCTCGGCCGTCCGGGGCCGCCGCCCAGACCGCTTCGAGGCAGGGCAGGGGCAGCTCCAGGGCGGCGGCGCGCTCCTCCCGCTCGCGGAACAGTTCCAGCAGGCGCGCTTCCTCACCGACGCGCCGGGTCGCTTCTGCCCGCAGCCGGTCGGCCGCTCCCCGGGTGTTGCGCAGCTCGCCGCCCACGGTGGCCGATCCGCGTCGTGGCGCTCCGGCCGGCGCGGCGAGCAGCCGTTCCAGTTTGGCCGCCTCCCGCTCCAGAGCCTCCGCGTTGCCCGTGCGCATCAGCAGACCGGGCGCGATGTCGTCGCAGCGCTGGGCGACGACGTTCACGGCCTCGTTGTTCGTGGAGGCGACCAGCACCGACTGCCCGGCGGCGACGCAGGTGGTGACGACGGCCGTGACGACCTCGCTCTTGCCCGTGCCGGGCGGCCCGGTCGCCACCGTCAGCGGCTGGGTCATCGCCGAGGAGATCACCTGCTCCTGGCTCTCGTTGCACGGTCCCGGGGCGACGGGTGTCACCGGGTTCGCCGAGACCGCCGTCGTGGCCGGCGCCTGCCGGACCCGGCCGTCCAGCAGTGCGTCCAGGGCGGTGCCCTTGATCTGCGCGGTCCGCGTGGAGATCTCCAGCAGGTTGTCCACCAGTGCCTGGGTGGCCATGGCCTCCGCACCGGACGGCACCAGCAGCACGGCCGCATTGTGCGCGCCGGGCCGCAGCGCCTGCATGACCGTGCGCTCGCTGAGCGCCGACGGGTCCAGCGGTTCGAGTTCCGGCAGCCCCAGCTCCTCCAGCAGCTCCCTCACGGCACGGAGCATCTGGGCGTCGTTGCCCTCCTGCCAGGCCGGCTGCCAGCGGGCCACCAGGTCGGCCGCGTCGCCCGCGTCCAGGAGTTCCGAGACGACGCCGCTGTGCAGGGACGGCACGCCGCTGGGCCGCAGCACGTCCCGGCCGTCCTCGTCCGGCGCCAGCTCCATCTGCTGGACGAGCAGCGGCGCCAGCTCGACCGTCGCACGCCGCCCCCGGCCGCCGTCCCGCGAGGGGAGCGTGATCGCCGGATACCCGTACCAGTACTCCTGCCGCGTCCCCGCCTCGGTGCCCGACCCGGTCCGACCGCCCTGGGGCCGGGGCAGCGATCCGGGCGCGACGATGTGCGGTCCGCGGCCCGACTGGACGGTCTCCTCGCCCTGGGCCAGCAGGAAGTACTTCGTGTTCCGGCCGCCGTCCCGGTCGGGCCGCATCCCGGCCGCCGCCTGCGCGGTGAGGCAGTCCGCGTAGTACCGCAGCAGCCGCTGCGGGTCGACGCCGTCCCGTTCGTCCGCCTCGGCCAGTTCCCGGGCCTTGAGCAGCGCGGGGGAGCGCCGGGCGGCTTCGGTGGCGTCGTGGGGGAGCGCAGGAAGGCGTACGGGCCGTGCCACCGACCGGGCGAAGGGGAGGCTCCGGGTGGCCCTGATGGTGGACTTGGTGGGCCGCTGCTCCTCCGGGACGCCCTCGCGGGCCATCTGGGCGGTCAGGTAGTCGAAGAGGTCGTCCGGGGTGATCCAGCCGCCGCCCTTGATCCGGCCGTTGCGCAGCCCTTCGACGATCTCCCCGGTGAACCGGGAGGTGCCGAGGTCCGACCCCGGCGGCGCCATCGCGGAGGCCGCCTGGAGGGCGTCGGACGCGGTGATGAAGTACACGCCGGTCGGCCGCAGCAGGGTGCTCGGCGCGGGCCGGTCCGGTTGCCCCGCCGGGCCCTTGGCGGTCCAGCCCTGGACGACGGAACCGCTGGAGCAGCAGTCCAGCAGGACCAGTTTGGAGGCGGCCCGGCAGGACTGGAGCGTCCGCTCCAGGAACTCCGCCGGCACGGCCGTGCCCGGCAGGTCGGCGGGGTCGGTGTCCCGGGTCAGGAAGTACAGCTGGCCGTCCTGCTCGCAGTACTCGCCGTGCCCGCTGAAGTAGAGCAGCGCGGTCTCACTGGGCTGCCGGGCCTCCAGGAACGTCCCGACGGCGTGCAGCATCTCCGCGCGCGTCGGCTCGGCGGCCACCGCGCACTCGTTGTACATCCCGATCTCGGTGTTCTCCAGCACCGCCCGCATGTAGTGCAGGTCGGCCCGCACGGCCGGGAGCTCCTGGTACGCCTCGCTGTCGTACGTGGAGACGCCGACGAGCAACGCGTGGCGGTCGTTGTCGGTCATCGCCGCTCAGCCCGCCGCCGTGCCGTCGCCGCCGCCCGCGAGAAAGCGCTCGACCAGCGTGTCGTCCTCGCGGGCCTCCTTGCCGGTGACGTGCAGGACCGCCCCGTCGGGCCGCTTGACCACGATGGTGCGCTGCGGGATCCGCGCCAGCCACACCTGCACCAGCGCGGCGACGAACGAACCGCCGCTCAGCAGCAGCCCGACGGTCTCGGCGGACGCGCCGCCCTTGCCGAAGGTTCCCTCCAGGCTGCCGGGTGCGGGCAGGTCCAGCCTGGCGGTGGAGTCCGCCTCGGTGAGCACGCCGAGCAGTTCGCGGGCGTCCTTGCGGGCGCGCAGCGGGTCCTCGTCGACGACGGAGATCCGGTATCCGGTGTGGTTCTCGGGCATGGCGGTTCGTGCTCCCCCTGGGCTCACCGGCTTCCTGCCGGGCGAACGACACTAGCGTCCGGCACTGACGGTGACGGTCCGACGAGCCTGGTCTGCGCAGCCGTTGACCTGAACCCGGTGGCCGATGGCCGAGTCCCGCACCGTCCCACACGAGGTGATTTCCGCCCGGACCGTTCTGCCCGCAGCGCCCGGGAGCGGGGCGACCGCCCACCGCACCGCCGACCCGGCGACGATCAGCGGGCATCGCTGGTGTTCAGGACGTCCGTGTGGCCTTCGCTGATCTGGGGGTCACCCCGCTGATCTGGGGATCAACCCTGAGATGCTGCGGAACTGGGTGAGGGCAGCCGGAGTGAGTCGGCCCCGGAGGCGCCGGACGCAGGTACCGGTCCGGCCACCGACCCTGCTGGAAGCGGAGAACGCAGCCCTGCGCCAGAAGGTCCGTGAGCTGGAGGAGGAACGCGAGATCCTGCGGAAGGCGGCGAAGTGTTCCGCCGGGAAACGCGCTGGTGAACCGCTTCCAGTGTGTCGCCGACCGCCAGCGCCGCTACGGCGTGAAGCGGCTGTGCGGCATCCTCGGCGTCAGCCGCCCGAGCTTCTCCCACTGGCGCCGGACGACTGCGGACCGGGTCGCCCGGCAGGCGGCCGAGGCACAGCCGGCCTCCCGGACTCGTAGCCCACCGCGGACCCGAAGTCCCAGAGAAGCCCCAGAGATGCCGCCGCACTCCTCCCTGGCGCGCCAAGTCACAGGTCAAACGAGGTGCGGCGGCATCCCGGCATCAAATGTCCCGGAAGATCTCGATCTGCGCCCCCACCGAGTTCAGCCGCTCCGCCAGGTCCTCGTAGCCGCGGTTGATCACGTACACGTTGCGGAGCACGGACGTGCCCTCCGCCGCCATCATCGCCAGCAGGACCACCACCGCGGGGCGCAGGGCCGGCGGGCACATCATCTCGGCGGCCCGCCAGCGGGTCGGGCCCTCGACCAGGACGCGGTGCGGGTCCAGGAGCTGGAGGCGGCCGCCGAGCCGGTTCAGGTCGGTGAGGTAGATCGCGCGGTTGTCGTACACCCAGTCGTGGATCAGCGTCTGGCCCTGCGCGGAGGCCGCGATGGCCGCGAAGAACGGGACGTTGTCGATGTTCAGGCCCGGGAACGGCATCGGGTGGATCTTGTCGATCGGCGCCTCCAGCTTGGAGGGGCGCACGGTCAGGTCCACCAGGCGCGTACGGCCGTTGTCGGCGACGTACTCCGGTGTGCGGTCGTGGTCGAGGCCCATCTCCTCCAGGACCGCCAGCTCGATCTCCAGGAACTCGATCGGCACCCGGCGCACGGTCAGCTCGGACTCCGTGACGACCGCCGCGGCCAGCAGGCTCATCGCCTCGACCGGGTCCTCGGACGGCGAGTAGTCCACGTCCACGTCGATGTTCGGCACGCCGTGCACGGTGAGCGTCGTGGTGCCGATGCCCTCCACCCGGACGCCGAGGGCCTCCAGGAAGAAGCAGAGGTCCTGGACCATGTAGTTGGAGGAGGCGTTGCGGATCACGGTCGTGCCGTCGTGGCGGGCGGCCGCCAGCAGCGCGTTCTCGGTCACCGTGTCGCCACGCTCGGTCAGCACGATGGGGCGGCCCGGGGTCACCCCGCGGTCCACCCGCGCGTGGTACATGCCCTCGGTGGCCGCGATGTCCAGGCCGAACCGCCGCAGCGCGATCATGTGCGGCTCGACGGTCCGCGTGCCCAGGTCGCAGCCGCCCGCGTACGGCAGCTTGAAGCCGTCGGTGCGGTGCAGCAGCGGGCCGAGGAACATGATGATCGAACGGGTGCGGCGGGCCGCGCTCTCGTCGATCGACGCCATGTCCAGCTCGGCCGGCGGCACGATCTCCAGGTCCACGCCGTCGTTGATCCACCGCGTGCGCACCCCGATGGAGGCCAGCACCTCCAGAAGGCGGTACACCTCCTCGATGCGCGCGACGCGGCGCAGCACCGTGCGGCCCTTGTTCAGGAGGGTCGCACAGAGCAGCGCCACGCACGCGTTCTTGCTGGTCTTCACGTCGATCGAGCCGGAGAGCCGGCGCCCGCCCACCACGCGCAGATGCATCGGACCCGCATAGCCGAGCGAGACGATCTCGCTGTCCAGTGCTTCACCGATTCGAGCGATCATCTCAAGGCTGATGTTTTGATTGCCGCGCTCGATACGGTTCACCGCGCTCTGACTGGTGCCGAGCGCTTCGGCAAGCTGCGTCTGTGTCCAGCCCCGATGCTGGCGGGCGTCACGGATGAGCTTGCCGATGCGTACGAGATAGTCGTCTGCCATGACGGCAGGTTATCTCGCATATGAGATGAGGCAACTCGGGGGAGTGGTGAAAGGCGGCGACGCCTCAGCGGCGCTTGGTGTTGGTGGTCTTGCGCCAGCCGAAGGGGCCCGGGAGGTCCATGGAGGTGGTCCGGCGTCCCGTGCTGCTGTGGGTCTGCTTCGGTCCGTTGCGGCCACCCGTGGTGATGGACCACGACTTCTTGTTGATGTTCAGCCGCACGCCCGGCATGATCCGGAAGCTCTTGCGGAAGGTGAGCGCCATGGGGGCCTCCTCGTCGTCCACTCTCGTCCACTGTCGTCCGCTCCCGGATACCCCGGAAGCCGACCGGTACGCCGAACGGCCTCGCGGCCCGGCCCGGTTGGGAGCCGGGTGAGGGGGTGGGGGTCGAGCGGGGGCCGGTGGAGGGTCCGGTGGGGGGCAGGCCGGGGGGTCGGTGGGGGTCGGGTCCGGCGCCGGGTCCGGCCGGTGTTCGCCCGCAGGGGCATCGAGTCCTCGACCCACCCGGGCCGCCACCGCTGGACCGTCGAACGCACGGCGTCCTGGCTCACCGGATGTCGCCGACTGCACCGCCGCTACGGACGCAAAGCCGAGCAATTCCTGGCCTTCACCAGCATTGCCTGCCCCCTCATCTGCTACCGATCTGCTACCACGGACTCACCAAATGAGATGTCGTCTCAGCAATGGCATGGAAGCTCCCTACCAGTAGGGAGCTTCCATGCGTCTCAGGCCGTGCGTGTCGGTGGTGAAACCAGGCGAAGCATGTTGAAACGATCGGTGCGAATCAACATCAAGCGCCCGGCGGGCCTAGTACATGGTTGCTCGGGTGCATGCCGAGACCCCACCGGAGCTGTTGAGCCGACAGCTGTAGACCTTCACATCGCGCACGTCCTTGAAAGTCCAGCTGCGCGACACGGTGTCGCCGGCGCCGGTGGTCACCTTGATCGGATCGGCAGTCTTGGACTCCCACGAGTTGCCGTCCCACTTGTAGTAGGTCAGGTGCAGAGCAGCGCCGTACCCATCCGGGCACCGATCGCCCTCCGATGCGTCGAACCCGCCGGCGTATGCCTGGTAGCCGCCCTTCACTCCGCCATTCGCGTAGTAGTTGTAGGTACCCCACGCCTTCGTTGTCATCTCACACCCACGGCTTGTGTCGGCTGGGCCGTTGGCGTAGAAGCTGAGCGTGACGGCACTGGCCGGCGAGGTGAATGTCATGACGGCCGTCGCAGTGGCACACACCACCATGGCTGTCTTTCTCATGAGTTTCATGAGTGTCGGAAACCTCCGCTTCCCGGTATGCGATTGGGGCCATGTGTCCACGGGCCATGTGAACCGGAGCGGTTCGCATGCCCCGCTTCTCCGTCAGGACGGCCGCTGGGGGCGTCCTGGACCGAGTTCATCGGGCTGGGGGTTGTTGCACAGCTGTATCCCGGGCGTGAAACAAAGCAGGTCACAAGCCCGGGTTGGCGAGATGGCGTCTTTCGCGGTGGTGGGGCGGGTGTTGAGATGAGACGCCGCTGCCGGTCACGGGTGGCGGCACGGGGGAAGGAAGCGCTATGGGGCGTCCGGAGACGGACCTCGATCCTGGGCGGGGACCGGTTCAGCGTTTTGCGTTCGAGTTGCGCAAGCTACGACAGGAAGCAGGCGACATCACCTACCGGCAGATGGCCCGGCAGGTGGAGATCTCGGTCACCACCCTGTCCAGAGCTGCCAAGGGAGAGCAACTGCCCTCCCTGCCGGTGGCCCTCGCCTATGTGCAGGCATGCGGCGGCGATGCGCAGGAGTGGGAGCGGCGCTGGCTCGAGGCGGTCACGGAGCAGGCCCGGGTGGCCGACCTCGTGGGGGACGGGACCATTCCTTCCCCTTACCGTGGCCTGGCCCGTTTCGATGTGGACGATGCGGAGCTCTTCTTCGGTCGGGACGAGATGACCGACGCACTGGTCCGTGCGGTGACGGGGCACCGCGTGTTCGCGGTCTTCGGGCCGTCCGGCAGCGGCAAGTCGTCCCTGCTGCGGGCGGGACTGATTCCCCGCCTGCGCAGCCTCGGCGGGCCGCACCGGCCGCAGGCGGTGCGGATCCTCACACCGGGCGAGCACCCGCTGCGCACCCACGACACCGTGTGCGACCCGGTACCGGGCGAGGGGGACACCTGGCTAGTGGTGGACCAGTTCGAGGAGGTCTTCACCCTCTGCCGCGACACCGGCGAGCGGGCCGGCTTCCTCGCCCGTCTGCTGGCCGCCGCCGAGCCCGGGAGCCGGCTGCGTGTCGTCCTGGGCGTACGCGCCGACTTCTACGGACGCTGCGCCGAACATCGCGAGCTCGCCGACGCGCTGCGGGAAGCCAACCTGCTGGTGGGACCGATGAGCCCGGCCGAGCTTCGCGAGGCCGTCGTCAAGCCCGCGCAGGCGGCCGGACTGATCGTCGAGCGCGAGCTGACCGCCCGCCTCGTAGAAGAAGTGAGCGGCGAGCCGGGCGGCCTGCCGCTGCTCTCGCACGTCCTGCGGGAGACCTGGCGGCGGCGCCGCGGCCGGGTGCTCACCATGGAGGCATACGAGGCGGCGGGCGGTGTGCACGGCGCCATCGCACAGACCGCCGAGGAGATCTACACCCGGCTGTCCCCCGACCACGCGGAGCTGGCCCGGCTGATCCTGCTGCGGCTGATCGCCCCCGGCGAGGGCTTCCAGGACACCCGGCGCCCGATCAACCGCACCGAACTGGGGTTCGCGCCCGTCGACGAGGTCGCCGTGGTTCTCGACCACCTCGCCCGAGCCCGTCTCCTCACCCTCGACGACGACGCCGTCGACCTGGCCCACGAGGCCCTGATCACCGCCTGGCCCCGCCTGTCCGGCTGGATCGGCGAGGCCCGCGAACGCCTGCGCACCCACCGTCGGCTGACCGAAGCGGCACACGCCTGGGACGAGCTGGGGCGAGACGCGGGGGCGCTGTACCGAGGAATCCGTCTGGCGACGGCGGAGGAACACTTCGGCGACACGCTTCCCGGAGACCTGACCTTGCTGGAACACGACTTCCTCACCGCCGGCCTCGCCGCACGCGAGCAGGAGGAACGCACCGCGGCCCGCACCACACGGCGACTGCGGGGCCTTACCGCGACGCTGTCGGTGCTGCTGGTCCTGGCCGTCACCGCGGGCCTGATCGCGTCGCATCAGAGCCGGATCGGTGAACAGCGGAGACAGGTCGCCGACGCCGCCTGGCAGGTCGCCCTGTCCCGGCAGCTGGCCGCACAGTCCGCTGCCTTCGACGGCTCCAACTCCGACCTTGCCTCATTGCTGGCCATCCATGCTTACCGGACCAGCCCGACCTCCCAAGCTGTGGAAAGCCTCTACAACGCTGCTGCCGTGCCCCTGCGAAACCGGCTCACCAGGCACTCCGGCCCGGTGGCCTCGGTGGCGTTCAGTCCGGACGGCCGGACCGTGGCCACCGTTGGCGGCGACGGCATACTGTGGTTGTGGGGTGCGGCTACCGGCCGACTGCGTAAAAGCATCGACGCCGACGGTGCGCGCTCGGTGGCGTTCAGTCCCGACGGCCGGACCGTGGCCACTGCTGGCGGCGACGGCACGCTGCGGTTGTGGGGTGCGGCTACCGGCCGACTGCGTAAAAGCATCGACGCCGACGGTGCGCGCTCGGTGGCGTTCAGTCCCGACGGCCGGTCCCTGGCCACCGTTGGCGGCGGCGACGGCATACTGCGGCTGAGGGACACCGCTACCGGCCGCCTCCGTGAGAAATCCCCCGAGGCTGCCGTGGCGGCGCACTCGGTGGCGTTCAGTCCGGACGGCCGTACCGTGGCCACCGGCGGCGACGACCGCATCGTGCGGCTGTGGAACACCGACACCGGTCGCACCCGAGCCGCTCTGGCCGGCCACCAAGGCGCCGTGATCTCGCTGGCGTTCAGCCGGGACGGGCGGACTGTCGCCACCGGCAGCGTCGACCGCACCGTACGGCTGTGGAACCCCGACACCGGCCGGTTCCAAAGGAGCCTGCCCGAAATTGGCTACGGTGTGAGCTCGTTGGCGTTCAGTCCGGACGGGCGCACCCTGGCCACCGGTAGCTTCGGTGCGCAACCTGTACGGCTGTGGGACACCGACATCGGCCGGTTCCAAAGGAGCCTGCCCGGACATGCCAGCGGTGTGAGCTCGTTGGCGTTCAGTCCGGACGGGCGCACCCTGGCCACCGGTAGCTTCGGTGCGCAACCTGTACGGCTGTGGGACACCGACATCGGCCGGTTCCAAAGGAGCCTGCCCGGACATGCCAGCGGTGTGAGCTCGTTGGCGTTCAGTCCGGACGGGCGCACCCTGGCCACCGGGGACAAGGACGGTACGGCGCGGCTGTGGGACATGAGCGCCAACCAGCCCCGGGACCTTCTTACCAGGCGGTTCAAGGAAGCTGACTTGATGGAGCTGAACCCGGGCGGGCTGACCCTGGCCGCTGGCAACATAGGCGTTGAGCCAGTGCGGCTGTGGGATGTGACCACCGGTCGCCTTCGCGCGATCCTGGACGGGCACACCAAGAACGCGGACTCGATGGCATTCAGCCCGGACGGCACCACACTGGCCACGGCCAGCCGCTCCCGTCCGGGGGTGGACCTGTGGAACACCGCCACCGGCCGCCTCCGCGCACGCCTGGACAAACACACCGTGCCCTCGGTCAACTCGGTGGCGTTCAGTCCGGACGGGCGCACCCTGGCCACTGGCAGCTACAACACCGGAGTGCAACTGTGGAACGCAACCACCGGGCACTTCCGCAGGAATCTGCTCCAGGACACCGTCCCGGCGACCTCCGTGGCATTCAGCCCGGACGGCCGTACTCTGGCCACCGGCGGCGAGGACGGCACGGTACGGCTGTGGGACACCAGGACCGGCCGCGGTCGAGAGAGCCTGTCCGGGCACGGTGGTGAGGTGACCACGGTGGTGTACAGCCCCGACGGCCGCACCCTGGCCACTGGCGGTGCAGAAGACGACACTGTACGGCTGTGGGACACCAGGACCGGCCGCGGTCGAGAGGGCCTGTCCGGGCACGGTGGTGAGGTGACCACGGTGGTGTACAGCCCCGACGGCCGCACCCTGGCCACTGGCGGTGCAGAAGACGACACTGTACGGCTGTGGGACACCAGGACCGGCCGCGGTCGAGAGGGCCTGTCCGGGCACGGTGGTGAGGTGACCACGGTGGTGTACAGCCCCGACGGCCGCACCCTGGCCACCAGCAGCCGCGGAGATCACACCGTGCGGCTGTGGGACGCGGATACCGGTGGCGCGTTGGCCACTCTCTCCAAACACACAGGCACCCCGCTCTCGCTGGCGTTCAGCCCGGACGGGCACACCCTGACCACCAGCAGCGCCGACCAAACCGTACGGCGCTGGAACGTGGCCCTGCCCACCCCCACCGAGGCGATCAGCGAAATCTGCCGAGCAGTCGGCCGGGACCTGACTGCGAAGGAACGCTCGGTGTACCTTGCGGACCAGCCACCTCACACCATGTGCCCGAACCGGACTCCGTGATCAGCTCCCTCAAGGCCGGCGACGCCGGTGACGGCCGGCACCATGCCCTGCACTCTGCCGGCGCCGTGCTCGGCAACCAGTACCCTCGGCAGCCGCTCCACATGCCCACTCCCGACCGGGACGGCCAACGCGTCGTTGCCATGGGTCCACGCCGCCTCCAGTGTGGCAATCACCCGCATGACTTGGTCCGAAGACAGCTCCGGCGACGTAGGAGCCACCGTAGCCACCCCGGTACGGTCCCGGAACATGGATCGAAGCGGAGATCGCACCCGCCGGCGCGTGCGGGACGCCCTAAAGCGTTCTCAGCGGCCTGAGTCGTTGATGCCGGCAGCGAGTTGCCCGACCGTATCGGCAATCCATTGCCCGAACGCCGTCGGGGCGACCAGCACCCCGAAGACCAGCACGATCAGCACGGTCAGCTGTTCGTCCGACCGCTTCCGCGCCTGCGTGCGGCGCCGGAGCCTGACGATGATGATGACCGCCAGGAGAACCGTCACGTTGATCGACAGAACCATGAGCCCTCTCCCTGTACGTGCACCCTTGGTCCAGATGTAGCGAGCACGGACAGCAGGGACAGCTCAGGTGCGTGCGGATGGCAACAAAGCACGTACAAACGGCCGGAAGCGCGGGGTTGCGCTCAGCTCGCCCACGGCATCACAGTCACGGCTTGCCGCGCGGGCTAATTGACTGCAAATGTTCTCCTGTGCGGCATCTGTGTGAATATATGTTTGATGTCGACAAGGTCGTAGCGTCACGGTCGGGCTTTACCCGGTGGCGCGTTCACGTCGCCGGGCGGATGTGCACGGCGGGGTTGCGGTCCGGAGGGCCGAGTCGTCGACGGCCGGTCGCCGACCGGAACTGTTCCCGCTTGCCGGCGCACCGCTCGATCGCGCTGCGCCGTCGGTGCCGGACCTTGTCGAAGGCGGGCGGCCGGCCGCCCGCCGGGCCGCACTTCCGGCGGCGGGTCCGCGGTGAGGAACGCGCGGCGACTCCGGGGGTGGAGTCGATCCGAGCCGCTGCACGGTCCGGCAACGGCCTCCGTCGCCGCTTATGCGCGGCGTTCACGTACAGCAGCTCGACGTACGTCTTCGCGTGACGCACTCCAGCCGGGTACGGCCACCCGGCACTCCCGGTACGTCTCCCTCCGGGTCCGGCTTCGTCGAGACGGGAGGCGAAGCGATCGTGTTCGCCGAGTGGACGACTCGACCGGATGGGAGCGGACGACACCCTCGGGGCATGACCGTTCGACGGTCATGTACTAGAGTTATCTCGACATCGAGATATCTGCCGAGGCGTGCCGCAGCCGCCCGGACCGGTAAGTGACGGTAAGGGTTACCTAACTTAGCCTGACCTTAGCGGATCGGCCAGGGGGGCGTGGCGGCAGGATGCGGTGGTACGCGCACATCAATGAAGGAGACTGTCGTGTCGGCGAACAGCTTCGACGCCCGTAGCACGCTCAGTGTGGGCGACGAGTCGTACGAGATCTTCCGGCTGGACAAGGTGGAAGGCTCGGCCCGCCTTCCGTACAGCCTCAAGGTCCTGCTGGAGAACCTGCTCCGTACCGAGGACGGCGCGAACATCACCGCCGACCACATCCGCGCTGTCGGCGGATGGGACTCGCAGGCCCAGCCCAGCCAGGAGATCCAGTTCACGCCCGCCCGCGTGATCATGCAGGACTTCACGGGCGTGCCCTGTGTCGTGGACCTCGCCACCATGCGCGAGGCCGTCAAGGCGCTCGGCGGCGACCCGGCGAAGGTCAACCCGCTCTCGCCGGCCGAGATGGTCATCGACCACTCCGTGATCGCCGACAAGTTCGGCACGAACGACGCCTTCAAGCAGAACGTCGACCTGGAGTACGGCCGCAACAAGGAGCGCTACCAGTTCCTGCGCTGGGGCCAGACCGCGTTCGACGACTTCAAGGTCGTCCCGCCCGGCACCGGCATCGTCCACCAGGTGAACATCGAGCACCTGGCCCGTACGGTCATGGTCCGGAACGGACAGGCGTACCCCGACACCCTCGTCGGCACCGACTCCCACACCACCATGGTCAACGGCCTCGGTGTGCTCGGCTGGGGCGTCGGCGGCATCGAGGCCGAGGCCGCGATGCTCGGCCAGCCGGTCTCCATGCTGATCCCGCGCGTCGTCGGCTTCAAGCTGACCGGTGAGCTGCCGGCCGGCACCACCGCCACCGACCTCGTGCTGACCATCACCGAGATGCTGCGCAAGCACGGTGTCGTCGGCAAGTTCGTCGAGTTCTACGGCGAGGGCGTCGCCGCCACGTCGCTGGCCAACCGCGCCACCATCGGCAACATGTCGCCGGAGTTCGGCTCCACCGCCGCCATCTTCCCGATCGACGACGAGACCCTGAAGTACCTGCGCCTGACCGGCCGCGACGAGAAGCAGGTCGCGCTCGTCGAGGCGTACGCCAAGGAGCAGGGCCTCTGGCTCGACCCGGCCGCCGAGCCCGACTTCTCCGAGAAGCTGGAGCTCGACCTCTCCACGGTCGTCCCCTCCATCGCCGGCCCGAAGCGCCCGCAGGACCGCATCGTCCTCGCGAACGCCGCCGAGCAGTTCCGCGCCGACGTGCTGAACTACGTCGAGGCCGGTGTCACGGGCGGCGACGACCGCAAGCCGGGTGTCCCGGCCCAGGAGAAGCCGCACGGCGTGGCCTCCTCCGTCGACGAGGCGAGCGACGAGTCCTTCCCCGCCAGTGACGCCCCGGCCTACGGCAACGGCGGCGACAGCGCCTCCGGTTCCCCGCAGCACGCGGCCGCCGTCGCGGGCGACGGTCCCTCGAACCCGGTCACCGTGACCGCCCCCGACGGCTCGACGTACGAGATCGACCACGGCGCCGTCACCGTCGCCGCGATCACCTCCTGCACCAACACCTCGAACCCGTACGTCATGGTCGCCGCCGCGCTCGTCGCGAAGAAGGCCGTGGAGCGGGGCCTGACCCGCAAGCCCTGGGTCAAGACCACGCTCGCGCCGGGCTCCAAGGTCGTCACCGACTACTTCGACAAGGCGGGCCTCACCCCCTACCTCGACAAGGTCGGCTTCAACCTCGTCGGCTACGGCTGCACCACCTGCATCGGCAACTCCGGCCCGCTGCCGGAGGAGGTCTCCAAGGCCGTCAACGACAACGACCTCGCGGTCACCTCGGTCCTCTCCGGCAACCGGAACTTCGAGGGCCGGATCAACCCCGACGTCAAGATGAACTACCTGGCCTCCCCGCCGCTGGTCGTCGCGTACGCCCTCGCCGGGTCCATGAAGGTGGACATCACCAAGGACGCGCTGGGCACCGACCAGGACGGCAGGCCGGTCTACCTCCAGGACATCTGGCCGACCGAGGCCGAGGTCAACGACGTCGTGGCGAACGCCATCGGCGAGGACATGTTCAGCAAGTCCTACCAGGACGTCTTCGCGGGCGACGCCCAGTGGCAGGCGCTGTCGATCCCCACCGGCGACACCTTCGAGTGGGACCCGCAGTCCACCTACGTGCGCAAGCCCCCGTACTTCGAGGGCATGACGATGGAGACCACCCCGGTCTCCGACATCACCGGCGCGCGGGTGCTCGCCAAGCTGGGCGACTCGGTCACCACCGACCACATCTCCCCGGCCGGCGCCATCAAGGCCGACACCCCGGCGGGCAAGTACCTCACCGAGCACGGTGTGGAGCGCCGTGACTTCAACAGCTACGGCTCGCGCCGCGGCAACCACGAGGTCATGATCCGTGGCACGTTCGCCAACATCCGCCTGCGCAACCAGATCGCGCCGGGCACGGAGGGCGGCTACACCCGCGACTTCACCCAGCCGGACGCGCCGGTGTCGTTCATCTACGACGCCTCGCGCAACTACATCGAGCAGGGCATCCCGCTGGCCATCCTGGCCGGCAAGGAGTACGGCTCCGGCTCGTCCCGCGACTGGGCCGCCAAGGGCACCGCGCTGCTCGGCGTCAAGGCCGTCATCGCCGAGTCGTACGAGCGCATCCACCGCTCGAACCTCATCGGCATGGGCGTCCTGCCGCTCCAGTTCCCGGAGGGCCAGACCGCCGAGACCCTCGGCCTCACGGGTGAGGAGACCTTCTCCTTCACCGGTGTCGAGGAGCTCAACAACGGCACCACCCCGCGCACGGTGAAGGTCACCACCGACACCGGCGTGGAGTTCGACGCGGTCGTGCGCATCGACACCCCGGGCGAGGCGGACTACTACCGCAACGGCGGCATCATGCAGTACGTCCTGCGCAGCCTGATCCGTAAGTAGGCGGCGGCAGGCGGCCGGACAGGCCGCACGGCAGGGCAGAGCAGGACAGGGCAGTCGAGGGCCGCATTCCCGAAAAGGGGTGCGGCCCTTGCCGTCCGCCGCGGGCCGCCCGGACCGTCCGCTCAAGGGCAAGGGCAAGGGCAGGGGCAGGGGCAAGGGGAGGGACAGGGGTCCGGGCACGGATCCGGCACGCGGGCCGCACCAACCCGGACGCGGCCCATCCGCGTCAGCCGTTTACAGCCGTACCCGTCCGCGCTAGCTTCGACGGCACGTGGGGTGGGAGCGCTCCCACACCGGTGGACCGGAACCCGCCCGTGGCCGCTCCCACCTCACACGACCGGGCTGAGCGGCGGGCCGGACCGGTCCGGGGCCGTTCGCCCCGGACGCCGCTCAGGGCGGACCCGGTGGCCGTAATCCACCGGGTCCGCGAGCCGGGCAGGTCGGGGGGTGCCTGGCCGGGTGGGTGAGGTTCGGGTGGACCGGGGCGCGACAACGTTGTCCCCCGGTTCGCATACGACTGTACTCCTCCAACGGACAGGGCGGCCAGCCCACTTGAAAGCTTGAGCCGCTTCTGAGGTACGAGCGGCTGAATGGACCCCGGCGACCGGGCCACCGGCGACCGGACCCCGGCCCGTGCACCGGCGGCCGGCCCTGCCGCACGCCGCGCGTGCGTCAGCTCAGCAGTTCCACCTCCGCCAGCGTCGCCTCGCCGTCGAGGACCAGGCGGTACTTCGCGTACGTGCCGGGTGCCGCGACCGAGAACGCCCGCGTCTGCCGGTCCCAGGTGAAGGACTGGCCGGAGCGCTTGTCGAGGTCCTTCCACGTGGTCCCGTCGGACGAGCCCTGCAGGGCCCAGCCCTTCGGGGCCTTGGCGCCCTCGGCCGACGTCAGCGTGTACTGGACGGCCTTGACGGGGCCGGCGGTCGGCAGGTCCGCGGACGCGACGGTCGCGTTCGTCGCCGAGGTGTCGTCGAACAGCGCCCCCTCGCCCTTCACCGCGTCACTGCGGGGCGACGGCACCTCGTCGTCCTGGGTGATCGACACGGGCGCCGCGTTCCTGCCGGTGCCCCACGAGGACGGCTTCGACCCCATGTCGAACTCCAGCACCCCGCCCCGGGAGACGACGTCGTGCGGGAGCGAGGTCGACTTCCAGGACTTGCCGTTGACCCTCAGGCCCTGCACGTAGACGTTCTTCGCGCTGTTCCTCGGGGCCTTCACGACGAGCTTGCGGCCGTTCTCCAGGCGCACGGTCACCTTCTTGAACAGCGGTGAACCGATCGCGTACTCGCCGCTGCCCATGACCAGCGGGTAGAAGCCGAGCGAGGAGAAGAGGTACCAGGCCGACTGCTCGCCGTTGTCCTCGTCGCCGTGGTAACCCTGGCCGATCTCGCTGCCCGTGTACAGGCGGGAGAGGACCTCGCGCACGTTCTTCTGGGTCTTCCAGGGCTGGCCGGCCGCGTTGTACATGTAGTTCACGTGGTGGGCCACCTGGTTGGAGTGCCCGTACATGCCCATCCGCACGTCGCGGGCCTCGATCATCTCGTGGATGACGCCCCCGTAGGAGCCCTTGAGGTCGGGCGAGGCGGTCTCCGGGGTGCTGAAGTACGTGTCCAGCTTCCCGGCGAGTCCCGAGCGGCCGCCGTACAGGTTGGCCAGTCCGCGCGAGTCCTGCGGGGCGGTGAAGGCGTAGCCCCAGCCGTTGGTCTCGGTGTAGTCGTGGCCCCACACGCGCGGGTCGTACTTCTCCGACTCCACCCGCCAGTCGCCCTTGGCGTCCCGGCCCTGGAAGAAGCCGGCCTTCGGGTCGAAGAGGTTGACGTAGTCCTGGGCGCGGTTCAGGAAGTACGCGGACTCCTCCTTGTACTTCTTCTTGCCGGTCTTCTTGTAGAGCGCCTCGCCCATCTTCGCGATGCCGTAGTCGTTGAGGTAGCCCTCCAGCGCCCACGACAGGCCCTCGTGCGTGTCGGTGCTCGTGTAGCCCTTGAAGGGCGAGGTGGCCATGCCCTTGCGGCCCACGCCGGAGGAGGGCGGCACGACGGTCGCGTTCTTCACGGCCGCGTCGTACGCCGACTCCGCGTCGAAGTCGACGCCCTTCACGTACGCGTCCGCGAACGCCACGTCGGAGGACGTGCCGGTCATCAGGTCCGCGTAGCCGGGGGAGGACCAGCGGGAGGTCCAGCCGCCGTCCTTGTACTGCTGGACGAAGCCGTCGACCATCTCACCGGCCTGGCCGGGCGTGAGGAGCGAGTAGGCCGGCCAGGTCGTCCGGTAGGTGTCCCAGAAGCCGTTGTTGACGTACACCTTGCCGTCGACGATCTTCGCACCGGTGTGCGTCGGCGAGTCCGGGTTCGGCATCGGCGAGAACGGCGAGGCGTACCGGTACTTCCCGCCGACCTTCTCGAAACCGGAGTTCGGGTACAGGTACAGCCGGTAGAGGCTGGAGTACAGCGTCGTGAGCTGGTCCGGGGTCGCGCCCTCGACCTCGACCTTGCCGAGGATCCTGTCCCACTGCTTCTGGGCGCGGGACTTGACCGCCTCGAAGGACGTGCCGTCCGGGATCTCCTGGCGGAGGTTGTCCTTGGCCTGGTCGATGCTGATCAGGGACGTGGCGATGCGCAGGGTGACGGTGCGGTCGGCGCCGGGCTCGAACTTCAGGTAGCCCTTGACCCCGGAGGAGCTGCCCTCCTTCACGGGCGCGTCGAAGGTCCCGTACACGAAGAGGCGGGTGGCGCCCGTCGACAGGCCGGACTTCACGTCCGAGTAGCCGGTGAAGGTGCCGCTCTCCTTGTCGAGGGTGAGGCCGGCCTGGTCGGTGACGTTGTCGAAGAGGACGTTCGCGTCGTCACCGGGGAAGGTGAACCGCATGGCGGCCGCGTGGTCCGTCGGCGCCATCTCCGTCTTCAGCCCGTTCTCGAACGTCACGCCGTAGTAGTGCGGGCGCGCGGTCTCGTTCTCGTGCCTGAAGGGCAGCGCGCGGGCGGTGCGGCCCGTGTCCGGGGTGCCCGAGGCGGTCGACGGCATCACCTGGAAGGTCTGCCGGTCACCCATCCAGGGGCTGGGCTCGTGGCTCGCGCTGAACGCCTGGACGGTGGGCAGGTTGTCCGCGTTGTTGCCGCGCGCGTAGTCGTAGAGCCAGCTCAGCGACCCCGCGTTCGTCACCGGCGTCCAGAAGTTGAAGCCGTGCGGCACGGCCGTCGCCGGGAAGTTGTTGCCGCGCGAGAAACTGCCGCTGGAGTTCGTGCCGCGGACGGTCGACGCGTAGTCCGAGAGGTGCGCCTTCGGCTTCTCGGGCTTCTTCACGCTCAGGTTCACGTCGTCCAGCCAGCCGCGGAACTTCGCGGGGCCCTTCGGGGAGTCGTACGCGACCAGGATGCGGTCGACCGTCCGGCCGGCCGCGACCGAGCCGATCCGCGAGACGACGTTGTTCCACTGGTTGACGTACAGCACCTTGGAGGCGCCCTGGCCCTGCGGCGTCAGCGCGAACCCGTGCTGGTCCTGGGCGCGCAGGTCGCTCAGGTAGGTGCCGTCCGTGAAGGCCAGGTCCACCGACACGTTCGTGGCGTCGTAGTCCAGGTCGCCGTCCGCCATCGACGGGTAGATCCGGTACGCCAGCTCGGTGTCGCGGCCCACGGCCACGTTCACGTCGAAGACCTTGTTGTACGAGTAGGCGCGGCCGTCCGTCTTGTGCGTGCCCGCGTACCGCAGGGCCCGCTTGCCCGTGAAGCCCGCGCCCGACTTGGCCGTCGGGGAGCCGCTCGGACCGCGGTCCACCAGGGAGAGCATGTCCTCGGGGACGGGATCCTCCCCGCCACCCGTCGAGAACTGGACGTCGGCGAGCTGGGTGGCGTCGGAGGCGCCGTTGTTCTTGCTGATCTCCAGCCGGAAGTGCTGGTACCGCGCGGGCTCCGACAGGTCGTACGACTTGGTCTGGAACCGCTCGCCGAAGGACTCGCCCGTCCGGCTGTCGAGGGTCTTCCACTCCTTGCCGTCCGCGGAGCCCTGGAAGGTCCAGTCGGCGGGGTCGCGCTCGTCGTGGTCGTTGGCCGACGTGAGCGCGTACGTCACCAGGTCGACGGGGGCGTCCAGTTCGAACTCCACCCAGCCGGTGGGCGCGAAGGTCAGCCACTTGGTACCGGGCTCGACGTCGGCGAGGTTCTCCTTCACCTCGCCGCCGCCGGTGTTCTCGCCGCTCGCGCGGACGTCCGTGACGTGGTCCGTCACATTGCCGGGGATGCCGGTGCTGAAGCCGCCGTCGACCCCCGACGCCCGCTCGGTGCCGTCGGCCGAGGTGTCGACCGTGTTGAGCCAGTCGGGTGCGGGTTCGCCCGCCTCGAAGGAGGACCCGAACTCCCGCTCCTTGGCGGCCGCCTCAGCGGGCCGGGCGACGGCGGCGCCCTGCGAGGACACCACCAGTGCGAAGGCGGCCGCTCCGAGGACCGCCGTGGAACCCCATCCCTGCCGGGTTCCGAGCCGGGATCCGTGCGGAGACCCTTGCCGAGATCTGTGGTGCATGCGCCGGCACCCTCCTCTGTCACGTGCGCCTGGACAACGTTGTCAACTTCGCTGCGCAGGTCCAGTAGGGAGTCAAGGGGCAAGTGATGTCAAGGGCGTTGTGCGTGACGTACGGGGCCGGTGCCGGCAGCCGGCCCGACGCCGGCCGCTGCGGTCCCACCTGTCGGCTTCCTGTTCGGGCGCTGATCGCTGCCTGATGGGTACCTGTGCGGCAAGCCTCCGGACAGCTCATATTTCCGCGAGGTCTCACTTCGGGAAAGAGGTCGGCCAACTGTGCATTCGATCTTGATCCGCTGGCGGGAAGTGGACTATACCTGTCGCGTCCGCCCAGTCGTTCGACCGGTCGCGGGCGGGCGAAAGCCGGGGACGAGGGAGCGCGGTGACCAGTGGAATTGCCGTGCATTTCCGTGGCTCCCGGTGTTCCAGGCACGATCCAGCTCTACTGACGTCCCCTTGTGAAGGCGCCGGGCGACCCGTCCGACCTGCTTTTCCTTCCGGGGCCGGGGAATTCCCCGGGTAATGCAGTACCGACCGCGGTGCCGGGGAGGGTCCGGTTCACCGCCTGAGTCCTGATGAAGGTGAGGACTTGAGCATGGGATCCACTTCCGCGCACAACGACCGCGGGGGTTTCGGCCGCCGCGACCTGATCAAGCGGTCCGCCGCGCTCGGACTGATCACCGTTCCCACGACGGGCTTCCTGTCGGCGTGCGCCAGCGGCGACGGCGGTGACGACGAGAAGGTCGACAAGGGCAAGAAGACCAAGGAGAACCCGCTCGCCGTCAACGGGAGCGCGCCGCTGGAGATCGTCATCTTCGACGGCGGTTTCGGCACGGAGTACGCCGAGGACGCCAAGGCGGTCTACGAGAAGAACTTCCCCGAGGCGAAGGTCAAGTTCTCCTCGACCCAGAAGATCCAGTCGGTCCTCCAGCCGCGCTTCAACCAGGGCACCCCGCCGGACCTGATCGACAACTCCGGTGCCGAGCAGATGGACATGGGCGTCCTGGTCGGCAAGAAGCAGCTCGCCGACCTCACCCCGCTCCTCGACGCACCCTCCGTCGACGACCCGGCCAAGAAGGTCCGGGACACCCTGCGCCCCGGCATCGTCGAGATGGGCCAGTTCGACGGCGACCCGGTCTGGATCATGTACTACGCGTACACCGTCTACGGCGTGTGGTACTCGCAGAAGGCGCTGGCGTCCCTCGACGCGACGTACCCGGAGACCTGGGACGACATGCTCGCGGTCTGCGCGAAGGCGAAGAAGAAGGGCATCGCGGGCTGGACGTACGCGGGCAAGCACCCGTACTACATCCCCTTCTCGCTCTACCCGATGATCGCCAAGGTCGGTGGGCGCGAGGTCCTCGACGCCATCGACAACCTCGAACCGAACGCCTGGAAGCACCCCGCGGTCAAGGCATGTTTCGAGGCGTACTACGAGCTCTACAAGAAGGGTTACATCCTCAGGGGCACCCCGGGCCTGGACCACATCCAGTCCCAGACCGCCTGGACCGAGGGCAAGGCGCTCTTCATCCCGAACGGGTCCTGGGTGGAGAACGAGGCGGCCAAGACCATGCCGAAGGACTTCGACCTCGCCGTGAACGCGCCCAGCGGCATCGACAGCTCGGACAAGCTGCCCTTCGGCGCCATCTGGGCCTCCGGCGGTGAGCCCTTCATCGTCCCGGCCAAGGCCAGGAACACCGAGGGCGGCATGGAGCAGCTGCGCATCATGCTCAGCGAGGCGTCGTCGAAGAACTTCACCTCCTCCGTCAAGTCGCTGACCGCCTTCAACGGCGGCACCGACGGCATCGAGCTGACGCCGGGTCTGACGTCGGGTGTCGCCGCCCTGGAGAAGGCCGGCGACAACGTGGTCAACCCGCGCATCCAGGACTGGTACGTGGCCCTCCAGAAGGAGAAGATCGGCGTCGGCGGCCTGGGCGAGATGATGGCGGGCCGGCTCACCCCGGCCGAGGCCATCAAGAAGATCCAGGGCTACGCGGACGACGCGGCCAAGGACGACAGCATCCAGCACTACAAGCACCAGTGAGCGCGCGGCCGGGCCCCGGACGGTGTCCGGGGCCCGGCCCTCGGTGTGCGGCGTCGACGGCAGCCCCCGCGGGAAGATCGGGTCGGTAGGAATGCAACACGGCAAATACCGTTTCATCGTGGGGTTCCTGGCAGCCCCCCTGTCCCTTTACAGCCTGTTCGTGATCTGGCCCTTCGTCCAGTCCATCTACTATTCGTTCACGGACTGGAGCGGTCTGAGTCCCGAGTTCGAAATGGTGGGCTTCAAGAACTACACGAGACTGTTCGACGACGAGGTCTTCTGGAAATCGCTGCAGCACAGCGTGTTGTTCGTCCTGCTGCTGCCCCTGGTGACCCTCACCATGGCGCTCTTCTTCGCCTTCATGCTGAATGTCGGCGGACGGCGCCGGAAGAACGCCGCGATCGCCGGAGTGCGCGGATCCTCCTTCTACAAGGTGGTCTACTTCTTTCCCCAGGTGCTGTCGATCGCGATCGTCGCGCTGCTGTTCCAGTTCGCGTACAACCCCAACAGCGGAGCGATCAATTCCGGTCTGCAGGCGGTGGGTCTGGACGATGTCCAGCCCGACTGGCTCGGTGACCCCGATCTGGCTCTGTGGTGCGTCTTCGCGGTCCTCGTCTGGTGCACCGTCGGCTTCTTCGTGGTGCTCTTCTCCGCGGGAATGGCCTCGATCCCCAAGGACTACTACGAGGCGGCGCTGCTGGACGGCGCGAACCGCATCACGACGTTCTTCAGGATCACCCTGCCGCTGCTCTGGGACACCGTGCAGTCCGGCTGGGCCTACATGGGCATCCTGGCGCTCGGCGCCGAGTCCTTCGCGGTCGTGCAGATCATGACCGTGGGACCGAACGGCGGCGGCCCCGACTACTCGACGACCGTGCTGCCGCTGTACGTCTACCAGAAGGCGTTCCGCGACGGCCAGGCCGCCTACGCGACGACGGTCGGTGTCGCCCTGCTCGTCGTGACGCTGCTGTTCGTGGCGGTCGTGATGCGGATGGGCCGGCGTGAGCGGCTGGAGTACTGATGCGGGCCCCGTCGGCCCCGTCGGCCCCGCCGATTACGCGGACCCTGTCGGCCCCGCAGACCCCGCCTGCCCTGCCGGTCTCACCGACCGCACCGGTCTCACCGACCGTACCGACCGCACCGACCGCGCCGCGAGGAGGCCACGAGTGAAGACGACCGACACGCCTCCCGCCGGCACCACCGGAGAGGGAGCGCCCGTCACGAAGAGCGCGCCCGCGCCCGGGCCGCGGGAGAAGGCGACCGAGGGCAGGACCCTCAACATCTTCTCGCACGGCATGCTCGTCCTCTGGGCGTTCATGGTCGTGATGCCGCTGCTGTGGGCGGTGATGACCTCGTTCAAGACGGACAAGGACATCTTCAGCTCGCCGTGGGCGCTGCCCGACACGCTGCACTTCGACAACTGGTCGCGCGCCTGGACCTCGGCGAACATGAGCGACTACTTCCTCAACACGGTCATCGTGGTGGGGTGCTCGCTCCTCGGCACCATGCTGCTGGGCTCCATGGCGGCGTACGTCCTCGCGCGCTTCGAGTTCCCCGGGAACCGCTTCATCTACTTCCTCTTCATCGGGGGGATGAGCTTTCCGGTCATCCTGGCGCTGGTCCCGCTGTTCTACGTCATGCAGAACCTCTCGCTGCTGAACACGCTGCCCGGGCTCGTGCTGGTCTACATCGCGTACTCGCTGCCGTTCACCGTGTTCTTCATGACGTCCTTCTTCCGCACCCTGCCGACCTCGGTGGCCGAGGCGGCCTTCGTGGACGGCGCCTCGCACACCAGGACGTTCTTCCAGGTGATGCTGCCGATGGCCAAGCCCGGCCTGATCAGCATCACCATCTTCAATTTCCTGGGGCAGTGGAACCAGTACCTGCTGCCGACGGTGCTCAACACCGAGCCCGACCGCAAGGTGCTCACCCAGGGCCTCGTCCAGCTCGCCGTCAGCCAGGGCTACAAAGGTGACTGGTCGGGGCTGTTCGCGGGCCTCGTGATGGCGATGCTGCCGGTGCTCGCGGCGTACATCGTCTTCCAGCGCCAGGTGGTGCAGGGGCTGACGGCGGGGGCGCTCAAGTAGCGGCCCGGCCGTCGGTTCGGTTTGCGAGGGTGGTCCCGTAATGGCGTACGGGGCCGCCCTCGCCGTGAGCGGACACCCGGACGTACCCCCTTTCGTACCCCCTTTGCTCAACCTCTTGACGGGAGGCAACCCAAACGGCTCAGCTTAGAGTTCACTAGTTGGACATAGACGGGGCCTCACCGAGGCGGCCCCGTACGCAGGAGGTCGTCGTGGAGACTCCGGGGTCGCAGTCGTCGCTGCACCGAGCCAATCTCGAACGGGTCGTACGTGCGGTGCGCCTGGCCGGGTCGCTCACGCAGGCGGAGATCGCGAGGACGACGGGGCTGTCCGCGGCCACCGTCTCCAACATCGTCCGGGAGCTCAAGGACGGCGGAACGGTCGAGGTCACCCCCACCTCGGCGGGCGGCCGCAGGGCCCGCAGCGTCAGCCTCAGCGGTGACGCCGGCATCGTCATCGGCGTCGACTTCGGCCATACGCACCTGCGCGTCGCGGTCGGCAACCTCGCGCACCAGGTGCTGGCCGAGGAGTCCGAGCCGCTGGACGTGGACGCCTCCGCCCCGCAGGGCTTCGACCGGGCGGAACAGCTGGTCAGCCGGCTCATCGAGGCCACCGGCGTGGACCGGGCGAAGATCGCGGGGGTGGGGCTCGGCGTGCCCGGTCCGATCGACGTCGAGTCCGGCACGCTCGGCTCCACCTCGATCCTGCCGGGCTGGACCGGCACCAGGCCCGCCGAGGAGCTGCGGGAGCGGCTGGGGGTCCCCGTGCACGTGGACAACGACGCCAACCTGGGCGCCCTCGGCGAGCTCGTCTGGGGCAGCGGCAGGGGTGTCAGGGACCTCGCGTACATCAAGGTCGCCAGTGGTGTGGGCGCCGGGCTCGTGATCGACAGCAAGATCTACCGCGGCCCGGGCGGCACGGCGGGGGAGATCGGGCACATCACCCTCGACGAGTCCGGGCCGGTCTGCCGCTGCGGCAACCGGGGCTGCCTGGAGACCTTCACGGCGGCGCGCTACGTGCTGCCCCTCCTCCAGTCCAGCCACGGCACGGACCTGACCATGGAGGGCGTCGTGCGGCTCGCGCGGGGCGGGGACCCCGGCTGCCGCCGGGTGATCGCCGACGTCGGCCGACATATCGGCAGCGGAGTTGCAAACCTGTGCAATCTGCTCAATCCGAGCCGGGTGGTGCTCGGCGGCGATCTCGCCGAGGCCGGGGAGCTGGTGCTGGGACCCATAAGGGAGTCCGTCGGCCGCTACGCGATCCCCAGCGCGGCACGCCAACTGTCCGTACTCCCAGGGGCACTTGGCGGTCGGGCGGAGGTCCTCGGGGCCCTCGCGCTGGCCCTCGGGGAGATGGGCGATTCGACCCTTTTGGATGGATCGCTCACTGCCGCCACACCTGCCTTCACTTAGATAACGGATGGCAGCGTTGCCATTCCGTTAAGGATTTACTTCTTGACGTCGCACTGACAGCCGAGTTGACTTCCAGCCACCTCGGCCGCAACGTCGCGGCCTCGTCAGGGAGGTTTCTGAAGTGAACACGCGTATGCGTCGCGCCGCCTTTGCCGTTGCCGCTGGTGCGATGGCCGTCTCGCTGGCTGCCTGTGGCAGCGCCGAGGAGTCCGGCGACAAGAGCGACGACTCCTCGAAGCCCGCCGCCAAGGGCGACAACATCAAGGTCGGCCTCCTCCTTCCGGAGAACCAGACCGCCCGGTACGAGAAGTTCGACAAGCCCTTGATCGAGAAGAAGGTCAAGGAGCTCACGAACGACAAGGGCGAGGTCGTCTACGCCAACGCCAAGCAGGACGCCACCACGCAGTCCCAGCAGGTCGACACGATGATCACCAACAAGGTGGACGTGCTGATCGTGGACGCGGTGGACTCCAAGGCCATCGCGGGCGGCGTCAAGAAGGCCAAGGACGCCGGCATCCCCGTCGTCGCGTACGACCGCCTGGCCGAGGGCCCGATCGACGCCTACACCTCCTTCGACAACGAAGAGGTCGGCCGTGTCCAGGGCAAGGCGCTCCTGGAGGCCCTGGGCGACAAGGCGAAGACCTCCTCGAAGATCGTCATGATGAACGGCGCGGTCACCGACCCGAACGCCGCCCTCTTCAAGAAGGGCGCGCTCTCCGAGCTGGAGGGCAAGGTCGACATCGCCAAGTCGTACGACACCAAGGAGTGGAAGCCGGAGAACGCCAACGCCAACATGGAAGGCGCCATCTCGTCGATCGGCAAGGACAAGATCGTCGGCGTCTACTCCGCCAACGACGGCATGGCGGGNACAAGATCGTCGGCGTCTACTCCGCCAACGACGGCATGGCGGGCGGCATCATCACCGCCCTGAAGGCCGCGGGCGTCTCCCCGCTCCCGCCGGTCACCGGCCAGGACGCCGAGCTGGCGGGCGTGCAGCGCATCGTCTCGGGCGAGCAGTTCATGAGCGTCTACAAGTCCTACCCGCAGGAGGCGGACGTCGCCGCGCAGATGGCCGTCGCCCTCGCCAAGGGCGAGAAGCTCGACTCCATCGCCAAGGACTCGGTCGACAGCCCCACCACCAAGGGCGTCCCGTCGGTGCTCGTCCCGGTCGTCTCGCTGACCAAGGACAACATCAACGACACCGTGATCAAGGACGCCATCTACACGGTGGACGAGATCTGCACCGCCAAGTTCAAGTCCGCCTGTGACAAGGCCGGCGTGAAGTAGGCCCCGCCCGGTCATGGCAAGTCCCTTACGACGTACGGGAATTCACGTCACCGAATCTCCGTACGGGCCGCAGGCCCACCAGGGACGGTCCCACCAGAAGCCCCTCCGGCGCCCCGCATCCACCAGCCCCGCAAGCTAGGGCGGGGCGCCGGACGGAACACTTCACCCCCCCAATTCTTCTGCACAACCTCCCGCCGGGTCAGGCGGCGAAGGAGATGGTCAACGTGTCCGCTACGCCTGTCCTGGCGTTGCGCGGGGTCTCGAAGCGGTTCGGTGCCGTACAGGCCCTCACCGACGTAGAGCTCGAGATCCACGCCGGCGAGGTGGTCGCCCTGGTCGGCGACAACGGCGCCGGAAAGTCCACGCTGGTGAAAACGATCGCCGGCGTGCACCCCATCGATGAGGGTGTCATCGAATGGGACGGCAAGGCCGTCCAGATCAACAAGCCGCACGACGCCCAGAACCTGGGAGTCGCGACCGTCTACCAGGACCTCGCGCTGTGCGACAACATCGACGTCGTCGGCAACCTCTACCTGGGCCGTGAGCTGAAGAAGCGCGGCATTCTGGACGAGGTCGAGATGGAGCGCCGCTCGCGCGAACTGCTCCAGACGCTGTCGATCCGCATCCCCAGCGTGCGCATCCCGATCGCCTCGCTCTCCGGCGGTCAGCGCCAGACCGTGGCCATCGCCCGCTCCATGCTCGGCGAGCCCAAGCTGGTCATCCTCGACGAGCCCACCGCGGCCCTCGGCGTGGAGCAGACCGCCCAGGTCCTCGACCTGGTGGAGCGGCTGCGCGAGCGCGGCCACGCCGTCCTCCTCATCAGCCACAACATGGCCGACGTGAAGGCCGTGGCCGACAAGGTCGCCGTGCTGCGGCTCGGCCGCAACAACGGTGTCTTCGAGGTCAAGACCACCTCGCAGGAAGAGATCATCTCCGCCATCACCGGTGCCACGGAGAACGCCGTGACCCGCCGTGCGGCGCGCAGCAACGCGGAGGCCCAGAAGTGAGCATCGACAAGACCTCCGCCACCGACAAGACCTCCGCCACCGAGGGCGAGCCGGTCGTCGCGAACCCCGAGGCCGCCGCGGCCGCGGTGACCGTGGTCGACCCCCGGCTGCTCGTGCGCGAGCAGGGCCTGGCCGGCTACGTCGGCGAGTTCAAGCGCAAGATGAAGGGCGGTGACCTGGGATCCGTCCCGGTGGTCATCGGCCTGCTCGTCATCTGCATCGTCTTCCAGAGCCTGAACTCGGCCTTCCTCTCCGCCGAGAACCTCAACAACATCGCCGTCGCGATGGTCGCCACCGGCATGATGTCCGTCGGCATCATCTTCGTGCTGCTGCTCGGCGAGATCGACCTGTCGGTCGGCTCGGTCAGCGGTGTGGCGGGCGCCATCACCGCCGTGCTCAGCGTCACGCACGGCATGAACGAGTGGCTGGCCGTCCTCATCGCCCTCGTCAGCGGTGCGGCCATCGGCGCGGTCCACGGCTTCTTCTTCGCCAGGATCGGCGCCCCCGCGTTCGCGGTCACCCTGGCCGGCCTGCTGTTCTGGCTCGGCTTCATGCTCCAGATCCTGGGCGAGAACGGCACCATCAACATCGACGGCGAGGGCGTGGTCGGCAAGCTGACCACGTACTACTTCTCGGACGTCGCCGCCGCCTACGGTCTGGCGACCGTCGCCGTGGTGCTCTTCTTCGTCACCAGCTTCCTGGACAACCGCCGCCGCGAGGCCGCGGGCATCCCGTCCCGGCCGCTCGGCGACCTGATCATGCGCACGGCACTGCTCGCGGTCGTCGCGTTCGCCGCCGCGATCATGTTCAACCAGTACAAGGGCCTCCCGCTGGCGCTGCTGCTGTTCCTGGTGGTCCTGGTCGCGACCGACTTCGTGCTGCGCCGCACGGGCTACGGCCGCAAGATCTTCGCGCTCGGCGGCAGCGTCGAGGCGTCCCGCCGTGCCGGTATCAACGTCACGGCGATCCGCATCTCGGTCTTCGCCCTGGCGGGCTTCTTCGCCGCCGTCGGCGGTCTCTTCTGGGCCTCGAAGATCGCCGCGGCCAACCAGAGCGCCGGTGCGGGCGACCTCCTGATGAACGTCATCGCGGCGGCCGTCATCGGCGGCACCAGCCTCTTCGGCGGCCGCGGGCGCACCTGGAACGCGCTGCTCGGTGTCATGGTGATCACCTCGATCCAGTACGGCCTGGCCCTTGAGGGCACCGCGACACCGGTGCTGTACATGATCACCGGTGGTGTGCTCCTGGCCACGGTCGTCATCGACTCGGTGACGCGCAAGACGCAGAAGACGGCCGGCCGCGCGTAACGCTCCGCCGTTGCCCCGACGCTGGCGGGGCTTGCTGTTCGCAGGGGGCTGCCGGGCCGTCGTGGCCGGTCGCGCCCCGCGGCGCAGCCGCAGACGTGACAGCCCCGCGCCCCTTCGGAGCGCACCGGTGCCCGGTACCTGTGAAGGTACCGGGCACTTTTGTGTGTTCTGGGGCGTTTGGCGGGGGAGGTGGACGACAGGACGGCTTACGGCCGGTCGCGTGACGCACGACGCACAGCCCGGGCGTCGGCGGCGAAGACGGAACATTAGACTCGACAGGCCCCGCAACGCTCGATCGCACTACTGCAAGGAGGCACGGGTGCCGCTGCTGACCCGCATCAAGGGACCGCGCGATCTGGACCGGCTCAGCCCGGAGCAGCTGGACCAGCTCGCCGAGGAGATCAGGACCTTCCTGGTCGACGCGGTGTCCAAGACCGGCGGCCACCTCGGCCCCAACCTCGGTGTCGTCGAGCTCACCATCGCCCTGCACCGGGTCTTCGAGTCACCCAAGGACCGGATCCTGTGGGACACGGGACACCAGTCCTACGTCCACAAGCTGCTCACGGGCCGCCAGGACTTCTCGAAGCTCAAGATGAAGGGCGGCCTGTCCGGCTACCCCTCGCAGGCCGAGTCCGAGCACGACGTCATCGAGAACTCCCACGCCTCCACGGTCCTCGGCTGGGCCGACGGCCTCGCGAAGGCCAACGAGGTGCTGGGCAGGGACGACCACCACGTGGTCGCCGTCATCGGTGACGGGGCGCTCACCGGCGGCATGGCCTGGGAGGCGCTCAACAACATCGCCGACGCCAAGGACCGCCCGCTCGTCATCGTCGTCAACGACAACGAGCGCTCGTACGCGCCCACCATCGGCGGCCTCGCCAACCACCTGGCGACCCTGCGCACCACCGACGGCTACGAGCGCTTCCTGGCCCGCGGCAAGGACCTCCTGGAGCGCACCCCGGTCGTCGGCAGGCCCCTCTACGGGACCCTGCACGGCGCCAAGAAGGGCCTCAAGGACTTCATCGCCCCCCAGGGCATGTTCGAGGACCTCGGCCTGAAGTACGTCGGGCCCATCGACGGGCACGACATGGAGGCCCTGGAGTCCGCGCTGACCCGCGCCAAGCGCTTCGGCGGCCCGGTCATCGTGCACTGCCTCACCGAGAAGGGCCGCGGCTACCAGCCCGCCCTGAGCGACGAGGCGGACCGCTTCCACGGCATCGGCCCCATCCACCCCGACACGGGCCTGCCCGTCAAGGTCTCGGGCGCCGACTGGACCTCCGTCTTCGGCGACGAGATGGTCGCGCTCGGCCGGGAGCGCGAGGACATCGTCGCGATCACGGCGGCGATGCTGCAGCCGGTCGGCCTGAAGAAGTTCGCGGACGCGTTCCCGCACCGCACCTACGACGTCGGCATCGCCGAGCAGCACGGCGCCGTCTCGGCCGCCGGTCTCGCCGCCGGCGGACTGCACCCCGTCTTCGCCGTCTACGCGACCTTCCTCAACCGCGCCTTCGACCAGGTCCTGATGGACGTGGCCCTGCACAGGTGCGGCGTCACCTTCGTGCTCGACCGGGCCGGCATCACCGGTACCGACGGCGCCTCCCACAACGGCATGTGGGACATGTCGATCCTCCAGGTCGTGCCCGGCCTGCGGCTGGCCGCGCCGCGCGACGCCGACCAGGTCCGCGCCCAGCTGCGCGAGGCCGTCGAGGTCACGGACGCGCCCACCGTGGTCCGCTTCTCCAAGGGCGCGGTCGGCCCCGCCGTGCCCGCCGTGGGCCGCGTCGGCGGGATGGACGTCCTGCGCGAGCCGGGCACCGAGACCCCGGACGTGCTCCTGGTCTCGGTCGGCGCCCTCGCCCCCATGTGCCTGGAGATCGCCGGCCTCCTCGACCAGCAGGGCATCTCCACCACCGTGGTCGACCCCCGCTGGGTCAAGCCCGTCGACGAGGCCATGGCCCCGCTCGCCGAGCGCCACCGCACGGTCGTCACCGTCGAGGACAACTCCCGCGTCGGCGGCGTCGGCTCGGCCGTCGCCCAGGCGCTGCGCGACGCGGGCGTGGACGTCCCGCTGCGCGACTTCGGCATCCCGCCGCGCTTCCTCGACCACGCCTCCCGCAAGGAGGTCATGACCGAGATCGGACTGACCGCACCGGACATCGCCCGGCAGGTCACCGGCCTGGTCTCCGAGCTCGACGGCAGGTTCGACCAGGCCCGGGCGCAGTCGCACGCCGCGGCGGAGCCCGCCCGCGACTGACACACCCGAAATCCACGCGTCCGCTACCCGGCGTACCCGAGCGGGCCGGTTCCCCACCCTTTACGGTGGTGGAACCGGCCCGTTCGCGTGAAAGCCGTACGCGCCGGGGCATACGGAGTACGCCCCCTCTCGATCATGTCGAGGACGACAAGCGTGGGAGGTACGTTCGTGAGCAGCACCCTCTTCAGGACGAAGAAGGTCGAGCAGTCCATCCAGGACACGGAGGAACCGGAGCACGCGCTCAACAAATCCCTGTCCGCCCTGGACCTGACGGTCTTCGGCGTCGGTGTCATCATCGGCACCGGCATCTTCGTCCTCACCGGCACGGTCGCCAAGAACAACGCCGGCCCCGCCGTCGCCCTGGCCTTCGTGGTGGCCGGGGTCGTCTGCGCGCTCGCCGCGCTCTGCTACGCCGAGTTCGCCTCCACCGTCCCGGTGGCCGGCTCCGCCTACACCTTCTCGTACGCCTCCCTCGGGGAACTGCCCGCCTGGATCATCGGCTGGGACCTCGTACTGGAGTTCGCGCTCGGCACCGCGGTGGTCGCGGTCGGCTGGTCCGGGTACGTCGCCTCGCTGCTGGACAACGCGGGCTGGACGCTGCCGGCCGCCCTCAGCGGCCGGGAGGGGGCCGACGGCTTCGGCTTCGACATCCTCGCCGCCGCCCTCGTGCTGGTGCTCACCGGCATCCTCGTCCTGGGCATGAAGCTCTCCGCGCGGGTCACCTCGGTCGTCGTCGCCATCAAGGTGACGGTCGTCCTGGTCGTGGTCGTCGCCGGCGCCTTCTTCGTCAAGGGCAGCAACTACGACCCGTTCGTCCCGAAGGCGCAGGAGGTCGAGGCGGGCGGCGGTCTGCACTCCCCGCTCATCCAGCTGATGTTCGGCTGGGCCCCCTCCAACTTCGGCGTGATGGGCATCTTCACCGCCGCCTCCGTCGTCTTCTTCGCCTTCATCGGCTTCGACGTCGTGGCCACGGCAGCCGAGGAGACCCGGAACCCCCAGCGGGACATGCCCCGCGGCATCCTCGGCTCCCTGCTCATCTGCACCACGCTGTACGTCGCCGTGGCGGTCGTCGTGACCGGTATGCAGCACTACAGCAAGCTCTCCGTGGACGCCCCGCTCGCGGACGCGTTCAAGGCCACCGGACACCCCTGGTTCGCGGGCTTCATCAGCTTCGGCGCCGCCGTCGGCCTCACGACCGTCTGCATGATCCTGCTCCTCGGCCAGACCCGGGTCTTCTTCGCGATGAGCCGCGACGGACTGCTGCCGCGCTTCTTCTCGCGCGTCCACCCGCGGTTCAGGACCCCGCACCGGCCGACCATCCTGCTCGGCGTGGTCATCGCGGTCCTCGCGGGCTTCACCAGCCTCAGCGAACTCGCCGAGCTGGTGAACATCGGCACGCTGTTCGCCTTCGTCGTCGTCGCGATCGGCGTGATCATCCTGCGGCGTACGCGCCCGGAGCTGCCCCGCGCCTTCCGCACCCCGCTGGTGCCGCTGCTGCCGGTCGTGTCCGTCCTCGCCTCGCTGTGGCTGATGCTCAACCTGCCCGCCGAGACCTGGGTGCGGTTCGGCGTCTGGATGGCCCTCGGCGCCCTGGTGTACTTCCTGTACGGCCGTTCGCACAGCCGGCTCGGCCGGGACCAGAAGGAGGCCGCGGGTCCGCCGGGCGGCAGCACTCGCTGACCGGTCCCGCAGCCGTGCCGCCCCGAAGGGCGCGGATCACGGGCGGACGGTCCGCGGGCCGGTCACCCCGGCGCCCAACCCGGCCACCCGGCGCCGCAGTTCACGGTCGGCCGTGACCACCAGGCGCGGGCGGTCCGGGTGTCCGGCGACCAGTTCCACGATGCGGTCGTCCCCGCTGCCGGGCGCCGCGTCGACCCGTACGCCGGCGACGGACGCCACCCCGCGGGCGGCCCCCTCGACGACGAGGACCAGCTCCAGGGGGCCGGGAACACCCGGCAGGCCCTCGGCGGCGTACGGGACGAGCCGGTCCCGCAGGCGCTCCGCGGCGCCCCGGCGGTCGCGCCACCAGCCGTCGGGCACCGACCCGACCACGTTGGCCGCGTCGACGATCACCAGAGGGGGAGCATCCATGGGGCCAGGGTCGCACGGAGGGCGACCACCCGGCCGATTACAGTGGGGGAGTGTCAATGGTCCGCACACTCAACGGTGCCTGGCTCATACGCGGCCGGGACGGCAGACTCAGCGCCTACGCTCCGCTGGACGACGCGGTGCGGTGCCGGGCGGAGCAGTACCCCGGCGGCCCCTGGACGGCGCCCCGCGCGGTCGGCGGCGACCAGCGCGTGAACCCGGTGCTCGCCGTGGGCCAGGGCGCCGACGGCTACGCCCACCTGGTCTCCTGGCGCCCCACCGGCGACGGCGAGGCGGGGCTCGTCCACTCCACCCACTTCCGGCCGCACCTCGCCGCGCTCGACTGGAACCGGCTCGGCCACCCCAACGCGAAGGGCGCGCAGACCGGTGTACCGGCCGTCGCCGTGGACGCGCAGGGGCGCGCGCACGTCTTCGTGCGCAACCGGGGCGGCGGGGTCAGCATGCGCGGCCAGAAGGAGCGCGGCGGCTGGGGCCCCTGGCGCGACCTCAAGGGCCGTGAGGTCACCGGCGAACTCGCCGCCGTGGCCCGGGCGTCCGGGCTCGTCGAGCTGTACGCGACCTCACCGGCCGGCATCCTGCGCTGGACGCAGGCCGGTCCGGGGCACGTCCCCGCGCTCGACGAGGAGCCGCTGAAGACGGGGGTCCGGCCGGGCACCCTGCGGGCGCTGGCCACCTCCGAGGAGCACGTGACGCTGTTCTACACGGACGAGAACGACACGGTGTGCGCGTGGCGGGCCGGTACGGAGCCCGTGGAACTCCTGGGCTGCGCGGGGCCGGGCGCGGTGTCCGCGATCCGCTGCACGCTCGACGACGTCGACTGCACGCTGCTCGCGCAGCGGTCCGCGGGCGGGCGGGTGGCGTTCGCGGCGTACCCCACCGAGCAGGAGGCCGCGGGGGCGTGGTGGACCGACTCCGGCCCGCAACTGCCGGGCGACGCGACGGTGGCGCTCACCGAGGACGCGGAGGGCAGGGTGGTCGCGGCGAGTCTCGCCCCGGGCACCGGCGCCCTCCTGCTGACCCGCCGCAAGGCCGAACCGGGCCTGGCGCTGGAGGCATGGCGAAGCGTCTAGCCGGTCGGTGACACGCGGGGACACCTGCCGGCCCCGGCGTCCCGCCCGGACGGCGTCACTTCGCGGCGTTCCCCCGTGACGGCGCAGACCGTGCCGTCACGGGTGTACGAACCCGGCGGAGCGCTGTCACCGGTGCGGGCCGCCCGGACGGGCGCTGCTCGGTGCCGTACCTCCCGTGCCCGGGCGGGTCCACCTCTGACCGGTCTGGCCGTTGCAGGTCCACAGGACCAGCGGTGTTCCGTTGGCGGTGCCGGCCCGGTCGGCGTCGAGGCACAGCCCGGCGTGCGCGTTGCGGACCGACCCGTCGGGGCCGAGGGTCCACTTCTGGTTGTCCTGGCCGTTGCAGGGCCAGGTGATGACCCGGGTCCCGTCGGTGGTGCCCCGGTTGTGGGCGTCGAGGCACTTGTCGCCGAAGACGCGGATCTCGCCGCCCGCCCACGTGGTCCAGAGCTGGTTGGCCGCGGTGTGGCAGTCCCAGATCAGTACGGTGGCCCCGGCGGCGGTGGAGGCGTTGTCCACGTCCGCGCAGCGGCCGGAGCCGGTACCGCGCAGCCGCGAGGTGGTGGCGGCCAGCGGACTGCCACCGCTCACCCGGAACACGGCGACGCCGTGCGCGGGGACGCTCGCCGAGATCTGCCCGGAGGTGCCCGACGTACCACCGGTCCACAGGTCGGTGAGGGTGAACGGCCCGCCGGACAGGCCGGCCTGCCCCACGGTGGTGGTGACCGTCGCCGTATCGCCTCCCCGGTTGAGCAGGCCCACCGCGACCGAGCCGTCGGACAGCGGCTTGGCGAACACCTCGGTGCTGCCGTCGTCGCGCACCCTGCGCCCGCCCGCGCCCAGCGGATCCTGGTTCACCGCCAGCAGACGCGGGTTGCGCAGTACCGCGCTGACGTCTGCGGACATGGTGCGGATGTCGTTGCCGGCCATGAGCGGGGCACCCAGCAGCGCCCACAGGGCGAAGTGGGAGCGGGACTCGGTCAGTGACAGTCCGGGACGGCCCACGACCAGCATGTCGGGGTCGTTCCAGTGCCCCGGACCCGACTGCGCCGCCAACGGCGCGGTGACGTCCAGGACGTTGCCGACGCCCATCGGATAGCTGTTGGTGTTGCCGTTCTGCCAGATGTCGAGCAGGTCCTCGGTCGTCCGCCACAGGTCGGCGACCTCGCCCCAGTCGTACGTGGCACCGGTGATGGCGTGGAAGCTGTTGGGGTTGATGCTGTAGACGATCGGCCGCCCGGTGGCACGCAGGGCGTCGCGCATGAGCGTGAACCGCGCGACCTGCTCGTCGCGGGTACCGCTGGAGGAACACCAGTCGTACTTGAGGTAGTCGACGCCCCACGAGGCGAACGTGGCCGCGTCCTGGGCCTCGTGCCCCCTGCTGCCCGTCGATCCGGGATAGGCGCCGGTGGTCTGCGCGCAGGTGCGTTCGCCCGGTACCTGGTAGATGCCGAACTTCAGTCCCCTGCTGTGGATGTAGTCACCGAGCGCCTTCATCCCACCGGGGAACTTGGTCGGGCTGGACCGCAGGTTTCCCGCCGCGTCGCGCTGCGGGTCGAACCAGCAGTCGTCGACCACCAGGTACCGGTAGCCGGCCTCGCGCATGCCCGAGGACACCATCGCGTCGGCCGCCTGGCGGACCTGCGTCTCCGTGATCCCGCACCCGAAGCTGTTCCAGCTGTTCCAGCCGAGTGGCGGCGTGAGCGCCGGGCTGCCGGGCGCGGCCGAGGCAGTGGACCGGTCGGAGACCGTCACGGACGCGGCGACCGTCAGCACGATGGTCGCGAGGAGGCGGAGCAGTCGTCCGCCTGACCGTCTGGGCACCAGGGGCTCCTTCGTGGAAGTGCGCCATGGGCGGGTGACACGGGAGCTTGTGTCACGTCCATGACACTGAACGGAAGGGAGATGGTTGGTTCGAAATTTCGTGAGCCGTTCGGAAAGTGGAGCCCCACGGATACTAGGAAGGTCGTCGAACATGTCAACAGCCGTCACAGGACTGCCTCCGCGATCCGGCCACGAGGGCTTGTGGAAGATGGCGCAGGCGCATCATTCGGGCAACCGGCCTGCGGTGACGCGAGAGCGAACGTCTTCGAATGTTTCGACATCATCGGCGATTCGTGCGCAGGGCATTGACGGGATCCACCGGCCTTCTATCATCCAGAATGCCCGACGAGCCGATCCGTGTTCGAAGTCTCGTACGCAAAGCGGCCGCCCGCGGAAGGAGGGCACCGCACATGTGAATGTCATGCACACGTCGATCACTGTCCCGTCGCCTGTCCCACCCTGACCCGCCGATCACCGGACGCATCCCTGTCGGAAAGCCGAGGTACCGTCATGCGCCGCAGACTGCTCACCCTGATGGCAGCACTCTCCTCGCTGTCCCTGGCGCTCGCCGTCGCACCGTCCGCCCACGCGGCCGACCCGACGACCATGACCAACGGGTTCTACGCGGACCCCGACTCCAGCGCGAAGCGGTGGGCCGCCGCCAACCCCGGCGACGGCCGGGCCTCCGCCGTCAACGCCTCCATCGCCAATACGCCGACGGCCCGCTGGTTCGGCTCCTGGAGCGGCACCATCGGCACCGCCACGGGCGCGTACGCGGGCGCGGCGGACGCCCAGGACAAGCTGCCCGTCCTCGTCGCCTACAACATCTACCACCGCGACTACTGCGGCGGGCACTCCGCCGGGGGAGCCTCCTCGCCGTCCGCCTACCGGGACTGGATCGCCCAGTTCGCGGGCGGGATCGCGGCCCGCCCGGCCGTCGTCGTCCTCGAACCGGACTCCCTCGGGGACTACGGCTGCATGACCCAGGCCCAGATCGACGAACGCGAGTCCATGCTCACCGGCGCGCTCGCGGAGTTCAGCCGCCAGGCCCCCAACACCTGGGTCTACCTCGACGCCGGCAACCCGGCCTGGGCGGGTGCGCAGGCCATGGCCCAGCGCCTGCACGAAGCGGGACTCCGACAGGCCCACGGCTTCTCGCTCAACGTCTCCAACTACCTGACCACGGCCGAGAACACCGCGTACGGCAACGCCGTCAACAGGGAACTCGGCGCCCGCTACGGCTACACCAAGCCGTTCGTCGTGGACACCAGCCGCAACGGCAACGGCTCCAACGGCCAGTGGTGCAACCCCTCGGGCCGCCGTATCGGCACCCCCACCCGGCTGGGCGGAGGCGCCGAGATGCTCCTGTGGATCAAGGTCCCGGGTGAGTCCGACGGCAACTGCGGCGTGGGAGCCGGCTCCTCGGCCGGGCAGTTCCTTCCCGAGGTCGCCTACAAGATGATCTACGGCTACTGACCCGGCCTCCGGGACGGGACGGGACGGGCGGAGGCGGCCGGGCGGGAAAAGCCGGGTGCCCCGCACGCCGGGGAGGCGTGCGGGGCACCCGGTGCGGCGCGGTGGAACCGCTACGCCGGGACCGACGCCACGCCCGGGGCCAGGAACGGCTTGCCGTTGACGCGGGCCGAGACGCCCTCGCGGTCCAGGTACGGCGTGATGCCGCCCAGGTGGAAGGGCCACCCGGCACCGGTGATCAGGCACAGGTCGATGTCCTGCGCCTCCGCCACGACGCCCTCGTCGAGCATGAGCCCGATCTCCTGCGCCACGGCGTCCAGGACCCGGGCGCGCACCTGCTCCTCGCTCAGCACGACATCGCCCTGCTTCAGCAGCGCGGCGACCTCGGGGTCCAGCTCCGGCTTGCCGGAGTCGTACACGTAGAAGCCGCGCTTGCCCGCCTTCACGACCGCCGCCAGGTTCGGGGAGACCGTGAAGCGGTCGGGGAAGGCCCGGTTGAGGGTCTCCGAGACGTGCAGCCCGATCGCGGGCCCGACGAGCTCCAGCAGGACCAGCGGCGACATCGGCAGCCCCAGCGGCTCGACCGCTTTCTCGGCGACCGCGACCGGCGTGCCCTCGTCGATGACGTTCTGGATCTCGCCCATGAAGCGGGTGAGGATGCGGTTCACGACGAACGCCGGGGCGTCCTTCACCAGGACCGCGGTCTTCTTCAGCTTCCTGGCGACGGCGAAGGCCGTGGCCAGGGACGCGTCGTCGGTCGCCTCGCCCCGCACGATCTCCAGCAGCGGCAGGACGGCGACCGGGTTGAAGAAGTGGAAGCCGACGACCCGCTCGGGGTTCCTGAGCTTCGACGCCATCTCCGTCACCGACAGCGAGGAGGTGTTGGTGGCGAGGATCGCGTGCGCCGGGGCGACCGCCTCGACCTCGGCGAACACCTGCTGCTTGACACCGATCTCCTCGAACACGGCTTCGATGATGAAGTCCGCGTCCGCGAAGCCCTCGGCCTTGTCCAGGACGCCGGTCACCAGTGCCTTCAGCCGGTTGGCCTTGTCCTGGTGGATCCGGCCCTTGCCGAGCAGCTTGTCGATCTCGGCGTGGACGTAGCCCACGCCCTTGTCGACGCGCTCCTGGTCGATGTCGGTCAGCACGACCGGCACCTCCAGACGGCGCAGGAAGAGCAGGGCGAGCTGCGAGGCCATCAGGCCGGCGCCGACGACACCCACCTTGGTGACCGGACGGGCCAGCGACTTGTCCGGGGCGCCCGCGGGGCGCTTGCCGCGCTTCTGCACCAGGTTGAACGCGTAGATGCCCGCGCGCAGTTCACCGCCCATGATCAGGTCGGCTAGGGCCCGGTCCTCGGCGTCGTAGCCCTGCTGGAGGTCGCCGTTCTTCGCGGCGGCGATGATGTCCAGCGCGCGGTACGCGGCCGGGGCCGCGCCGTGCACCTTGCCGTCCGCGAACGAACGGCCCCGGTCGACGGCCTGGTCCCAGGTCTCGCCGCGGTCGACGGCCGCACGGTCGACGACGATCTCGCCCTTGAGGACGGCCGCCGTCCAGAGCAGCGACTGCTCCAGGAAGTCGGCGCCCTCGAACAGCGCGTCGGCGATGCCCAGTTCGTAGACCTGGGCGCCCTTGAGCTGCTTGTTCTGGTTGAGCGAGTTCTCGATGATCACCGAGACGGCCTTGTCCGCGCCGATCAGGTTCGGCAGCAGGGTGCAGCCGCCCCAGCCGGGCACCAGGCCGAGGAAGACCTCGGGCAGCGAGAAGGCGGGCAGCGACGCGGACACCGTGCGGTAGGTGCAGTGCAGGCCGACCTCGACACCGCCGCCCATGGCCGCGCCGTTGTAGTACGCGAAGGTCGGGACCGCGAGGGCGGACAGCCGCTTGAAGACCTCGTGGCCGCCCTTGCCGATGGCCAGCGCGTCCTGGTGCTCCTTGAGGACCTCGACGCCCTTGAGGTCCGCGCCGACGGCGAAGATGAACGGCTTGCCGGTGATGCCGACGCCGGTGATCTCGCCGGCCGCGGCCTCCCTCTCGACCTGGTCGATCGCGAGGTTCAGGTTCGCCAGCGAGGCCGGGCCGAAGGTGGTCGGCTTGGTGTGGTCCAGGCCGTTGTCCAGCGTGACGAGCGCGAAGCGCCCGGCGCCGGACGGCAGGTCGAGGTGGCGCACGTGCGCCGACGTCACGACCTCGTCGGGGAACAGCGCGGCCGCGCCCTTCAGGAGTTCGGTGGTGCTCACTTGTCGCCTCCGGCGTCCTTGTGGTGCGGGTTCTCCCAGATCACCGTGGCGCCCATGCCGAAGCCGACGCACATGGTGGTGAGGCCGTAGCGGACCTCGGGCTGCTCCTCGAACTGGCGGGCCAGCTGGGTCATCAGCCGGACGCCGGAGGAGGCCAGCGGGTGGCCGTAGGCGATGGCGCCGCCGTACTGGTTGACGCGCGCGTCGTCGTCGGCGATGCCGTAGTGCTCCAGGAAGGCGAGGACCTGGACGGCGAACGCCTCGTTGATCTCGAAGAGGTTGATGTCCTCGATCGACAGGCCCGCCTTGGCGAGGGCCTTCTCGGTCGCCGGGATCGGGCCGTAGCCCATCACCTCGGGCTCGACACCCGCGAAGGCGTACGACACCAGGCGCATCCGGACCGGCAGGCCGTGCTCGCGGGCGAACTCCTCGGAGGCGATGATCGAGGCGGTGGCGCCGTCGTTCAGGCCGGCCGCGTTGCCGGCGGTGACCCGGCCGTGCACCCGGAACGGGGTCTTCAGGTTCGCCAGGTTCTCCAGGGTGGTGCCCGGGCGCATCGGCTCGTCGGCGGTGACCAGGCCCCAGCCCGTCTCGCCGACCTCCGCGTTGGTGTTGCGCACCGAGATCGGCACCAGGTCCTGCTGGATCCTGCCGTTGGCGTACGCCTTGGCGGCCTTCTCCTGCGAGCGCACGGCGTACTCGTCGGCGCGCAGCTTGGTGATCGTGGGGTAGCGGTCGTGCAGGTTCTCCGCGGTCATGCCCATGAAGAGGGCCGACTCGTCGACCAGCTTGTCGCTGACGAACCGGGGGTTGGGGTCCACGCCCTCGCCCATCGGGTGGCGGCCCATGTGCTCGACACCGCCCGCGATGACGGCGTCGTACGCGCCGAACGCCACCGAGCCGGCGGCGGTCGTCACGGCGGTCAGGGCGCCGGCGCACATGCGGTCGATGGAGTAGCCCGGCACGGACTGGGGCAGTCCGGCCAGGATGCCGGCCGTGCGGCCCAGCGTCAGACCCTGGTCGCCGATCTGGGTGGTCGCGGCGATGGCGACCTCGTCGATCTTCTTCGGGTCGAGGCCGGGGTTGCGGCGCAGCAGCTCCCGGATCGCCTTCACGACGAGGTCGTCGGCACGGGTCTCGTGGTAGATGCCCTTCGGGCCCGCCTTGCCGAACGGGGTGCGGACGCCGTCGACGAAGACGACGTCCCTGACGGTACGAGGCACGATGGCTCTCCTCCAGATGCGGGATGGCACTACTGCGCGGCACACACGCCCTGAGCGCGCGCTCACCTGCCATGCTACTTACGGGTAACCAGCCTGCCCAGCCCCATGGGCCGGAGCGGTGAAGGTCACACCTCCAGTGTGGCCGCAGGGGGGCGGGCCGTGCCGTACCCACGGGCGCGTCGCGGCTCGTCGCGCGGTTCCCCGCGCCCCTGAAGAGCGCCCTTCAGGGGCGCGGGGAACCGCGCGGCCGGCCACGGCGCGCCCGCAGACCCCCGCCGGTCGCCACCCCACCCCCCCGGGGGGATCCCTCACCGGGGCGGCGCCGTCGAGCCCCGAGGGGTCAGCACCGGTGTGGGGACCGCATGCGACCCCGCGCCCCCGTCCCCGGTGATCACGCCGAACAGCGTCCGGGCGACCTCCGCCCCGAACCCGTGCACGTCATGGCTCATCGCGGACAGCGTCGGATGCGTCAGCCGGCACAGCTGCGAGTCGTCCCAGGCCAGCAGCGACACGTCACCCGGCACCGAGAGGCCCATCTCGGCGGCCACCGAGAGCCCCGCCACCGCCATGATGTCGTTGTCGTACACGATCGCGGTCGGCCGGTCGGCGGCCGGCGCGGCCAGCAGGGAGCGCGTCGCCCGCGCCCCCACGTCCCCGGAGAAGTCCGTCGCCACCTGGGACGCCCCGGTCAGCCCCAGCGCCCGCGCGGCGGCGTCGAACGCGGCCGTGCGGATCGCCGTGTGCCCGAGCGCGGCCGTGCCGCCGACCCGGGCGATCCGCACGTGCCCGAGCGCCGCGAGGTACCGCACGGCCTCGGTGACGGCACTGGCGTCGTCGGTCCACACGGAGGTGAGCCCGCCGGTGAGCGAGGGGTGCCCCACGGCCACCACGGGTATCCCGAGCCGCCGGACGGCGGCCGCCCGGGGGTCGTCCGCCCGGAAGTCCACCAGGATCGACCCGCTGACGTGCTTGCCCCGCCACCAGGAGTCCTGGAGCCCGACCTCCTCCTCCACCGTGCGCACGAGCCGCAGCAGCAGCGAGCACGCGTGCTCGGTCAGCACGCTCTCCACGCCCGAGACGAACTCCATGTAGAAGGGTTCGAGCCCGAGCAGCCTGGCCGGCCGGCAGATCGCGAGGCCGACGGCGTCCACGCGCCGGCCGGCCAGCGACCGGGCGGTGGGGTTCGGCTCCCAGCCCAGCTGGCGTGCCGCCTCGAAGATCCGGTCCCGGGTCGCGTCGGACACGCCGGGCTTGCGGTTGAAGGCCAGTGACACGGCCCCCTTGGACACCCCGGCACGGGCCGCGACGTCCTTGATCGTGACACGGGACGGTGTCGTCATCGTGCGGGCTCCACGCAGTACAGGGCGGATCGTACGGTCTCCGCGTCCAGGTGCCCCAGAGTCTCCCAGCCGCGGACCCCGATGGTCACCTCTTCGCCCGGCAGCAGGGTGACGAGCCCCCGGTCGGCCGCGGCGGCGGGCGAGAGCCGGTCGGCCTGCAGCAGCAGGTCCCGGACGAGCGTACGGGCGGTGACCACGACCTGCCCCGGCGCGACCGCGACGTCGAACAGCGGCTTGGGGTACGGGATCTCGCGGTCGGCGGCGGGAAAATACAGGGCCCGCAGCCCGCCCGTGCCCCCGGCCCCGGCCTCGTTCCCGCCCTCATCCGTCCCCCCGCCCCCGTCCCCGCCCCCGTCCGCGTCCGCGTCCGCCACCAGGAACTCCCCGGGCCCGGCGGGCTCCAGTCCCTCCGGTATGCGCAGGCACGCGACCGCCCGGGCCACGGCGGGCAGTTCCGGGCGGGCCTCGGCCACCACCCCGCCCTCCACCGACATCCGCCGCAGCACCGGCCGGCACTCCCACGGCCCGGCCGACTGGTTGACGGCCGCCAGCACGAGCCCTCCGGGCCGCGGCTGAAGGGTCAGCAGCCGGTCCGCGTACAGCCGCTTCAGCTCGTGGTAGAGCGGTTTCTCGCGGCCGTCCCCGTCGATCGCCGCCCACGAGGTCACCGGCCAGCAGTCGTTGAGCTGCCACAGCACCGTGCCCGCGCACACCGGCCAGTGCGACCGCCAGTGCTCTATGCCGGTGGCGACCGCCCGCGCCTGGTTCAGCTGGGTGAGGTAGTGCCAGCGGTCGAAGTCGCCCTCGCAGGAGCCGGGTCCGTCCACGGCGAAGTGCGCTGCGAGCCCGCGCGCCAGCTTCCCGTTCCCGTCGTGGGCCTTCTGGTGGTGCAGCATGCCGGGGGAGTCCGGCGCGAGCACCTCGCCGGGCAGGGCGCGCCGCACCGTGGCGTACGCGGGCGGCGCCTGCCAGCCGAACTCGGCCACGAACCGCGGTACGTCCAGCCGGTAGTCCGCGTAGTCCCGCCGGTTCCACACCTCCCACGAGTGGTGGGTGCCGTGCGCCGGGTCGTTGGGGTGGTGGTCCCAGGAACCGGACCAGGGGCTGCCCGCCGTGTAGGGCCGCGTCGGGTCCGTCTCCGCGACGATCCGGGGCAACAGGCCGAGGTAGTAGCCCTCGCCCCACGAGTCGCCGGCCAGCCGCCGTTCCCAGTCCCAGTCCCGGAAGCCCCACAGGTTCTCGTTGTTGCCGTTCCACAGCACGAGCGAGGGGTGCGGCATCAGCCGTACGACGTTCTCGCGCGCCTCGGCCTCCACCTCGCCGCGCAGGGGCTGCTCCTCCGGGTAGGCGGCGCAGGCGAAGGGGAAGTCCTGCCAGACCAGCAGGCCCAGTTCGTCGCAGGCGTCGTAGAAGTCCTCGCTCTCGTAGATGCCGCCGCCCCAGACGCGTACGAGGTCCACACCGGCGCCGGCCGCCTGGGCCAGCCGGGTGCGGTAGCGCTCGCGGGTGATCCGCGAGGGCAGGACGTCGTCCGGGATCCAGTTGACGCCCCGCGCGAAGAGCCGTTCGCCGTTGACGACGAGGGTGAAGCCGGAGCCGTGCCCGTCCGCCCCGCGGTCCAGCGCGACGGTCCGGAAGCCGACGCGGCGGCGCCAGGAGTCCAGCGGCCCGCCGGCGTCCGACAGCGTCAGCTCCAGCCCGTACAGCCGCTGTCCGCCGTAACCGCGCGGCCACCACAGCCCGGGGTCCGGTACGTCGACGCGCACGACCGCGTGCGTACCGGTCACGTCCACCGCCGCGTCCGCACCCGCGACGCCCGCCACACGGGCGCTCAGGGTCAGACCCGCCGCCACCCCGGACCGCTCGACCTCCACGTGCAGCTCGGCCCGTCCCAGACCCTCCTCGACCGTCACGAGCGGACGCACCCGGGTGATCCGCGCCGTCGTCCAGCGCTCCAGGCGCACCGGCCGCCAGATGCCGGCGGTCACCAGGGTCGGGCCCCAGTCCCAGCCGAAGGAGCAGGCCATCTTGCGGAGGTACTGGAACGGTTCGGGGTAGGCGCCAGGCCGCTCCCCGAGGCGTTCGCGCACCGCCTCCGCCTCGTCGTACGCGGACCGGAAGCGCACCGAGAGCCGGCCGCCGAGCCCCGTGACGTCGAAGCGGTACGAGCGGTGCATGTTGCGCACCGTGCCGAGGAGCCGGCCGTCGAGCCGGATCTCGGCGACGGTGTCGAGACCCTCGAAGACGAGGTCGGTCCGCTCGTGCCCGCCCGGCGCCGGGACCAGCGTCGTCTCGTACGTCCAGTCGCGCCGCCCGACCCAGGCCACTTCGGTCTCGCGCCGCCCGAGGAACGGGTCCGGGAGGACCCCGGCCGCCAGCAGGTCCGTGTGCACGCAGCCCGGCACCGTGGCGGGGAGCGCGGCCCCGTCGTGCCGCAGGACCCATCCCTCGTGGATCGGCGTGACATCCAGCATGCGCACTCCTAAACCGGTATAGGCCAATGCTGACCAGGCGTAGTAAATACTTCTGGATCCTTGGCGAAATAAGGACTTTACCGGTTTAGTAACGGCTGCCAGAGTGCCGAACCAGCCAACCCACTCGTGCTCGTCCGTCCCCGAACGGAGCTGGTGCAGATGAACCGCCGCACGAAGACCGCCGCAGGCCTCGCCGCCGTCGCGCTGCTGGCCGCGGGCTGTACCGGAAGCGGAGGCACGTCGAAGGGCGCGGACGCCGAGGCCCCCACCGACCCGGGTGAGGTGTCCGGCACGATCACGGTCCTCACCCACCGCACCGACCTCGTGCAGGACGGCACGATGAAGAAGTACGCCGCCGAGTTCAACCGGACCCACCCGAAGGTGAAGGTCGAGTTCGACGCCCTCACGGACTACGAGGGCGAGGTCAAGATCCGGATGAACACCGAGAACTACGGCGACGTGCTGATGATCCCGACCGTGGTCGGGAAGGACGACTACCCCAAGTTCTTCGCGTCCCTCGGCACGGAGACCGAGCGCGCGAAGAAGTACCTGTTCACCGACTTCACCACGGTCGACGGCAAGGTCTACGGACAGAGCCCGATGGGCGCGCTCCCCGGCTTCCTCTACAACAGGCGGATCTGGAAGGAGGCGGGGATCACCGACTGGCCCGCCACCCCGGCCGCGTTCGTCGACGGACTGAAGGCCGTCGGGGCCAGGACCGACGCGATCCCGTACTACACGAACTTCAAGGACATGTGGCCGCTGACGCACTGGACGTACGTCGACGGCGCGGTCAGCTGCGACCCGCGGGCGACGAGCAGGCTCGCCGGGGGCGATCCGTGGGCGAAGGGCGAGGACCTGCGCGTCGGCGACACCATGCTCCACGACATCGTGCGCGCCGGGCTCACCGAGAAGGACCCGACGACCACCAACTGGGAGGCGTCGAAACCCGGGCTGGCCAAGGGCGACATCGCCACGATGTGGCTCGGCTCCTGGGCGATCACCCAGTTCCGGGCGGCGGCGGAGGAGGCCGGCGCGGACCCGGACGACATCGGCTTCATGCCCTTCCCGGCCCGGCGGGACGGAAGGTTCTGCGCCACCATGTCGCCCGACTACAACCAGGCCGTCAACATCAACTCCGACCACAAGGAGGCGGCCCGCGCCTGGATCGACTGGTTCACCGACAAGTCCGGCTACGCCGCCGACAACCTGGCCCTCTCACCGGTCAGGGGCGCCCCGTTGCCCGAGGTGCTGCGGCCCTACGAGGAGGCGGACGTGAAGCTCATCGAACTCGACGACGCCCAGGGCGCGCTGGTCAAGGAGATCGACAACCGCTCCGAGGTCGGCATCTACAAGCCCGACTACCGCCAGGACCTCGTCGACCTCGCCCGCGGCGCCAGGAAGGGCAGCCTCGACGGCTTCCTCGGCGACCTGGGCAGGCGCTGGGAAGAGGCGCGGAAGGCCGCGGGCTCCTGATGACGGACACCACCGAGGACACCGCCGGGGGCGCCGCGGGCGAGGCGGCGCGGCGCGCGGAGGCCGCGCCC
>NZ_JAHKJW010000060.1 GCF_019710745.1 Streptomyces beigongshangae
ACGCGGGCACAGCCCCTGAACTGCCCAGCACTCAGAACAAGCACCGTTGCAGTACTAGCTCAGACACCAGCCGCAAAAGTGGCTACGAGTGACGCTCAGGCCATGGGGCGATGAGGGTGCTGACGCGGTTCGCGTACTCGCGGCGGGCCTTGTGCTGGGCCGGGATCGCTGCGGGGGCGTCGAGCGGCTGGCAGCGGCCGAGGAGTTGGCGGTGGACCGAGGGCGCCGCGGGGACGTGGAGGGTATAGCCCTGGCCGCGCCGTACGGTCACGCCCTGGTCGAGCGCGGCCCGCTCGGCGGGCTCCAGTTCGGCCGCGCGGAGGAAGTCGGCGACCTTGCCCGGCATGTCGAGGGTGACCGCGGTCTCCGGTGCCGGGGGGTCCTGGCGATTGTCGGTGTGCTCGGGCATGAGGTCGGCGACGGCTGTACGGATGGCGCCGCGGCTGACGTGGTGGTCGCGGGCCAGACCGGCGGTGGACCGGCCGCCCACATACGTGGCGCGCACGGCAGTCGCCTTCGCGGCCGTGACGGCCAGGCGGGGTCCGTCCCGCTGGGACCAGCTCTGTCACCGCCCCTTGCACATCCGGTCCCAGCAGGGTCTGCAGGCTGCGCACCGACCACGCCGTCATAGTGCTGTTCGGTGTTCAGGCCGTCCTTGCGCACTCCTCCTTCGGTGCTCATTTCTCCGGGTTCGCGAGCCGAGTGACGTGGCGGACGATGCGCGTTGCGCGAACGGTGTCGTTGCTGGCGGTGGTCACGTCGAGAAGGATCGGGTATCGGGCGGAGCTCCCCAGGGCGAGGAACGCTGTTTCAGCGCCGGGAGTTGCACGAAGCGCGGTAAGAAGGTCACCTGGAACGTCGATTGTGGCGGAGCCGGCGTAGGCCCGTTCCCAGCGTCCGTCCGTGCGGGCACGCTCGATCTCCGCGCGGCCGCGTTCGCGCATGCGGCCCGACTCGATGAGACCGGCCACGAGTGCGACGTTGCGTTTCGACCACAGAGATCGGGGACGACGCGGGGTGAAGTGCTGACGGTAGGTGGCAGAGTCGATGGCGTTCTTACGTCCGTCGATCCATCCGCTGCACAGGGCTTCCTCGAGGGCCTGTGCGTATATGAGCGATGTCGGGGTGTGGGTTCCCTTCTTGGCGAGGATCACCCACACGCCGTTGCTGGTTCCCTCGTTCTCGTCTAGCCATGCGCGCCAGGCAGCGGCATCGGTGACAGTGAGTTGAACGGTTGACGAGGAAGCGTTCATCGTGGCCCTTTTCAGGTGGCAGTGCGGTCGCCGATGGGGCGTCGTCGTAGTGTTGTGTGCGCGAGAGCCGGCGGGGTGTAGCTGACATCGGTCACGCCGGTGTCGGTTCCCGGCGGTGCGATCTCATCGATCCGGTCGAGGACGTCGTCGCTCAGGCTGATGTTCGTTCCTGCGAGGAGGTCGTCGAGCTGCTCAAGGGTGCGCGGTCCGATGATCGCCGATGTCACGGTTGGGTGTGCCATGACGAACGCCATTGCGAGGTGGGTGATCGAGATTCCCGCTTCGTCAGCGATCGGTGCGAGTTTTTCCACGGCGGCGAACTTGGCTTGATCGCTCATGTGGCGTGGCCCCCACATCGCGCGGCTCGCAGAGACGGGCGTGTTCTGCCCGGCACGGTACTTGCCGGTCAGAAGTCCCCACGACAGAGGGCTCCAGGTGAGCACGCCCATGCCGTAGCGTTCAGCGACGGGTAGGACGTCACGTTCGATGCCGCGGGCAAGGATCGAATAGCTTGGCTGTTCTGTGCGGAGCCGCGCGAGCCCGCGGCGCTCGCTGATCCACTGCGCTTCGACGATGTCCGAGGCAAGGAAGCTGGATGAGCCGATCACTCGTACCTTCCCGCTGCTGATCAGATCGCTCAGTGCCGAGAGGGTCTCTTCGAGGTCCGTCGCCGGGTCGAAGTGGTGAATCTGGTACAGGTCGATGTGGTCGACGTTGAGCCGGCGCAGCGACTCCTCGACAGCCGTGAGGATCCAGCGTCGTGAGGCGCCGCGTCGGTTCGGGTCGTCGCCCATCGGCCCGCTGAATTTCGTGGCGAGCACGACGTCGTCGCGTCGCCCCTTCAGCGCGGCGCCGAGGATCGACTCCGTCTCGCCGCCGCCGTACACGTCGGCGGTGTCGATGAAGTTGATGCCCGTGTCGAGGGCGCGGTGCAGTATGCGTCGACAGTCGTCGGGGTCGGGGGTGCCAGCTGGACCGAACAGCATGGTGCCGAGGCAGTAGGGACTGACTTTGAGACCGGTGCGGCCAAGGGTGCGCAGTTTCATTGTGGGACTCCTTCGTGCGGGCCGGTCACTGCCAGAGGGTGAGGATGGTGCTTGCCGTCACGGTGCAGACGGCGAAGTAAGGTGCGTTGATCAGCGTGTACAGCAGCGGGCGGGGGAAGTTCGGGTTGATCGCGATGGTCAGCGTCTGCGCGATGAGATAGCCGATCGAGATGACGAGTCCGAAGCCGATGCCGGCGCCGGCGGATTCAATTTCGAGGGCCCGCAGGAGGACCGCGCTGGTGATGACGACGAGCAGGCTTGAGACCAGCGGTCCGACGACGAAGATCGGGCCGGGCTTCGGCAGCTCGCGGTTCTCGTTGCCGAGCGCGACCTTGTAGGGCTTGGCGACGATGACGCTGAAGTAGAGACCGCCGAGGACGGCAAAGACGAGTGTGGCGACGATCACGGCGAACCAGTTGATCTCGGACAGGGCAGCGAGCATGAGTTTTCCTCAGCGGTGACGAAAGCGAGAAAGAAGGAACAGGAAGCCACGGCGCGGATCGGATCGGCTCCGCGCCGCGGCTTGGCGGGGTCAGGAAGCGGAGGTGACGCTGACGCTCCACGTGACGCCGAAGCGGTCGGTGAGCATGCCAAAGCCTGCGCTCCACGCCGAGGCGGCCAGCGGTTCGACGATGACGGCGTCGACGGCGAGGGCGTCCCAGTACTTCTGAAGCTCGTCCAGGCTGTCGGAACCGATGGAGACGAACAGTGCCTGGTCGGTGATGGTGGTGTTGTTCTCGCGGCGGGTCGTACCGCCGCCGACGATGGTTCCCTCGGTCGCGCCGGGGATGTCGTACCCCATGACCCGGAAGCCGTTTTCCGCGGCGACGTGGCCGAACACGACCTTGTCGGAACCGGGCACCCCGGCCGGCATCCCGAAGTCCGCGTAGGTGTTGATCGCGACCTGCCCGCCGAAGACAGAGTGGTAGAACTCCAGCGCTGCACGCGCGTCGCCACGGAAGTTGAGGTGGGTGGTCGTCTGGATGGTCATCGCTGCTCCTTGTTGGGAAGCCGGCCCGCTCGGGTCGGTACGGAAACTCTCACAGGTGTATAGGTCAGTTTTTGTCCTAGAACTCGGTTACGGTCGAAACCATGACAACGACATCGCGGCTGCTCAAACTGCTGTCGCTGCTGCAGACCCGGCAGGACTGGCCCGGATCGCTCCTTGCGTCGCGGCTGGAGACCAGCGACCGCACTGTGCGACGGGACATCGAAAGACTTCGAGAGATGGGGTACAGCATCCAGGCCACGATGGGTCCGGACGGCGGGTACCGGCTCGACGCCGGCAGCGAGTTGCCACCACTGCTCTTCGACGACGACCAGACCGTCGCGGTCGCCATCGCCCTGCAAGCGGCGCCCGCTGTCGGGGTCGGGATTGAGGAAGCAGCCATTCGCGCCCTCGCGACGATCCGGCAGGTCATGCCTCCACGGCTCCGACACCGCCTCGACGGGCTCGAGATCACCACCATCGGTCGCGCCGGCGACGCTGCCCCCATGGAAATCCCGACAGACGTTCTCATCACGCTCGCGAACACGATCCGTGTTCGTGAAGTGCTCCGCTTCGACTACGCCCCTCGCGGTGCCGCGGACGATGACCAACAACTGCGTCCGGCTCGCCGCGTGGAGCCACACCACCTCGTCACCTCGCACGGTCGGTGGCATCTCGTCGCCTGGGACCTCGACCGCAACGACTGGCGCCTCTTCAGCGCCGACCGCATCACACCGCGCGTGCCCACCGGGCCGCGCTTCACTTCGCGAGTGGTACCGGGCGGCGACGTGCAGGAATTCACTGCAGCACGCTTCAAAGGATCCGACGTCAACGAATGGCCATGCCGCGGAACTGTGATCCTGCATCTGCCTGCGCACGACGTCCTTCCGTTCGCCGGCGACGGCACAGTCGTGGCACTCGCCGAAAATCGATGCAGCCTCAAGGCCGGTTCATGGTCGTGGGGAGCACTCGCAGCCTCGTTCGGGCGGTTCGAAGTCCCGATGGAAGTCGTCGAGCCTCCCGAACTGACCGCAGCCTTCGCCACACTCGCCGAGCGCTACGCGACCACCAGCAACGGCGCCGTGACATAGACATTGCGGAATCGACCGAGTCAGGCAGTGCCCGCGCCTTGCTGCCCGTGGTCGCCGCCGGTCGCCTGCTGTAGCCCTTGTCTTCCAGGACATGACCGGGCCGTACGCGGGGGCGGCCAGGACCGACGCGGGGCACCCGTATCGCCTCCATCACGGCGGTGAACTGGGTGCAGTCGTTGGTGTTCCTGCCGGTGAGAACGAAGGCGAGCGGTCGGCCGACAGCATCGCAGACCAGGTGAATCTTGCTGGTCAGTCCACCTCTGGAGCGGTCGAGCGCCGGGTTTCGGAGCCTTCTTTTCGGGCCCCGGCCGTATGCTGGTGGGCTCGGACGATGGTGGAGTCGAGCGATACCAGCCAGTCGACCTCACCGGCCGCATCCGCCCGCGCCTGGGCTTCCCGGAGCATCCGCTCGAAGGTGCCGTCCCTGGCCCATCGGCGGAAGCGAGTGTGCAGCGTGGCCCAGGATCCCTACCGCTCGGGTACGTCCCGCCAGGCCGTGCCCGTCCGGAACTTCCAGGCGATTCCATTGAGGACCATCCGGTCATCCAGCCGCTTCCGCCCTCGCTCCGACCGAGGCAACAGAGGACGGACGAACTCCCACTCGGCATCGGCCAGTTCATGGCGACGTATCACCCGACCATGATCCACCACACGAGATCATTTGGAGACATCTCCGCGAGGGGTCAGCTGATCGGCAGCGTGCTGTTTTCCTGTCGGGAGGCTGTGCCGAGCAATGTACGTGCGACGTCTTCCAGGGATCCGAGCAGCGGGTTTAGGTCGCCAGCGCGCGTGACGAGCACGAGCTCACAGGGATCGATGTCGATGACGGGCACCAGGGCGATGTCCTCGCGCACAGCAGCGCGTCGATCGGCGGCAGGGAAGATCGCGACACAGTGGCCGGTGGCGATGAGTTCCAGCTTGTCCTCGTAGCTATCGTCGATCGCGGGCGGGGGTGGTGCCGGGCGGTCGTCGACCGGCTTGGGCGTGCTCCAGACAACCGGGGTGCTGACGCAGGCCACCAGTTCCTCGTCCGACAGAGCCCGCAGGCTGACGGCTTTCTCGTTCGCCAGATGATGACTCGCCGAGGTGACGAGTACCCGCGATTCCTGATGGAGCTTGGTCACCCGGAAGCCGTCCGTGGGGAAGGGCAGGGGCCTGTACACAACGAGGGCGTCGACCCGCCCCTCGGCGAGGGCGCGCGTGTCCCGCCAGTCGAGGTGCCGGGTACGGACCTGGCCGTCGGGGTGCCGGCGGCGCAGTTCCTGCACACAGGCGGTGATGACCAGTCCTTCGGCGCAGCCGACGGTGACGGTACGGGGCTGGACGGCGGCTCTGGCCGCGCGAGCGGCTTGCTCGGCCTCTTGGAGCAGTATCCGGGCCCTGGGAAGGAATGCCTGACCGGCCTCGGTGAGGCTGCTGCCCTGCGGCGAGCGGTCGAAAAGCCGGACACCGAGCTGAGCCTCAAGTCGCTGGATCTGGCGGCTCAGCGACGGCTGTGCCAGGTGCAGCTTGGTGGCGGCCCGGCCGAAGTTGCCGTACTCCGCCACAACGGTGAAATAGCGCACGAGCCGGAGATCGACGTCCATTCGCTCAGGGTACGTCGCGCGTCGTCATACGCCTGGGGCATGACGGCATACGGAACAGGTCTTGGACAGGGTGTGCGGGTAGATATTGGCTTGAGGGCATGACCACTTATGACGGCAAGAAGATCGTGATCACGGGCGGAAGCAGCGGTATCGGCCTGGCTACGGCCCAGTTGTTCGCGGACGGTGGGGCGCACGTACTGATCACCGGCCGCACCCGATCCACTCTGGACGCCGCGCTTGAGCAGCTGGGGGACAAGGCGGTCGGCGTCCGCAGCGACGCCGCGTCCCTGAAGGACATCAAGGCGCTGGCCGGCACGGTCCAGGGGCGGTTCGGTGCGGTGGACGCGCTGTTCGTCAACGCTGGCGTCACCGAGTCCGCACCGTTCGACTCGACGACGGAGGAGATGTACGACACGCTGTTCGACATCAACACCAAGGGCCCGTACTTCACGGTGCAGGCGTTGGCGCCGCTGTTGCGCGAGGGAAGCGGCGTGGTCCTCACCACGTCGGTGGTGAACGTTCTGGGCCTCGACACGCTCAGTGTCTACTCGGCGAGCAAGGCAGCCCTGCGGTCGATGACGCGTACCCTGGCCCGCGAGCTGCTGCCGCACAAGGTGCGGGTCAATGCCGTGAGCCCCGGCCCGATCGACACGGGCATCCTGGACCGCTCCGTCCCCGCCGACGTCGCCGAGACGATAAAGGACACCTACCGGAGCACCAACCCGATGCAACGGCTGGGGATGTCCGAGGAAGTGGCCGCCGCGGTGGCGTACTTGGCGTTCGGTGCGACCTTCTCGACGGGAACGGAGTTCCCTGTCGACGGAGGGGCGTCGCAGCTCTAGGCCCAATGCCGTTGCGTTACGGGTCTGCGGGTTGGGGTCGTGTGATGCGGATGACTCGGGTGCCGGTGCGGGTGGGCTGTGGCCAGGCGTGGTGCTCGGCCCGTTTGAGCCAGTAGTTGGACATCTTGCGCTTCACGACACGAGGCTGGCTGCGGAGCCGTCTGGCGGGCAGAAGCCTTTCCAGAAGGTCCTCTTGCAGGACGTGCAGTGCTCTCACCAGGAGCTCAGGGGGGAAAACCGCCCGGGGTGGCAGTCACGCTGCGCCGGACGGAGCGCAGGGTTTCGGTGAACGAGAGGCGGTCGGAGTCGAGTTCACGGGTGGCAGCGGTTCTCACCATGAGCTCGCGCAGTGCGTGGTGGACCAGGAGATGGGCCCAGATCTGCTGGAGGACCCCGTCGGGTGTCTTGCTGCTGAGAACGACCTTCGCGCCGCGCTGGTAGGTCTTGAGCTCGGCGAATACCGCTTCGACCTCCCAGCGCTCGCGGTAGGGCGCGGCCAGCTGCCGGGCCGGATAACGGCGGGGATCCAGCAGGGTGGTGACCAGCCGGTAGTCGCCCGCCGCGGTGGCAGGACCGGTATCTTTGAGCTGGTGGGCCAGGACGCGCACCCGCACCGGATCGCGTTGGGCCCGGTCGGTGCCGGCGTGGATGTCGGACAGCCAGGATCCGTCCCGAAACAGTTTGCGCACCGGCAGGACGCGGTTGGCCGACACGCGCCACAGCAGGTCGGCGCCGGTGGCGGTGAAGGCCCGCCACAGCGGGACGCCCAGGAACTCACGGTCAGCCAGGATCAGCTGGCCTGCGCTGCAGGAGCGGGGCAGGCGGCCCACGAGGGTCACTTCACCGGTGCGGCAGCCGGCGAGTTCCGGGTCAAGCACCGCGTGAGTGCCTACTTCCACCAGGGCTGCCATCCGCACCTGCACGAAGGCACTGCGACCCGTTCCACGACCGTTGCCGGGACGGCCGAAAGCCACCTGGTTGGCTTCGGTGTCGGCGACGTCCCAGCAGGTCCCGTCGACGGCCAGCAGCCGCAGGCCCCGCCAGAACGTTCCTGGCGTCGACTCGGTCGCCATCGGCTTCGCAGTCGCCGCGACCAGCACCTGCAGCGGCTCGGACCCCAGCCGCTGCCGGGCTCTGAACAGCGAGGACTTCGCCGGAACGTGCCACTCACCCAGCAGCCCCAGCCCTCGCAGACCCGCCACCAAGTGCCGCATGACCTCCAGATACGGAGCAGGCGAGAACAGCGCCAGCCCCAACACGAAGTACACCACCAACCGCGCAGGCAGCAGACGCTTGCGTTGCTCGACACGTCCGCACGCGGCCACCACCCGGTCCACCAACCCTGGCGGATACACCCAGGTCAACAAGCCCAGACCCGATAAGTCAGAAGCACTCGCAGTCATCCGCACCCCCCGGCACCGACTCCCAACCAGCCTACGCCCACGACAAAAGCAACGGCATTGCCTCTACACCCTGACCTTCATGGAGGAGGTGTCCGCGCGACTGGGGTGGGCGTGGGAGCCGCGCGAGGTGACCCCGGGCCGCCGGCCCGTCATGGACATCGCCGGGATCGACCGGCGGCTGATCGGCTGGTAATCGACCCGTCGCCAGCAGATCGTGGACGCCCTGTCCGTCCTCACGGACAGGTACGAGGAACGGCAGGGGCACGCGCCGGGGGAGCGGGCCGGCTACGTGCTGGCCTGCCAGGCCGCCGACCAGACCCGCCCGCCCAAGCGCACCGAGATGCTCTCGCTGGCCGAGCTGCGGACGCGGTGGCGCGCCGAGAAGACACAAATGTCGATCGGGAAGATCATGGCCGTGTCGGCCGCTGCCTTCGCGGCCTGTACCGCACTGGTGCTGGCTCCGACGTCAGCTACGGCCGAGACCTCCGACGCTACCGGCATCCTCAGCTGCACCCACCAGTGGTCGAATCCCGACGACACCGGCGAGAAAACCATCACCCGCAATGCGGTGAACATCCGTTCCGGCCCGCATGCGGCAGCCGGCTCGGCGTGCAGCGTCGTGGGAACGCTCAACACCAACGACAAGGTCTTCTACCACTGCTACACCACCACGCAGAACGAAGGCACCTGGACCCATCTGCGCAAGAGCGGCACCACGCTCAACGGCTGGGTGAAGGACACCCTGCTTCCCGGCAACGGCAGCAACTATCCATGCTGACCAAGCACTGATCGCCTGGACGGCCGGGCAGGCCGGCTCCACGTAGTCGCAGGCCCGCCGGATCTGCTCCGGGGCGAGCTGGGGCACCTTGGGCGACGTCGTCTCCATGACGCTTTTTTGACTGTTCGCACGCTGGGTGCCTGCTGCACCCGGTCGAACCCCTACGGTGCAGCCCTTGGCCCGTGGATGGATTTCGGAGCCGGGGTGGGGCACTGCTCGTGATGTCCGTCACGGACGAACCGTTCGGTCAAGGGGCGGTCAAGGGGTAAAGCGGACACCGCGAGCCGGAATGACCAGGCCGCGGACAAGGTGTGATCCCGCAGGCTGTTGTCCGTCCCGCAATGTGCTGGAGTGCGCGCGGGACGGGCAACAGCCGCCTGCTCCGGCCCTGATGCCGGAGAAATGCGAGGGCATCGTGCCCACGCCGGCCGTGCCCGGTCCCGCCGCCCCTTCCTGCTGCGCCCGTTCGGGATCCCAGAGCCCTGCCCGTCGCTCAGACCTCGCCGACCGGCCCGGTCGCGCGCCACCCCGGGTGCTGGGCAAGTCCCGGTGAGCTCCTGCCGCTGGCACTTGTGGTCCCACTGCCGATGCCACTTCCGTGCCCGACGCCCGACCACCCGGTATTTCCCCTTGTCAGAGCAGTTTTTCGCACCCTTCCCGGATTGTCACAACCCTCTTTTCTACTCCTGAACCTGAAAGGAAAGACAGGGGAGGAGATCATCGGGTCCGGGGGCCCGCCGCCCGTGACGGCGCGGAACACGCTCCCGGCTGCTGTGTGGTCGCGGCTGCGGGGAGGGCAAGCCTGATGGCGGGGAAGAGGAAGACGAACGAGGCGGGATCGACCAACGACCTGCGCGCAGACGTGCTCAGAGGATCGCCGTGTCTGCGGCCTCGGCTGCGATCGTCGGCCCTTCGTCTGTTCCCCTCGTTGTTCGAGGATGATTAGCCCACCGCTGGAGACACGAAAATCTATGTTGGCCAGAGTAGACATTGGATGGGGGTGTGGGTACTGTTTCTTCCGTAGCCGAGATCGAACAGGCCCGGCAGAGATGAACTGCCGGGGGCAGTGCGTAGTTCGCAGTGCGGTGCGGCTGTGGAGTTCCGGAGCCAGGGTTTTTGCTGGACGGTGACGGGACTGACGGTCGGACCGGGTGGCCCGCAGTGGTCAGGGGCCGCCATGAGCAGGACCGCAGTGCACGCAGTAGCGGTATCCGAAAGTGAAGTACGCAGGATCCAGCAGCGCAGTACGAGAGCAGCACCTCGGTAAAGGCGTCGGCTGCGGGCGCGCGTGCCGGGAGGTTCGGCAGTGGGGTTCCAAGCCAGAGCAGACGCAGGACAGGCGACGGGGCTGGCTGCCGAAGAGTGGCGCTGTGACAGGCCACGGAGCAGGTCACATCACCAGCAGTACGCAGTGGAGCAGTACCAGCATTGAGGGAAGGAACGGAGGAATTGGGCGCCGTCAGGATCGCCCGGACGGTTTGTTGAGTCCGGGTACCGCAGGACATCGATAGTGAGGTGGTCTCCGGTCGAGCAACCGCGATCCCCGCATCCCCGGCAGCAGTTCAGTCGGGTGTGCGCACACAGAAGGTCGGCGCAGTAACAGGGCCGGCAGATGGTGTAGCAGTTCCTTCGGGCCCTGGCGCCGTACGGCGCCAGGGCCCTCCGCGTATTCCACGGAGAGGTCAGATGACAGCAGACGACTCCTTCGGCCGCCTCGACGACGATGACTACCCCGCCTACACCATGGGCCGGGCCGCTGAGATGCTCGGCACCACCCAGGGCTTCCTGCGCGCCATCGGCGAACACCGCCTGATCACTCCGCTGCGCTCTGCGGGCGGACACCGCCGCTACTCCCGCTACCAGCTGCGCATCGCCGCGCAGGCCCGGGAACTCGTCAACCAGGGGACCCCCATCGAGGCCGCCTGCCGCATCATCATCCTCGAGGACCAGATCGAGGAAGCCCGGCGCATCAACGCCGAACACCGCCGCACCGCAACCCCGCACCCGGCCGGCGTCTGACCTGCTCTCTTCCGCCGATATCAAGAATATGAGCGCATGATCGCCTGGATCAGGGCTCCCCGGTGGCTGTATACGCCGTGCTACATCGCGCTGGGCTGGGTGGCCGTCTTCAACCTGCCCGAATTCGCGCACGCCGACGGCACCGCGGTCGTCGTACTCGTCGTCACCGGCGGTCTGCTCCACACCGCGGGAGCCGTCGGCTACGGTCTCAAGCGCCCGTACCCCTCACCGGCCTGGTTCGGCTTCCCCCGAGGTCTTCCGCGCCCTGACCGTCGCCGCCTCCACCGTGCACTGCACCGCCATCCTCCTCGCAGCGACCTGACGGTGTTAAGTATCAGGCAGCAGTCAGGTCCGGTGGTGAAATGTGATCTGCCCGGGTACCGGGGTCGGAACAGGTCTTCCAGTCTTTCCGGGCGAAGTCCCTGAGCGTCATCGAGCAATGGAGGAGTCGCTGTGACCGTAGGAAGGCCGGACGCCGGGCGGGCGGCGCGTCCCCTTCAGAGGGAAAGCGGCCGGGGCACAGCGGTAACTTTGGCGGAGACGTTGGAGGCGGCGGAGGCCGCGGCGCCCGTGGAGTCGCTCGATGTGGTCGCGCGCATGCTCAGGGAGCGATGCCGGCGCTGGACAAGGAGGGGCAGTTGGACTCGGTGACGGAGCTTGCGCTGCCGTCGATGCGCTGTGCTTGGGGGGCGCCGATCTTCTCGTAGTCGCCACCGTAGAAGGCCCAACGGGCAGGGGAGCCGTTGACCTCCAGGGTCGCGTCGACTCGGTTGACGTTCAGGGAGCTGTCTTCGTCTTTGCTCGCGGTGAAAAGATCTCCCGTGGCGGGGACGGTGAGGACCCGGAACTTGCTGCCGGAGAAGACGGCGAACGTGGAGGGCCTGGTCTTACCCTGGGCGGTGCACTGCTCGGTGCAACCGGTGATGTTCATGACGGCATCGATGTGGCCGAGACCGGCGAGTGCAGGAACGGCGCTGAGCTGCCGAGGACTGCCCATATCGTCAACGGCCAGGCCTTTGTCGTCCAGGCTCGCCTCCACGGTGGCGAACCGGTCACCGCTGAAGACGTAGTAGCGGTAACTGGTCCGGCCCGCGGCGGACAAGCCGAAGGGGCCTCCCCGGGTGCCCCCTTCGGAGGGCCCTGGGGAACCCCCTTTGGCGCCCGGCACCCGAGGCCGGAGGAAAACCCCTTGTCAGGGCCGCAATCGGTGCGAAATCTGCGCTGTCACAACCCTCTTCTCTCCTCCGGATGTCCGTATTGGAGGAGAGCATCGGATCCCGGGGGCTCTCACGGCCTCCCAGGCCGGGCGCGGCCAGCGGCAGCAGCCGCGTCAGTTGGCCGGCGGCCAGCCGCGAGCGATGAGGGAGCAGAGCTGATGGCGGGGAAGCGGAAGGACAACCTGGCGGGGTCGACGAACAGCTACCGCGGCGACGTGCTGCGCGTTCTCGGAGTCCTGAAGGTGGCCACGGCTGATCAGATCCAGCGGATCGGTGCTCCGCACCTGACGTTCCGGCACGCCGGCAAGCCGACCCCGTCGAAGTGGAAGCAGGCCCGCACCGCCTCGCACACCGCCGCGCTCTGCGACATGCGGGGGCACGGCCTGCCCGAGAACGGCGGCTCCACCGAGACCGGCGACGCCCTGCGCAACCTCACCCCCAAGGGCCTGCAGGCCGCCTCCTACGAGCTGCAGCGCCCGGCGGGGGAGATGGGCTCCACCGCGCGCGGCGCGGGCTCCAGCGGCGCCTGTCACCCCATGGCCGTCAACGAAACCGTCATCGCACTGCTTGCGCCCGAGGCCGGACATGGCCAGGCTCACCGACGACCCGCCCCACGTCCAGGCCGCCGTCCGGGCCGCCGTCGTCGGCGCACCCCGCGGCATCGGCACCCTCGCCTCGTACGGGACCGAGGTCCCCCTGCCCGCCACCGGCACCTGGAACGCCCCCGGCAGGGGCGGCGCCCGGGCCGACATCGTCGTGACCGCCCCGCAGGACCGGGTGCCGCTGCTGTTCATCGGAGTCGACAACTGCCACGAGAGTGCCGAGGAACTCGCCGGCAAGCTGGAGAAGTACATCCGGTTCTTCCTGCGGAAGGTGAAGGACACCGACGGCCGGAGCGCCCGATGTGGCGCACCCGCTGGCCCGCTCCGGACACCTGGTCCGGCGACGCGACGTTCCCGCCCGTCCTGCTGGTGTTCCACCGCATCGGTGAGCGCAACCCCGACCGCACCGTCCCGCACCTCATGGAGCTGACCCGTCGCCCATGGCAGGGCGAGCGGCAAAAGGGCGGGCACCACCACTACGACGGGAGGCTCCCGATCATGGTCACGAGTCCGCCGACACCAGCCGCGTACGAACGAGCGCTCGCAGCATCGCGGCGCCCGCCCCCACCGCTGCGAGGTGCAGGACTGCCGCGAGCGCAAGGTTTTCCGGCAGGGCTGCGTTGGCCGGCTGTGCGACTGCCAGGTACAGGGTGAACGGAAGCTTCCAGCCGCTCCAGGCGAACAACGAGCCCGAGCCGAGCCACCCGAGCACCATCGGGCCCCACCGGGGGACCCGTGCGGGCCGGCCCCGGACGACAGCCCATGTGGCGGTGGACGCTACGAACGCCCACGTTCCGAAGACTCCGGACAGTACATGCCAAGCGAGGTCCCGCTCACCTCGGTGGGCGACACCTGCGGTGCCGCCCACCGCCCAGTACAGCCAGACGAGACCGACTACGGCGCCGACCACAGCCATCCACGGCAGCATCCTCGTCGAGCCCTCCCCGCCGTCCCCGAGCCGGCCCGCGAACGCGTCCGGCCAGCGCCGCCGCAGGTAGGTGGGTAGCGCGATGGCCAGACCCAGCCCCATACCGACGAATCCGATCTGGACCAGAGCGGCCTCCCAGGCCGGCATCGATGGGCCGGCGTCATTCCCGCTCTCCACATCGCCGTCCGCCGATCCCAGCAGCGAACTGAGAACTGCGTACGGCAGCACCGGGACGAGGAATCCCGTCCCGACCCAGGCGCAGAAAGCCAACGGCGTTCCCGGTATGCGCATCCCCCACGGCCGCACCAGCGCGAGCGCCACCGCGATCCCGGTCCCTGCCATACCGATCGTTGCGCTGTTGAGCACCACCCACTCCGCCTTGCCGAACCCGGTCCCGACCGGCAGCAGCCCCAAGAGCGAACCGACCACCCACGACACCTTGATCAGCAAGTAGGGCGTCAATGCCAGCGCGGCCCCGTACGCCGCAGCCCGTCCGACTCGATCCCACCGATCCACGTGAACCCCCGTTCGAGCAATGGAGTTCAAGTCTCATCCACCCCTGTCCCCGTGGGCGTCACCCCCGGGACGCATCCATGTCATTACTCAGGACGAGTGAGAATCAGCCGTGAGCGTTTGACCCACGGTCGCCGGACATGGCCCCCCTCAGGAACTGGCGAGTGCGGTTGGCGACCCAGTCCGGATCGCGTACGGGCGTCGGCACCGGCTCCTGCGTCTTGGCGGCTGGGTGCGCATGATGCGCCAGCTGGTGCGCGGTACGGTGACGGCGGGCGCACCGGCTGCTGGAGCCACACGGAGCGTGCCCTGCTGACCTACGACCAGGTCCGCGCCTACGGGCTGCCCGCGACCGAGGGCAAGCACGACGACCCGCGCTGGCCGGCCTTCGCCCGCCGCTACGGCTTCGACCCGGCCCGCCCGGTGCAGCGGGAGGTGGAGGCGCTGGAGCCGGCCGAACTCCAGCGTCTGGTCCTGGCCGCCGTCGACCTTTGCGTCGACCAAGCCGTGCTCACCGCGCGCATCGTTCAGAAGGACCGCCAGCGCCGTCGGCTCGAGGCGTTCGTTGACACATGGGAGCCGGACCGCTCGCCGCCCGCCGGCTCCGCGTAGTCACACGTGCTGATCTGGGCAGCTGCGCCGTCAGCGGGCCGTCCTGAGGACCGGTGTCACATTCGCATCGATTGGAGCGGCTACCACCTCGTTTAGCACGTAGCCGGACCCAGGAACAGTCTGCGACCCCCGAGCTCAAGCAGGCCCTCACCGACAAGACCGTCCCCTTGGACGTTGCCCGCGCGGTCGGGTAGCTGCCAGCGCAGCAGCAAAGCGCTACTGAACGTGTTCTGGAAGAGCGTGCCGCGAAGAAGCAGCAGCGGACGAAGAAGAAGCAGGTCCCGCGCGGTCCTGTACACAGGAGACGATCACTCAGGTCTTCCAGCCCGCCGAAGAAGCGAAAGCTCCTCCAGGCCCGAAGCCGGAGGACCTACCGGCACTGGTGCAGGAACTGTGTAGCCGCTTGACCAGTGAGCAAGTCAAGAAATTGATCGAACTGCTCATGGACTGACTCTGCGGGGGATGCTTACGCCGTAAGAGCTCGTAACAGGATCTTGCGTGTCGGGGCTGGTCGGGTGTGGCGGGTGGGACGATCCGGCTGTTGTGGTGCGTGAGCAGGCGGCCATGGATTGCGGACGACAGCCTTTGGGTGCGGTCAAGCCGCTACTGCGGCTGAGCGCCGCGTGGTGTGCACCGGGCAGGATGTGCGGGTGAACAGGACTAGGACCGGCGACAACAAGATCATGAAGGAGCTGATCGGACGGTATCCGGTGCCGTGACCGGCTCTGAGACCTCCTCTCCCCGCGCAGCGATCAGTGGTCCCAGCAGTTGCGTGCCCGGCCCCACCCGCCCGCCGGGGCCGGGCAGTTGCGTCGTGTCGGCCACCGTGAGCGGCTCCCGGCAGGCGTCGCAGGCCACGACCGGCGTGGCCAGGTGCCCGCAGGCATTGTGGCGGATCCGGGCGGGCGGCCCCGCGGGCCCCGCGTGCCACTTGTCGCCCCAGGCCATCAGCGCCAGCAGGACGGGGTAGAACTCCCGCCCCTTCTCGGTGGCCACGTACTCCTCGCGCGGCGGGCTGTCCTGGTACCGCTCCCGCGTCAGCACGCCTTCCTCGACCAGACGGGCCAGCCGCGCGGCGAGGACCTTGCGGGACAGGCCGAGGTCCTGCGCCAGCTCGTCGAAGCGGCGGAGGCCGACGAGGACGTCGCGCATGATCAGGGCCGTCCAGGCGTCGCCGAACAGGTCACTCGCGCGGGCGATCGAGCACGCGACGCCGGAGAGGGGGGTACGGGTCACGCTCCCATTGTATGGCCGATGGGTTCCCTGAGGGAACTCACCGATGTTAGGTTCCCTCAGGGAACCTGACCTGGAGCGTCGAGGGAGCCTGCCATGCCCATCGCCCCGCACATTGAACTCGACTCGGCCGGGCCCGCGGCCGTCGACGGCCGCCACATCCGGGCCCTGACCTTTCAATCCGCACGGCTGGAGTACCTGCGGCACGTGCTGTCGGAGCTGAGCCTCGCGGCGGTCGGCAGCCGGGCGCTTGTCGTCGGCAGCGGGCGCGGCCTTCTGGCCCGCGGCCTCGCCCGGTTCGGGTTCGAGGTCGTCGCTGCCGACCCGTCCCCCGCCGCGACGGCCCTCGCCCTGGACGCGGACGACGGGCTGGGCATCACCTACCTGACGGCCCCCGCAGAGGAACTCGGCCTGCCGGACGGCTCCTTCGACCTCGTGTACTGCGCCGACACCCTCGAGATCACCGAACAGCCGGACGTGGTCCTCGCGCAGGCGGCGCGTGTGCTGCGCCCTGGCGGGGTCTTCGTCTACGACACGGTGAACCGCACCCCGGTGTCCCGCCTCGTCTACCTCGGTGCCTTCCAAGCCTTCCCGGGCACACGGATCATGCCCCGCGGCCGTTATGCCGCACACCGGCTGCGCCGCCCGGCGGAGCTCGAAACGGCCCTCGACCGGGCGGGGCTGTCCGCGAAGGACGTCTCGGCGTTCAGGCCGCGCGACGTACGCAGCCTGGTGCGCGCGACGCGCGGGCGCAGGCGTGGCACGCTCACCGACGACCAGCTGCCGGAGCTGGTCGACATGGTGCTCGAACCGGAAGGCACCCCGGTGGTGACATATCTGGGGTATGCGATCCACCAGGCATGAGCCACCCCCCGGCCCCGGGTCGGCCATCCCAGGCGCACAATCAAGATCAGGTTCGGGGCGAGGACGAGCCGCAGATACTCTCCGGCCGGGCCGCACTGCTCCAGATGGCCGGTACGCGCGGGTGAGAAGCGTGCCGTGCTGCCTGCGCGCCCTGCATCATGTCGGACCGGATCCAGGTTCGTGCAGGTCCAGGAAGAGGCGCAGTCGCACGTGGGCCTTGACCCCGGGTTTTGGACACCGGAGACACTTGGATCTTGATGGTCCAGGAGAGACGGAGTCCCTGTGGGGGTGAAGCATTACCCCGCCGAGTTCAAGGCGGACGCGGTCACGTTGTACCGCTCGAGGCCGGGAGCGACGATCAAGTCGGTCGCCACCGATTGAGGCTGATCCTTTGGAGTGGACACCCTGACAATGGATCTTGATGGTCCAGGGAGGAATGTCCAGGTAGGACGGAAGACTCCGTATTCGGAGGGGTTCCCGGAGGATGCCGTCGCGCTGTATTGCGCGTCGGGCGATAAACGGACGCATGCGGCGGTGGGGTGCTGGGTGCGTGTGGCGGGTACCCGGCCCGAGGGTCCCCGGGGGTCGGGGAGGTGCATGGAGGGGGAGGTGGACGGGGTTGTCGTCTCGGTACGGGTTGGCCGGTCGTGTTCTGGCCGCCGCCGGCGGTGATGCACGGGAGCTGCCGGGGCGTTTGTGTGAGGTGCTGTGTGAGGGGGTGCCGGTGGACGGGGCGACGTTGTCGCTGATGACACACACTCCTGCCCGGTATCTGTTGGGTGCCTCGGATCCGGTGGCCCGGAAGTTGGAGGAGGTGCAGTTCCTGACGGGGGAGGGGCCGTGTGTCACCGCGGCGGCCACCGGGAAGCCGGTCGTCGTCCCTGATTTCCGCCGGCCGCTTGAGCGGTGGCCGTTGTTCGAGGCCGGCCTGCAGGCTCCGCTGGCCCGGATGGGGGCCGTGTACGCCTTCCCCCTGGCCATCGGTGACCAGGTCCTGGGTGCTGCGGATCTCATCCGCCGTGAGCCGATGACGCCGGACGAGGAGACCGTCGCAGAGATGGCCACGGCCGTGCGGATGACGGCCGCGGTCCTGCTGCCCGCGCTGCCGGCCCTCCTGCCCGGATACGGCCTGTCGCCCGAGGAGACCGCCAGGGCCGACAGGGCCGGCGCTCACTGGGACACCACCCATCAGGCCGCAGGGAAACTCGCCGGCCAGCTGGGCATCTCCACGCAGGAGGCACTCGCCCGACTCCGCGGCCACGCCTTCTCGACCGGGCGTTCCCTGCCCCACGTCGCGCAGGACGTCCTTGGTCCACCACGCGACCAGCCCGACACCTGAGCGCAGCTCGGGCCCCGCACACCTGTCGAGTGCCGACGCCTGCCCGATACGGATCCGAGAGGGTTTGCACACAGGCACTTATGTACGAATCAGTCGCATCGAAGAGGCACTGCATGGCCGCCCTCACCGCCTGTTCCGAGGGAGGGCCCGCATCAGGGAAGCGGGCCGCTCACCGTTGGCCGCGGAGAGCGGCCCGCCATGGAGATTGGTGCCATCTACAGCCAGGCTGGCGGATCCCAGTAGCTAGCGGGCTTGTTCCTGATGATGCGTCGGATTGCAGCGATCATGTCGTTCACCTCCCTTCGTCGGCGCGGGCCTGACGGGGGTCTTGAGGGTGCGTCGCAGGACGAAGGGGCGGGGGAGGGCGGAGCCGGAGACCAGGGGCCGGGCATCGCCGCCGCTGACGGTCAGGTGGGCGCCCTGTGCCAGGACGTCGACCGCCCCGGTGATCATGCTGTGTGCGACGGCCGCGCCGGCGCAGGTGAACGGGCCGGTGCTGAAGGGCAGGTAGGGGCCTTGCTCGCCCGGTTCGTTCCAGCGTTCGGGCCTAAACAGTTCGGGCCTGTCCCAGTGGCGCGCGTCGTGGTGCAGCAGGTAGGGGCTGACCGACAGGATCGTGCCCGGCGCGAACGACAGGCCGCCGAATTCGAGGGCGTGGGGGACGGGCCGGCCGACCATCCACACGAACGGACGGTGGCGCCCGGCCTCGCGTACCAGACCCTCCGCAGTCCACGGCCAGGGCGGGCCGGGAGGGTGGTGCAGGCATGCCAGCAGGAGCGACCACGCGAGCGCATAGCCGATGTTGCCCACGATCGACTGGAACAGCAGCACGTACAGGTCCGTCACGGTCCGGTCGGTGCTCCCTTCGGCGCAGGCTCCGATCACCGCGTCCAGCACGTCCCGCGGCTCGTCCGCTGCAGAGCCCTCCGCCCGGCGGTCCCTCACGTGCTCGGTGATCGCAGCCAGCAGCCCGGGACGCAGCATTTCTGCCCGCACCCGCTGGCGCATGTACGGCTGGCGGGCGGTGAAGCCGCCCGCTACGGCCTTCGCCAGCAGCCGCTGCAATGCCGGCGGGGCGTCGGGGTGCAGCAAGGCACCCGCCGCGCACCGATACACCAGCGCCGGACCTGCTTCGGGCCACTGGCTGGCCGGCCCCAGCCCGGCCGCCCCCTCGGGCAGGCGTTCACGGTAGGCGGGCAGGTGCGCCCGCATCACGTTCCGAACGGCGCGACCGAGGAGAATCTGAGCGGACCGCGAGGGCAGCATGGTCCCGAAGAAGGTGGACATGCCGGTGTGGAAGAGCGGGTCACGCAGCACCGCGAGCGCCAGCTCGGAATCCCTCACGCACCAGGCGCCCCACGGAAGGCGGAATACCTCCGCCGGACTACAGCGGGCGCGGTCCTCGATGTACCCCAGCGGATCACGCCGGAACCGACGCATCTCCCTCACGCTCACCTCGCCCCCCAAGAGTCAAAGGGTCGTTTTCCGAGTCCTCCGCAATCACCGCTGATATCCCCGCTCTGCCCATCAGCGACCTTGCTCAATGCCGCGGCAGCAGGTCTCCACTCGTAAGGGCGAATACCCCTTGGCCTGCTGTCTCGCTGTCAGCGGCGCGCTTATGTACAACCTCTGAGGTGCCAGTGCAAGGTCAACAGCGTCTGCGACACCGCAGGCGGTGCGGTCCTGCTCGACGAACGCAGCGGACGCTACCGGCAGATGAACACCACCGGCGCCCGCGTCCTGCACCCACTGCTGGCAGGTCACACACCCCACACCGTCGCCGACCAGCTCACGGCCGCCCACCAGGCCGCGCCCGCACAGGTGGCCGCCGACATCGAGGTACTGCTGGCCCAACTGGCCGCCGCAGGCCTGACCGAACAGGACACCGTCCGGTGAGCCAGATCCTGGACACCGGACGGCGCCCGCCCCTACAGCGCCGCATCCTGGCCCGCACCGCCGTCACCGCGGCCTGCCTGCCGGCCCGCCGCGGCGCCGAACCTGCCTCCTACGACCAGGCCCTGGCCGCCCGCCACGACGTCACCGCCACCAGCACCCTGTGCTCAGGCCGCTACTGCCTCCAGCGCGCCCTGGCCACCGCACCGCTGTGCTGGCTGCGCGGAGTGTGGCCGACCTGGTGCACCGGGGTACGCACCCCGCCGTTCGCCGCTCACGCCTGGGTCGAAGCCGAAGGCCGTCCCGTCGGTGAACCACAGGACACCACCACCTACCACCCCATGATCACCGTCACACCCAGGAACAAGTCCTCTGCCACGGACTGAGTGCCTGTTTTCGCACACAGACTGCAGTGGCATCACGTTCAGGTGAACGCAACCGTTCAGGGATTCCGGGGAATTGAGGAGGGTAATTTCCGGGCGCAACATCCGTTCTTTCGAAGGAGCTCGAAAATGCTGCTTAGCGCTCTTGTTCCCCTTGGCCTCGGTATCGCAGCCGCATCTGGCATGGTCGTCTCCGCGCTCGGCCTCCTCTAGCGGGTGGTCCGTAGTGGCCGTGAGCGTTCCCGCTTCCTTCTTGGAGAAGGGCGTGTTTTTCGCGGTCGTGCGGAGCGCTTTGCTGATTCCGCGCCTCGGTACGGGCCGGGGAATCACTGTTATGTGGTGGGCCGTCAGCGGTGGAGCACGCTGCTGACGGCCGGACATCTGGTGCGGGGAGCTGGTCGGAGGGATCCGGGTCCAGTTGCCGCATGTGTCTTTTCCAGGTACCCGGGTTCTGCGCTGAGCGTCTCAAGGGCAAGGAGTGGGTGTGGCGGAAGTGTTGCGCTGGTCGGTCGCGGTGGGGTGCTGGGGTCTGCTGGTGATGGCCTGGACGGTGGGTGCGGTGCATGCCGCCCGGCGGGCGCCGCGCAAGCAGGCCCGGTCGCGGCCGGGTGGGATGCTGCCCCTTGCCGTGGTGCCGCTCACCTGGGCCGTGGGCATGCTGTTCCCGTTCGAGCGCTGGCCCGTGCTGCCAGGCGCGCTCGCCACGGCAGCGGCCGGCATGCTGCCACTGTGCATGGCGTTCACCCTGTGGTCCCGGGCCACTCTGGGCGCGATGTGGACTCCCCGGCCCGCGATCCGCACCGGCCACCTTCTGCGCACCAGCGGGCCGTACGCCGTGACACGGCATCCGATCTACACCGGAGTGCTGGCCATGATCCTTTGCACCGCGCTGCTCTCCCGGCAGAGCTGGGCACTGGCTCTGTTCGCCGTGGCGGTGCTCACGCTGACGGTCAAGATCCGTGCCGAGGAACAGCTGCTGCGTGAGGTGTTCGGCCCGGAGTACGACACCTACCGGGCGCGTGTTCCTAGGCTCCTGCCCCTGGGTATGTGGCGGGCGGTCCGGGACACAGATACAGGTGCGGGGGAGACCGGTCCGGCCGTGACCGCCCGAGGACGCTGACCTGCTGAGTCCTGCCCGGCCAACAGTGGGTCCGCCGTGAGCGATACACCCGCCACGCACAAAGGCCGGCACCCCTCAGTCCGCCCCCCGGGGGGCACGGGGTACCGGCCAGCCGAAAACTTCCGAAGAGGAATCCGGGGCCAGGATAGCTGCAGCCCTCACCGCGCTGGGTGCCTGTTTCGAGCCCCGATTTTGAGTAGCTTTCAGTGGCGGGGCTGCGCCGGGGGTTGCCGACGGACTCCGTTAAGGCCGGGGCTGGCTCCCTAGGCGCCGCCGAGGAGCCCGAAGGGCTCAGTTGTCTGCTCTCCTTGAGGAAAAGGCGGGTTCGCCCGTTGGTCGAGACGGCGCGCGATGCAGTCGACGATGGCGGGAACGACCGCCGCCATTTCCGGGCGCCACCCGGGAACCGCGTTGACCTCGCAGATCGTGAACGTGTCCGGCGACACCGAGGTGAACAGGAGGTCCACGCCGGCGATGACCAGGCCCATGGTCCGGGTGGCCTCGACGGCCAGGGCCTCCGCGTCCCGGAAGCGCCCTGTACACACCTCACCGCTGCCGCCGCGCATGATGTTGGAGGCGAAGGCACCGTCGGGGGAAGTGCGTATCCCTGCGGCCACGGGTTCGCCGTCGATGACGACCACCCGCAGGTGCCGGCCCCGCGAAGCCTGCACGTACTCCTGGAACAGGACCGGCACCTCCTGCGCGAGGGCGCCGACCACGTCACACAGCAGTTGCCGGTCCGGCACCAGGAAGACCTGTCTCCCCTGCATGCCCGTCACGGACTTGACCACGCACGGCGTCTCAAGACCGGGCACACGCACCACGCCCTCCGGCGGGGCGGTGGCGTAGGAGACGGTGTCGGGAACCGGCAGCCCGGCCACGGCCAACTCCTGCAACTGCCACAGCTTGTTGCGGCATCCCACGTGCGCGTCGAGCGGATTGACGAGCACCGTACCCATATGCTCCAGATGGCGCAGCAGGGAAATCTCACGGTCGTGGCGCATCGACCCCGGTACCTGACGCACACACACCACCTTCGGGACGGCGACGTCGATGCCTCCCAGGGTGCAGAGCGTCAATCTGCCGCCCCGAACCCCGAGGACGAGTTCGTCCGAGCGCCACACGGCGAACCGCTCACCGTAGGCGGCTCCGAGCGCATCCGCGAGTTCCGTGGTCGAGCGCATGAGAGGGGCCGGATGTTCACGTGCCAGCAACCACACGTCGGCGACCAACGACATCGGACCGGGTGTCACAGCCCCTCGTCTCCTTTCCCCGTCCTGGGGATGACTTGACCACCGAACTGTGGGCCGCGCGGGCACCGGCCGGGCAGTGCCGCGTCCTCCATGTCCGGGAGCTCTTCCCTGTGGACCCGTGGTGCCACCCGGGGTGACCGTGCGGTGCGGCCAGGACGATACCCGTCAGCGCCCTTAGGTTCTAACAAAAATCATTTCGTGGCGGGTTTCTGCGGACGCCTCCGCCCGGGACGGCCTGTACTGCCTACCAGGAGCCGATCAAGTGGGCGGTGCGGTAGTCCGCCCCGGCGGAGCGGTGCCCCCGGTACGGCCCCTTGATGGGGTCGCTCCGGGGGCACCGGGTGCCCGTCCTAGCTGAAGACCGCCGAGCGCATCTTCAGGCGCTCGGACGCCTGGCCGCCGGGACGGAGGGTGTAGTGGTCGCCCTCGCAGTCGGCCTCTGTGAAGACGGTGACAGATGCGTCGGTGCGGTTGCGGGGAGAGTGCGCCGGGGACGATGCGTCTTCGTCGGCGACTTCCGGCAGGGTGTGGCAGACGCGGCTCTCCGGGTCGGCCAGCGCGGCGAGCTGGGGCCCGCCGTCGAGCCCGCTGTAGGTGTATTGGAACGTCCCCTCGGCGGCGCTCGCGGAGGTGGGCAGGGTCAGGACGAGAGCGAGCGCGCCGAGGGCGGCGCCGACGGAGGAACGAAAGCGCACGAAGGCACTCCTTTTCGGGGATGCGGTGGTCTCGGCGCCGCGGCGGCACCGGTCGGTCCGGTAGGCGGACACTGTCACAACCTGCCTCAGAGAGAACCGCGTCATCCCCTGTGCAGGGCGGCTTCGCCCGAACGAGGGCCGTCGAAACGATCCTGCCTACGGCGTCCGAGGGGTGCCCGGTCACCCGGCGTTTGCGACGCGGTCGCGCGGTGCGCGGGCGGGGGGAGCGAGGTTCGGGCGGATTCAAATGGCGAAGTGTGTAAGCGTGCAGGCGCGCGCTGACGCTGCTTCCGCGCACCTGAGATCACCACCACGCGCGGACAGGATTGCTCATGTGGGCCCACAGCCGGTGGGCATGCTTTGTGCTGGATGGCTTGACCACCGGTCTATGTCTGCCAAGCGAAAGGAATCCCTCACATGCGTCTTCGCCACATCATCGGCGCTGCCCTCGGCGCCGTCGCCCTCGTCGTGACCGTGCCGACCCCGTCCCATGCTGCCGACGGCGCCTTCCACTAGTCTTCTGAGTCAGGAATCCTGTGTAAATAAGTGGCGAGGTGTTCGAGGATCTCGTCCGCGGTCTTGGTCCAGACGTAGGGCTTGGGATCGGTGTTCCATGCGGCGATCCAGGTGCGGATGTCCTTCTCGAGGGACTGGACACTCTTGTGCACGCCACGTCGTATCTGTTTGTTCGTCAGCTCCGCGAACCACCTCTCCACAAGGTTGAGCCAGGATGAACCGGTAGGTGTGAAGTGCAGTTGGAAACGGGGGTGGGCGATCAGCCAGGTCTTGATGGCCGGAGTCTTGTGGGTGGCGTAGTTATCGAGGATCAGGTGCACCTGCAGATCTGCCGGGATCTCCTGGTTGAGCTTGACCAGGAACTTTTTGAACTCCTCGGCCCGGTGCCGACGGTGCAGGGATCCGATGACTTTCCCGGTGGCGACCTCGAGTGCCGCGAACAGGGTGGTGGTGCCGGCGCGGATGCAGTCGTGGGTGACCCGCTGGGGAACCCCGGGCATCATCGGCAACACTGGCTGGGAGCGGTCCAGAGCCTGGATCTGCGTCTTCTCGTCCACGCAGAACACCAACGCCCGCTCGGGCGGGTCCAGATACAGACCCACGACATCGTGCACCTTGTCGACGAAGTACGGGTCCGTCGACAGCTTGAACGTCTGCGAGCGGTGGGGCTGCAGACCGAAGGCACGCCAGATTCGCGACACGGTCGACTGGGAGAGACCGAGTTCTTTGGCCATCGCTCTCGTCGACCAATGCGTGGCATTTCCCGGTGTCGACTCCAACGTCCGCTTCACCAATGCGGCGACCTGCTCGTCGCTTACCGAACGGGGGCCGCCGGATCTGGGCAGGTCGCCCAGGCCGGCGATCCGATGCTCGACGAAGCGCGAACGCCAGCGGCCCACCGACTGCCCCGTCATGCCCACCAGGGCACCGACATCCTCGTTCGACATGCCGTCCGCACAGGCCAGGATGATCCGGCACCGCATCGCCTACGACTGAGGGGTCGAACGACGCCGCACCCACCCCTCAAGCGCCGCCCGTTCCTCCACCGACAACACCAACTCGGCCTTCGGCCGCCCCGTACGAGCCATGCCCCAAGCCTACAATTTTAGAAAGAACTCCTGACTCAGAAGACTAGCAGCTCAGTTGTGCCGGATCGGCTCAGGATGCGCGGTGGCGCCCGCGGCGCCGTCGGCCGTCCGCCCACCCGCGCGGGCACGCTCGTTGTAGTGCGCTTGGCTGCGTCCGACACCTTGCGTGCAAGGGACGGACGTCCGGCCTACGGTGTCCAAACCCCGGTCGTCCGGCGCGGAGCTTCTCCGACGCCCCACGGCGTGTCCTGCCCGGTTTGGACGCTCCGATGGGGAAGCGTGTCCAGGGTCCCCGCCCGCCGGGGCCGGAGCGGCACGCCTAGCTCCCCCACGCAGCACATCTCCCTCCACGTTCAGGCCAGGTTTTGACGACGGCATGTATAGGTCCCAAGGCAGGCGCATAGGTCCCGCCCCGGACCCGATCCTGTGCCGACTTCAAAGTCGGCCAGAACTTTGTATGCGTGCCCGCCCGCCGACCGAAGGCGCGGCGGCCGAGTACCGCCGTTCGAAGGGACACTACGGCCCATGCCCGACCCGTCCTCCCCGTCCGACGTGCCAGCGCCGCTCGCCGCGTCCGCCGTGCCCAAGCCAGGGGCTGCTGCAGCTGCTCCCCCTGGGAAGGGCCGCTGTCCGGGGGAGCACCAGCCCACCGATTCCTGCGGGCGCCCTCGCTCTCCGGGGCCCGCGGAGAGCGACAAGGACTGCGGGATGCCTCTGCTCGGCCAGCTGGCGCGCTGGTCGTTCCGGCACCGTGGAACGGTGCTCGGTGCTGTGGTCGGCCTGGTCGTGCTGCTGGCAGCTCTAGGGCTCGGCGCCGGGGGCGAGTGGTCCAACGGCGGCTACACCGCGGAGGGCACGGCCGCGCAACGGGCCGAGAGCGCGGCGCGTCAGTTCGGTGCTGGGACACCTGATCTGGTCCTGTACATCCGTACTGTCCGGCCGGTCGACTCACCCGAGGTGGCCGCGCAGGGACGACGGCTGACCCAACTGGCCGCCGCGACGCCTGCGGTCGGCGCAGCAGTGTCCTACTGGAACACCGGGAGAGACCTGCTCCGGTCCGACGACCGCCGGGGCGCGCTGCTGCTCGTCGATCTGGAGGGTGACGAGTCGCGGGCCGCCCACACCGCGCGGGCCCTGGTTCCGGACCTGCGGGCCGCCGCCCCCGAGCTCGACCTGGCGGTGAGCGGGCCCGCCTGGGTCAACGTGACCGCGACCGAGCAGGCAGAGCGCGACCTGGTCCGCTCGGAGCTGTTCGTTCTCCCAGTGACGTTCCTGGTCCTGGCACTGTCCTTCCGCTCGTTCAGCGCCACCCTCGTGCCTGCCGCGATCGGCGCGACCGCGGCCTTGGGAGCCCTGGCCGTGCTCGCGGTCGCGACCCGGCTGTTGCCGATCTCGGTTTTCGCCGTGAACCTGAGCTGCGCCCTCGGCTTCGGCCTCGCCGTCGACTACGCCTTGTTCGCCCTCGCCCGCTACCAGGAGGAGCGAGCCCGCGGCCTGGACGCCGAACAGGCAGTGGGGCGGGCGATGTCCACCACCGGCCGAACCGTCGTCTTCTGTGCCCTGACCATGGCCTGGTGCATGGCGGGCCTGCTCGTCTTCCCGCTGGGGCTGATCCGCTCCTTCGCGATCGCCTCACTGATCGTCGTCGGGTTCTGCGCCGTCGGTACCTTGCTCCTCCTTCCCGCCTTGGTCGCGGCTTTGGGCGGCCGGCTCGACGGCACGCACCCGCAGCGACGCGGACTTTGGCGCCGCGGTTCCGGCGACCTCTCGGTCAGTCCGGCCTGGCGACGGGTCGCCGTCGCGGTCACCGCACGGCCCTGGGTGTGGGGAACGGCCGGGGCCATGCTGCTGATCGGCCTGACTCTGTCCGTCGCGGGTCTGCGGCCCGCGCTGACCGACGAGTCCATCCTCCCCTCCACCGCCGAGGCGAGGACGGCGGCCGCAGCCGTCCGCGCGGACTTCTCCTTCGCACCGGAACGGGAGCTGACCGTCGTGCTGGCCCAGGCGGACGCGGCGTCCCAGACAGCGGAACTCGACGCGTACGCCCGCACGCTGGCCACGCTGCCCGGCGCGGCCCGCGTGAGTACGGCGGCGGGCGAGTACGCCAGGGGGCGGCGGGTCGCGGAAGGACGCACCGGAGCCGACCCTCGCACCGGAACCCTGGTCACGGTCTTCAGCGCGGACCCGGTCCAGTCCTCGGGCACCGCCTCCCTGGTCACCGCCGTACGAGCCACCCCGACCCCGGGCCTGGGCCCGGCCCTGGTGACCGGGAAAGCCGCCCACCTCGCCGACACCCGGCAAGCCGTCACGGACGCCCTCCCCTGGTGGACGGGACTCACCTTGTGCGGTGTGTTCATCATGCTCCTGCTGTTCACCAGGAGCCCGCTGGTAGCGCTCAAGGCCGCCGTCCTGGGCGCACTCAGCATCGGCGCCGCCCTCGGCCTGATGGTCCTGCTCTTCCAACGCCTCCAGGTCCTGGGACCGCCCTCCACAGGAGGGGCGAGCGTGTTGGAGATCACCATGCCGCTGCTCGCCGCCGCGCTCGCCTTCGGGCTGTGCGTGGACTACGAGGTCTTCCTTGTCTCCCGCATGGCGGAACAGTGGCGGCGCACCGGGCAGAACACGACCGCCATCGTCTTCGGAATCGAGCACACGGGCCGCCTGTTCACCGCCGCGGCACTGGTGGTCGCCGTAAGCATGGGCGCGCTGATGCTCTCCCAGATCAGCCTCCTGCTCGTGCTGGGCGCGACCATGGCCGCCATCGTCCTCATCGACGCCACCGTCGTACGAGGCGTCTTGGTCCCCGCGTTCATGCAACTGGCCGGTCGGGCGAACTGGTGGTCACCGACGATGCCCGGCCGGGCAGCGGCCACCGCGCCCGCCGCACCTGCCGAAGCACCCAACCGGTGACCGGGCCACGCCACGACCGATCCGTGTGGACGCTCGGCGGGCGGACGGATTCGGGGAGCTCCGAAGGCGGAACGACACTCGCCGGCCGCAATCGTCAGGTCACCTGGACGTTATGCAGGGACCCGTGAGCGACCGGGGAACGGTCCCCGAGCCCGAAGAGAACATGCCCCTGCGACGCCCCATGGCCGCTACCGCACGGGGGAGGAACGGAGACGCTTGGATGGCGCGGCCAGCGGTCGGTGAGCGCCCGGCACACCGCGGACACGACCGGCTCCGCGCTCGGCAGCCGCGTGGCGGACTGCCGCAACGCCGACTCCGCCACCCGGTACAGGTCGCCGAACAGCCTCTGCCCGCCGTCGGCGAGCCTCGCCAGGCCGTCGACGGCCCGGCTCTGGAACGCGCTCGCGTACGCGCCCGCTTCGACGACGGCCACCCGTACCCCGCCGGGCCCGGCCTCCATCCGCAGCGCGTCGTTGAGGGCGCCGAGCGCCGGCTTCCCGGCGCAGTACCCCCCCCATGCCCGGAGCCGCGACCCGGCCCGCCAGCGACGAGACGTTGACGATGCGGCCCTGTCCCCGCTCGCGCATGGCCGGCAGGACGAGTCGGGCCATGCGCGCCGCTCCGACCACGTTGACCTCCAGCAGATGTCGCACTGCGGCGTCGTCGAGGCCCTCCACCGCCCCCACCAACGGAATCCCGGCGTTGTTCACCAAGGCCCACGGTCCGCCCTCGGTGATCTCCCGCACCTCGGCACACGCCCGTCGGCAGGAATCGACGTCGGCGACGTCCAGCAGCACGGTGCGCAGCCGCACGTCCCGCTCGGCCGCCGCCGTGCGCAGCTTCTCGGCTTTCTCGGCGTCACGTGCCGTGGCGGACACCTCGCAACCCGACGCGGCCAGGCGCAGGGCCACTCCGAGCCCACGCCACTCGTCACACCCGTGACCAGAAAACTTCCACGCACCTCGTAAGGAGGCCCGGTGTGTCGCGGACCCGGCGACCAGGTTCAACCGTTCACCCCAGCCGTGTCACTCCCAGCCGTGTCCCCCCAGTCGAGCTCCCGCGCGGGCGACCAGCCGTTCGGCGGCCGGGCCGCGGTGGTCACGCCATGAGTCCGCAATGGCGCCACAGAGGGTGCTGGGGGCCCTTGATCAGGTCCACTTCGGTGAGGAAGGCGATCAGTTTCTCCCCGGCCCACAGCAAGGTGTCGCGGTGGTGGGGGTTGTGGCGTGCCTGGTGACGGGCCTGCCGCGGGTCGAGTCCGAGGTCACCGAAGCGATCGGGGTGGACCAGGGCCGGAACGGTGTAGGAGGCGAGCAGCGCGGTGAAGGAGCGGTTGAAGGCCAAGTGCCCGCGGGAGGCGCGCCGTACGGCGTCGCAAAGTTCGGCACGGGCGAAACTGACGTGACGTGCCTCTTCGCTGACGTGCAGTCGGCACACGGACCGCACCAGGGGCTGGAGGCGCTCGTCCCGCATGGCTTCGCGCTGGTACCGGTCGAGGACTTCCTCGAAGATGAGCGCGCTGGCGAACAGGGTGATGTCCTGGAAGCACGCGGCGGCCAGCGGGAAGGGCAGCCGGATGTGGGCGGGCATCGGGTGGATACGGCAGTCGAGTCTGTCCAGCAGCCGCCCGAACATGGTGATGTGCCGGGTCTCGTCGCCCATCTCGGTCAGGGCGTAGAAGGCGCGCGCGTCCAGGCCGTCCCGGGCCATCAGGTACCGGGCGAACAAGCGGATGGTGGCCAGTTCGAACCACTGGGCCATCCGCACCATGTGGGCCGCTTCGTGGCGGGAGAGGGTGACGCGCTGCCGGTGGTCCATGCGGTCCCACAGCGGGGTGCCGTACAGCGTGAGGCGCTCGGGCGGCCAGAACCAGAGGTCGGGCGCGAGAGGGGCGTCCCAGTCGATCTCCGTGCGGGGGTCGTAGGAGCGGACCGCTGAGGCGGTCAGCAGTCTGCGGGCGACGGCGTCGCAGTGCGGGGACGGGTGCGGAGCCTGGTGGGTCATGGGAGGTCACTTCCGGGGTAGTTCGGTGTCGGCCGGCCCCGCCGTGGCGGGGGGCCGCACGTCCGACGGGAGCCGTGGGGGACGGAGGGGCGGAGCAGCGCGGCGGTGACGGCGCGGGCCACGAGATCCGGGCGCCGCATGGCGGTCAGGGCCGTGCGCCCCCACCACCCCGGCCCGGCCGACGAGGCGCGGCGGGGGGCGCTGGCCGGGAACGCCGAACCGTTCGATGCGGTCGCCGAGGACGGCCACCAGGGCCGGGAGGACGACCAGGATGCCGAGCGCGGCGAAGACGGTGACGGCGATCCCGCCGTAGGCGATGGAGCGCAGGATGGTGTGCGGGATGACCAGCAGCGCGGACGGGGACAGGGTGACCGTGCCCGCGGATAACGCCACGGCCCGGCCCGCGGTCCGCATCGCCGTGCGCAGCGCGGCATCGGTGGTGGCGCCCTTGGCCGTCTCCTCTCGGTGGCGGGCCAGCAGGCAGAGGTGGTAGTCGACGGCGAGGGCGAACCCGAGGGCGGAGGAGATGTTGCCGGCGCTCACCGACACCTTTCATGCGGCCGGACATTACTAGGCCGGAGGGCTCTGTTCCGTAGCCACGCCCCGGCTACACCCTTCCGAGACCTCAACCCCCTTGGATGGCCGCTGGCGACCTGACGCCCATGGGCCTGAAGGCTGCGGCTCGCGAGCTGGGACGGCCGGTGGGGGATGGGCGACCCGGCCCGCGGCGCGGGCCCGCACCGGAGACTCCCGGCCGGAGCCCGTCTCAGAAGTCCTCGGCCTCGCCGCCCCCAGGAGCCTATGAACATCGAAACGAAAGCCGGCGTCACAGACCTTCCTACCGTACTGGGCGGCTGACCGCGGGGCCTCACCTCCATTGCCGAGGCGGCTCCGCCGGCAGGGCTGAAGCGCCGACTGAGGCCTCGCGGCTTTCCGCCCCATGGTGTAGTCAATACCGCCGTCGAACAAACATGCATCTTGGTAGTCGAGCAACTACAAGCGTTTTGACTGGGGTCTCTCTCTTTCATCGATCATGCTGGCTGTCGTGACGGTTCTGCTGACCGGCGCCACTGGCTTCCTCGGCTCCCGTGTCGCCCACACCTTGCTGACCACCCGTAACGAACGCGTGATTGCCCTCGGTCGCGGGACCCCTGCGCTGTTGCGTATCCGCGTGGTGAACGCCCTGCGGGTCCATGGTGAGGAAGTGACCCACCCGGGGAACCTCTCGCGGCTGCGCTGCGTGAGCGGTGACGTAGCCCAACCGTGGCTGGGTCTTTCACCCGCGCTGCACGCGCGGATCGCCCGCGAGGTGGACGCGGTCTGGCACTGCGCCGGAGACATCGCGCTGACCGGTGAACGGGATCGTCTGTTCCGGGTCAACGCGCAGGGCACCGCCCACGTGCTGGCCTTCATGGAGATGACGGCAGCGCACTGCCGCCTGGTCCACCTGAGCACTATGGCCGTTGCCGGCGCACGCACCGAGGGCTGCATCATGGAAGACGATCTGACGGATGCCCACGGCTTCGAGACGCACTATGACGCCTCGAAGTTCGAAGCCGAACGGCTCGTGCGTCACTGGGCTGAGCGCCAGGGTCGGCCGGCCGTGGTGCTCAGGCCCAGTATCGTGGCGAGCGACCGCACCCACCCGGACGAGGCAGCCGGCCACCCACTGTCGGTTCTCGGATCGATGATCGAAGCCGTGGCCCTTGGCGGCGCACCCGGTATCCCGGCGCAGCGAGGCGAAGGAACCGGGCTGCGTCTGCGGCTTGCGGCCTCACCGACGGCCACGCTCAACATCGTCCCCGACTCCTACGCCACCCAGGCCATGGTCCGGATCGGATACGACACGGCCCCCGACGTCGGCGACGTGCGCACCTTCCACGTCGTGCACGCGCACAACACCCCCGTCCAAGCGCTGTTCGATGCGATGGAAGCGCACTACCCCGGCCTGCGGATCGACTGCTTCGACGGCGAGGTCCACGACGCCTCGCTGGCCGAGCAGTACATCGCCTCACACCTCGCCGGCTTCCTCAGCTACTGCCGCCACCGACGCACCTACGACCGCTCCCGCGCGCTCGCCGCGACTCCAGAACTTGCCGGACCGGCGCCCGTCGACGCCGGCTTTCTGCGCCGGGCACTCGGTTTCACAGGCCAGGCGGTCGGCTCCCGCTGACCCGAACAGCCCGGCCCCCGCCGGGCTGGCCTGCTCCTCTCATCGTTTCGCTGCACGCCTTCGGAGTTGTTCTGTGTCTATGCACATGCCGTTGTGGTCGGATGACGCCGTGGCCATCGTCGGAACGGCCTGCCGGCTGCCCGGCGGCATCCACACCCTCGATGACTTGTGGGCCGTGCTGTCCGCGGGCCGGGACGTGATCGGTGAGGTCCCCGCCGATCGTTTCCCCGTCGGAGACTTCGTGGACACCACACGCCGGCCGGGCTGGTCCTACACCGCCGCCGGCGGCTTTCTCGAGGACATCACAGGCTTCGACTCGTCGTACTTTCACGGCACCTCCCCCCGGGAAGCGGCCCGGATGGATCCTCAGCAGCGGCTGCTGCTGGAGCTGGCGGCGGAGGTCCTCGACGACGCCGCCCTGGACGCGGCCATCATGGAGGGCAGCGACACCGCCGTGTTCATCGGCTGCTCCAGCCGCGACTACGGCGAGCTGCAATCCTGCGTCCCGGAGGCGGCCAACCCCTACACCGTCACCGGCATGGCCGGCGCCATCGTCGCCAACCGGATCTCGCACTTCTTCAACTGGCGCGGGCAGTCCGTCACGGTCGACACCGCATGCTCCTCTGCCCTGACCGCAGTCCACCAAGCCTGCGAGCACCTGCTCGCCGGGCGGGCCAGCGCCGCAGTCGCCGGCGGCGTCAACATCCTCCTCAACCCGCAGGGCTTCGCCGGCTTCTCCGCTGCGTCCATGCTCTCGCCCACCGGACGCTGCCGGGCCTTCTCGGCACATGCCGACGGGTTCGTGCGAGCCGAAGGCGGGGGACTGGTGCTGCTCAAACGACTCTCCGACGCCCGGGCCGACGGCGACCGCATCCACGGGGTGATCGTGGCCAGCGCAACCAACAACGACGGCCGCACCCCTGGCCTCGCACTGCCCAGCAGCGATGCACAGGAAGCGCTGCTGCGCGCGGTGTACGACCGGGCCGGGCTGGTCCCCGACGACGTGTCCTACCTCGAGGCACACGGCACCGGCACCCCGGTCGGTGACCCGCTGGAAGCCCTCGCCATCGGCCGCGCCCTTGGCACCGGACGCAACAGGGGAGCGCTGCCCATCGGCTCGGTCAAAACCAATATCGGACACCTGGAGGCCGCATCCGGCATCGCAGGTCTGCTGAAGGCCCTCCTCGTGCTGCGCCACCGGCACGTCCCCGCCCTGCTGCACGCCGACCCGCTCAACCCGGCCATCGACTTCGACAAGCTCAACCTGCAGCCCGTCACCCGCCTGCAGCCGCTGGACGGCGACGAACTGCCCGTCGCCGGGGTGAACTCCTTCGGGTTCGGCGGGGCCAACGCCCACATCGTCCTCGCCGCCCCCTGCCCCACCGTTCCCGGCCGGGCCCAGCCAGGCCACCCCCGCACCCGGCAACGCCCGCTGCCCGTGGTCGTCTCGGCCCGCACGCCCGCGGCACTGCGGGCATCCTGCGAACGCCTGGCACAGCACCTGCAGTTCACCGACGACCACCTCTACGACATCGCCTACACCACCACACGACGCCGCACCCGCCACGAGCACGCCGCCTGCGTCTGGGCCGAGGACACCGTGCAACTGTCCGAAGCCCTTCTGCGCCTGGCCGGCGACGAGCAGACCGAGTCGGCCGCCACCGCGCTGCGGGCGGCCCCAGGGAGCGTCGCCTTCGTCTTCGACGGCAACGGCTCGCAATGGGCCGGCATGGGCGCCGACCTCCTGGCCGAGCCGGTCTTCGCGGCCGCCGTCGACGAAGTCGACGCCGCGCTGCGCCCGCACCTGAACTGGTCGGTGCGTGAACGCCTGGCCACCGTCTGCGAGGGCCTGGACCGAACCGAGATCGCACAGCCACTGCTCTTCGCCGTCCAGGTCGGCCTGGTGCGGCTGCTCAAGGCATACGGCATCACCCCAGACGCAGTCGTCGGCCACAGCGTGGGGGAGATCGCCGCCGCATACGCCGCCGGATGCCTCGACCTGGAACAGGCCTGCCAGGTCGTCGCTGTGCGAAGCCGCGCGCAGGAGGCCACGGCCGGCCGCGGCCGCATGGCCGCCGCCGGGCTGAGCCAAGAGGAGGCCGTCAAAGAGCTGGCCCCCTTCGACGGACGTCTGGAGATCGCAGGGGTCAACAGCCCCCGAGACATCACCATCGCCGGCGAGCCGGCCGCACTGACAGAGCTGGAGCGGAACCTGAGCACGCGAGGTGTGTTCTTCCGCGTCCTGGATCTCGACTACGCCTTCCACTTCCGGCACATGGACACCGTACGTGAGGACATCGAGGGCCGGCTGCGCGCTCTGCACCCGCACCGCGGCGCCGCGGCGTTCGCCTCCACCGTCACCGGCACGTTGGTGGACGGGCGGCAGCTCGACGCTGCCTACTGGTGGCGCAACGTGCGCGAGCCCGTTGCCTTCTGTGCCGCCGTGCAGAGCCTGATCGACGCGGGCTGCACCCAGTTTGTCGAGGTCGGCCCCCACCCGGTCCTGGCGACCTATCTCAAGCGGTTGCTGCCCGAGCACAGCGCCGCCCACGCCACGCTGCGCCGCGACGTGCACGGTCCTCACGCGGTGCGCCGCACCGCCGCCGCGGTCATCGCCGCCGGCGCCCGCGTCCAGGAGCCGCAGCAGTTCCCCCGCCCCGGCACTGTGGTATCCCTGCCCGCCTATCCGTGGCAGCGCGAACGGCACTGGAGCGGAACGCCCGACTGGTGGGTCACCATCCCCCAGGACAAGACGCATGTGCATCCCCTGCTGGGCCAGCGAGCCGCCGTTGCCGAGCCGACCTGGCACCAGCAGTTCACCGGCAGCCGGCTGCCCTGGCTCGCCGACCACCAGGTCGACACCAGCGTGGTCCTGCCCGCCACCGCCTACCTGGAGGCCACTCTGGCCGCGGGCCGCGCAGGGCTCGGCGCGCCATGCGAAGTGACCGATCTTCACGTCCTCAGGCCCCTGACCATGCCGCGCGCCGACGACCCCGCATCTGTGTCGGTGCAGACATCCCTGTCTGCCGAGGACGGCATCGTCCTGATCGCCTCGCGTACCGACGCGTCTGCGCAGTGGACTTTGCACGCGCGCGGCCGGGTCCGCCGGCTCACCGCCTCCGCACCCAAGCCGCCGGCACCGCTGGACGCCAACGGCGCCGCCACGGCGGTGGAAGCATCCGTTCACTACAAGCAGACCGCCCGTGCCGGCCTGCGCTACGGACCGGCCTTCCAGGTCCTCACCGCCCTTACCGTCTCCGACACGGCCGTCGTCGCCACCTACCGGCTGCCCTCGTCGGACACCCACACCGACGACGCGTTCGTCGCCCACCCGGTAATCTGCGACGGCGCGCTGCAGGCGGCCGCGCCGCTGCTGGCCCGCGCCGCCGCCGGGCGGATGTTCCTGCCCACCGCCATCGAAACCGCCCGTGTGTGGCGCCAGCCACCCGAGCAGGGGCAGATCCGGGTGGAGCTGCGTCACCTCACCGGCCCGGACGCCGTCATCGACGTCACCCTCAGCGCCCCAGACGGCACCGTGACCGCCCAGCTGACCGGCTGCCGCCTGCACGCCGTCTCCACCGCTAGCGAACCGCAGGAACTGACGACCGTCCTGCGCTACGCGCCGGGCCCCGGACAGCCGCCCGCCACGGAGCCCACCCCTCTGCCGGATCCGGCCGTTCTCCTGGACGCGACCGCCACCGCACGGGCCAGGCTCGAAGCGGAACAGGCCGATGACTACCCGCACGTCGCCCCCATGATGAAAACGGTCGTCGGGCACTTCGCGGCGGCCGCCTTCGCCGAACTGCTGCCCGCCACCGACCGCTTCGCTCTGGACGACCTGGTACGGGCCGGGCTACGCGACCAGTACCTCGCCTATGCGCGGCTGATGGCCCAGATCGCCACCCGCGCTGGGCTGCTGCGCCGGCTGCCGCCCACACCCACAGCCGACGAGCAGTGGCAGTTCACCGGGGCAGAGATCGAGCCGCAAACACAGCTGCGCCAGTGCGCCGACCGCTTCCCGCAGTGGATCACCGCCATCGCCCTGTACACCCACTGCGGCATCCGCCTGCCCGACATCCTCACCGGCCGCACCGACGCCCGCTCCGTGCTGCTCGGCGACGCCGACCGCCACATGGTGGAAGCCTTCTACGCCGACACACCGCAGATGCGGGCCCATAACCACTACACCCGCCTCGTGCTGCAGGAGGCGTTGCGCACCTGGCCGGACGGCCGGCCGCTGCGCGTGCTGGAAGTGGGCGGCGGCACAGGCGGCATCACATCGGCCCTGCTGCCCGTCCTCCCGCCCCACCTCACCCGCTACACCTTCACCGACATCACCTCGGTCCTCTTCCCCCGAGCACAGGCCCGGTTCGCCGATCACGACTTCGTCGACTACCGCACTCTCGACCTCGACCGGGACACAGCGGAGCAGGGCTTCGAACCCCGGTCCTTCGACGTGATCGTGGCCGCGAACGTGCTGCACGCCACCACCGACCTGCGCGCCACCTGCACCCGCCTGGCCCGCCTCCTCGACACCGGCGGGCACCTTCTGGCGGTGGAGACCCACGACGAGGAGATCCTCGGCCCGTGCTTCGGGCTGCTGCCGGAGCACTGGTCCCACACCGATGACCGACCGCACACAGGCCCGTTGCTGCCCCGCTCCGCCTGGCCCGTCCTGCTGTCCGACTGCGGCTTCGACACCGTCCTGACCACCGGAAGCATCCACCACGAGACCGCCGAGGACTACAGCCTGCTCGTTGCCCGCCGCGGCACACAGCCCCAGGCGCCCGGCACACCGCCAACCGCCCCCATCGCACCGCAGACCGACGATGCCTGGCTGATCCTCGCCGACCCTCCCAGCCAAAACCTGGGCACTGCACTTGCCGCCGCCCTCCGGGCGGCTGGAGGCTCGACCACTCTCATGCCGCTGCCGCCCACGGGCAGCGACCACTGGGAACCGCTCCCCGCCCAGGCGCCAGCGCGCACCGTGCTCCTCCTGGGCCAGGACGACGACCTGTCCGACACCGAAGCCATCACCCGGACCGCAGGCGTCCTCAAGGGCGCGGTGGCCTCAGCCGTCGCCGCCGGATCGGCCGCCCCCCAGCTGTGGCTGATCACCCCGCCGACCGGCCTGCACCCGGCCCCGGCAGACACCGGCGCAGCCCCACGGGCCGCCGCCGTATGGGGCATCGGCCGCGTCGTGGCCAACGAGCATCCCGCCCTGGCAGTACGCCGCATCAGCCTCGCCCCATGCGGCGATCACCCCGCTGACGCCGTACGGCTGCTCACCGAACTGCTGGGAGCCGACGAGGAGGACGAGATCGTGCTGGAGCCGGCCGGGCGTTACGTGCCCCGCCTACGCCCGCTCCCCGCCGCAACCCGGCCCGCCGAGCCACACGACGCCTACCGGCTGCAGTTGAGCCGCCCCGGCCGCAACCACCAGCTGACCTGGGTCCCGTACCAGCCGCCCGCACCCGGCCCCGGCGAAGTGGTCATCCAGGTCAAGGCCGCCGCCCTCAACTACCGCGACGTCATGCTCGCCGAAGGCATGCTGCCCCCCGACGCCGAACCGGCCACCCCGACCGGACCGCTGCCCGGCCTGGAGTGCTCCGGCGTCATCACGGCCACCGCAGCCGACGTCACCAACTGGTCGGTGGGCGACCGGGTCTTCGCCTTCGCCCACGGCACCTTCGCCTCCCACCTGCGCGTCCGGACGCAACAGATCGGCCGGATCCCCGCCCACATGACGTTCGAGCAGGCCGCAACCCTGCCTGCCGTCCACCTGACCGTCCAGCACAGCCTGGAAGAACTCGCCCGCCTGTCAGCAGGGGAGACACTGCTGGTGCACGGCGGCGCCGGCGGCATCGGCCTGGCGGCCCTCGCCCACGCACGCCACATCGGTGCAAAGGTCATCGCCACCGCCGGCACCCCGGCCAAGCGCAACCTACTGCGTGCCCTGGGCGCCGACACAGTCCTCACCTCCCGCGACCTGTCCTTCGCCGACGGAGTACGCGAGGCGACCGCAGGCCGCGGAGTCGACGTCGTCCTCAACTCCCTGGCCGGAGAAGCCATCGCCCGCAGCCTGGAATGCCTGAAGCCAGGCGGCCGGTTCATCGAACTAGGCAAGCGGGACATCTATGCCAACGCCCCGATGCTGCTGCGTCCCTTCCGCAACAACCTCGCCTACTTCGGCGTCGACATCACCCGACTGCTCACCGACACACCCTCACAGGCCACGGCCGCCTTCCGCACCCTCACCGACCGCGTCGCCGACGGCACCTACCGGCCTCTGCCCCACCAAAGCCACCCGGCGCCCCACATCCACGACGCCTTCCACGCCCTGCGCCACTCACGGCACCTGGGCAAGGTCGTCATCTCCTTCACCGACCACCTGCCCGTCACCATCGAGGAACCACACCCGGAACCGCGCCTGGACCATGACGCCACCTACCTCATCACGGGCGGATTGAGCGGCCTCGGCGCCGCAACCGCCCGCCACCTCGCCACCCGCGGCGCCCGCCACCTGACCCTGGTTTCCCGCCGCGGGGCCGGCGCTCCCGAGGCAGCAGACCTGCTCACCGACCTGCGCCGCCACGGCGTACACGCCGACGTACACGCCGCCGACATCACCAACCCCGACGCCGTACGGGCCATCCTCACCCAGGCCGACGAGCAGGGCCGCCCCGTACGGGGCATCGTGCACGCCGCGATGCACCTGGACGACGCACCACTGAGCGAGCTCACCGCCGAACGGTTCGCCGCCGTCCTGGCGCCCAAAGTGCGCGGCGCGGAGAACCTGCACATGCTCACCCTTGGCCTAGGCCTGGACTTCTTCGTCGTCTACTCCTCCGTCGCCGCGCTGATCGGCAACCAGCACCAGGCCCCCTACGCGGCGGCCAACCTCTACCTCGAAGCACTCATGCGCAGCCGCCGCGACGCTGCCGAGCAGGGCCTGGCACTGTCGTGGGGCGGCATCTCCGACACGGGCTACGTCGCCCGCACCCACCTCACCGAAACCATGGCCCGTGCCGGCATCGGACTGATCACCCCGGACACCGCCCTGGCAGCCCTGGACCGCCACCTGCACCAGCTCGAAGGCCAGGCAGCAGTCGGCGTCATGGACTGGAACAGGCTCACCCAGCTACTCCCGGCCGTCTGCGTACCCCGCTTCGGCGCCCAGCTGACCCATGCGGGCAGCCGCAGCAGCCGCGCGCAGGCACAAGACCTGCGACAGCGGCTCAAGGCAGCCGACGGAGACCCAGCCCGCCTGGAACTGATCACCGAGACCCTCGTCGAAGCGACAGCACGCATCCTGCAGACCCCCGCCGACCGCGTGAACCCCACGAGCCACCTCGCTGATCTCGGACTGGACTCGCTGATGGGCGCCGAACTGGCCGCGGTGCTCCAGCAAACCTTCAGCTGCGACCTGTCGATGATGGACCTCATGGCCGCCGCGACCGTCGACGGCATCGCTCACCGCGTCCACCGCGCTCTCAAGCTGTAGGCCGCGGCCACTTGCCGGGCAGCCACGTTACGGCTGCCCCGCAGAGATGACCCCGCTGAACTGCTAGGTCCGGCGACGGCCTGCATGCCGCAGTACGTCGGCGACAAGCTCAGGAGCTCAGGCGGTCTCGGACGTCACGGGCACCCCTTGGCGCCTACGCCCGGGCGACGGAATCGACCAGTTGGCCGGCCCGGGGGCCGCCAACACGGCCGGCAGCAGGTTCTGATGATGAGCCCTGTGGTGGCCGATCTTGATGATCTGCGAGTTGCGCACGGGTATACGGGCAATGTGGTCCGTGGTGACCGTGCGCTCGTTGTCGGTGAGCGCGTAGATGGGGGCACCTCCGATCCGCCGCAATACGGCATCCAGGCAGCGCGATCGTCGGCAGCCTCTTGTCGAGCACCGGGATGAAGACGCGGAACCTCGACCAGGCCAGCCAGGCGCACCACAGCCAGGTGCTACGCCCTGCGATTTTCGGCCCGTGGCCCCAAGTCCCATGGGACCCGCAGCCCGGGCTCGGGAATCCACGGACGGAACACCCGGAATCTCCATGATCTCCTCTTTGGCCGTCACCCGGCCAAGAGAACAGGCCGGGTAATCAAGACACCGGAAGAACGGCGTCCATCAGTGGGGAGATCCCGTGTCCGCGAGCGGGGAGCCGATCAGACCGCCTGCGGGGAGCTTCGCATTTCCGCCGTCAGCGCTCGGTGAGCATCTGGGCGAAGGACCGGACGTGACCGGTGAGGGCATCGGGTTCGGGGCAGCTAGACAGGACGGCCTTGAGTCGGAGCTGTGCCCGGCGACTTTCTGGTGGGAGCGCCACCGGCTGTGGGGCGAGTCTCCGCGCCGCCACGGGCCAGCGCGGCCCGGTCGAGCTTGCCGCTGACGGTGAGCGGCAGGGCGGGGACGGCGTGCCAAGCCTGGGGTACCATGTACATGGGCAACCGGTCGCGGGCGAAAGCGATAAGCTCGCGAGGCGCCGGGCCGGGTTCTGCACCCGTCACCACGTAGGCGACGAGACGGGTACGGCCGAGTGGGCCCGGCTCAGCCGCGACGCACACGTTCGCGACATCGGGATGCGCCCTGATCGCGGCCTCAACCTCACCAAGTTCGATGCGATAGCCGCGTACCTTCACTTGGTCGTCGGCCCGTCCACAGTACTCAAGCAGGCCCTCGGCATCCAGCCTGCCGAGGTCGCCGGAGCGGTACCGGCGTACGGTAGGCGCGGCGGCAACCTCCCGGAAGCGCTCGCGGGTCAGTTCGGGGCGGCCGAGGTAGCCCTGGGCCACGCCGGGGCCCTCGATCCAGATCTCGCCGACGGCACCGTCTGGGACGGGGGAGCCCGACGCGTCGAGAAGATGAACCCGGAGATCGGGGATCGGGCGACCGATCGTCCGTGTTCCGGCCCGCAGATCCTGCGGCCGGACCTCATGGACTGTCACAGATACCGTCGTCTCCGTGGGGCCGTACATGTTGACGAGTCGGGGCTGGCCGAGCGGGTGGCGTTCTACCCAACGCGCGAGAACCTCGTAGTCGACAGACTCCCCGCCGAGGACGACAAGCCGCAGATGAAGAGGCGCTCCATCGTCTTCGGTCAGCTCGGCCGCGGCCAGCGCGGCAAACGCCGAGGGCGTCTGGGACAGCACGGTGACCCGTTCGGCAGCGAGCAGATCAAGCATGCGGGACGGGCTCCGGCCCACCTCGCACGGTACGACCACGAGCCTGCCGCCGTACATAAGAGCCCCCCAGATCTCCCATACCGAGAAATCGAATGCATACGAGTGGAAGAGAGTCCACGTGTCGTCGGGCCCGAAATTGAGCAGAGACGCGGTCTCTGTGAAGAGGCGGGCCATGTTGCCCTGGGAGACGAGCACGCCCTTCGGAGCGCCGGTCGACCCAGACGTGTACAGCACATAGGCGAGGTCGTCAGGTGTCGGCCCCGACTCAGGCAACGGGTCGCCCTGACCATCGTCGTGATGTACTGCGAGCGGCGCGCCCCAGTTTGCCTGCGGGCCCTCATCGCTCCTCCTGAGATGGACGACCCGAAGGGTTTCGTCAGCGGGCGACCAGCCACCGCCGCAGTCGAGGACGATGCGCAGCCCGCAGTCCTCCACAATCCCCTGCAGCCTGCACTCCGGATTCGCCTGGTCGAGGGGAACGTACGCTGCGGCGATCTGGTGAATGGCCATGATGGCGACGACGAGATCCACGGAGGGGGCCCCCGTGAGACCGACGAGGGTGCCGCGGCCGACCCCGAGGGCCCGCAACCTGGCGCTGAGGCGCGTCGCTTCCGCGGTGAGGCCGCCGTAAGTGAGCCGCCGCTCGCCGTCCGAGACGGCCACGCGGTCCGGATGGGCCCGGGCGTGCTCCTGGAGCCGCCGTACCGGGGGAACGGGTGGGCCGCCGATCGGGAGGGCTGCTGGCCGTGCATACGCCGGGCTCGAAGCCGGGTCTTGGAGCAGGAAGTCTCGCACAGCCGTCTCAGGAGCCTGTGCAACACCCAGCCACAGCTGGGCCAGCGATTCCGCGAGAATGCCTGCCTGGTCCTCGGAGAAGCCGAGCATCGAAACCGCCACGGGCTTGTCGCCCTCGACATCGATGCACAACCGGGCGTCTGCGGGTGGCGTGTCGGTTGACATCCGCACAACGACGTCGTGGGCGGCCTCGCCCTTCGTGCGGATCCCGTCGAACACGCCGGAGACCGTCTGGCCGCCCTCAACGACGACTTCCAGCCCTGTAGCGTCCGGGCCGAGTGTCCGGATACCGACCAGTCCACGCAACTCGTAGCGCTGCAACAGAACGGCCCCGAGGATCCCTACGACCTCCCGTGTGTCCCGGCCGCGGCCGACGCCGTCCACAACTGCAGCGCATACTTCTTTCGTCACTCGGACGGGATGTGACGAGGACCGGCCACGGCGTGGGTCACCCATGCTCGGCGTCCATCATCAACCGGGAAGCCTCAAGTAGGCCTGATTCGACTTCCATGCGAGGGAACGGCGCGACGTCGTCGGCCCACCAGAAGTCCACTGTCGCCCTTCCTTGATGAATGAGTCCAATGTCCGCTGGTCACAATCATGGCGAAGGGCGTCCATCGATCGATATACAGGGAAAAATCGACGCCGTTCTGGCGGCAGTGTACGTGTTCATTGACGACCACGTGGCGCCTTGTCACCGGATCGGCGGATCCTTGAAACTGACTGCGATCTGTCGGCTTCGTGTCTGCGATCCCTCGGTTTCGTGTCGGTGGTGCTGAGGGACGGTGGTGGTCGGTGGTTGATGCGCGCTTAGCAACTCCAGGCTGGTGAGGGCGTCGGGTCGCAGCCGGTTGCTCACGTCCACCGTGAGTGTGATCCGCCCGTCAGCGGCACGCGGCAGCGGCGTGGAGGCCAGCAGCCTGCGCAGGCGCCGGTGCTCGGCCGCGAGCATCAGCTCGACCAGTGACGTCACCGGGCCGTCCGAGCACAGCACCGCGTCGGTCAGCTGGAAGAGCGCATCCGCCCGGGTATAGAGGCAGTCGTAGAACTGGACACGAAAGTGGGACAGGCACCCAACGCGGCGTCAGCGGACTGTTCAGCGGCGAGACTCATCACCAGCAACCGTTCCTTCACGACGTTGCTCGACACCTCGAAGCGTGAAGGAACGGCCCTCCTGCTGTCCCGGGAACGAACCAGGATCAGCGGGTCATGTGAACGGCGAGGTCAGCACCAGGTTTAGGACCTCCAAGAGCTCGTGCGGACCGGCCGGCCACCAGCGCGTGTTTTTCGGAAGTTTCCCGTGTCCCTGCGCGGGGGCGATTCGTTGCTGTGAACAGGCGGCTCAGCGCCAGCGGCAACAACAATGAGGGTGAGCCCGTGTTCGAAGACCTGCGACAGATCCTTGTGGAGGAGCTGCGGATTCCCGAAGCACTGATCAGCCCCTCGGCAACTACCTTCGAGGTGGGGCTCGACTCTTTGAGCGTGGTCATGCTGTCCACGGCGATTCGGCAGCGTACGGGCGTGCGGCTGGAGCCTCTCGACCTGTTTGGCATGGAGCGGCTTGAGGACATCGCTCAGACGATGGAAGAGAATGTGCGATGACCCGCCGCGCTGACGTGGCGGTCACAGGGATGGGGCTGGCGACCCCCGCCGACATGGGCGTTGCGCCGGTCTGGGCGGCGGTGTGCACGGGCCAAGGATGCGTACCCCCAGACCCAGCACTGGACGGCAGCCCACTCCGGTTGGCCGCCCGTGTTCCCGGCCTGCTTGGTGACGTGGGCACGGTAGAAGCGGTCCTTACCGTCCTCGCGGTGGAAGAGCCCAAGGTCCCGCCCACCACACATCTGGAGCGTCTCGACCCAGAGGGCCGGATCGACATCCCCACGCAGCGCACCCCCGTGCGGATGACGCTCGCTCTGCCCCAGCCGATGGGCATCGGCGGCCGCAACGCGGCGCTGGTGGTAGCCGGCGCATGAAGTCGGACCGCGCATTCCCTGAGCCGCGCCTCGGCCCCGTGGACAGGGCGTTCCTCGCTATGGGTCGTCATCCCGCCTCCGACCACGACCTGCACAATGTGTACGTGCTGCGGCTGCCCGGGGCACCGCCCGCGCTGGGCGTCTTGCGTCGTCATGTGTCCGAGCGTGTTGCTTCCCTGCCCGAGCTCACTTGCCGCCTTGGAGTCGGCGGCCGCCGCTGGACGATCGACTCGTCACAGGAGATCGCCGGGCAGATCGACTCGCTCACTGTGCCGCCGGGGGGAGTTGCCGCGCTTGAAGGAGCGTTGCTGGGCCGGGACTTGCCTGGCTGCGGCCTCTGGAGCCTCACGTCGGTTCACGGCTACTCCGACGAGGAGTACGCCCTGTGCTTCAGCTCACACCACGCCCTGCAGGACGCCGGGGCAGCCATGCACACTCTGAGAGTGCTCTTCGGCACCGCACCCGACCATGCCTGCCGTCGTTTTCGGCCGCTTAGCGCGTTGCAGCCTGTGGCGACGGCGACGGTTGCCACCGACCTGGCGGTGTCGCTCCTGCCGGCACGCTGGGCTGGCGAGGGCGGCTTCGCCTGCAGTACGGCCAGTGGGCGTCGTATCAGTGGTGTACAGGTGGAGGGCGCCCGTCTGCACGCAGTCGCTCGTCGGACGCGGGTGAGTGTCAACGACGTCTTCGTGGCGCTAGTGGCCTCAGCTCTGACCAAGCAGGTCGGCCTACGAGCACTCCACGCCTGTGTCCCGCTCGACCTGCGGCTGCGCGGTGAGCAGCGAGACGGCCTGGGCAACTGCGTGGGTATGATCAGGGTCGCGCTGCCGACAGGAGGCGACGGGCCCGCACTTGCAGCAGTCCACCGGGCGACCGAGCACGCGCGCTCCTCGCCCTACCGGGCTGCTCTGCGCGCCCTGCACGATCTGTCCCCGTCGCGGATCGGGATGTGGATCACCCGCCGCCTGCTCGATGCACGACGAAGCCAGCTCATCGCGAGCTACGTCACCTTCCCTTGGGGGCTTGCTTTTGCCGGAAGGCCGGTGCGAGACGCGTTCGCACTGTCCTCGCCGCTGCTGGGCCAGCTGTGTGCGAGTACGTTGAGTGTGTTCGGCGGACGGGTCCGGGTCGGGTTCGTGACAGGCAAGGGCACCCCGGATCTGCATCCGCAGTGTCTGGCCGACACATGGTGCGAGGAACTGGCATCTCTGGAGAGCCGGCTGGGTGAGGGACTGGTCAGCGACCGCATGTGAGTTATCACCGAGTCGATGCGCGGTCCGCCCGGCTTGAGTTGCCCTGATGTAGTAGTGCTTCGTTAGGTCTGTATGTTTGTGCTGATCAAGAGCATTTTGAAAGTGTGGA
>NZ_JAHKJW010000061.1 GCF_019710745.1 Streptomyces beigongshangae
CCAGCGCGGCGGCATGGACAGCACGATCTTGCCCACGTGCTTGGCCTGGCTCATGAAGCGGAACGCCTCACGCGCCCGCCGCACGTCCCACACCCGCACCGGCAACGGACGCAACGCGCCCCCGGTGAAGAGGTCGACGAGTTCGCCGAGCATCGCGTGGATGCGCTCGGGAGCCGCTTCGCCGAGGTCGAAGGCGCGGTAGCGCACGTCCCCGACGGAGCGCGGGTCGCGGATGTCGGTCTTGCCCATCTCCAGGAACCGCCCACCGGCAGCCGTGATCCGCAGCGACGCGTCCACGAACTCACCCGCGAGGGCGTTCAGCACCACATCCATCCCACGGCCACCGGTGACCGCACGGAACTTCTCCTCGAAGCCCACATCACGCGAGGACGCGATGTGGTCCTCGTCCAGACCCAGCTCCCGCAGGGTCTCCCACTTGCCCTCGCTCGCCGTCGCGAACACCTCGGCACCCAGATGACGCGCCAGCTGGACCGCCGCCATGCCCACACCACCGGCACCGGCGTGCACCAGCACCCGCTCCCCCGCCGACAGGGCCGCCAGGTCACGGAAGGCGTACAGCGCGGTCAGGAACACCAGCGGCACCGACGCCGCCGTCTCGTCGCTCCAGTCCGCCGGGACGGTGGTGAGGTAGCGCTCGTCGACGAGGACGGTGTCCGCGAGACCGCCGGGCACCATGCCCATCACCCGGTCACCGACCGCGAGACCGGTCGTCTCCGGGCCGACGGCCGTCACGACGCCGGTCGCCTCGGAGCCGAGCAGCCCGGCCTCACCCGGGTACATGCCGAGCGCGTTGAGCACGTCACGGAAGTTCAGGCCCGCGGCCCGCACCTCGACGCGGACCTGGCGGCCCGCCGGCTCGTCCAGGGCCTCGGGGGCCGGGGCGAGGGCGAGGGCGTCGATGCTGCCGGGGGCGGTGCTGTCCAGGCGCCACGGCAGTCCGGGCACGGGCAGCAGGCCCGCGCCGGTGGTGAGCCGTGCCAGCCGGGCGACCAGGACGGTGTCCTCGCGTACGGCGAACTGGGTGTCGCCGTCCGCCAGCAGGGCCGGGAGCCGGGAGAGGACGCGGTCGGAGGGGGCACCGGCCGCGGTGTCCAGGTCGAGCAGGGCGAAGCGGCCGGGGTTCTCGGCCTCGGCGCTGCGGACCAGGCCGTACGCGGCGGCGGCCGCGAGGTCCCGTACGGTGCCGTCGGTCCCGGCGGCGACGGCGCCGCGGGTGACGAACACCAGGCGCGCGTGGCCGGGGCTTCCTGCGTCCAGCCACTGCCGCACCAGGTCCAGGGTGCGGGCGGTGAGGGCGTGGACGGCGGCGGGGGTGTCGCCGCCGGGGCCCTCCAGCGGGACGTCGGGGCCCTCCAGCGGGACCAGTACCAGGTCGGGGGCCGGGGTGAGAGCGGCGGCTTCGGCGAGCCCGGCGACGGGTGAGGGCCAGGGGTCGTCCGCGGGCCGGGAGGCGTCGGCGGCGAGGGTGGCCGTGCGTACGGGAGTCGCGGTGCCGTCCGGGGCGGGGACCCACTCCAGGCGGAGCAGTCCGTCCTGTTCGCCGTGGCGCAGGGTGGGGGCGTGCAGGGCGGAGGGGGCGCGCAGGGTCAGCGACTCGGCGGAGAGCACCGGGGCGCCCTCGACGTCGACGGCGGCGATGGACACCGTGTCCTCGCCGATGCGGGCGACCCTGACCCGGACGACGGAGGCGCCGCTCGCGTGCAGGGAGACCCCGGTCCAGGAGAACGGGACGAGCTTCTTGCCGTCGCCGAGGCCGGCGAAACCGACGGACTGGACGGCGGCGTCGAGCAGGGCGGGGTGCATGCCGTAGTACTCGGCGTCGTCGACCTGCGCGGGCAGGGCGACCTCGACGAACGCCTCGTCGCCGCGGGTCCACACGGCACGCAGGCCCTGGAAGACGGGGCCGTACTCGCTGCGTTCGTAGAAGCCCTCCAGGTCGGCGGCGACGGCGCCGCGCGGCGGCCAGACGGCGGCGTCGAAGCCGGCGGTGCGCTCGCCCGTGGTGAGCAGGCCGGAGGCGTGCTCGGTCCAGCGCTGCTCGGGGTCGTCGACGGTCTGGGAGTAGACGGTGACGGGGCGGGCACCGCTCTCGTCGGGGGCGCCGACCAGGACCTGGACGACGGCGGCGGAGTTCTCGGTGAGGACGAGGGGCTTGGCGAGGGTGAGTTCGTCGACGCGGTCGCAGCCGACCTGGTCGCCGGCGCGGACCGCGAGTTCGAGGAAGCCGGTGGCGGGGAAGGCCGCCATGCCGCCGACGGTGTGGTCCATCAGCCAGGGGTGCGTCTGGGCGGAGAGGCGTCCGGTGAACAGGACGCCGTCCGTTCCGGCGAGGGAGACGGCGGCGCCGAGCAGCGGGTGCTCGGCGGAGACCAGGCCCGCGGCGCTGACGTCGCCGGCGGCGGCCATCAGCACCGGCCAGTAGCGCTCGTGCTGCCAGCTGTAGGTGGGCAGGTCGGTGCGGCGGGCGCCGGTGCCGTCGAAGCAGGCGGCCCAGTCGACGTCGACGCCCGCCGTGTGCAGCCGGGCCAGGGCGGTGAGCAGGCAGCGCTCCTCGGCGCGGTCCTTGCGCAGCGCCGGTACGACCACGGTGTCGGCCCCGGCGTCGAGGCTCTGCTGGGCGAGGGCGGCGAGCACCCCGTCGGGGCCGAGTTCGACGAAGGCGTCGGCGCCGGCGCCGGCGAGGGCGCGCACGCCGTCGGCGAAGCGGACGGTCGCGCGGACGTGCTCCACCCAGTAGTCGGGGGTGCTCAGCTGTCCGGGCCCGGCGAGCGTGCCGGTGACGTTGGAGACGACCGGGAGGAGGGGTTCGTGGTAGGTGAGGCTCTCGGCGACGCGGCGGAACTCCGCGAGCATCGGCTCCATCAGCGGCGAGTGGAAGGCGTGACTGACCGACAGGCGCTGCGTCTTGCGGCCCTCGGCGGCGAACGCGGCGGCGAGTGCGAGGACTTCCTGCTCGTCGCCGGCGAGGACGACGGAGTCGGGGCCGTTGACGGCGGCCAGGGCGGTGCCGGGGGTGAGCCGCGGCGCGGTCTCGGCCTCGGTGGCCTGCACGGCCACCATGGCGCCGCCCGCGGGCAGTTCCTGCATCAGCCGGGCCCGGGCGGCCACCAGCGTGCAGGCGTCCTCCAGCGAGAACACCCCCGCCACGTGGGCGGCGGCGATCTCGCCGATCGAGTGGCCCGCCACGAACTCGGGGTTCACGCCCCAGGACTCGACCAGGCGGTACAGCGCCACCTCGACCGCGAACAGGGCGGGCTGGGTGTAGCCGGTGGTGTCGAGGAAGGCGGCCTCGGGGGTGCGGCGTCCGGCGAACAGCACCTCGCGCAGCGGGCGGTCGAGCTGCGGGTCGAGCAGCGCCAGCACCTCGTCGAGGGCCGCCGCGAACACCGGGAAGCGCGCGTACAGTTCGCGCCCCATGCCGGCGCGCTGCGAGCCCTGGCCGGAGAACAGCACCGCCAGGGAGCGTTCGGCGGCGTGCGCGCGGGCCGCCTCGGTGGGGACGCCGTCGACGCCGGTGAGGAGGACGGCGCGGTGCTCGAAGGTGGAGCGGCCGGTGGCCAGGGAGTGGCCGACGTCGAGAGGGGTGGCGCCGGTGAGGGCGGTGAGGCGGGCGATCTGGTCGTCCAGGGCGGCCTCGGTGCGGGCGGAGACCGGCCACGGCACGACGGCCGGTACGACCGCCGGTGCGGTCTCGGCGGCGGGCTCCGGTCCGTCGGCCGGTACGGCCTGTTCCAGGACGACGTGGGCGTTGGTGCCGCTGATGCCGAAGGAGGAGACGCCGGCGCGGCGGGGCCGTCCGGTCTCGGGCCATTCGGTGCGGTCGGAGAGCAGCCGGACGGAGCCGGAGGTCCAGTCGACGTGGCGGGAGGGGCGGTCCGCGTGCAGGGTCCGGGGAAGGACCCCGTGGCGCATCGCCATGACCATCTTGATGACGCCCGCGACACCGGCGGCGGCCTGCGCGTGGCCGATGTTCGACTTGATGGAGCCGAGCAGCAGCGGCCGGTCCCCGGGCCGGTCCTGACCGTACGCGGCCAGCAGGGCCTGGGCCTCGATCGGGTCGCCGAGGGGGGTGCCGGTGCCGTGCGCCTCGACGGCGTCGACGTCGGCTGGGGTGAGTCCGGCGGCGCTCAGGGCCTGGCCGATGACGCGCTGCTGCGCGGGTCCGTTGGGGGCGGTGAAGCCGTTGGAGGCGCCGTCCTGGTTGACGGCGGAGCCCCGGATCACGGCGAGGACGGGGTGGCCGTTGCGGCGGGCGTCGGACAGCTTCTCCAGCAGGAGCACGCCGACGCCCTCGGACCAGCCGGTGCCGTCGGCGTCGTCGGAGAACGCCTTGCAGCGGCCGTCGCCGGCCAGTCCGCCCTGGCGGCTGAACTCCAGCAGCGAACCGGGCGCGGACATGACGTTGACGCCGCCCGCGAGGGCCAGGCCGCACTCGCCCGCGCGCAGGGCGTGGGCGGCGGCGTGCAGGGCGACGAGCGAGGAGGAGCAGGCGGTGTCGACGGTGACCGCCGGGCCCTCCAGACCCAGGGTGTAGGACAGCCGTCCGGAGGTGGCGCTGGCGGCGATGCCGGTGCCGATGTCGCCGGTGGCGTCGCTCAGGGAGCGGATCAGGAGGTACGCGTAGTCCTGGCCGTTGGTGCCGACGAACACGCCGGTGGGGGTGGAGCGCAGCTTCCGGGGGTCGATGCCGGCGCGCTCGATCGCCTCCCAGGAGGTCTCCAGGAGGAGCCGCTGCTGCGGGTCCATGGAGACGGCCTCGCGCGGGGAGACGCCGAAGAAGGCGGCGTCGAAGTCGGCGACCCCGTCGAGGAAGCCGCCGCGCTGGCTGACGGAGTGGCCGCGGGCGTCGACGCCGGCGTCCCGCAGCGCGTCCAGGTCCCAGCCGCGGTCGGTGGGGAAGCCGGAGACGGCGTCGGTGCCGGAGGAGACGAGGTCCCACAGGTCCTCGGGGGAGGTGACGCCCCCGGGGTAGCGGCAGCTCATCGCGACGATCGCGATGGGCTCCGAGGCCGCGGCGGCGAGTTCGCGGTTCTGCCGCTTGAGGCGCTCGGTCTCCTTGAGCGAGGCCCGGAGAGCTTCGACAACTTTTTCGCTGGGCGTGGTCATGGTAGCTCCGTCAGTCCCGCTCTTCGTCAGGGTTGCCGTTGAGTGCCGCCTGCACCAGGTCGTCGATCCCCATGGCGTCGATCGACACGTCGTACGTGTCGTCGGCGGTGTCGGGGACCGCGGTGTCCTGGCCGGTGCCGGGTGCGGCCGGGGCCTGCCCGGCGAGTTCCAGCAGCTGTTCCAGGAGACCGCTCTCGCGCAGCCGGTCCAGGGGGACGGCGGCGAGGGCGGCGCGCACGGCACCCTCGTCGGCGCCGGTACCGGTGGCGCCCGGGGCGCCGGCGGCGTTGCTGGGGAGGAGCTGCTGGAGGACGTGCCCGGCGAGGGCGGCGGGGGTGGGGTGGTCGAACACGAGGGTGGCGGACAGGGTGAGTCCGGTGGCGGCGTTGAGCTGGTTGCGCAGCTCGACGGCGCCGAGGGAGTCGAATCCGAGGTCGCGGAAGGCCCGGTCGGGGCCGACCTGGTCGGTTCCGGGGTGGCCGAGGACCTCGGCGGCGCGCTCGCGCACCAGGGTGAGGACCGTCTGGGTGCGGCGGTTCCCGGGGAGCCGGGCCAGCCGGTCGCGCAGGGCGGGTCCCGCCGGCTGCGTGTCCCGTCCGGCGGCGGACGCGGCGGTGAGGGCCGTGTGGGCGGGCATCTCGGCCAGCAGGCTGCTGGGCCGGACGCCGGTGAAGGCCCGGACGAACCGCTCGGGGTCGACGTCGGCGACGACGGCGACCGGGTCGGGGCCGGTGACGGCCTGGCGCAGGGCCAGGACGGCGAGGTCCGGGTCGAGCGGCCGGATGCCGGTGCGGCGGGCGAGGGCGGCGGCGCGCTCCCCGCCGGCCATGCCGTCGCCGTCCCAGGCGCCGTAGGCGACGGAGGTGGCCGGCAGTCCCTCGGCGCGGCGCCGTTCGGCGAGGGCGTCCAGGACCGCGTTGGCCGCGGCGTAGGTGCCCTGGCCGGGGTTGCCGACCGCGGCGGACGCCGAGGAGAACAGGGCGAACACCTCCGGGTTGTGGGCGCGGGTCAGTTCGTCCAGGAGCAGCGCCGAGGTGACCTTGGCGCGGAACACGGTGGCGAACCGCTCGGGGGTGAGGCCGTCCACGACGCCGTCGTCGAGGACGCCCGCGGTGTGGATGACGCCGGTGAGCGGCGCGTCCTCGGGCAGGTCCGCCAGGGCGGCGGCCAGGGCGTCCCGGTCGGCGGTGTCGCAGGCGGTGATCACGGGTTCGGCGCCCAGCGCGCGCAGGTCCGCGGCGAGTTCGGCGGCGCCGGGCGCGTCGGGTCCGCTGCGGCTCAGCAGCAGCAGGCGGCGGGCTCCGGCGCCGGCGAGCCGGCGGGCGGTGCGGGCGCCGAGGGCGCCGGTGCCGCCGGTGATCAGGACGGTGCCGGTGGGCTGCCAGTCGCGGGGGGTGCCGGGCCGGACGGCGGCGAGGCGGCGGCCGAAGACCGCGCCGGGCCGGACGGCGAGCTGGTCCTCGCCCTCGGGGTCGGCGAGGACCTCGGCGAGCCGTTCGGCGGTCCGTCCGTCGAGGGTGACGGGCAGGTCGACGGTGCCGCCCCAGCGCTGCGGGTGCTCCAGCGCGGCGACCCGGCCGAGTCCGTGGACGGCGGCCTGGAGCGGTGCGGCGACGGTCTCGGCGGGCGAGACGGCGGCGGCGCCGCGGGTGAGGCACCACAGCGGGGCGTCGGTGCGGGCGTCGCCGAGCGCCTGGACCAGGGTGGCGGTCAGGGCGGCGCCGAGGGGGGTGCCGTCGGCGGCGAGGCCGTGGGCGGTACCGGCCGGGGTGCCGTTCCGCGTGCCGGCGGGGTCCTCCGCGAGGGCGAGCAGCGAGACCACCCCGGTGAACGGACCGGACGCGTCGAGCCGTTCGCGGATCGCGGCGGCGAGACCGGCGCGGTCCTGGCCGGAGACCTCCAGCGGTACGGCGCCGGGGCCGAGGGCCCGCAGCACCTGCGCGGTCCACGGGTCACCGGCGTGGCCCGCGGGCAGTACGGCGAGCCAGGTCCCGGTGGGCGCGGCGGCGGTGGCCCGGTTCAGGGGCCGCCAGGCGATGCGCTGGCGCCAGCCGTCCACGGTGGCCTGGTCGCCGTGCTTGCGGCGCCAGTCGCGCAGGGCCGGCAGGACGCGGGAGAGCGCGTCGCCGTCGACGCCCAGCTCCCCGGCGAGGGAGTCGAACTCCGCGTCCTGGACGGCGGACCAGAAGGCCGCGTCCCCGGCGGTCCCGGTGTCCCCCACCGGCTCGGCGGTCTGCGCGGCCGGGGCCTCGTCGGGCCAGAACCGCTGCCGGCGGAACGCGTACGTCGGCAGGTCGACGCGGCGGGCGCCGGTGCCGGCCAGGAGTGCGGTCCAGTCGACGTCCTGGCCTGCGGCGTGCAGCCGGGCCAGTGCCGTGATCAGGGAGCGCTCCTCGTCGCGTCCGGTGCGCAGCGCCGGGACGACCGCCGGGGCGGGCCGGTTCTCGTCGGCGAGGGTGTCCAGGGTGTCCTGCGCGAGGGAGCACAGGACACCGTCGGGGCCGAGTTCGAGGTAGCGGGTGGCGCCGCGGCCCGCGAGGGTGCGGACACCGTCGCCGAAGCGGACCGCGCGGCGCACGTGCTGGACCCAGTAGCCCGGGTCGCACACCTGCTCGTCGGTGGCCGGTTCCCCGGTGAGGTTCGACACCAGGGGCAGCTTCGGCGGGGTGTACGACACGCTACGGGTGACCCGTTCGAAGTCCTGCAGCATGGCGTCCATGTGCAGTGAGTGAAATGCATGGCTGACCCGCAAACGCCTAGTCTTCCGGCCGAGTGCGGCGAACTCGTCGGCGAGCGCGGTCACCGCGTCCTCGTCGCCGGAGACCACCACGGCCTGCGGGCCGTTGACGGCGGCCAGCGAGAGCCGGCCGGTCAGGCGCGGGGCGACCTCGTCCTCGGCGGCGCGGACGGCCAGCATGGCGCCGCCGGCCGGGAGGGCCTGCATGAGCCGGGCGCGGGCGGCGACGATCCGGCAGGCGTCCGCCAGGGAGAACACCCCGGCCACGTGCGCGGCCGCGATCTCGCCGACCGAGTGGCCGGCCAGCAGGTCGGGCCGCAGTCCCCAGGACTCGAACAGCCGGTGCAGGGCCACCCCGAGCGCGAACAGGGCGGGCTGGGTCCAGCCGGTGCTGTCCAGGAGGTCCGCCTCGGCGGTGCCCTCCTCGGCGAACATCACCTCGCGCAGCGGGCGGTCGAGCTCCCGGTCGAAGTGGGCCCAGACCTCGTCCAGGGCCGCCGCGAACACCGGGAAGCGGGTGTACAGGGCGCGGCCCGCGCCGGCCCGCTGGGAGCCCTGGCCGGGGAAGAGGAACGCGGTCCGGCCGCCGGGCGCCGCCCGGCCGCGCTCCACCGCGGCGTGGCCGCGGTCCCCGGCCAGCGCGGTGAGCGCGTCGAGCAGTTCGTCGCGTCCCGCGACGGCGAGCACGGCACGGTGTTCGAACGCCGAGCGGGTGGTGCCGAGGGAGAGCGCCAGGTCGGCCGTGGCCGGGCGGTCCTCCGGGGCGGCGGCGAGCAGCCGGTCGCGGAGGCGGGCGGCCTGGTCGGCCAGGGCGTCCGCGGTGGCGGCGGACAGCGGCACGGGCAGCAGGCGTACGGCGTCCTCGCCCCGGTCCATGTCCGTGCCGCTGTCCGCGGCGTCACCCGTACCGGTGTCGGCGGGGGCCTGTTCGAGGATGACGTGGGCGTTGGTGCCGCTGGCCCCGAAGGAGGACACGGCCGCGCGGCGCGGGCGTCCGGTCTCGGGCCAGTCGGCCGCCTCGGTCAGCAGGTGCACGGCGTCCGGGTCCCAGTCGACGTGGCGGGAGGGCCGGTCGACGTGCAGGGTGCGGGGCAGGGTGCCGTGCCGCATGGCGAGGACCATCTTGATGATCCCGGCGACGCCGGACGCGGCCTGGGTGTGGCCGATGTTCGACTTGACGGAGCCGAGCAGCAGCGGCCGCTGCGGGTCCCGCTCGCGGCCGTACGTCGCCAGCAGGGCCTGGGCCTCGATGGGGTCGCCCAGGGTGGTGCCGGTGCCGTGCGCCTCCACCGCGTCGACCTCGCGGGCGGTGAGCCCCGCGGCGGCCAGCGCCTTGCGGATGACGCGCTGCTGGGAGGGGCCGTTGGGGGCGGTCAGGCCGTTGGAGGCGCCGTCCTGGTTGATGGCCGAGCCGCGCAGGACCGCGAGGACCTCGTGGCCGCGGCGGCGGGCCTCGGACAGGCGCTCCACGACGAGCATGCCCACGCCCTCGGCCCAGGCGGTGCCGTCGGCCGCGTCGGAGAAGGGCTTGCAGCGTCCGTCCGGGGAGAGCGCCCCCATCTCGCCGAACTCGACGAAGCCGACCGGGGTGGACATCACGGTGACGCCGCCCGCCAGGGCCAGGGAGCACTCGCCGTTGCGGATCGCCTGGGCGGCGAGGTGAAGGGCCGTCAGGGAGGACGAGCAGGCGGTGTCCACGCTGACGGAGGGGCCCTCCAGGCCCAGGGTGTAGGAGAGCCGGCCGGAGAGCAGGCTCGCCGACTGGGCGGTCTCCACGTGTCCGGACTGGCCGATGGCGGGGCGGTAGTCGCCGCTGCCGCCGCCGACGAAGACACCGGTGTCGCCGCCGCGCAGCGCGGCGGGGTCGATGCCGGCCCGCTCCAGGGCCTCCCAGGCGGCCTGGAGCACGATCCGCTGCTGCGGGTCGATGACCAGGGCCTCGCGCGGGGAGATCCCGAAGAAGGCGGGGTCGAAGTCGGCGACGTCGTAGAGGAAGCCGCCCTCACGGGTGACGCTGCGGCCGCGGCCGTCCCGGTCGCCGTGCAGGAGCCGTTCGAGGTCCCAGCCGCGGTCGGTGGGGAAGCCGCCGATGGCGTCGGTCCCGGCGCCGAGCAGCTCCCACAGGTCCTCCGGCGAGCGGATGTCGCCGGGGTAGCGGCAGCTCATGCCGACGATGACGATCGGGTCGTCGGCGTCCGCACCGGCGCCGGCCGTGGGCCGGGCGGCGGTGGCGGGGGCGGCCTCCCCGCCGAGGAGTTCGTCCAGGAGGTGCCCGGCGAGCGCGGTGGGCGTCGGGTAGTCGAAGACGAGTGTCGCGGGCAGGGTGAGCCCGGTGGCCGAGGCGAGCCGGTTGCGCAGGTCGACCGCGGTCAGCGAGTCGAAGCCCAGGTCCTTGAAGGCGTGGCCGGCCTGTACGGAGGCGGCTCCGGAGTGGCCGAGGACCGCGGCGACCTCGGTGAGCACCAGGTCCAGCAGGGCGCGTTCGCGGTCGGCCCGGTCCAGCGGGCGCAGCCTCTCCCGCAGGCCGGCGGCGGTGCCGCTGTCGGCGCCGTCGCCATGACCACCCGCGTCGCGCAGGGCTTCACGGGCCTCGGGCAGCGCGGTGAACAGCCGTCCCGGACGGGTCCGGGTGAACGCCGGGGCGAACCGGTCCCAGACCACGTCCGCGACGGTCACGGAGGCCGGGGCCGCCGGGTCCGCGGCGGTCTCGCCGACCACCGCGTCGAGGGCGGCCAGGGCGCGGCCGGGCTCCATGGCGGGCAGGCCGTTGGCGCGCAGGTGGGCGGCGAGCCCGTCGGGCCCGGCGCCCTGCCAGGCACCCCAGGAGACGGAGACCGCGTTGGTGCCCCGGGCGCGGTGCGCCTGGACGAGGGCGTCCAGGGCGGCGCCCGCCGCGGCGCCCGGACCCTGTCCGCTGACGCCCCAGACGGCGGAGATGGAGCCGAAGACGACGAACGCGTCCAGGGTCCGCTCCCCCACGGCGGCCGTCAGCGCGTCGTACGCGGCGCGCACGGCGTCCACCTCAAGGGACTCCACGGAGTCCACGGACTCCGCGGAGGACTCCCCCGTGTCGCCGGTGTGGACGACGGCGGTGAGCGGCCGGTCCGCCGGCAGCGCGGCGACGGCCTCGGCGAGCGGACCCGCGTCGGCCGGGTCGGCGTGGTGGACGGCGGTCAGGACCGCGCCCGCCGCACCGACCTCGGCGCGCAGCCGCTCGAAGGTCTCGTCCGCCGGGTCCGCAGGACCGGCCAGCAGCACTTCGGCGGCGCCCTGGGCGGCGAGCCGGCGGGCGACGTGGCCGCCGAAGCCCTCCGGGCGGCCGGTGACCAGGACGGTCCCGGCGGGCCGCCAGACGGCGCCGGGCTGCCGGGCGGCGGCCCGCGTCAGACGCCGGCCGAAGGCGCCGGAGGCGCGCAGCGCCACCTGGTCCTCGGCGGGGCCGTCCGGCGCGGTGGCGTCCGCCGCGGCGCCCGTCAGCACGGCGCGCAGGCGGTCGGCGGTGCGGGCGTCGGCGGTGCGGTCCACGTCGACGAGCCCGCCCCAGCGTGCCGGCTCCTCCAGGGCGAGGACCCGGCCGAGCCCCCAGAGCGCGGCCCGGTCCGGGTCGGCCGCGGCGTCGGAGCGGCCCACGGAGACCGCGCCCTCGGTGACGCACCACAGCGGGGCGTCGATCCCGGCGGTGCCGAGGAGCCGCAGCAGGACGTCGGGCCGGGCGGGGCCGTCGGCGGCGCCCGCGGCCGCGGTGGCGAGCAGGGAGAGGACACCGGCGTACGCGGTCCCGTCGGCCGCCGCGGCGAGCAGGGCGGCGGTGCCCTCCTCGTCACCGGCCGGGACGGTGAGGCGTACCGCGTCCTCGCCCGGTGCCCCGGCGAGGGTCTCGGCCCACGGGTCGCCGTCGAGCGCGGCCGGGGTCAGGACCAGCCACCGTCCGCCGGTACCGGTACCGGTACCGGTGGCGGTGGCGGTGGCGGGTGCGGTGCCCGTCAGGGGCTGCCAGGTCACCCGGTAGCGCCAGCCGTCCAGGAGCGAGCGCTCGGACAGGCCGCGGCGCCAGGTGGACAGGGCGGGCAGCACACCGGAGAGGACCTCGTCGTCCAGGTCGAGGGTGGCGGACAGGGACTCCAGGTCCTCGCGCTCCACGGCCGCCCAGAAAGCGGCGTCGACCGGGTCCTGACCGGCGCCCGCACCGGCGCCGGAGGCCGGCTCGGGCCAGTAGTGCTCGCGCTGGAAGGCGTACGTCGGCAGCTCGGTGCGGCGGGCACCGGTGCCGTCGAACCAGGCGGCCCAGTCGACGCGCACCCCGGCCGTGTGCAGGCGGGCCAGCGCGGCGAGCAGGGCGCGCTCCTCGTCGCGGTCCTTGCGCAGCGCGGGTACGACCGGGCTGCCGTCGGTGTCGTCGAGCACGCGGGCGGCCATGCCGGTCAGCACGCCGTCGGGGCCGATCTCCAGGAAGGCGTCGGCGCCGGCGCCGGCCAGGGCGCGCACCCCGTCGGCGAACCGGACGGTCGCGCGGACGTGCTCCACCCAGTAGTCGGGGTCGGTCAGCCGTCCGGGTTCGGCGAGCGCTCCGGTGACGTTGGAGACGACCGGGAGGCGCGGCTCGGCGTACTCCAGGGTCTCGGCGACGCGGCGGAACTCCGCGAGCATCGGCTCCATCAGCGGCGAGTGGAAGGCGTGACTGACCGACAGCCGCTGCGTCTTGCGGCCCTCGGCCGCGAACGCCGCCGCCAGGGCCAGGACTTCCTCCTCCGCGCCCGCGAGGACCACGGAGTCCGGGCCGTTGACGGCGGCCAGGGACAGACCGTCGGTGAGGCGCGGGGCGGTCTCGGCCTCGGTGGCCTGCACGGCCACCATCGCGCCACCGGCGGGCAGTTCCTGCATGAGGCGGGCGCGGGCGGCGACCAGCGTGCAGGCGTCCTCCAGGGAGAACACCCCCGCCACGTGGGCGGCGGCGATCTCGCCGATCGAGTGGCCCGCCACGAACTCGGGGCTCACGCCCCAGGACTCGACGAGCCGGTACAGCGCCACCTCGACCGCGAACAGCGCGGGCTGGGTGTACCCGGTGGTGTCCAGCAGGACGGCCTCGTCGCTGCCCTCCGCCGCGAAGAGCACCTCGCCCAGCGGACGTTCCAGGTGGGCGTCCAGGCGGGCCGTCACCGCGTCCAGCGCCGCCGCGAACTCCGGGAAGCGCGCGTACAGTTCGCGCCCCATGCCCGGGCGCTGCGAGCCCTGGCCGGAGAAGAGGACGGCGAGCCGGCGCTCGGCGGCGTGGTCGCGGACGGTCTCCACGGGTTCGCCGTCGGGCGTCACCAGGAGGACCGCGCGGTGCGCGAAGGCGGCGCGGCCGGTGGCCAGGCTGTAGCCGGTGTCGAGGGCGGGGACCCCGGGCCGCTCCTGCGTGAAGGAGGTCAGCCGTTCGGCCTGGGCGGACAGCGCCGCCTCGGAGCGGGCGGAGAGCGGCCAGGGCACGACGGCCGGGACGGCCGCGGGCTCCGCGGGGGCCTTCGGCCCGGCGGCCGGTGCGGGCTGTTCCAGGATCACGTGGGCGTTGGTGCCGCTCACGCCGAAGGCGGAGACGCCCGCGCGGCGCGGGCGGCCGGCGTCGGGCCAGGCCCGGTGCTCGCGCAGCAGTTCCACCGTGCCGCCGGACCAGTCGACGTGCGAGGAGGGGGTGTCCACGTGCAGGGTGCGCGGGAGTTCGCCGCGGCCCAGGGCGAGGACGGTCTTGATGACGCCGGCGACGCCCGCGGCGGCCTGGGTGTGGCCCAGGTTGGACTTGACCGTGCCGAGCAGCAGCGGCCGTGCGGGGTCGCGGCCCTCGCCGTAGGCGGCGATCAGGGCCTCGGCCTCGATCGGGTCGCCCAGGGTGGTGCCGGTGCCGTGCGCCTCGACGGCGTCCACGTCGGCCGGGGTGAGCCGGGCGTCGGCCAGGGCCTGGCGGATGACGCGCTGCTGGGCGCGGCCGTTGGGTGCGGTCAGGCCGTTGGAGGCGCCGTCCTGGTTGACGGCGGAGCCGCTGAGGACCGCGAGGACGGGGTGGCCGTTGCGGCGGGCGTCGGAGAGGCGCTCCAGGACGAGGACGCCGGCGCCCTCGCCCCAGGCGGTGCCGTCGGCGGAGTCGGCGAACGCCTTGCAGCGGCCGTCGCCCGCCAGTCCCCCCTGTGCGGTGAACTCCACGAAGGCGTCGGGGCTGGACATCACCGAGACGCCGCCCGCGAGGACCAGGGAGCACTCGCCGGAGCGCAGCGCGCCCGCGCCCATGTGCAGGGCGACCAGGGCGGAGGAGCAGGCGGTGTCGACGGTGACGGCCGGGCCCTCCAGGCCCAGGGTGTACGACAGGCGGCCGGACATCACGCTGGCGGTGGTGCCGGTGGCCGCGTGGCCCTGCACGTCGGTGGTGCCGCGGCGCAGCATGGTGGCGTAGTCCTGGCCGTTGGTGCCGACGAACACACCGGTGGCGCTGGAGCGCAGCCCCTGCGGGTCGATGCCGGCCCGCTCCAGGGCCTCCCAGGAGGTCTCCAGCAGGAGCCGCTGCTGCGGGTCCATCGCCAGGGCCTCGCGCGGGGAGATGCCGAAGAAGGAGGCGTCGAAGAGTCCGGCGCCGTCGAGGAAGCCGCCCTCCAGGGTGGCGGAGCCGCCGCGGGCGAGGGCCTCCAGGTCCCAGCCGCGGTCGGCGGGGAAGCCGGAGACCGCGTCGCGGCCCTCCGCGAGGAGGCGCCAGAGGTCCTCGGGCGACTCGACGCCGCCGGGGAAGCGGCAGCCCATGCCGACCACGACGACCGGGTCGTCGTCCGTGGCGCGGTCGGCCGTGCCCGCGGCGCCCCGGTCCGCGGCCGGTTCGGGCAGGTCGCCCAGGATCTCGGTGAGGAGGTGGGCGGCCAGGTCACGGGCGGTGGGGTGGTCGTAGACGAGGGTCGCGGGCAGCCGCAGACCGGTGGTGGCGGTCAGGGTGTTGCGCAGTTCGACCGTGGTGAGCGAGTCGAAGCCGAGGTCGGTGAAGGCGCGGTCGGGCTCGACGGCGTCCGGGTCGGGGTGGCCGAGCACGGCGGCGACCTGGGTGCGCAGGAAGTCCAGGACGTACCGTTCGCGGGCCGCTCCGGTCAGGGCCGCCACCTGGCGGCGCAGGACCGGCTCGGTGTCGGCGGGGGCGCCGTTCGCGCCGCCGGTGGCCCGCAGTTCGGGCAGGTCGCCGACGAGGGCCCGGTTCGGGGCGAAGACGGCGGCGTAGCGCTGCCAGTCGATGTCGGCGACCACGAGGGCGGTGTCGCCGTGGCCGACGGCGGTGTCGAGGGCGGTCAGCGCCTCCTCGGGGCTCATCGGGGTGAAGCCGCCGCGGCGGACCCGGTCCTCGACGCCGGTGCCGTCGCCGGCCATGCCGGTGCCGGACCAGGGGCCCCAGGCCACCGAGGTGGCGGGCAGGTCCTGGTCGCGCCGGTGCTCGGCGAGGGCGTCGAGGTAGGCGTTGGCGGCGGCGTAGTTGCCCTGTCCGGCGGCGCCGAGGGCGCCCGCGGTCGAGGAGAACAGCACGAAGTCGGTGAGGCCGAGGTCGCGGGTCAGCTCGTGCAGGTGGGCGGCGGAGCGGGCCTTGGCGTCGAGGACGGTGGCGAACCGCTCGGGGGTGAGCGTGTCCAGCAGTCCGTCGTCCAGGACGCCGGCGGCGTGCACGACGGCGGTGAGCGGGTGCTCCTCCGGTACGGCGGCCAGGAGCGCGGCGAGCGCGTCCCGGTCGGCGGTGTCGCAGGCGGCGACGGTGACCTCGGCGCCCAGTTCCCGCAGCTCGGCGGCGAGTTCGGCCGCGCCGGGGGCGTCCGGGCCGCGTCGGCCGGCGAGCAGCAGGTGCGGGGTGCCGCGTCCGGCGAGCAGCCGGGCGACGTGGGCGCCGAGGGCGCCGGTGCCGCCGGTGACCAGGACGGTGCCCCCGGGGGCGAACGGGCGGGGTGCCGGGTTCCGGGGGGCGGGGTGGTGGGCCAGGCGCCGTGCGTAGGTGGCGGAGGCGCGGACGGCGAGCTGGTTCTCCTCGCCGGGTGCGGCGAGCAGGTGCGCGAGGCGCCGTACGGTCCGCTCGTCGGTCTGCTCGGGCAGGTCGACGAGGGTGAGGCGGCGCTCGGGGCGCTCCAGGGCGGCGACGCGGCCGAGGCCCCAGAGGGCGGCCTGGCCGGGGCGGGCGAGGCGGTCGGCGCGGCCGGTGCTCACGGCCTGCCGGGTGAGCACCCAGACGGGGGCGGTGATCCCGGCCTCGTCGAGGGCGGTCAGGGCGGTGGCGGTGGGCGCGAGCGCGGCGGTGCCGGCCGGGTCGTCCGCGGTGTCGGCGGCGGCCCCGGTGAGGGCGAGCAGCGCGAGGACGCCGGTGAAGCCGCCCTCGGGGCGCGGCAGTCCGCGCAGGGCGTCGGCGAGCGCGGCGCGGTCGGCGGTGTCGGCGATGAGGTCGACGGTGTCCAGACCCAGGGTGTCCAGGAGCGCGGCGGCGCCGGGAGCGAGGGAACCGGCCGGGCGCAGGACCAGCCAGGTGCCGTCGGGGCGGCCGGTGGGGGCGCCGTCGAGCGGCTTCCACACGATCCGGTGGCGGCGGCCGTCGGCGGCGGCCCGCTCGGTGCGGCGGCGCCGCCACGAGGACAGGGCGGGCACCAGGGCGGTCAGCGTCTCGTCGTCCAGGCCCAGGTCGGCGCCGAGCGCGGGCAGGTCGCCGCGTTCGACGGCGGCCCAGAACGCGGCGTCCGCGGTGTCGTCGGGGTGTCCGGCGGGTCCGGCGGCCGCGGCCGGGGTGAAGGTGGTGTCGGGCCAGTAGCGGCTGCGCTGGAAGGCGTACGTCGGCAGGTCGACGCGGCGCGCGCCGGTGCCGTGCAGGGTGCCGGTCCAGTCGACGGTGGTGCCGTGGACGTGCAGCCGGGCCAGGGCGGCGGTGAGGGAGGGCACCTCGTCGCGGTCGCGGCGCAGCGCGGGGACCGCGGTGAGGGGCACGGTGCCGTCCGTCCCCCCGGTGCCGCCGTCGAGGTCGTCGAGGACGGCGCGGGCCGCGGCGGACAGGGTGCCGTCGGGGCCCAGTTCCAGGAAGGAGGCCACGCCCTGGCGGCGCAGGGTGCGTACCGCGTCGGCGAACCGGACGGTGGCGCGGACCTGGTTCACCCAGTACTCCGGTGAGCGCAGTTCCTCCGCGGTCGCGAGGTCGCCGGTGACGGTGGAGACGACCGGCAGGAGCGGCGCCTCGTAGGTGAGGCCGCGGGCCACGCGGGCGAAGTCGTCGAGCATGGCGTCCATGCGCGGCGAGTGGAAGGCGTGGCTGACCCGCAGGGTGCGGGTGCGGCGGCCGTCCGCGGCGAGGCGGGCGGCGACGTCCGCGACCGGCTCCTCGTCGCCCGCGATCACCACGGCGCGGGGGCCGTTGACGGCGGCGAGGCAGACGCGGTCCGCCAGGCCCTCCAGGAGGGGCAGCACCTCGTCCTCGGCGGCCTCGACGGCGACCATGGCGCCGCCGGCCGGGAGGGCGGCCATGAGCCGGCCGCGGGCGGCGACGAGGGTGCAGGCGTCCTCCAGGGAGAAGACCCCGGCCACGTGGGCCGCGGCGATCTCGCCGATGGAGTGTCCCGCCACGCCGTCCGGGGTGACGCCCCAGGACTCGACGAGCCGGTACAGGGCCACTTCGAGGGCGAACAGGGCGGGCTGGGTGTAGGCGGTGTCGTGCAGGAGGGCGGCCTCGGGGGTGTCCTCGGCGGCGAACAGCACCTCGCGCAGGGGGCGGTCGAGTTCCTGGTCGAAGCGGGTGAGGACGGCGTCCAGGGCTTCGGCGAAGACCGGGTGGCGGTCGTACAGTGCGCGGCCCGTGGCGGCGCGCTGGCTGCCCTGGCCGGTGAAGAGGAAGGCCAGGCGACCGCGGGCGGGGGCGCCGGTGAGGAGGGCGCCGTCGGGGGTGCCGTCGCGCAGGGCGGTCAGTGCGCGCAGCAGCCCGTCGCGGTCGCCGGTGAGGACGGCGGCGCGGTGTTCGAGCGCGGCGCGGGTGGTGGCCAGCGAGTGGGCCAGGTCCGTCAGCGGCAGCGCGGGGCGGTCCGTGACGTGGTCGAGCAGGCGGCCGGCCTGCTCGCGCAGGGCGGCGGCGGTGCGGGCGGAGAGCACGACGGGCACGCCGGCGGGCAGGGTGTCCGCGTCGTGGTCGTCGCGGGCCGGGGCCTGTGCGGGCCGGGACCGCCCGGAGTCCTCCTGGGGTTCCGGGGCCTGTTCCACGATGGTGTGGACGTTGGTGCCGGAGAGCCCGAAGGAGGAGACGCCGGCCCGGTACGGGCGGCCGGTCTCGGGCCAGGGCACGGTGTCGGTGGCCAGGTCGATGGCGCCGGAGGTCCAGTCGACGTGGCTGGAGGGGGCGTCCACGTGCAGGGTGCGCGGGACGGTGCCGTGCCGCATCGCCATGACCGTCTTCATGACGCCCGCGATGCCGGAGGCCATCTGGGTGTGGCCGATGTTGGACTTCACCGAGCCGAGCAGCAGCGGGCGGTCCGCGGGCCGGTCCTGGCCGTACGTCGCCAGCAGGGCCTGGGCCTCGATGGGGTCGCCGAGGGCGGTGCCGGTGCCGTGGCCCTCGACCACGTCCACCTCGGCCGGGGTGAGCCCGGCGGCGGCCAGGGCCTGGCGGATGACGCGGGCCTGGGAGGGGCCGTTGGGCGCGGTGAGGCCGTTGCTCGCGCCGTCCTGGTTGACGGCGGAGCCGCGGATCACGGCGAGGACGGGGTGGCCGTTGCGGCGCGCGTCGGAGAGCCGCTCGACCAGGACCAGGCCGACGCCCTCGGCCAGGCTCATCCCGTCGGCGCCCTCGGCGTACGCCTTGCAGCGGCCGTCGGGGGCCATGGCGCGCTGGCGGCTGAAGCCGGTGAATGCCTGCGGGGTGGCCATGACGCTGACGCCGCCGGCCAGGGCGAGGGTGGACTCGCCGTTGCGCAGCGACTGGCAGGCCAGGTGCAGCGCGACCAGCGAGGAGGAGCAGGCGGTGTCCAGGGTGACCGCGGGGCCCTCCAGGCCGAAGGTGTAGGCGAGGCGGCCGGACATCACGCTGGAGATGGTGCCGGTGATGAGGTGGCCCTCGGCGCCCTCGGAACTGGCGCCGCCCGCCGTGTAGTCCTGGTAGCTGGCGCCGATGAAGGTGCCGGTGGCGCTGGAGCGCAGGCTCGCGGGGTCGATCCCGGCGCGTTCGATGACCTCCCAGCCGGTCTCCAGGAGGAGCCGCTGCTGCGGGTCCATGGCCAGGGCCTCGCGCGGGGAGATGCCGAAGAAGCCGGCGTCGAAGTCGGCGACGTCGTGCAGGAAGCCGCCCTGCGTGGAGTACGTGGTGCCGGGCCGGTCGGGGTCCGGGTCGTAGAGGGCGTCGGCGTCCCATCCGCGGTCGGCGGGGAAGCCGGTGATGGCGTCGCCGCCGGAGGCGACGAGGTCCCACAGGGCCTCGGGCGAGGTGATGCCGCCCGGGTAGCGGCAGCTCATGGCGACGATGGCGATCGGCTCGTCGTCGGCGGCGGCCGTGGTGCGCACCGGTGCGCCGCTCTCGGCGTCGGGGCCGCCGATCAGGCCGCGCAGGTACCCGACGAGGGTGAGCGGGTCCGGGTAGTCGAACACCATCGTGCTGGGCAGGGTGAGGCCGGTGACGGCGGCCAGCCGGTTGCGCAGGTCGACCGCGGTGAGCGAGTCGAAGCCGACGTCGCGGAAGGCGCGCCGCTCGGACAGCACCTCCGGGGAGGCGTGGCCGAGGACGGTGGCGGCCTCGGAGCGCACCAGGTCGAGCAGGAGACGGTCCTGCTCGCCGGCGGGCAGGGCGCGCAGCCGGGTGGTGAACTCGCCGCCCTCGGCGGCGCGGCTCGCGCTCTCCTCGGTGAGCCGGCGGACCTGGGGCACGTCCTCGAAGAGGTCGGTGGGCCGCGAGGAGGTGAAGACCGGGTGGTAGCGGTCCCAGTCGACGTCGGCGACGGCGAGCGCGCCCTCGTCGCCGTCGAGGACCTGCCGCAGTCCGGCCAGGGCCAGCTTCGGGTCCATGAACTCCAGGCCGCTGCGGCGGATCTGGCCGGGGTCGACGCGGCCGAGCTTCATGTCGTCGGCCCAGATGCCCCAGGAGATCGCGGTGCCGTGGGCGCCGCGGGCGCGCCGGTGCTCGGCGAGGGCGTTGAGGTGGGCGTTGGCGGCGACGTACGCGGCGTGCCGGCCGCTGCCCCACATGCCGGCGGTGGAGGAGTACAGCACGAACGCGTCGAGCTGTTCGTCGTCGAGGAGTTCGTCCAGGTGGGCGGCGCCGGCGGTCTTGGCGTGGACGACCTTGGCGAACGCGTCGAGGCCGGTCTCGTCCAGGGACTGGAGCTCGATGACGGCGGCGGTGTGGAAGACGCTGCGGACCGTGCGGCCCTCGGCGGCGAGGCCGTCCAGGAGGGCGGCGACGGCGTCGCGGTCGGCGACGTCGCAGGCGGCGACGGTCACGGCGCAGCCGCGCTCGGCGAGTTCGGCGACGAGGTCGGCGGCGCCGGGGGCGTCCGCGCCGCGCCTGCTGGTGAGCACCAGGTCGCGGGCGCCCTGGTCGGCGAGCCAGCGGGCCAGGTGGGGGCCGAGGGTGCCGGTGCCGCCGGTGACCAGGACGGTGCCGCGCGGGGTCCAGGCGCCGGAGCCGGTGGGGGCGGGGGCCGGGGTGATGCGGCGTGCGAGGACGCCGGAGGCGCGGACGGCGAGCTGGTCCTCGCCGGTGGTGCCGGCGAGGAGGGCGGCGAGGCGTTCGCCGGTCCGCCGGTCCAGGGTGTCGGGCAGGTCGACGGTGCCGCCCCAGCGCTCGGGGTGTTCCAGGGCGGCGGTCCAGCCGAGGCCCTGGACCATGGCCTGGGCCGGGCGGGTGAGGCGGTCGGCGCGGCCGGTGGAGACGGCGCCGCGGGTGAGGGCCCAGACGGGTGCCTCGATCGCGGCGTCGCCGAGCGCCTGCACCAGGACGACGCTGAGGGCGAGGCCGGTGGTCAGCACCGGGTGGGCGGCGCCGGTGTCCTCGGCGTCGGCCAGCAGCGACACCACGCCGGCGGGGGCCGATGCCGTGGCCAGGGCGCGCAGCCGGTCCGCGAGGGCGTCCCGGTCGGTGTCGGCGGGCGTGAGGGCGAGGGGCAGCACCTCGGCGCCGGCCGCGGTCAGGGCCTCCGCGACGGAGGCGGCGTACGCGGGGTCGGTGCCGTCGGCGGTGACGAGCAGCCAGCCGCCGTCCAGGGCGGCGTCGGGGAGCGTGCCGAGCGGCTTCCAGGTGGCGCGGTAGCGCCAGGAGCCGACGGTGGAGCGGTCGCGGCGCTGCTTGCGCCAGGTGGACAGGGCGGGCAGCAGCGGGGCGAGGGCGTCGCGGTCCAGGCGGAGCCGGGAGGCGAGGGAGTCCACGTCCTCCTGTTCGACCTCGGACCAGAACTCGGCGTCGGCCGGGTCGCCGTCACCGGTGCCCTGCGGGCGGCCCGCGACGGCCCACAGGTGCTCGCGCTGGAAGGCGTAGGTGGGCAGGGGTGTCCTGCGGGCCCCGGTTCCGGCGTAGACGGCGGCCCAGTCGGCGCGGCCGCCGCGGACCCACTGCTCGGCGAGGGAGGTCAGGAAGCGGGCGGTGGTGCCCTGGTCGCGGCGCAGGGTGCCGACGGCGGCGGCCGGGCGGCCGGTGTCCTCGGCGGTGGCCTGGACGGCCATGGTCAGCACCGGGTGCGGGCTGATCTCGACGAAGACGGTGTGCTCGGTGTCGAGCAGGGCGCGCACGGCCTCCTCGAAGCGGACGGTCTGCCGCAGGTTGCGGTACCAGTAGGCGGCGTCCGTGCCGGTGGGGTCGAGCGGGGCCGCGGTGACGGTGGAGTGGAAGGGCACGCGGGGCGTGCGGGGCGTCACCGGGGCGAGCACGTCGAGGAGTTCGGCCTCGATGCGCTCGACCTGCGGCGAGTGGGAGGCGTAGTCCACGGCGACGCGGCGGGCGCGCAGGTCGCGGGCGGTGAACTCGGCCTGGAGGGCGTCCAGGGCCTCGGGGGTGCCGGCCAGGACCACGGAGCGGGGGCCGTTGACGGCGGCGACGGAGACCGCGCCGTCATGGGGGGCCAGGTACTCCTCGGCCTCGGCGGCGGACACCTGTACGGACATCATGCCGCCGGCGCCGGCCAGGACGCGGCCGATGGCCTGGGAGCGCAGGGCGACGACGCGGGCGCCGTCGTCCAGGGAGAGCGCGCCGGAGACGACGGCGGCGGCGATCTCGCCCTGGGAGTGGCCGATCACGGCGTCGGGGGTGACGCCGTGGGCGCGCCACAGCTCCGCGAGGGAGACCATCACGGCCCAGGTGGCGGGCTGGACGACGTCGACGCGGTCCAGGGTGGGGGCGCCGTCGGCCTGGCGCACGACGTCGGTCAGGGACCAGTCGGTGTACGCGGACAGGGCGGCGGCGCACTCGTGGAAGCGTTCGGCGAAGACCGGTGAGGTGTCCAGGAGCTCGGCGCCCATGCCGGCCCACTGGGAGCCCTGGCCGGGGAAGACGAACACGGTGCGGCCGTCGGTGTCGGCGACGCCCTGGACGACCTGGGCGGTGGGCTCGCCGGCGCCGAACGCGGTGAGCGTGTCGGTGAGTTCGGTGATGCCGGAGCCGAGGGCGACGGCCCGGTGCTCCAGCACGGAGCGCGCGGTGATCAGGGTGTGGCCGACGTCGGCGGGGTGCGGCGCGGCGGCGGCGGTGAGGTGGTCGGCGAGGTTGGCGGCCTGGCCGCGCAGGGCGGCGGGGGCGGCGGCGGACAGGATCCACGGCAGGGTGCCGCCCGCCGGGAGGGCGGGCTCGGGAGCCGGCGCGGGTTCTCCGGTGATGTCGGCGGGGGGCGCCTGCTCCAGGATGGCGTGCGCGTTGGTGCCGCTGATGCCGAAGGAGGACACCGCGCAGCGCAGCGGGCGGTCGTCCCGGCTCCACCCGGTGTTCTCGGTGATCAGGCGGACGGCGCCGCCGGACCAGTCGATGTGGCTGGAGGGTTCGTCGGCGTGCAGGGTGCGCGGCAGTTCGCCGTGGCGCATCGCCTGGACCATCTTGATGATGCCGGCGACGCCCGCGGCGGACTGGGTGTGGCCGATGTTGGACTTCACCGAGCCCAGCAGCAGCGGCTGCTCGGGGTCGCGTCCCTGGCCGTACGTCGCCAGCAGGGCCTGCGCCTCGATGGGGTCGCCGAGGGCGGTGCCGGTGCCGTGCGCCTCGACGGCGTCGACGTCGGCGGTGGTCAGGCCCGCGGCGTCCAGGGCCTGGCGGATGACGCGGACCTGGGAGGGGCCGTTGGGGGCGGTGAGGCCGTTGGAGGCGCCGTCCTGGTTGATGGCGGAGCCGCGGACGACGGCCAGGACCTCGTGGCCGTTGCGGCGGGCGTCGGAGAGGCGCTCCAGGACGAGCATGCCGACGCCCTCGGCGAGGGTCATGCCGTCGGCGTCCTCGGAGAACGCCTTGCAGCGGCCGTCGCGGGCCAGGGCCCGCTGCCGGGAGAACGCGATGAACGACATCGGGTTGGTCATGACGGTGGCGCCGCCGGCCAGGGCGAGGGTGGACTCGCCGTTGCGCAGCGACTGGCAGGCCAGGTGCAGCGCGACCAGCGAGGAGGAGCAGGCGGTGTCGACGGTGACCGCGGGGCCCTCCAGGCCGAAGGAGTAGGCGAGGCGGCCGGACAGGACGCTGGGGCTGGAGCCGGTGACCATGTGGCCCGCGGAGCCGTCGTCCACGCCGACGCCGTAGTCCTGGTAGGTGGAGCCGATGAAGGTGCCGGTGGGCGTGGAGTGCACCGACGCGGGATCGATCCCGGCGTGCTCGAACGCCTCCCAGGTGGTCTCCAGGAGCAGGCGCTGCTGCGGGTCCATGGCGAGGGCCTCGCGCGGCGAGATGCCGAAGAAGCCGGCGTCGAACTCGCCCGCGTCGTGCAGGAACCCGCCCTGCGTGGAGTACGTGGTGCCGGGCCGGTCGGGGTCCGGGTCGTACAGGGCGTCGGCGTCCCAGCCGCGGTTGACGGGGAACTCGGAGATGGTGTCGGTGTTGTCGGCGACCAGTTTCCAGAACGCGTCGGCGGAGCGGGCACCGCCGGGGAAGCGGCAGCTCATGCCGATGATGGCGATGGGCTCGTCGGGGGCGGCGGCGCCGGTGGCGGGCGCGGCGGCGCCCGCGGCGGTGCCGAGGAGTTCGTCCCGCAGGTGGCGGGCGAGGGCGACGGGGCTGGGATAGTCGAAGACCAGGGTGGAGGGCAGGGTGAGCCCGGTGAGGGCGGCGAGCCGCTTGCGCAGCTCCACCGCGGTCAGTGAGTCGAAGCCGGCGTCCCGGAAGGCGCGCTTGGCGGGGACGCCCTCGGCGGAGGTGTGGCCGAGGACGACGGCGGCCTCGGAGCGCACCAGGTCGAGCAGCAGGCGCTCCTGCTCCTCGCCGGTGAGGCCGCCGAGCCGGCCGGCCAGCTCGGTGGCGGCGCCGGAGGACCGGGCGGCGTCGGGGGCGGTGAGGGCGGCGACGGTGTCGATCGTGTCGAAGAGGCGGCTGGCGCGGGCGGCGGTGAAGACCGGGTGGTACTGCTCCCAGTCGACGTCGGCGACGGTGACCGCGGCCTCGCCCCGTACGACGGCACGGCGCAGTTCGGCCATGGCGGTGCCCGGCTCCAGGAGCCGCAGACCGGTGCGTTCGATGCTCTCGGAGACCGACCGGTGGGTGCTGGCCATGCCTACCTCGGCCCAGGGGCCCCAGGCGACGGAGGTGGCGGCCAGGCCGCGGGAGCGGCGGTGCCCGGCGAGCGCGTCGAGGTAGGCGTTGGCGGCGGCGTAGGCGCTCTGGCCCGCGCTGCCCCAGACCCCGGCGACGGACGAGACCAGGACGAAGAAGTCCAGGTCGTGGCCGTCGAGGAGGGCGTCGAGGTGGGCGGCGCCGAGGGTCTTGGCGGCCATGGCCGCGGCGACCTCGTCCAGTCCTGTGGCGGCCAGTGGCGCGGCCTGGCCGACGCCCGCGGCGTGCACGACGCCGGTGAGGGGCGCGTCCTCGGGCACTCCGGCGAGCACGGCGGCGAGGGCGCCGCGGTCGGCGGCGTCGCAGGCGACGAGGGTGACGCGGGCGCCGAGTTCCTCCAGTTCGGCGCGGAGCGCGGCGGCGCCGGGGGCGTCGGGGCCGCGGCGGCCGGTGAGGATCAGGTGGGCTGCGCCGGACCGGGCCAGCCAGCGGGCGGCCTCGGCGCCGAGGCCGCCGGTGCCGCCGGTGACCAGGACGGTGCCGGAGGCGGTGAACTCGTCCTCGCGGGGCAGCTCGTCGCCGGGGTGGCGCACGACGCGGCGGGCGAGCGTGCCGCCGGCGCGGACGGCGAGCTGGTCCTCGCCCGCGCGGGTGGCGAGGACGCTGACGAGGCGCTGGACGGCCGGGGCGTCGAGGACCTGCGGCAGGTCGACCAGGCCGCTCCACTGCTCGGGGCGCTCCAGGGCGGTGACCCGGCCCAGGCCCCAGGCGGCGGCGCGGGCGGGGTGGGTGAGGGGGTCGCCGGGGCCGGTGGAGACGGCGCCGCGGGTGACGGTCCACAGCGGGGCGGTGACGCCGGTGTCGCCCAGGGCCTGGGCGAGGACCACGCCCAGGGCGAAGCCGGCCGGGAGCCCGCCGGCGGGGTCGCCGGTGCCGGTGGCGGCGGGCCGGGCGGCGTCGGCGAGCGGCAGCAGGGAGAGGACGCCGCTGATGCCCGCGGCCCCCTCGGCGGCGGCGCCCTGGACGGCGGCGCGCAGGGTCGCGGCGAGGTGGTCGCGGTCGAGGTGGGCCGCGTCCAGGACGAGGCGTTCGACGACGGCTCCGTGGCCGCGCAGCGCGTCCAGCACCTCCTCGGCCTCGTCGGCCTGGTCGGTCTCGTCGGGACCGGCGGCCGTACCGGCGGTGGTGACGGCGAGCCAGGTGCCGTCGAGGACGGGGGCGCCCTCGGCTGCGGCGGGGTGCCAGGCGACGCGGTAGCGGGCGGCGTCGAGCACGGCCCGCTCCTGGCGGGCGCGCCGCCAGGAAGACAGCGACGGCAGCAGCGCGTAGAGGGAGGCGTGCTCCTCGTCGCGCAGGCCGAGCAGACCGGCGAGGGAGGCGGCGTCACCGCGCTCGACGGCGGTCCACAGCGCGGCGTCGGCGGGGTCGGAGGCGCCTTCGGAGGTGCGGCGCGCGGTGGGCGCGGTGGTGTCGGGCCAGTACGTCTCGTGCTGGAAGGCGTAGGTGGGCAGTTCGACGGTGGTGGCACCGGTGCCCCGGTGGACGGCGGTCCAGTCGACGCGGACGCCGCGCACGTGCAGGCGGGCCAGCGCGGTGAGGGCGGACTCGTCCTCGGGACGGCCGGTGCGCAGCAGCGGGACGGCGTCGACGGGGGTGCCGTCGCCGAGGGTGTCCTGGGCGGCGGCGCACAGCGAGCCGCCGGGGCCGAGTTCGAGGTAGGTGGCGGCGCCCGCCTCGTGGGCGGCGCGCACCGCGTCGGCGAACCGGACGGTGGACCGCACGTGCCGCACCCAGTAGTCGGCGGTGCGCAGGTCGTCGCCCTCGGCGGGGCGGCCGGTGAGGTCGCAGACCACGGGCACGGTGGGCTCGTGGTAGGTCAGGCCCTCGGCGACCTCGCGGAAGGCGTCCAGCATCGCGTCGGTGCGGGGCGAGTGGAAGGCGTGGCTGACCCGCAGGCGGCGGGTGGTGCGGCCGAAGGCGGCGAAGTGCTCGGCGATCCGGGCGGCGGGCTCCTCGTCGCCGGAGACGACCACCGCCGACGGGCCGTTGACGGCGGCGAGCGCGACCCGGTCCTCCCGGCCCGCGAGGAGCGGCAGCACCTCCTCCTCGGACGCCTGGAGCGACCACATGGCGCCTCCCTCGGGGAGGGCCTGCATGAGGCGGGCGCGGGCGGCGACCAGCGCGCAGGCGTCCTCCAGGGAGAGGACGCCCGCGGCGTGGGCGGCGCTGATCCCGCCGATGGAGTGGCCGAGCAGCACGCCGGGACGCACACCCCAGGAACGGACGAGCCGGTACAGGGCGGTCTCCAGCGCGAACAGCGCGGGCTGGGTCCAGCCTGTCTCGTACAGGGCGGCGGCGCCGGGGGTGCCCTCCTCGGCGAAGAGCACGTCCTTGAGGGAGCCGTGCGGAGCGCCCGCGGGGGTGTCGAGGAGCAGCGGGTCGAGGCGGGCGACGACCTCGTCGAGGGCCTCGGCGAACACCGGGTGGCGCTCGTACAGTTCGCGGCCGGTGCCGGGGCGCTGGCTGCCCTGGCCGGTGAAGAGCAGGGCGGTGCGGCCCGCGCCGCCGGTCTCGCCGAGGACCAGCGCCGCGTCGGGCCGGTCGGCGGCGAGCGCGCCGAGGGCGCGGCGGGCGTCCTCGGCGGTGCCGACGACGACGGCGCGCTGCTCGAAGGCCGGGCGGGTGGTGGCCAGCGAGAGGGTGAGGTCGGCGGGGGCGGCGCCGGGGCGGGCCTCCAGGTGGGCGAGGAAGCGGGCGGCCTGGGCGCGCAGCGCGGGACGGGTGCGGCCGGACAGCGTCCAGGGCAGCAGGGTCGTCCCGGCGGTCCCGGCGGCCTCGGTGCTCTCCGGCGGCGCGGCGGGCTCGCCCTGTTCGAGGACGACGTGCGCGTTGGTGCCGCTGATGCCGAAGGAGGAGACGGCGGCGCGGCGCGGGCGGCCGGTCTCGGGCCAGGCGGTGTGCTCCCGGACGAGGGTGACCGCGCCCGCCTCCCAGTCGACGTGCCGGGAGGGTTCGTCGGCGTGCAGGGTGCGCGGCAGTTCGCCGTGGCGCATCGCCTGGACCATCTTGATGACGCCCGCGACACCGGCGGCGGCCTGGGTGTGCCCCAGGTTGGACTTCACCGAGCCCAGCAGCAGCGGCCGCTCGGGGTCGCGGTCCTGGCCGTAGGTGGCGAGGAGCGCCTGCGCCTCGATGGGGTCGCCGAGCGGGGTGCCGGTGCCGTGCGCCTCGACGGCGTCGACGTCGGCGGTGGTCAGGCCCGCGGTGCCCAGCGCCTGGCGGATGACGCGCTGCTGCGAGGGACCGTTGGGGGCGGTCAGGCCGTTGGAGGCGCCGTCCTGGTTGACGGCGGAGCCGCGCACCACGGCCAGGACGCGGTGGCCGTTGCGGCGCGCGTCGGAGAGGCGCTCCAGGACGAGCACGCCGACGCCCTCGGACCAGCCCACGCCGTCGGCCCCGTCGGAGAACGCCTTGCAGCGGCCGTCGGGCGACAGGCCGCGCTGGCGGGAGAACTCGATCAGGGAGGTCGGGGTGGACATCACCGTGACGCCGCCGGCCAGGGCGAGGGAGCACTCCCCCGAGCGCAGGGCCTGCATCGCCCAGTGCATGGCGACCAGGGACGAGGAGCAGGCGGTGTCGACGGTGACCGCCGGGCCCTCCAGGCCCAGGGCGTAGGAGACCCGGCCGGAGGCGATGCTCGGGGCGGTGCCGCTGCCCTGGTGGCCCTCGAAGCGCTCGTCGGCGAGGGTCGCCGAGTAGTCGCTGTACATGACGCCCGCGAAGACACCGGTCTGGCTGCCGCGCAGGGTCACCGGGTCGATCCCGGCGTGCTCGAAGGCGGTCCAGGACGCCTCCAGGAGCAGCCGCTGCTGGGAGTCGGTGGCGAGCGCCTCGCGCGGGCTCATCCCGAAGAAGCCGGCGTCGAACTCGCCCGCGTCGTGCAGGAAGCCGCCGTGGCGGGTGTACGAGGTGCCCGGGTGGTCCGGGTCGGGGTGGTACAGGTTGTCGAGGTCCCAGCCGCGGTTGGCGGGCAGGCCGCCGATCGCGTCGGTGCCCTCGGTGACCAGGCGCCACAGGTCGTCGGGCGAGTCGACGCCGCCGGGGTAGCGGCAGCTCATGCCGACGATGACGATCGGGTCGTCGGCGGTGGCGGCGCCGCGGGCCCGCGGTTCGGTGCCGGACGCGGCGGCCCGGGGGACGGCGTCGGTCAGCTCTTCGAGGAGGTGGCCGGCGAGGGCGGCGACGGTCGGGTAGTCGAAGATGACGGTCGCGGAGGTGCGCAGACCGGTGGCGGCGGCCAGCCGGTTGCGCAGTTCGACGGCGGTCAGCGAGTCGAACCCGAGGTCCTGGAAGGCCCGTTCGGCGTCGATGTCGTGCGCGGAGGCGTGTCCGAGCACGATGGCCGTCTGGGTGCGGACCAGGTCGACGACGGCTTCGGTACGGGCCTCCGCGTCGAGCCGGGAGAGCCGCTGGGCGAGGTCGAGGGCCGCTCCGGAGCCGGTGCGCACGGTACGGCGGGTCCGGGTGCGGACCAGGCCGCGCAGCAGCGGCGGTACGTCGTCGGCGGCGGGGCCGCGCAGGACGGCGAGGTCCAGGCGGGCCGGGACGACGGCGGCGCGGGGCAGGGCGAGGGCGGCGTCGAAGAGCGCGAGGCCCTGTTCGACGGTGAGCGGGGGCGTGCCGGAGCGGGACATGCGCTCCAGCTCCTGCGCGGACAGCTCGCCGGTCATGCCGCCGGTGGGCACCCAGGGGCCCCAGGCCAGGGAGAGGCCGGGCAGGCCCGCGGCGCGGCGCAGGGCGGCGACGGCGTCCAGGAAGGCGTTGCCCGCGGCGTAGTTGGCCTGGCCGGGGGCGCCGGTGGTGCCGGCGAGGGAGGAGAACACGACGAACGCGGCGAGGTCCAGGCCGAGCGTGGCCCGGTGCAGGTGCCACACGGCGTCGGCCTTGGGCCGCAGGACCGCGGCGAGGCGCTCCTCGGTGAGGGACTCCACGAGGCCGTCGTCGAGGGTGCCGGCGGTGTGCACGACGGCGGTGACGGGGTGGTCGGCGGGTACGGCGGCGAACAGCCGCTCCACCGCCGCCGGGTCGGCGGCGTCGCAGGCGGCGAGGGCGACCTCGGCGCCCAGCTCCCGCAGTTCGGCGGCGAGCTCGGCCGCTCCGGGGGCGTCGGGGCCGCGGCGTCCGGCGAGCAGCAGGTGCCGTACGCCGTGCTCGGCGACCAGGTGGCGGGCGAGCACGGCGCCCAGGCCGCCGGTGCCGCCGGTGACGACGACGGTGCCGTCGGGGTTCCAGGGCGCGGCGGTCGCGCCGTCGCCGGGGCGGACCCGGGTGAGGCGGGCACCCAGCACCGCGCCGTCGCGGAGGGCGCTCTGCGGCTCGTCGCCGGCCAGGGCGGCGGTGAGTCCGGCGGGCGCGCCGTCCACGGGCGCACCGGGGTCGAGGTCGAGCAGGCCGAAGCGGCCGGGGTGTTCGGTCTGGGCGGAGCGCACCAGACCCCAGACGGCCGCGGCGGCCGGGTCGGTGACGCCGCTGCCGCCCGCGTCGACCGCGCCCCGGGTGACGAACACCAGCCGGGAGCCGTGCGGGGTGTCCCCGGCGAGCCACTGCCGGAGCTGCCCGAGGACGCGCGCGGTGAGGGTGTGGACGGCGGCGGGCACGTCGCCGTCGGTGTCGTCGGCGACGGTACCGCCGGCGACGGGGGCGAGCACGAGTGCGGGCGTGTCGGCGCCGAGGACGGGTCCGGCTCCGGCCCCGGTCTCCCCGGTCCCGGTCCCGGTCCCGGTCAGGACACTGACCGGCGTTCCGGCGGCCGTGAGGGCGGCCGCGAGCCGGTACGGGTCGGCGCCGAGCAGGCCGACGGTGCCGGTGGGGCCCTCGTCGGCGGAGCCGGGGACGCGGACCCAGTCGAGGGCGAACAGGGCGTCCCGTTCGAGCGCGGAGGCGGCGGGGCGGGCGTCGGGGGCGGAGCGCAGCACCAGGGAGCCGACGGTGGCGACGGGCGCACCGGTGGTGTCGGCGACGGCCAGCGTCACGGCGTCGTCGCCGGACGGGGTGATACGCACCCGGGCCTCGGCGGCACCGCTCGCGTGGAGGGTGACGTCCTGCCAGGCGAAGGGCAGCCCGCCGCGGGCGTCCTCGCCGAGCGGGGCGAGGGCGGTGGCGTGCAGGGCGGCGTCGAGCAGTGCGGGGTGCAGACCGAAGGAGGCGGCGTCGCCCGCCGGTCCGGCGTCGAGGGCGACCTCGGCGAAGGTCTCCTCGCCGCGCCGCCAGACGGCGCGCAGGCCGCGGAAGGCGGGGCCGTAGGAGAAGCCGGCCTCGGCCAGACCCTCGTAGAAACCGTCGAGCGCGACGGCCTCGGCGCCCGCCGGCGGCCACACCGCGGCGTCGAACGCCCCGGCTTCCCCGGCCTCCTCGGCGTGCTGGGCGGCGGGCGCGAGGAGGCCGGCGGCGTGCTGCGTCCAGGGCCGGTCCTCGTCGCCGTCGGGGCGCGCGTACAGGCTCAGGGTGCGGCGGCCGGTCTGGTCGGGGCTGCCGATCCACACCTGGACCTGGACCCCGGCGTCCTCGGGCAGGGCCAGCGGCGCGGCCAGGGTGAGGTCCTCGACGCGCTCGCAGCCGACCTCGTCGCCGGCCCGCACGGCCAGCTCCAGGAAGGCGGTCCCGGCCAGCAGCACGGTGCCGCGCACCGCGTGGTCGGCGAGCCAGGGGTGGGTGCGCACCGAGAGACGGCCGGTCAGCAGCGTGCCGTCGGAGTTGGCGAGGGTGACGGCGGCAGCCAGCAGCGGGTGGTGGGCGGCGCCGAGCCCCGCGGACCGCAGGTCGCCGGGGAGCCCGGTGACGCCCTTGGGCCAGAAGCGGCGGTGCTGGAAGGCGTAGGTGGGCAGGTCGGCGCGGCCGGCTCCGGTGCCCTCGAACCAGCGCTCCCAGCGCGGGGCGGTGCCCCGCAGGTGGAGGCCGGTGGCGGCCTCGGTGAGGGCGACGGCCTCGGGGCGGTCCTTGCGCAGCGCGGGCAGCACGGCGGCGCGCTCGTGTCCCTGGGCGTCCAGGACGGTGCGGGTGAGTGCGGCGAGGGTGGCGTCGGGGCCGAGTTCGAGGAAGAGGCCGGTGCCGTGTCCGGCCAGCCAGGAGACGCCGTCGGCGAAGCGCACGGCGTGGCGGACGTGGTCGGTCCAGTGGTCGGCGGAGGTCAGCTGCCCGACGGTGGCGGGCGCGCCGGTCAGGTTGGAGACGACCGGGATGGTGGGCGCCTGCGGGGAGAGTCCGGCGACGACCGCCCGGAACTCGTCCAGCATGGGGTCCATGAGCGGCGAGTGGAAGGCATGGGAGACCCGCAGCCGACGGGTGCGGCGGCCCAGCGCGGCGACGCGTGCGGCGATGTCCTCGACGGCGTCCCGCTCACCGGCGACGACCACGGCCGAGGGGCCGTTGACGGCGGCGACGGAGACCTGTCCGGCGTGCTCGGCGACGAGCGGCGCGACCTCGTCCTCGGTGGCCTCCAGGGACACCATCGCGCCGCCCTCGGGCAGCGCCTGCATGAGCCGGCCGCGCGCCAGCACCAGGGTGCAGGCGTCCTCCAGGGAGAACACCCCGGCCACGTGGGCGGCGGCGATCTCGCCGACGGAGTGGCCGGTGAGGTGGTCCGGGACGACGCCCCAGGACTCGACGAGCCGGTAGAGGGCCACTTCGAGGGCGAACAGGGCGGGCTGGGCGTACTCGGTGCGGTCGAGCAGGGCGGCCTCGTCGCTGCCCTCCTCGGCGAACATCAGGGGGCGCAGCGGCCGGTCGAGCCCGGCGTCGAGGTGGCCGAGGACCTCGTCGAGGGCGCGGGCGAAGACGGGGAAGCGTGCCGACAGCTCGCGTCCCATGCCCGGCCGCTGGGAGCCCTGGCCGGAGAAGAGAACGGCCAGCTTGGTCCGGCCGCGCAGCTGGTGGGTGGCGAGGCCCGGGGCGTCCTCGCCCGCGGCGAGCGCGGTGAGGGCCGTGACGGCGGTGTCCGGGTCGGCGGTGGTGAACGCCGCCCGGTGCTCGAAGGCGGAGCGGGTGGTGGCCAGGGCGTGCGAGACGTCCAGGGCGGGCAGTTCGGGGTGGGCGGCGAGGTGGTCGAGGAGCCGGCCCGCCTGGGCGCGCAGCGCCTCGGGGGTGCGGCCGGACAGCAGCCAGGGCAGCGGCCCGGCCTCGATCACCTCGATCGCCTCGGCGGCCTCGGCGGGAGCGGCCTGGTCGTCGCCCTCGGTCCCGGCGGGCCGCTGGGCCGGGGCCTCCTCGATGATGGTGTGCGCGTTCGTGCCGGACAGGCCGAAGGAGGAGACGCCGGCGCGGCGCGGGGCGTTCTCGCGGCGCGGCCAGGGGACGGGCTCGGTGAGCAGGCGGACGTTGCCCTCGGTCCAGTCGACGTGGGTGGAGGGCCGGTCCACGTGCAGGGTGCGGGGCAGCAGGTCGTGGCGCATCGCCATGACCGTCTTGATGATGCCGGCGATACCGGCGGCGGCCTGGGTGTGGCTGATGTTGGACTTCACCGAGCCCAGCAGCAGCGGGCGTTCGGGGTCGCGTCCCTGGCCGTACGTCGCCAGCAGCGCCTGCGCCTCGACGGGGTCGCCGAGGACGGTGCCGGTGCCGTGCGCCTCGACCACGTCGACGTCGGCGGTGGTCAGCCGGGCGTTGACCAGGGCGGACTCGATGACGCGCTGCTGGGAGGGGCCGTTGGGGGCGGTCAGGCCGTTGGAGGCGCCGTCCTGGTTGACGGCCGAGCCGCGGACCACGGCCAGGACGTGGTGGCCGTTGCGGCGGGCCTCGGAGAGGCGTTCCAGGACGAGGACGCCGACGCCCTCGGACCAGCCGGTGCCGTTCGCGGCGTCGGCGAAGGACTTGCAGCGGCCGTCGCCGGCCAGACCGCCCTGCCGGGCGAACTCGACGAAGGTGGTGGGGCTCGCCATCACGGTGACGCCCGCGGCCAGCGCCAGGGAGCACTCCCCCGCGCGCAGCGACTGGGCGGCCAGGTGCACGGCGACCAGGGAGGAGGAGCAGGCGGTGTCGACGGTCACGGCCGGACCGACGGCGCCGAAGAAGTACGAGAGGCGGCCGGACAGGATGCTGGTGGCGTTGCCGGTGAGCTGGAAGCCCTGGACGTCGTCGTCGGGGCCGACCCGGTAGTCCTGGGGCATGGCGCCGACGAACATGCCGGTACGGCTGCCGCGTACGCCCGCGGGGTCGATGCCGGCCCGCTCGAACGCCTCCCAGCCGGTCTCCAGGAGGAGCCGCTGCTGGGGGTCCATGGACAGCGCCTCGCGGGGCGAGATGCCGAAGAAGTCCGGGTCGAAGGCGGGCGCGTCGTGCAGGAAGCCGCCCGCGAAGTCGGCCGGGCCGTCGCCGACGGCGGCCTCCCAGCCGCGGTCGGTGGGCATGGCGGTGATGCCGTCCTCGCCGGCCACCAGCATCCGCCACAGGTCCTCGGGGCTGCTGACACCGCCCGGGTAGCGGCAGCTCATCCCGACGATCGCGATGGGCTCGGTCGCCGCGGCCTCCAGCTCGCTCACCCGCTGCCGGGAGCGCTTCAGGTCCGCGCTCGCCCGCCGGAGGTAGTCCCGGAGCTTCTGTTCCTTGTCCATATCAACGCAACCCATCTGGAAGAAGACCGGCGGACGGCTGGCGGTCCGACGTGGGTACCGGGGCACCGGGGCGGCCGTACGGCACCGGTGCGGCCGGGGTGCCCGGGGTGTCCTGAGTGTCCGGAGGAGGGAGGAGGGCCGGGGGCGGGACCGCGGCGGTCCGCCCGGCGGAGTGGCTCACGCGCGTGCGGGAGCGGGCGGGGTGCCGCGCCGCGAGCGGGAGTCCTCCGACGGCCCCCCGGCAGGCGGGCGGGCGGGCGGGACCCCGGCCGCTCCTCCGGAGCACGCGCCCGGTGCGCGTGCCGTGCACACAGTTCCGCTGACCATGGGCACAGTCTGCGGCGGCACGACTTTGGAAATCCCTAGTGTGTGACGTCCCCGCGCGCCCTGGCGCGCTGTCCCCGTGCGCGTCCCGTGATGCGTGGCCCCCGCACGCGGCGGAGCCCGCCCGGTGGTGCACCGGGCGGGCTCCTCCTGCGGCCCGGCCGCGCCGGGCCGGACGGACCTACCAGTTGCCCAGGGGGCCGGTGGAGCCGCTGGTGGCGAGCAGGCGGCTGTAGTCGCGCTCGCGGGATGCCTGCCGCAGGTCGGACTCGACCATCATGCGCATCAGCTCCTCGAAGTCGACCTCGGGCTCCCAGCCCAGTTCCCGGCGGGCGTTGCCGGAGTCCGCGCAGAGGGTCTCGACCTCGGCGGGGCGGACGAGGCCAGGGTCCACCACCACGTGGTCCCGCCAGTCGAGGCCGACGTGCTCGAACGCGATGCGGGCGGCGTCCCGGACCTGGTGCATGGCGCCGGTGCCCACCACGTAGTCCCCGGGTTCCTCCTGCTGGAGCATCAGGTGCATGGCGCGGACGTAGTCGCCGGCGAAGCCCCAGTCGCGCTCGGCGTCGAGGTTGCCGAGGCTGAGCTTGTCCATGGTGCCGAGCTTGATCTGCGCGACCGCCAGGGAGATCTTGCGGGTCACGAACTCCGCGCCGCGGCGCGGGGACTCGTGGTTGAACAGGATGCCCGAGACACCGTACATCCCGTACGACTCGCGGTAGTTGCGGGTGATGTAGTGGCCGAACGCCTTGGCGACGCCGTACGGGCTGCGGGGGTGCAGCGAGGTGGTCTCCCGCTGCGGGCTCTCCGCCACCTGGCCGTACATCTCGGAGGAGGACGCCTGGTAGAAGCGGATCTGCCCGCGGGGGGCGCCGCCGGAGGACTTGGTGAGCCCGGACACCATGCGTACGGCCTCCAGCATCCGCAGCACACCGGTGCCGTTGACCTCCGTGACCAGCTCGGGCTGCTGCCAGGACATGGGGACGAACGAGATCGCGCCCAGGTTGTAGACCTCGTCGGGCTGGACCAGGTCCACGGCCGACACCAGGCTGCCCTGGTCCATGAGGTCGCCGTCCACGAAGGACAGCTCGGGGATCAGTTTGGCTATCCGGTCCTTGCGGGGGTTGGCCTGGCCACGGCACAGCCCCCACACCTGGTAGCCCAGGCCGAGGAGGTGTTCCGCCAGGTACGAGCCGTCCTGGCCGGTGATTCCGGTGATGAGTGCGCGCTTGGACATCTTCCCTCTTTCGACCGCCACGGTGAGGACCGGTCGGGCGGATGTCCGCGCCCGGGGGGCGGATTGATCGAGGCCGGATGCGTACCGCGCCCACCGGGCGGACAGACCCCTGTCCGCCTCCGTCGGAGCACGCGACGCACGGCCTGCGCTCACGAGCCGTCCTCGTCGCAGCCATGCAAGCACGCGCAACGCTAAGGAATTTGCGAGTCTTAGGGCACGTCCCACCCGGACCGAAACACCCGCAACCGGCAGGTAAGCCGCATACCGGCCCGGCAGCGGCCTCGCGGGCCGGCGGCGCGGCGGGGCCGGACGGCTACAGCTACAGCTAGGGGCGGGGTCAGCCGGGGCGCGGGCGGCCGTACCGACCCGATGACCTCCTTGACGGTGCCGTCGCAGTTCTCCGTGGTGGTCATGGAGTTGCCGATCGCCCGGCCCACGCCGTACAGGTTCGCCGCGCGCACCCGGGGCAGCGTGGTGGGCGCGGCCGCGCCGGGCAGGGTGAAGGTCACCGATCCCGGGGTGTCCGGGAAGAACTGGAACCTCGACCCCTGCCGGGCCAGTGTCCGGTTCCAGCCGGCCAGGGCCGCCGGATCGGCGAAGAAGTGCTTGGGCTGGCGCCGCGTCCCGTCGACGTCCTCGACGGCGAACCGCCCGTTCGCCGACACCCGCAGTCCCGGGTCGGCCCGCGGCACGATGTTGGGCGCACCCCCGACGAGGAAGGTGTACCCCACACCGGCCGCGTGGTCGGCCGACCACGCCTGCGCCTCGAACTGCTGGTCGGTGGTGTACGTGGGGGGCATCGCGCCCGGTCCCGCCAGGTTGTAGAACAGCACGGTCGGCTCCCTGGATGCGTCCGCTGCCCGGTGCGCGCGCACGGCGGCGCCGTGCACGCGGCGGCCCACGGGCCGGGGGGCGAACCCGGTGGGCCGTGCCCTGTTCCTCCGTGGTTCCTTCGTAGCAGTCCCGGGCGGGGTGCACCACGGGGCGAACCGGCTCCGGTTGCGGGGGCCGTCCGCCCGCGGGCGTGGCGCCCCGTTGTCAGTGGCGGCTGGGAGGCTGGACCGCGTGAATGGCGACGAGCAACTGCTGCGCGGCCGGATCTACGGCCACGACCACGACGACCCCGACCCCGGTCCACGTCCGGGCCGCTCCTACGTCGCGCTGGTCGGCGGGCCGCTGGACGGCCTGTTCCTGGACATCACCGACTGGACACCGGAGCGGATCGCCGCCGGCGCCGCCCTGCCCACCGAGCTCGGCCGGTTCGGCGCCGGCGGCCGCGCCCTGTACGACCCGCGCCCGGGGGACCCCCACCGCTTCGACTGGTCCGGCGACAGCCCCTGACCGGCCCCGGCGTTCCAGGACGCCGGATGCCGGACGGACAGACGCACAGGCGGACGGACAGACGGACGGACGGGCCGTTCATGGCGCGGCCCGCCGTGCGCCGCGGGTCACTTCGACGCCACGGCTCCGCGTTCCGCGACGAACCGCCGGATCTCCTGGAGAACCTGCGGTACGTGGGAATTGAGGTAGAAGTGCCCGCCGTCGAAGGAACGCACCGTGGTGTCCTCCGTCGTGTGCTCGGCCCACGAGCGGGCCTCGTCCTCGGTGACCTTGGGGTCGTCCTTCCCGAACATGACCACCACGGGGCAGCTCACCCGGCGCCCCGGCTCCGGGCGGTAGATCTCGGCGGCCCGGTAGTCGCCGCGCACCGCGGGGAGGATCATCCGCAGGAGCTCCTCGTCCCCCAGGACGGCCGGATCCGTACCGCTCAGGTTGCGCAGTTCCGCGAGGAACTCCTCATCGCCGGCCTGGTGCACCTGTTCGTCCCGCCACCGCGAGGGAGCCCGGCGGCCGGAGGCGAAGAGGCCGAGCAGCGGCGTTCCGCCGGCCTCCAGCCGCAGCGCCACCTCGTAGGCCAGTGACGCGCCCATGCTGTGCCCGAAGAACGTCAACGGCCGGTCGGCCCAGGGCTTCAGCTCCTCCGCGACGAGGTCCGCCAGTTCCTCGATGGTGTCCACGAGGGGTTCCGTACGACGGTCCTGGCGCCCCGGGTACTGCACCGCCACCACGTCGATCTCGGGCGACAGGGCACGTGAGACGGGGTGGTAGAACGTCGCGGAGCCGCCGGCGTGCGGGAAGCAGACCAGGCGCGTCGGGGCGGCCGGTGCGGGGTGGTAACTCCTGATCCACTTCTCGGAGTTCGTCGCCATGCTCTGGTGTGTCCCTTCGGTTCGTTCCGGGTGGTCGCGGAGGGGCGTGCGCCGGCCCGGCGGGTGGTACGGCCGAACTCCGCCCCTCGCGGGGCCCGGCTCCCACCGGTTCCCCGGCCGCCCGGGCCGGACGCGGCGGAACCTGCCCGGGGAGCCGCGGGACCGTGGGTCCCGCGGCTCCCCGTCCGCCGTACCGCCGGGACGGCTTCGGGGAGCGGGTCGGCCGTACCCACCCCATTGGACCCTCAGGACCCCCGTCCCGCCAGCATGTACACCCCCTACTTTGCGTCACCTCCCCCTTAAACTTCCACTCCCCGGCGTCCGGCGGGCCGCGTTCGCGCCGGACGCCNGCATGTACACCCCCTACTTTGCGTCACCTCCCCCTTAAACTTCCACTCCCCGGCGTCCGGCGGGCCGCGTTCGCGCCGGACGCCCCGTCACTTGACCGGTGTGACGGCGACGTTGTCGAAGGAGGCGGCGGTGTCGAAGACCCGGAGACCGTTCGCACCACTGCCGTAGGTGGAGTCGCTGACCGATATCCTGGGCGTCGTCATGTCGTCGACGAACACCTTGATCGAGGAGCCGACGGCGGTGACGCGCAGCCGGTGGGACGAGCCCGGAGCGACGGTCGTGCGGGCGCTCCCCAGTTCGGTCCAGGAGTCGTTCGCCCGGCCGAGGACCACCTTGCCGCTCGGGCTGATGCCCGCGTAGTAGCCCGAGTAGCTGTCCCAGCCGACCGACGGCCTGCTCACCCGGAACGTCAGGCCCGCGTCCCCGGCGCCCGAGGTGACGGTGACGTCGGCGTCGTACGTGAAGTCGGCGGAGTTGGTGTCGAGCAGCGCCTTGCCGCCCAGGTCGCGTCCCACCCGGTACCGTCCGCCGGCGACCGACCACGTCCCGCCGTACGTCTTCCAGCCCAGCGCGTTGCCGTCGGCGAAGTTGTCCTTCACCTGCATCGCGATGCGCCGGATGGTGCCGTCGGGGTTGAAGTACATCCGGTCGTAGGCGAGTTGGCGGTGGTTGCCGTCGCTCTCGCTGAGCGGGCGGCGGTGGTAGACGATGTACCAGATGTCGGTGCCCGGCACGTTGACGACGGAGTTGTGGCCGGAGCCCTTGGCCACCGCCGGGTCCTGGGCGAGCACCTTGTCGAGTTTCCTGAAGGGACCGGTGGGCGAGTCGGACATGGCGTACGACACCGAGTAGTCGGGGCCGGTCCAGCCTCCTTCCGACCACATCAGGTAGTACTTGCCGTTCCGCTTGAACATGTAGGAGCCCTCCGTGTAGTTCTCCGGAGTGATCTCCTTGTAGGTGGACCCGTCGTCGAACGTGCCCAGGCTGGTCATGTCCGGGTTGAGCTTCACGACGTTGGCGTGGTGCCAGCCGCCGTAGTACATGTACGCCTGGCCGTCGTCGTCGATGAACACGTCCTGGTCGATCGGCTGGGCCCCGTTGTGGAACTGCGAGATCAGCGGCTTGCCGAGCGCGTCCTTGTACGGCCCCTCCGGACGGTCGGCGACGGCGACGCCGATGCCGCCGAGCTGGGAGTTGTTCTGGATGTCGTTCGCGGCGAAGTACAGGTAGTACTTGCCGTTGCGCTTCACCGGCGCGGGGGCCCACACCGCGTACTTGGCCCAGGAGACGTCGGCCGTCCTGAGGATGTCGCTGTGCTTCTTCCAGTGGACCAGGTCGGTCGAGGAGAACGCGTCGAGGTAGGTCTGCTCGGCGTAGGGCCTGGAGGCCGTGGGATAGACCCAGTACGTGTCGTCGTACACCGCGATGTCGGGGTCCGCGTACCAGCCGTCGACGAAGGGGTTGCCCGCCTCGGCGGTCGAGTACTCGGGCGCCGCGACGGCGGTCGAGGGCGAGAACATCGCCACGAGACCACCGGCGAGCAGCGTCGCCCAGGACTTGGCGACGAACCCGGTCGATCGGACTGTCATGAGGACCTCCGTGGGGTGGGGCTGACAGAGACGAGACAACGTTGTCGAGAGCTGGATGCCGCGAAGTCGTCCGTGAAATCGCCGCAAGCAGGTGCTTACATCGTTGCAAGGGACCTGTAAACCCTTTGCACACGGACCAGGGGTGTCAAGCGCGCCGGGCGGCCCAGACGGTGCGTTCGGTGCGTACCGTCAGGTCGTCGCGGCGCAGGATGCCGTGCGGGCTGCCGGTGTCGAGGAGTCGGTCGAGCGCGGCGAGGTCTTCGGGGGCGAGCCTGTCGGCGACGGCGCTGCGGATGCGCTGCAGGACGCCGACGGCGTAACGGCCGATCGCCTCGCCGCCTTCGCCTCCGACGGCGACGGCGACGGCGACGGTGCGTTCGCCCTCCACGACGAAGTCGGCCGCGGTCAGCATCGGGCCCCAATCGGCACCGCGGTGGGGCATGCGCTCGGCCTGGAGGCGGTCGGCCGCGGCATGGACGCGCTCTTCGAGGCCGGGCCGGTCCGCAGGGGCGTTCTCGGGCAGGAAACGGGGGTGGCCGGCCAGTTCCACGACGGCGAACAGGCCGCCGGGCGCGAGCATGTCGCGGACGGTGCGCAGCGCGTGGCCGGGGTGAGCCATGTGGTGCATCGAGGCCGACGCCCATACCAGCTCCGGTGAGCCGAGGTCCGGCCAGGTGGCTTCGTCCAGGTCGGCCTGCACCGTGCGTACGCGGTCCTCGACGCCGCGGGCGCACGCCTTGGCGCGCAGGCGCCGAAGGTGGTCGGCGGAGGCGTCGACGGCGGTGACGTGCGCGTCGGGGAAGCGGTCGAGGAGGGCGAAGGTGCCCGCGCCGGTGCCGCAGCCCAGGTCCACGAGGTGGTGCGGGCGGGCGGCCAGCGGCAGCCATGCGGTGATGGAGGCGGTGTGCTCGGCGAGGACCTCGGCGTCCAGGTCGAGGATCTCGGCCTGGGCGCCGGTGTCGGTCCGGTGGTCGTGGTGCCGGCCGCGAGGGGCGTGGGTGTGTGCGTGGCTCATGCTTCTCACCCTAGGGCGGCTATGCGCTTGAGGCACTGGACATCCCTGTTCACGCAAGATGATGGCCGGGCGTGATGCCCGGCGCGCAAGAGCCCGCCTCGGCGCGGGGCCGCGGATCCGGCCGTTACGCGGAAGGGCTCCCGGGGCTGTCGGCGTCGTCGCGCTGGTGCCCGCGGCGGGCGTCGCGGTCGAAGATGCCCAGGATCTCGCAGGGCCCGCCTTCGGCGCCGATCGCGTGCGGCATCATCGTGGGGAATTCGGCCGCCTGGTTGGTCTCCAGCCGGAAGCGACGGTGGCCGAGCATGAGGACGGCGGTGCCGGAAAGGACGACGAGCCATTCGCGGCCCGGGTGGGCGCGCATGCGCGCCGGGTTCACGGGGGGCGGTTCGGTCAGTCGCTGGCGCACCACGCTCATCCCGGGATCGGCCTTGATGCTCCAGCGCATCCGGCTGTGGGTGGCATCGACCGTCGGGCTGGTGACGACGTCGTCGGTGGCGGTCTCCACGAGCTGGTCGAGGGTGGTGTCCAGCGCGCGGGAGAGGGTGACGAGCTGATCCAGGGCCAGGCGGCGCTGGCCGTTCTCGATGCGGCTCAGTGAGGACTGGCTGAGGTTGGCCCGTTTCGCCAGCTCCTCCAGGGACCAGCCCTGCGCCACCCGCAGGGCGCGCAGGCGTTTGCGCACGAGACCGTCCAGATCCCCGTCTTCTTGCGTCATGAGCAACATCATATGTCCTGAGTGCATGACCGGCTCGGTGTCGTGCGCGGACGACCCGCGACGCGTGGGGCCACGTACGGGGGAAGGGCAGGAGGAGGAAGGGCAGGAGGTCTGGTCTCACCCTGGCCGACGGCCCGGTCCCAGAACTCGCCCCGTGTGCCGGCGCCCGCTCGACCACGGCGACGGGCGTCGGGCCGGCCGGCGCCGCCATGGGCGCCGGCGTGGGGGCAGTGCCGTCGCCACGGTCCCGGCGCGGGTTCTTTCAGCCGCTTCCGAACACCGCGACGGTGTCCGCGTCGGCGAAGTGCGGTGTCTCCGCCTCCGCGACCATCAGCGCCGCGACACCCGCCCGCGGCGCCATCGGCGGCACCAGGCGGGCCTGGAACTCCCCGGCGCGCACGAGGCGCCCGTTGCCGCGGTAGGGCTTGCCGGTCAGCGGCCCGGCATGGACGGTGGTGCCCCCCGCCGCGCGGACGATGTCGCCGGAGACCTTCTTGGCGTCCCACTCATGGCGCAGGACGCGCTTGAGGAGCGCACCGCCGAACGCCCCCAGCGCCCCTTCGGTGGCACCCATGCCCAGGGAGGCGAGCCAGATGACGCGGGGTGTGGCCGAGGCGAGCCGGCGGGCGCCCTCGACCAGCGTCGCGGGGTCCTGCCCCTTGCTGATCCCCAGGCCGCTCACGACGACGTCGGCGCCCCTGACGGCCGCGGCGACGCTGCCGGGATCGTGTACGTCCGCGCGGACCACGCGCAGCTTTCCCGAGGCGGGTACCTGGATCAGTTCCGGCCGGCGGGCCAGGGCGACGACGTCGTGCCCGCGTTCCAGGGCGCGCGCCAGCACCAGGCGGCCGGTCTGTCCGGTGGAACCGAGTACGGCGATCTGCACGGTGATCTCCAGTCGTGGCGGCAGGGGAGGGAGGAGCAGCAGGAGGGGAGGGAAAGGGCGAGAGGGAAAGGGGGAGAGCGAAGGGGCGCGTCACAGAGCGCCCGGGCCGGACAGGGCGCCGACGGCCTGGGCGTGCAGGCCGGACGCGCAGGCCAGGAAGTCGCTGCTCGCCAGGCCCCACGGCTCTCCCCTGGTGTCCGTGACCGTGCCGCCGGCCTCCGCGACCAGCAGCGCGCCGGGCAGGAGGCCCGAGCGCACGTCGGAGAACTGCCAGAAGACGTCCGTGCGGCCGGCCGCGACATGGATGAGCTGCATCGTGGCGGGCACCGAGACCCGCACCACCAGCGCGCCGAGCAGCATGGCCGTCACCGAGGCGCCCATGCGGCGCAGCGCTTCCTCGTCCTCGCCCGGCTTGGCCTGACCGGTGCCCACCAGAGCCGCCCCCAGGTCGGTCTTGGCGGAGGAGCGCAGCACCTCACCGTTCAGGAAGGCGCCCCCGCCCCGCAGGGCGGTGTACGTGTCACCGGTCAGCGGCTGGTGAACCACGGCCAGGACCGGGACGTTGTCGCGCACCAGGGTGGCGGTCACGGCCCACTCCCCCATGCCGTGGATGTGGTTGATGTTGCCCTCGGCCGTGTCCACCACCCACCACTCCCCGTCGGGCAGGGCGCCGCCGGCCAGCTCGTCCTCCACCCACCGGGCGCCGGGACGCGCTTCGAGCAACGACTGCCGGAGCAGCGCCAGGACCGCCTCGTCGTTGGCATGGATGGCCCGGACGATCTCCTCCAGGCCGGCCGGGCGCGCGTCCACGTCGTAACGCCGCCGCAGGATTTCCCCCGCCTCACGCACGGCGGTCACGGTGCGCTCCAGCACCGCTTCCGTCTCCATGGTCACGGCGGTCCCGGCGGAGGCGGCGAAGGCGGCAGTTCCGGCGGAGGCGGCCGTCCCGGCGGAGTCGGTACGGGGCGCGGAGAAGGCGTTCATGATCGCTCCTGATACGGAAGAGAAGGTTCTCGCGACCTGTCGGCCGCTCGCCTTCGACGTTAGAACCAGGCATCATTAACTTCAAATGCAATCTAATTACGACTGGATTTACCTTCATGCAACTGGATTTGAATCTGCTGATCGCGCTCGACGCCCTGCTGGAAGAGGGCAGCGTGACGGACGCCGCCGCCCGTCTGAACGTCTCCGCCCCCGCGATGAGCCGCACCCTGGGCCGTATCCGCCGGGCCACCGGAGACCAGATCCTGGTCCGCACCGGCCGTACCATGACGCCGACCCCTCACGCCCTCGCCCTGCGCGCGCCCGTGCACGACCTGGTCCAGCAGGCCCGGTCGGTCCTCGCCCCCCACACGGACGTCGACCTCGCGGCGCTGGAGCGGACCTTCGTCCTCAAGTGGCACGACGCGCTGGCCGCCGCTGCCGGTCCCGCCCTGCTGCACTCGGTGCGCGCGCAGGCACCCGGGGTGCGGCTGCGCTTCCTGGCCGAAGCCGGTACCGACACGCTCGACCCGCGGCGGGGCGACATCGACCTCGAAGCCGGGGCCGGTGTCCCCTCCTCGCCCGAGTTCCGCCACGAGACCGCCGGGCACGACCGGCTCGTCCTCGCCCTGCGTCCCGGCCACCCCCTGTGCCGTGGTCCGCTCACCCTCGACGACTACCTGGCCGCCGACCACATCACCGTCTCCCGCCGCGGGCGGCTGCGCGACCCCGTCGACGACGCCCTCGAAGGCCGGGGCATGCGCCGGCACGTCGTGGCCGCCGCTCCCACCAGCGCCACCGCTCTGCAGTTCGTCCGCCACCACGACCTGGTCGCGGCGGTCCCCCGCCTGGTCAGCCGTCCGCTCCTGGACGACCTGGGCCTGCGGACCCGGCCCCTGCCGCTGGCCATGCCCCCCGTCCCCGTCCGCCTCGCGTGGCACCACCGCTACGACAACGACCCCGCCCACGCCTGGCTGCGCAAGCAGGCCCGCACCGCCCTGCGCCAGGTCTGCGGGCCGGACGACGACGCCACCGCGGCGGACGGGTGAGCGTTCAGGTCCCTCGCTCCCGGGCCGTCAGGTGTTCGACGGCCGTGACGACGGCTACGGCTACGGCTACGGCTGTGGCTGTGGCGAGGGCCACGGTCATGGTGCGGTCCGCGACGGCCGGGTTCCGGCCGGGTCACACGGGCGGCTGCGGATCGTACTGGATACCGCGGCGTACCTGACGTGCGCGTTCGGGGGACGACAGGCGTGCGACGAGGTGGAGGGCCATGTCGATGCCGGCCGAGACCCCCGCGGAGGTGACCGTGTCGCCGTCGTCGACGAACCTCTCGTCAGTCCGCACGTCGATCGTGGGGTCGAGTTCCCTCAGCCGCTCCACGGCGCCCCAGTGGGTCGTGGCCGGGCGCCCCGTCAGCAGGCCGGCCGCGGCGTAGACCAGCGAACCGGTGCACACGCTCGTCAGCAGCGGCACCGACCGGCGCTGGCGCCGCACCCACTCCAGGTGCCGGCTGTCGTCGAGCAGGAGGCGGGTCCCGCGGCCGCCGGGGTGCAGCAGGACGTCCGGCGCGGGCATGTCGTCCATCGAGTGGTGTGATCCGATCGTGAGGCCCTTCGAGCAGGTCACGGGCTTGCCGTCGGCGGAGAAGCAGTACGCCGCCCACCTGTCCTCGGGAAAGTTTCGGGCCCAGTAGGACAGGACCTCCCAGGGGCCGACCGCGTCCAGTTCCTCGACGTCCGGGAACAACAGGATGCCGAGGTGCCGAGTCTTCTCATGGCTCATGCCATGATCCAAGCAGGCCCGGCCGGGCGCGACCACCGAGTTTGCGTCCTGTGCCCCGCAGGGCACCCGTGACGGCACCGCTCCGCCCCGCTCACAGCTGTGAGCGGGGCGGAGCCGTGTTTCCCGTGGGGGCGGTCCGTCAGGGCAGGGTCCATTTCTGGTTGGCGTTGGTGTGGCAGGTCCACAGGTGGACCGCTGTT
>NZ_JAHKJW010000062.1 GCF_019710745.1 Streptomyces beigongshangae
CGGCCCGCGGAGCGGCCGTCCCACCGGGCCCGGCCTGCGGACCGGCCGGCGGAGCGGCGTCGGGCCGGGCGGCCGTCGGGCCGGGGGCCGGCCGGGACACGGGACGCGGCAGGAGCGAGCCGACCGGTTCGACCCGCCCCGCCGCCCCGAAGCCCCAGTCGAGCAGCGAGCGCGCCTCCTCGTACACGGCCAGCCCGCCGCCCCGCCGGGGGTTCATCACCGTGACGACGAGGGTGTGCCCGCCCCGGCGCGCGGCGGCGACCAGGGTGCTGCCGGCCCCGGAGGTGTAGCCGTTCTTGATGCCGATGAGCCCCGGATAGGGCGCGACCCCGTCGGCACCGGTCAGCAGCCGGTTGGTGTTCTGGATCTCGTACTCCTGTCCGCCGGAGGGGAACTTCGCGTGGACGGTGGCGCTGTAGCGGACGAAGTCCGTGTTGCGGAGCCCCGCGCGCCCGAAGACGGCCAGGTCGTACGCGGACGACACCTGGCCCGGCATGTCGTAGCCGTCGGGCGAGACGACCCGGGTGTCGCGGGCGCCCAGTGCCTGCGCCTTGGCCTGCATCTGGGTGATCGTGCTGTGCCAGCCGCCGTTCATCCCGGCCAGTACGCGCACGGCGTCGTTGCCGGAGTTGAGGAAGACGCCGCGCCACAGGTCGGAGACCTGGTAGGTGTGGCCCGGGCGGACGCCGACCAGGCTGCTGCCGGAGCCGATGCCCGCCAGGTCCGCCTCGGTGACGGTGTGCCGGGCGGCCGGGGGCAGTGCCGGGAGGACGGTCAGCGCGAAGAGGGTCTTCAGGGTGCTGGCGGGCGGCAGGCCGAGGTGCGCGTTGTGTGCCGCGAGCACTTCGCCGCTGTCGGCGTCGGCCACCAGCCACGACCGCGCGGAGAGGTGGGGCGGTACCGCGGGCGCCCCCGGACGGGGCCGGACCTGGATCCCGGGACGGTGGAGCGTCGAAGGGGGCGGCTCGGCGGGGTCCGCGGCGGGGGCGGTGGGTGCGCTGACCGTCCCGACGCGGGAGCCACCGGCCGTGTCCGCCCCGCCGAGGGCCGCGGCCGGTCCCGGCGCGAGGGCGAGCGCCCCGGCGGCGCAGAGCGCGGAGCAGGAGACGACCGTACGGGCAGAGAATCGGATGGTCATCCGGCAAACGTAGGAACGCCCAGGTCGTGAGGCGTGCTGCCCCCGCCGGGCGGAGCCGGTGAACACCCGGATGCCGCAGCGGTCCTTCGCCGGCCGGCCGGTCGGCCGACCGGCCGGTCCGGGGGCGCGGCGCTCGCGGGAGCGCCTCGGCCGGCACGCCGCGAAGACCGGGTGCCGCGGCTCCGCGGGCTTCGCGGAGCCGTGCCGCGCGTCACCGGCTGCCCGGCACGGTCTGCCGGACCTGCCGCAGGAACGTCGCGTTGTCCGGGGTCCGCCGCAGCTGCTCCAGCACGGCCTCCAGGCCCGCCTGGCCGTCGCCGCGGGTGTGCAGCGCGCGCCGCAGACCTCGTACGGCCGTCAATTCGGCCGCCGGGACCAGGAGTTCCTCCCGCCGGGTGCCCGAGGGGGTGATGTCCACGGCGGGGAAGACACGGTGGGACGCGAGGGTGCGGTCCAGCCGCAGCTCCATGTTGCCGGTGCTCTTGAGTTCCTCGAAGTAGTGGTCGTCGGCGCGGGAGCCGGTCTCCACGAGGGCCGTCGCGAGGATGGTGAGCGAACCGCCCTCCTCGGCGAGGCGCGCGGCGCCGAAGAGCCGCTTGGGCCCCTGGAGCGAGGCCGCGTCCACACCGCCGCTGAGGGTGCGCCCGCCCGTGGCGGCCGCGTTGTTGTGGGCCCGGCACAGCCGGGTGAGCGAGTCGAGGAGGATCACCACGTCCTGGCCCTCCTCGACGAACCGCTTGGCGCGCTCCACGGCCAGTTCGGCGAGCGCGATGTGCTGCTTCGGGCTCTGGTCGAAGGTGGAGGCGAGCACCTCGCCGCGTACGGAACGGCGCATGTCGGTGACCTCCTCGGGACGTTCGTCGAGGAGCACCACCATGAGACGGCACTCGGGGTGGTTGCCGGCGACGGCGGCGGCGAGCTGCTGCAGCAGCACGGTCTTGCCGGTCCTGGGCGGGGCGACGATCAGGCCGCGCTGGCCCTTGCCGATCGGCGCGACCAGGTCGACGAGGCGGGTGGCCGCCCCGCCCGCGGGGTGTTCGAGGCGCAGCCGCTCGCGCGGGTGCAGCGGGGTCAGGTCGCGGAAGTGCGGGCGGCGCCGCGCCTCCTCGGCGGGGCGGCCGTTGACCAGCCCGACCTCGGTGAGGGCGCGCCGGCGGTCGCGTACGCCCTCGACGAGGTCGCCCGCGCGCAGGCCGTACCGGCGGATCAGCGCGGCGGGGACCTGGAGGTCGGCCGGTCCGGGGAGCAGGTTCCCGGCGCGCAGGTGGCCCTGCCCGCCGGAGCTGATGTCGAGTACGCCGCCGGCCGGCTCCCGCACGAGGGGGACGGGCGGACGTTCGAGTGTGGTGGTCATGAGGGTGTCCTTTCACGGACGGTCGCCCGGTCACGGGCTCCCGGGTCATGAGGGAAGGGAAGGGGAGGGGAGGGGAGGGAAGGTGCCGGGAAGGGGCGGTGTTCGCACGCCCCGCACGGCGGGATGCCGCACCTCCCACACCGCGCGGGAACGACGGGGCCACGGCTGTGACGCGGTGAGCGGTGCACGGGGAGAGGTGCTGCGGAGGAGCTGCGCGCCGGTCGGGAAGCGACGGGCGGATCAGCCGGAGGAGGTGGATCGGCACCGGCGCCCGAATCGGGCGTACACAAGTGCTGACGGCACTGTAGCACGATCCGGTACGGCGGTGGCGGACCGGTGTGGCGCGCAGCGTTGACAGCGGTGGCGCCCCGCGCCACGGTGGTCGGCATGGTGGCCGATGCGGGGACCGTCGAAACCGGTGCGGGGATCGTCGAACGCGTACGGGAACTGCGGCCGCTGATCCGGCGCAACGCGCTGCGCGCCGAACAGGAGCGGCGGGTGCCGGACGAGGTCGTCGCCGCGCTGACCGGTACCGGGGTCAACCGGATGAACGTCCCCCGCAGGTACGGCGGTCACCAGACCCCGCTGCACACCCAGGTCGACGCCTTCGCCGAGATCGCCGCCGAATGCGGCTCCACGGCCTGGGTGACACTGGGCCACTCGGGAGTCTCGTACATCGCGTCCCTCTTCCCCGACGAGGCGCAGGACGACTTCTTCACCGGACCGTGCGGCCCGGACGTCAGGATCGGCGGCACCCTCGTCCCCGGCGCCACGGCGGTGCCGTACGACGGGGGGTACCGGGTGGACGGCGCCTCGGCCTTCGCGACCGGCTGCCACCACGCGGACTGGCACCTGCTGACGGCCGCGCTCGTCCCGCCGGACGGGCGGGCCGGGGAGGGGCCGCCCGAACTGCTGTGGGCCGCGGTGCCGATGTCCGAGCTGGAGATCCTGGACGACTGGGACACCACGGGCCTCGCCGGTACCGGCAGCAACACCGTCGTGGCCCGGGACCTTCCCGTACCCGCGCACCGGGTGCTGCCGGTCGCGCAGATGCTCGCCGGGCGGATCCCGTCGAAGGCCAACGCGGACGACCCCTTCTACCGGATGCCGCTGCTGCTGGTGTTCTGCGCCTGGGCGGCGTCGGCGGCGCTGGGCCTGGGACGGGCGGCGATGGCGGAGTTCGGCGAACGCATCCACCGGCGCGGCATCACGTACACCTCCTACCGGCGGCAGGACGAGGCGACCGTCACCCATCTGCAGGCAGCCGAGGCGCAGATGAGGATCTCCGCCGCCGAACTGGTGACCGCCCGGCTGGTCGACGAGATCGAGACGAAGGCCCGCGACGGCGGCTCGTACACCCCGCGGGAGCGGGCCAGGATCCGCGCCGAGAGCGGCTACCTCACCCGGCTCTGCAAGGAGGCCGTCGACCAGGTCGCCTCGGCCGCCGGCGCATCCTCCCTCCAGCGGGACGTGCCCATGCAGCGCATCGCCCGTGACATCAACGCCCTGTGCCTGCACTCCTTCGTGAACCCCGTCACCAACCTGGAGATCTACGGCCGCGTGCTCTCGGGCGTCGACCCGGGCACCCCTTTCCTGTGACGCCTCCTGTGACGGCCCGCGACTACCGGAGCAGCTCGAAGATCCCGTACCCGAAGGCGTCGGCGCTGACCGTGCCGCCGTCGACGGTGACGCCCGACACCTCCAGGGCCCGGCCGGGCCGGAGGTCCCCGGCGGGACAACCGGCCCGCTCCTGCCGGGGGTTGACGACGACGAGGTACCGTCCGCCGCGTACGTGCACGAAGGGGTAGCCCGCGTGCACGACCTCCACCGAGCCGTGCGCCCCGAGCTCGGGCGCCGAGGCGCGCAGCGCGATCAGACGGCGTACCAGGTGCAGGAGGGACGTCTCGTCGGCGCGCTGGGCGGCGACGGTGGGGCGGTCGGGGGCCGGGTCGACCGGGAGGTAGGGGTGCTCGGACGTCGAGAAGCCGGCGTTCGGGCCGTCGTCCCACTGCATGGGCGTACGGGAGCCGGCGCGGTTGTACGAAGGGCTCAGCACGCTGCCCTCGGTGTCGGGGAGGTCCGGGACGTACCGCATGCCGATCTCGTCGCCGTAGTAGACGGCGGGCAGGGTGGGCCAGGTGAGCTGGAAGGCGAAGGCGACCGGGAGCTGTTCGGCCGAGCGGGGACCGCAGTTGAGGCGGGAGAAGTCGTGGTTGGCGGTGGGCAGGGAGATGAAACCGCTGTCGCCGAGAGCCGTCGACGCCCGCTCCCATGCCTCGACGAAGGGGCGCGGCGAGCCCTTGCCGCCCGGGTCGAAGAAGCAGTCGAGCGGGTCCCAGTCGGGATTGACGGTGCCGGAGCCGTTGCTCCACAGCGAGCGCAGCGCGAGGCCGTCCGTGGGGCCGCCGAACTGGAGGAAGAAGTCCGTGTGGAACCCCGCCGGGACGGACACCTCCGGGTCGCCCCACTCCGAGAGCAGCACGGCCTCCGGGTGCGTACGGTCCAGCCAGTGGCGCAGCTCCGTCCAGATCCTGCTCGTCTGCGCCTTGTCCGGGTCGTCCTTGACGAGCGACGCGGCCATGTCGACGCGGAAGCCCGACAGGCCGAGCCTCAGCCAGTGGTCCATGATCGTGCGCAGTGCCTCCCGGTTGGCGCGCGGGCCCTCCGCGTCCACCGGCTGGCGCCACGGCTCGGCCGGGTCGGAGCGCGCGTAACCGAAGTTGAGGGCGGGCTGGAAGGCGAAGAAGTTGGGCAGGTACGAGCCCGGCCGGCTGCCGGGGGAGGGTACGAAGCCGTCCGGGCGGCCCTCCGCCGCCCAGATGTACCGGTGGTCCGCCGGGTCGTCCGCCGCGGCCCTGAACCACGGGTGCCGGTCGGAGGTGTGCCCGGCGACCAGGTCGAGCAGTACGCGGATGCCGAGGCTGCCCGCCCGGTCGACGAGCCTCGCCAGGTCCTCGTCGGAGCCGTAGCGGGGCGCCACGTTCAGGTAGTCGGCGACGTCGTACCCGGCGTCCCCGAAGGGCGAGACGAAGCACGGGTTCAGCCAGACCGTGTTCACCCCGAGCCAGGCCAGGTGGTCCAGCCGCTCGGTGATGCCGGCGAAGTCACCGATCCCGTCGCCGTTCGAGTCGGCGAAGGACTGCGGGTAGATCTGGTAGAAGACGGCGTCGGCGAGCCAGGCGGGGGCGGGACGGAAGGAGCTCATGGGGCGGGTACGGCCTTTCCCTGGGCGGAGCGTCGGACACCTCGGTCCTGTCGGGTCGGTCCTGTCGAGGGTGACAGCGCCGGGGCGCCTTCGGAAGACCGACCCGTGGGCAGGACCCGGAAGCCCTATGCTGAGCGGCGATGTTCACCCCGCAAGGTCCCACGGTCCGCGAACTCGCCGTGCAGGCGCTGTCGTCCGTCGAGCACGGCTACGACCTGCTCGCACCCAAGTTCGACCACACGCCGTTCCGTACGCCGGAGCCGTTCCTCCGGTCGGTCACGCGTGCCCTCGAAGGCATCGGGCCGTTCGGGAGCGGGCTCGACCTGTGTTGCGGCACCGGCGCGGGCATGGACGTGCTGCGGACGGTGTGCCGGGAGCGCGTCACCGGCCTCGACGTCAGCACGGGCATGCTCGACGTGGCGAGGCGGCGGGAGGGCCCCGGCGGGCCGCCCGCCGGCTGGGTGCGAGGTGACGCCCGTGCCCTGCCGTTCGGCCCGGCCTTCGACCTGGTGGTGAGCTTCGGGGCGTTCGGGCACTTCCTGCCCCGCGAGCTGCCGGGACTGTTCGCGCAGGTCCACTCCGTGCTGCGGCCCGGCGGGCGGTTCGCCTTCCCGATGGTGGCCCCCGCCCGGCCCGGCTCGCGCGGCTACTGGGCCATGCTCGGCTTCGACGCGGCGATGCGGGTGCGGAACGCGGTGTGGCGTCCTCCGTTCGTCATGTACTACCGCGACTTCCGGCTCGGTGACGTCCGGCGGGAACTGGCCCGCGCCGGCTTCACGGTCGAGCTGTACGCCCTGCCCGAGTTCGGCCGCAGGCACGACGGCAGTCCGCGCTGCCGGATGGTGGTCGCCACCAGGACCGGGTCGCCGGCCTAGTCTCGGCTGCTCGGCTGCTCGACTGCTCGACTGCTCGACTGCTCGACTGCTCGACTGCTCGACTGCTCGACTGCTCGACTGCTCGACGGCTCCCGGCGTACGGAAGCCGGAANGGCTCCCGGCGTACGGAAGCCGGAAGAGGGCGGGGCGGGTTCACGGGTGGACGGGTGGACGGGGCACACGGAGACCGGTGGCACACTGGCCCGGTCACCGAAGGAGTCCAGCCAGTGCCCGTGATCCGTAACCTGAGCAGAGCGGTCCGCCGCGCCTACCGCCACACCGTGGACCTCAGCCATCCCGCGCGTTCCCCGCTCGGCAGCGCGGTGGAGAACTGCCTCGTCTACCAGGAGGGCGGACGGCAGCCCGGCGACTGGGCGCCGGCCGAGGCGGTCCGCCGGGCCCGCGGGGCCGGCCGGGACGGTTTCGTGTGGATCGGCCTCCACGAGCCCACCGCGGAGGAGCTCGCGGACCTCGCCGGGCTGTTCGGACTGCACCCGCTGGCCGTCGAGGACGCCGTCCACGCGCACCAGCGACCGAAGGTGGAGCGGTACGGCGACACGCTGTTCGCCGTCTTCAAGACCGTCCGGTACGTCGAGCACGAGCAGCTCACCGCGACCAGCGAGGTCGTGGACACCGGCGAGGTGATGGTCTTCGTCGGCCGGGACTTCGTGATCACCATCCGGCACGGCAGCCACGGCTCCCTCGGTCCGCTCCGCGAGGCCCTGGAGAAACTGCCCGACCAGTTGCAGAAGGGCCCCTCGGCGGTCCTGCACGCCATCGCCGACCAGGTGGTCGACGACTACCTCGTGGTCATGGACGCCGTGCAGAACGACATGGAGACCGTCGAGACCGCGGTCTTCGCCGAGCGCACCGCCCGCGGCGACGCCGGCCAGATCTACCAGCTCAAGCGGGAACTCCTGGAACTCAAGAGGGCCGTGGTCCCCCTGCACCGGCCGCTGTGGACACTCGCCCACGAGCCGCCGGCCGCCGTCTCCCCGAAGATCCAGCCGTACTTCCGCGACGTGGCCGACCACCTGGCCCGCGCCACGGAGCAGATCAACGCCCTGGACGGGCTGATCGACTCGGTCCTGCAGGCCCATGTGGCCCAGGTGACGGTCGCCCAGAACGAGGACATGCGCAAGATCACCGCCTGGGCCGCCATCGTGGCCGTACCCACCATGGTCTGCGGTGTCTACGGCATGAACTTCGACCACATGCCCGAACTGCGCTGGACGTACGGCTATCCCCTCGTCCTCGGTGTCATCGCCACGCTCTGCGTCGTCATACACCGGGGGTTCCGCCGCAACGGCTGGCTCTGAGGCCCCGCCCGGGCCGGCCGCTCACGGGTCCGGCCGCTCACGGGTCCGGCCGGTCACAGGTCCGGCCGCTCACAGGTCCGGCCCGTCCGGCGGGCCGTCCAGCGCGAGGTGTACCGCCGCCTCCGGGCTCAGCGCCCGGCCCTCGCGCACCGCTTCGGCGAACGCGGCGTCACCGAGGGCGGCCCGCAGCCGGCGTGCGTACTCCCTGCGGAAGACGGTCGTCTCCACGTCGCTGAGCTGGGGGAGCCCGGCGGAGTACCACAGGCGGGTGCCCGCGCCGAGCAGGCGGGCGGCGCGTACGGGCTCGCCGCCCGCCTCCTCCGCGGCGATCAGGAGGTCGGCGACGGCCGCCGCGCCGAAGCGGTCGTGCACGCGCCACTTGGCCGCCAGCGCCTCGCGCGCGGAGCGCAGCGTGTCCCGCGCCGGCCGTCCGAGCCCGATCCCGGCGAGGGCCACGAAGAAGTCGCCCCAGGCCCGCATCCACAGCTCCCCGCGCTTCGCGCAGTCGACGCGCAGCCGCTCCGCCACCACCGCGCACCGCTCGAACGCGCCCTGGCCGGCCAGCAGGTACGCCTGCACGGCCAGGGTCAGCAGCTGGAAGAACTCCGCCCCGCCCCCGCCCCCGGGCCCTCCGGTACTGCTGCCGTACAGCAGGGCGGACCGTGCCGACTCGCCGCGCACCGCGAGGCTCGCCCCCGTCAGCGGCAGCGCGGGAACCGGGAGACCGCGCTCCTGCGCCAGCCACACGTACGCCGCGCTCACCGACTCGGCCGCGTCCACGTCGTCCGGCGCGACCGTCACCAGGCGGTGCGCCCAGGTGGCCAGGGTGTGCCCGGGGACGTCGTCGGGCACCCGGCGCAGGGCCCGCTCCAGGTAGCCCCGCCCTTCCTCGGCGAAGCCGCACGCGAACCAGAAGTACCAGAGGGTCCCGGTGAGTTCGAGCGCCGTCCTAGGGTCGGGTGCCGCCAGCGACTCCTCCAGCGCGACCCGCAGGTTGGCGTGTTCCACACTCAGCCGCTCCGCCCACATCCGCTGGCCGGGGCCCAGCCACTCGGCCTCCCCCTGGCGGGCGATCCAGCGGTGGTAGTCGAGGTGGCGGACGCGCACGGCGTCCTGCTCGCCGAGGCCCTCCAGCCAGTCGGCGCCGAAGGTGCGGAGGGTGTCGAGCATGCGGTAGCGGCCTGTGCCGCCGTCGTTCTCGCGGGTGATGATCGACTTCTCGGTCAGCGACGCGAGCATCGCGAGGATCTCCTCGGCGTCCAGCGGGCCGCCGTGGCACACGAACTCGGCGGCCTCCACGTCCCAGCCGCCCGCGAACACGGACAGCCGGGCCCACAGCAGCCGCTCCAGCGGGGTGCACAGCTCATGGCTCCAGCCGATCGCCGTCCGCAGTGTCTGATGCCGGGCGAGCCGCGGCCGGGAGGGCGAGACGAGCAGGTCGAAGCGGGAGTCCAGGCCCCGCAGCAGGCGGTCGAGGGGGAATCCCCGCAGCCGCACGGCCGCGAGTTCCAGGGCGAGCGGGATCCCGTCGAGGCGGGCGCAGACGGCCGCGACGTCGGCCCGGTTGGCGTCCGTCAGCGTGAACGACGGCACGGCGGCCGCGGCGCGGGCCGTGAAGAGCGCCACCGCGTCGGAGTGCTCGCCGACCGGCAGCGGCGTCACCGGCAGGAGGTGCTCACCGGGCACGCCGAGCGGCTGACGGCTGGTCGCCAGGACGCGCAACCGCGGGACCTGCGCCAGCAGTTCCTGTACGACACGGGCGCATTCGTCGAGCACGTGCTCGCAGGTGTCCAGGACGAGCAGCAGGGGCCCGTCGTCGAGATGCTCGCAGACCGCCACCAGGAGCGGCCGCAGTGTCTGCTCGGCCAGCCGTGTCGCCTCGGCCACGGCGTTCGTGAGGAGGTCCGGGTTCTGCAGGTCGGAGAGTTCGACCAGCCACACGCCGCCGGGGAACGCCGTCCGCGCGGTGTGGGCGGCCCGCAGCGCCAGCCGGGACTTGCCGACCCCGCCGGGGCCGGTGAGGGTCAGGAGCCGTGTGGTGTCCAGCAGGGCGGAGATGCGCGCCAGTTCGGGTTTTCGGCCGACGAACGTGTTGGACTCGGTGGGCAGGTTGCCACTGTTGCCGTTGCGTACCGAGGCGCTCATCGCTCCCCCTCACCCGGCCGGTGGCCGCCACCCTAACGCCCGTCGGCGCCCGTGTCCGAGCCCTCGTCCGGGTGACCGGTAATCGAACTCGCACCGTCCCGCCGGGGCTGCGGAAGGCGTAGCGTGGAAGCGTTCCGGCATGCCGGGCGGGAGACTGGGGAGGTGCGGGAGATGGCGTCCGTGCCCGCGCCCACGAGGGTCGGCGAGATGCGCCCCGGGGACCATCTGCTGCTCGGTTACGAGGCGGACGAGGAGCGCGAGACCGTGGTGGCCGCCTTCCTCCTCGACGGGCTGGCCAGCGGCCACCGGGCTCTGGTGCTGGGCCCCTCCGACCTGCCCGCCGAACTCGCCCTCACCTTCCTGGAGTCCCGCGGCTGCCCGGTCGGCGGCGAACTCGCCGCCGGACGGCTGACGGTGGACCCGCACCTGTCGACGGCCGAAGGGCTGTGGGACCTCGACGAGGTGATCCGCCGCGAGACGCGCCGCGCGGTCGGGGACGGCTACCTGGGACTGCGCGTCAGCATGGAGATCATGCGCGAGCAGGCGGGCAGGGGGCTCAAGACCCTGCACGACAGCGAGCTCCTCCTGGAACCCGTCTTCGCGTCCCTGCCGGTCCTCGGCATCTGCCAGTACGACCGCCGGGTCTTCGGCGACCTCGAACTGGCCCCGCTCGACGCGCTGCACCGGGGGCGGGTCGCCGCGGACCTCGTCTGGCACGACGGACTGCTCTCCATCACCCGCACCTTCGCCCCGCCCGGTCTGGCGCTCGCGGGCGAGGTCGACGACTCGAACGTGACCGCCCTGGCCCGCGCCCTGCGGGACGAGACCGCCCGCGTACGGGCTCGCGGGACCACCGGCCCCGACACCCGGCTCGATCTGCGGGAGCTGGCGTTCATCGACGTCGGCGCGCTGCGCCTGCTGGTCTACACGGCGCTGTCCCTGCACGCGTCCGGCAGCGCCCTGGCCCTGCACGGCGTCGCTCCGCACATCCGCCGGCTGATGCGGGTCACCGGCTGGGACCGCATCCCCGGTCTGCGGCTCGACGAGGGGAACGTGCGGCAGAACGCCCTTCCCTGACCCGTACGGGACGCGGCCGCCGGGGGAGGGGCTGTGCCGGGTTTCCGGGCGGCGGGCGGCGGGCCTTTCGGCGGCCCCGGGAGGCCGCGGGCCTTCCGGGGCCTTCAGGAGGCCGGCCGCGACGGGAGGGTCGCGAGTCCGGCCCGCAGGAAGGCGATCGCCGTGTCGATGTCGGCCTCCTGGGCCCGGCGGCACACCTCGCCGATCACCGCCGCCGCGGCGGCGGCCGCCATGCGCGGCCCGAAGTCGTCGGGGGCGCTGCCCTGCTCCTCCGCGAGGATCTCCGCGCCGTCCTGGATGACCTCCGCCAGCCGCGCCCCGGCCGCCGCGCGCAGCGGCGGATTGAGGTCCAGCGCGCGGTCGGCGAGATCGTCCAGGTCGCTGCGGTGGGCCATCTCCTCGCGCAGCCAGCGCTCCAGCGCGTCCAGGGTCGTCAGGCCCGCCTCCCGGCTGCGCACCGCACCGCGCAGCCGGTCCGCGAAGGAGTCGAACTCCGACAGGGCCAGCTCGAGTTTGGAGGGGAAATACAGGGTGACCGTACGGGGGGAGACCTCCGCCGCCGTGGCGATGTCGGCGATCGTCGTCGCCTCGAACCCGCGGTCGGCGAAGAGCTCGTACGCCGCCCGGAGGATCGCCTCCCGGCGCCGCGCCTTGCTGCGTTCCCGAAGGCCGTCGCTCGTCATGACCGCACTTTACCACCCATAGCTAATTTACATTCAGATGTAAAAATGCTTTAGGGTGTAGAGATGTCGCGGTCCGACCGGGGCCCGCGGGAAGAGGGAGGAAGTCGGGCATGGCGTCACGCTTGTACACCTGGGGGCGGTGGGCGGTCCGCCGCCGGGGCAGGGTCCTGGCGGTCTGGCTGCTGCTGCTCGCGGTGGTCGGAGGGCTGGGCATCACCCTGCACGGCAGGACGAGCACCGAGTTCTCGGTGCCGGGCATCGAGTCCCAGAAGGCCCAGGACCTGCTGGAGCAGAAGTTCCCGACCGCCGCCGGCGGGGTGGCCCGGGTCGTGTTCGCCGCTCCCGAGGGCGGCGGACTCGGTGAGCCGGGGGCGGAAGAGGCCCTCGCCGCGAGTCTGAAGAAGGCCGCCGGGGTGCCCGGGGTCGTGAACGTCTCCGATCCGGCCAGGGCCGGGACGGTGTCGAAGACGGGCCGCACGGGCTACGCGGACGTCCTGTTCCGCCAGTCGGCCGACAACGTGCCCGAGACGTCCAAGGACGCCCTGTCGAAGGCGATGGAGCCGGCCCGGGACGCCGGTCTCGAAGTCGAGTTCGGCGGCTCCGCGATGCAGCCGAAGACCGAGGTCGGCGGCCCGGCGGAGATCGTGGGCGTCGTGGTCGCCTTCGCCGTGCTGGCCCTCGCCCTGGGCTCCCTGGTCGCCGCCGGCCTCCCGCTGCTGACCGCCGTCGTGGGTGTGGCGATCGGTGTGCTCGGCGTCCAGTTCGTCTCCCGCTTCGTGGAGATGACCAGCACCGCCACCGTCCTCGCCCTCATGATCGGCCTGGCGGTGGGCATCGACTACGCCCTGTTCATCCTCTCCCGCCACCGCGAACAGCTCGCCGATCCCGAGGCGGACGTCGAGGACTCGATCGCGCGGGCCGTCGCCACCGCGGGCGGCGCGGTCGTCTTCGCCGGCGCGACCGTGATCATCGCGCTGGCCGCGCTGGCGGTCACCGGCATCCCGTTCCTCACGGTCATGGGTCTTGCCGCGGCCGTGACCGTCCTGCTCGCCGTGCTCATCGCCATCAGCCTGCTCCCCGCGGTGCTGGGGCTGTTCGGCGAGAGGCTGCGCCCGCGCCCCCGCCGCGCCGGGCGCGCTCCCGCCTCCTGGGCCCTCGGCTGGGCCCGGGTCGTCACCGGCAAGCCCCTGATCGTCCTCCTGGTGGGCGTGGTCGGCCTGGTAGCCCTCGCGCTGCCCGCCCGCGACCTGCGCCTGGGACTGCCCGGTTACGCGTCCCAGCCCGCCGACAGCACCCAGCACAAGAGCTACGACCTGCTGAGCGAGGGCTTCGGCCCGGGCTTCAACGCGACCGTCACCGCCGTCGTCGACACCGGCGGGATACCGGCGGCCGAACAGACCGGGGCGCTCACCCGCCTGCGCACGTCCCTGTCCCGCGACCCCGGTGTGGCGGCCGTCGCCGAGCCCGTGTCCAACCCGGACTCCAGCCTGGCCGTCATCTCGGTCGTCCCGAGGACCGGCCCGGACGCCCCGGCCACCACGGACCTGGTGCACCGGCTGCGGGACAACGCGCCCGCCGTGGACAGGGCGGGCGGCACCCTCTACATAGCCGGTGCCACCGCCGCGGCCATCGACGTCGCGGGCAAACTGGCCGACGCCCTGCCGCTGTTCATCGCCATCATCGTGATCCTCGCGCTGATCCTGCTGACCATCGCGTTCCGCTCCCTGCTGGTCCCGGTCAAGGCCGCCCTCGGCTTCCTGCTGTCGGTCGCCGCGTCCCTCGGCGCCACCGTGTGGGTCTTCCAGGACGGCCACCTGAACGGCCTCCTCGGCATCCCCTCCGCCGGACCCGTCACCAGTTTCCTCCCCGTTCTCCTCATCGGGGTCCTCTTCGGGCTGGCCATGGACTACGAGGTCTTCCTCGTCAGCCGGATGCGCGAGCACCACGAGCACACGGGCAGCGCGTCCGAGGCCGTCGTCCAGGGCGTGGCGCGCAGCGGCCGGGTGGTCAGCGCCGCCGCGCTCATCATGGTCGCCGTCTTCGGCGGCTTCGTCTTCAACCACGACCCGATCATCAAGTCCATCGGCTTCGCGCTGGCCTTCGGTGTCTTCATCGACGCCTTCGTGGTCCGCATGACCCTCGTCCCGGCCGCCATGGCCCTCATCGGCCGCCGTGCCTGGGGGCTGCCCGGCTGGCTGGACCGTGTCACCCCCGACGTCGACATCGAGGGCGCCAAGCTCCCGCCGCGCGCCGCGGCGGGACAGGGCGACGAGCACCGGGAGGCGGTCGGGGTCCACGGCTCCCGCTAGCGGCTCGAACCGCTGGGAGTCCTGCTGGAGGCCGGCGGTCGCGCCGACCGCCGGCAGGGCGAACCCGCAGACCGGTGCGTCCTGTCCGGCGTCCACCACCAGGTCGGTGATCTCCAGCGGGCGGGCGTACTGGTCGTGCACCCGCCGGGTCACCCGGGCCGAGGCCGCGTCGCCCGGCCCGCCGACGGAGTCGCGGTGGTGCAGGGTCAGCCCCGCCCGGCGCATCCAGCCGTACACGCGCCGGAGCTGGGCCGCCGACGTGCCGTCCGCCCGGTCGCGGTAGCGGCCGAGTTCCGCCACCTCGGCGAGGGCGACGGCCGAGAAGGAGGTCAGGGCCGTCCGGCGCCCGTGCCCGCCCGGCCCGGCGCACTCGTAGCGGTGCGCCAGCGTCGGCCGCCGCGGGGCGAGTCCGAGCGCCGCCGCGTGCTCCGGCGGGGGAGCCTCCCAGACCGTGGTGGCGCGGCCGGCGGCGCAGGGACGGTCCGGGTGGGCGCCGAGCGGGAAACCCAGCGACGCCGGCCGGCGGTCCGGGCGGCCTCGCGTGGGTGCCGCGCCGGTCGGTGGGGACCAGCCCGTCCCGGCGCAGGGTGTCCAGCGCCTGCCGCACCGTCTCACGGCTGGCCCCGAACCGGGCCGCCAGCCGGCGCTCGCCCGGCAGCCGTTCGCCGGGCGCGATGGTTCCGTCGTGCAACGCCCCGCGGCCCGCCCCGGCCCGTACCGGCCCGCCCCGGCCTCAGAGGCGGGCCGGCAGCCAGGCCAGCTTGACCGCTTCCTGGTACGGCCCCCCGCCCTCGTGGTCGTTGAAGTCGTACACCTCGATCTCCTTGTCCGGGTGGCCCCAGGCGTTGAAGGCCGCGAAGACCGTCGACGGCGGGCACGTCTGGTCCTCCAGCGCCGTGGAGAACAGGGCGGGCGCCCGCCCGCGCGCGGCGAAGTGCACCCCGTCGAAGTACGACAGCGTGCGCAGCACCCGCTCGGTGCGCCCGCGGTGCGTCTTGAGGTAGTTGCCGATCTCCCGGTACGGATCGCGGTCCGTGAGCCTGGTCGCGCGCGGGTAGTCGCACAGGAACGGCACGTCCGGCGCGACCGCCGCCAGGTCCGGCACCAGGGCGCCCACCGCGATCGAGATCCCGCCGCCCTGGCTGCCGCCGACGACCGCCGTGCGCGAGGCGTCGACGAGCGGATGGGAACGGGCGGCCTCCACGGCCCGCACCCCGTCGGTGAACACCCGGCGGTAGTAGTAGTTCCCGGGGGCGTCGATGCCCCGCGTCATGAACCCGGGATAGGCCGGCACGCTCCCCACCGGGTCGGGCGTGTCACCGCCGCCGCCCCACGCCCCGCCCTGGCCCCGGGTGTCCATCACGAAGTGCGCGAAGCCGGCGGAGGCCCACAGCAGGTGCGTGTGCGCGAGGCCGCGCCCGCCGCCGTACCCGACGAACTCCACCACCGCGGGCAGCGGTGCGTCCGTCCCGGCGGGCAGGGTCAGCCAGCCCTTCACCGGGTGGCCGCCGAAACCGGCGAACGTGACGTCGTGCACGGTGACGTTCCGCAGGTTCGCCGCGACCGGCTCGAAACGGGCGTCCAGACCGTGCTCGCGCGCCTCCTCCAGGGTCTTCGCCCAGAAGGCGTCGAAGTCCTCGGGCTCGACGGACGCGCTGCGATAGTCCCGGAGCTGATCGAGGGGCAGGTCGAACAGGGCCATGGGGGGCCGCCTTCGCTACGGGGGAGGGTGCGGGCGATCACACGGTACGGGTGCGGTCCGGGAGCCGCCAGAGCCGTCTCCCGGCCCTTCCCGCCTGCCCGCTCCCGCCGGCCCGCGCGACGGAGGGCCGACTCCGCGCCGCCGCAGGCGGGTTCGTCTCCCGATGCGGCGCGCGCGGTTGCGCCGGCGGTCCGGTCGTCAGGCCCGGTGCCGGGTCCATTCCGGTCCCGTGCGGGCCCAGGCCCGTTCCCATTCGGCCAGCCGCCGGCGTGCGGCCACCCGGCGCACCAGGGTGTGCAGGGCCAGTACGCCGACCGCGGCCAGTACGGCACCGCAGGCGCCCACCACCAGCGCGTGCTGCCACACCACCGTGCCGCTCGTCGGGGCGGGCACGATCCTGTCCCGCCCGTCCAGCCAGACGTGGGTGTGGTCGCCGACCCGGGTTCCGGCGGCGACCCGGGTCGTACCGGTGTGCTCCCGCCCGTCCGGCCCGCTCCAGCGGACGACCACCCGCTGGACCGGCCGCCGGTCCCCCTCGGCGCCCGGCGCGGAGCCGGGTCCGCGTTCGACGACCTCGGCGCGCACCTGGTGGCGTTCGGCCCGCTGCACGGCCGCCGTCCCGCGCGCCCCGTCGTACGCCCACCAGCCCACGGCGAGCCCGGCCAGCGGCGCGCCCGCGCACAGCACCACGGCGACGACCAGGGCGGTCCACGCCTCCACCACGTCCGAGCGGCGGCGCAGCGGATTGTGCCGCTGCCTCAGCACCATCTCCCGCGTCCGCTTCTCCCTCGTGCGCATTGTCCTGCCTCCTCGCCCCTCACGGCCGCCCCGCCGGCCGTCCCGGCCCCTCTTCCGCCCGCGTCCTCGCGGTCGTACGCCGTCCGTGTGCCCCGCGGAGGCCGAACGGACCCCTTCGGGGGCCGGTTCGCCGCCTCCGTCCGAAAGGCTTGCGGTGCGAGCGCCGTCACGACCCCGCACGACCCCGCACGGGCCGCCCGTACGACCCCGTACGACGGGCGTGCGCGTGCCGCGACGACTGATCGGCGCCCCGTGTGGAACCCGTGTCCTCACCCCCTCGGAATCCCCCGGAACCGGAACAGGAGTCCTCCTCATGGCCAAGGACCGCACGGCAGCGCTCGACGCACACTGGCGCGCCGCGAACTACCTGGCCGTCGGTCAGATCTACCTCCTCGGCAACCCGCTGCTGACCGAGCCCCTGCGGCCCGAGCACATCAAGCCCCGGCTGCTCGGCCACTGGGGCACCTCGCCCGGCCTCAACCTGGTGCACACCCACCTCAACCGTGTCATCGCCGAGCGCGACCTCGACGCGATCTGCGTGTGGGGACCCGGCCACGGCGGCCCCGCCGTCCTCGCCAACTCCTGGCTGGAGGGCAGCTACACGCAGACCTACCCGGACATCACCCGGGACGCCGCCGGCATGGAGCGCCTCTTCCGGCAGTTCTCCTTCCCCGGCGGGGTCCCCAGCCACGTCGCCCCCGAGACCCCGGGCTCCCTCCACGAGGGCGGCGAGCTGGGCTACTCGCTCGCCCACGCGTACGGTGCGGCCTTCGACAACCCGGACCTGCTGGTCACCTGCGTGATCGGGGACGGCGAGGCCGAGACGGGACCGCTCGCCGGCTCCTGGCACTCCAACAAGTTCCTCGACCCGGTCCACGACGGCGCCGTCCTGCCGGTCCTGCACCTCAACGGCTACAAGATCGCCAACCCCACCGTGCTCGCCCGGCTGCCGCGCGCCGAACTCGACGACCTCCTGCGCGGCTACGGCCACGAGCCCCTCCACGTGTCCGGCGACGACCCCCGCCGCGTGCACCGGGAACTGGCCCGGGCGATGGACCTGGCGCTGGACCGCATCGCCCGTATCCAGCGGGAGGCCCGCACCGGCGGGAAGGGCCGGACCGGGACGTACGAACGCCCCCGCTGGCCCGTCGTCGTCCTGCGCACGCCCAAGGGCTGGACCGGCCCCGCCGAGGTGGACGGCGACCCGGTCGAGGGGACGTGGCGCTCCCACCAGGTCCCGCTGTCCGGTGTCCGGGACAACCCCGAGCACCTGCGGCAACTGGAGGACTGGCTGCGCTCGTACCGCCCCGAGGAACTCTTCGACGCCGAGGGCCGCCCCACCGATCTGGTCCTCGACTGCGTGCCCGAAGGCCCCCGCCGGCTCGGCGCGAACCCGCACACCAACGGCGGTCTGCTGCTGAACGCCCTGCCGATGCCCCGCCTGGAGGACTTCGCCGTCCCCGTGGACAAGCCCGGCGCGAGCATGCACGAGCCCACCCGGATCCTCGGCGACCTGCTGGCCCGGATCATGGCCGACACGGCGGAGCGGCGCAACTTCCGGGTCGTGGGCCCGGACGAGACCGAGTCGAACCGGCTCGGCGCGCTGTACGGGGCCACGGGCAAGGCATGGCAGGCCGAGATCAAGGACACCGACGAGCACCTCGTCCGCGACGGCCGCGTACTGGAGGTCCTGTCCGAACACCTCTGCCAGGGCTGGCTGGAGGGCTACCTCCTCACCGGACGGCACGGGCTGTTCTCGTCGTACGAGGCGTTCGTGCACATCGTCGACTCCATGGTCAACCAGCACATCAAGTGGCTCAAAACCGCGCGGGAACTGCCGTGGCGGGCACCGCTGGCCTCCCTCAACTACCTGCTCACCTCGCACGTCTGGCGCCAGGACCACAACGGCTTCTCGCACCAGGACCCGGGCTTCGTCGACCACGTCCTCAACAAGAGCCCGCAGGTCGTACGGGTCTACCTGCCGCCGGACGCCAACACGCTGCTGGCGGTCGCGGACCGGGCCCTGCGCAGCCGCGACCACGTGAACGTGATCGTCGCCGGCAAGCAGCCCTGCTTCGACTGGCTGTCCATGGAGCAGGCCCGCGCCCACTGCGCCCGGGGCGCGGGCATCTGGGAGTGGGCCGGGACGGAGGACGGGGAACGCGAACCGGACGTGGTCCTGGCCTGCGCCGGCGACGTGCCCACCCAGGAGGTCCTCGCCGCGGCCGCACTGCTGCGCACCCACCTGCCCGACCTGGCCGTACGGGTCGTCAACGTCGTCGACATCGCCCGGCTGATGCCGCGGGGCGAACACCCGGACGGCATGGCCGACTCCGAGTACGACGCCCTCTTCACCGTGGACAAGCCGGTGGTCTTCGCCTACCACGGCTACCCCTGGCTGATCCACCGGCTGGCCTACCGGCGCACCGGCCACGGCAACCTCCATGTGCGCGGCTACCGGGAGTCGGGCACCACCACCACCCCGTTCGACATGGTCGTGCGCAACGACCTCGACCGGTACCGCCTCGTCATGGACGTCATCGACCGCGTCCCCGGTCTCGCCGTGCGCGCCGCCGCCGTACGGCAGCGGATGGCCGACGTGCGGACCCGCCACGAGACCTGGATCCGCGAACACGGCACCGACCTGCCCGAGGTCGCCGACTGGACCTGGTCCGGCTGACGGCGGCGCCCCTCCGGTCCGGAACCCGCGGGGTTCCGGACCGGTCACCGTCACCGGTCACCGTCACCGGTCACAGCCATCGGTCACCGTCACCGGTCAGCCGAAGCGTTCGATCCGGATGCGGTCCACCGGCTGGCCCGCGCCCACCAGCAGCCGTGACGCGTGCTCGGCGAACCCGTTCGAGCCGCACACGTACGCCTCCCAGCCGCCGTCCGGCCCGTCGGCCAGGAGCCGCTCCACCTGCGCGGCCGACAGACGGCCCACGGGCACTCCCGGCGGGGCGTCACGGGTGAACACCGCGGTGGTCTCGGCGCCGTACTCGGACGCGTAGACCAGCTCCTCGGGACCGCGCGCGGACACGAGCAGCCGCAGCGGCACCGCCAGGTTCCGCGCACGGTGGTGGCGGACCATCGACATCAGCGGTACGACACCGGACCCGGCGCCGAGGAGCAGGGCGGGCCGGTCGCCGGGCCAGGCGAAGAAGCCGCTGAGCGGTCCGCGCAGCTCGACCTCGTCACCGGGTTTCGCGACCGTGTGGAACCAGCCGGACACCTCGCCGCCGTCGACGTGGTCGAGGGTCAGCTCGACGTGTCCGAGGTCGTCGGGGGGCGACGCGATCGAATAGTGCCGCTGGGCGACGTAGCCGTCCGGCGCGCGCAGCCGGAGCATCAGGTGCTGGCCGGGCAGATGGCCCGCCCAGCGCGGCACGGCGAACCGGAAGGTCGCCGCGCGCGGTGTCTCCCGGCGGATGTCGGTGAGGACGGCGCGCTGCCAGGTGGCTGCGGCACGGTTGCTCACGGCGATCCGGCCGGGCACGGCGAACCGCGTCGGAGGCGTCCAGGCCGCGGGGCCTGCGCCCGCCGGGGGCGTCGGGGTGTCAGTCACCGGAGTACCGCTGCTCCTCCCAGGGGTTGCCGCGGTGGTGGTAGCCGTTCTGCTCCCAGAAGCCCGGCTCGTCGTGGTCGAGGAGGCGGATGCCCGCGATCCACTTGGCGCTCTTCCAGAAGTACAGGTGCGGCACGAGCAGCCGCGCCGGACCGCCGTGCTCGGCGGGCAGCGGCCCGTCCCCGTACTCCCAGACGATCCAGGCGCGCCCGCCCGTCAGATCCGCGAGCGGCAGGTTCGTGGTGTAGCCCGTGTGCGAGTAGGCGACCGCGTGGGTGGCCTCCGGGGCCGGGCGGACGAGCTCCAGGAACGCGTCGAGCGACACGCCGCCGAAGCGCACCCCGAACTTCGACCAGCTCGTCACACAGTGGATGTCGCCCTCGTAGGCCGACGGCGGCAGCGCGTGCGCCTCGTCCCAGGTCCAGGTGCGGGGTTCGGCGACCAGGCCGTCGACGGTCAGCGTCCACTGCGCCGGCGCCAGTTCCGGCGTGACCTCCGCGGACAGGACGGGCCAGTCGTCGCCGGCGTCGTACTGCCCGGGCGGCAGCCCGTCGTTGCGGACGCGCGGACGCCCCGCGAAGCCTCGGGTCACGCTCATCGGGTCACGCTCATCGGGTCACGTTCACGTTCATGCGGGCGGTGCCTCCGGGCCGGCCGGGTGGCGGCCCTTGATCGTCGGGTACGCCCTCCACGGTACCGGGCCGGCCGCCGGCCCCCCTCCGGGGAGCATTGCCGCCGTATGAAAACTCGGCGGTCCGGGACGGTTCCGGGAATAGCGGCACCCGCGATCTTCCTTGGCGAGAGTAGCCGCCGGACGGTGCCCCGTCGGCGTGCGGAGACCCGGCGCGAAGGAGAGTGACGCAGCGATGCCCAAGGCGTACGTCTTCACCCAGTACGGCGGCCCGGAGACCGAGGCGCTGGTCGAACGGGACCGGCCGTCCCCCGGCCCGGGCCAGTTGCTGGTCGCCGTCCGGGCGGCGGGTGTCAACCCCGTCGACTGGAAGCAGCGCGCCGGCTACCGGCGGCCCGGCCAGGCGCCGCACGAGCTGCCCGCCGTCCTCGGCAGCGAGGCCGCCGGCGTCGTCGAGGAGATCGGCGAGGGCGTCACGGGGTTCGAGGTCGGGGACGAGGTCTTCGGCAGCCCCGTGTCCGGCGGCTACGCCCAGTACACGCTGTTCCCCGTGGCGGTGACCGCGCACAAGCCCGCCGCGATCTCCTTCACCGACGCGGCCGCCCTGCCCGTCGCGGCGGCCACCGCCTACGACGGGGTGCGTCAGCTGGACCTGCCGGCCGGCGCGACGCTGCTGGTCACGGGCGCGGGCGGTGGCGTGGGTGTCGCGGTCCTGCAGATCGCCCGTGCGGACGGCCTGAACGTCGTCGGCGTAGCGAGCGCCGGGAAGAAGGACCTGGTCGAGTCGCTCGGCGCCGTGCACGTGCCCTCCGGCCGGGACTTCGCCGCGGGCGTCCGGGCGGTGGCGCGGGGCGGTGTGGACGCGGTGTACGACCTGGTCGGGGGCGAGGTGCTGGAGGCCGCGGCCGGGCTGGTGGCGGACCGCACGAAGCTGATCACCGCGGGCGGCAAGGACATCGTGACCGGCCTCGGCGGCTCGCCCGTCGTACGGGCCCGTACCGCCGCGGTGCTCGACGAGGTGGCCCGGCTCGTCGTCGACGGCCGGCTGGACCCCCTGGTCACACGGACCTTCCCCCTCGAACAGGCCGCGCAGGCACTGCGTGCCGTCGAGGAGGGCCATGCCCGCGGCAAGATCGTCATCGAGGTCGCCGCATGAGCGCCGCCCGCCACCCCCTGGACAACCCGGGGTTGACCTCGCTGACCGGCCCGCACGCCCGTTTCGCCGAACGCCGCGGACGTGTGCTGCGCTACCCCGTCGACGTGTCGCCCTGGCTGGCCCTGCCCGACGAGCCGGACGCCGGTGACTGGGCGGACGCCGCGGTGCTCGCGGGACCGGGCGCCGAGGTGGCGGTGCCCGCCTTCCGCGGCGAGGTCCCGGAGGGCTGGGAGGTGGCGTGGCGGGTGGACGGTGTGCAGTTCGTGGACGGCGGCGACGGCGGCGACGGCGGCCTGGCCACCGCGCCGGACCCGGAGGCGGTACCGCTCGGTCCCGCCGACGTGCCGGAGATGCTCGATCTGGTCGGGCGCACCAGGCCGGGACCGTTCCTGCCGCGCACGGTCGAGCTCGGCACGTATCTGGGGATACGCCGGGACGGTGTCCTGGTCGCCATGGCGGGGGAGCGGCTCCACCCGCCGGGCTGGACCGAGATCAGCGCGGTCTGCACCGATCCCGCGTTCCGGGGCGAGGGCCTGGCCACCCGGCTGACGCTGGCGGTCGCCGACGGCATCCGTGCCCGGGGCGAGACCCCGTTCCTGCACACCGGAGCCGACAACGCCACGGCCGTGCGGCTCTACGAGTCGCTGGGGTTCCGGCTGCGGCGCAGGACGACGTTCCTGTCGGTGCGGGTACCGGAGCGGCTGGCCGTCGGCTGAGGGACACCGGTCCGGGACTGACGGGCGGCGGACACGCCCGCCGTCTGCCGACCGCAGTCGTCTGCCGCCTGCAGTCCGCCGTCCGCAACTGCCGTCCGTCGCCGTCGCCCGTAGTCCTCGCCGACCGTGGCCGACTGCCGACTGCCGACTGCCGACCGAGGCCGTCGGCCCGCCGCTGCCGTCCGCCGGCCGCGGTCGGCAGCCGGTGGGAGGGCGGCCACGGCCGGCCGGGCACGCCCCCGGGCCCGCCCTCCCGCGTGCCGTTCGTCGCACGGTGCGGCCACCGGTGGGCCCGCACCGTCCCGGGGCCGGCGCGGGCGTGGTGCCCGCGGTGCGCGGACGGCGCGCGGGAGGCGGGAGGGCGGCCCGCGCCCGCGGCCGTGTACTGTTGCCGTCCGGCTGAGGACCGCCCAGCCGCGACGGACCGAGGAGGTGAGCCCCATCACCGCTGTGTCAGCTCGGGTGCTCCCGCCTCAGGCCCTCACGGGCATCAGGTGACCTAGGCCCTGCCGGCCTGGAGGGCGCCCTTCGGCTTCCCGAAAGGCTCTCGGCTTCCATGCCACCTTCTTACTCCCAGGTCGTCACCACGCTCCGGTCCGCGGGCTGCGTCTTCGCCGAGGACGAGGCGCGGCTGCTCCTGTCCACGGCCCGCACCCCGGCCGAACTCGCCGCCATGGTGGACCGCCGTGCCGCGGGCCGGCCCCTTGAGCACGTGCTGGGCTGGGCCGGTTTCAGCGGTCTGCGGATCGCGGTGGAACCCGGTGTCTTCGTGCCGCGCCGGCGCACCGAGTTCCTGGTCCGGCGGGCCCTCGCCCTCGCTCCCGCGGCCCCGGTCGTCGTGGACCTGTGCTGCGGGTCCGGTGCGGTGGGGGCCGCGCTGGCCGCCTCCCTGCCCGGCGCGGAACTGCACGCCGCCGACATCGACCCCGTCGCCGTGCGGTGCGCCCGGCGGAACCTCGGCGTGCGGGGCCGGGTCCACCGGGGGGACCTCTTCGAGGCGCTGCCGGGCGGGCTGCGGGGACGTGTCGGGGTGCTGGCCGCGAACGTGCCGTACGTCCCCACCGGGGAGGTGGGACTGCTGCCCCCGGAGGCGCGCGACCACGAACCGCTCGTCGCCCTCGACGGGGGAGGGGACGGACTGGACGTGCTGCGCCGCGTGGCGGCCGAGGCGCCGCGGTGGCTGGCCCCCGGCGGGGGACTGCTCGTCGAGACGAGCGAGCGGCAGGCGGACCTCGCCGTCGGGATCTTCGCGGACGCCGGACTGACGCCTCGCCACGAGGTGTCGGAGGAGCTGTGCGCGAACGTCGTCACAGGAGTGCGGCGGTAGCCCGGCGAGGAGTCCGACTGGCCCGCTGGACCGCCGCGCCCCGGGACACCCCAGGCCGCCGCGCGACACGCGGCGGCTGCGGGCGGCGGCGGTGGTCGGCACCGCGGGGACCGAGGAGGACCTGCGCCGCCATCCCGGCCTGCACCGGAGGCGGCTGGCGGAGTACGAGGCGACCCGGGAGCGGGACTTCCCGCCGGGCAAGGAGGCCCCCGCGGACCGGCTCCAGCACCTCGTCCTGCGGACCGGGATCGACCTGGAGACCTTCTGGACGGGCTGGCTCACGCATGCGCTGGCGGAGTTCGAGGGGCTCGCGGCCGAGGACGGTGCCGACCGGGGCGTCGGACCGCCGCCGTGATCACAACCGGATCGCCGCCGTGATCACAGCCGGTCCGGCCTGGAGCGCCGGCGCAGGACCCAGACCGTGGCCCCGACACCGGCGGCCACCAGGAACCCGCCCGCCGCGTAGGTGACACCGCCGTAGTCCTTCGTGGTGCTGCCCATGCCGCCCATCACCCCGCGCGACGGCGACGACGACGGCGACGCGGTCGCGGTCGCCGTGCTCGGGGCCGTGGTCGCGGAGATCGTGGGGGTCGTGACGGGGGAGACCGTGACGGACTGGGTGCCCGCCGTCGAACCGTCGGCGCAGACCACGACGACGGTGTAGGTGCCGGAGGCGACGTTCGACCAGGCGGCGGACTGGCTGCCGCCGTTCCCTGACAGGGCCGCCTGGCGCCCCTGGGCGAAGTTCGTCTGTCCGGCGGAGAGCAGGGAGGCGTCGCCCATCGATCCGCCGGCCCGGGTGACGCACGCGGTGGTGGTCACCTGGACGGTCGTGCCGCTGGTGGTCACGTCGATCCCCGTGGCCGCCGCGGCCACGCCGGGCGCACCGGCGGCGAGGGCCAGCGGCAGCGCGGCGGCCGCCACGGCCGGGCCGGAGCGGACGAGTGTCTGAGTGATACGCATACGCATAGGACTGCCCTCCGACGGCACGGTGGCGGTACATCCCATGAACCGCCGAGGGTCGGGAACGCCCGTGCTGCCTTCGCACCGAGCCAAGACGACGGCCGCCGTTTCCGCACGCGGACCGGGACCGTGCAGGTGAACATCCCCGTCCTCAGCCGGTTTTCCCCGCGGTCGTCACCGTCCGCTCCGCCGAGAAGGCGCCCCAGGTCCCGTCCGGCAGCTTCGCCCGTATCCGTACCCGCTGGGTGAGCCCGGACTCCCGTCCCACGTAGAAGCTGTACTCCGCCCTGCCGCGGGGCGGCGGCGCCCCCCAGACCAGCGAGGTGACCGGTTCGCGGTCGAGCTGGATCTGGTACTCCGTGATCACGCCGTCCACCGGGGGCGGCGTCCAGGACAGGTCGAGGTAGTGGGCCCCGTCCTCGCGGTGGGTCGCGGCACGGAACGCGGTGGGCGCCATGCCCGGCCCGGCGGCCGTGCCCTTCCCGTCGCCGGAGCCGCCCGGGGTGGTGATCCGGACGGTCCCGCTCGCGGGCGAGACGTTGTCCGCCGCGTCACGTGCCCGGACCGTGAAGGTGTAGCGCGTGCCCGGCCGCAACCCGGTGACCACGGTCGCCGTCTGCGCCCCGCCCACACTGTGGATCTTCGTGGCGCCCTGGTGGACGTCGTACGAGGCCACGCCCCGGTCGTCCGTGGACCGGACCCAGGACAGCTGCGCGGCCCGGTTTCCGGCCGCCTTCCCGCTCGGGCGCCCCGGACGGCTCGGGGCCTCCACGTCGGCGGCGGCCGCGGCGGGCGTGGTGGCCCGTACCGGCTCGCTGGGCGGACCGAGCCGGCCGTCGGTGCCCCGTGCCCGTACGGAGAAGGCGTAACCGGTCGACGGCCTGAGCCGGGTCACGTCGACCATGTGCTGCGAGCCGGGCACTTCTTTCACCTTCGTGGCGCCGCGGTACACCTCGTAGCGGGCGACCCCGGGTCTTCCGGAAGCCCGGTTCCACATGACGTGCACGCTGGTCGCGCTGCCCGCCGCCGCGGTGACACCGGCCGGGGCCCCGGGCGGGCGGCCGTCCCCGTCCGCGCCCTGTCCGCCGGAGCCGCAGGACACGCAGGACACCAGGGCGAGCAGCGCACTCCCGGCCACGGCGGTTCGCAGGAAAACGGGTCGCACGGTCCTGCCCTCCCTCGACGGGATTGGTCCGGACCAATAGTGACGCCGCGGGTGCGGTCGCTTCAAGAGGGCCGCCGTTCGCGGTGTCGACCGCGCGTTACGTATGCTGATCCTCGGAACGGCTGAACTCGCCTGTGTCGCAGTGGAGTTCATGCCGACGGCGCGGAACGCTGTCGTCGCCGATCCCGCGCCGCCGACGGCGCACCACCGGGCGTGCACCGGACGGCCCCCCAGCGGTGGACGCGCGGACGGACCCCCGTCAGATTGGGCTGAGTGTTCGTCGGTACCCGCCGCTCGTCGGTGTCCGTCCGTCAGTTCCCGCTCAGAAGGGGCCCATCGTGCGAGTCCGGTCGCTGATGCTGGTCGCGGTCGGCGCCGCGCTGATCGCTCCCGCCGCGCTCCACGGCGCGGCCCCGCCGGAGGCCGCGCACGAGCGCCCCGCCTCCGGCCCCGACGCCGGCCCGCGGGACGCTCCGGACGCGGACGCGGCAGACCTCCCGGGGCAGGTGGACCTCTCCCGCACGGAAGCCGTCCCGGTCACACGGCACGGACGGGCCCCGGGGAACACCCTGACCGTGTCCTCCGGACTCGGCCCGCGGCACACCCCGCTCACCCGGCCCGGCCGGAAGCCGGGGACCGTACCGGGCCCGTGGCGCGGGCGGGACCCGCGGAACGCCCCGGACGCCCGGCGCGGACAGGCCGCGGGGGCCGTCCGGGCCGCGGACCTCCTGGCCGCGGTGCGCGACTGCGCCCCCGTCTCCCGGGCGCCCTTCCGCAGCGACGTCGGGAAGCCCGCGGACATCGACGTCTGCGGCAGGCGGAACGCCGTCTACTGGAAGGCCGACCTGGACGTCGACTGCGACGGCAGGCCGGGCCGGTGGTGCAACGCGCAGACCGACCCGCTCTTCCACGACACCACCGCCTACCAGCAGTCCGACGGACGCCAGCTGAGCGCCGAGCGGCTGCCGTACGTCGTCGTGCCCGCACCGAGCCACCGCTGGAACCACCGCGAGCACGGCGTCCGCCGCGGCACGGTCGCCGCCGTCGTCCACCGCGACCGCGTCCGGTACGCGGTCGTCGGCGACGTCGGCCCCGAGGACATCATCGGGGAGGCGTCGTACGCCCTGGCCCGCGACCTCGGTGTCCACCCCGACCCGCGGGGCGGCGGGACGGCGTCGGGGGTCACCTACATCCTGTTCAAGGGGTCCGCCGCCGCACCCGTCGAGAGCCGCCGGGCCGCCGCCGCGCAGGGGGAACGGCTCGCCCGCGCGTTCGTCGGGCGCGGCTGAGCCCACGGCTCGCCGGCGGCCCGCCTCACACCTTCCGGTACGTGTACGCGTCGGCGGCGGCCGCCTCCACCGCCGCCAGGTCCGCCCCCGCGGACGCCGTGACGACCGCGGCCACCGCGCCCTCGACGAACGGCGCGTCCACCAGACGGGTGTCCGGCGGAAGCTCGTCACCCTCCGCCAGCAGGGCTTTCACGGTGAGGACCGCGCTGCCGAGGTCGGTGAGCACGGCGACACCGGCGCCGCGGTCCACGGCGGCGGCCGCGGCGGAGACCAGCTCGGAGCTGGTGCCGAGACCGCCGTCCCCGTCGCCGCCCGCCGGGGCCACCGGGACGGTCGCACCGCCGCCCGCGAGGCCCGTCGCCAGCTCGGCGACCGAGGCGGCCACCGCCGCGCTGTGCGACACGAGCACGATGCCCACGAGCTTCGCGCCGTCCTCCGCGCCCGCCCCCGGCACGCCCTCCGCCACGTCACTCACCGGCCGCCTCCGTGAGCGCCGCGATCAGGAGCGCCGAGGACGCCGCCCCCGGATCCTGGTGTCCGACGCTGCGCTCGCCCAGATAACTCGCCCTGCCCTTGCGCGCCCGCAGCGGCGTGGTCGCCAGAGCACCCTCCTCGGCGGCGGCGCGTGCCGCGGCGAAGGAGTCACCGAGCGCGGCGACGGCCGGCACGAGCGCGTCGATCATCGTCTTGTCGCCGGGCGCCGCCCCGCCGAGCTGCATCACCGCGTCCACGCCGGTGCGCAGCGCCTCGGCGAGGTCCTGCTCGCCGACCTCGGCCGCGTCGCCGAGCGCCTTGCCGGTGCGGCGCAGCAGAGTCCCGTACAGAGGTCCGGACGCGCCGCCCACCGTCGAGATCAGCTGACGTCCGGCGAGCGTCAGGACGGCTCCCGGGGTGCCCGGTGCCTCCTTCTCCAGGACGGCCACCACGGCCCGGAAGCCGCGCTGCAGATTGCTGCCGTGGTCGGCGTCGCCGATCGGCGAGTCGAGGGCGGTGAGCCGTTCCGCCCCGCGTTCCACGGAGACGGCGGTCGCCGCCATCCAGCGGCGGAAGAAGTCGGCGTCGAGCACTGGATCTCCTTGCGTGTCGGGGGGTACTGACCAGTTACCCGACCGATCAGGCAGACGTGGGCCGGCCCGTCGATCAGGGGAGGGGAGCGGCCCTCACATGCCCCAGCGCAGGCCCGCCGTACGCACCGGCGCGTCCCACAGCCGCAGCAGCTCCTCGTCGATCCGGCACAGGGTCACCGAGGCGCCCGCCATGTCGAGCGAGGTGACGTAGTTCCCGACGAGGGTGCGGGCCACCGGGACGCCGCGGTCGGCCAGCACCCGCTGCACCTCGGCGCTGAACCCGTACAGTTCGAGCAGCGGGGTGGCTCCCATGCCGTTCACCAGGAGCAGGACGGGGCCGCGTGGGTCCATGTCCTCCAGGATCGCGTTCACCGAGAAGTCGGCGATCTCGCGCGAGGTCATCATCGCGCGCCGTTCCCGGCCCGGCTCGCCGTGGATCCCGACGCCCAGCTCCAGCTCCCCGGGCGGCAGGTCGAAGGTGGGACTGCCCTTGGCGGGCGTGCTGCAGGCACCCAGTGCGACCCCGAAACTGCGCGAGCTCCCGTTGACCTGGCGGGCCAGTGCCTCGACCCGTTCCAGCGGGCGGCCCTCCTCGGCCGCGGCGCCCGCGATCTTCTCCACGAACAGCGTGGCGCCGGTGCCGCGGCGGCCCGCGGTGTAGAGGCTGTCGGTGACGGCCACGTCGTCGTCGACGAGCACCTTGGCGATCTGGATGCCCTCGTCCTCGGCGAGCTCCGCCGCCATGTCGAAGTTGAGCACGTCACCGGTGTAGTTCTTCACGACGAACAGCACACCGGCGCCGCTGTCCACGGCCGCGGCGGCCCGCACCATCTGGTCCGGCACCGGGCTGGTGAACACCTCGCCGGGACAGGCCGCGGACAGCATCCCGGGGCCCACGAACCCGCCGTGCAGCGGCTCGTGCCCCGATCCGCCACCGGAGACGAGCCCCACTTTCCCGGCCACCGGTGCGTCCCGCCGTGCGATCACCCGGTTCTCGACATCCACGGTCAGCTCGGGGTGAGCGGCGGCCATGCCCCGCAGCGCGTCCGCGACGACCGTCTCCGCCACGTTGATGAGCATCTTCACGGGTGTCTCCTGACTGGTACTGACTTCGCCGGCGGAACGCCGGCTCTTCCGTGCGACCGGATGAGGGGGGCGGAAACGGTGCTGCCGTCAGCAGTATCGGTCTTGCGGCGGCGAAGGTCACGTGCCCGGCCGCGCGAACAGGGCCGATCCGGTGGGTGACCGGCGCCGGCGGGGCAGAGCCCGGCGGGGCAGGGCTTCGCCGACGGGTTCCGCGTCCACCGGTGGCGCAGCGCTTGCGAACCCCGGGACCGTACTCCTGGTGTGAGGAAGACCTCCGTGCGGTGGGCTCCTGGACGGCTCCCACCGCACGGAGGTCTTCGCCGTGATCGACACGCCCGGGTGCCGGCGGTGCTCGTGATCAGTGCAGTTGGGCCGGTGCGGGCTCCGGCCGGAGCCGGGTGGGAAAGGGCTGGGTCATGACGCTGGAGGTGAACACCGTCCGGTCGTTCTGCACGCCGACGACCTCGACGGTGTGCCGGCCGCAGGCGCTGGCCTCACGGCTGGTCGCGACGATGCGACACGGCTGGTCGAACTCCACGTAGCGCAGGAACCTGACGCTGAAGCCGGTGGGCAGGGCGGGTGACGGATGGACGGTGGCTCTGGCGGCCTGGCCGCATGCCTCCAGCAGCACCATGCCGGGCACGTGATCGTGCGGATGGTCGAAGAGCACCGGGTGACCGGTGTCGGTCCGGAGCAGCCAGGTGCGGGGGGTCTCCGCCGCGGCGAGGACGACGTCCTGGGGCCGGCGGCACCCGGTCGGGGCGGCCGCGACGGGCGGCGGAGGGGGGAGCAGACGCGACATCGCCGCGTGCGGGTCGGCGTAGGGGCCTCGCAGGCGGTCGTAGATGGCGGGTGGGTGCGCACTGTAGGTCACCTGGGCCGATCCGAGACGGAGCTCGCCGCGGGTCGCCTCGACGGAGGCGCTGAGCCGGACGGATCCCAGCTTGCGCCGTGTGACCCCGGAGTGGGTGATGGCGAGGCGCACCCGCGCGTCCTGCGCTTCGGTGCGCAGGGAACCGGGTACCACGGACAGTTCGAACGCCTCCCAGCCCATGCGGCTGGACGCGGGGATGTCAAAGGCCGTTCTGGACAACAGGGCCAGGGACTGTCTGATGCTTTCGGTGAGGATGTGAGGCGAGTACATATCCGGGTCAGGGGTGTAGAAGCGGTGGACCCCTGGCCAGCGCGCGGTCACGACATGCGTGTCGTCGGCCTTCGCGACCAGTCCGTCGACGAGCACCTCGCCCAGATCCGTCTTGCCGACGTATCGGTGGAGGTCGGAGGGGAGTGGAGCCACACTACCGAGGGACATGTGATCCTTTCTGAAAGATCATTGCTCGTGCCGTGTCTCCTCTGTGAAACATTCGAGGATAAAAATAAATACGATTATGTTTCTTGTCGAGAGGTCAACTGGGGTGCATATGAGGCAGGTCGGCGGCAAGAGGTCGGCTCCGCAGCAGGCGAGGGCGCAGCGCACGCGTGCTGAACTCCTGCGTGCGGCCGCCGAGGTCTTTGCCGAGCAGGGCTTCTTCGCGACGACCCTGACGGCGATCACGGATCGGGCCGGGGTGACGCTGGGGGCGGTGTACTTCCACTTCAGGAACAAGGAGGAACTCGCACGGGAGATCGTCCAGCAGCAGCCCGAGCGGGTGCGTCCCGTGCTGGAGGAACTCAGGTCGGACGGACTCCAGTTCGCGGTGGACGTCACCCTCGGCTGGGCCCACCTGGTCGTGGACGACGTCTTCCTGCTGGCGGGGGCGCGTTTGGTGATGGACCAGGAGTTCTTCATGAACGGGGAGCAGAACTCGCACCAGCAGTGGACCGAGGTGCTGCTGGAAAGCCTCTTCGAGGCCCGGCGCCGGCGTGAGATGCGTACGGCCGTGGACGCCGAGGCGCTGGCGCGGCTGATCGTCAACGCCTGCACCGGGGCGCAGATGCACGCGCACCTGGAGACGGAGCGGCGGGACCTGCCCCAGCGTGTGCGGGACATGTGGCTGTGCCTGCTTCCGGCTGTCGCCACCCCGGCCGCCCTGAGCAAGATCGAAATGGATGAGAGTCGTTACACTTCGCGGTGAACGGCGCGGTTTTGACGCAAGAGTCGTGCCGTTGGGCGACGCGGTCTGCCTTGTCCCCGAAATGGCCGAAAAGATGGACATCGGTCGGAGCCGGCCGGGCCGGGAAGCACCGATCTCGTGTCACTGTGTGCGAAGCGATGTCTCCGCTGCTCGCTCCGACATTCATTTCACGGGGGGCTGCCGTGCTCACAGGCAAGACGATCATGATTTCGGGTGCTTCCAGCGGTATCGGGGCCGCTGCCGCCCGCCTCTTCGCGAGGAGGGGCGCCCAGGTCGTGCTGATGGCGCGCAAACAGGAGCCGTTGCGAAGACTCGTCGACGAACTCACCGCCGACGGGGCACGGGCTCTCGCGGTGGCCGGGGACGTGACGTCGAGCGCGGACGTGAGGCATGCCGTCGCCGAGACCGTGCGGTGTTTCGGCGGTCTCGACGCGGCGTTCAACAACGCGGGGTGGGGCACGGCGGGGTTCGCCGTCCACGAGGTGCCCGACGCGATGTACGACCACATCATGGACGTCAACGTCCGCGGTGTCTGGAACTGCCTGCGCCAGCAGATACCGGTCATGCTGGAGCAGGGGCGGGGCGGGGCGATCGTGAACACATCCAGTACCGCCGGGCAGTTCGCCACCGGTGCGGTGGCGCCGTACGTCGCGGCCAAGCACGCGGTGCTCGGCCTGACCAAGGCCGCGGCGGCGGACTACGGCAGCAAGGGGATCCGCGTCAACGCCCTGGTGGTGGGAAGTACCAGAACGCCTTTGATGAAGGCCGCGATGCAGTTCATGCCGTCGGAGGACGCGGCCCACGCGCGGGCCGTCCAGCGGCGGCTCGCCCTGCCGGAGGAGGTGGCCGAGGCCGCCGCCTGGCTGTGCAGCGACCTGGCTTCGTTCGTGACGGGGGCCGCTGTGGCCGTCGACGGCGGGGTGGGCGCGATCTGACGGACCGCGTGCGGTGAGCGGAGCGGGGCCGTGCGCCGCAGGCGCGCGGCCACCGGTACGGGGCAGCGGGGGGCGAGCTCTCAGGCCGGCATGGAGTGCAGCACCCGGTGGGAGGAGAGGGGTCTGCCGCCGAGTCTGCGGTAGGCGTGGGCCGCGGACACCAAGGTCATGTAATGGTGCCAGCCCGGGTAGGAGCGGCCCTCGAAGTCCAGCAGTCCGAGATCCTGCTCCAGTTCGTGAACGGCTGCCGTGGCACTGCTGAGGTGCTCGGTCATGAGGGAGAGTTCACCGACCCGGTGGTGCACCATGTTGGTGAGCCAGAACCGGTGAGGGCGGCGCTGGTCGATGAACAGGCGGTGGACACCCTGCCCCCGCGTGCCGGCCGCGGACAGGCGGACCAGGCAGTCGAGTCCGCCGCCTTCCCGCTGCCGCTGCCGGAGGGCGCCGCGGGCGTCCAGCTCCGCCCGCGCCGGGGGTGGGAGCACGAGCGTACGGTCGCCGTTCGTGGCCGGTGGCCGCACCGGTTTCCGGCCGGGCGGGCCGACAGTCGTGACGGGCAGCGCGGACGGCACCGCGACGACGAACTCGTTCCGCTGACGTGACAGCACACGCGCCAGGTCCATGGTCGATCCGCTGTCGCTCATGTCCGCCACGAGGGGGGCCGGCGCCACGCCGGGACACCGCCGCAGCCGGTCCGCCATCTCGAAGGCGTCGGCCCAGGCCGGCAGCGCCCGGGCGTCATGGGGGATCCGGGTCCGCCGGCGCAGGTGGGGGTCCATCCAGCGGTCGGGAAGATGAAGACGCCAGTCCACCGGCACCGCTGTCGAACCGTTCGACAGGAACAGCCCGACCGCCATCTGGCAGTTGACGTGCTGTCCCAGCCGGGGCACGAAGCGCCGGTGCACCCCGCACGAGTGTTCCCCCCGCTTCGGCGTGACCGTCGAGGCGACGGTCCACACGGTCGGGGACAGCCGCGCCCCGGTCCAGCGTGCCAGTTCCTGGCGGACCGGCTGCCACTCCCAGGGGCTGGAGTTGACGAACTGCTGCAGCGACTGGAACGCCGTCGGGGACGCCGTGACGGCCGAGGCCAGGCGCTGGACGCTCTTCTTGCCCGGGACCGTCAGAAGCCCGAGAAGGTAGGCGTACCCCCAGCGCCGCTGATCGGCGCGTTGCAAGTGAGCGAAGACGGTGTTCGTGAAGTCGAACAGGCGCTTGGCGTCAGTGGTCGTGCCGACGAGGGACGGATGGGGCGAGGACATGCTGCTCCCTTCTCTCAGGGTGAGCAAGAATAATTGACTCAACTATGTTTTTGACGAGTCGGGAATCGGACATTGCGGTGCGGGACAAACTCCTGGAAGCGGGGACCAGAGTGGCGAACGCGAACCGGAACAGGCCAACTCGGCTTTGCCCGAGGGAAGGTTGGACTTGAAGAAACAGCCGTGTGGCGGCGACGCTGGGGTGTCCTACGACAAGATCCTTCAAGGAGCCGTGCCGACACCGAACCGCTGACCGCGCCACCGTGACGGCGAGTCTCCGTGTCGGCAGGGCCACCCTTGCGCAGGTCGAGGTGGGCCCTCGCGTGCGACGGGCCCCCTCGGCGCGGCGGTCGCCAGGCAACCACACAGCGCCCCGGAGCACACATGCAGGAAAGAGCAACGCGAACACGGCAGGCCCTGGTGCTGGCAGCCGCCTCGGAGTTCGACCGGCACGGGTACGCCGGCACGTCCCTGGTGCAGGTGTGCAAAGTGGCGGGCGCCACCACCGGTGCGCTCACCTTCCATTTCCGGGGGAAGAGCGAACTGGCCGACGCCGTCCAGGCGGACGGGTGTGCGGCCGTCCGGCGCGCGGTCGAGCCCTTCACCGGACCCCAGGGTCCCGCCCTCGAACGGATAGTCGAGCTGACCCTCTCGCTGACCCGTCTCCTGCAGGACGACCCGATCGTGCGATCGTCCGCACGCCTGAACAGGGAGCGTCCGGACAGTGGCTTCAGCTGGGCGGCCTGCTGGCTGCCGACCGTGGGGGAGCTGGCGCGCCGGGCCCAGCGCACGGGCCAGTTGCGCGCCGGCACCCGGATCGACGCGGTGACCTACCTCGCTGCCTGCCTCCTGCTCGCAGCCGAGATGCGCGTACGCGCCTCCCTCCAGGCCGCTCGCGACCCTGACGCGGTGCAGCAGCTCGAAAGGATGTGGGACCTCGCCCTGCACGGCCTTCTGCCGTGAGGTGAGGACGCCGGCGCCGCACCCGTTGTCCTGCCCGCGCCACTTGAGCAAGTCGGCGTTGTCGGCGGCGTACGGCGGAGGCCAGACTGACATCATGGCCGCCGCCGGCCCTGCGACACGACCGGCGGGCAATGCGCGACGCCTTTACCGTAAATTCTTTTGCACTTCCGAACGAAACCGCATGCGGTGGCACTTCCCCAAGGGTGCGTCTCCTGACCCAAAGTGGACGGGAAATGTCACATACGCCTCTCGTGCAAGTCGGCGGCAATGGCGAAGATCTAATCCGTCACCACCCGGACAGCCCTCTGGCTGAAGTTCCTGTCAGCCCTGTCAGGCATGCCCTCATTAAGGTGTACAGGAGGATTGATGGCGGAGACCGAACGCTTCGACGTGGTCGTGGTCGGCGGTGGGATAGCCGGATCCGCGTTGGCGGCAGCCCTGGCCGGTGACGGATATGAAGTGATGCTCCTCGAACGGCAGACCACCTACCGTGACAAGGTTCGCGGCGAGGTCATCAACTGCTGGGGAGTGGAAGAGGTCATCGCGCTGGATCTCGAAGAATGCATCCTGAAAGCCGGCGGGACGTATGTCGACCGGTTCATCGGATTCGATGAGATAGTGGATCCGGAAACCGCGATATCCAGGGCATTGCGACTGGACGAGATGCTCCCCGGAATTCGGGGAGTACTCGACGTCGGGCACCCCGCGGCCTGCGAGGCGCTTTCCGCCGCCGCCGAGGAGAAGGGCGTCAGGGTCGTGCGCGGCATCGGCGACGTCCTGGTGACCGCGGGGCCCGGTCCGACGGTCCGGTACGAGCACAACGACATGGAACACGAGGTGGCCTGCCGGCTGATCGCCGGGGCGGACGGCAGGATGTCCACGGTGCGCCGTCAGCTGGGCATCGGCCTGACGCAGACCCCGCCGAACTCCCTCGGCGGAGGAATGCTGGTCGAGGACCTGCACGACTGGCCGGTCAACGTCACCTCCATCGGTACCGAGAACGACCTGCTCTACTTCGTCTTCCCGAGGGAGGGCGGCCGCGCCCGCCTGTACCTCCTGCACGACGTCTCGCAGAAGGGCCGCTTCGCCGGACCGAACCGCCACGCCGAGTTCCTGCAGGCATTCCGGCTCGACTGCATCCCTGGCAGCGAGATGTTCGCGACGGCCACCCCCGCTGCCACCTGCGCGTTCTATCCCATGAACGACGCATGGGCCGACAGGCCCGCCGTGCCCGGCGCGGTGCTGCTCGGAGACGCCGCAGGCTGGTCCGACCCGGTGATCGGACAGGGCCTGTCCATCGCCCTCCGCGACGCGCGCATGGTCCGGGACTGCCTGCGCTCCGCCGGCACATGGGACGAAAAGATCTTCGCCCCCTACGCCGAGGAGCGCAAGGAGCGCATGCGCCGCCTGGAGATCTCCGGGTCGGTACGCACCACGATGAACATGACCTTCACCGCTCGGGGCCGGGCCCGCCGCAAGGCGTACGCCGAAGTGTGGCCCACCGACCCGGTGCTGGCCGGGTCACGGCTCGCCACCTTCCAGGGCCCGTTCCACGTGCCCGCCGAATCGTTCGAGCCCGACACCGTCGAGCGCCTGTTCGCCCTGGGGTGACCGGAACGGCACAGGCACCGCACTCCCGCGACCAGGCACGAATCCCTCCCCCTTCCGGAAACACCGGGTGAAAGGATCCGCATGTACGTCAAGACCACCGCCGGCGACGAACTGATCCGCAAGAACGGCTGCGACATCCGACAGCTCTATCCCTGGGAAGGCGTCGTCACCCCGCCGTGGAACAGCACCCTGTGCTCCATCCGGCCCGACGAGTCCAGCACCCCGCACGGCCACGACACCGACGAGACGTTCATCTTCGTCAGCGGCCGGGGACGCGCCCGGGTGGGGGACGAGGAACGGCAGGTCGCCCCCGGTGACGTGATCTACATCCCGCACGGGACCGACCACATCGTCACCAACACCAGCCCGAGCGAACCACTGACGTTCGTCTCCATCTACTGGCTCCAGCCGACCGGGTGACGAGGAGCGCTTCCATGACCGACGCCCCGCACGGCGCCCGCTCCGGCCGACGACGCATCGACGTCACCTTCTCTCCCCCCACCCCCAACGGGGACCTCCACCTGGGCCACCTCGCCGGCCCCGTACTCGCCAGCGACGTCTGCGCCCGGTCCCAGAAGGTCCTCGGCCACGACGTCGCCTTCGGCACCAGCACCGACGACAACCAGACCTACGTCGTCACCACGGCCGAGCGCATCGGCACCGAACCCGAAGCGCTGATCCGGCACGCCTTCGGCAGCATCACCCGCACCCTCGGCCTCGCGGCCGTCGACGTCGACCTCTTCGAACGCCCGGACCCCGATTACACCGCCTTCGTGCACTCCTTCTTCACCCGCCTGTGGCAGAACGGCGCCTTCGACCGGCGCGAGGTGGAACTGCCCTACGACGCCGCATCCGGCACCTACCAGGCCGAGGCGTTCGTCACCGGACGGTGCCCGACCTGCCTGGCCCACGCCAGGGCGGGTGTCTGCGAGGCATGCGGACTGTACAACCTGCCGGGTGCCCTGCTGTCCGCGGGCGGACCGGCCCGCGACCTGCCGCGCAAGCCCGTCTCCATCTGGGTCCTGGACCTGGAGCGCTACCGCGACATGCTCACCGACTGGTACGACAACTCCGACGTGCAACTGCGTCCCGACCTGGCCCGAGTGGTCGCCCAGACACTGGCCGGCCCCCTCCCGTACATCCCGATCACCTACCCCCTGACCTGGGGCATCACCGTGGACTGGGACGGTCCCGACCAGCCCGGCCAGACCGTCAACGCCTGGCCCGAGATCTATGTGGGCCATGTGTACTGGCTGCGGAAGGCCCGCGGCGGCGAGCGCCACAGCCCCGACGAACTGGTCCAGTTCATCGGCATCGACAACGGCTTCTACAACGCGTTCGTCTACGTGGCGCTGTCGCTGCTCGCCACCCGCCACGGTCTGCCCGTCGAACTGTCCAGAACCCGCACCCTCACCAACCAGTACTACCTGCTGGAGGGGCGCAAGTTCTCCACCAGCAAGGGAGACGTGCGCTGGGCGGGGGAGTACCTGGAGAGCGTCGGCCGTGACCGCACCCGGTTCGTGCTGTCGCTGACGAGTCCCGAACTGCAGCAGTCCGAGTTCAGCGAGCCGGTGGCCGCCTCCACCCTCGCCGCCCGGTTCGACACCCCCCTGGCGAGGATCGGCAGAGGTCTCGCCGGGGCCGCGATCGGCCGGTGTGTCGACACCGACCCCTCCGCGTGGTGGAAGACCGCCCTGAGTGCCTCACGGCAGCGCTTCGAGGACGCCTACCGGCTGGAGACGTTCTCGATCCGTAAGGCCGCCGAGGCGCTGGCACTGCACCTGGAGGTCCTCTCCCTGCGCTGCGAGGACCTCGACACCGACGACCCGGCCGACGTCAGCGGCGCCCTGCAGTTCCTGTGGAGTCTGCGCACGCTCGCCTGGCCGCTCACGCCGGACCTGTGCGAGCAGATCACCGGGGCCTTCGGCGCCCCCACCGGCGAGTCCGCCCCGCCGCTGCTCGCCGACCTGGACAACCGTCCCCCCGGCGGCTTCGCCGGCCTGGCGGTACCCGCCCCGTAGTACCCCCGGCGGCACCTCGGCGGCACCTCCCGGCCGTCCGCCAGAGCTGTCACCGCACCGGTGACCCCTCACCGACCACCGTCACCCTCCACGCACCATCACCCTCCACGAAGGAGCCATGCCATGCTGCGCACGTTCATGCACTCGAAGATCCACCGTGCGACCGTCACCGACAGCAACCTCAACTACGTCGGCTCCATCACCGTCTCGCCGGAACTGCTGGAGGCCGCCGGCATAGGCGTCCACGAACTGGTGCACGTCGTCAACATCAACAACGGCGCGCGCTTCGAGACGTACACCATCCTGGACGACTCGCCCGAGGCGCCCCGCGGGCACATCGTCATCAACGGGGCCGCCGCCCGTCTCGTGCAGCCCGGCGACAAGGTCATCATCATCAGCTACGCGCAGCTGAACGACGAGGAGCGGACGGGTTTCAAGTCCCAGGTCGTCCACGTCAACGACAGCAACGAGATCGTCGAGACGGCGCTCCTGAGCTCCTGAGCGGACACCGGCCTTCCGCCGGCCGCGACGATTCCCCACCGCCGGTGGCGCCCCGGGCGACACCGTGCCCCGGGCGGTGGGGCCGGTCCTGCTGCTCCGCGCGTCGACACGCGCGGGCGCCGCAGGGACGTTCCAGGCACCTGCGGCGGACCGCCGCAGGTGCCTGCCACCTCCGCACGCATGACAAGCCGAGGGACGACCAGCCATGAAACAGAAAGTCCACCCCATTCTGGGCATCGGATTCGGACCGGCGAATCTCTCCCTGGCCGTGATTCTCGAAGAGCTCGGGCACCTGGACGACGCCCACTTCATCGAACGGTCGAGCGTCTTCCAATGGCAGGACGAGCAGCTCCTGTCGGGCGCGGACATCCAGAACAACCCCTTCCGCGACCTCGCCATGCAGCGCAACCAGGACAGCCCCCACACCTTCATCAAGTACCTGGCGTCCCGCGGAGCACTGACCGACTACCTCCATCTCAACGCCAAGTTCCCCCTGCGCCGTGAGTACGGTGACTACCTGGCCTGGGTCGCCCGGGCGTTCTCCGCCCTGGTCGACTACGGACAGGGCGCCGCGCAGCTCACGCTCCAGGACGACGAGGACGGCAACGAGCTGTTCTGCGTCGAGACCCACGACAACCAACGCCACCTCGGCCGGACGGTCGTCCTCGGTACCGGACGCTCGCCGCGCGTGCCGCCCCCCTTCCCGGCCAGCCTGGGGCACACCGTCTTCCACTCCACCCGTTATCTGTCGTCCATCAACGCCTTCAACGACCAGAACATCGACGTGGCCGTCATCGGCGCCAGCCAGAGCGCCATCGAGATCGTGCTCAACCTGCTGGAACGGCCGAACGTACGCCAGGTGACCTCCATCCACCGCAGCATCGGCTTCCGCCTCAAGGACACCAGCCCCTACAGCCGCCAGGTCTTCCTGCCCGAATTCGTCGACTACTTCCACCCGCTGCCCGCAGCGGTCAAACGCCGCCTGCGCGCCGACCTGCGGTCCATCAACTACGCAGCCTGCGACCAGGACGTGATCGACCGTCTGACCACCGTGCAGCGCGAGTACAGCCTCATCGGCTCCGAGCGTCTGCGGCTGCGTCCCTTCACCGAGGTCACGGAGATCGACACCCCCTCCGACGGCGGCCCCCACCGCCTGGTCACGCGCGAGACCAACCACCACACCCGGGAAACCCTCGACGCGGACGTCGTCGTCCTCGCCACCGGATTCAAGGACTTCGGCATCGGCGCCGACGACGAGCGCTACCACCCCCTGCTCGAAGGCGTGGCCTCCCGTCTCCCCCTCGACGAGGAAGGCGTCCCCGAAGTGGGCCGCGACTACGCGATCGAACTCAAGGCGCCCGCCTCGGCGCCGCGCCCGTTGAGGATCTACCTCAACGGCCTGTGCGAAGCCAGCCACGGAATGGGCGACGCCGGCGCCCTGGCCATGCTCTCCGCACGCGCCTCCGACATCGCCGCCTCCCTGCTGGCACCCCCCGCCCCGGCATCCCGCCGCCCGGCGTACGAAGCCATGCGATGACGGCGGCGCTGACGGCGGACGTGGCGATCGTGGGCGGCGGAATCATCGGCCTGGCCAGCGCCGAACGGCTCACCGCCCACGGCGCCCGCGTGATCGTCATCGACGACACGGCCGCCGCCGGAGGAGCCACCGGCGTCTCGGGCGGACTGGTCCGCGCCTTCGACCCGAGCGGTACCCACACCGCCTGGGCCGCCGAGAGCAGCATCCGCTACCGGTCGCGCGGATGGCACGGCTCCTGGCCCGCCGTCCGCCGGCACGGCAGCCTGACACTGATCGACCGGCGGGAACTCGCTGCGCTCACCCCGCACATCGAGGCCGTGCGCGACGCCGGACTCGAGATCGACGTCCTCGACGCCGGCGACATCGAACGGCGCCACCCCCAGCTCACCGTCCCTGACCACCTCCTGGCCGTGGCCGAGCCGCAGGCCGGATGGCTGCCGGCCGCGGACGTCGCCCTGGCCCTGCGCCGCGACGCCGGCGCCGGTCTGCACCTCCACCACACCCGGGCCCTCGGTCTGAAGCACTCCTCCTCCCGCGTCCGGGGCGTGCACACCTCCGGTGGCGACGTTCACGCCGACGCGGTCCTGCTCGCCGCCGGCACCGGCAGCACGGACCTGGCGGCGTCGGTGGGCGTGCGACTCCCGCTGCGCACGAGAGCGGTGAGCTACTGCCTGTTCCACAGCGACGACATCGCCGGCCTGCCCACGACGGTCGACCGCACCACCGGCGCCTGGCTGCGCCGGTGGGAGAACGGCCACGCGGTCCTGGCCGGTGTCGCCTCGGCCCGCGCCGACGTACCCGCACGCATACGCGACGGTGTCGGCAGGGCCGAGGAGGACCGCATCCGCACCGTCGTCGCCGAGCGCTTCCCGCACCTCGCCCACGCCCCCGCCGTCGGCGGTGTCACCGCGTACGACGCCATGACGGCGACAGGCGGTCCGGGAACGGTGACCAGCTGGCCGGACCCGCACGGACTGGTGACCGCGGTCGGCTGGAACGGAGGCGGTTTCAAGCTCGCCCCCGCCATCGGCCGCCAGGCCGCCGACCACCTCATGGAGGCGCTGAAACGATGACGCGTGCGACACGGTGGCGTCTGAACCCCACCGACGAGATGCTGCACCGGGCCGCGATCGAACTGGGCTCCTCCCGGATCGTCCAGGTCCTGTGGCGCCTTCCCGGCCCGGTACCCGTCACCGAGCTGCGTGCCGAATGGCGCCGCCTCGACCGCGGCCTGCTCAGCCGCACCGCGGTGCCGGGCACGGTCCCCGCGGCCCGCAGCAGATGGGTCATGGCGTCCAACACCCATGCCCTGGCGATCGACCGCACGCCCCTGACGCCGGACACGGCCCTCGCGTGGGCCGACACACAGGTCCTCACGCCCCTGCCGGCCGGTTCCACCCGACTGTGGCGGCTGGCGGCCGCCCCCTGCGCCGACGGATGCCTCGTCTCCCTGACGGTCCCGCACTTCCGCAGCGACGGCCTGGGCATTCTCCGCGCGATCGCGGCACGCACTCCGGCGCGCCCGCCCCACGACAGCGACCTCACCGACGCGCTCGGCCAGACGGTCCGGGCCCTGACCCGGACGGCACCCTGGCTGCTGCGCCTGCCGCACCGGCGCAGGCTGGACATCCTGCGGACCCTCGCCCAGCCGTCCCCGCCCGCCCGCACGCCCGGTCCGGCCTCCCGGCCCCGCTACTTCAGCACAGCCGTCGTCACGGTGCAGGCCGACGCGTGGCGGGCCGCCGCCCGTCACCGGCACGGCACCGACAACACCCTGCTCCTGGAGATCGCCGCCAACCTCGTGCGGACCCACGTCCCCCGCACGGCCCGGCAGGACGTCCAGGTCGGCGTCCCCATGAGCCTGCGCGACTCGCCCCGTGACGAGCAGGCGAACGCACTCGTCGTCGTACCCCTGAGCCTTCCCGGAGGCGCCGCGAACCACGAGGACCTGCAACCGACCCGGCAGGCCACCAAGGCACTGCTGCGCCGTTCCGGGGCGCACAGTGCCACCCTCGTCCCCGAGGCGCTGTGGCACCTGCTGCCAGCACGGGCCGCCGCGGCACTGAAGGCACCCGGAGCACAGCAGACCGACGTCGTGGCCTCCAACTTCGGCCACCCGGACGACGGCGTGACCACCTTCGCCGGGCGCACGGCCGACTCCCTCGCGCTGCGCACCATGAACGTGCCCGGCCTGCTGCCGGACAGGGCCCGCCTACGAGCCTCCTTGTGCCTGGTGCAGAGCGGCGGGCGGATGACGGTGACGGTGACCGGGATGCCCGACCACTTCGGGGACTCCGCCCGCCTGAACCGCTGTGTGAGCGAGGAGTTCGCAGCCTGGGGCATACCGGTGCAGTCCTGGTGGTCCCCGGCTCCCCACCCCGTGCAGAAAGGCTGACCGATGACCGTGCCCCAGCGGCCCGCCGACCCCGAACGCTGGTTCCGGACCCGCCCCGACTCCTCCACGCTGGCCAGGCCGCGCCTGCTGGCCCGCTCGCTGATCGCCCTGCCCGACCTCGACGAGCACATCGGCCACTACGAGAACCTCCTGGGCGTTCCCGCCGACCTGCGCATGCCCATCCCCGACTTCGGTGGCCTGGAGCTGGCCGCCGTCGGGAACCTGCTGCTCATCGCCAGCAGCCGCCCCTTCACCCCGATCCAGCGACGAACACGCTATTCCCTGATCGTGCCCCACCTCCAGCGGCAACTGGACCTGCTCGACGGCACCGGCACCACCGTCCTGGAACCGCCCGAACCCATCCTCCCCGGCGCCAGGGCCCGGGTCCGCTACCCCGACGGAACCCTGGCGGAACTCGTCGAGCACCGGCCCTGGCCCGGTGAACGGCCCCGGACCGCCGTGCCCGGCACCGTACGGACGGGGCCGCGGGCGACGGGGATACGGCTGCTGGCGCGGCACGCCGTCGCCGACGAAGACTTCCCCGCGACCGTCCGGCTCTACGAGAACCTCCTGCAGACCCCCGCCCACACCCCCACCCGTCTGACGGGACCCGGAGCGGTACGCACCGCCACGGTGGGAAACCTCCTCGTCGTCGGCCTGCCGACGACCCCCGCCGACGTCGCGCAGCCCCGCACGGCACTGATCATGCCCGCGCACACCCTCGCCCCGCCTACCACCGCGGACACCCCCGTCCTCGCCGGGAACGTGGCGGCGGAGCTGTGGAGCGAGAGCGTCCAGGACACCTTCGCCCCGCCCCGCCCCGTCGTGGGCCCGCGCCCGGGAGCGGGTCATGCCTGAGACCGCACCCGCACCCGCACCCGCGTCCGTACCGGCATCCACACCCGCGTCCGTACCTGCCGTCGCGTACCGCACCAAGCCGGTACGCCGGTTGGATCGGGTGGTCATCCGGTTCGCGGGGGACTCGGGTGACGGGATG
>NZ_JAHKJW010000063.1 GCF_019710745.1 Streptomyces beigongshangae
GCCGGACCCGCCAAGCCCGCCGAGGCCCGCGGCGCCAGGCCGCGGCGCCGCGGCGCCCAGCCCAAGGTCGTCGCGCTGGGCGGGGGCATGGGGCTGTCCGCCTCGCTCGCCGCCCTGCGCCGCATCACCGGCGACCTCACGGCGGTCGTCACGGTCGCCGACGACGGCGGTTCCAGCGGCCGGCTCCGTGACGAGCTGGGCGTGCTCCCGCCCGGCGACCTGCGCAAGGCCCTGGCCGCGCTGTGCGGCGACGACGACTGGGGCCAGACCTGGGCCCGGGTCATCCAGCACCGCTTCCAGTCCCAGGGCGACCTGCACGAGCACGCGGTCGGCAACCTGCTGATCGTCGCCCTGTGGGAGCAGCTCGGCGACCACGTCCAGGCGCTCGACCTGGTCGGCAGGCTGCTGGGCGCGCACGGCCGGGTGCTGCCCATGTCCGCCGTGCCGCTGGAGCTCCAGGCGCTGGTCAGGGGGCACGACCCGGAGCGGCCCGAGGAGGTCGGCACCGTACGGGGCCAGGCGACCGTGGCGCTCACCCCCGGTGAGGTGCAGTCCGTGCACCTCGTACCGCACGACCCGCCGGCCGTGCCCGAGGCCGTCGCCGCGGTCCTCGACGCGGACTGGGTGGTCCTCGGCCCCGGCTCCTGGTTCTCCTCGGTGATCCCGCACCTGCTGGTGCCCGAGCTGCTCGACGCCCTCACCGAGACGAAGGCGCGCCGGGTCCTCCCGCTGAACCTCGCACCGCAGCCCGGAGAAACCGAGGGCTTCTCCCCGCAGCGTCATTTGGAGGTTTTGGGACGACACGCCCCTAAACTCGCCCTGGACGTGGTGTTGGCCGACGAGGCCGCCGTGCCCGACCGCGAGATACTCGCCGACGCCGCCGAGCGGTTCGGCGCGGCGGTCGAGCTGGCGCCGGTGGCCAGGACCGACGGGACTCCGAGGCACGATCCGGAGTTGTTGGCCGCCGCGTACGACCGTATTTTTCGGATGCATGGAAGGATCGGCCCATGGCGATGACGGCAGCGGTGAAGGACGAGATCTCCCGGCTCCCCGTCACCCGGACCTGCTGCAGAAAGGCGGAGGTCTCCGCCGTGCTGCGGTTCGCGGGCGGCCTTCACCTGGTGAGCGGCCGCATCGTGATCGAGGCGGAGCTGGACACCGCGATGGCGGCACGGCGGCTGAAGCGGGACATCATGGAGATCTTCGGCCACAGTTCCGAGCTGATCGTGATGGCGCCCGGCGGTCTGCGCCGGGGCTCCCGTTACGTCGTCCGGGTGGTCGCCGGCGGTGACCAGCTGGCCCGCCAGACGGGTCTCGTGGACGGTCGCGGCCGCCCGATCCGCGGTCTGCCGCCGCAGGTGGTCTCGGGGGCCACCTGTGACGCGGAGGCGGCCTGGCGCGGGGCCTTCCTCTCCCACGGCTCGCTCACCGAGCCGGGCCGCTCGTCCTCCCTTGAGGTGACCTGCCCCGGGCCGGAGGCCGCCCTCGCCCTGGTGGGCGCCGCCCGCCGGCTGTCGATCGCCGCGAAGGCGCGCGAGGTGCGGGGGGTGGACCGGGTCGTCGTGCGCGACGGCGACGCCATCGGCGCGCTCCTGACCCGGCTCGGCGCGCACGAGTCCGTGCTGGCCTGGGAGGAGCGGCGGATGCGCCGCGAGGTCCGCGCCACCGCGAACCGCCTCGCCAACTTCGACGACGCGAACCTGCGCCGGTCGGCCCGGGCGGCGGTCGCCGCCGGGGCGCGGGTGCAGCGGGCCCTGGAGATCCTCGCGGACGAGGTCCCCGAGCACCTCGCCGCCGCCGGGCGCCTGCGGATGGAGCACAAGCAGGCGTCCCTGGAGGAGCTGGGCGCGCTCGCCGATCCGCCCCTCACCAAGGACGCGGTGGCGGGGCGGATCCGCCGGCTCCTCGCGATGGCGGACAAGCGGGCGCAGGATCTGGGGATTCCGGGCACGGAGTCCAACCTGAGTGACGAGATGGCGGACAACCTGGTCGGCTGACGCCGCCCGGTTGTCCTGGTGTGCCGTTCCCCGCACCCCTGGGCCCCTGGGCGGGGTTCCGCGGGGGTGGTCGGGTGCCGGCCGTCCTGGGCCGGGCGCGCAGTTCCCCGCGCTCCTCGGGCGAGTCGGTCCCGAGGCGGTCGGCGGGGGACCGCCGGTCACCCCCGCCCACCTCAGGGGCGCGGGGAACGGCGCGGGCGACCCCCACCGACCCGCACCCGGCGATCGACCTCACCCACCCCCCCGGGGCCCTCAAATCCCCCCGATCCCCCCCGCCCCACCGTCGGGGACATCCCCTTGACTTGACCATGAAGTGTCATGAGCCTGGCATCTGTTCGCCGCCGTGGCGGACTTCTGCAAGGGGGGCTCATGAGACGAAGAGCGAGATCGATCCTCGCTGCCGGCGCGCTCCTGCTCGGGGCAGTGGCCGTCGCACCCATGGCGCAGGCGGAACCCGGCGCCGCGGCCGGCCCGGGCGCGGACGAGGTCAAGGTGTTCCGTGCGGAGGTCACCGCGGAGCAGGTACCCCTGCTCCTGGCGGCGGGCCAGGACGGTCACGAGCTGAGCGAACGGGTACCGCGGAAGGGCACGGCCTCGGTCGAGGTCTACCTCACCGACAGGCAGGCCGGGCAGCTGGAGGACGAGGGCGTCGACCTCACCGAGCACAGGCTCTCGGCCGGCGCACGCGCGCGCGTGGCGGCCGCGGGGGACGGCGTCTACCGCCCGTACAGCGGCGAGGGCAACCTCCGCGAGGAGATCCTCAGGACGGGACAGCGGCACCCGTCCCTGACGAAGGTCGTCTCCCTCGGGAAGACCGTCCAGGGCCAGGACATCCTGGCCCTCAAGCTCACCAAGGGCGCCAAGAGGACCAAGGACGGCGCCAAGCCCTCCGTGCTCTACCTGTCCAACCAGCACGCCCGTGAGTGGATCACGCCCGAGATGACCCGGCGCCTGATGCACCACTACCTGGACAACTACGGCAAGGACCGGCGCGTCACCGACCTCGTGGACTCCACCGAGCTGTGGTTCGTGCTGTCCGCCAACCCGGACGGCTACGACTGGACGTTCAAGGCCGAGGGCGACCGCCAGTGGCGCAAGAACATGCGCGACGTCAACGGCGACGGGGCCTGGACCACGGGTGACGGCGTCGACCTCAACCGCAACTTCCCCTACAAGTGGGGCTACGACGACGAGGGCTCGTCCCCGTACCCCACGAGCCAGACCTACCGCGGCGCGAGCCCCGGCTCCGAGCCCGAGACCAAGGCGATCGACGCCTTCCAGAAGCGCATCGGCTTCGAGTACGGCATCAACTACCACTCCGCCGCCGAACTGATCCTCTACGGGGTCGGCTGGCAGGTGGCGACCCCCAGCCCCGACGACGTGCTCTACCGGTCCCTCGCCGGCACCCCCGAGAACCCGGCGATACCCGGCTACCGTCCGCAGGTCTCCTCCGAGCTCTACACGACCAACGGCGAGGCCGACGGGCACGCGTCCAACGTCAACGGCACGGCGATGTTCACCCCTGAGATGTCGACCTGCCAGACCGTGTCGGACCTCTACCCGGACGACGCCTGGAACGCGGCCGACTGCGCGTCGGTCTTCACCTTCCCGGACGACGAGAAGCTGATCCAGCAGGAGTTCGCCAAGAACGTCCCGTTCGCGCTCGCCGTCGCCGAGGCGGCCTCCCGGCCCGACCGGCCGAGGTCCCCGGTCGGCGTCGACGCCCCCGACTTCACCCCGGCCCCCTTCGCGACCTCGTACTCCCGCGGCGCCGACCAGGAGGTCTCCGTGGTCGCCCGCAAGTCCGTACGCGACAAGGAGCTCAGGTACCGCGTCGACGGCGGCCGTACGAAGAGCCAGGCGCTCAGGCCCTGGAAGGGCGGCGAGACCTTCGGCGGCGAGGACGACCTCTACTTCGACGAGTACCGCGCGAAGGTACGGGACGGCCGGCCGGGCGAGAAGGTCGAGGTCTGGTTCACCGGCCGGACCCGCGCCGGGAAGCCCACCTCCAGCGAGCACTTCACGTACACGGTCGCCGAACGGCCGGGCGCCGACACGCTGGTCGTCGCCGAGGAGGGCGTCGCGGCGACGAAGGCCCAGGTCTACGTCGACGCCCTGAGGGCCAACGGCCGCAGGGCCGTCGTCTGGGACGTCGCCGCCCGGGGCGCGCCCGACGCGCTCGGCGTCCTGAGCCACTTCAGGACCGTCGTCCATTACACCGGCGCCGACCGCCCCGGTCACACCACCCAGCTGCAGCTGCGCGCCCACCTCAACGAGGGCGGCAAACTGATCGAGGCGGGCGAGCAGGCGGGCGGCCAGGTCGCGCTGCCGGGCGCCCTGACGAACGACTTCAGCCAGTACTACCTCGGCGCCTACACCCGTACGAACACCCCGGGCGCCACGGCCTTCACCGGCTCGGGGAAGCTCGCGGGCGCCGCCGGACCGCTCGGCGACACGCCCGGGAATCCGCTGAACGCGGCGGGTGCCTACAGCGTCACCTCGGACACCCTGCCGGTCGGGCGGTACCCGCAGTTCGCGAGCGCGGGCGCCGGGACGTACCCGGGCACCGTCAACCCGTACGGCCCGTACGAGGGCGTGTCCATGGCGGCCGTCACGCACTCCGACTACGCCTGGAACCGCCTCACCCGCACCGTCGACCTCACCGGGGTGAGCGCGGCCGACGCGCCCGCCCTGCGCACCCGGCTGCTGTGGGACACCGAGGCGGGGTACGACCACGTGGTGCTCGAAGCGCACACGGCCGGGGCCGACGACTGGACCACGCTCCCCGAGAAGGGCGGCGCCACCACCACCGCGGTTCCCGCCGAGTGCGGGGCCGGGTACTTCATCCAGGCGCACCCCGCCCTCCGGCGCTATCTGACCCGGAGCGGGAGCGAGTGCACGCCCACCGGCACGAGCGGCTCCTGGAACAGTCTCACCGGGGCCTCCGACGGCTGGCAGCAGGTCGAGTTCGACCTGTCCGCGTACGCCGGGAGGACGGTCGAGGTGTCGCTGAGCTACCTCAGCGACCCGGGCACCGGCGGACGCGGGGTCCTCGCCGACAACGCCTCCGTCGTGACCGGCGGCACGGCCGGCCCGACCGAGGGCTTCGAGACGTCGCTGGGCGCCTGGCAGGTCCCCGGGCCGCCCGCGGGCAGCCCCGCGGTCGTCCGGGACTGGGGTCTGTCCGGTGAGCTCTTCAAGACGTACGCCGCGGTCACCACGCGGGACACCGTGCTCCTCGGCTTCGGCCTGGAACACGTCACCTCGGCGGCCGACCGCACGGCACTGCTGGGCAGGGCACTGGCCGCCCTGCGCGGCCGACACGGCGGCTGACGCGGCGGCCGACGCGGCGGAAGGGCGTCGAGTCCGCGGGCGGTCCGTACCCCTACTGACGGGTACGGGCCGCTCTGCCGTGTATAGGGGCAGCTCGATGTCACTCCGGGAGCGTCAGGGGGGTAGGGTCGTAAGCGGTCGGGGACATCCCATACAACTCACCGGCATACACAGCCGGCGCACCTGACGAGGAGATCGGTTCGTGACGATCCGCGTAGGCATCAACGGCTTTGGCCGCATCGGTCGTAACTACTTCCGCGCGCTGCTGGAGCAGGGTGCTGACATCGAGATCGTGGCTGTCAACGACCTGGGTGACACCGCGACCACCGCGCATCTGCTGAAGTACGACACCATCCTGGGCCGCCTCAAGGCCGAGGTGTCCCACACCGAGGACACCATCACGGTCGACGGGCACACCATCAAGGTGCTGTCCGAGCGCAACCCCGCCGACATCCCGTGGGGCGACCTCGGTGTCGACATCGTGATCGAGTCGACCGGCATCTTCACCAAGAAGGCCGACGCCGAGAAGCACATCACCGGCGGCGCCAAGAAGGTCCTCATCTCGGCTCCGGCCAAGGACGAGGACATCACCATCGTGATGGGCGTCAACCAGGACAAGTACGACGCGGCCAACCACCACATCATCTCGAACGCCTCCTGCACCACCAACTGTGTGGCGCCGATGGCCAAGGTCCTCGACGAGAACTTCGGCATCGTCAAGGGCCTGATGACGACGGTCCACGCGTACACGAACGACCAGCGGATCCTGGACTTCCCGCACTCGGACCTGCGCCGCGCCCGCGCCGCCGCCGAGAACATCATCCCGACCACCACGGGTGCCGCCAAGGCCACCGCGCTGGTCCTCCCGCAGCTCAAGGGCAAGCTCGACGGCATCGCGATGCGCGTCCCGGTCCCGACCGGCTCGGCCACCGACCTGGTCGTGACCCTGCAGCGCGAGGTCACCAAGGACGAGGTCAACGCCGCGTTCAAGAAGGCCGCCGACGACGGCGACCTCAAGGGCTTCCTGACCTACACCGAGGACCCGATCGTCTCCTCGGACATCGTCGGCGACCCGTCGTCCTGCACCTTCGACTCCTCCCTGACCATGGTCCAGGAGGGCAACTCGGTGAAGATCCTCGGCTGGTACGACAACGAGTGGGGCTACTCCAACCGCCTCGTCGACCTCACGGTCTTCGTCGGCGACCAGCTCTAGGTCCCAGAAGCAGGGCAATCCGTGTGAGCACAGGGCCCGGGCAGCGCAGCGCCGCGCACCCCGGGCCCTGTGGCACGTGCTGAGCGATCAGCCCTCCCGGACACACTCTCCCGGACACAAGAGCCATCCCTAGGAGTCCACTCATGAAGACGATCGACGAACTTCTCGCCGAAGGGGTCGACGGCAGGCGGGTCTTCGTGCGCGCCGACCTGAACGTGCCGCTCGCCGACGGCCGTATCACCGACGACGGCCGCATCCGCGCCGTCCTGCCGACCGTCAGGGCCCTCACCGAGGCGGGCGCCAAGGTGGTCGTCGCCTCGCACCTGGGCCGCCCCAAGGGCGCCCCGGATCCCGCCTTCTCGCTGCGGCCCGCCGCGGAGCGGCTCGGTGAACTCCTCGACGCGCCCGTGGCCTTCGCCCAGGACACCGTCGGCCCCGCCGCCCACGAGGCCGTGGAAGGGCTGGAGCCGGGCCGGGTGGCGGTCGTCGAGAACCTGCGCTTCAACGCCGGCGAGACGTCCGAGGACGACACCGAGCGCGGCCAGTTCGCCGACCGGCTGGCCGCCCTGGCCGACGTCTACGTGGGCGACGGCTTCGGTGCCGTGCACCGCAAGCACGCCTCCGTCTTCGACCTCCCGGCACGGCTGCCGCACTACGCCGGCCATCTCATCGCCACCGAGGTCGGCGTCCTGAAGAAGCTCACCGAGGACGTCGAGCGCCCCTATGTGGTCGCCCTCGGCGGCTCCAAGGTCTCCGACAAGCTCGCCGTCATCGACGAGCTGCTCGGCAAGGCCGACAAGCTGCTCATCGGCGGCGGCATGGCCTTCACCTTCCTCAAGGCCAAGGGGTACGAGATCGGTGCCTCCCTGGTCCAGGACGACCAGCTGCCGGCCGTCCGGGAGTACGTCGAGCGCGCGGAGCGGAACGGCGTCGAGCTGGTCGTCCCCGTCGACGTCGTGGTCGCGGCCGAGTTCCCCGACCTGAAGACCAAGGCGCCGTCCTCCCCGGAGACCGTCGCCGCGGACGCGATCCCGTCCGACCGGATGGGCCTGGACATCGGCCCGGAGTCCGGCAAGCTGTACGCCTCGAAGCTCGCCGACGCGGCCACCGTCTTCTGGAACGGCCCGATGGGCGTCTTCGAGCACCCCGACTACGCCGAGGGCACCAAGGCCATCGCCCGGGCGCTCCTCGACTCCGAGGCCTTCACGGTCGTCGGCGGCGGCGACTCCGCCGCGGCCGTGCGCATCCTGGGCTTCGACGAGAACGCGTTCGGACACATCTCCACCGGTGGCGGCGCCTCCCTCGAATACCTCGAGGGCAGGACGCTCCCCGGTCTCGCCGCACTGGAGGACTGACCCCGCATGACCACTCGCACGCCGCTGATGGCGGGCAACTGGAAGATGAACCTCAACCACCTGGAGGCCATCGCCCACGTCCAGAAGCTCGCCTTCGCCCTGGCCGACAAGGACTACGACGCCTGTGAGGTCGCGGTCCTGCCGCCCTTCACGGACCTGCGCTCGGTGCAGACCCTCGTCGACGGCGACAAGCTCAAGATCAAGTACGGCGCCCAGGACCTCTCGGCGCACGACTCCGGCGCCTACACCGGCGAGATCTCCGGTGCGATGCTGGCCAAGCTCAAGTGCACGTATGTGGCGATCGGCCACTCCGAGCGCCGCCAGTACCACGCCGAGACCGACGAGATCGTCAACGCCAAGGTGAAGGCCGCCCACAAGCACGGCCTCACCCCGATCCTGTGCGTCGGCGAGGAGCTGGAGGTCCGCGAGGCGGGCAACCACGTCGCGCACACGCTCGCCCAGGTCGAGGACGGTCTCAAGGACGTCCCCGCCGAGCAGGCCGAGTCGGTCGTCGTCGCGTACGAGCCCGTCTGGGCCATCGGCACCGGCAAGGTCTGCGGCGCCGACGACGCCCAGGAGGTCTGCGGGGCGATCCGCGGCAAGCTCGCCGAGCTGTACTCGCAGGAAGTGGCCGACGCCGTCCGGATCCAGTACGGCGGCTCGGTGAAGTCCGGCAACGTCGCGGAGATCATGGCGAAGCCCGACATCGACGGCGCCCTGGTCGGCGGCGCGTCGCTGGACGCCGACGAGTTCGTCAAGATCGTCCGGTTCCGCGACCAGTAGGCCGCGCTCCGGAGGGGAACCACCGGCTGCGAGTATGCCGTAGCGGTGTTACGTCGTACCCTTGCGGGGGCCGGGCGGCTTCGTACCCGAAGCGCCGGCCCCCGTCGTCCGTCCAAGTCCGAGGAAGTTGGTCCAGCCGTGGTTATGGGGTTCTCGATCGCCCTGATCGTCTTCAGCCTGTTGCTGATGCTGCTGGTGCTGATGCACAAGGGGAAGGGCGGCGGCCTGTCCGACATGTTCGGCGGCGGCATGCAGTCGTCCGTCGGCGGTTCCTCGGTCGCCGAGCGCAACCTCGACCGCATCACCGTGGTGGTCGGTCTGCTCTGGTTCGCCTGCATCGTGGTGCTCGGCATCCTGATGAAGGTCAACAACTGACCACCGGCCGTCACCGGCACGGCAGCACACCGGTACGGCAGTACGGAAGCACCGCAACACACCGGTACGGCAGCACGGAAGCACCGCAGCACATACGCACCGCGCACAAGCCCATCCCGCACGTAAGGCCCCATGTCCGGTACGCGCCCGCAAGCGCGGCCTATCATGGGGCTTGCGTCCGTGTGCGGAGGTGTAACTCCTATCACTGGACGCGCGTTGGGCCTTACGTAGACTGAGGCGCCCGCAGCGAAGCGTCACGCCGACTCGCTTCGCGGCACCATCACGCAGGGAGTTACGACCGTGGCAAGTGGCAACGCGATCCGGGGAAGCCGGGTCGGAGCGGGGCCGATGGGCGAAGCCGAGCGTGGCGAGTCCGCGCCCCGGCTGCGCATCTCCTTCTGGTGCTCCAACGGGCACGAGACGCAGCCCAGCTTCGCCAGCGACGCGCAGGTCCCCGACACCTGGGACTGCCCGCGCTGCGGCTTCCCCGCCGGACAGGACCGGGACAACCCCCCGGATCCGCCGCGCACCGAACCGTACAAGACGCACCTCGCCTACGTGCGGGAGCGGCGCAGCGACGCGGACGGCGAGGCGATCCTCGCCGAGGCGCTCGCCAAACTGCGGGGCGAGATCTGAGAGTTCGAAGTTCCGGCCGGACACCGAAAGGTATCCGGCCGGTCGCGTCTGTCCGGTCGTGTCTGTGCCCGTACGTGGTACCCGTGCGGCGTATTTTCCGTACGCCCGCAGCCGCCCGGCCTCCGCAGCGCCGTGGTGACGCCCGCGATCGTGCTGATCAATTAGGTTGGGACCGGCAGCGGGGCAAGGTACGCAGCACCGGCAGGAAAGAGGCGGAAGTCCGAGATGAACGCAGAAAGCCGTAGCAGGCTCAACCAGACGCCCGAGTGGACCGCTCTGGCCGAGCACCGGGAGGAACTCGCCCAGACGCACCTGCGCGAGCTGTTCGACCGGAACCCGGGACGCGCCGCCGCCTACAGGCTTCAGGTGGGCGATCTGCACGTCGACTACTCCAAGCACCTGGTCACCGACGAGACGCTCGCGCTGCTGCGGGAGCTGGCGGCGGCGACGGACGTGTCCGGTCTGCGGGACGCGATGTTCCGCGGCGAGCGGATCAACACCACCGAGAACCGCGCGGTCCTGCACACCGCGCTGCGCGCCGCGCGCGACGCGGTGGTGGAGGTGGACGGCGAGAACGTGGTGCCGAAGGTGCACGCCGTGCTGGAGAGGATGGCCGGCTTCGCCGAGCAGGTGCGCTCGGGCGGGTGGAGCGGGCACACCGGCAGGCGGATCAGGAACGTGGTCAACATCGGCATCGGCGGGTCCGACCTGGGACCGGCGATGGCGTACGAGGCGCTGCGGGCCTTCACCGACCGGGATCTGACGGTGCGGTTCGTGTCGAACGTGGACGGGGCCGACCTGCACGAGGCGGTGCGGGACCTGGACCCGGCCGAGACGCTGTTCGTCGTGGCCTCCAAGACGTTCACCACCATCGAGACGATCACCAACGCGACCTCGGCGCGCGCGTGGCTGCTGGACGGGCTGAAGGCCGACCAGGAGGCCGTGGCGCGGCACTTCGTGGCGCTGTCGACGAACGCGGACAAGGTCGCGGACTTCGGCATCGACACGGCCAACATGTTCGAGTTCTGGGACTGGGTCGGCGGGCGCTACTCCTTCGACTCCGCCATCGGCCTGTCGCTGATGATCGCGATCGGCCCGGAGCGCTTCACGGAGCTGCTGGAGGGCTTCCGGCTGGTCGACGAGCACTTCCGCACCGCGCCCGCCGAGGCCAACGTGCCGTTGCTGCTGGGGCTGCTGGGGGTGTGGTACGGCAACTTCTTCGACGCGCAGTCGCACGCGGTGCTGCCGTACTCGCACTACCTGTCGAAGTTCACCGCCTACTTGCAGCAGTTGGACATGGAGTCCAACGGCAAGTCCGTGGACCGTGACGGCGCCCCGGTCGACTGGCAGACCGGCCCGGTGGTGTGGGGCACGCCGGGCACCAACGGGCAGCATGCCTATTACCAGCTCATCCACCAGGGCACGAAGGTGATCCCGGCGGACTTCATCGGCTTCGCCGAGCCGGTCGCCGCCCTGGGCGAGGACCTCAAGGCCCAGCACGACCTGCTGATGGCCAACTTCTTCGCCCAGACGCAGGCGCTGGCCTTCGGCAAGACCCCCGACGAGGTCCGGGGGGAGGGGGTGCCCGAGGAACTGGTGACGCACAAGACGTTCCGCGGCAACCACCCCACGACCACGATCCTGGCCCGCGAACTGACCCCCTCGGTCCTGGGCCAGCTGATCGCCCTGTACGAGCACAAGGTGTTCGTGCAGGGCGCGATCTGGAACATCGACTCCTTCGACCAGTGGGGCGTCGAACTGGGCAAGGTCCTGGCCAAGCGCGTCGAGCCGGCCCTGACCGAGGGCGCCGACGTCCCCGGCCTCGACCCGTCCACCGAGGCACTGGTGGCCACGTACCGGGAGCTGCGCGGCCGCGCGTAGCGGCACGGTGGGCCGGGGCCGGGGCCCGGACGGAGGCCATGGCCCCCGTCCGGGCCCCGGCCCATGACCCGAAGGCGGCTCAGGCGGTGCTGTCCGGGGCCGCCCCGGATTTCGTGTGGAGGATCTCACGGGCCTGGTCCGCGGCGCGGGCGATGCTCTCGGGGACGAAGTCGACGAAGCGTGCGATGTTCTCCAGACGGGCGGCGGCCGGGGTGCCGGGGCCGAGGACGCCCACGCCCTGCCGGGCGATCTCGCCGAGGTGGGCGGTGGCGCGGGCGCCGGCCGTCGTCGACCGGTACAGGACGTCGTCGTCGACCACGTAGCGCTCGCGGCGGCGTTCGTCGCGTTCCCGGCGGATGAGGCCCTGGCTCTCGAGGAACGCGTCCGCCGGGATCAGCAACCAGAAGGGCGACATCCGCATCGCCGAGGCCGTGCGCGGCACGGTCACGCTGCGCACCGAGCACGGCGGGATCTCGGTCGGTGCCGCCCCCGGGGTCTCCGCCTCCCTGGACGCCGGCACCTCCCACGGCCGCATCCGCAACGCGCTCAGGAACGCCGACGGCGCCGCCCTGACCGTCCACGCGACCACCGCCTACGGGGACGTCACCGCCCGCAGCCTGTGAGCGGCCGACCGCGCCCTGCGCCTCCGGCCCGGCCGGGGCCTCGACGGCTTCCGCGTCGACGCCGCCGCGGGCTTCTGCGAGCGCCCGGACCTGGAAAAGACCGCGCGGTTCCCCGCGCCCCCGGAAAAGCCGGAAAACCGGAAAGCCGGAAAAGGGACGCGGGGAACCGCGCGGTCGGTCAGGGTGGGCCCGCACCCGGCGGCCCGCCGTCCGTCAGGACGAGGCCGGCGGGTACAGCGCGCGCGGCAGCCGGGACGCGGCGGGCGCGTCCAGCAGCCACAGCGTGCGGGAGCGGCCGTACGCCCCCGCAGCCGGCGCCTGGATCTCCCCCGCGCCCGACAGCGCGATCGCCGCGGCCTCCGCCTTGTCCTCGCCCGCCGCGAGCAGCCACACCTCGCGGGCCGCCCGGATCGCGGGCAGCGTGAGCGTGATCCGGGTCGGCGGCGGCTTCGGCGCGCCGTGCACCCCGACCACCGTCCGCTCCGTCTCCCGGACCGCGGGCAGCTCGGGGAAGAGCGACGCCACGTGCGTGTCCGGCCCGACGCCCAGCATCAGCACGTCGAAGACCGGGACCGGACCGCCCGCGGCGGCAGCCGCTGATCGCATCGTCTCGGGCCGGGCCGCCTCCGCGAGCTCCGCCGCGTACGCCTCCGCGGCCGCCTCCACGTCCGAGCCCCAGGGGCCGTCCGACGCGGGCATGGCGTGCACGCGCTCCGGATCCAGTGGCACCGAGTCGAGCAGCGCCTCCCGGGCCTGGGTGACATTGCGCTCGGGGTCGCCCTCGGGCAGGAACCGCTCGTCGCCCCACCACAGGTCGAGCCGGCCCCAGTCGACGGCGTCCCGGGCGGGCGCCGCCGCGAGCGCGGCCAGCAGGCCGTTGCCGTTGCGGCCACCGGTCAGCACGACCGAGGCGTACCCGCGCGAGGTCTGCGCGTCCACGACCTTCGTGATGAGCCGGGCCGCCGCGGCCCGGGCCATCAGCTCCTTGTCGCGGTGCACGACCAGCTGGGGGGCGCTCACTGCGGGTCCGCCTTCTTGACCGGGGGCATGTGGGCGGGGGTGGGCCGTGAGGCGTCACCGTCGCCCGCCGTGCCGTCCGCCGGCACGGGCTTCCCGGCCGGCGCCGCGGCGGAGTCCTGCACCGGACGGACCGGGAGCTCGCCGGGGGTCCACGTCGCCGCCTCGGGCCGCTGCGAGGCCGACTGTATGCCGCCCAGCCGGTCCACCCCGAACCGCAGCGCGGACGCGTACGTGTCGTCCGGGTCGAGCCTGCGCAGCTCCTCCGCGAGCAGCTCGGACGTCTCGCGGCGCTTGAGCGCCACCGCGCGGTCCGGCTGGCCGGGCAGCGCCAGCGTGGCCATCGCCCCGTCCGACCGGTGCAGGGTGATGGGGCCGCCGGTCGTCTCCAGGCGCACCTGGGTCAGGCCGGGACCTGCGGAGACGGCGCGCCGCACGTGCACGTGCAGGCGGTCGGCGAGCCACATGGCGAGCAGCTCGACGCTCGGGTTGGCCTCCTCGCCCGCCACCTCGACGGAGACGACCTCGCAGTCGACCTGGTCGAGAGCGGCGGCCAGCATCGAGCGCCACGGGGTGATCCGGGCCCACGCCAGGTCGGTGTCGCCCGGCTCGTAGCTCTCGGCGCGGGCCTTCAGCTCCTCGACGGGCTTCTCCGCCGTGTAGCTGTCGGTGACCCGGCGCTGGCCCAGGGCGCCCAGCGGGTCGCCCGCCGGGTCGCGGGGTGCGTCCACCGACCACCAGACGACGACCGGCGCGTCCGGCAGCAGCAGCGGCAGGACGACGGACTGGGCGTGGTCCGACACCTCGCCGTACAGCCGCAGGACGACCGTCTCGCCGGCGCCGGCGTCCGCGCCGACCCGTACCTCGGCGTCCAGCCGCGATTTCGTGCGGTCGCGGGGGGTGCGCGAGACGCGCTTGATGACGACCAGGGTGCGCGAGGGGTGCTCGCGCGAGGCGTCGTTGGCGGCCTTCAGGGCGTCGTAGGCGTTCTCCTCGTCGGTGACGATGACGAGGGTGAGGACCATGCCGACGGCGGGGGTGCCGATCGCCCGGCGGGCCTGCACGAGCGCCTTGTTGATCTTGCTGGCCGTGGTGTCCGTGAGATCCGTCTTCATGGCCGGCGCCAGCTCCGTCCGTCTCGCTCGAGCATCTGGTCGGCCTCGACGGGCCCCCAGGTGCCCGCGGGGTACTGCGCGGGCCTGCCGTGCTTGTCCCAGTACTCCTCGATCGGGTCGAGGATCTTCCAGGACAGCTCGACCTCCTCGGTGCGCGGGAAGAGGTTCGAGTCGCCCAGCAGGACGTCGAGGATGAGCCTCTCGTACGCCTCGGGGCTGGACTCGGTGAACGACTCACCGTACGCGAAGTCCATCGAGACGTCCCGGATCTCCATGGAGGTGCCGGGCACCTTGGAGCCGAAGCGGACCGTGATGCCCTCGTCCGGCTGGACGCGGAAGACGATCGCGTTCTGGCCCAGTTCCTCCGTCGCCGTGTGGTCGAAGGGGGAGTGCGGGGCGCGCTGGAAGACGACGGCGATCTCGGTGACCCGGCGGCCCAGGCGCTTGCCGGTCCGCAGGTAGAAGGGGACGCCCGCCCAGCGGCGGTTGTCCACCTCCACCTTGATCGCCGCGTAGGTGTCGGTCTTCGACTGGGCGTCGATGCCGTCTTCCTGGAGGTAGCCGACGGCCTTCTCGCCGCCCTGCCAGCCCTCGGCGTACTGGCCGCGGACCGTGTTCGCGCCCAGGTCCGCGGGCAGCCGCACCGCGCCGAGCACCTTGGTCTTCTCGGCGGCGAGCGCGTCCGCGTCGAAGGAGGAGGGCTCCTCCATGGCGGTGAGGGCCATCAGCTGGAGCAGGTGGTTCTGGATGACGTCACGGGCGGCGCCGATGCCGTCGTAGTAGCCGGCGCGGCCGCCGATGCCGATGTCCTCGGCCATGGTGATCTGCACGTGGTCGACGTACGACCGGTTCCAGATCGGCTCGAACATCTGGTTGGCGAAACGCAGCGCCAGGATGTTCTGGACCGTCTCCTTGCCCAGGTAGTGGTCGATGCGGAAGACCTGGTCCGGGGAGAAGACCTCCTCGACGGTGGCGTTGAGGTCCTCGGCCGACCTCAGGTCGTGGCCGAAGGGCTTCTCGATGACCGCGCGGCGCCAGGAGCCGCCGGTCTGGTCGGCGAGGCCGTGCTTCTTCAGCTGCTGGATGACCACCGGGAACGCGGACGGCGGCACGGACAGGTAGAAGGCGAAGTTGCCGCCCGTGCCCTGCGCCTTGTCCAGCTCACCGATGGTGTCGCGCAGCCGCTCGAACGCGTCGTCGTCGTCGAAGGTGCCCTGGACGAAGCGCATCCCCTGGATGAGCTGCTGCCAGACCTCCTCGCGGAACGGTGTGCGGGCGTGCTCCTTGACGGCGTCGTGGACCTCCTGGGCGAAGTCCTCGTTCGCCCACTCGCGGCGCGCGAAGCCGACGAGCGAGAAGCCCGGCGGCAGCAGACCGCGGTTGGCCAGGTCATAAACAGCAGGCATAAGCTTTTTACGGGACAAATCGCCCGTGACCCCGAAGATGACGAGGCCCGACGGCCCCGCGATACGCGGGAGCCGTCGGTCCGCCGGGTCACGCAGCGGATTGCTGCTCGACAAGATTTCAGCCCTCCGAGGGGGCGAGGCGCTTGAGCTCGGCCTCGGTCGACTTGAGCAGGTCGTTCCAGGCGCTCTCGAACTTCTCGACGCCCTCGTCCTCCAGGAGCTGGACCACCTCGTCGTACGAGATCCCGAGCTTCTCGACCGCGTCGATCTCGGCGCGGGCCTGCTCGTACGTACCGGTGACGGTGTCGCCGGTGATGTCGCCGTGGTCCTCGGCGGCGAACAGCGTCGCCTCCGGCATGGTGTTCACCGTGTTCGGCGCGACCAGGTCGTCGACGTACAGGGTGTCCTTGTAGGCCGGGTCCTTGACGCCGGTCGAGGCCCACAGCGGACGCTGCTTGTTGGCCTGCGCCTTGTCCAGGGCGGCCCAGCGCTCCGAGGAGAAGACCTCCTCGTACGCCTGGTAGGCGAGCCGGGCGTTGGCGAGGCCCACCTTGCCGCGGGCGGCCTTGGCCTCGTCGGTGCCGAGGGCGTCCAGTCGCTTGTCGATCTCGGTGTCCACCCGGGACACGAAGAAGGACGCCACCGAGTGGATGGTGGAGAGGTCGAGGCCGGCGGCCTGGGCCTTCTCCAGACCCTCCAGGTACGCGTCCATGACCTTGCGGTAGCGCTCCAGGGAGAAGATCAGCGTGACGTTGACGCTGATGCCCCGGGCGATCGTCTCGGTGATCGCGGGCAGGCCGGCCTCGGTCGCCGGGATCTTGATGAGCGTGTTCGGCCGGTCGACGAGCCAGGCGAGCTGCTTGGCCTCGGCGACGGTCGACTTCGTGTTGTGCGCCAGGCGCGGGTCGACCTCGATCGAGACGCGGCCGTCCTGGCCCTGCGTCGCGTCGAAGACCGGCCGCAGGATGTCGGCGGCGTCCCGGACGTCCGCCGTCGTGATCATGCGGATGGCCTCTTCGACGCTGACCCCGCGGGCGGCGAGGTCCGACAGCTGCTGGTCGTAGCCGTCGCCCTGCGAGATGGCCTTCTGGAAGATGGAGGGGTTGGTGGTGACGCCGACGACGTGCTGCTGGTCGATCAGCTCGGCGAGGTTGCCGGACGTGATCCGCTTGCGCGACAGGTCGTCCAGCCAGATCGCGACGCCCTCTTCGGAGAGGCGCTTCAGTGCGTCTGTCATGGGAAATGCATCTCCTACGTGTCGTATGTAAGCGTCAGCGCTGGGCTGCGGCGATCGATTCCCGGGCGGCGTCCGCGACGTTCTCGGCGGTGAAGCCGAACTCCTGGAAGAGGACCTTGCCGTCGGCCGAGGCACCGAAGTGCTCCAGGGAGACGATGCGGCCCGCGTCCCCGACGAAACGGTGCCAGGTCAGGCCGATGCCGGCCTCGACCGCGACCCGCGCCCGGACGGACGGGGGAAGCACCGCGTCCCGGTACTCCTGGTCCTGCTCGTCGAACCACTCCACGCACGGCACGGACACGACCCGCGTCGGGGTGCCCTCCTCCTGGAGCCGCTCACGGGCCTCGACGGCCACGTGCACCTCGGAGCCGGTGGCGAGCAGGACGACCTCGGGCTCGGCACTCCGCCCGTCGGCACCCTCGGCCTCGAAGAGCACGTACGCGCCCTTGGCCGTGTCCTCGTTGGCGGCGTACGTCGGGACGCCCTGGCGGGTCAGCGCCAGACCGTGCGGGTTGCCCTCGCCGAAGACCTTGGTGTAGCGGCGCAGGATCTCGCGCCACGCGAGCGCGGTCTCGTTGGCGTCGGCCGGGCGCACGACGTTCAGCCCGGGGATGGCGCGCAGCGAGGCCAGGTGCTCGACCGGCTGGTGGGTCGGGCCGTCCTCGCCGAGTCCGATGGAGTCGTGCGTCCACACGTACGTCACCGGCAGGTGCATCAGCGCCGACAGGCGGACGGCGTTGCGCATGTAGTCCGAGAACACCAGGAAGGTGCCGGCGTAGATGCGGGTGTTGCCGTGCAGCGCGATGCCGTTCATCTCCGCGGCCATGGAGTGCTCGCGGATGCCGAAGTGGATCGTGCGGCCGTACGGGTCGGCCTGCTCCAGCGGGTTGTCCGCCGGGAGGAACGACGACGTCTTGTCGATCGTCGTGTTGTTCGAGCCCGCGAGGTCGGCCGAGCCGCCCCACAGCTCGGGGATGACGGCGCCGAGGGCCTGGAGCACCTTGCCGGACGCGGCACGGGTGGCGACGCCCTTGCCGGTCTCGAAGACCGGGACCTTCTCCTCCCAGCCGGCCGGCAGCTCGCCCGCGGCGAAGCGGTCGAACTCGGCGGCGCGCTCCGGGTTGGCGCTGCGCCACTCGGCGAAGCCCTTCTCCCACTCGGCCTTGGCCTCGCGGCCGCGGTCGAGCGCTTTGCGCGCGTGCGCCAGCACCTCGTCGGCGACCTCGAAGGTCTTCTCCGGGTCGAAGCCGAGGACGCGCTTGGTGGCCGCGACCTCGTCGTCGCCGAGCGCCGAGCCGTGCGCGGCCTCGGTGTTCTGCGCGTTCGGGGCGGGCCAGGCGATGATCGAGCGCATCGCGATGAACGACGGCTTGTCCGTGACCGCCTTCGCGGCCTCGATCGCGGCGTACAGGGCGGCCGGGTCGAGGTCGCCGCTCTCCTGCGGCTCCACGCGCTGCACGTGCCAGCCGTACGCCTCGTACCGCTTCACCGTGTCCTCGGACACGGCGGTCTCGGTGTCGCCCTCGATCGAGATGTGGTTGTCGTCCCACAGCAGGACCAGGTTGCCGAGCTTCTGGTGGCCGGCCATCGAGGACGCCTCGGCGGAGATGCCCTCCTGCAGGCAGCCGTCACCGGCGATCGCGTAGATGAAGTGGTCGAACGGGGAGGTGCCGGGGGCGGCCTCCGGGTCGAAGAGACCGCGCTCGTAGCGGGCGGCCATCGCCATGCCCACCGCGTTGGCGACGCCCTGGCCGAGCGGCCCGGTCGTCGTCTCCACGCCGCGGGTGTGCCCGTACTCGGGGTGCCCCGGGGTCTTCGAGCCCCATGACCTGAAGGACTTCAGGTCGTCCAGCTCCAGGCCGAAGCCGGCCAGGTACAGCTGGGTGTAGAGGGTCAGGGACGAGTGGCCCGCGGACAGCACGAAACGGTCGCGGCCGGTCCATTCGGGGTCCGCCGGGTCGTGCCGCATCACCTTCTGGAAGAGGGTGTACGCGGCGGGTGCCAGACTCATCGCCGTACCCGGATGGCCGTTCCCGACCTTCTGTACTGCGTCGGCGGCCAGGATGCGGGCGGTGTCGACGGCCCGCTGGTCCAGTTCGGTCCACTCGAGGTCCGTTGTGGTCGGCTTGGTGCTCACCCTGGGTCAGGGCTCCTCTCCACATGTTGCACATGTCGAATGCCGGTGCACGCGGCGCCCACCGGCTCGCTGTCGAGCCTACCCCCGTGGCAACGCGCATTCTTTCGAGTCATTCCAGACTGCCGGGACTCTCCTTCTCCCGCCTCCCGACCGGCGCGTTCCGTATGCGGCATCCGTGTTCGGCAGGTGAATACGGCCCTGCTCGTCCGACTGCTCAATACACGGCCGATCAGTCCTCCGCGAGCCCTTTCGACACGACCCGACCCCCGCGAAGGCCGGGGTCTGGGCAACGTCTACAGTGGCGTGGTACGCGCGAGCCTTTACCGGGAGTTCACACCCGGGGTTCGCTGGGAGTCTCTGTCAGGGGTGTGCGTGACGGCCGTTGAATCCCGTCCAGCGGGGCTGCTCGGAGGGACGAGCCAGGGCAGGAAGCACCGGCCGTTCGGGGCCCGGGTCAAGGCGTTCGTCGCTCTCACCAAGCCGCGGATCATCGAGCTGCTGCTGATCACCACGGTCCCGGTGATGTTCCTGGCCGAGCAGGGGGTGCCCGATCTGAAGCTGGTGCTCCTCACCTGCCTCGGCGGCTACCTCTCCGCCGGTGGCGCCAACGCGCTGAACATGTACATCGACCGCGACATCGACGCGCTCATGGAGCGTACGGCGCAGCGCCCACTGGTCACCGGGATGGTGAGCCCCCGCGAGTGCCTGGCCTTCGGCATCACGCTCGCCGTGGTCTCCACGCTCCTGTTCGGGCTGACGGTCAACTGGCTGTCCGCCTGGCTGTCGCTGGGGGCCCTGCTCTTCTACGTCGTCGTCTACACGATGATCCTCAAGCGGCGTACCTCGCAGAACATCGTGTGGGGCGGCATCGCGGGCTGCCTGCCCGTCCTCATCGGCTGGTCGGCCGTCACCGACTCCATGTCGTGGGCCCCCGTCATCCTCTTCCTCGTCATGTTCTTCTGGACACCGCCGCACTACTGGCCGCTGTCCATGAAGGTGAAGGAGGACTACGCGCGCGTGGGCGTGCCGATGCTGCCGGTCATCGCCTCCAACCGGGTCGTCGCACGGCAGATCGTGCTCTACAGCTGGGCGATGGTCGTCGTCTCCCTGCTCCTCACCCCGCTGGGCTACACGGGGTGGTTCTACACCGTCGTGGCGCTGGTGACCGGAGGGTTCTGGCTCTGGGAGGCGCACGGGCTGCAGTCCCGGGCCAAGGGGGGTGCCGTGGGGGCGAAGCTCAAGGAGATGCGGCTGTTCCACTGGTCCATCACGTACGTGTCGCTGCTGTTCGTGGCGGTGGCCGTGGACCCGTTCCTTCGCTGACGCGCCGCGTCTCCCTCCCGGAGTGGCTCCGGAATGCTGCCGGGCGCGGGTCCGTCGTGGCCGGTCGCGCAGTTCCCCGTGCCCCTGGAGGGACACCGGGCGTGGCCCTGGTTGCTACCCGTCGGTAGCATCGGGGTATGGCAGACACTCAGCAGGTTGACGAAGGCGCGGGCGCCCCGCGGGACGCCCGGGGTGAGCGGCGCGTGGCCAAGCTCGCCCGGCGGATCTCCTCCTTCGCGCAGGCGCACGGCGGTGCCGAGGGGCATGTCGCGTACCTCGGGCAGAAGGGCGCCCGGATCGTCCTCGTGGGGGAGGACGGCGAGTGGGGCGACCTCGTGGCCCCGACCCACGCCCTCGCCGAACAGGCCGTGAAGCGGTCCGGCATCACCGTCCACGAGGACTTCGGCGGCGACTTCGCGAACAAGGTCAGGACCGGCCCGTACGAATGGACCCGTATGGCGGGCATCCAGGTGGGCGGCCCTTCCAACGGCTGACCCGTGCCCCCGCGGGGATGCGGCGAACGGCAGGCCCGGCCGCGGCCGGGCCGCACCCACCGAAACGCCCCGGACCCACACCCGGGAACCCCCTCACCCGTTAAGCCCTGCACATGGCAGAGCCCACCCGTGGGGGAGTCCGGATGATCGAAACGCCGTCGCTGGTGGACCAGTACTGCCACGGCGTGCTGCGGACGGAGCTGGGCCTCGGCACCTTCGAGGCCCGGCTCGCCGGGAGCGGGGGACCGCCCGCCGCCGGCACCACGTTCTTCGACACGCAGACCGGTTTCGCCGTACGCCGCTGGTGTCCCCCGCTGCTCGGCCTCGAACCGCACTGCCCGCCCGCCCACTACCTGGCGCGGCGCCGGGAGCTGGGCGTCCTGGAGGCGGGGCGCAGGCTGCTGCGGGGGAGCGGCATCACCACGTACCTGGTCGACACCGGACTGCCGGGCGACCTCACCGGCCCCGGCGAGATGGCCCGTACGGGGGCCGCGGACGCCCATGAGATCGTCCGTCTCGAACTGCTCGCCGAGCAGGTCGCCGACACCTCGGGCACCGTCGGGTCGTTCCTGGCCAACCTCGCCGAGTCGGTGCGGGGCGCGGCCGCCCACGCCGTGGCCTTCACCTCCGTGGCGGGCGCACGGCACGGACCGGCGCTCGCGCCCGAGCCGCCGGGGCCCGCGGAGGTGCGGGGCGCGGCCGGCCGGTGGCTGGCGGGCCGCCGGGTGGGCGGTCCGCTGAGCGATCCGGTGCTGATCGGACACCTGCTGTGGACCGCGGTCGCCTCCGGGCTGCCGCTCCAGCTCCACGCCGGTCTCGGCGGCCCCGGCTCGCGCGTCGACCGCGCCGACCCCGTCCTGCTCGCCGACTTCGCCCGCGCGACGACCGGCCTCGGCACCGATCTGGTGCTGCTGCACGGCTATCCGTACCACCGCCACGCGGCGCATCTCGCGGGAGCGTTCCCGCACGTGTACGCCGACCTGGGCGCGGCGCTCGTACGGACCGGCGCCCGGGCGGCCGCCGTGCTCTCCGAGATACTGGAGCTCGCCCCCTTCGGCAAGCTGCTCTTCTCCAGCGGGGCCCAGGGACTGCCCGAACTCCACGTGGTCGCGGCACGTCTGTTCCGCGAGGCGCTGGCGCGGGTGCTCGGCGCCTGGGTGGCCGAGGGGGCCTGGTCGCGGGCCGACGCGCAGCGGGTGGCGGGGCTGGTCGCGGCGGGGAACGCGCGACGGGTGTACGGGGTGGGGTGAGCCGCCCCCGGACCGGCCGTCCCGTGGCCGCTCAGGTACGGGTGAGTGCCGACCGCTCCGGCGGTTCCGCCGCGACCCCCGCGGCGGCGGGCCGCTCCCGCAGTGCCAGCAGGACGCGGAGCGTGGCGATCCACACCAGGCAGGAGCCGAACATGTGGAGGCCGACCAGGACCTCCGGCAGGTCGGTGAAGTACTGGACGTATCCGACGGCGCCCTGGGCGAGCAGCACCAGGAAGAGGTCGCGGGTGCGGTGCAGGGGGGCCCCGGGGGCGTCGACCGCCTTGAGGACGAACCACAGGGCGAAGGTCAGCGTCACCACGATCCAGGCCAGGACGGCGTGCAGCTTGGTGACGTCCTCCCAGTCCAGCGGGATGCGGTGGACCTCGCTGGAGTCGCCGGCGTGCGGGCCCGCGCCGGTGACGACCGTGCCCACCGCGATCAGCAGGACGGTGACGGCGACCAGTACCCGGGTCATCTGCCGCACCGGCTCGCCCACCAGCGGACGCGGCGCGCCGTCGCCCTCCCGGGTGCGGTGCCACATCACCGTGGCGACGGCGATCAGGGCGGTGGAGAGCAGGAAGTGCGCGGCGACCGTGTACGGGTTCAGGCCCACCAGGACGACGATGCCGCCGAGGACCGCGTTGCCCATGACGATCCAGAACTGCGCCCAGCCGAGCCGGGTGAGGCCGCGCCGGTACGGCTTCTGCGCACGCGCGGCGACGATCGCCCAGCCGACCGCGGCGCACAGCACGTACGTCAGCATGCGGTTGCCGAACTCGATGACGCCGTGCACACCCATCTCACGGGTGCTGGTGAGCGAGTCGTCGGTGCACTTGGGCCAGGTGGGGCAGCCGAGGCCCGAGCCGGTCAGCCGGACGGCACCACCGGTGACCACGATCAGCACCGCCATGACGAGCGCGGCGAGGGCGGCGCGCCGGACCGTCCGGGGGGAGGGGGTCCAGCGCCCGGCGATGAAGGCGAGCGGGTTGCGCACGGCTTGAGCGGCGTCCGCTCGGGTCACGTTTGGCACGGCGTCCATCGTAGGGGGCTGCTTGTGCACGCTTTCACGAGCCCCCCTCCCCACCGCCGCGTACCACCGGTCCGTCACTTCCGTCCGTCACTTCCGTCCGTCACCCCGGTCCGTCACTCCCAGCGGAAGAACCTGCCCGCGGCGGCGAGGCCCGCGACCGCCCAGACGGCCAGCACCGCCAGGTCGCCCCAGGGCGTCCCGGCCCCGTGCTGGAGCACGTCCCGCAGGCCGTCGGAGAGGGCCGAGATCGGCAGCAGGCCGAGCACGTCCTGCGCCACCGGGGGGAACCTGTCCAGCGGGACGATCACGCCGCCGCCGACGAGCAGCAGCAGGAAGACCAGGTTCGCGGCGGCCAGGGTGGCCTCCGCCTTCAGGGTCCCCGCCATCAGCAGGCCGAGGCCGGAGAACGCCGCGGTGCCCAGGACCAGCAGGAGCAGCACGGCGAGCGGGCCCCCCTGGGGCGACCAGCCGAGCGTCAGGGCGATCACCGTCACCAGGACGACCTGGAGGACCTCCGTGACCAGCACGGACAGTGTCTTGGCCGTCATCAGCCCCCAGCGGGGCAGCGGCGAGACGGCGAGCCGCTTCAGCACGCCGTAGCGCCGTTCGAAGCCCGTCGCGATGGCCTGGCCGGTGAACGCCGTCGACATCACGGCCAGCGCGAGGATGCCCGGCGCCAGGAAGTCGACGGCCTCACCCGCACCCGTGTCGACGATGTCCACCGCGCTGAACAGCACGAGCAGCAGCGTCGGGATGACGACCGTCAGCAGCAGCTGCTCGCCGTTGCGCAGCAGCATCCTCGTCTCCAGCGCCGCCTGCGCCGCGATCATGCGGGACAGCGGGGCCGCTCCCGGCCTCGGCGCGTAGGTGCCCGCGGCCGTGGCCCGGCCGTCCGTTCCCGCGCTCATCCGCGCAGCTCCTTACCGGTGAGTTCCAGGAAGACGTCCTCCAGGGTGTGCCGCTCCACGGAGATCTTCTCCGGCATCACCCCGTGCTGGGCGCACCAGGTCGTGACCGTCGCGAGCAGCTGCGGGTCGATCTGGCCGCCCACCCGGTACGAGCCCGGGGCCGGCTCGTCCGCCGTGGAACCGGCCGGGAGGGCCTTGAGGAGCGAGGACATGTCGAGGCCGGGGCGGCCGCCGAAGCGCAGGGTGTTCTCGGCGCCCCCGCGGCACAGCTCCTCGGGCGGGCCCTGGACGACGACCCGGCCCGCATCGATGATCGCCACGTCGTCGGCGAGCTGCTCCGCCTCGTCCATGTGGTGCGTGGTCAGGATCACCGAGACCCCGTCGGCCCGCAGCTCGCGGACGAGGTCCCAGGTGGCCCGGCGCGCCTGCGGGTCGAGGCCCGCGGTCGGCTCGTCCAGGAAGACCAGTTCGGGGCGGCCGACGACCGCCATGGCGAGCGCGAGGCGCTGCTGCTGACCGCCGGAGAGCCGCCGGTACGCCGTGCGGCCGCAGCCACCCAGGCCCAGGCGCTCGGTCAGCGCGTCCACGTCCAGCGGATGCGCGTGCAGCCTCGCCACGTGCCGGAGCATCTCGCCGGCGCGGGCGCCGGAGTAGACACCGCCGGACTGGAGCATCACGCCGATGCGGGGGCGCAGGGCGGCGGCCTCGCGCACCGGGTCGAGGCCCAGCACCCGGACCGTCCCGGAGTCCGGCTCCCGGTACCCCTCGCAGCTCTCGACGGTGGTCGTCTTGCCCGCGCCGTTCGGCCCGAGCACGGCGGTGATGCCCGGCCGGGCCACCAGGTCCAGGCCGGCCACGGCGGTTCTCCCGCCGTAGCGCTTCACCAGGCCGCTGACCTGGACGACTGGGTCACTTCGCATGGGCGGCCTCACTTCGCATGGGGGCCAAGTCTAGGGAGGACCCGGCGGGCGCCGCAGAGCGGGGCGGGGCACGGAGGGCGCCACCGGCGCGCGGTCCGCGCCCGCCCCCGGACCGCCCGGTTGATCGATCAAAGATCATTCCCGCAGGTCAAGCTTAGGTTTGCCTAAGTGATGCACCGCACCCCGCCCGCCACCAGCACGGCTTGTCACTCCCTGAGGAATTACGCAACAATGGCGTTGTGAAAAACGTCGGCGAGGCTCGGGAGACCCCCACGGGGGCCCCTCAGGAGGAACTCGCGACCGGTGAGCGCTCGACGCGCAACCGGGTCGCGCGGTCCATCCTGGACCACGGTCCGTCGACCGTGGCCGACCTCGCCGGACGGCTGGGCCTGACCCACGCCGCCGTCCGCCGGCACCTGGACGCCCTCGTCTCCGACGACGTCGTGGTCGCCCGAGAGCAGAAGGTCTACGGCGCCCGTACGCGCGGGCGGCCCGCCAAGGTGTTCGCCCTGACCGACTGCGGCCGCGACGCCTTCGACCAGTCCTACGACCAGCTCGCCGCCGACGCCCTGCGCTGGATCGCGGAGCGCGAGGGCGGCGAGGGCGCGCTCCTCGCCTTCGCCCGCGCCAGGATGGCCGCCCAGGCCGGGGCGTACCGCGAGGCCGTCGAGTCCGCGGCCCCCGAGAAGCGGGCCGAGGCCCTGGCCAAGGCCCTGAGCGCGGACGGGTACGCTGCTACGGCGCGCAGCGCACCGGTCGGTGAGCAGCTCTGCCAGCACCACTGCCCGGTCGCCCACGTCGCCGGGCAGTTCCCGCAGCTGTGCGAGGCGGAGACCGAGTTCTTCTCCCAGTTGCTCGGAACGCACGTCCAGCGGCTGGCCACCATCGCCCACGGCGACGGCGTCTGCACGACGTTCATCCCCAAGATCTCCGGGCCGGCCGGGCCCGCCGAGATTTCTGACAACGCATCCGCAAGCACCGCCGGGAGGAACCCCGCATGACGCTCCCCATCGAGGAGACCGCCCACCCCGAGCTCGAGGGTCTGGGCAACTACGAATACGGCTGGGCCGACTCCGACGTGGCCGGTGCCTCCGCCAAGCGCGGCATCAACGAGGACGTCGTCCGGGACATCTCCGCGAAGAAGAACGAGCCGGAGTGGATGACCAAGCTCCGTCTCAAGGGCCTGCGCCTGTTCGACAAGAAGCCCATGCCGAACTGGGGCTCCGACCTCTCCGGCATCGACTTCGACAACATCAAGTACTTCGTGCGCTCCACGGAGAAGCAGGCGGAGTCCTGGGAGGACCTGCCCGAGGACATCAAGAACACGTACGACAAGCTCGGCATCCCCGAGGCGGAGAAGCAGCGCCTCGTCGCCGGTGTCGCGGCCCAGTACGAGTCCGAGGTCGTCTACCACCAGATCCGCGAGGACCTGGAGGAGCAGGGCGTCATCTTCCTCGACACCGACACCGCCCTGAAGGAGCACCCGGAGCTCTTCAAGGAGTACTTCGGCACGGTCATCCCGGTCGGCGACAACAAGTTCGCGTCGCTGAACACCGCGGTGTGGTCCGGCGGCTCCTTCATCTACGTGCCGAAGGGCGTGCAGGTCGAGATCCCGCTCCAGGCGTACTTCCGCATCAACACGGAGAACATGGGCCAGTTCGAGCGGACCCTGATCATCGTCGACGAGGGCGCCTACGTGCACTACGTCGAGGGCTGCACCGCCCCGATCTACAAGTCGGACTCGCTGCACTCCGCGGTCGTCGAGATCATCGTCAAGAAGAACGCCCGCTGCCGTTACACGACCATCCAGAACTGGTCGAACAACGTCTACAACCTGGTCACCAAGCGCGCCGTGGCGTACGAGGGCGCGACCATGGAGTGGATCGACGGCAACATCGGCTCCAAGGTCACCATGAAGTACCCGGCCGTCTACCTGATGGGCGAGCACGCCAAGGGCGAGACCCTGTCCATCGCCTTCGCGGGCGAGGGCCAGCACCAGGACGCCGGCTCCAAGATGGTCCACATGGCGCCGAACACCTCCTCCAACATCGTGTCGAAGTCCGTGGCACGCGGCGGCGGCCGTACGTCCTACCGCGGTCTCGTCGAGATCGGCGAGGGCGCCCACGGCTCCAAGTCGAACGTGCTCTGCGACGCGCTGCTCGTCGACACGATCTCCCGCTCGGACACGTACCCCTACGTGGACGTCCGCGAGGACGACGTGTCCATGGGCCACGAGGCGACCGTCTCCAAGGTCTCCGAGGACCAGCTCTTCTACCTGATGAGCCGCGGTCTCTCCGAGTTCGAGGCGATGGCGATGATCGTGCGCGGCTTCGTCGAGCCCATCGCCAAGGAGCTGCCCATGGAGTACGCCCTGGAGCTCAACCGGCTGATCGAACTGCAGATGGAAGGCGCGGTCGGCTAGACCCACCCCCGAAGCAGTAGCCAGATTTCTGACGTAGGAAGAGAGCAGACCGACAGCCATGGCTGAGGCTCAGCAGAACTCCCCCATTCTCGACTCCGCTCGTGCGGGGGGACCCCTACCGGTGGGCAGCACGACCGCCGGCCAGATCGCGGTGGCCGCCGAGTCGACCGTCGCCACGCGCATGAGCGCGCCCCCGTCCTTCGACGTGGCGGACTTCCCGGTCCCCCACGGCCGCGAGGAGGAATGGCGGTTCACCCCGCTGGAGCGGCTGCGCGGGCTGCACGACGGCACGGCCGTCGCCACCGGCGACGGCGTGCGGGTCGACATCGAGGCGCCCGAGGGCGTCACGGTCGAGACCGTCGGCCGCGACGACGAGCGGCTCGGCCGGGCCGGCACCCCGGTGGACCGCGTCGCCGCGCAGGCCTACTCGGCGTTCGAGAAGGCCGGTGTCGTCACCGTCCCCAAGGAGACGGTCCTCACCGAGCCGATCCGCATCGCCGTGCACGGCCAGGGCGGTGTCGCCTACGGCCACCAGGTCGTCGAGCTGGGAGCCTTCGCCGAGGCCGTCGTCGTCATCGACCACACCGGTGACGCGGTCCTCGCCGCCAACGTCGACTTCGTCCTCGGCGACGGCGCGAAGCTCACCGTCGTCTCCGTCCAGGACTGGGACGACAAGGCCGTCCACGTCGGCCAGCACAACGCGCTGATCGGCCGGGACGCCACCTTCAAGTCCTTCGTGGTCACCTTCGGCGGCGACGTCGTGCGCCTGCACCCGCGCGTCACGTACGCCGGTCCCGGCGGCGAGGCCGAGCTGCTCGGCCTGTACTTCACGGACGCCGGCCAGCACCAGGAGCACCGCCTCCTGGTCGACCACAACGTCCCGCACTGCAAGTCCAACGTCGTCTACAAGGGCGCCCTCCAGGGCGAGGCCGCGCACGCCGTGTGGATCGGCGACGTGCTCATCGAGGCCAGGGCCGAGGGCACCGACACGTACGAGATGAACCGGAACCTGGTGCTGACCGACGGCGCCCGCGTCGACTCCGTGCCCAACCTGGAGATCGAGACCGGCGAGATCGTCGGCGCCGGGCACGCCTCGGCGACCGGCCGCTTCGACGACGAGCAGCTCTTCTACCTGATGGCCCGCGGCATCCAGGCCGACGACGCCCGCCGGCTCGTGGTCCGCGGCTTCTTCGCCGAGCTGGTCCAGCAGATCGGCGTCGACGACATCGAGGAGCGCCTTCTCGTGAAGATCGACGAGGAGCTGGGGGCGTCGGTCTGATGGCTGACTCTCCCACGTTCCTGCGCGCCTGCGGACTCGACGAGCTGGCGGAGGACACCCCGAAGCGGGTGGAACTCGACGGCACGCCGGTCTCGCTCGTGCAGACCGAGGGCGAGGTGTTCGCGATCCACGACATCTGCTCGCACGCGAACGTCTCGCTCTCCGAGGGCGAGGTGGAGGACTGCCAGATCGAGTGCTGGCTGCACGGCTCCGCCTTCGACCTGCGAACCGGCAAGCCGTCCGGCCTCCCCGCGACGCGCCCCGTCCCCGTATACCCCGTAAAGATCGAAGGGGGCAGCGTCCTCGTCGACGTCCACGCCTCCCTCACCCAGGAGTCCTGAGGCACCCATGGCAACGCTTGAAATCCGAGACCTGCACGTCACCGTCGAGGCCGACAACGCCACGAAGGAGATCCTCAAGGGCGTCGACCTCACCGTGAAGCAGGGCGAGACGCACGCCATCATGGGCCCGAACGGCTCCGGCAAGTCGACGCTCGCCTACTCGCTCGCGGGTCACCCCAAGTACACGATCACCGGCGGCACCGTCACCCTCGACGGCGAGGACGTCCTGGAGATGTCCGTCGACGAGCGCGCCCGCGCGGGCCTGTTCCTCGCGATGCAGTACCCGGTCGAGGTCCCCGGCGTCTCCGTCTCCAACTTCCTGCGCACCTCCGCCACCGCGATCCGCGGCGAGGCCCCCAAGCTGCGCCTGTGGGTCAAGGAGGTGAAGGAGGCCATGCAGCGCCTGAACATGGACCCCTCCTTCGCCGAGCGCAACGTGAACGAGGGCTTCTCCGGCGGCGAGAAGAAGCGCCACGAGATCCTCCAGCTGGAACTGCTCAAGCCGAAGATCGCGGTCCTCGACGAGACCGACTCCGGCCTGGACGTCGACGCCCTGCGCGTCGTCTCCGAGGGCGTCAACCGCGTCCGGGAGACCGGTGAGGTCGGCACCCTGCTGATCACGCACTACACACGCATCCTGCGCTACATCAAGCCCGACCACGTCCACGTGTTCGCGAACGGCCGCATCGCCGAGTCCGGCGGCGCGGAGCTCGCCGACCAGCTGGAGGCCGGGGGCTACGACAAGTACGTGAAGGGTGGCGCATCCGAGTGACACAGCTGCCGGGCCTCCTCGACACCGAGGCGATCCGTAAGGACTTCCCCATCCTGGACCGCCAGGTCCACGACGGCCAGAAGCTCGTCTACCTGGACAACGCGGCGACCTCGCAGAAGCCGCGCCAGGTGATCGACGCGCTCAGTGGCTACTACGAGCGCTACAACGCCAACGTCCACCGCGGTGTGCATGTGCTCGCGGAGGAGGCCACGGCGCTGTACGAAGGCGCGCGCGACAAGGTCGCGGCGTTCGTCAACGCGCCGAGCCGCGACGAGGTGATCTTCACGAAGAACGCCTCCGAGTCGCTCAACCTCGTGGCCAACATGCTCGGCTGGGCCGACGAGCCCTACCGGGTGGACCACGAGACCGAGATCGTCATCACGGAGATGGAGCACCACTCCAACATCGTGCCGTGGCAGCTGCTCGCGCAGCGCACGGGCGCGAAGCTGAAGTGGTTCGGCCTGACCGACGACGGCCGGCTCGACCTGTCGAACATCGACGAGGTCATCACGGAGAAGACGAAGATCGTCTCCTTCGTGCTGGTGTCGAACATCCTGGGCACCGTCAACCCGGTCGAGGCGATAGTGCGCCGCGCGCAGGAGGTCGGTGCGCTGGTCTGCGTCGACGCCTCCCAGGCCGCTCCGCACATGCCGCTGGACGTACAGGCCCTGCAGGCCGACTTCGTGGCCTTCACCGGCCACAAGATGTGCGGTCCGACCGGCATCGGCGTCCTCTGGGGCCGCCAGGAGCTGCTGGAGGACCTGCCCCCGTTCCTGGGCGGCGGGGAGATGATCGAGACGGTGTCGATGCACTCGTCGACGTACGCCCCCGCCCCGCACAAGTTCGAGGCGGGCACCCCGCCGATCGCCCAGGCGGTCGGTCTCGGCGCGGCGATCGACTACCTGGACGCGATCGGCATGGACAAGATCCTCGCGCACGAGCACGCCCTCACCGAGTACGCGGTGAAGAAGCTCGGCGAGGTCCCCGACCTGCGGTTCATCGGTCCGGCGACCGCGGAGGACCGCGGCGCGGCGATCTCGTTCACGCTGGGTGACATCCACCCGCACGACGTGGGCCAGGTCCTGGACGAGCAGGGCATCGCGGTCCGGGTCGGACACCACTGCGCACGGCCCGTCTGCCTGCGGTACGGAATTCCTGCGACCACGCGGGCGTCGTTCTATCTGTACTCCACGCCGGCCGAGATCGACGCACTGGTCGACGGTCTGGAGCACGTACGGAACTTCTTCGGCTGAAGGGCTGGCTGACACCGTGAAGCTGGATTCGATGTACCAGGAAGTCATCCTGGACCACTACAAGCACCCGCACGGGCGGGGCTTGCGGGACGGCGACGCCGAGGTGCACCACGTCAACCCGACGTGCGGCGACGAGATCACGCTGCGCGTGAAGTACGACGGCACGACGATCGGCGACGTCTCGTACGAGGGCCAGGGCTGCTCCATCAGCCAGGCATCGGCCTCCGTACTGAACGACCTGCTCGTGGGCAAGGACCTGGCCGAGGCGCAGCGGATCCAGGAGACCTTCCTGGAGCTGATGCAGTCCAAGGGACGCATCGAGCCCGACGACGCGATGGAGGAGGTCCTGGAGGACGCGGTCGCGTTCGCCGGGGTCTCGAAGTACCCGGCCCGCGTGAAGTGCGCGCTGCTGAGCTGGATGGCCTGGAAGGACGCGACGGCCCAGGCCCTGGGCGAGGCCGGCGCCGAGAGGAAGACGGCATGAGCGAGACCATCGAGATGAAACCGGCCTCCGAGGAAGAAGTCCGCGAGGCCCTGTACGACGTCGTCGACCCCGAGCTGGGCATCGACGTCGTCAACCTCGGACTGATCTACGGCATCCACATCGACGACGCGAACATCGCGACGATCGACATGACCCTGACGTCGGCGGCGTGTCCGCTCACCGACGTCATCGAGGACCAGGCCAAGTCCGCCACGGACGGCATCGTGAACGAGCTCCGCATCAACTGGGTGTGGATGCCGCCGTGGGGCCCGGACAAGATCACGGACGACGGCCGCGAGCAGCTGCGGGCGCTGGGCTTCAACGTCTGAGCCCTCCGCGGGATCTGCAGGCATGTGCACGGCCCCCGGCGCTCGCGCCGGGGGCCGTGCCGCGTTCCCGCAGCCGGCCGGGCCGGGCCGGCTCCGTGTACGGGTGTGTGCGGTGCTGCGTACGCTCGCGTCCATGGGATACGTGTTGCTCACCGGAGCCATCGCCGCGGAGGTGGCCGCCACGACCGCCATGAAGTACAGCGACGGCTTCAGCAGGCTCTGGCCCTCGGTGCTGACCGCCGTCGGCTACGTCGTCGCCTTCCTGCTGCTCGCGCAGACGCTCAGGACGGTGTCCGTCGGCACGGCGTACGCGATCTGGTCCGGGCTCGGCACGGCGGCCGTCGTGGTGATCGGGACGGTGTTCCTCGGGGAGGGACTGACGGTCACCAAGTTCGCCGGGGTCGCGCTGATCATCGCCGGGGTCGTGGTGCTGAACACGGGCGGGGCGCACTGACGGCCCCGCCACGTTAGGTTTCTGTCATGACCGACACGACTGCTACACGCACCACCGGCGCCGTCGCCACGGGGCTCGCCACGATCACCGCCGACGGCACCGTCCTCGACACCTGGTTCCCGGCACCCGAACTGGTGGCCGAGCCCGGCCCCTCCGGCTCCGAGCGGCTGTCCGGGGAGCGCGCGGTGGAGCTTCTCGGCGAGGGCGCCGCGAAGGCCGTCGGACCGGACGCCCGCCGTGGCGTCGAGGTGGTCGCGGTCCGTACGGTCATCTCCTCGCTCGACGAGAAGCCGGTCGACGCGCACGACGCGTACCTGCGCCTGCACCTGCTCTCGCACCGGCTGGTGCGGCCGAACGGACTGAGCCTCGACGGCCTGTTCGCCCACCTCGCCAACGTCGCCTGGACCTCGCTCGGCCCGGTGGCCGTGGACGACGTGGAGAAGGTCCGGCTGAACGCCCGCGCCGAGGGCCTCCACCTGGCCGTGACGTCCATCGACAAGTTCCCGCGCATGACGGACTACGTGGCGCCCAAGGGCGTCCGGATCGCCGACGCCGACCGGGTCCGCCTCGGCGCGCACCTCGCCGAGGGCACCACGGTGATGCACGAGGGCTTCGTGAACTTCAACGCCGGCACGCTCGGCACGTCGATGGTCGAGGGCCGGATCTCGGCCGGCGTCGTGATCGGCGACGGCTCCGACATCGGCGGCGGCGCCTCCACCATGGGCACGCTGTCGGGCGGCGGCAACGTGCGCATCACCATCGGCGAGCGGTGCCTGATCGGGGCCGAGGCGGGCGTCGGCATCGCCCTCGGCGACGAGTGCGTGGTCGAGGCCGGGCTGTACGTCACGGCGGGCACGCGGGTGACGATGCCCGACGGGCAGATCGTCAAGGCCCGTGAGCTGTCCGGGGCCTCCAACATCCTGTTCCGCCGCAACTCGGTGACGGGGAAGGTCGAGGCCCGGCCGAACAACGCGGTGTGGGGCGGGCTGAACGACGTGCTCCACAGCCACAACTGAGGCGTTCCGCGGCTCTCTTCGGCGAGCGCCCTCCCGCACGGCGGGAGGGCGCTCGCCGTCGTGCGCGGGCGGATGCCGCGGGGCGGGTGCGGGCGAGCGGGTGCGGGCCGCGCGGTTCCCCGCGTCCCCGAGCACGGCTTGACCTCCAGTCCGGTTGAGGTNCCGCGTCCCCGAGCACGGCTTGACCTCCAGTCCGGTTGAGGTCGGAGGGTGGGTGGCGTCCGTGCAGAGCAGCGATCACCGGAGGCCGTGATGACCCGTCGTACCGATGAGCACCCCGAGATGGCCCGTCCCGAGGTCGGGGCCCCGATCTTCAGCACCTGGCGGGTGGGGACCCCCGAACGGCAGCGGGCGGCGGTCGAGGCGATCGCCGCCACCTGGGAGAGGCGGCCGTGGCCGGCCGAAGGACTGCTCGGGTACCACGTGTACGCCGGGGAGGACGGCACGACCCTGCTGCACCACTCCCAGTGGCGGAGCGAACAGGATCACGAGGCGTTCGTGAAGGTCCACCGGCAGGAGCGGGTGGACGAGATCGACGTGGTCGTGCCCGGGATCGAGCGGGTGGGACTCGACCGGTACCGGCACCACCGCAGCGGCGTCCGGGAGACGGGGACACGGGCGCCGGGCTGCGTCGTGATCGTGGAGATCGAGTTCGAGGACGCCGACGCCGCGCGGCAACGGGCCTGGGTGGACGCGGTGTTCGAGGCCCTGGAGAGCGAGCCGGCCCCGCACCCCGGCGGCATCTCCGCCCACTTCCACCTGAGCACCGACGGCAGGAAGGTCCTCAACTACGCCGAGTGGGAGAGCGCCGACGCGCACCGGCGGGCGATGGCCGCGCCGGGCGACGGGGTGGGGTCGCGCACGCCGCAGTGGGAGCGCGTACAGACGTACCCCGGACTGAAGCGGTCCACGGTCGGCCGCTACACCCACGCGCTCGGTCTCGCCCCCGAGTGACCCCGCCCCTGGTGAACCGGCTCCTCGAACCGGCCGCCCTCGGCGATGAACCCCCGGCGGCGGTCCGGCGTCTTACCGGGCGCCCTCCGTGGGGACGGGACGGGCACCGGTGAGAGGCCCGGGTCCGGGAACCCCCTCCTGGACCCGGGCCTCGCCGCTCGCCGCGGGCACCGCGGACACGATGGAACGGCTACGGGCGGAAGCGCAGCACCTGCGGGTCGTGGTCGCTGATCTGGTCGGCGAACTCCGCGTTGATGTGCACGCTGTCGTAGGCGAGGCCGCGGCCCCCGCGGATCGACGGGCTGACCAGGATCTGGTCGAGGACCTGGCTGTTGCCCTGGTAGTCGTAGGTGTACCGCTCGCTCTCCGGCAGCGACTTGACGGCCGACCACAGGACCCCGCCGGCCTCCAGGAGCTTCGTCGTCCGCGAGAACTCGAAGTCGTTGATGTCGCCGAGCGTGACGACGTCCGCGTTGCGCTGCTTCGCCAGGATCTCCTTGACGAAGGTGTTCACCGCGGTCGCCTGGAGGTGGCGCTGGGTCTCCGAGCTGCGCGCCGGCGGCTGGAACTGCGAGTGCAGCGCCTGGTCGCCGCCCTTCGAGGCGAAGTGGTTCGCGATCACGAAGACCGTCTCGCCGCGGAAGACGAACTCGCCCGCGAGCGGCTTGCGGCTGTTCGTCCAGGCAGCGTTCGCCGGGTCGACGCGGCCCGGGGAGAGTGTCAGGTGCGCCTTGCCGCGCACCTTCGTGACGCCGACGGCGGTGGTGGCGTCGCCGCCCGCGCGGTCGACGAACGACACCCGCGCCGGGTTGTAGAGGAACGCCTGGCGGATGTTGCCGCCCGGCTCGCCGCCGTCCGCGAGGTCCACCGGGTCGATGGAGCGCCACTCGTAGGCGGGTCCGCCGGCGGCGGTGATCGCGTCGGCCAGCTTCCGCAGGGTCAGGTCGGCGGCGACCGTACCGTCGTCCACCGGGCCGTTGTCGTCCTGGATCTCCTCTAGGGACACGATGTCGGGCGACCGGAGGTGGTCGACGATCGCGGCCGCGTGGTCGGCGAACGTGCCGTCCGCCGGGTCGAGGTTCTCGACGTTGTACGTGGCGACCGCGAGCTCGCCGCGCGACTGCCCGCGGGTCGTCTCGCGCTCCAGGCCGCCGGACACGACCGTGCCCAGGGTGCGGGCGGTCAGCGTGTAGCCGCCGAACTGGCTGTAGTCGAGCGGGCCCTCGGTGGTGCCCTTGAGGGTGTCGCCGACGTCCGCCGCCGGGAAGGGCTGCGTGGCGGCCGGGACCAGCGACTGGATCTGGAGCCGGCCGGTGTTCTGCTCGGTGTACGCGCCGTAGACGGTGCCGCCCCGGCGGTTCGCGTTCTCGTGCGGCTTGACCGTCACCCACAGCTCGGAGAACGCGTCGGTCGCGGTGACCACGCGCGACGAGCCGATCGCGACGTTCATGCCCTCCAGGGACTCGTAGAGGTCGAGGGCGTACTTCTTCGGCCGCAGGGTGAGGCCGTCGACCGAACCGCCCGCCGCCGGGTCGCCCCCGGGCGCGTACGCGGCGGGCACGGAACGGCTGTCGATGACCGCGGCCCGGGGCAGCGCGTTGCCGCTCGACACCACCGTCACCGCCGGCCGGGAGATCTGCGTGACCGACTGGTTGCCGGACGAGGCGCCGCCCGGCACGAACTCCGTGACCGTGCCCGAGACGGTGACCGAGTCGCCGACGGCGACCGTCGGCGTGGAGCCGGTGAAGACGAAGACGCCCTCGCTGGTGGCCGGGTCGGCGTCCGCGGACGGACCCTGGATCCAGAAACCGCGGGACGAACCGTAGGTCCGTACGCCCGTGACGACGCCGGCCACGTCCGTGACCTGCCGCCCCACGAGCGGGGAGGTCCGGGTGGAGCCCTGGATGTCGTGGACGGCCACGGCATCCGCGTGGGCGGGTGAGGTGAGGACCACCGGGGACGCCATGGAACAGGCGGCGGCGACGGTGAGCGCGGCTATGCGCGCGGAAGGCTTGCTCGGCAACGGAATCCCTCCGGGGACGTGCGTGGGAGCCGGAACGAAGACGGATCGGCGGATCTACGCGCGTCAATCTCGTGCCCGGCCACGGGGCTTGTCAAGGCTCCCTGGCTGAATACTTCCGGCGGGTTCATGAACCGGGCGGCATGGGTTCAAATCCGTCTAGGCTGATACCGCATGTCACGGACGGCCCCAGGACGGTCTTCCGGGCGGCCCGCCGACCCGTGCGCGGCACGGCGGGCGGCCCCGGGGTCGTTCGGTACGTCCGAAACATCCGGCACGTCCGTCGGGGGCGGGCGTCGAGACGGATGCCGAGACGGATGCCGACATGTACGCCCGACCGCTCGTACCGACTGTTCGTCCTAGGAGAACCAGCCGATGTCAGACAGCTCCCCCCTGCCGCCGGTGCGTCTGCACTCCGAAGCGGAGCTCGCGCGGGACGCGCTCGCCACGCCGCTGCTCTCGCGTGCCGTGCGGCTCGCCCGCTGGGCCGGTCCGGACATCCGGGTCGGGGCCGGCGGCGAACTCGTCGGGGAACAGCTGGCGGCCGCCGCCGCGGAGCTGGGCCTCGACGGGCAGGACGCCGCGGCGTACGCCAGTGAGGCATGGCGGGTGGCCGTGGACACCGGGCTGGTCGTGGTCGTGGACGAGGAGGAGGGCACGGTCACCACCGGCGCCGACCTGGGCCTCGTCCTGTCGGGAGCGCCGCAGGACGTGCTGGGACTGTGGACGGGCGCCCTGGAGACGGTGCTGGCCGACGCGAGCGTGCCCGACCTGGAGGACCTGGTGGAGGCCGTGGACGCGGGCGGCGAGATCGACTTCTCCGCACTGGACTGGGACCCCGAGGCGGAGGCCGAGTTCCTCGACGGCGTGCTCGGCAACCTCTATCTGCTGACCGCCCGCGCGGACGGCCCGGACGACGCCCCGGTGCCGCTGCCCGCCCTCGCCGCGTCGATGATCGTGCCGGACGGCATGGGGGAGCCCACCAACGACGTCCTGGAACAGGTGTCGGACGCGATGATGCGGCTCGACGACCAGTTCCGGGTCCTGGAGCCGGCCGGGCTCGTCGACTTCCAGCCCGTCGACGAGGCGCTCATGGCCGACGCCGACGAGGAGCCCTCCGCGGCCGTGGACGACACGGACGTCACCCGGTACGGGATGGTGCGGCTCACCCCGCTCGGGGTGTACGGCATCAGGGCGCGGCTCCTGGAGGCCGGGTTCGCGGCGCCCGCGGTGGGCGATCTCGCGGACAAGGGGGCCGACGTGCTGCTCGACTCCACGTCCACGTTCCCGCCGACGGCCGCACAGGCGGAGACCGAGCAGTGGCTCGCCCGGCGCGAACCGCTGGACGCCGCGCGGGAGTTGCTCGCCGCCGCCCGGGGCGCCGACGCGGGCGCCCCGCTGCGGCGGCTGCGCTGCCAGCAGGCGCTGTCCCTGGTCGGCGCGGAGGCCGCGCCCGCGCTGCACGAGGTGCTCGACGACGCCGAACTGGGCGGGCTCGCCCGGGTCTGGCTCGCCGAGCGGGGGGTGCCGGACGTGCCCGCGCCGTCCGAGGAGATGGTCTTCTGGCTGACCGTCGACACGATCGCCGCGCAGCTCGCGGCGGAGGGGAACTCCGAGGAGCTGCGGGCGCTGGTGGAAGGGCTCGCGGCGCAGCACGGTTCGTTCTTCGCCGCGGCGTGGCGGGTGGAGCATCCGGCCACGCCGGAGGTGCTGGAGGCGATGGGGCGGCTGCATCCGGACCGGGCGGTGGCCAAGGAGGCGCGCAAGGCGGCGTTCAAGGCGCGGTCGCAGCGGGGTTGAAGCGGGGCGGAGGCGGGGCAGACGCGGGAGTTTCGGCCGCGGGTGCGTGGGGGCCGGTCGCGCGGTTCCCCGCGCCCCTGGTGGGCGGGGCTGCGCCCCTGCCCTTCGGCCGATGGCCGGGACCGCGGGAAAGCCTCAGGGGGAGTCCATGGGCAGGACCCGGACCGGGATGCCCTCCAGCTCGTCCGGGACCGTGTCCTCGGGGGCGAGGTCGTCGCGCGGGACCTTGCGGGTCACGAAGACGACGATCACGTCCTCGCCGGAGTCCTCGTCGCGGCCGATGCCGACACCACTGACATGGGCCAGTGCCATCAGCCGCTCCTCGTGCAGCCGGCGTGCCTGACGTGCGTCCACTTCGGCTCGCCTCCAGAGGGCGTGCGGATCCTTGGTACCGAGATTATGGCGGCCCGCGGTCCGGACGCGAGTGCTGTTGCGCCGTATGGCGGCGCGGGAGCCCCCGACGGGCCGGACGGACGGAACGGGCCGCGTTCACACAAGGGGGGCCCGATACGTCGGGCGGTGTTCAACCGGTGTTCAGGCGCGGACGGGACCGTGTCCCGGTGCCCGGCAGCCGGGTCCGCACCACCCACGCGTCACCCCCGCCACGGTCACACTCCACCGCCACAGGAGACAGCATGCCGCTCACCCGCAGGGAATTCACCGGACGATCCGCGATCGCCGGCGCCGGTGTCGCGCTGACCGGCAGCGTCGGCACGCTCGCCACCGCGCCCGGCGCCCTCGCCGCCACGGACACCGAGACCGTGGGCGACGACGAACTGCACGACGCCGGCCGGCCCGGGGGGAGCGTCGGCTACGGGCCGCTCCTGCCCGACCCGGCGGGCATCCTCGCGCTGCCCGCCGGGTTCTCCTACCGCGTCATCACGCACAGCGGGCGGACGAAACTGGAGTCGGGGGAGTTCACCCCGTCCAACCACGACGGCACGGCCGCCTTCGACGGCCCGCGCGGCACCACCCTCCTCGTCAACAACCACGAGCTGAAGGGACCGCGCGCCGGCTGGGCGTACCCCGTGCCGCTGGCCGAGGGACTCGTCTACGACCCGGCCGCGTCCGGCGGCTGCACGGTCGTCGAGGTGCGTCCCGGCGGCGCGGTCGCCGAATGGGTCGGTATCGCCGGCACCTCCACCAACTGCGCGGGCGGCAGCACCCCCTGGGGCACCTGGCTCACCTGCGAGGAGAACTCCGACCGGGCCGGCGAGAACGGCATGACCAAGGACCACGGGTACGTCTTCGAGGTCGACCCGATCGACCGCCGTGCCAACCGCGACCCCAAGCCCCTGAAGTTCTTCGGCCGGTACGACCACGAGGCCGTCGTCATCGACCCCAAGCGGGGGCACGCCTACCTCACCGAGGACGACTCCGACCCCAACGGTCTGTTCTTCCGCTGGAAGCCCCCGCACGGCTTCACCCACGGCCGCGGGAAGTTCCGTACGCTCGCCGACGACGCCGGGGTGCTCCAGGCGCCCAGGTGCTACGACTCCGGCGGCCGCTACGTCGACGACCTGTCCCGTGCCACGAGGATCGGCACCGTGTACGGGGTCGACTGGATCGACGTGCCCGACCGCGACGCCAGGACCGTGCCCGTGCGCGAGCAGTTCGGCGCCGGTGAGGTCACCCGCGCCCGCAAGCTCGAGGGCATGTGGTGGGGCGACGGCGGCGCGTACGTCGTCTCGTCCTACGCCCGGGAGGAGAGCCCGGGCCGGCACGACGGACAGGTCTGGTTCTACGACCCCAAGCGGCGCACGCTCACCCTGAAGGTCCTCCTCGGGGTGAACCCCGACCCGTCGAAGGACGGTGCCTTCGACGGGCCCGACAACATCACCGTCTCCCCGTACGGCGGTCTCGTCATCGCCGAGGACGGCGAGGGCGTCTCGCACCTCTTCGGCGCGACGGAGAGCGGCCGCACCTACCCCATCGCCCGCAACGACCTGAACATCGGCACCGAGGAGGAGCCCGAGTTCAGCGAGTTCACCGGCGTCACCTTCTCGCCCGACGGGAAGACCCTGTACGCCAACATCCAGGAGCCGGGCATCATGGTGGCCGTCGAGGGCCCCTGGAAGCGGCAGCGGCGCCGCTGAGACTCCGCCGGTCCCGCCCCACGGCCCCGCCCCGGTCGCGCTGCCGGGTGCGGGGCCGTGGCGCCGGTGGCCGGGGCCTAGAGCGCCTGGGCCGACGGCTTCACCATGCCGCGGACCGTGCGGGACTTGACGAAGGTGCCCAGGGCCGTCATCTCCCACTCGCCGGAGAACTGCTTGATGAGCTTGGCCATCATCACGCCGGTCTGCGGCTCCGCGCTCGTGAGGTCGAAGCGGACCAGTTCCTCGCCCGTGGCGGCGTCCAGGAGACGGCAGTATGCCTTGGCCACCTCCGTGAACTTCTGGCCGGAGAAGGAGTTCACCGTGAAGACCAGGCCCGTGACGTCCTGGGGGAGGCGGCCGAGGTCCACGACGATCACCTCGTCGTCACCGCCGCCCTCGCCCGTGAGGTTGTCGCCGGAGTGCTTGATCGCGCCGTTCACGATCGAGAGCTTGCCGAAGTAGCAGCTGTCGATGTGGTTGCGCTGCGGGCCGTAGGCGATCACCGAGGCGTCCAGGTCGATGTCCTTGCCGCGGTACGCCGGCTCCCAGCCCAGGCCCATCTTCACCTGGGAGAGGAGCGGGCGGCCGCCCTTGACCAGGGACACGGTCTCGTTCTTCTGGAGGCTTACGCGGCCCTTGTCGAGGTTGATCTTCCCGGCGCCCATGGCGGGGGCCGGAGGCGCCGCCGGGGGCGCGGGCGGGGCGGCGGGGGCGGCGAGGGGCGCGGCCG
>NZ_JAHKJW010000064.1 GCF_019710745.1 Streptomyces beigongshangae
CCCACCACCCACGCCATGCACCTGCCCGAGCGCCGCGCCGGCCACCACGTCCTGCTCGCCGTCTGGGAGGTCGCCGACACCGGCCATGCCTTCTACCAGGTCATCGACCTCCAGTTCAGCTGAGACAACCGCGCCCCAAGGTGCGACCGTGTACCGGCCACGTCACACCGGCAGGGCCGGCACACCCCGCTCACCGGCGTGCAGGGCCGGTGGCCCAACTTCAGTGGCAATCGGTTCAACTTCGCTGTCACGGGACAGTGTCCGCCGTCGCGGATCAGCGTGACAGACCCGTGTCCCATTTTCGGCGATCTGGTCCCGATCTCGATTGATTTGGTCCGCTTCACTCGCCGTCTCAGTTGATCTGGTCCGTCCTGGCTCTGCTGCGCGGTGGCGTCGACCTCCTATTACTCGCTGTCGACGTGCCGTGCTCGGAGCCATACTGCCTCGAACTCGTCCGGGTGGATTTCCTTGTCCGCCCACTCAGGGTCAAAGAGATCCACAACTGGCGGATTGAACGTCCAGTCGTTGGGACCGCTCTTCAGCGCGGTCCCGTCGTCGGCGAGCTCTACCTGGCGCAACCTGCGGCCGTCGGAGCCGACCTCCATGAAGTAGGTCGCGGGTTCATCTCCGTCGCCATCCCAGCGGCGCCGTAGGTGCACGGTGCGCCGGTCCGCAAGCGCGCCGAAACCGGGGTGGCCGCGCTGTGCGTCGCGCTTGGCTCGCAGCCCGTCCAGACCTGGAGGCATGGTCGGGGCGTCGATGTCGACTTCGTCGAGGTCCCCGTCAGCTCGCTCGATGGCTTCCGGACTGTCGACCACCTCAACCTCCGCGAAGGTCTCAAGGACCTCTCGGGCCGATCGCGCGTGGACCCACCACCATGAACCGCCCATGCCGTAGTCGTGCAGTACGAGAAAGCGCGACTTCGGCGCGGTAGTGCTTGCCATAACGGGCGAGCGTAGCTGAGCGCGATCAAGCCCGGCACTTCGAATGTCGCGGCAGCGGTGCTGGACCAGATCGTCTGAGACAACAGCCACCATTCGTGCCCCAGGGAGCAGATCACCTGAGATTTTTCCGCCGCCGCTCGTCTCAGATGATCTGGTCGTCGCAGGTCACGATCCTGGCCTCGGACCAGATCAATCAAGACGGGACAACCCGCCCCGCGCGCCGGTGTCACGCTGTAAGGCTGGCAGGCTCATAGGGCATTTCCCCAGGTAGACGCGGTGAACGGTAAGGCTGTGAGGGAGCACGGAGCTCGCGCCCCGTGCTCCCTCACGCCCTGGTGGTGTCCGCCGGCGCGAAGGACGATGGAGTCGTGGGCGAGGACAACAAGGACCAGGAGCACAGCGTTGAACCGGCGCGGCCGCCGCTGAGCGAGGTCCGCGCCCGGGAGCTGGCGGCCGGGCTGCGCGAGGCGATGGACGACGTCCGGCGCTCCGTGGCGGTCCTGGCCGCCCGGGTCCGCGACGCGCACGCCGCCCGGGTCTGGCTCCCTCTGGGACACAGCAACTGGGAGTCGTACTGCGACGCGGAGTTCGGCATCAGCCGCGCCCAGGCGTACCGGCTCCTCGATGTCGTCCGCGCGCTCGGCACGATCCACGACGCGGTCACCGCCGGCCCCGAGACGTCTCGCGTGCGAGACAGCGACCTGGCCGCCGCGGCCGCATTCGACTACGGCCTGTCCCAGCGCGTCCTGATCGACGGCTCCAGCCGACGCCGTCACGGAGCTGATCACCCGGCGGCTCGCCACGCTCGCTCACAGCGGCCTCCAGGCCCTTGATGAGCCCACGGTGGGTCCGCCAGACCGTCTGCGACATCCGCACGGCACCGCCCCCGGCGCCCGCCGAACCGTCGGCGGACCCGACCGTCGCCGCGCTGCGCCGCGTCGTCGACGACCTCACGGCCAGCACCCACGGGATCGGGGAGCTGATGCTCGAAGTCGCGCCGGCCTACCTCTCCGACATCGAGGCCGCCGACGTCCTGGCGCTGCTCTGCGACCAGATCGGCGAGCCCCTCGAGCACGGCCTCGCCGCCCGCCGCTACGCGGTGTCCGGCGACCGCCGCGCCCTGCACGGCAGCGTCCTCTAGAGCGCCGATCCCGGCTGCTCCTGTAAGGCATACAGCCCTTTTCCCCAGGTGGGCGCGGCGCGTATGAGGGTGTGAGGTGTGATGTGTGAGGCGAGGGCCTGCGGACACGAGGTCCTGCTACTCCCGGTCGTGCTGCTCGCTATGGTCTGCAGCAGGGTGCTGCCCGGTGGGCAGCACGGTCGTCACCGGGGTGCTGCTCATGGTCCTGGTGGTGGGCCTTGGGTGGCAGCAGGGCGGTGTCGCGGGTGCAGCGCAGCATTTGCATGGGCCAGGCGGCACACGGGTGCTGCACGGGCAGCAGGTCGGCGCCGGCCGGTGCAGCGCGGTCAGCTGCTGCATGCTGCTCGGACCCTGCTGCGACAAGCCCGCCCGCTGCTCCAGAGGCAGACAGCAGGACCACGGGCCCGTCCCGGCGGCTGCATACAGCGCCCACGCTGAGAGAGACCGTCGTTTGTTCTGCTCCTCTAGCCTCGATCTTTCGTGACCGGCCGCCGACGGAGTCGGTGGACTGTTTTCGTGCCGTGGGCTGAGGGTGGGGCAGGTTGAGGGCCCGAGTGTCGTCTCGGGTGAACGCCGGCTTCCACTGCTCCGGCTGGTGGGTTCTCTCGTAAGGGCGGGGAATCCGCTGGTCAGTCGGGGTGCGGTAGAACGGTGAGCCGGTCGAGGGCGGCGGTGATGCGGTTAGTCCAAGGCCAGTGCCGGGCCAGGCGGAGGATCCGCCGGGGGTGACGAGCTGTCCGGCCGCGCTGAACAGCCGGAACCGCAGTCGGCGGAGTTCCCAGAGCCGGGCCTTGCCGGTCAGCGCGAGCATCGGCATCCAGGCCAGCAGGTCGAGAGCGATCTGCACGATCTCCAGCCAGACCTTGTTCCGGGCAGTGTGGTGCAGGGGCAGGTTGCGCAGGCCGGTGGCCCGGGCAGCCTGGATACGGTCCTCGGCCCTCGCCCGCAGCCGGTGACGCAGCTCGAGTTCGGCAATCGGCCAGCCGACGGTGTTGGTGGCGAAACAGGTCAGCCGCATGCCATCCGCGTCCGTGAGCCGCAACTGGGCCCCAGGGTGCGGTCGCTCCTTCCTGACGATCAGCCGCATCCCCCTGGGCCAGCCGTCCAGGACGTCACCGGTGAGTTCGGCGACCCAGGCCATGGCCGAGCCCCACGAGATCGCCGAGGCGGCCGCGTGGCTGTTCAGCAACCGCGCCTCGTACGTGACCGGCGCGATCCTCCCGGTCGACAGCGGCGCCAGCGCGTGAAGGAGCCGCCCGGGCGAAGACCGGATGTCTTGGGATCGGTCGCGCTGACAGGGGCTGGAGGTGGACTCTCTTTTTCGGTCCCTGCGGTTGAGTCCCTGAAGAAAATGCAGGTCACAAGCGGGTGGCACCCAGTTTGAGGGACTGAAGGGACTCTGATTCTGAGTTATGAGCCACTCTGGACGATGTACATACACACACGCGCATCTGTCTGTACAGATGTATGGCTGGCTGATAACTGGGAATCCCAGTCCCTTCGGTCCCTCTCGAACCGGTTACGGACTTCTGACCTGCAGTTATGCTGCGCGTTAGGGTGAGGGACCGAAAGACTGCCGCGATTCTTTGGATCCCTGTTCTTCGATCCCTTTGTGGAGCGGAGGGCGAGCAGCGACAGGTCCGCTTCTCGCACCTCGCGCTTGTTCTCCTTTCGCCAGCTATCTGCAAGTTGTTGAGATCACAGTCCCTACGGACACTCTCAAATCGGTCTTTTCGCCTATATGTTGCTATGCTCCGTCCCCACTCAGGGCTTCAAGGGACTGTAGGGACCGTCTACCTGATAGACCGCCACGTGCAGGGGCTACCACGGGATACCGTCGTCGGGTCCTAGACTCTCTTCTGAAACACAGTCCCTACAGTCCCTCTGGTCCCTCCCGCCGGCACGCAGTCCCTGCGACAGTCGTCCCGGCCACGGGAACCGGAGGACTCGCACTCGACAGAAGGACGATGCGTGTCCCGCCTTGGTGCAAGTGAGCCCGCAGCCGCACTGCAGGCTGCCATGCCCCATGCGGTAGCCCGCTGGTGTGCTCGCCAGGGCTGGCCCGTTCACCCTCTGGCCCCGAGACGCAAAACCCCCACGGGCAACTGCACCGCCTGCAAGCGTCATCATCACGCGCCTGCTGACTGTGCGTGTCTGCCAGCAGGGCGGCCCTGCCACGGCTTCCACGCCGCAACCACCGACCTGGCCCGCCTCGACGCCTGGTGGTCCGCTGAGCCGTCCTGGGGCGTCGGCGTGGCCTGCGGGGGAGCCGACCTGATCGTCATCGACATCGATGCGCACTCCACCCTGGTTCCCGACCGCAACCGCCTGCTGCCCGGGATCTCCATCCATGAGTCCGTAAACCTGCAGGGCCTGGCATCAGGCTTCGACACCCTCGCTCTCCTTGCCGCACTACGTGGCCAGCCACATCCCGCCCATGACGACACCACCCTGCGGGTGCGCACGCCCTCGGGAGGCCTGCACGTCTGGTACCGCAATCCCCACCCGGCCACACGGTTCCGCTGCTCGACCGGCTCCAGCCCCAAAGTCGCCCTTGCCTGGCAGGTCGACATCCGCGCAGACGGCGGCTACATCGTCGCCCCCACCACCCGTACCACCTCGGGAACCTACGTGCGTGAAGGACCGACCCGTGTACCTGCGGCCCTGCCCGAATGGCTCGGGAAGGAACTCGTACGGACCGGCCACGTGATCCACCCCCCGCCGGCCCGCCCTGCCGCGGCAACGCGTGCTCCCCGAAAAAGAACCCGCACCCGAACGACGGTCACCCTGCACCGGGTCCTCGATCCTTTGCTCCTGGACGTCACCGCATGCGCATCCACACCCGAAGGCGCAGCCTTCACCGAGAAACTGAACAAGGCCGCCTACACCGCCGGAGGACTCACCGCCAGCGGGCATGTGGATCTACACGCCGTGCGCCTCCTCCTGCTCGAAGCAGCACAGACAGCACGCCCCTGGCAGAGCAGCCGCAACGAACGCATCATCGACGACGCCCTCGCCGCAGGCTCTGCCCGCCCGTTTCACCCTGAAGGACGTTCATGAGCAGCGCCGACACCCCGCGCTTCGACGCCAGCGCCGCTGCTCAGCAGATGCTGGACCTCGAACAGCCACAGCAGCCGCCTGCCGCCCTGCCCAACCAGACCCACATCTCCCCCTCCGCCCCTTCCTGGGCGCAACCCGCACCACTTCCGGGCACACTGACCGACCGCGGCAACGCCAAACTGTTCGTCAAGCTGTACCGCGACCAGTTCCGACACGTCGAAGGCCTCGGCTGGTTCTCCTGGGACGGCTACCGCTGGAAACGCACCGGCGGAGAAAAGGCCGCCCTGTGGGCCGCCGGCGAGATGGCCGAGGACATGCCGGACAACGACCCGCGCGGCCTGTTCACCGACCGAGAGCTCCACCACCACAAAAAGCGCACCCTGTCCACCACCGGCATGAAAGCCCTCCTCACCCAGGCCAAAGCCTCACCGGACCTGTCCGTGGACCCCGACACCCTCGACGGCGACCCCTACGCCCTGTGCACCCCGGCCGGCGTCGTCGACCTCAACACCGGCCTGCTGCGCAAACCCGACCCCACCCGGGACTTCCACTCCCGCGCCACCAGCGTCGCCCCCCACCAGATCCCCACCCCGCGCTGGCACCGCTTCCTGCACGACACCTTCGGAGACGACCCCGAAGGGCAGGAAATGATCGGCTTCCTGCACCTGCTGCTCGGCTACTCCATCACCGGCGATGTCGGCGCCCAGGTCCTGCCGTTCCTGCACGGACACGGCAAGAACGGCAAGTCCGTCCTCCTGGACGTCATGATCCAGATCCTGGGCGACTACGCAGATGCCGCCCCACCCGGCTTCCTCATGGACCGCGGCGCGTTCTCCGAACACTCCACCGAACTGACCGAACTCCACGGACGACGCCTGATCGTGTGCAGCGAACTCAAACCCAACGACAAGTTCGACGAAGCACGGGTGAAACTCCTGACCGGCGGAGAGAAGATCAAAGCCCGCCGGATGCGCCAGGACTACTTCTCCTTCAACCCCACCCACCACCTGTGGCTGCTGGGCAACCACCGTCCCGAAGTCAGCAACGGGGGATTCGCGTTCTGGCGCCGCATCCGCCTGCTGCCCTTCGAACGCACCGTCCCCGACCACCGCAAGATCGACAACCTTGCCCTCGAGCTCGTCCGTGAGGAAGGCCCTGGCATCCTCCAGTGGCTCATCGAAGGCGCCCGCCGCTACCTCACCACCCGCGACAACCTCGCCGGTCCCGACCGCGTCCGCCTGGCCACCACCGCCTACGCCAACACCGAAGACCACATCGGCCGCTTCCTCACCGAATGCTGCACCCGCAACCTCGAAGCCCCCGACCTCCGCGTCGAACAAGGCCTCCTCTACACCACCTACGCCTCCTGGTGCAGCGCCGGCGAAGGCATCCGCCCAGCCGGCGCCCGCGCATTCGCCACCCGCGTACGACAGGAAGTAGGCCTCGCCGCCCCCTCAGACATGATCAAATCCAACGGACGCAAGTACTACCCCGGCCTTGCCCTGCTGGACAACCCGTCATGAACCAACTCCCGCACCACCACAGCCAACGACTGACTGCCAGCCCCCGGCCCCAGGCCACACAGCCGACCCTGCCGATCCCTGCCAGCCCGGTCTACCATGACCCCGCGGGGGAAAGCTCACCACCAGACAGCACACCGCACCGCACGGGCGCACAGCAGACCCGGCAGACCAAGGAGGGGCAGCAGCCATGAGCTCGCTACTGACCGAGGGCGATCTCACCCACGAAGCCCACGTGGTGTGGCTGGAAGACCCCGAAAACCTCGACTACGTCCGCCAGGCCATCGACAAGACCAGGCGCCGCAACAACAAACCCCCCTACGCCCGCGACGGCCGCATGGTCGGCTACGCCCTCCTCGACGATAAAGCCGAACCCGACCCGGACAGCGGCCTGTACAAACGCCGCGTCTTCTTCCTCCTGCCACACGACCGCGACAGCCTCCCCGACGGCCTCTACCAGGAAGGCGCGCCAGGAGAAGCCGTGGACCCTCGCACCATCGAGGTAAAAAAAGTCGGAGAGAAAACACCCCGTTCCCAAAGCGGACCTGCTGCCATAAGCGGAAGCCGGGCCTGACCTTACCGACCGTCCCCCTGCGCCAAGCCAAGATCGTGCCGAGCCCCTGCCGGTCCACTGTGCGGCCGTAGCAGAGCTGGCCGTGGCAGAGCCAGCCGCGTGAGTGCCTGTCGGCGCCGGGTGGGATCACGTTCTTGCAAGATCTTCGTGCAGGGACGAGCAGGAGTCCGGAAAACCTCTCAGCCGGCCCCGCCCAGGGGCACGGTGCGGGATCCAGGTGTGAAGTCGCCGAAGGACTGTTGCCAGGACTCGCCGGGCCAGTAGTACGTCACGCGGCCCTCGACGGGCCGGTAGTGGGCGGTGTAGAGCGTTCTCGACCCCTGCTTGTCGACGGATCGATACAGCGGCGGCTTCAGCATCGCCGCCACGTCGGCACCCGCGGCGCGAATGGCGCGCAGCCGCTCCTGCGTCCGCAGGGCCTGCTCCTGCTCGCCGGTCACCGGCAGGTGCTGGTGATTGGCGGCGCAGGCATCCGGCGCCACCGTCGGCGACATGTCCGGTCCCACGAACACCGTCATCGCCTTCACGGGATCGACAAGGGTGAGGTTCTGAGGGACGGCGACCGGCAGGGACCGCAGCCTGCCGACCGCCTCATCGACGGTGTCGCACGTCTCCAGCAGGTAGCGCACCACGATGAGGATGGCAAAGCCGCGTCCGTAGACGGAACGTCCGCCCCAGGTGAGCGAAACCGCGAGACCGGCGTCGTTCATCCCGTCCAGCAAGCCCCACAGCATGTCCTGCATCCCGATCACGGGACGCAGGAAGCAGGAGAAGACGATGGTCCCCTCGCACTGATCAGGCCGTAAGTCATAATTGCGCAGCAGAGTGCCGTTGTGGCCGATCTGGGTGCAGGCCGGGGAGAACGGCCGCAGTGCCGCGTGGGTGAGGAAGGCTTCCGCCTCGGGCCGGTCGAGTTGGCCGACCAGGCGGTCCAGAACTGGAACCAGTTCCGGCATGTGCGCACGGAACAGCGCCCGAACACGATCCGCCCCCTCCGGAGTGCGGCCCTCCTCGGTCAGCAGGCCCTTCATCTCCTGCCACAGGGCTCGGGTGTAGGCGGCCCACCTCCCGTCGCTGCCGTCGCCGACCTCGATCGCCTGGAAGGTCTTGTGCTGTTGCCGCACGGCTGCCACTCTCCCTGCGAGAATCGGACGAGGAGAGGGCAACCTAGCCAAGTGGGCAGGTAATCACCACAGGTAATCACCAGGTGGCCGCCATCGGCGACGGTCGGGCGCTGGAGCTCGATCCTCTCGGTCTTCTCCTCAGCACGTCGCCCTGCAGTCCGCACACGAGGCTTACTATCCCCACTCTCGTTCCATGGCGTATAGAAAATTTCGCGCATAATGACCAAAATGTGACGCGCAGAAAGGTACTCTGCAGCGCCTATCTCCACCACCCCGGTATGAACCGATGGGAGAGCCCCTCCTGGGCTGCCAGGCAGGCATACAAGCGATTTCAGTGATGCGGGATGGACATAGAGGCGGCATTCGATGGCTCGAGCTCTGCGCTCTTCCGCATCTGTCTTGAGTAACTGTCAATCCTGTGGATCACCGCGAAGAACCTCAAGCAGGCTGAAGCCATTGATCGAGGACTGCGGAGTCCTGGTCGGTGAGACCGTGGAGGATCGCCCGGGCGGGGTGGTGAGTGGATACCCAGTCTCGGTCGGCGTAGGTGATCTCGGCGTCGGTCCAGGCGAACGGGCGTCCATCCGCTCAAGGCCCGGCTCGTCTGGCTGATCGCCGGACTCACCCGGCGGCCGGGCACGGTGCCATACCGGTAGGCGGTGCCGGACGGTCCGTACGCGGCGCTCGCCGCCCGCCTGTACGAGGGCTGGGTCATCGTCGTCACCCAGCAGCCCACCGGCAGGCCGGTGCCCGACGTCGTGTCGTACACCCCCGAAGTCCCCGCCTCACGCGAACAGCCCGGCTTGCCGCTTCGCCGCCCCTGACCAGCACTTCAGCGCTACGGATATCCGAAGAGCGGCCCTGGTGCCGCCCTCCCTCCATGGGGCGGCACCAGGGCCGTCTGCGTACTCACCATCGGCGAGACGCTCAACTTCAAGGGGTTCGGCCACGGCCTGCCGGCCGATGGAGATCGTGATGGACCATCTCCTGACCGGCGGCGGTGCGGACGGAACGGACGCGTCAAGGTCGTCCCTGCCCAGGTGGTACGTGGCGACGAACCACACGCGTGGACGGACATCCACGCGGCGATCGTGGACCTGCTCGCGGGGCATCTGCCGGCAACGGACCGGCGGTAGCGCTCTCCCGGGTGGCGCCCGTGCCGGAGCCCTTCGTGGGGCGGCCACGAGGGCCGTTGTCAGAGGCGATTGACAAGATTGCGGCCATGAATGTCACTCCTGTCACTCCGCCACGGCCGATCGACGTTGCTGCGGTCTTTCCCCAACTGGCTCCGCTGGCCCGCACGGCGACCCGCCTGCACCCCCGCCCTGGGGCGCCGACGTGGCACGACAGCTCGATCGGCGGGCCACTGCTGTGGCCCGCCGAGGAGCCATGGCCGCACTGTGAGGAACCGCATGTGGTGGATGGCATCAACCCAGCCCAGTCCCCGGCGGATCTGCGGCTGGAACGACGGATCTTCGCCGCCTCGCACGGCCGGGACCTGACTCCGGAGGAACGGGAGACTCTCGAGCGGATCCGGCCCCCTCGGCCGTATCCGGTGAGACTGGCGGTCCAGGCGTACGACGGCCCCATAGCGATGCTGCCCGTCGCACAGCTGTACGCACGGGATGTGCCCGCTCTGAGCCCGCCGCAGGGCAAGGACCTGCTGCAGGTTCTGTGGTGCCCCTTCGATCATCCGATCATGCCCAGGACCCTGCTCTTCTGGCGTTCGGCAGCCGCCGTCACCGACATCCTCGACACGCCCCCCGAGCCGCCCGCAGTGCAGTTCGACGGCTATCTACCGGAACCGTGCGTGCTCGAACCGGAGCAGATCACCGAGTACCCCGACCATCTGGAGCTGAGCGAAGAACTGCGGGAGCAGCTCAAACGATGGAGTGTGCCGCAGGCAGCAGAGGAAGACATGGACCCGGACACGTACTACGACTGTGTGCTGTCCAACGCACCCGGCTGGAAGGTCGGCGGCTGGCCCGCTTGGAACTCCACCGACCCCAGCTCGCAGCCCTGCGCCGAGTGTGGCACCGGCATGGAGGTCCTGATGACCGTCGCCACGTTCGAGGAAGGGGACGACGCCGGGAACAGCTGGTCTCCGCACCCCCACCCAGGTGCTGGACCGTACCCCGGCCACCGCGGCTACAACGCGACCGGGGTCCAGATAGGCAGCGGCTACCGGCAGCACCTGTTCGTCTGCCCGGCAGAGCCTGAGCATCCGCACATCGAGTTGATGACGTAGCCCGTCCGCAGTGTGCAGCCAGGGCGTCACGGTGCGGGCATGCCGTGACGCCGGGTGGCTGCGAGGCTCAGGGTGCCTGCCTGCGGCCCGACATCCGAGAAGGAAGCAGACCATCCCTGACACGACCGCGACGCATCGCCCCAGGTTGAGCGCGTCCCGGTGAGCTCGCCGGTCAGTAAAGCCGCGCACGCGACAAGGGTTCGGGTCTTCCAACATCCAAAGCTTCACCCTGCTGCCGTTGACTCGTCTCTTCGCTCCCCTGGAGCATCCCCTGGAAAAACCGCAGGCCAGAAGGGTTAAAGGTGCAGCGAAGGGACTGAAGGGACCCAAATTCCTAGTTATGTGCCAACCTGAGTGTGTGCATGCGCGAGCCTACCCGCACCGGTAGTACAGGTGTGGGCAGCAGCGAGGTCGCCCCCGCGCTGGGAGCCCACAGCATCCTCGCCAACCCCCGAACCACCGCCAGCAGCGAGGCCCTCAACCAGACGATCAAGCACCGCGAACCCTTCAAGCCATTCGCCCCGGCCGTCTTCGCCGACCAGGCAAGCACCTGGTTCGACCTGGACGTCGCCAGCCCATTCATGCTGCTCGCCCCGCCCGAGCCGACAAGAGCGCCGCAGTCGTACACGTCGACGGCACTCGCCGCCTATCTCGGCGACCGGGATGTTCCCGACCCCTGCAACCTGGGCAAGGACGCCTTCCTCGCGTGCGCCGACCTCATCAAGGCGGCCGCAGCACACCACCTTCCCTGACCGAACCCGCGCCCACCTCGCTCCGCCCGGGCCGCGTCAAGCACCACGTCGATGAGCCGCTCGCCGGCATCGGGACGGCCCAGCGAGCGGGCCCGCTGCGCCATCACCGAACGCAGCCCGGCATCGGTGAGCAGCGGCGCCACCACCTCGCGCAGCCGCTCAGCCGACACGTCCCCGACCAGTGCGACAGCAGCCCCCTGGTCCGCCAGATGCCGGGCGTTGTGCACCTGCTCGTTGCCGGCCGACGAGGCGAGCGGAGGGAGTTCAGCGCCCATGTATCCGCTCAGGTGGTAGCGGCCCGCGACCGCTGCCGGCAGGTGCGCGGTGGCCTGCCGCAGCTCGGCCACGTTGCCGGGGCCGCACTGGTGGATCACGTTCGCGTTGTCCACCAGCCACGGCAATACGTCGCGCACCAGATGGTTGATCTGCTGCGAACCTTGCGCGCCACCCGGCACGTACACGGTCGGCAGACGTCCATCGAAGCCCTCCAGCCCCAGGGCCTCGATCGCTTTACCGCCCTGACCAGTGAGCACCTCGGGCCGCACCGGATTGCCGGTCGGAGCTGAAGCACGGCAGTTGTCACCCGCAGAGCTGATTGAGCTGATGATGAGGAGCGGTCGAAGCAGCCTGACGTCACCAGTGAGGCACGCGGTCTGTCACAGATCCTCGTTCAGGACCACCGTGGCCGACTGGGAAACGACCTCTCAATATCCCCAGCTGGCGTAGATGGTGACGTTCTCACCGTTCTCCCTGGCTCCGACACACACGTCACGCCAGTCAAGCAGCCAGCCGCTGGAGCGGCAGTTTTCCTGCTGAAGGCCCAGTTCCCGGATGATCTCCGGGCGGGACAGGCCGTCCTCGCTGATGACCGTCGCGGCGCGCCAGCAGTCACCGGAACCGCAGCCGATGCCTTCGTCGACCATGGTGATGCCCGGCGGCATGGAGGGGAGGTCCTTGGACGACGGGGCGTCCGCCTTCGCTGATCATCAGCGCGTACAGAAGGCCGACCGCGAGAGTGAGGGCGAACTGCATCCCCAGGAAGCCGATTGCTCCATTGCGGCGGGAGATCCATTCCGGGGCAGGGGAGCTCTCACGCCGTCCTTCCAGTCCCGCGCCGCAGGCAATGAGCAAGGGCGCGAGAGCGGTGAACACGAGATGGGCGTCGGGCCTGGGAACGTCGATCCAGCTCTGCTGGACGCTGATCAGCACACTGGCTCCGGCGAGCAGCATGCCGCCGATCACGAAGCCGACGGGGCGGGTGCGGGCGATCGTCATCCAGACGACGGCGGGTGCGACGGCGAAGAGGATCCCCAGTATCCCCAGGACGATCAGCATGTACGGAAAGACGTGCGGCCCCGAGCGTCCGGTTCCACATGGCCGGGGCTCACCTCAGGCCCGCAGGCCGGTCGTTCATGCCGTGAGTGCGGCGAAGTCGTCGCTGCCGAAGTCTCACCTGTGCGCACCTATGGCCTTGCCGGTGACAACAAGCCTGCCTGTGTGACAGTCATCGCGCTTCGGCTCACTGCCGCCCCTGGTCGAGAATGCGCTCGACGAACCGGCCGAACTGCCACAAGCCCAGGGCGACATGACTCAGAACTGGTAGTCGATCTTCTTTTCCCGCATCAGCTTCTCCAGCTCTGTATCCGTCAGCGGGTGCAGCGTATCCATCAGACGACGTAGCCCGATCTCGTCGAGGGTCTGGCTGACAACCTCCACTTCTGCGTTCCGGTAACGCCGGACGAGAGTGACATCGCGGCCGCCACGGGGAAGATCACGGATTCTGCGCATGTCGCCGCGCGCCTCGACCGTGCACGTCTCGCCCTCGTACCCGACTTCGGGACAGCGCAGTTTCGGTGTGAGCGGCGGGCGCACCGTGAGGCCCACGTATGCGAACTTTTCATCGTCGTGGGCGGTCCGGTAATCGACGCCGAAGAAGGCGGGGCCGACTCGCGCGCGAGACACCTGCAGACCTGGCGGTGCCGTACCCAGGTACAGCAGCTCTGGATGCTGCCGGTATTTCGCCATCTCAGCCTCGTGCCGACGCTGCTGCGACTGCGCCGGGCCGACGAACCCGCCATAGACAAGCCCGGCCGCGAGCACAGCCACCGCTCCCAGCCGCACCCACCGGCTCGGCACGAAGAACGCCGCAGCCACGGCGTACGGTGCCCCGGTCAGCGCGATGCGGGCACTGGCACTCCCCAGGTCGACGTCTGCGCCGTAGGCAGCTAAGCCGGCGCCAACGCCGAGCGTGCCGAGAACGAACACCAGCACCGCCCAGCCGAGCCGCTGCCTCGCTGAACCGCACGACGGCACCACCGTCTGCGCCGGTATACCGGCTGTGGCCAGCAGCCCCACCGTCAGCGGCACACCTAACGCGACAAACAGCAACGACGCAGCGCCGCCTCCCCAGGCTGCCGCCAGCAGCCCGAAGCCGAGCATCGGCACCGCAGCCGCCATGGCCGCCCAGACCAACAGGAGATGCAGGGCCGTCAGTGTCCGTCTGCCACTCGTCATAGGGCAGACCCTGTCAGCCGACGCCGTGGCGCGCATGAGTTCTCCTACTCAGCACAGATCCCCGTCGCCCAACTCGGACGACGGGGATCCACACGCGCAAGGAGACGGCCCTCCGCGGTCGGGGACACGCCCTGCGCGGAGCGGTCCGGCGTCAGGGCGTTGAGGGTTGCGAGGTGAACTGCTCGAGCAGACTGCGCAGCAATTCCGGGTCGCGTTGCGCCACCTCCTGCAGCAGTCCTTTGAGCAGTCCCAGGGACGGCTCGGTGCCTGCCTTGTCCCAGCACCTCGCCGCCATCAGCTGGGTGGCCTCGAGGTAGTGCGCGGGCTCCATCTTCTTTTCGAGATGCATGGCCACGAACGTCGGGTTGTCGTACGGCAGTTTCTTCGGCTGGCTCTCCTGCTGCCGCTCGGCTACCTCTGCCGGGCTGGAGACCGGACCGGTTCGCGCACTCGGCAGCGGCGCAGAACTCTGCGCGGGCGCAGGTGCGGCGCCGCCGGATGCTCCGGGCGCCTCCGCCACGGCAATGCTCTTGTCCCTGGCTTCGACCGGGCCGGCCGGTTTGTTGTCCGCGGACAACAACTTCGGGCTCGTCCCTGACTCTTGTGCGTCTGCCTTCGGCGCACCGAGTTTGTTGTCCACGGACAACAAACTCGCCGGCTTCGGGACCAGCTGAGGCTGCGGAGTTGCCTGCTGAACGGCCTTGTCCCGCTGTCTGGCGCGGGCGGCTGACCCCTTCGTCTGCTGAAGATGGTCCAGGAGCGCGGCCGCGTCAGCGTCCGGATGATCTTTCAAATGGCGGGCCAGGGACCGGCCATCGCGTTCCGGCAGGGTACCGGCACTGAGCATGGCCTGCAGTTCCTCCGGCAGCTCCAGCAGGGAAAGCTGGTTGGTCACCCAGGACCGGTCCTTGCCCAGCTGCTCCGCAGCCCGGGAACGGGCGCCCCGCTCCGACTGCTCCGCGCAGACGTCGACGAGCTGCTGCACGCCGCGGGCCCGCTCGATGACGTCGAAGTCCTCCCGCTCGAGGTTCTCCTTGAGCAGGTAGTTGATGAACTGCTCGCGGGAGGTGGCGAGGTCGTTGCGGACAACAAAGTCCAGGGCGTCGAGACCGACGTGGACAGCGCTGCGGAAGCGGCGCTCACCGTTGACGAGGACGTGCCGGACATCACCGATCCGCTCCGCCTGTTCGGGCCACAGCTTCAGGTATGCCTCGCGGGTCACAGCCACGCAGGCGGCGAGCTGGGCCTGGCGCAGTTCCTCACCGAAGCGGGTCTTGTCCTCGTCCGTGCCGAAGTTGCGGCGCGGGTTGAGAGGGGTAGGGGCGACCTCGTCCAGGTGGAGGCGGACGAGCTCGTAGGCGGGCACGTCTCCTTGAGTGACGGCCTTGGCGCGGCCGCGGGCGCTACGTCCCCGCGGTACCTGCCCGAACGATGATCCGGTGCCCAGCTTGTCAGCGACGCTCATGCGCTGATCCTCCGGGCGACAGCCCGCATGACGTCTGCCTGGTCACCGTAGGGGGCATGTACGAGCAAGGGTTTCTTCACGCGGACAGCCTCTCGCTGGTCTTTCAGTTCGGGGACAATGGCCAGGACGGGCGGATCGCCGATGTTGTGCCATTCGGCGAGGGAGGACGTGGCGACGTAGCCCTTGCGGCTGTCGTACATGTTGACGACGAAGCCCAGCATGGCGATGACAACGTTCAGGTCCTCGGTGAGGTCCTGGATCTGTTCGTAGAGCATGTCGTAGGCATCGGCGGAGGAGTCTTCGGCGAGGACGGGGATGACGATGCCGGACGTGCTGGGTGCCTCGTTCTCGCGGGTGCGGCAGTAGTACAGCGCGGTGTCCATGGCGTAACCCAGGCTCGGGGGGCAGTCGACGACGATGCAGTCGAAGTCCTGCTCCAACGGCTCGAGGGCCTTCTCCAGTGCGGTCTCCTTGATGCGCACGGAGCGACTGGTGGCCAGTCTCGCGTCGAGGAGAAACGCGTCTTTGCAGGCGGGCAGGAGCCAGAGGTGCTCCTCGAAGTCGCCGCCCTTTATCGGCACGAGAAGCTCGCTGAGGTCTCCTCTGGCTTCACCCAGCATGTGCTTGGCCAGACTCGCGCTGTCGATGTCCAGGAGCGGGTAGCCCAGCTGCTTGGTGAGATGGCCCTGCGGATCGAAGTCGATGAGCAGGGTGCGGTGCCCGGACTCCGCCAGCGCCTGGGCGACGCCGGCGGACACTGACGTCTTGCCGACGCCGCCCTTCTGGTTGCCGAAGATGATCCGGCGGGCCCCGGTGACGCGCGGCGGCTGGGGCCTGGGGGAGGGATTGTTGTCGAGCCACAGGCGGATCGACTGGGCGATGGCCTGGTTGTAGGAGACGCTGCGGGTCTTGCTGGTCTGCTTGAGCTTGCCGTACAGCCCGGCCGGGAGGTAGGTGGCGAAGGAGGTGCCGCCGCTGGTGTCGACGGCGGGCCGTTCCTTGGCTTTCCGCCAGGCCTCGACGCCTTCGGTGACGGCGTCCTGAATGTCCTTGCCCAGTTCTGCGGCACGGACCTTCAGTTCTTTGCGCAGCTCAGCAGGCAGCTTGGCTACTACCTTTTCCCGATCGATCGGGTCGTATGGCGCGGTCATGGCGCTACCTTACTCACCTCTGAAGATGTAGAGACGCCGTTGGGCGCGTGTTTCGCCCTACTTGTTGTCCGCGGACAACAAACTCACCCCAGCACGCCCGGCGTTGAAAAGGCGTTTTCCCCCGTTCTGCCTCCGGTGCTCCATCTCCCGGCCCTACGCTCAAGAAGCGGGCCTCGAATCGGGAGCCCAGCCGCTGGTACCACCGGGGGACACCGTGGACGTACCGTTGCTGATCTCGCTCGGAGCGGTAGGAGGTGCACTACGCGGTCTTCTGGAGGCCTACATCCGCTTCCGGGAATGGCAATTCGACCGCCAGGGACACCGGCGGCTCCCCGCCGGACACGAGGCCGCACCACCCCGCTTCGCGCAATACTTCGACCCCCATCGCCGACCCCCTTGCAGTCATCGTGCACAGTGCGATGGGAGCCGGCGCAGCCGTACTCTTCGGCACCACCGGCCAGAACAGCGGCGCATACGCGGCCATCGTCGTCGGCATCTCAGCACCAGTAATCCTCACCCAACTCGGCCGTGTCCACACAGTCAGTGACCCCGTCACCGTCACACCCCCGCCAGCGCAACGACGGCCGAAGGCTCCCCGCAACCCATCCCCCCCCCGCTCCGTGGCCGACACTGCCAGACGTCGCAGGCGCGCTCCCGGCAGCACCAGCCGCCGCTGCTGAGCCCACGCCCTCGCCCCTGGCCTCGGCGTCCGCCACCGTGGACGGCCTCCAGCTCCGTGCGGTGAACGGCAATAGTCCCCCGGACATGGCAGCAGCCGAACCACAGCCCAACGGCCAGTCATCGCCGACGCTGTCGGGGATCTTGTCTGCTGTGGGCGGCGACGTATACGGGTACCACCGCCTTGGTCGTAACCAAGATCCCCGACTGTGAGGATGAGGCTGCACCGCTCGGAGGGCCTGACTCAATCCCCGATTGACGCTTAGGTTGTCCTCACTCTGAATCGTCGGCCCTCCGAGTGGTGCCACTGCGTGTACCGGCCGGCGATCGTGACCTCATAGAAGCTTGACCCACGTGGTCCCATCACAGTCGTGTCCGTCTGCCGGCCGGTGCGCGCGGGCCAACTCGCCGCGCACGGAAGGAACCCGGCCACCATGTCACAGCCCATCGAGGTGATCGGTGGGATCGACACCCACACCGACGTTCACCAGGCCGCCGTCATCGACACCATCGGCCGACACCTGGCCACCGAGGCGTTCCCCACAACGCCTGCGGGCTACCAGGACCTGCTGAAGTGGCTGCAGACCTACGGCCAAGTGCTGGTTGTCGGCATGGAGGGCACCGGCTCCTTCGGGGCAGAACTCGGCCGCTACCTCCGAGCCAACCAGCTCCGCGTCATCGAGGTGGACCGACCCGATCGCAGGGCTCGCCGAGCGGCAGGGAAGTCGGACTCCATCGACGCCTACGCCGCTGCCACCGCGGTCCTCGCAAGCCGTGCCACCGGCACCCCGAAGAACCGCGACGGTGCGGTCGAGGCCATCCGCGGCCTGCGCGTAGTACGCGCCAGCGCCGTCAAGGCCCGCACCCAGACCATCAACCAGATCAAATCACTGATCATCACCGCGCCCGCTGCAGTACGCGAAGCACTGCGCTCCCTGACCACCACCGAACTGGTCCGACGGCTCGCCGCCAGCCGTCCCGGCGCCGATCTCACGGACCCGGCCACAGCCGTCAAAATCGCCCTCAAGCGCCTGGCCAAGCGGTACCAGCACCTGAACGAGGAGATAGCGGACGCGGACGGCGACCTGCGCGTCCTGATCGCCCGTACCGCACCCGGCCTGCTCGCGCTGGTGGGCGTCGGGACCGAAACCGCCGGGCAGTTGCTGGTCACCGCCGGGGACAACCCCGAACGGCTCGCCTCAGAGGCATCCTTCGCCCATCTGTGCGCCGCCGCCCCCGTGCCGGCCTCTTCCGGGCGCACTGACCGCCACCGCCTCAACCGCGGCGGAGACCGCCAGGCCAACCGCGCCCTGCACACCATCGTGCTGGTCCGCATGCGCCACGACCCGCGCACCCGCGACTACGTCGCACGACGCACCCTCGAAGGACTCAAGACGAAGGACATCTTTCGCTGCCTCAAGCGTTTCGTCGCGCGCGAGGTATACCACCACCTCACCAGCGCATTCAGCGGCGCACCCGGGCCGTCTCCCACGGCTTGACGATCTATAGAAGCTTCAGCGTCAGGCACTCAACGGGACACCCCCGCGTCGGCGGGGTGGACGCGAGGGACGCGGCGAAGCTCCAGCCGAGGACCAGAACACCCCCGCGTCGGCGGGGAGGACCCAGGCATGATGCCGCCCGAGGCGAAGCTGAACGGAACACCCCCGCGTCGACGGGGAGAACAGCCGTACGGGCCTCCGCGACCGGAGCTGAGACGGAACACCCCCGCGTCGGCGGGGAGGACCCAGGCATGATGCCGCCCGAGGCGAAGCTGAACGGAACACCCCCGCGTCGACGGGGAGAACAGCCGTACGGGCCTCCGCGACCGGAGCTGAGACGGAACACCCCCGCGTCGGCGGGGAGGACGGGAGGCCGGCGCTGCCCAGGGTCTCGATCAGCGGAACACCCCCGCGTCGGCGGGGAGGACGCCGACCCGGACCCCTGGATCGGCCTGCTGCCGGGAACACCCCCGCGTCGGCGGGGAGGACGGGAGGCCGGCGCTGCCCAGGGTCTCGATCAGCGGAACACCCCCGCGTCGGCGGGGAGGACCTCATAGATCAGGACGGCTCCCCGCATCTAGCCGGAACACCCCCGCGTCGGCGGGGAGGACGCCGACCCGGACCCCTGGATCGGCCTGCTGCCGGGAACACCCCCGCGTCGGCGGGGAGGACCTCAAGATCGGTGTCGGCGAGAGCCTGTACGGCGGAACACCCCCGCGTCGGCGGGGAGGACAAGCTGACGGCGTAGTTCCCGAACCCGCCCATCGGAACACCCCCGCGTCGGCGGGGAGGACGATCCGCCGGTACGGGACTTCCATCCGGACCGCGGAACACCCCCGCGTCGGCGGGGAGGACCGGCATGGGTGTTGGCCTCCAAGTCAGGGCGGCGGAACACCCCCGCGTCGGCGGGGAGGACATATCGCCGCAGTCATGAAGGAAGACACCCGGCGGAACACCCCCGCGTCGGCGGGGAGGACGGCCCGTGCGGTGCCGTCTCCCTGGCGGGCCGCGGAACACCCCCGCGTCGGCGGGGAGGACGGCCCGTGCGGTGCCGTCTCCCTGGCGGGCCGCGGAACACCCCCGCGTCGGCGGGGAGGACGGCATCACGCAGCGCTTCGCGGACGGCGGGATCGGAACACCCCCGCGTCGGCGGGGAGAACCTGCCCGAATCGTTCTGGGCCGCCCGCCCCGTCGGAACACCCCCGCGTCGGCGGGGAGGACTGGAACCGACTCAGCCTCAACAGCCACGGCGGCGGAACACCCCCGCGTCGGCGGGAAGAACGACACCGGGCCAAGGCGGCGGGCCGCGGGCTTCGGAACACCCCCGCGTCGGCGGGGAGGACCTCGGGTCGGCGTGACCCAGGATCCGCTGAACCGGAACACCCCCGCGTCGGCGGGGAGGACCTCGGCCAGCAGTACATCCCCGACATCACCGTCGGAACACTCCCGCGTCGGCGGGGAGGACTCGGGCAGGCTGGTCGTCTCGTCCACGGGCAGCGGAACATCCCCACGTCGGCGGGGAGGACGGCCTGTGCGAGTCGCTGGGCGAGGCCGGGGTCGGAACACCTCCGCGTCGGCGGGGAGGACGCAGGCATGGTCTCGCCCCATTCTCTGTACGGCGGAACACCCCCGCGTCGGCCGGGAGGACCTGGTCTTGACGAGGATGCCACCCCACGCGAACGGAACACCCCCGCGTCGGCGAGGAGGACGCCGTCATGTCGGCTGGGAACACGCCGGCCTGCGGAACACCCCCGCGTCGGCGGGGAGGACGAGGCCCTCGCCGAGGTCCGGATCAAGGCCGCCGGAACACCCCCGCGTCGGCGAGGAGGACGCCGTCATGTCGGCTGGGAACACGCCGGCCTGCGGAACACCCCCGCGTCGGCGGGGAGAACGCAGAGCTGTTCGGAGCGGACCACCCACCCGTCGGAACACGCCCGCGTCAGCGGGGAGGACGAGGCCGCAGAGGAACTCCACCTCACCCGCTACGGAACACCCCCGCGTCGGCGGGGAGAACGCAGAGCTGTTCGGAGCGGACCACCCACCCGTCGGAACACGCCCGCGTCAGCGGGGAGGACGAGGCCGCAGAGGAACTCCACCTCACCCTCTACGGAACACCCCCGCGTCGGCGGGGAGGACACCCGCGCGTACGAGCGCGGGTTGCGGCGCTACGGAACACCTCCGCGTCGGCGGGGAGGACCCGAGCCCGGAGCTGGCGGCGCGTGGCCAGACCGGAACACCCCCGCGTCGGCGGGGAGGACGAGGCCCTCGCCGAGGTCCGGATCAAGGCCGCCGGAACACCCCCGCGTCGGCGGGGAGGACAGTTTCGGCATCGAGCGGAACGCCTCTTGCAGCGGAACACCCCCGCGTCGGCGGGGAGGACGGTGAGAAGGTCGGGGGCACCGGCCGCCGGTCCGGAACACCCCCGCGTCGGCGGGGAGGACCGTTTCGGCATCGAGCGGAACGCCTCTTGCAGCGGAACACCCCCGCGTCGGCGGGGAGGACGGTGAGAAGGTCGGGGGCACCGGCCGCCGGTACGGAACACCCCCGCGTCGGCGGGGAGGACCTGAACACCTACCTCACCGAGGAGGGCGTGACCGGAACACCCCCGCGTCGGCGGGGAGGACATCCACGACCCTCGCGAAAGGAATCCCGTGGACGGAACACCCCCGCGTCGGCGGGGAGGACCTCAGGGTCGAGGTCAGGATGTCCCCGCGCAGCGGAACACCCCCGCGTCGGCGGGGAGGACGTTCGCGAGGAAGGTGATGCAGCGCGGCACTGCGGAACACCCCCGCGTCGGCGGGGAGGACCCGGACCGGTGGACCACCGGGCGGGTCCTCGGCGGATCACCCCCGCGTCGGCGGGGAGGACGAGAAAGACCCGGTCGCCCACCTGCGGTGAGGCGGAACACCCCCGCGTCGGCGGGAGGACAACGGCAACGGCTGGGCCGGCGTGGGCTACAACGGAACACCCCCGCGTCGGCGGGGAGGACCGGGAGGTGTACGCCGACCCGAGGTAGTGGATCGGAACACCCCCGCGTTGGCGGGGAGGACATCACCCGGGCCACCAGCATCTCCTCCGGCATCGGAACACCCCCGCGTCGGCGGGGAGAACATCCGCGTGTTCAGCGACGAGGGCGCGGAGATCGGAACACCCCCGCGTCGGCGGGGAGGACGACAGGACACCTAGCCACCCGGAGTACGGCGGCGGAACACCCCCGCGTCGGCGGAGAGGACACGCCCACGGGGCCCATCTTTACCTCGCCGGTCGGAACACCCTCGCGTCGGCGAGGAGGACACAAGGTCGAATCCGGCGACTGCATTGCGCGGCGGGACACCCCCGCGTCGGCGGGGAGGACCAGAATGCCCCGCCCACCGTGACCGACGGCGCCCGAACGCCCCCGCGCTGGCGGGAAGGACCGGCGCTTGCAGAGGGCCCGAGGGTGTTCCGCGGAACACCCTCGCGTCGGCGGGGAGGCGGTGTTGTCGGAGGAGTGCGTGAGTGGCCGTTGCTGGTTGAGGTTTTGGTGTGTTGTCGAGTCAAGGTGCGGGCGGTGCGGGGCTCGCTGGTTGTGACTCTATCGGCTGGTTGTGGGTCGGGGCCGTGGTGTGGGGGTGGTCGCGGTGGGCTGAAAGTGTGTGGCTGGGGGTGGTGGGTGGGTTTGGATGGGTGGGTGGCTGGTGTGGAGCGTGGTGGGGTTGATGTTCGGGGTGGGTGGGGGAAGGCGGGTGGGGGGCGGGTTCCGCATCCGCTGATCTGTCATGCGCTGGATACGGCGGTGGTGGCTGAGGGTCTGGTGGATGTGTTGGTGGGGCCGCGTTGCCGTGCCGAGCTGGATCGGGCGTTCGGTCCGTTGGGTGATGCGGTGGGCTGGGTGTCGGTTTTGTGTGGTGTGCATGATCTGGGGAAGTTGTCGCCGACGTTCCAGGGGCTGCGGGAGGACATCGCCGCGCCGGCTATGGGGCCGGTGGCGGCGGGACATATCCGGCGGTTGACGCGGTGGAGGGAGCCTGGGGCGCGTACGGACTGTCATCACGGTCTGCTGACGGCGGTCCACATGACACGGATCCTCAAGGCCTGGGGGGCGGTGCCGGCGACGGCGCGCACGATCGCTTGGGCTTTGGGCGGGCATCATGGGGTGATCCCGTCGGCTGCGTCGGTGCGCCAGGCGCGGGAGGTGGTGGAGGTGGGCGACGACGGCGGAACACCCCCGCGTCGGCGGGGAGGACATCCACGACCCTCGCGAAAGGAATCCCGTGGACGGAACACCCCCGCGTCGGCGGGGAGGACCTCAGGGTCGAGGTCAGGATGTCCCCGCGCAGCGGAACACCCCCGCGTCGGCGGGGAGGACGTTCGCGAGGAAGGTGATGCAGCGCGGCACTGCGGAACACCCCCGCGTCGGCGGGGAGGACACCGCGACGGAAGGAACCGCGACGCCATGTCACGGAACACCCCCGCGTCGGCGGGGAGGACACAGACACCGAGGCCCCGCCCACCAGCGGGGCCGGAACACCCCCGCGTCGGCGGGGAGGACATATGCGCGGCGGTTACGGAGTTCACGGCTAGCGGAACACCCCCGCGTCGGCGGGGAGGACACGAACCGCTCGCCGCAGCACGGGCAGTGGTGGGGAACACCCCCGCGTCGGCGGGGAGGACGAGGAGGTCGCGGCCGAGGTCGAGCGTGGTCTCGGAACACCCCCGCGTCGGCGGGGAGGACAGGCGCACGTTGCGCTGCGGCTCGATCGGGTCCGGAACACCCCCGCGTCGGCGGGGAGGACACCGGCGACCTGTACGCCGCCCTGCAAGTCTGCGGAACACCCCCGCGTCGGCGGGGAGGACGGTGGACGGGGTACGACCAGGCACCGACCGGGCGGAACACCCCCGCGTCGGCGGGGAGGACGGTGGACGGGGTACGACCAGGCACCGACCGGGCGGAACACCCCCGCGTCGGCGGGGAGGACTGCGGCCACACCGGACCCGAGGATCCGCCGACCGGAACACCCCCGCGTCGGCGGGGAGGACCGCGAAGCCGTCGACCTGCTCACCGAGCACGACGGAACACCCCCGCGTCGGCGGGGAGGACGGTGGACGGTGTACGACCAGGCACCGACCGGGCGGAACACCCCCGCGTCGGCGGGGAGGACCGCCGCAGGCAACTCCCGCCGGTCCGGGGCAGCGGAACACCCCCGCGTCGGCGGGGAGGACAGGGACTCCCCGCGGTCGCAGAACGCGAACGCCGGAACACCCCCGCGTCGGCGGGGAGGACCTCCGCCTCGACATGCTGCCGCAGGGCGTCGGCGGAACACCCCCGCGTCGGCGGGAAGGACTCGAACGGCGTCACGTTCCCGCTGGCCGCCGCCGGAACACCCCCGCGTCGGCGGGGAGGGCGGCCCGGCCCAGCGTCCCGTCCTCGCCGAGGTCGGAACACCCCCGCGTCGGCGGGGAGGACGCATCTGGCGCCCGCATCCCTGTAAGGAGGGGCGGAACACCCCCGCGTCAGCGGGGAGGACGCGACCGGCACCACGACCACCGACAACCGGATCGGAACACTCCCGTGTCGGCGGGGAGGACCTGCGGCTAGTCCACCGACCAGCAGCGCCGGTCGGAACACCCCCGCGTCGGCGGGGAGGACACGGACAGCGCTTGACGGAGTTCCTCCTCGTACGGAACACCCCCGCGTCGGCGGGGAAGACCTCGGCGTCAGCTTCGCCAGTTCGGCCTGGTACGGAACACCCCCGCGTCGGCGGGGAGGACTCGCGGCAGCAGGTGCCCCCCGCCCGCCACGGCGGAACACCCCCGCGTCGGCGGGGAGGACTCCACCGCGCAGTTGGCGTTCGACCTGCCCGGCGGAACACCCCCGCGTCGGCGGGGAGGACAGATCAGCGCCGACGGGCTGTGCACCCTCACGCGGAACACCCCCGCGTCGGCGGGGAGGACAGTCAGGCGTGGGTGCGGTTGAGGATGAGGTGCGGAACACCCCCGCGTCGGCGGGGAGGACGCCGACACCCTCGACCTCCACGTCGACCTCGGCGGAACACCCCCGCGTCGGCGGGGAGGACCCTTTCTGACCTGCGGCTCAGGAAGGGCTTTGCTTTTCTTTTGCATTGGAGGGGGCTTTGCGGTGGGACGGGAAGCGGCGCATGTCGTCACCTTAACGGGGCTGTGCTGTTGTCGGTGGGGGGTGGTTGAATGCCGGCTTCGGTGGCGGGGTGTGGTGTGTGGGCTGGAGTGGAGGGGCTGATGGTGGGGGAGTGGGGGGCGCCGGATGAGTCGGTGTGGGGGAAGTCGCGAGGGCTGGATCCGGGGCTGGCGCCGTATCCGCTGATCCGGCATCTGTTGGATGCGGCAGCGATGGCGCTGCACCTGTGGGATGTCTTCCTGTCGGAGAACCAGCGGGTGCGGATCGCTGAGGGGATGGGGCTGGCGGGTGAGTGGGAACGCGCGCGGGCGGTGGTGGGGCTATGTGCGGGACTGCATGACATCGGCAAGCTGTCGGGGTTTCAGTTCTGCTCCCGGCACGGCAGCCAGCACCTGAGCGCGGAGCTGGGCGGTGACCGGGTAGGGATGAGCGCGCAGCGGTTCGGGCATGACGTGGCCGGCCTGCAGAGCGTGGGGGAGGTGCTGGCGGGTCTGGGTTTCGCCGGTGACGGGGAGCTGAGGGTCGCGGAGCGGCTGGCCGAGGTCATCGGTGGTCATCACGGGCGTTTCCACCGCGCCGAGGACGGTATCGCTGCCGTGTTTTTGGGTGGGGCGGCCTGGGCGCGGCAGCGCAGTGCGCACGCCGCCGTGGTGTGTGAGGCGCTGGGCGAGCCGAAGGCGCCGGGGGTGTTCAAGGCGCCGGCGGCGGTGCTGGTGACGGGGGTGGTCATTCTCGCGGACTGGCTGGTCAGCCAGGAGGATTACCTCCGCATGCGGCAGCGGGAACTGGAGCCGGTGTTGGCGGATCACTTCGAGCGTTCCCGCCGGGATGCTCCTCGTCTGCTGGCGGGGGCCGGGCTGGCCCGGGTGGGGCTGCAGCGCGCGGGGTTCGCGCAGGCGTACGGGATCCAGGGGGAGCCGAACCCGTTGCAGCGTTCGGTGATGGAGGAGCTGGGCAAGGCGGTGGGTGAGGGGCGTCGTGGCGGGATCTTGCTGGTCACCGCGGCTCCGGGGGACGGCAAGAGCGAGACGGCGCTGGAGGCCGAGCGGGTTTTGTCCGAGGCGTTCGGCACGCAGGGGTATGCGTTTTTGCTGCCGACGATGGCCACCAGCGATCAGATGCACGGGCGGATCGCGAAGGCGTTGCTGCGCCAGTCGGGTGAGGATGCCGGGCTGACGCTGGTGCACAGCATGGCCTGGCTGAACAGCGCTTATGCCGACGAGGACCTGGACGCACAGAGCGTGCTGACCTGCGACGGTGATGAGATGGGGGAGGGCAGCGGGAGAGCGGAAGCGGACCTGCGGCCGCAGCGGTGGCTGCGCGGACCCAAGCGGCCGCTGCTCGCGCAGTTCGCGGTCGGCACGATCGACCAGGCCCTGATGGCGGTGCTGCCGGTGCGGCACAACGCGCTGCGGCTGCTGGCCCTGTCGGGCAAGACGTTCATCGTGGATGAGGCCCACGCCTATGACCCGTACATGCAGGTGCTGCTGGGCCGGTTGCTGAACTGGCTGGGGGCCTACGGGGTGCCGGTGGTGTTGCTGTCGGCGACGCTGCCGGCGTCGGTCAGCGACCGGCTGGTCAAGGAGTACCTGCAGGGCGCCGGCCACAAGGCGCGCGCTTTGAGCACACGGACGTTCCCGGCGCCCTACCCGGGGTGGCTGTATGTGGACGCGGACAGCGGTCGGGCGAGCCAGATCTCCCCTGCCCGTCGGCAGGAGCAGGCGTATGCGCGGGGCATGGAGCTGGGTGTCGTGGTGGAGCCGGTCCAGCACGACAGCGGTGGTGCTCGGGCCCGGCTGGCGGTGATCGAACGCCTCCTGAAGCCGGTGAGTGAAGAGGAGGGCGGCACCGCCCTGGTGGTGTGCAACACCGTGGGGGATGCGCAGGAGACCTACCTCAGGCTGCGTGAACGCTTCGACGGGCGCTCCCACGAGCAGGGCGGAAGCGTGCAGCTGCTGCACGCCCGTTTCCCCGGCGACGTACGCGAGGCCCGCACGCGGGAGGTCACGCAATGCCTGGGCCGCACCGGTCCGCGGCCGCTGCGCCGCATCGTCGTGGCCACCCAGGTCGTCGAGCAGTCACTGGATCTCGATGCCGACATCGTCATCAGCGATCTTGCCCCGCTGTCCTTGCTGCTGCAGCGGGCCGGACGGTGCTGGCGGCACGAGAACCACTGGGCCCGGCACGGCTACCCCGGCGGCCGCGGCCGCCCGGCCTGGGCGAGCGGGCCGCGTCTGGTGGTGCTCGACCCGATCACGGGCGGCGGGAAGACGCCGGCGCAGTGGGGCGAGGTGTATTCCGAGCATCTGCTTGCCGCCACCTCCCGCACTCTTGCCGGCATCGAAGGCGGGACCATCTCCGTCCCGGGCGACGTGCAAGGCTTGGTCGAAGCCGTCCACGGGGACAGTGAGGACTTCGACTGGAACACCCCGGGCGGCAGCGAGGCCAAAGCCTGGACCGCTCACAAGGGCAAGGAGATGGCGGAACGCAGCATGGCCGGCCTCCTCGCCGTCCCGCGCGCGCGGAGCGTTTCCGCACTGCACGACCTGCACAACCTGCCCGGCGAGGAAGACGAGTGGGAGGTGTCCACCCGACTCGGCGCCGACTCGGTGCGACTGCTGTGCGCCTACCTCCACAACGACGGCCGGCTGACCCTGGATTTGAAGGGCGAGCACCTCCTTCCCCAGGCCGCGCCGGACGGCAAGATGCCGGTCTCGTTGGTGCGAGAGGTGATGCGCCGCACCATGGCGGTCCGCGCCGACTGGCTCAAGGAAGCCGACCCCCACGACATCGCCCCGCCGAAGTCGTGGACACAGCACCCGATGCTCGCAGACCTGCGCGTCCTTCATCAGCCCGTGCAGGGCGGAAACGCACAGCCGGTGAAGACCGGCGGCAAGACACTGCGGCTGGATAAGGATCTCGGGCTTGTCCGTAAGTGACCAAGTGCAGTCAGGCACCCCCACGTCGGCGGGGAGAGCGCAAGGATGAGGCAACCTCCCTGCTCCTCGACTGAAACACCCCCGCGTCGGCGGGGAGCGGCCCTCGGAGAGCACCGAGAGCCACCCGTGGAGGTTACCGGGAGAGGCGGCGGTACGCCTCAGCAGCCCCCAGCAGCAGAGCGCTGCACGATCCGACCGTTGCCGGGTCCGGGCGCATACCGATCACGATCACAATGACGGCCACCACCAGCACCCAGGGTGCCGCGGCAGTCCACGGGACGGAAGGGTCCGACTGCATGGTTCTCCTCATGGTCAGGCCGAGCAACACCCTTGCGAAGTCGGCGCGTTGGCGACGGTTGTAACCCACGCGGGACAGCATGGGCAAGTCGATCTTCCTGTCCCGACACCCTCCCGTACCCTCCTTGCTCTTCAACCTTCTGGAAAAAGCTGCACGCGTTTTCTGGGAGTGCTCTACTGGTGCTGCATCCGGCGGAAACGCCCCTGCTGTCGGTGGCGGCTGCTTGAATGCCCGGACGATGCCAGGGCGGTGTTGCTGGGGGGCTTTGCCGTGCCGGTGCGTCAGGGGCTCAAGTTTGTGGGAGGGGATGACGGTGGGTGGGGGATTCGATCTGCGGGTCGAGCCGTGGATTGCGGTACGTCTGCTGACCGGGGAGTCGGCGTGCGTGGGCTTGTGTGAGCTGTTCAAGCGGGCGCACGAGATCGAGGATGTGGAGATCCCGGTGCCGCCGGCAGCGGCGGGTTTGATGCGGATCCTGGCGTCGATCGCGGCGAGGATCGCCGCCGACGGCGAGAACCGGCTCGATGATCCGGATGTCGCAGAGGACATCGAGGACTGGTTCGACCTGCGGGAGCGTGTCCTGAAGGCCGAACGGTTCGACCCGGACGCGGTGGAGGCCTACTTCGGCCGGGAGGACCTGGCGGGCCGCTTCGACCTGTTCCATCCCGAGCGGCCGTTCCTGCAGGACCCGCGGCTGCGCGTGGAGTGTGTGGACGCGAAGGGGGAGCCGAACCCTTCCGGGGTGAACAAGCTGATGATGGGGCGTCCCACGGGAGTCAACGGGGCGGTGCTGTTCGGGCATTTCACCGACACCGCGCCCGTGCCGGTACCGGCCGCGCAGGCCCTCTGGCATCTGATCGCGCAGTTGTACTACGGGCCGTCCGGGCAGTGCACGCCCCGCCGGATCACCGACGTACGGGTGGGCAGTGGTGACGCGGCCCCGCTGCGCAAGTCCGTCTCCTACTTCGCCTGGGGGCCGGAGCTGTTCACCACGCTGGTGCTGGCCGTGCCGAGCCCTCAGGCCGAGGTCGACTGGGAGACGCAGGATGCGTGCCCGTGGGAGGAGGACCTCCGCGATCCCCTTGCGGCTCTGCCGCCGATCACGTGGCCGGGCCGGATGCTGACCGGCCGGTTTCGTCATGCCGCGCTGCTCGTGCCGTCCAAGGACGGCCGGGCGGTGACCGATGCTTACCTCACCTGGGCCACGCACCAGCCGCCGCAGAGGGTGCGGGATCCGTACCAGATCCTCGACCGGCGCGGAGACGGTGACTTCCAGCCCCGGGAGGCCGACGGGGCCAGGGCCCTGTGGCGGGATCTGGACTCGCTGCTGCTGAAGGACAGCCGCCAGGGCGCCCGGCGCCCCCCGGCGCTCGAGCACCTGCCCAAGTGGCTGCTGCCGCGGCTGCGGGTGCGTGCCTACGGCTTCGACCAGGACGGTCAGCAAAAGGACAGTGTCTGGTTCCGGGCGACGACTCCTGCGGTCCTGCGGTGGCAGGAGGAGAACGACGCGGAGATGGCCTACCACGTCAAGCGCTGCCACACGGCCGCGGAGAAGACCGGTGACCGCCTGGAGTTCGCCGCGAGGATCGCCTGGAAGATCGCCACCGACACCAGCGTCGACCTCTCGCCGAAGGCCAAGACCAAGCTGGATGCCCGCAAGCCCGGCCCGTGGGCTGCTGCCGCGCTGACCCGGTACTGGCCGGCCGCGGAAAAAGAGTTCTGGCAGTTCACCGACCCCGGCCACACCACAGGCCGGGTGGACAGGCCGTTCGTCGACGCGGCCCTTGCCGCTCTGGACGAGGCCATCGGCCAGGCCAACCGCGCGGACATCCGGGTGGCGCGCGCCCGTCACCGCGCCCGCGGCCTCCTGCTCGCCCTGCTGCAACCGCCCACGCCCGACTGACCCCACAACCCGGCTGAACCGGCATCGGGCTATACCCGGTGCCGACACGGCCGGCGCCTTTGTCACTCACCCCCTTTCCCCGCATCAGGGATGTCTCATGACCGATTCCGTGCCGGCGGCATCTGCCCCGCCGGCCTCCTCGAGTGTCCGTGTCTCGGACCGGTTCGTCGCCTACGTGCACCAGCTGTGCGCCTCCACACAGGCCCGTGCCGCCCTGCGGCGCGGACTTGGGCTGCCGGTGGAGCGGTGCACCTACCTGCACCGCTACCTGGTGCCGTGGCTGCGCGACCACGACGACCAGCACCACGGCGATGTCCGGCGGGCGTACTACGCGGTGGCCTCGCTGATCGCCGCACGTCCCCGCTCGGCCCGCGACACCACACCCGACCAGGACGCGTCCGTGTCCTGGTACGAGCGGCCCAACCTGGGCGCCTCGCTCGGCCAGGCCGTCGCCAAGGGCGTGCTGAAGGAGAACTCCGCCGAAAGCGCCCTTCACCTGATGGCCCGCCAGAGCAGCGACGCCATCCACCCGGGCCTGCCCGCCCTCATCCGCCAGCTCCTGGCCGGCGGCATCACCATCGACTGGGCGGTCCTGCTGGAAGACCTCGCCTGGTGGAACCGCAGCCGCGACCGCATCGCCACCCGCTGGCTGGAGAGCTACTTCCGCACCGCCGCCAACACCACCGACCCCGCCCCCAACGATTCCGCCGAGGAGAACGACCGATGACCCTCTACCTGGACCTCAGCGCCCTGCAGTCGGTGCCCGCCGCCAACCTCAACCGTGACGACCTCGGCTCCCCCAAGCAGGTGCGCTACGGCAACGCCCCCCGCATCCGGGTCTCCAGCCAGTCCTGGAAGCGGGCCATCCGCCTCGGCGTCGAACAGGACCTCGGGGAAAAGGCCGCCCGCACCCGCCTGGTACCGGCGAAGGTGCAGCGCGCCCTGGAGGACGCCGGCTGGCCCACCGAGCTGGCCGCGTTCGCCGGAGCACAGGTCGCCGCGAGCGCCGGGAAGAAGGGCATCGGCACGGAATCGGCCGGCCACACCTCGGTGCTGCTGTTCCTGCCGGAGGCGGCCATCGACGAACTGGCCACCGTGTGCACCGAACACCGCCACGCCCTGGAAGCGGCCCAGGGCAAGAAAAAGCCCGGTCAAATCCTGCCGCCCCAGCAGATCGAGCAGATCCTCAAGCGGCGCACCGCCTCCATCAGCCTGTTGGGCCGCATGCTCGCCGAGCTCCCGGACGCCAACGTGGACGGGGCGGCCCAGGTTGCCCACGCCTTCACCACGCACGCCGCCGAGCCGCAGCGTGACTACTTCACCGCCGTCGACGACTGGCTGGGCAAAGCCGAGACCGGCAGCGGCCACCTCGACACCGCCGAGTTCAGCGCCGGCGTCTTCTACCGCTACGCGACCGTCAACGTCGCCGACCTGCTGAAGAACCTGGACGGCGACACCAAGGCCGCCCGCACCGTCCTCAGCTCCTTCGCCGAACACTTCCTGCTCTCCCTGCCACAGGCCAAGAAGAACAGCACCGCCCCGCACACCGTCCCGGACCTGGCCTACCTCGCCGTGCGCGCACACCGCCCCCTCTCCCTGGCCGCGGCCTTCGAAACCCCCGTCACCGGCGACCGGCACGGCGGCTTCTCCCACCCCTCCCGCCAGGCCCTCAACGCCTACGCCGAAAACCTCAACCGCCTCACCGGCAGCCGCAACCGCCGCTTCCACGGCCACACCGTCATCAACCCCGAAGAGAAGCACACCGGGCTCGGCACCGCCCACAACTCCTTCGACCAGCTCATCGACGCCGCCGTCGACGCCGCCGTACCCACCGCGCAGGACCAGCAGTGAGCGGGCTCCTGCTGCGCCTGGCCGGCCCCCTGCAGTCCTGGGGCGAACGCTCCGCGTTCACCCCCGTGCGCGACACCGCGCCCTTCCCGACCCGCTCCGCACTGATCGGCATGTTCGCCGCCGCCGAGGGCATCGGCCGCGACGAGGCAGACCTGGACCGCTACCAAGAATTGCGGCTCACCGTGCGCGTGGACCGCCCGGGCATCCGCCTCGTCGACTACCACACCGCCGGCGGCGGCCTCCCCAAGGACCGCACCGCCGCCACCAGCGGCGGCAGCAACAAAGGCGCCGCCGTCATCACCCGCCGCCACTACCTGTCCGACGCGGTGTTCGTCCTCGCCGTCACCGCAGCCGACGAGACCATCGAGCGCCTCGCCGACGCCCTGACCCGCCCGCACTGGGCGCCCTACCTGGGCCGCCGCTCCTGCGTCCCCGACGAGCCGTTCCTGCTGCGCCGCCACGTCGACGACCCCGAGGAAGAACTCCGCACCCGGGTACCGCTCAGCCGCACCGCACCGCGGCCAAAAGACGGCCAGGAAACCGACACGATCCCCGTGGAATTCCTCCTCGAGCAGCCACCACCCACCAACAGTCCCGGCGAGGCTGCGCCAGCCGACGTCATCGACGTCATCGACGTCATCGACGTCAACGACGTGCCGGTGAGCTTCGCCCAGCACGGCCGCAGCCACACCGGCCGCCGCCTCCACCGCACCCAAGTACCCGTGCCCCGCTTTCTGGCAGGCCCCCCGCACACCCTGATGCAGCGCCTGATCGACTACGCCCACCTCGAGGAAAGCGCATGAATGACCACCCGGTGATCGCACGCATCCGCCTCAACCTGCACAGCCGCGACGTACAGCACGACCTGCGCGACGCCACCCAGATGCACCGCACCGTCATGCGGATGGTTCCCGACAACCTCGGCGACGCCCCCCGACAGCAGGCCGGGCTGCTGTACCGCCTGGAAGAGACCGACACCTTCAGCACGCTCCTGGTCCAGGCCACCCACCTCGACCCCGCACGCCTGCCCACCGGCTACGGCCAGGCCGACATCAAAAGCCTCACCCCGATGTTCACCGCCCTGCGCAAAGGCCTCGGCGTCCGCTACCGCATCGTCCTCAACCCCACCAAGCGAGAAAGACTCCCCCTCCAGGAAAAGGGCACACGAGGACGGATCGTGCCGCTCTCCGGCGCCGACGCCGACCAATGGTGGCTCCGCCGAGCCACCGAAGCCGGCCTCAACCTCAGCATCCTGACCCCCACCAGCATGGAACCGGCCCGCCCCCGCGGCAAAGACGCCCCCCGCATGCGCCACAGCCTGCTCCGCTACGACGGCACCGCCACCGTCACCGACCCCGACGCTCTCAAAGACGCCGTCATCCACGGCATCGGACGCGGCAAACCCTACGGCGCGGGCCTGCTCAGCCTTGCCCCCGCAACAATCGCGTGAGCGCGTCACGGCAGGGTGGTGAGGCGCGCAGGCGCCTGGCCGCCCCCACCCTGGCCATGCTCCCCCGCGTCGCGGACTCCTTGTCCTTCCTCTACCTGGACATGGTCCGTGTGGTGCAGGACGACACCGGCGTGTGCGCGCAGATCCAGGTCGGCGAACAGCGCACCGATCTCGTCTACATCCCCACTGCCGCCCTGTCCTGCCTGCTGCTGGGCCCGGGCGTGTCCGTCACCACCCCGGCCCTGACCACCCTCGCCCGCCACGGCACCAGCGTCGTCTGCGTCGGCGCCGGCGCCGTCCGCGCCTACGCGGGCATCCTCCCCGACTCCCTCACCACCCACTGGCTCGAACAACAGGTCGCCACCTGGGCCGACCCGGCACGCCGCCTCGACGTCGCCGTCCGCATGTACCGGATGCGCTTCAAGGACGCCGACGTACCCCAAACCGTCACCCTGGACCAACTCCGCGGCATGGAAGGCCAGCGCATGAAGGCCTTCTACAAGATCCTCGCGCAACAGCACGGCATCGGACGCTTCCGCCGCAACTACCGGCCCGACCAATGGGACACCCAGGACCCCGTCAACCTCGCCCTGTCCGCCGCCAACACCTGCCTGTACGGCATCGTCCACGCCGCCCTGCTCGCCCTCGGACTCTCCCCAGCCCTCGGCTACGTCCACACCGGCACCCAGCACGCCTTCGTCTACGACATCGCCGACCTCTACAAAACCGAGATCACACTCCCCCTCGCCTTCGCCCTCCACAACTCCGACAACCCCGAACAAGAAGCACGCCGCCGCTTCCGCGAAGACCTCCGACTCCTACGCCTCCTGCCCCGCATCGTCCAGGACGTCCAGTTCCTCCTGACCCCACCCCACACGAGCACACCCGACGACGACACCGACGAAGAACACTCCGAACGACGTGACGTGCGCATGGTCCACCTCTGGGACCCCAAAACCGGAACCCTCCCCGCAGGCGTCAACTACGCCCAAGGAGGCAACTGATGCCCTCCATGATCGTCATCGCCACCACCGCGGTCCCCGACCACCTACGCGGCGCCCTCAGCCGATGGACCAGCAAAGTAGTACCCGGCATCTTCGTTGGCAGCGTCTCAGCCCGCGTCCGCGACGAACTCTGGCACACCGTCACCGAAGTCGTGGGCAACGGCGCAGCCCTCCTCGTCCACCCCGCCCCCACGGAACAGGGCTACGCCATCCGTACCGCGGGAGCCCGCCGCCGGGTCCCTGTCGATTTCGATGGCCTTACCCTGATCCGTATGACCGCTGCACCGAAGGTAAAGGAAATGCAAACCCCCTCTTGAAGTGCAGGTCAGAAAGGGTCCTCCCCGCCGATGCGGGGGTGTTCCGCCCGGCGACGGGGCCGACACCGCCACGCTGTCGTCCTCCCCGCCGATGCGGGGGTGTTCCGATGCCGCGCGTCGTGAACAGGAGCGGGCCGACGTCCTCCCCGCCGATGCGGGGGTGTTCCGGCAACGAGCACACAGCGGCGCCTGCACTCCGCGTCCTCCCCGCCGATGCGGGGGTGTTCCGCTCCCCGAGGCGCCGTGCGGACGCGAATAGCTGTCCTCCCCGCCGATGCGGGGGTGTTCCGTTGGCCAAGCCGTCGGTCATGCTGGCGATGACGTCCTCCCCGCCGATGCGGGGGTGTTCCGCAACAGGTCGCCATGGAGCATGTCCTCAAGGCGTCCTCCCCGCCGATGCGGGGATGTTCCGCCCTTCGTCCACGGGCTCGCGGCCCGGCCGAGGTCCTCCCCGCCGATGCGGGGGTGTTCCGATCCGCGCTCCGTGGACATCCGAGCAGGTGGAGTCCTCCCCGCCGATGCGGGGGTGTTCCGGTCGGCTACGACAACAAGACGATCTTCGGCAAGTCCTCCCCGCCGATGCGGGGGTGTTCCGCCCGGCGCGCTCGACGCGCCCGAGCTTCCCGCGTCCTCCCCGCCGATGCGGGGGTGTTCCGCGCGCTGCATCGACACGACCAGCGAGACGCCCGTCCTCCCCGCCGATGCGGGGGTGTTCCGGTGGTTCCGGTGGCGTTGTAGGTGACGAGAGCGTCCTCCCTGCCGATGCGGGGGTGTTCCGTTGGAGGTGATCCAGGGCCCGGACGCCGCGTCGTCCTCCCCGCCGATGCGGGGGGGTTCCGAGGTAGATGATCCCGGCCAGCGCGGGGAGCAGGTCCTCCCCGCCGATGCGGGGGTGTTCCGGTGGAGGTGATCCAGGGCCCGTACGCCGCGTCGTCCTCCCCGCCGATGCGGGGGTGTTCCGCGCATGGACGACAAGAAGGCCGCCGCCCGCCGGTCCTCCCCGCCGATGCGGGGGTGTTCCGAGGTAGATGATCCCGGCCAGCGCGGTGAGCAGGTCCTCCCCGCCGATGCGGGGGTGTTCCGTGAGCGGCTCGGGCAGTACGGCGAACCCGATTGTCCTCCCCGCCGATGCGGGGGTGTTCCGAGGTAGATGATCCCGGCCAGCGCGGTGAGCAGGTCCTCCCCGCCGATGCGGGGGTGTTCCGTGAGCGGCTCGGGCAGTACGGCGAACCCGATTGTCCTCCCCGCCGATGCGGGGGTGTTCCGACCGTGAGCAGGGCACTCTCCCTGCTCAAGAGGTCCTCCCCGCTGATGCGGGGGTGTTCCGCCGGACACCTCGGTCATCGCCGCTCCGGGAACGTCCTCCCCGCCGATGCGGGGGTGTTCCGCCCGGCTGGGGCGGTGCCGCGACTCCTGGCCGGTCCTCCCCGCCGATGCGGGGGTGTTCCGGCGGCCACCCGCCGCCTCCTGGACATGCACGGGCGCGCGTCAACGGATTTCGATGAGCCCCTTCCTGCCGCCCGTGTGTCTGCTGGGCGGATTGACTGTCACCGGCCGACCCGCTCTATCGTTCTCGCGTTCGCATGCGCCCGGTCGGACGCGGCGCTCCAGCAGCTCGGGCAGACTCGGCCGGGAGCGGCCATCGGCCCGTTTGCGGTGGTGCGGTTGCCGGGGACGGGTGTTTCGTGTCGGGGGTGCTGCCGTGCCTTCGGGGCGGTGCTTGTGTCTCTGCCGCTGACCGTGACCAAACAACTGATGATGTGATCTGGGTCACTTATTCGGGTGGGTGGTCATTCGGTTGTCCGATTCTGTCGCACCCCTCAAAAAGGGTGGTCGGTCTTCTTTCCGCTGATCACCCGGGGTTTAAGTCGGGTTGCGCAGAGTGGCGGCCGGGGTCTGTGCTTGTCTGTTTGATCACCTTGTGTCAGAAAATGATCACGTGGGTAATGCGCGTTTGGGGGGCCGGATCGGAGAGTCTGCGAGGGAGGGCAGCGGTGTCCTCCAGCACGGTCTGCCCCACGGGGAAGGGCAGTTGGTGCTGTCCGCAGACTGAAAGACAGGACCCCTGTGACCGTTGACGATTTCCTCGCCGTAGTAGCGGGGGTCACCGCACTGCGTGTTTTTGCGCTAGATGTGCGCAACCTGGTGCATCTGGTGCTGCGTACAGCAGTGCGGGACGGTGTGCGCGAGCTGCTGCAGAGTTCGCCGCACACACCGGCGTCAGGCGCGACGGCCGCCCGTGACGGGGAGGGACACTCATGAGCGTCTTCTCGCCCCACGAAGATCTACCCGAGGAGAACGAGTCCTCGCCCTACGGCCAGCCGGAAGGGAGCAGGGAGCCGTTCACCCCGTTCAGCACGGCCGAAGACCTCAACGCCCTGCAGGGCATCGAGTACGTCATGCCGCCGGCGCTCGAAGCCTTCATCGACCTGTACTCCCGCCCCCACCTGCGCTACGCCCACACCATGCTGGGCGACAAACCGGCCGCCATCACCGTGGTCCGGCGCTGCTACTCCCACCTCGCGCTGAACTGGGAGGTCGTGCTCCGCCAGGAAAGCCCCGAGGGGTACGCCTGGCGGCTCCTCAAGGAACGCGTGGAACTGCACGCCCGCATCACCACCAGCACCCAGGGCCACAGCCCCTGCGCCAGACCGGGCAAACGCGCCGCCATCATGCAGCGCACGGCCCGGGCCACCCTGGAAGCCATGCGCCAGCAGCTCAAGGTCATCGAATCCCCGCTGGGCCTCTACACCGCGATAGCGGCCCTGCCCGAGCGCCAGTACGACGTGATCGTACTGCACTACGTCCTGGGCTACCCGACCGAGCACGTCGCCCACATCATGGGTATCAGGCCCGACACCGTCCGCGGCCACCGGCGTTCGGCCCGTGAACGCATCGCCAGCAAACTCGGCCCGAACATCTTGGCTGGCGACAAAGAATAAGGAGCAACACCGTGCCGCGCAGCATCCACGACATCTTGGCGCAGGCCGCCCTGCCGGACCCGTTCACCGACGAAGACGTCGCCAGCCTGAAGCAGGAAGTCGCACGCGAGGTGACCGCCACCCTCATGTTCGGCACCCCACCGGCCCCCGAGGACCACTTCCCCACCACCCAGGACCGCGCCGACACCGACCTGCAGGCCCTGGCCAGCGAACTCCTCTACAGCGACGACACCGCCGCACACCTGGCCACGTTCGCCAAAGAGCCCGCCGACGTGGACGGCGCGCTGCACTTCGCCTGCCTGCTCTCCCTCGCCGACATCAGCGACGGCGCACAGTGGTGGTGGCAGTTCGCCGCCGGCGCCGGAAACGCCACCGCCGCCTACTGCCTGCACCTGTTCCACCTCGGCCGCGGCGAGCTGCGCGACGCCGATCACTGGGCCCACCAGATCATCGCCCTGGACACCGACATCCACCACCTCACCCCCCTCGCACGCCACCAGAGGCCCCCGCGCCGCCCCACCCGGGCCCTGTGTGAAGCGGTGCGGCGGCTCGAGGTCGGCGAAGTCGAAGAATGGGGATTTCGGGTCCAGCGCCCCGACTCCCGCCTCGCCCATCAGGTCGAGGAACTCGCCGGGACCCGCGGCTGAGCTGGCGCACCCGGCTGCTCCGTCTCATGCAATCGCCCGTCCCCGGCAGCTCAGACGCCGGGGACGGGCAGTCGCATGAAGGGCCCGGCTCCGACCGCTGTGATCAGCGGCGGAAGCCGGTGCTCACGCTGACGGTCGTCCTGCTGGCGAAGTGCGGGCGGGCAGGCCCTGGCCGGAGCGGGGTGGGGTAGCAGTTACGGCGCGACCTGGTAGTCGACGCTCTCCTGCCCGCAGCCTTCGGCCAGTTCGGCCAGGGCGGCGTGCTCACGCTCGTCGACGGCGAGCTGCCAGCGCAGCTTGGTGGACACCCAGTCGGCGGCGTAGGTGCAGCGGGCATCGGCGAGCGGGGGCTGCCAGTCGGCGGGGTCCTGGTCGGCCTTGCTGCGGTTGCTGCGGGCGGTGACAGCCACCAGGGAGCGCTCGGCATCGAGGTCGTTGGCGTAGGCCTCGCGCCGCTTCGCCGTCCAGGCGTGGGCGCCGGAGTCCCAGACCTCGGCCAGGGGCACCATGTGGTCGATGTCCAGGCCGCCCGGCGCGGTGAGGACGAGGCCGTCGTAGTAGGAATGCCACTCACCTGCCGTCACCTTGCAGCCGGCCTCGATGGTGGGCTGCACCCGGGATTCGGAGATCAGCACCTCGGAGCGGGTGTGGCAGGAGTCGCGATCGGCATCGACCCAGTGCTTGAAACTGGTGCGACGGTAGCCCTCACGGGATTCGGCCGCGGTGGGCAGCAGGTGGACGGCTGCGGCCAGCGGCAGGTGCTCCGCGCGCGCGTGCTGCGCGGCGGCGGATGCGGGGGAGAGGGGGAGGACCAGGAGGACAGCGGCGAGGGCTGCGAGCTTCGAGAGCATGGGCTCTTGCTACCGGTGCGCGGTTGCGGCCCGCCCGGTCTGGGGGGGGGGGGGGCTGTCATCCGGGAGAGTGCATTGGTCATACCGCACACAGCGATCCCTGTCCCGAGGCGCTCCCGGGTGAGGTCCCGCCGCCGGAATGCCGCGAGCTGTGACAGGCCCTGCTGATCGCCTGCCACCTGCGCAATCTATGCGGAGCGCGGTGTTCCAGCTCATAGCATGCACAGTTCGCACGGTTGCCGCGCGGCCAGCCGGCATGCCTGCCCGTACGGCTCGCGTCCGGGGGCTATTGGTCGCTTCCGGTTGAAGTGATAAGGGCGATGAGTACGAGAAGGCAGGGGGCGAGGGTGATGACATCCTTTGCGCTCCATCCTTTACTGATCATTTCAGAATGAGTTTGGCTGTGGGCTGAGTCAACGGCAGACTTCTGCGGGTGTCGGATGATCTTGTGCCTGATGATCTGTGGGACCGTGTGGCCCCGTTGCTCCCTCCTCGTCGGCCGCGTCGGCGCCGGTATCCGGGACGGTTGCCGGTGGATGACCGGGCTGCCCTGCGCGGCATCGTCTACGTGCTGCGCAAGGGTGTGAGCTGGGCCGATGTGCCTACGGAGCGGATCGGCTGCAGCGGCGTGACGGCCTGGCGGCGGCTGCGGGACTGGACCGAGGCCGGCGTCTGGCCGCGTCTGCACGAGGTCCTGCTGGCCGACTTGCGCCGGGCCGGACTGCTGGAGATGGACGACGCGGCGGTCGACGGCTCACACGTGCGGGCCCTCAAAGGGGGGCTCACACCGGACCTTCGCCGGTCGACCGGGCCCGTCCGGGAAGCAAGCACCACCTGATCACCGACCGGAACGGGACACCTCTTGCGGTGTCCCTGACCGGCGGAAACCGGCATGACGTCACACAGTTGATGCCGCTGCTGGACACGATCCCCCACATCCGCGGGACCCGTGGCCGCCCCCGTCACCGGCCCAGGCGCCTGTTCGCCGACCGGGGCTACGACTACGACACGTACCGACGCCTCCTTCGGGCCCGCGGCATCACACCGAAGATCGCCCGCAGAGGCACCGCCCACGGCTCCGGCCTGGGAAAGACCCGCTGGGTGGTGGAGCGGACCTTCGCCTGGCTCCATCAGTTCAAGCGGCTACGGACCCGCTACGAGATACGCGCCGACCTCCACCTCGGCCTGCTCCAACTTGCCTGCAGCATCATCTGCTTGCGCCGCCTCCGAACGTCATTCTGAAACGATCAGTAACGAGCTGGTGCGTGATTGCGGGTGACATGTTCTTGCTGGTGGGTGTCATGATCC
>NZ_JAHKJW010000065.1 GCF_019710745.1 Streptomyces beigongshangae
GCGCGTGTCCGCGCCGCTGCCCCAGACCGCGCGGCTGCTGGACGAGCTGGGCCTGGCGCGGGCGACCCCCGCGTCCCTGATGACGCGCTGGGCGGACGCGGCCGACGATCCCGAGGCGCTCGGCGGCCGGGCCGCGGCCGTGCTCGGCGCCGGGCCGCGCGGGCCCGTCGGGGTGGACCTCGCGGACGCGCACGAGGGCCCGCACCTGCTGATCGAGGGACCGCCGGGCAGCGGGCGCACGGAGCTGCTGCGTTCCGTCGCCGCGTCGCTCGCCGCCGCGGAGCGGCCCGACCGGCTCGGCATCGTGCTGGTCGACGGACGGGACGGCACGGGGAGCGGTGGCGTGGCCGCGCAGGGGGACGGGCTCCGGGTCTGCACGGACCTGCCGCACGTCACGACGCACCTGGGCGCCCACGATCCCGTACGGATGCGGGACTTCGCCCAGTCCCTGTCCGCCGAGCTGAAGCGGCGGGCCGAGCTGCTCGGGCGCCTCGACTTCACCGAGTGGCACGCACGGGCGGGTGGGGCGGCGGGCCGGACGGCCGCCCAGCGGGCGGCCGGCGCTCCGGGCGGTTCGGCCCCGGCGGAGGCGTCCGGTGCGGCGGATCCCGACACGTCCTCCGGTGCCACGCTGCGGCTGCGGCCCGCCGGGGCCCGGCCCCGGCCGGACGCGGGGAACCCGCTCCCCCGGCTCGTCGTGGTCGTCGACGACCTGGACGCGCTGCTGTCCCCCGCGCTGGGTTCGCCCGGCCGCCCGGCCGCCGGGTCCGTCGTGCGGGCCCTGGAGGGGGTCGCCCGGGACGGGGCGCGGCTCGGGGTGCATCTGGTGGCCGCGACCGGGGGCGGCGCGCGTACGGAGGAGACGGAGCTGGCCCGGCGCGCCGGGGCCCGGGTCGTCCTGGAGGCTCCGGGGAGCGGGCCCGAGGAACCGGCGCCGGGCCGGGGACGGCTCCTCGGGCCCGGCGGGCGGTTCACGCCGTTCCAGGGCGGGCGGGTCACGGGGCGGATCCCCCGTACGGCCACGCTGCGGCCCACCGTGGTCCCGCTGGAGTGGGCCCGGATGGGGGATCCGCCCGCGCGGCGGCCCGTCCGCGAGCTGGGGAACGGCCCGACGGACCTGGCCCTGCTGGCCAGCGCCCTGGAACGGGCCGCCCGCTCCGTCGCGGCCACGGAGGTCCCCTCACTCCTGTGACCCCGCGCCCCTGAGGGGCACGGCTGTGCTCGTGCCCCTCAGGGGCGCGGGGAACTGCGCGACCGGCCCCCACCCACCCGCACCCGACACCTCACCCCCATCCACTCAGTTCCCCAACTCCCCACGTCACGACGCGATTACGATCACGGCCCCGACACCGCAGGCGCTCTTGCCGCCGCCGAGCGGACGGGCGTAGACCAAGAGCGCACGGGACAGCGCCCGGACAGTCGGGCGTTCGTGCGTTCGGGCGTTCGATGGAGAACGGGGCAAACCATGCGCAGCAGCATTCTTCGCACCAGCGGGCCGCAGGGCAGGCCGCACGGGAGGGGCCGGGCCGCGAGGGCCGCGGCGACCCTTGTCGCGGGAGCGATGGCGCTCACGCTCACGGCGTGCGGTGGCGACGACGACGGAAAGGACGACGAGGGGAGCGGCGGCGGGACCAAGGCCGCCCCCAGTGTGGAGCTCCCCAAGCTGGACGGCCAGAAGCTGGAGGTGGCGGCCGTGTGGACCGGCCCCGAGCAGGAGAACTTCACCAAGGTCCTGGACGAGTTCGAGAAGCGGACGGGCGCCGAGGTCAGCTTCGTGCCCACCGGCAACAACACCTCCACCTTCCTGGGCACGAAGATCCAGGGCGGCAAGCCGCCGAGCGTGGCGTTCCTGCCGCAGGTCGGTGTGTTGCACCAGTTCGCCCAGAAGGGCTGGGTGAAACCGCTGGGCCCCGAGGCGCAGGCGCAGCTCGACAAGAACTTCTCCGCGGGCTGGAAGGACCTGGGCGCGTACGAGGGCAAGCAGTACGGCGTCTACGCGAAGGCCGCCAACAAGTCGCTGGTCTGGTACAACACCGCGGCGTTCGAGGCGGCGGGGATCACCGCCGAGCCGAAGACCTGGGACGAGTTCGTGCAGACCGCGCAGACCCTGTCGGACGCGGGCACGCCCGCCGTGTCCATCGGCGGGCAGGACGGCTGGACCCTCACCGACTGGTTCGAGAACGTCTACCTCTCGCAGGCGGGCCCGGAGAAGTACGACCAGCTGGCCGAGCACAAGATCAAGTGGACGGACCCCTCGGTGAAGGAGGCCCTGACCACGCTGGCCCAGCTGTGGGGCAAGGACGACCTGATCGCGGGCGGCAAGGCCGGCGCGCTGCGCACCGAGTTCCCCAAGTCGGTGACGAACACCTTCTCGGGCGACACCCCGGCGGCGATGGTCTACGAGGGCGACTTCGTCGCGGCGAACATCAACGCCGACACGAAGGCGAAGATCGGCACGGACGCCAAGGTGTTCCCCTTCCCGGCGGTCGGCGACGCGTCCCCGGTGGTCAGCGGCGGTGACGTGGCGGTGGCGCTGAAGGACGACAAGGGCTCCCAGGCCCTGCTGACCTTCCTGGCGTCGACCGACGCGGCCGAGATCTGGGCGGCGCAGGGCGGCTTCATCTCCCCGAACAAGGAGGTGGACCAGGAGAAGTACAAGGACGACGTGACCCGGGACATCGCCAAGGCGCTGCTCGCGGCCGGCGACGACTTCCGCTTCGACATGTCCGACCGGGCCCCGGCCGCCTTCGGCGGTACCCAGGGCACCGGCGAGTGGAAGGCGCTCCAGGACTTCCTGAAGGACCCCTCGGACGTCGAGGGCGTCCAGCAACAGCTGGAGACGTCCGCCGCCAAGGCGTACAAGGGCTGACGGCCGCCCATGGCGTCGCAGCTGACGACGGCGGGGGGACCGGCGAACCCGGTGCCCCCCGCCGGGAAACGCAAGAGCGTGATGGGTACGCGCCCGTGGGTGGCAGGTCTCTTCCTGCTGCCCGCGTTCGTGCTGCTCGGCGCGCTCGTGGTCTACCCCATCGGGTACTCGGTCTGGCGCAGTCTGTACGACGCCGACGGTTCGGGCTTCGTGGGCCTCGGCAACTACGGCGACCTGTTCGGTGACGACGCCACCTTCACCGCGGTCAAGAACACCGCGATCTGGGTGGCGGTCGCCCCTGCGCTGGTCACCGGCCTCGGCCTGATCTTCGCCGTGCTGACCGAACGGGTGCGCTGGTCGACGGCGTTCAAGCTGGTCATCTTCATGCCGATGGCGATCTCCATGCTCGCCGCGGGCATCATCTTCCGGCTCGTGTACGAGGCGGACCCCGACCAGGGCGTGGCCAACGCCGTGGTGACGGGCGTGCACGACACGTTCGCCGAGTCGTCGGTCTACCCGAAGGCGCGCCCGTCCACGGAGAGCGACCTCAAGGCGTCCGGCGGGGGTGCGTTCACCTCCACGGGCACGGTGAGCGCGGGCTCGCCGGCCCTGCTCCCGCTGGTCGGCATCGCCCCGGACAAGGTGCCGGGCGACCCCGGTGACGCCGAGTCCGCCGAGCCGTCGGGCGACGGGGTGTCCGGCACGGTCTGGCTGGACTTCAAGCTGGGCGGCGGCGGGCAGAAGGGCGCCGTCGACGGGGGTGAGAAGGCGCTGCCCGGCATCGAGGTCGAGGCGGTCAAGGACGGCAAGGTGGTCGCTTCCGCGAAGGCGGGCGACGACGGTACGTTCACGCTGCCCGCGTCGGCCGACGGGGCACGGCTGAGGCTGCCCGGGTCGAACTTCGCGGCGGCCTACAACGGCGTCGACTGGCTCGGCCCGAGCCTGGTCACCCCGGCCATCATCGGGGCGTACGCCTGGATGTGGGCGGGTTTCGCGATGGTGCTCATCGCGGCGGGCCTGGCGGGGGTGGACCGCAACCTGCTGGAGGCGGCGCGGGTCGACGGGGCCAACGAGTGGCAGGTCTTCCGCCGTGTCACGGTGCCGCTGCTCGCGCCGGTCCTCGTCGTCGTCCTGATCACCCTGATGATCAACGTGATGAAGATCTTCGACCTGGTCTTCATCATCGCCCCGCAGCCCAGCCAGGACGAGGCCAACGTACTGGCCCTGCAACTGGTCAACGCGTCCTTCGGCGGCGGCAACAACCAGGGGCTCGGCAGCGCGATCGGCATCGTCCTGCTGCTCCTGGTGATGCCGGTGATGATCGTCAACATCCGCCGACTGCGAAGGGAGCGCCGACGGTGACCGCACCCTCCGTACCTCTGAAGGACCCCGGGGAGCCCGGGAAGGCCGGAAAGGCCGGGCGGCCGTCCGACGCGGCCGTGGACGGGTCCGGTCCGCCCCGGCGCTCGCTGGGCTCCCGGCTCGCGGGCGGCGCGGCGGGCGGCGTGATGCGCGTCTTCCTGATCCTGGTCGCGCTGCTCTGGGTGACGCCCACCGTCGGGCTGCTCGCCTCGTCGTTCCGCGACCCGACCGACATCGCCGACTCCGGCTGGTGGGACGTCTTCACCAAGCCCTCCCAGCTCACCACCGAGAGCTACTCGACGCTGCTGGGCAAGGAGGAGATCACCGACGCCCTGCTCAACACGGTGCTGATCACGGTGCCCGCGACCGTCCTGGTCGTCGTCATCGGCGCGATGGCCGGGTACGCGTTCGCCTGGATGGACTTCAAGGGCCGCGACTGGTGGTTCGTGGCCGTGGTGGCCCTGCTGGTGGTGCCCATCCAGATCGCCCTGATCCCGCTGGCCGACCTCTTCGGCGACCTGGGGATCTTCGGCAGCGTCCTCGGCGTGGTCCTCTTCCACGTGGGCTTCGGCCTGCCGTTCGCGATCTTCCTGCTGCGCAACTTCTTCGCGGAGATCCCCCGGGAGCTCCTGGAGGCGGCGCGGCTCGACGGCGCGGGCGAGACCCGGCTGTTCGCGACCGTGATCCTGCCGCTGGGCGGGCCGGCCATCGCCTCGCTCGGCATCTTCCAGTTCCTGTGGGTGTGGAACGACATGCTGGTGGCGCTGATCTTCTCGGACTCCGACTCACGGCCGCTGACGGTCGCGCTGACCGAGCAGACGCGGCAGTTCTCCGGGAACATCGAGACGCTCGCGCCCGGCGCGTTCATCTCGATGGTGATCCCGCTGGCCGTGTTCTTCGCGTTCCAGCGGCAGTTCGTGTCCGGCGTGATGGCGGGGGCGGTGAAGTAGCCTCCACCCTGCGCTTTTCCAGGGGCGGACCGTCACCGGTCCGCCCCTTCGCGCGTCCCCGGGGTCCCCCACATGCCGCATCCGGCGTAACCACGTAACCCCTTCGGCCGTTGGCCGGGCCATATGGCCGCGCCGACTTCTGGATGTCCCTTGCCCCGGTTCAGTGTCATTGTCCCCGCTTACCAGGTGCAGGCGTATCTGCACGAGTGCATGGCATCGGTCCTGGAGCAGTCCTTCACCGACTTCGAGCTGATCGCCGTCGACGACTGCTCGCCGGACGCCTGCGGCGCGATCGCCGACGAGTTCGCGGCGCGCGACCCGCGGGTCAGAGCCGTGCACCTGAAGGAGAACGTGGGCCTGGGCCGGGCCCGCAACGCGGGCATGCGGTACGCGACCGGCGACTACCTGGTCTTCCTGGACGGCGACGACACCCTCACCCCGCACGCGCTGCGGGAGATCGCCCGCCGCATCGGGGAGACCGACGACCCGGACGTCCTGGTCTACGACTACGCGCGCACGTTCTGGTCGGGCGAGACGATCCGCAACGTCGAGGCGGGACAGCTCCACCAGGAGGGCCCGGCGCCGTTCCGGCTCGACGACCGGCCGGGGCTGCTGAACGTCCTCGTGGTCGTGTGGAACAAGGCGTACCGCCGGGAGTTCGTCGAGCGGCAGGGGTTCGCGTTCCCGCCGGGCTTCTACGAGGACACCCCCTGGACGTACCCGGTCCTGATGGCCGCGGAGACCATCGCGACGCTCGACCGGGTCTGCGTCCACTACCGCCAGCGCCGCCGGGGGAGCATCCTCGGTACGACCAGCCCCCGGCACTTCGACATCTTCGACCAGTACGACCGGGTCTTCGCCCACCTCGACGCGCACCCCGAGCTGGACCGCTGGCGCCCGATCCTCTTCCAGCGCATGGTCGACCACCTGTCGGCCGTGTTCCTCAAGCGCGACCGGCTGCCGCGCGGTTCGCGCGGCGCGTTCCTGCGCAAGGCCCGCGCCCACTACCTGCGCCACCGCGCGGGCGACACGGGCGTGCCCGAGCGCAACCGGCTGCGGCACGCCCTGGTACGCCTCGGCAGCCACCGCACGTACCGCGCCCTGTGGGCGGCGACGCGGCTGAAGCGCCGCGTCGCGCGGCTGGCCGGGGCGCTGGCCCGCGGGGTGCGGACCGCCGCGCTCCGGCTGCACTACGGGCTCCAGCGCCGGCTGCCCCTGCGCACCGGTCACGCCGTGTTCGGCGGCCACCGGGGAGGCGGCTACGGCTGCAACCCCGGCGCCCTGGAGGCCGCGTTCCGCACGCATGTGCCGGGCATGCGCACCGCGTGGGCGGCGGATCCCGCGTTCCACCACACGGTCCCCACCGGGACACGCACGCTGACGCCCGGTTCCGCCGCGTACTGGACGGCCCTCGCGCGCTCCAAGTACCTCGTCGGCAACGTCGGCTTCGACCCCCGGCTGGTCAAGCGGCCCGGCCAGGTCCTGGTCCAGACGCAGCGCGGCACCCCGCTCAAGCACATGGGCCTGGACCTCCAGGACCGCCCGGCGGCGGCGCGGGACACGGACTTCGCCGAGGTGCTGCGCGACGCCGACCGGTGGGACTACTGCCTGTCCGGCAACCGCCACTCCACCCTCGTCTGGGAGCGCGTCTTCCCGGCGGGCTACACGACGCTGGAGTACGGCCAGCCCCGCACCGACGTGTTCCAGCGGGCCACGTCCGCGGACGTGGCCCGGCTGCGCGAGTCCTTCGGCATCCCCGAGGGCGCGATCGCGATCCTGTACGCGCCGACGCACCGCGACTACCGCCGTACCCGGCGCACCGCGCTCGACCTGGAGCGGGTGCTGCGCCGGCTCGGCCCGCGGTTCGTCCTGCTGTCCCGCGCGCGCCCCGCCTACCGGGGGGCCCCGCCGCCCGCGGGCGGCGGCCGGCTGATCGACGTGTCGGACCACCCGGGCGTCGAGTCGCTCTGCCTCGCCTCGGACGCGCTGGTCACCGACTACTCGTCGCTGATGTTCGACTACGCGGGCCTGGACCGGCCGATCGTGATCCACTCGGCCGACCGGGAGGCGTACGAGGCGGCCCGCGGGACCTACTTCGACCTGCGTACGTTCCCGCCCGGCGCGATCGCGCGCACCGAGGACGAGCTGATCGACATCTTCGCGACCGGCCACTGGCGCGGTTCGCGCTCCACGCAGCTGCGCGGCGCCTTCCGGGAGCGCTTCTGCCCCTACGACGACGGCCGGGCCGCCGAGCGCGTCGTACGCCGTGTGGTGCTCGGCGAGACGGCCGGCCTGCCGGCGGTGGTGCCGCCGCGGGAGCGCCGTCCGGTGCCGTCCGCGGCGAGCCGGATCCCCGCCGCCGCGCTCGCCCCGGTGCCGGCACCGGGAATCTCCGTCCCTTTCGCCGACACACCCTGATCCCCGCGCAAAAGGGATGACCGCACCGAGCGGAACGTTCGAACGTCCGGAACGGCCCCCTGTCGTCCGGACCGCCCTCGCGCGAGCGGGCCGTCGCCGGTCCGGTCCGCTCCTCCGCCCGTCCCCGCGGCGTCCCCCATATGCAGCATCCGGCGTAACCGGGTCACCCCTTTGGCCGTTTCCGGTCAGTACACCCGAGCCGACCCATGGATTCCCCTTGCCCCGCTTCAGCGTCATCGTCCCCATCCAAGGCGGCCCGGGGCGACTCCCGTCCGCACTCGACTCGGTCCTCGACCAGTCCTTTCCCGACTTCGAGCTGATCCCGGTCCGTGCCGCCCCCGGCTCCCCGGCGGAAGCCGTCGTCGCCGAGTACGCCGCGCGGGACCCCAGGGTCGTCCCGGCGGACTCCCCGGAGGCGGCCACCGGCACGTACCTGCTGCTCCTCGACACGGACACCACCCTGTCGCCGGGGGCCCTCGAGGCGGTGGACGCCCGCCTGCGGGAGACCGGCGACGTGGACGTCCTGTACCTCGGACACGAGCGCGTCCCGTGGTGGGAGGGGCCCGCGGTGACGGAGCTGTTCGAGGACGGCCCCGGAGGCGGCGTCCGGCTGCCGCCCGTCCGGGCCGCCGCCTACCGCCGTGCGTTCCTCGGCGACCACGCCGCCGAACTCGCCCCGGCCCGGACCCACCGCGCGGACATCGGCTGGCGGGGACTGGTGACCCTGGCCGCCGTGGAGACCGCCGTACTGCCCGCCGTGTGCGTACGGCACCACGAACCGCGGCGGAGCCGCGTCACGCCGGGCGACGCGGCGGGCGGCCACGACCTCCTCGACCAGGTCGGACTGGTGCTGGAGCGGGCCGCCGGGCAGGGACTCGCCGGGGACCGGCTGCGCACCCTGTTCGGGCAGCTCTTCGCCGAGGTCCTCGACCGGGCCGCCGCCACCCCCTGCGGCCGGGCCTTCTTCCGGCGCGCGGGCAGGCTCTACCGGCGCCACCGCCCGGCGGGCCACCGCGCCGGAGGGCTGCGGGCCCGTCTGCTGCGCCGGGGCGCGTACACGGCGTTCCGCGTCCTGCCGGCCCTCGTCCGGTGGACGGAGCGCGCGCGGGCGCACGTGGCCCGCTCCGCGCTGCGCAGGCGCCGCGCCCTGCTGTACGCCTGGTACCTGCGCAGGCCGGTGGACGGGAACCTCGCCGTCTTCGCCGCCTACTGGGGCCGCGGCTACGCCTGCAACCCCGCGGCCGTCCACCGCAAGGCGCGCGAACTGGCCCCGCACATCCGGTCGGTGTTCCTGGTGAAGGAGAGGGAGCTGCCGCACATGCCCGGGGACGTGGAGAGCGTGGTGATCGGGAGCCGGCGGTACTGGGAGGTGATGGCGCGCGCCAAGTACACCTTCAACAACGTCAACTTCGAGACCGCCGTGCGCAAGCGCCCCGGCACCGTGCACGTCCAGACGCACCACGGGACCCCGCTGAAGCGGATGGGCGTCGACCAGATCGAGTACCGGGCCGTCGCGGCGGCCACCGGGAACTTCGGCCGGCTGATGCGGCGGGTGGACCGCTGGGACTTCTCCCTCTCCTCCAACGCCCACTCCACGGAGGTCTGGTCGGGCGCCTATCCCAGCGCCTTCACCCATCTGGAGTACGGCTATCCGCGCAACGACCGCTACTGGACGGCGACCCCGGACGAGGTGGCCGCGATCCGCGCGCGGCTCGGCGTCCCCGAGGGCCGGATCGCGCTGCTGTACGCGCCGACCTACCGGGACTACCCGCGTGACGTGGCGGCGCAGTTCGACCTGGCGCGGTTCTGCGACGCGCTCGGGCCGGGGTTCGTGGTGCTGCTGCGGGCGCACTACTTCCTCGACGGCGATGCCGGTCTGCGGCAGGCCGTGGCGGACGGCCGGCTGATCGACGTGACGTCGCTGCGGGACACCGAGGACGTCTGCCTGGCCTCGGACGCGCTGATCACGGACTACTCGTCGATCATGTTCGACTACGCCTGCCTCGACCGGCCGATCGTCACGTACGCCGACGACTGGGACGTCTACCGGGACACCCGGGGCGTCTACTTCGACCTGCCGGCCCGACCGCCGGGCCATGTCGCCCGTACGCAGGAGGAGCTGATCCGGGTCCTCACGTCGGGCGCGTGGGCGGACGGACGCTCCGCCGAGCTGCGGGCCCGGTTCCGTGAGCGGTTCTGCGCGTTCGACGACGGGCAGGCGGCCGAACGGGTCGTGCGCCGGGTGCTCCTCGGGCAGCCCGAGGAGGAGCTGCCACCGGTGATCCCGCTGCGGGAGCGGCTGCCGGTACCGGCCGCGGTCGTCCCGCACCCCCGCACGCCGGCGCGCTGATGCCGCCGGCCCGCCCGCGCACGGCCCCTCCCGCTGCGCCCTTCCCCTGCGCCCCCTCCCGACGACCCAGCAAGTTCCCGGACCTGGAAGTGCCATGCCCCGCTTCAGCATCGTCGTGCCCGTCCACAACGTGCAGGGCTACCTGCGCACCTGTCTGGAGTCGGTCCTCGACCAGTCCTACGGCGACTTCGAGCTGATCGTCGTCGACGACCGCTCGCCGGACGGCAGCCCGGCGATCGTCGACGAGTTCGCGGCCCGCGACGAGCGGGTCGTGGCGGTGCACCTGCCCGTCAACGGCGGCATCGGCCCGGCCCGCAACCACGGCGCGCGGCTGGCCCGGGGCGAGTACCTGCTGTTCCTGGACAGCGACGACAGCTACACACCGGGCACGCTGCGGGCGGTCGCCGAGCGCATCGACGCGACCGCGCGGCCGGACATCGTCCTGTTCGACTACGCGCGCACGCACTGGTACGGCGCGGTGAAGCGCAACCGGGACGCCGGGGTGTTCGCCGCGCCGGGCCCGGAGGTGTTCACGGTCGCCGAACGCCCGGAGCTGCTCGACCTGTTCACGGTCGTGTGGAACAAGGCGTACCGCCTGGACTTCTTCCGCGAGGGCGGCTTCGCCTTCCCGACCGGCTTCTACGAGGACGCGGTCGTCGTCTACCAGACGCTGTGGACGGCCCGCACGATCGCCCTCGTCGACCGGGTGTGCGTGTACTACCGGCAGCGCCGCCAGGGCAACGCGATGCGCACGCCGAGCCGGGAGCACTTCGAGGTGTTCGCGCAGTACGAGCGGCTGTTCCGGTTCATCGGGGAGCGTCCGGCGCTGGAGCGGTGGCGCGGTTTCCTCTACGACCACATGGCGGACCACTACCTCTTCATCCTGCGGCAGCGGGACCGCGTACCGCCGTCCTCGCGCCCCGAGTTCCACCGGCGCGCGGCCCGGGACCTGCGCGCCTACCGCCCGGACGGCCACCGGCCCGGCGCGCACGTCCCGCGCACCTCCCTGGCCCTGCTCGCCCGTGCCCCGTACGCCCTCTACGCGCTGCACCGCGTCGCCGCCGTGAAGCGGGCCGGTCTGCGCAGGCGCCTGCGGGTGTGGCGGCGCCGGCTGCGCCGGGTGCTGCTCGCACTGCACGGGCGGCTGGTCCTGTGGCGTGCGCTCGACCCGAACCTGGCGGTGTACTCGGCGTTCTCGCACCGCGGTGTCCTCGGCGACCCGGCCGCGATCCACCGCAAGGCCCGGGAGCTGGCCCCGCACATCCGGTCGGTGTGGGTGGTCGGGAAGGACCACGTGGACGCGCTGCCGCCGGGTGTCGAGCACGTCCTGCCGGGCAGCCGCGCCTACCGCAGGGTCACGGCACGGGCCGCGTACCTGGTCAACAACGTCAACTGGGCCGACGACCTGGTGAAGCGCGCGGGCGCCGTCCACGTCCACACGCACCAGGGCACCCCGCTGAAGTCGATGGGCGCCGACCTGCTCAGGTACCCCGGCGCGCGGCGCGGCTTCAGCGTCCCGAAGATGCTGCGGCGGGCCGACCGCTGGGACTACAGCCTGGCCGCGAACCCGCACTCCGAGCTGGTCTGGGACCGCGCCTACCCGTGCGGCTTCGTCTCCCTGCGCTCGGGCAGCCCGCGCAACGACTGCCTGGTGCGGCCGGAACCGGGCCGCCGCGAGTCCGTGCGGCAGCGCCTGGGCGTCCCGCAGGACGGCACCCTGGTCCTGTACGCGCCGACCCACCGCGACCACCGCCAGGGCGGTTACGCGCCCGCCTGCGACCTGGAGCGCCTGGCCGCGGGGCTGCCCGGCGACCACGTCCTCGCGGTCCGGCTGCACCCGTCGCTGGCCCGGCACCACGAGCGCGGTCTCGCGCTGCGGGACCTGGCCGGGCGGGGGCTCCTGCTGGACGTCACCGACGAACCGCTGGTCGAGGACCTGCTGCTCGCCTCCGACGCCCTGGTCACCGACTACTCGTCGCTGATGTTCGACTACGCGCACCTCGACCGGCCGATCGTCCTGCACGCCTACGACCTGGACACCTACCGGGCCGCGCGCGGCCTGTACTTCGACGTCACCGAGCGGCCGCCGGGCCATGTCACCCGGGACGAGGACGGGCTGGCCCGGCTGTTCGCGTCGGGCGCCTGGCGGGACGAGGAGTCGGCGCGGCTGCGGGCGGCCTTCCGGGAGCGGTTCCGCGGGTACGACGACGGGCACGCCGCGGAACGGGTCGTACGGCTGCTGATGCTGGGCGAGGGCACGGCGGTGCCCGCGGTTCCCGCGCCGGGCGCCCCGAGCGACGCCCTGACCCGCTCATGAGGGCTCGCCCCGCCGCGTGGGTGCTGTTCCTCGCCGCCCTGTTCGGCTGTCTGCAGCTGGCCAACGTCACCGGCCGGGACACGCCCGACAGCCGCAACTACCTGTCGTACGCGCTGAGCCTGGGCGGCGCGGACAAGGCGGAGGCGGCGGGGCGGACCATCGCGTACCTGTGCGCGAGCCGCGGCGAGAAGGCATCCCGCAAGCACGGTGTGGACGTGCGGCGCTTCCGTACCCCCGATCCGGGGCCGAGGGTGCGGGCGCAGTGCCGCCGCCACTACGAGCGGATCGTCGGGCGGCGGCTCGCCGCGGGCCGGACGTCCGGCCGGACCGCGCCGTTCATGAGCGAGCGGTTCATGCGGATCTTCGAGGTGCGGCCCGGCTACCCGCTGCTGCTCGTGCCGTTCGTGACCCTGCTCGGGGTGACGTGGGGGGTGTGGACGGCGAGTGTGTGTATCGCGGCCGCCGGGGGCGCGCTGGTGTTCCTCGTCCTGCGGACGGTGGGCGTGCCGGCGGGCTCCGCGCTGGCCGGGCAGGCCCTGTACTACGTCCTGCCGACGGGCGCGACCGCGATGCGGCCGATGACCGAGGGCACGGTGACGGCGCTCACCCTGGCGGCGCTGTGGGGGTGCGCGCTGGTGCTGCGCGGGCGGCGGGGCGGCGGGCTGCTGGCGGTGTCGCTGGCGCTGCTCTTCGCCGTGAAGCACTCGCAGGCGCTGTTCCTCGCGGTCTGCCTCGCGGGGGCGGCCGGTGCGATCGGCGTGCGCCGCAGGAGGGCGGGGCGGGAGGCGGGGGCCGCCGTGCGGACCCTGCTGAAGGTGACGCTGGCGGCGGCCGTCGGCACGGTCCTGCTCGCCAGGCTGCTCCACTACCCGTCGGAGTCGGAGAGCCTCCAGGACCTGCTCACCGACCACTACCTCCGGCCCGACCGGGAGCACCCCTGGGAGGAGTTCCTCGACCTGGAGGCCGCCTTCTGGGCGGAGTGGCTGCGCAGGCAGCTGCTGGAACCGCTGTTCCTGGTGCTGGTCGCGGCGGGGGCGTTCGGGGCGCTGCGGGGGTCCCCGGCGTTCGGGGTGCTGCTGCTCGGCGCCGCGGGGACCGGGGTGCTGAGCATGGCCGCGCACCCCGACATCGCGATCGGCCGGCTGATGGTGGCGGTGTGGCTGGTACCGGTGGTGGGGCTGCCGCTGCTCCATGCCTCGACCCTGGGTCCCCGCCCCCGGGCCTCCGGTCCCCGGGCGCCGGACGGGCTGGAACTCAGCCCGTCCGGCGCCTGAGGACGAGCGCGCGGCGCGACAGGGGGTCTGGGCGCAGCCCTCCGAGGAAGGGTGCGGGCGGCGCGGAGAACCAGCGGAGAACTACTCGACGACCAGCTCGACGGGGATGTTCCCCCGCGTCGCGTTGGAGTACGGGCACACCTGGTGCGCCTGCTCCACCAGCTTGCGCCCGGTCTCCTCGTCCACGGACTCCGGCAGCTCCACCCGCAGGGTGACGGCGAGCCCGAACCCCTCGCCCTGCTTGCCGATCCCCACCTCCGCGGTCACGGCCGCGTCGCTGACGTCGACCTTCGCCGAGCGGCCCACCAGGGCGAGCGCGCTGGCGAAACAGGCGGAGTACCCGGCGGCGAAGAGCTGCTCGGGGTTGGTGCCCTGGCCGTTGCCGCCCATCTCGGCCGGAATCCCCAGCTGGAGGTCGAGCTGTCCGTCGGAGCTGTAGGCCCGGCCGTCGCGGCCGTGGGTGGCGGTGGCTACGGCGGTGTAGATCGCGTCCATGGAAACCATCCCTCTCAAAGGTCCGAGTCGTGGCGGCGGGCCGTGTCCCGGTCCGCCGCACACCGCAAGTAGAGCACACAATTAAATTGTGCACAACTAAATGACGCACCCGAGGTACCCTGGAGTCATGACCACGACGCCCGCACCCGAGTCCGCCGCAGGCGACGCCGTGAGCGGCTCCGCGCCCGCCGACGACTTCCTCCGCCTCGACCAGCAGATCTGCTTCTCCCTGAACGCCGCCTCGCGCGCCTTCGGCAGCCTGTATCGCGTCGTCCTGAAGGACCTGGGACTCACCTACCCCCAGTACCTGGTCATGCTGGTGCTGTGGGAGCACGGCGAGCTGCCGGTGAAGAAGGTCGGCGAGCACCTGCGGCTCGACTCCGGGACGCTGTCACCCCTGCTCAAACGGCTGGAGGCGGCCGGGCTGGTGCGGCGGGAGCGCAGCGCCAGGGACGAGCGGTCCGTGGTGGTCGGCCTCACGGACGAGGGCGCCGCCCTGCGCGGGCGGGCGCTGCGCGTACCGCGCCGGATCGCCGCGGCCACGGGGTTCGGCCTGACGGAGATAAACGACCTGCGGGCCCGGCTCGACCGGCTCACGAGCACGCTGGACGCGGCGGCCCTGGAGGACTTCCCCGACCGCGGGTGACCCCACACGCGTCCGCGGACGCTCCCGCACGGCCGCGGACGCTCCCGCACGACCGCCGCGCCCCTGCCGGTGATCGACCCGCCGGACGGCCACCCGAACTGAATAATTGTCCCCGTTGGATACCATTTGTCCACGTGGAAACCGTGCGAGCCGGGCAGACCGGAACCCCCCAGCCGTCCCAGGTGTGCGTCGTCGTCATCGGGTACGACGACGCCGCCCATGTGGCGGACGCGGTGCGCTCGGCCCTGGCGCAGGGGCCCGCCGTCCGTGAGGTGATCGCCGTGGACGACTGCTCGGCCGACGGCAGTGCCGCCCTCCTGGAGGGTCTCGCGCTCGACGAGCCGCGCCTGAAGGTCGTCCGCCGCGAGGTCAACAGCGGCGGCTGCGGCAGCCCGCGCAACACCGGGACCGACGCCGCCACGGCTCCGTACGTGATGTTCCTGGACAGCGACGACGTGCTGCCGCCCGGCGCGGTGGACGCCCTGCTGGGCGCGGCCGCCGGGCACGGCGCCGAGGTCGCGGCCGGTCTGTGCGTGCGGCGCGAGCTGCCGTCCGGCCGCGAGGTGCCCTGGCAGCCCGAGCTGTACGCCGGGGCCGCGCTCGTGGCCCTCCCCTCGCGGCGCCCCCGGCTGGTCCACGACACGCTGTGCGTCAACAAGCTGTACCGCACCGGTTTCCTGCGCGCCCACGGCATCCGCTTCCCGGAGGGACGCTTCCCGTACGAGGACTTCGTCTTCACCGCGCGCGTACTCGCCGCCCGCCCGCGTGTCGCGCTGATCCCGGACACGGTCTACGTCTGGCACGTGCGCCGCGGTGCCGAGCGGCTGTCGATCTCACTGGACCGGTCGGACGCCGACAACTGGCGGGCCAGGATCACCGCGCACGCCCAGGCGTACGGCATCCTCCTGGACGCCGGTGAGAAACGGCTGGCCCGGGCGTCGCGCGCGAGGTTCCTGGACCACGCGCTGCGGATGTACGTACGCGAACTCGATCTGCGCGGTGCCGCGTACCGGCGCCGGTGGTGGGCCCTCACCCGCGCGTACCTCGCGACGTTCGACGCCGCCGACCTCGCGCTCGCCCCGGCGCCCGGCCGGGTGATCGCCCAGGTGGTGCTGGCCTCCGAGCAGCCGCGCGACCTGGCCCGCCTCAAGGAGGCCGCGGCCCGCCCGTCCCGGCTGCGGCCGCCGTACGCGCGGGCGGCGGACGGCACGCCCGTCTGGTCCGACGACCTGCCCCACGTCACCCTGGAACACCTGCTGCTGCGGCCCGTGCGGCTCCTTCCCGTGGCCGTCGACGCGGAGCTGCGGCCGCGCGCACGGGGCACCCGGCTGCGGCTGCGCCTGCACGAGCTGTACGGACGGATGGCGGACGCGTCGCCCGCCTCCGTGACCGCGGAGTTCACGGACCGGCAGGACGGGACGGTCGGGCTCGCCCTCACCGGACGGTTCCTCCCGGACGGCCCCGGTCCCGCCGGTCCCGCCGACCCGGCCGGTCCCGCCACCCCGGCCCACGAGGGCACCGGCACCGGCACCGGCTCCTGGACGGCCGAGATGCCCGTCGACCTCGCGGCGCTCGGCGCCGGCACCTGGGACCTGCGGCTGTGCCTGCGCTTCCACGACGGCACGAGCCGCGGGACCACCGCGCACGCGAGCACCGGACCGGGCCTGCTGCGCCGGTCGGTCGTGCCGAGCGCCCGGCACGGCCTGCTGCTCGTCCAGCCGTACGCGACCCACACGGGCTCGCTCGCGCTGCGGATCGCACCCGGCCTGCGCGGCACGGTGGCCGTACTGGGCCGCAGGGCGCGGCGTTTGCTTCACTGAGGTGCGACCCGCCGCCGTACGACCGGCGACGCGGACCACGAGCACAGGACCACGAGCGCAGGACCATGAGCGCAACAGACGAGGGGACGGCCGTACATGACCTGGCTGATCACCGGCGGTGCCGGCTACATCGGGGCGCACGTCGTCCGCGCGATGACCGGGGCGGGCGAACGGGCCGTGGTGTACGACGACCTGTCCACCGGGATCGCCGAACGCGTTCCGGACGGCGTGCCGCTCGTCGTCGGCTCGACCCTGGACGGGGAGCGGGTCGCCCGCGCGCTGCGGGACCACGCCGTCACCGGTGTCGTGCACCTGGCGGCGAAGAAGCAGGTGGGCGAGTCGGTGGACCTGCCGCTGCACTACTACCACGAGAACGTCGAAGGGCTGCGGGCGCTGCTCCAGGCGGTCACGGCCGCGGCGGTGCCGTCCTTCGTGTTCTCCTCCTCGGCGGCGGTGTACGGCATGCCGGACGTCGACCTCGTGACCGAGGAGACGCCCTGTCTGCCGATCAACCCGTACGGCGAGACCAAGCTCGTCGGCGAGTGGCTGGTCCGCGCCGCCGGCCGTGCGCACGGCCTGTCGACGGCCTGTCTGCGCTACTTCAACGTGGCGGGGACGGCGGCACCCGAACTGGCGGACACCGGCGTCTTCAACATCGTCCCGATGGTCTTCGAGAAACTCACGGACGGCGAGCCGCCGCGCGTCTTCGGCGACGACTACCCGACCCCGGACGGCACCTGCGTCCGCGACTACATCCACGTCGTCGACCTGGCGGAGGCCCATGTGGCGGCCGCGAGGCGCCTCGCGGCGGCGCCCGGCACCGACCCGGCCGCGCTGACCCTCAACATCGGCCGCGGCGAGGGCGTCTCGGTCCGCCGGATGATCGACCGCATCAACGAGATCACGGGCCATGCGCTCGCGCCGGTGGTCACCGCCCGCCGGCCCGGCGACCCGGCCCGGGTCGTCGCCTCCGCCGACCGCGCCGCCGCGGAGCTGGCCTGGAAGGCGAAGTACGGCCTGGACGACATGATCACGTCGGCCTGGGAGGGCTGGCTGCGGCTGCATCCACGGGCCCGGCGGGGTTAGGGCTTCCGGGGCGTGCCTTCCTGAACAGGTCTCCCGGAGCAGGTCTCCCGGAGCAGGTCTCCCGGAGGACCGGGCGGCCCGGAGACGCGCTCGCCGCGGGCCGGACGTGGTCCTGGGCCGCGGCGAGGGTGGGCGAGGGTGCTCCCGGGGGATCCGTCAGAGCTTGTCCATGCGGGTGTAGGGGCTGACGATACGGGCCTGGCGGGAGCCGAAGTCGACGAGCATCGCGATGCCCTCCTCGACGCCGACGATCCTGCCCAGGCCGAACTGGTCGTGCGTGACACGGTCACCGAGGGCGAAGTGCTTGGCGACCGGGACAACCGGAGCTTTGAAGGGACTGGTGGACAGGTGGCGCCGGGGCGCGGATGGCTTCGTCATCGTGGTTCCAGTATGCGCCAACGGAAGCTCCTGGAGTGAGGCGTGGATGACAACGATCCGGCCGCTACGGGGGTCCGCCCCCGCCGGGACCGGGCCCGGGTCAGCGTTCCAGGAAGGTGAACAGGTCCTCCCACCGCTTCACGATCTCCTCCGCCGTGTAGCGCTGGATGTTGGCGCGGGCCGCCTCCCCCATGGTGTCCCGCAGCTCCTTGTCGGACATCAGGGTGCCTAGGCGGCGGGCCAGCTCGCCGGTGTTGCCGGGGGCGGCGAGGAGGCCGTCCTCGCCGTCGCGGACGATCTCGCGGACACCGGGCGCGCAGTCGAAGGCCGCGCAGGGCACGGCGGTCGCCATGGCCTCCATGAGGGCGAGCGGGAAGCCCTCGCCCCGGGAGGACAGGACGAAGACGGAGGCGGCGCGCAGCGCGGCCGGGACGTCGTCCGTACGGCCCATCCAGTCGACGCGGCCGTCGAGCCCCAGGGCCGTGCACTGCTTCCTCAGCGGCTCCTCGTCCTCGCCGGAGCCGTGGATCCGCAGGCGCCAGCCGGGGTGGCGCGGCGCGACCTCCGCCCAGGTGTCGAGGAGCATGTCGATGCCCTTCTGGTCGTGCAGCCGCCCGATGCTGACGACCGCCTTCTGCGTGCGCGACGACGGCACCCGCGGCACGAACGGCAGCGGGTTCGGCATGAACGACACGTTGTTCATGCCCTGCCCGATCCACAGGTCGGCGTCCTCGCGGGTCAGCGCCAGCATGCGGTCGACGTTCCGGTAGTGCTCGCGCACCCGGCGGAAGCGCGAGGACGCCCTGGAGTACGCGTACGACTCGTGGCTCATCCCGATCACGGTCAGTCCGCGCGTGTCGGCCCGGGCCACCCACTCCATGGCCCACACCTGCGTGACGATCACGACCGCGCCGGGCCGCGCCCGCCGGAACAGCGCGGTGAGCTTCCCGGCCTCCTCGCGCATGCTCGCCTCGCGCGCCCGGCCGGGCCGCGGCGGCTGCCCGGCGTACAGGGTCGTCGTCGGGTACGGGAGGGCGCCGAGCTCCTGCGCCACCGCGGGCGGGGTGATGCCGACGACCCGGACGCGGTGGCCGCGCGCGGTGAGGAGGCGGGCCATCTGGTGCGACCAGCTGGTCACCCCGCCCAGCTCGTCGACGCTGTTGGAGACGAAGAGGACGTCCCGCCGCGGGTCCGCGGTGCCGGGGACGCCCGCGAGGGTGTCCCCGGTGGTGTCCGGGAGGGTGTCCGCGGTGGTGTCCGGGAGGGTGTCCGCGCCGATGTCCCCGGTGGTCATGCGCGCCTCCACCGGCCGAAGAACTGGTCGACGACGCTCCGGGCGGCCGTCCCCGTGTCGTACTCCCCGAACTCCGCCACGAAGCCCTCCCGCGTCTGCGCGTACTTCACCGCCTGCTCGTCGAGCGAGGCGAGGGCGGCGTACAGCTCCTCCTCGGTGCGCGCGACCGGCCCCGGCGCCCGTTCGAGGAGGTCGAAGTAGGTGCCGCGGCCCTCGTGCACGTACTCCTCGTAGTCGTACGCGAAGAAGAACATCGGCCGGTCGAGGAGCGCGTAGTCGAACATCACGGACGAGTAGTCGGTGATCAGCCCGTCGGCGAGGGCGAGCAGCGGGGTCACGTCGTGGTGGGCCGACACGTCGACGACGCGCCCGCGCACGGACGGCGGGAGCACGACGTGGTTCAGGTAGTGCGGGCGCACCAGCAGGACGTACCGGTCGCCGAACTCGTCGGCGAACCGCTCCACGTCGAACGGCAGCTCGAACCGCCGGTGCCTGCCCCCGTGCCTGCGGAACGTGGGCGCGTACAGGAGCACGGCCCGGTCGCCGGGGATCCCCAGCTCGGCGGCGAGCGGTCCGCGTTCCCGGCGGCCCGTCCCCTCCTCCCGCCTCCTGGCCCGTACGAGCGCGTCGTTGCGGGGGTAGCCCACGCGCAGCAGCGTCCGCTCCTCCAGGCGGAACGCCCGGGCGAGGGTGCGTACGTCGTGCTCGGAGCGGATCAGGAACCGGTCGAAGCGGTCGAGGACCCGCTGCTGCTCGGCCTGCGCGGACCGGGACCTGAGCTTCCACTCCGGTTCGTCGAAGCCCATCCGCTTGAGCGCCGAGCCGTGCCAGGTCTGGAGGTACGTGGTCCCCGGCCGTTTGGTGAGCTTCAGCGGGTAGCTCTGGTTGTCGATCCAGAACTCGGCCCGGGCCAGCGCCCTCAGATAGGGCAGCGACCAGCGGCGTACGAGCGTGGCGTCGGACGGGAAACCGGCGGGACCGCCGCCCGCGTAAGACCACACGGCCTCGAAGTCGAGACCCTGGCGCCGCATCTCCTCGTAGAGGGCCTTCGGGCTGTCGCTGTACTGCCGGCCCAGGTGGCTCTCGAAGACGACCAGGCCCTTCTTCAGCGGCAGCCGGCTGAACACCCCGTGGTAGATCCGGATCTTGGCGGGCCCCGAGGTGAGCTTCCCGCGGACCGCCTTCGCCCTCCGGTAACCGGACTTGGCGAGCCGGCCGGGCGTCCCCCGCACCCCCCGCAGCACCAGCTCGTCCACCTTCTCGCGGGTGAGGACCCGGAAGGAGAGGTGGCCGCGGGCGGAGACCTCGGGCGTGATGCGGTCGGCGACCAGCCGGGTGAGCCGGGGCCGGACGGGCGAGTCCCCGACGGCCAGGCCGGGTTCGGAGGCGGTGATCCGGGTGGTGGTGCGCACCCCGTCGACGCGGAGGTGCAGCCGTACGTCCCACACGGCGTCCACGACGCCCAGGGGCCGCAGTCCGCGCGCGAGGTCGGCCGACGCCTCCCAGGCGACGGATCCGCCCTCGTGCCGCAGGGTGCGGACGGGAAAGCGGAAGGTCTGCAGACGCACGCCCCTGCGGCGGGCACCGAACTCCAGTTCACCGGTGAGCCGGGCGGTGGGCGCGATGACGCCGAGGGGGTTGACGATGCGCCCGGCGAGCCGGACGGTGCCCGCGGCCGCCTCGTACCCGGTGAGGACGTTGCGCAGGAACATCCGCTCAAGGGGCTTGGTGTGGTACCCGAGCTCGGTGACGTCGAGGACGTGGCGGGCGAGGGCGCGCTCGGAGGCGTCGCCGTCGTCGAGGTGCCGGGCGCACCAGTACACGCGGCCGTCCCGCTCGACGAGGGACGAGGAGATCTTGTCGCGGTTGGTGAGGGTGTCCACGGCCGGCAGGAGGTTGTCCCAGTCGCTCCTGCGCAGCAGGTGGGCGCAGATCGCGTGGACGGGTTCGACCTCGTCGAGGGCGGCCCGGTCGACGGACTCCAGGTACGCGCGGGCGATCGCGGCGAACTCCTCCCGGTAGGAGGCGTCCCGGAACGGCAGGTCGCGCAGGTGCAGCACCAGGTCGTGCTTGAGGAACTTGACGTCCTTGCGGAACTTCAGCTCCGGCAGCCCCCGGTCGGCGAGCAGCCGGTCGACCCGCCGGTGGATCTCCATCCGGTGCGCGAAGTTGGCGATCTCGGCACGCCGGTTGCTGATCGACTTCGCCGCGGCCCGGCCGGTGACGTTCCAGTCGTAGACGCGGTTGGGGATGAGGGTGATGCGGCGGGCGGCGGTGTACGCCTGCGCGGAGAAGAGCAGGTCCTCGTAGTGGATCCCGACGGGGAATTCGAGCCCCTGCCCGATCAGGAACTCCCGGCGGTAGCACTTGTTCGTCGACAGGGTGTCGAAGACCAGCAGGTCGGGGAGGTCGGAGACCGACTCCAGGGTGCGGGTGCGCGTGTACAGCCAGGGGTACCACTTGGTCTCCCTGCCGCCGCGCGCGTCGACGTGGACGCGCACGCACAGCCCGGAGACGAGGTCGGCGCCGGTGGTCCGGGCCGCCTCCAGCATGTTCCGGCAGGCGTTGCGCTCCAGTACGTCGTCGCTGTCGAGGAAGACGACGTGGGTGCCGCGGGCCTGCCTGATCCCGTGGTTGCGGGGCGCGCCGCAGCCCCCGCTGTTCTCGTCCAGCCGGAAGGTCCGCACCCGGCCCGGGTGGCGGCGGGCCAGCCCCTGCGCCACCTCGTACGAGCCGTCGGTGCTGCGGTCGTCCACGATGACGGCCTCGACGTTCCGCAGGGTCTGCCGCAGCACGGAGTCCACGGCCGTGGCCAGCCGCGCCTCGTCGTTGTAGACGATCACGACGACGGACACGTCCGGCACCGCACCCTGGAGCAGATCCTCTTCCACCCGATTCACCCTAAATAAGACTTTGGGTTCACCGCATGGCGGGTGGGCCGACCGGGCTGAAATCCGGCCCGACCGGACTGGAATCCGGCCCGACCGGCGTCTGAGGACGAGCGCGCAGCGCGATCGCGTCGCGGGGCTCCGGGGGCGCCCCCGGCACCGGGGGCGCCCCTTCACCGTGGACGCTACGAATGCGTCCGCAGCATCGTCCGCATCGTCCGCATCGCCACCGACAGATTCGCCAGGTCGAAGGACTCCGATCCCCGGATCTCCTCCAGCGTCGTCCGCGCCCGCGCGAGGATCGCCGAGTTCCGCTCCTCCCACGCCTTGAACCGCTGCTCGGGCGTGGACGTCCCGTTGCCCACGGCGAGCACGTCCGCGGTGAGCGCGGCGTGCGCCGCGTAGAGGTCCTCGCGGATGGACGCCCGCGCCATGGACTGCCACCGGTCCGACCGGGGCAGCTCGATGATCCGGTCCATGAGCTGGGTGATCCGCAGCCGGTCGGCGAGGTCGTAGTAGACCTCCGCGACATCCATCGGATCCTTGCCCATGCGGTCACCCACCGCGACGATGTCGAGCGTCGGGAAGGCGGACGAGAACCCGGCCACCCGCTGCGCCAGCTCGTCGGGCACCCCGGCCCCGGACAGCTCGTCGTAGATCCGCTGGTACCACTCCAGGTCCGCGCCCAGCAGCAGGTTGGGCAGCTCGGCCCAGACCCGGGCGACCCCCGCACGGAAGAAGTCGACCGTCTCGGCGAGCTGGATCGGCTGCGGCCGGTTGTTGAGCAGCCACCGCGTGCCGCGCTCGACGAGGCGGCGCGAGTGGAGCCGGATCCGGGTCTGGACCTCCGCCTCCACCGTGTTGTCGAGCGCCTCCACGGCGTCCCACACGGAACTGGAACCGAAGATCGCGCGGGCCGCGGTCTGCGCCCGGACGATCTCCTCCAGGGACGCCCCGGTCTCCTCCCGCAGACGGTGCAGGAAACTCGTACCACCGGTGTTGACCGTGTCGTTGACCAGCACCGTCGTGACGATCTCGCGCCGCAGCGGGTGGTTGTCGATCTGCTCGGCGAACTGGTCCGCCAGCGCGGTCGGGAAGTACGCGTGCAGCAGGGTCCGCAGGTACGGGTCGTCGGGCAGCGACGTGTGCAGCAGCTCGTCGGAGACCGTGATCTTCGTGTACGCGAGCAGGACGGCCGTCTCCGGCTGCGTCAGCCCGTGCCCGTTGCTCAGCCGCTCCTTGATCTGCCGCTCCGTGGGCATGAACTCCAGCTCGCGGTCGAGGTGGCCCGCGCGCACCAGGTGCCGCAGGTAGCGGTGCTGGGCGTGGAGCATGCTCGGCGACTGGGCGAGGGCGTTGGCGAGCGCGGTGTTCTGCGCGTAGTTGTTGCGCAGGACCAGCGTGCCGACCTCGTCCGTCATCTGCGCGAGCAGCTTGTTGCGCTGCTTGACGGTCATGTCGCCGTCCCTGACGAGCGCGTTGAGCAGGATCTTGATGTTCACCTCGTGGTCGGAGGTGTCCACGCCCGCGCTGTTGTCGATGGCGTCGGTGTTGACCTTGCCGCCGGCCTGCGCGAACTCGATGCGCCCGAGCTGGGTGAGGCCGAGGTTGCCGCCCTCGCCGACGACCTTGACCCGCAGGTCGGCGCCGTCCACGCGGATGGCGTCGTTGGCCTTGTCGCCGACGTCCGCGTGCGTCTCGGTGGACGCCTTCACGTACGTGCCGATGCCGCCGTTCCACAGCAGGTCCACCGGCGCCGTGAGGATGGCACGCATCAGATCGGCGGGGGTCATCTTGCCGACGGTGGCCTCGATGCCGAGGGCCTCGCGGATGTGGCCGTTGAGCTGGATGGACTTGGCCGTACGGGGGAAGACGCCGCCGCCCTGCGACAGCAGCGCCTTGTCGTAGTCGGCCCAGGACGAGCGCGGCAGCTCGAAGAGCCGGCGGCGCTCGGCGTACGACGTCGCCGCGTCCGGGCGCGGGTCGATGAAGATGTGCCGGTGGTCGAAGGCGGCGACCAGGCGGATGTGCTCGGAGAGCAGCATTCCGTTGCCGAACACGTCGCCGCTCATGTCGCCCACGCCGACGACCGTGAAGTCCTCGGTCTGGGTGTCGACGCCCAGCTCCTGGAAGTGGCGTTTCACCGACTCCCAGGCGCCGCGGGCCGTGATGCCCATCTTCTTGTGGTCGTAGCCGGCCGAGCCGCCGGAGGCGAAGGCGTCGCCGAGCCAGAAGTTGTACGACTCGGCCACCCCGTTGGCGATGTCCGAGAACGTCGCGGTGCCCTTGTCCGCGGCGACCACCAGGTAGGTGTCGTCCCCGTCGTGCCGTACGACGTCGGCGGGCGGCACGACCTCCCCGGCCACCATGTTGTCGGTGATGTCCAGCAGCGCCGAGATGAAGGTCTTGTAGCTGCGGACGCCCTCGGCCATCCAGGCGTCGCGGTCCACCGCCGGGTCGGGGAGCTGCTTGGCGACGAACCCGCCCTTGGCGCCGACGGGCACGATGACGGTGTTCTTGACCATCTGCGCCTTGACGAGCCCGAGGATCTCCGTGCGGAAGTCCTCCCGCCGGTCGGACCAGCGCAGACCGCCGCGCGCGACCTTGCCGAACCGCAGGTGCACACCCTCGACCCGCGGCGAGTACACCCAGATCTCGTACGCCGGCCGCGGCGCAGGCAGGTCCGGGATGGCCTGCGGGTCGAACTTCATGGAGACGTAGTCGTGCGGCACGCCGCCGCCGGCCTCCTGGAAGAAGTTCGTGCGCAGGGTCGCCTTGATGACGGTGAGGAAGGAGCGCAGGATCCGGTCCTGGTCGAGGCTGGCGACCTGGTCGAGGGCGGCGTCCAGCTCCTCCAGGAGGGCGTCGGTCAGCTCCGTGCCCGCCCGCTGCCGCTCCGGCGACATACGTGCCTCGAAGAGCGAGACGAGCAGCCGGGTGGTGTGGACGTTGCTGCGGAGGGTGTCCTCCATGTAGTCCTGGCTGAACTTCGAGCCGGCCTGCTTGAGGTACTTGGCGTACGCGCGCAGCACCACCGCCTGCCGCCAGTTCAGTCCGGCGCTGAGGACCAGGGAGTTGAAGCCGTCGTTCTCGGCGCGTCCGGTCCAGGTCGCCGCGAAGGCGTCCTGGAACCGCTCGCGGGCGTCGTCGCCGAGGTGGTCGCCGCTGCCCGCCGCCGCCCCGGGCAGCCGCAGGCCGAAGTCGTAGATCCACGCGGACGCGCGGTCCGGGCAGCGCAGTTCGTAGGGCCGCTCGTCGGTGACCTCGACGCCGAGCCGGGTGAGGACCGGCAGGACGGCGGAGAGGGAGACCGACTCCCCGATGCGGTAGATCTTGAAGCGGCGCTCGCCGGGAGCGGCGCCGACCGGCTCGTACAGGCTGAGGTCGAAGTCCTTGCCGTCGCTGAGCTCCTCCAGGCGGACCAGGTCCGCGACCGCGGTGCGCGGGTTGTGGTCGGCCTTGTAGCCCTCGGGGATGATGGTGCCGTAGCGGCGCAGCAGCTCGGCCGCGCGCTCCTCGCCGCACTCCGCGTTCAGTGCCTCGGCGAAGCCGTCGGCCCAGGAGCGGGCGGCCTCGACGAGTCGCGCCTCGATGCGCTCCTTGTCGGCGTCGCTGAGCTGCGGCAGCTCGGTGCCCTGCGGGACCCGGACCACGAAGTGCAGCCGGGAGAGGATCGACTCGGTGTTCCAGGCGGTGAAGTCGACGCTGGTGCCGCCCAGTTCCTCCTTGAGGATGTCGATGATCCGCAGGCGCACACCGGTGGTGTACCGGTCGCGCGGGAGGTAGACGAGCGCCGAGTAGTAGCGCCCGTACTCGTCCTGGCGCAGGTAGAGCCGCAGGCGCCGCCGCTCCTGGAGGTAGAGGACGGACGTGACGATCGCCCGCAGCTCGTCGGGCGGGGTCTGGAAGAGCTCGTCGCGCGGGTACGTCTCCAGGATCTGCAGGAGGTCGCGGCCGTCGTGGCTGTTGGGCGAGAACCCGGCGCCCCGCAGGACCTCCGCGACCTTGCGTCGGACGACGGGCACGCGGCGCACGGACTCGGTGTAGGCGGCGGAGGAGAACAGGCCCAGGAAGCGCCGCTCCCCGACGACGTTGCCGTCGGCGTCGAACTTCTTCACGCCGACGTAGTCGAGGTAGGACGGCCGGTGCACGGTGGCGCGGCTGTTCGCCTTGGTCAGGACGAGGATCTTGTGCTCGCGGGCCTTCGCGCGCGCGTCGGCGGGCAGCCGCTCGAAGGACGGGCTGACCGGGTGGTCCTCGTCGGCCCCCTGCTGCGGGTCCGAGCGCAGGATGCCGAGCCCGGTCCCGGGGACGGCGCCCAGCGAGTCGTCGTCGTGGAGCTCGTACTCCCGGTACCCCAGGAAGGTGAAGTGGTCGTCCGCGAGCCAGCGCAGCAGCTCGCGGGCCTCCTCCACGTCCTGGTCGCGCAGGTCGTCGGCGGTGGGCTCCTTGGGCAGTTCCTCGGCGATGCGCAGCGCCGCGTCGCGCATCTTCTCCCAGTCCTCGACGGCCTCGCGGGCGTCGGACAGGACGCGCAGCAGGTCGGCGGTGATCTGCTTCAGATCGGCGCGGTCGGTCTCGCGGTCGATCTCCACGTGGATCCACGACTCCACGAAGCCGTCGTGCGGGAGGTCACCGGCGGGCCGGGCCCCCAGGACCTCGACGAGCCTGCCGGTGAGATCGCGCCGCACGACGATCTGCGGGTGGATGACGACGTGGATGCCGCGCCCCTGCCGGGACAGCTCGTTGGTCACGGAGTCGACGAGGAAGGGCATGTCGTCGGTCACGACCTCGACGACGGAGTGGCTGCAGGTCCAGCCGTTCTCCTCGACGGTCGGGGTGTGCACCCGCACGTTGGCCGTGCCCTGCGGGCGGTTCTCGGCCAGCCGGTAGTGCGAGACGGCGGCTCCGAAGACATCGACCGGGTCGCGGTCGGTGAGGTCCTCCGGGGCGGTGTGCAGGTAGTAGCGCTGGAGGAACGCGAGCAGTGTGTCCCGGTCCGGGGTGCTCTCGTCCGTCTTCCCGGTCGGTAGGTGCCCCCCGACCGGGCTGTTCTCAGCTACCCGGGCAGCCCGTTCGAGCAGCTCGGCCTTGGCTTCGTCCAGCTTGGTCTGCATTGTCCTCTGGCTCCTGTCGCGCGCCGTTGCGTGACGTCGTTGAACATGAAGTGACGTAGCGCCGCGACGCGGGGTGTCCGGTCTGATCCGACGCTATGCCGCGATGAGAGATGAGTGGGACGTTATCCGCCATGTCGGTCGGCTCCGGAGGCTGTGACGCTGCTCTCGGTGCCTGTTCCGCGGCTGCCCGCTCGGGGGGACCAGCAACCGCCCGGTCACGGATGTGGTCCGTGTCGTCCGGGCGCGGGGCAGGGGCGACAATGCCCCCGCGACGTATCGCGCTGATCACGTGACCAGGTTATCGCTCCCACGGGGGAGCCCGTCACGAGCCGCATGTGTACAAAAGGAGGGTCGCTTTTTTGACACTTCGCACAGTTCGCGCCAACGGGAACCGTGTCCGTCAGGGGCGCGGGGAACTGCGCGACCGGCCCCCACCGTCCCGCACCCGGCTCTCCACGCCCGACCGCGATCCTCCCGGGCCCACGCTCACGCCGCCAGCCACTCGGCCACCGTCACCGCTTCCGCCAGGGTGTCCACCACGGGCACCCCGACCCCCTCCAGGCTGGCCCGGCTGTGCGAGCCCCCGGTGTAGAGCACGGCCTTCGCTCCCACGTGCCGTGCGGCCGTCGCGTCGTCCGCGGCGTCCCCGATCACCACCGTGCGCGCGGGGTCCACCCCGGTCAGGGCTCTCAGATGGCGCACCATGTGCTCGGCCTTGCCGCCGCCGGACGGCCCGGTGCGTCCGTCGACCCGCAGGAAGTGCGGCTCGATGCCGAACCCGCGCACCAGCGGGACCAGTTCCTCGTGCCCGTACAGGCTCAGGATGGACTGGCTCCGGCCTGCCGACACCCACGCGGCGAGCAGCCCCGGCACCCCCTCGGCGAGTCCGCACCCCACCCGGTGCTCCGCGTAGTACCGGTGGAAGGTCGCGTTCATGACCTCCCACTCCTCGTCCGTCGGCAGCCGCCCGATCAGCCGCTCGTAGAACTTCGGTACGGGTACGCAGTACAGCTCCCGGTACCGCTCCATCGTGATCGGCGGTATGCCCAGTTCGGCGAAGGCCGCGTTCGTCGCGGCGATGACGGCCGCGTTGTCGTGGAACAGCGTGCCGTTCCAGTCCCAGACGATGTGTGTCGCTCCGTGCATCCCCATATACAGAAAGTACCCGCCTCCACTGACAACGCCCCGCCCGCACCCCGGGTCCCGCCGCCCACCGGCGTCGGCGGTCAGCCGTCGGCCGTCGGCGAGTGGCATCGGCGTCGGCGAGGGGTGTCGGCCGCCGGCGTCAGTCGCCGAGGCCCACCAGGTTCGGGATCTCCTGCGTGGCGAACCACAGCAGTTCGTGGTCCTCGGCCCCGTCCACGACGAACTGCGCGTCGTCGTCGCCCCGGTCCGCCGCGCCCAGCGCGTCCGCGGCCGCCCGCACGTCCGCCTCCGCCTCGTCCGCGTCGGCGTGCACGGCCGCGGCCTCGGCCAGTGCCACGGTCCCGCCGACCCGTACCTCCCCGAGGGAGGCGGGGTCGGGCCCCTGGCCGGGATCGGCGACCGCGGCCCCGTCCGGCACGTCGACGGCGACGACGACCCGCCGGCGCGGGGCGACGGGGTCGAGCGCCACCAGCCGCAGGGAGGCGAGCGCGGCGCGGTTCAGCGCCGCGTACTCCAGCTCCTCGATGTCGTCGGAGAGGTACCACTCGCGCAGCGCGGGCGTGACGGCGTACGCGACGAGGGGTCCCGTGCCGAGTTCACCCGTCTTGTACGCCTCGGCGAGACCGGGGAGGGTCAGGGGGACGTAGACGCGCATGGCCGGCCGCTTTCGTAGAGGCGTTCCGAGGGCGGGTTCCGCACCTCCGGGAGGCTTCCAGGATACGTGCGGGTGTCCTCTTTCGAGTTCGCGCCCACCCCGTCCCGGGCGTCCACCGTGGTCCCGTCCGTCACCCGGTGCGTCCCGGTCCCGCCATGCCTCCCGCCCTGCCCCGTCACCCTGATAGGTGAACGTCTCACAGGCCCCGGCGGCCGCCCTGCCCGCTTGCGCCGGCCCGCCCCGGCCTCGTACAAGACCCCCAACGGAAAGTTACCGATCGGTACGAGCCGGTCCGAACGAATGGGGCTCCGTCGTGAACAAGGTGATGACCAGGACGAGGCGCACCCCGGGCGGCCGCCCGCCCGTCCGCCACGACACCCGCCGCCCGGGAGCCCCGCCCCGCACGGCTCCGGGCAGGGCCGTGTCCCGGACCCCCGGCACTCCCGACGCCCCCGGCGCGACGGGCGGCGGGGGTCCCCAGCCGTCCGCGCCGCCCAGGCCGCCCGTACGCCCCCGCCCCACCGACCTCTTCGCCGAGCGGCTCGTCGAGGTGCTGAGCGGCCGGCGCCCGGTCCACTGCATGCTCCGGCACACCGCGGGCCGCGCCTACGACGAACTGGCCCGCCTCGCCGAACGCGGCCCGCTCCGCACCCGCGGCGAACGCCCCGTCGTCCGGGACATCGGCTACTACGTACCGCGTTCGGGAGCCGTGGAGGCATTCGCCCGCATCGGAGCCGGCGACCGGCTCCGCGCCATGGCCTTCCGCCTGGAACAGGGCCCGGACCTGCGCTGGCGCTGCACAGCAGTGGAACTGGGCGGTCCCCGCACCCCCCACGTCCCCGAGGACTGACCCGCCCCTGCGCGCTTCCGCTGCGGGGCGCCCCGCAAGGGGCGCGGGGAACTGCGCGACCAGCCCCCCACCGCCCCGCAGCCGCCCCACGAACCGCGACGCCCCGCAGCCGAGCGCAACCGAACAAAAGGGGCCGGGCGCCCAGCGCCCGGCCCCACGCCCCGCTCACCCGCGGAGCGAACCGTCACTTCTTGCGGCGCCGCCCGCCCTTCTGCTGCTTGCGCCGCTCGGCACGCGTGAGCCCGTCGGACTCCGACCGCACCGGCTCGCCGTCCGTGGTGAAGTCGCCCTCGACGACCCCGCCCTCGCCGTCCACCGTGGGCGCGGAGAAGTGCAGCCGGTCCGGCCGCTGCGGAGCGTCGAGCCCCTTGGCCCGGATCTCCGGCCGGCCACCGCCGCCGGAGGCACCCGCACCCGCCGGGACGGCGTCCTGCTTGTCGAGCGACGGCCGCGCGTCCTCGACCGGGACCTCCTCGACCTGCTGCTCGACCTGGACCTCCAGGTTGAACAGGTAGCCGACGGACTCCTCCTTGATGCCGTCCATCATGGCGGTGAACATGTCGAAGCCCTCGCGCTGGTACTCGACCAGCGGGTCCTTCTGGGCCATCGCACGCAGGCCGATGCCCTCCTGGAGGTAGTCCATCTCGTAGAGGTGCTCGCGCCACTTGCGGTCCAGGACCGACAGCACGACCCGCCGCTCCAGCTCACGCATGATCTCGGAGCCGAGCTGCGCCTCGCGCGCCGCGTACTGCTCGTTGATGTCGTCCTTGATGGACTCGGAGATGAACTCGGCGGTCAGACCGGCGCGGTCACCGGCCGCCTCCTCCAGCTCCTCGACGGTGACCTTCACCGGGTAGAGCTGCTTGAAGGCGCCCCACAGCCGGTCCAGGTCCCACTCCTCGGCGAAGCCCTCCGCGGTCTCCGCGTCGATGTACGCGTCGATCGTGTCGTTCATGAAGTGCTGGATCTGCTCCTGCAGGTCCTCGCCCTCCAGGACGCGGCGCCGCTCGCCGTAGATGACCTCGCGCTGCCGGTTGAGGACCTCGTCGTACTTGAGGACGTTCTTCCGGGTCTCGAAGTTCTGCGTCTCGACCTGCGACTGGGCGGAGGCGATGGCGCGGGTGACCATCTTGTTCTCGATCGGCACGTCGTCCGGGACGTTCGCCATCGACATGACGCGCTCGACCATCTGGGCCTTGAAGAGGCGCATCAGGTCGTCGCCGAGGGAGAGGTAGAAGCGGGACTCGCCCGGGTCGCCCTGACGGCCGGAGCGACCGCGCAGCTGGTTGTCGATACGGCGCGACTCGTGCCGTTCGGTACCCAGTACGTAGAGCCCGCCGAGTGCCTTGACCTCCTCGAACTCCGCCTGCACGGCCTTCTCGGCGCGCTCCAGGGCGGCCGGCAGGGCCGCGGCCCACTCCTCGATGTGCTCCTCGGGGTCGAGGCCGCGCTGGCGCAGCTCCGCCTCGGCGAGGTCGTCGGGGTTGCCGCCGAGCTTGATGTCCGTACCGCGGCCGGCCATGTTGGTGGCCACGGTGACGGCGCCCTTGCGGCCGGCCTGGGCGATGATCGGCGCCTCACGGTCGTGCTGCTTCGCGTTCAGCACCTCGTGCTGGATGCCGCGCTTGCTGAGCTGCTGCGAGAGGTACTCGGACTTCTCGACCGAGGTGGTGCCGACGAGGATCGGCTGGCCCTTCTCGTGCTTCTCGGCGATGTCGTCGACGACCGCGTCGAACTTCGCGACCTCGGTGCGGTAGATCAGGTCCGACTGGTCCTTGCGGACCATGGGCCGGTTGGTCGGGATCGGGACGACGCCGAGCTTGTAGATCTGGTGGAACTCGGCGGCCTCGGTCATCGCCGTACCGGTCATGCCGGAGAGCTTGTCGTAGAGGCGGAAGAAGTTCTGCAGGGTGATCGTGGCGAGCGTCTGGTTCTCGTCCTTGATGTCCACCCCTTCCTTCGCCTCGATCGCCTGGTGCATGCCCTCGTTGTAGCGGCGGCCGGCGAGGATACGGCCGGTGTGCTCGTCGACGATCATGACTTCGCCGTCGATGACGACGTAGTCCTTGTCCTTCTTGAAGAGCTCCTTGGCCTTGATGGCGTTGTTCAGGTAGCCCACCAGGGGCGTGTTCACCGACTCGTAGAGGTTGTCGATGCCCAGCCAGTCCTCGACCTTGGCGACGCCGGACTCGTGGATGGCGACGGTGCGCTTCTTCTCGTCGACCTCGTAGTCGCCGGTCTCCTCGATGCCCTTGAGGGTGTTGCCCGCCTCGCCCCTCTTCAGGCGCGTGACGAGCTTGGCGAAGTCGCCGTACCACTTGGTGGCCTGGTCGGCGGGGCCGGAAATGATCAGCGGCGTACGGGCCTCGTCGACGAGGATCGAGTCGACCTCGTCGACGATCGCGAAGTTGTGGCCGCGCTGCACCAGTTCGTCCTGGGACCAGGCCATGTTGTCGCGCAGGTAGTCGAAGCCGAACTCGTTGTTCGTGCCGTACGTGATGTCGCAGCCGTACTGCTCGCGGCGCTGGGCCGGCGTCATGTTGGCCAGGATGCAGCCGACGGTCAGGCCCAGGAACTTGTGGACGCGGCCCATCATCTCGGAGTCGCGCTCGGCCAGGTAGTCGTTGACCGTGATGAGGTGGACGCCGTCCCCGGAGAGGGCGTTCAGGTACGCGGGCAACGTGCCGACCAGGGTCTTTCCCTCACCGGTCTTCATCTCGGCGACGTAGCCGAGGTGGAGGGCGGCGCCGCCCATCATCTGCACGTCGTAGTGGCGCTGTCCGAGGACGCGCTTGGCGGCCTCGCGGACGGTCGCGAACGCCTCGGGCAGCAGGTCGTCGAGGCTCTCGCCGTCGGCGTAGCGCTGCTTGTACTCGTCGGTCAGGGCTCGCAGCTCGGCGTCGGAGAGGTCAACGAAGTCCTCTTCGATGGAGTTGACCTGGTCCGCGATGCGGTGCAGCTTGCGCAGGATCTTTCCTTCGCCTGCACGCATGATCTTCGAGAGGACGGACACGGGGGTTTGTCTCCTTGCCGGTCGGGCCTGGGACGGTCGGTTTCAATGGCAGATTCATATGACAGCTTGAGCAACGGCCATCGTAAGCGAGGACCCCACCGCGCCGGGAGGTCTGCAAGTGACAGCCACTGAGACAACGGGCGGGGGATGCGGAAGGTGCCGCGTCGGCGCCACGAAAGGTGACGGCGGCATCACGCAGTGCGAAAGTGATGGCTTCCGCGCCGGAGCCCGAGCAGAATCGGCCGATGGACCCCGTCACGCTGACCTCCGCACGACTTCTGCTGCGCACGGTGGGGGCACACGACACCGATGCCGTGTTCGACGCCGTCCAGGATCCCGACATCCAGCGCTGGACCACGATCCCGTCGCCGTACCTGCGTGAGCACGCGACGGCCTTCACCGAGCAGATGGTGCCCGACGGGTGGGCGGACCGCTCGATGTTCACCTTCGGTGTCTTCCTGCCCGCCGGCGGCGAACTCGCCGGCATGCTCTCCCTCTCGATGCGCTCCCCGGGGGTCGGCGAGATCGGCTTCTGGGCGGCGAAGGGGCACCGGGGCCACGGCTACATCACGGAGGCGGTGCTCACCGCCTCCCGCTGGGCGTTCACCCGGCGCTCCCTGGACCGCGTCGAGTGGCGGGCCGAGGTGGGCAACCGGGGCTCCCGCGCGGTCGCCGAACGCGCGGGCTTCACCGTCGAGGGGGTCCTGCGCTCCGGCATCAACAACAAGGGCGTACGCCGCGACTGCTGGATCGGTTCCCTGCTCCCCTCGGACCTGGGACTGCCGTCGGCGACGCCGTACCTCCCCGCGCCGGGCCGGCCCGGACCGGCGTGAACCGTCCCGCCCGCGCACGGGATCACCCGGGCGGGGCGCGGTTGTCAGTGTCAGCGCCTATCGTGCGGACCATGACGAGTCTGCCGCGCCCGACCGCCGAACTCTCCGCCGACGAGGCCCGTCGCATCGCCCTGCGCGCGCAGGGGTTCCTGGGAGCCCCCGACCGCAGGGGCGGTGTCCGGGGCGTCCTGCGGCACCTGGGCGCGGTCCAGCTCGACACGATCTCCGTCCTGGCCCGCTCCCACGAGCTCGTCCCGTACGCCAGACTCGGCGCCGTCGGCCGCAGGACGGTCGACGAGGCGTACTGGACCCCGGCACCCGCCGGTACGGCCCCGGCGCGGCCCCACGCCTTCGAGTACTGGTCGCACGCGGCCTGCATCCTGCCCGTCGAGGAGTGGCCGCACTTCGCGTTCCGCCGCCGCGCCTACCGCGCCCGCCCGCACTGGCACCACGACCTGCCGGAGGGCACGTACGAGCAGGTCATCAAGCAGCTGAGGGCCGAAGGACCGCTCACGGCCACCGATTTGGGCGGCGCGAAGAGGACCAGTGAGTGGTGGGACTGGTCGGGCACCAAGGTCGCCGTCGAGCGCGCCCTGATGTACGGCGAGGTGGTGTGCACGGAGCGCCGCGGCTGGAAGCGGGTGTACGACCTCGCCGAACGGGCGATCCCGGACGCGCTGCTGCACGACGAGCTGGACGACGCGGAGTGCCTGCGCCGTCTGGTGCGGCTCGCGGGCCGGTCCCTGGGTGTCGGCACCCGTGCGGACATCGCCGACTACCACCGCCTGAGGAACGAGCAGGTCGACGCGGTGATCGCGGACTCGGGCCTGGTCCCCGTCACGGTGGAGGGCTGGTCGAAGCCGGCCTGGGCGGACCCGGCGGCACTGGAGACGCCCCCGCGCGGCCGCCACCGCACCACGCTCCTGTCGCCGTTCGACTCGCTGGTCTGGGACCGGGCACGCACGGAGCGGATCTTCGGCTTCACCCACCGGCTGGAGGCGTACGTCCCCAAGCCCAAGCGGGTGTACGGCTACTTCGCCATGCCGGTGCTGGCCGGCGGCCGGCTGGTCGGCCGGGTGGACCCGGCCCGCGAGGGCGCCACCCTGGTCGCCAAGCAGGTCACCCTGGAGAGTCCCCGGTCCGTCCCCGCGGTCGCCCGAGCCCTGCTGGAGGCGGCGACGTGGGTGGACTGCACGAACATCCGCGTGGAGCGGGCGAACACCCCGGCCCTGCGCGACGCCCTGACAGCCGAACTGGGCGCCTTTTAGGCGGCGCGGGGAACCACGCGAAGCGCCCCTCAGCTCAGCGGATCTCGAGAATCTTCTCCCGCATCGCATACACCACGGCCTCCATCCTGGAGTGCAGCTGCAGCTTCTCCAGGATGTTCCGCACGTGGTTCTTCACGGTGTTCTCGGAGATGAACAACTCCTTGGCGATGTCCCGGTTGTTCATCCCGGTCGCCACCAGCTTCAGGACCTCCAGCTCACGGTCGGTGAGCCGGGGCGCCGGCACCAGCCGGCGCTCGTCCGTGCGCTGGATCATCGACTTGAACTCGGTGAGCAGCTTCGAGGCCATCGAGGGGCTGATCTGCGACTGCCCGTCGGCGACCGCGCGGATCGCCGTGGCCACCTCGTCCGTGGAGATCTCCTTCAGGAGATATCCCGTGGCCCCCGCCTTGATCGCGTCGTAGAGGTCGGCCTCCTCGTCGCTGATCGTCAGCATGATGATCTTCGCGCTGGGGGCGACCTCCTTGATGGAGGTGCACGCCTCGATCCCGCCCCGCTTCGGCATCCGCACGTCCATCAGCACGATGTCGGGCAGCAGGTCGGCGGCCTTGTCCACGGCTTCGGCGCCGTCCCCCGCCTCCCCGACGACCTGGATGTCCTCCTCGGCGGCGAGCACGATCTCCAGGCCACGGCGGAAGAGGGCGTGGTCGTCCACGACGAGGACCCGGATGGGCTCCTTGCGCGGGGAGCCCGCGTCCGGGCCCATGCCGACGACGCCGTCGGCATCCGCGTCACGCATCGGTCCGAAGCTGTCCGCCATGGTTCCTCCCCCTGAAGGCCGTGGCCTGCGTTCCTGTGCCGTCGCCAATCCATCGCTGCGGCACACCGGTTGGGGCCGGTGCGGCCATGATTCCATGCCCGGACGACAACGGGACGACAGAGCGGGACACGAAGGAGTCGCACACCGGTGCCCCCGGGGGCGCACAAGCGCTCCAGGGGCACCGGCTCGCGTTCACCGGGAGGGGGCGGTCAGCCGCCCAGCACGCCGCCCGGCGGAGCCTGCTGCGCCTCGGCCACCATCGGGTCCGTACTGAGGTGGATGACGCCGTAGTCGTAGGCGTGCCGCCGGTAGACGACACTGGGCTCCTTGGACTCGGAGTCGACGAACAAGTAGAAGTCGTGCCCGACCAGCTCCATCTCGTAGAGCGCCTGGTCGAGCGTCATCGGGGACGCGACGTGGGTCTTCTCGCGGACGACGAGGGGGCCGTCGCCCTTCACCTCGAGCGGGCCGACCTTCTTGGTCGGCACCCCGTCGTGCTCCTCGTCCTGGACGATCTCGCCGTTCCCGTCGAGCGTCGCCGCGTCGGGCACGTGGTCGGCCACCTCGGCCGCCGAGATCCTGCGGGACCCCCGGCGCGTGTACCGCTTGTCGTGCTGCTTGCGCAGCTGGGTCTCCAGCTTGTCCGCCGCGAGGTCCAGCGCCGCGTACGCATCGCTCGCCGCCGCCTCCGCCCGGATCACCGGCCCGCGGGAGTGAAGTGTGATCTCCACCCGGTCCGACCGGTCGGCCTGCCGGGGGTTCGGCTCTTTGGACACCTCCACGTCGAGGCTGATCACCTTGCCGTCGAGCTTCTGGATCTTCTCCAGCTTCAGCTTCTCGGCCACGTGCTTGCGGAACCGCTCGGGCACCTCGGTCTTGCGGCCCTTGACGACGATGTCCACGCAGAACTCCGTTCCCGGATCGCTCCGCACCGACGGCGGAGCATCTCCCTTTTGCACCAGGCCCCGGCGCGTCCCGGAGCCTCGGACTCGGTGACTTCCACCTCCTCCTCCCCCACGGGCCGGACCTCCATCCCCCTGTCGCGGGTGAATGGGGAAATCCCGGGGGTGCGGCATTCCGATATGCAAGGAGCGGCGTCCGCCATTCCCTCACAATCGAACATATCCCGCCCGGACGGATGTCGTCACCCTCTACTGCGGTGTACCTCCATTCAGGTGAATGGAACCTCTTACTACCTGCAACGAAACAACTTCTCGGTCAGTTCCGGTTTATTCCGAAAGAAGCTGGAGACGCCGCGACGACGGCCGCGCCGACCCCACCTTCCACGCTGTTCGCGCGTCCCTTTTCCTTGACCGCTTCTGGCCCGCCTACACCTGCCGTCCTCACCCGTCTCGCTCCTTCTTCCGTCGTTCCGGGTGTTACCCGTCCGTAGAATCCGGCTTCCTGCGCGAGGACGGCCCTCAGGGCCCGCGCCGCCTCGGCCAGGGAGGCGCCCGTCGTCATCAGGTCGTCGACGAGAACGGCTCTCCCGCCGCCCGCCAGCAGCCGTGCGCCGCCCGGCGCCACCACCAGCGCGCCGGCGAGATTGTCCAGCCGCTGCCGTGAGGTGAGCCCCGACTGGTCGGCCACCGCACGCCGCTGCCGCAGCACGGCGAGCACCCGGGCCGGTGTCCCGGTGCGCCGCAGGTCGGCCGCCGCGGCGAGCGCGATCCGCCGCGCGGGGTCGTGCCCCCGCGCCCGCACCGCCCACCGCGCCGACGGCACGGGGACCAGCAGCACCGGCGCCCGGGAACCGCCCGCCCCGGCGTGTCCGCGGGTCCCCAGTCCCGCTCGCACGGCTCCCGCCAGGGCCGCACCCAGCGGACCCGCGAGCGTCAGCGCCCCCCGCTCCTTGTGGGCGAGCAGCGCCGCCCGCACCCGGTCCTCGTACGGGGCCGCGGCGTGCACCACCGGCAGTCCCGCCGGCTCGGGATCCGGGCGCACCCTGCTCGGTACGTCCCCCGTCAGGGCGGCACGGCACTCCGGGCAGAGCACCGTGCGAGGCCGTCCGCAGCCTCCGCACTCGGCCGGAAGCACCAGGTCCGTGAGGTCCTGCCACCACCCCCGCATGGCCACCACTGTGCCAACGCCCGGGCGCCCCCACCAGCCCTGTGGACAACCGCCTGTGGACAAGCCCCCGCACACGTCAGGGCGTCGTCCCCCACACGGGGGACAGACGCCCTGACGGCACATCACGACGGCACTGCACGGCGATACACCACGGCGACGCACCACAAGGACGCACCACGGCGACACACCACGGCGCCCGGCCGGACTCACCCCGGATAGACCGGCGCCATCCCCGTCTTGACCACGGTCTGCCACTGCGAACCGGTCGAGAGCCGCACGATCCCGTCCTCCGAGTGCGCCACCAGCGGCAGCCGCTCGTCCTCGGAGGCGGCGATCTCCTGCACGCCGGTGAGCGCGGAGGGCGCCGGCCCCACCGGCGTCGACCCGTCGACCTGGACGTACTGGATCTGCTGCACGCCCCGCGCCTCGCGGCCGACCACGACCAGGCGGCTGTCACCGGCCCAGGACATGGCCGTGACCTCCTCCAGCTGAGGCGCCACGGACCGCAGTCCCTGGATCTCGACGGCGCTCTTCGCGCCCGCGCCCCGCGCGTCCGCCCGCTCGATCCGCCCCATGAGCAGCGTCGTCCGGCTGTCCTCGCGCACCATCAGCGCGATCCGTACGCCGTCCGCGGCCACCCGCACCGCCTCGATCCGCCCTTCGAGACCGGGCGTCGAGACCTCCAGGGGCTCACCCGCGCCCTTCGACAGCAGGAGCAGCCGGGAACTCCTGGGGCCGCGGTCGGCCACCCACAGGCTGCCGCCCGCGTCCCAGCTGGGGGTCGTCAGCCCGTCCTCCTCCGACGTGGCCCCGCTCTCCAGCACGGCCTCCCCGAGCGAACCGCCCGACGCCAGCGACCCCACGTACATCGAGCGCCCGTCGAGCGACACCCCGGCGGCGGTGTCCTCGTCGCGCGAGACGGCGGCCGCCCGCAGCTGCTTGTCCCCGTCGCCGAGCGCACCGGGCACCCGCTCGGGCTCCTGCTCGCTGCCGGCCGCCGGTATCCGGACGAGCCGCTTCTCGCCGTCGATGAAGTACTCGTACTCGGCACGCTTCGCCGGGCCGTACGCCACGTGGATCTCGGCCTGCTCGTTCGTGACCACGCACGACTGCGTGCCGTCCGAACGCTGGATCTCCACCTCGTCGACGCCCGTCGGCGTCAGGTCCTGGAGGGTGAACAGGATCTGGGCGGCCATCTCCGTGCACACGGTCTGCCCGACCCGGTCGGCCCTGTCGTTGAGCGGCACCGTCAGCCGGTTCTGGTCGTCGGGCGTCAGCGACTTGACGCCCTTCTTCAGCGCCGTGCCGGTGGGGAAGCTCGACCTGACCACCGGCTCCAGCCAGCTCGTCGGCCCCCTCAGGACCGAGCGGACCATCTGCGTGACCGGGTCCACCTGCTCCCGTACGTAGACGGGGTCCGCGACCGCGCCCAGCTGGTCGTCGCTCCTGCCTCCGGTGTTCGAGGCGAAGTAGTACTTGTTGACGGACTCGTAGTTGCGCTGGAAGTCCGACATCCCCATCACCAGGCCCGGCGGCAGGGCGTCGATGCGCCACTCCTTGGAACCGTCCGCCTCCTTGTGCTCGGTGAGGTGCACGGTCTCCTCGTACGCCCCCTCGGCCGGCTCGTAGGCGAACTGCGAGTCCACCGTGGCGACCTTGGTGCCGATCAGCGAGTAGGCGTAGTCACCGGTCGCCTCCCTGCTGCCGCTGTGCTGCGCCACGGTGTTCGGGCCGTCCGCGAGCACCGTCGTCGACTCGTTCGGGCGCCATTCCCCCGACGCCTCCTCGGTCAGGTACTTGCGGGCCGTCTCGAACCCGGGGTCGTCGCTGGTCAGCGCTTCGAGGAAGCCCTGGACGATCTCCTCGGGCTGCGCGTTCTCCCGCGGCGGCATGGCGAAGACCCGGACCTGCGCGTCCGGCCGCTGCGATGCCTCGACGTCGCGCAGGTCCCCTCCGTCCGGCATCGACGCGCACCCGGCCAGCAGTACGCCCGCGCAGGCGGCGTACACCGCCGTGTGGGCCGGACGCCGGCGGCCGTTCCGGTCGCGGTCAGCGCCCACGAGATCCCTCTCCCTGTTTCGACTCGTCCTGCTGCCCGCCGGTGCCCGCCCCGTCCCCGGACGGTGTCCGCCCTGCGGTCCCCTCCGGCGCCGCCGGTCCGCGGGGGTCCGCGGTGGGCCGCGGCACCACGCGCGCGCCGTTGCCGGGCAGCGCCGCCGGGTCCACGGCGCCCGCCACCACGGGCGCG
>NZ_JAHKJW010000066.1 GCF_019710745.1 Streptomyces beigongshangae
CGCGGTCCGCGCCCCGCGAGCGCCCCGTCCCGACCCCGGGCGAGGTCTTCCCGCCGCGGCGCAGGCCGGCCGGATCGCCCGCGGGTTCCGCCCGGCGGCTCGCCGCCGTGTGACGCGGCGCGCCACCCCGATCCCCGGCCGGCCCGCCGCCCTGGACTACCCTGGACGGCATGGACTACGTCTCCGCGCTCGTGCCCCCGGTAGTGATGGCCGCGTTCTTCACCGGTCTGATCGTGACGATCGTGAAGACCCAGGGCGGCGCCAACAAGGCCAAGGAGGACGCGGCGGTCGACGCGGCCCTCGCCCGCGCCGAGCACACCCGCCGCACCCCCCGCGACACCGACGTCTGAGGCGCTCCGGGCCGCCACGGGACGGCCCGGACGCGCACGGCCCGGCAGGGCGTACGACTCATCAGCTTTTCGAGTCGTACGCCCTTTTTGCTGCTGTTTGCCGTTCAATGCCATGTCCACCGGGTGATGGAGGGCATCTCCCCCTATTGTTCTGAGCTGTGCCTCGCCCATTGGGAGAACTCGAAGACTCGGTCATGACGAGGGTGTGGAAGTGGAACCGCCCGGTGACCGTCCGAGAAGTCCTGGAAGACCTTCGGCAGGAGCGGTCCATCGCCTACACCACGGTGATGACCGTTTTGGACAATCTCCATCAGAAGGGCTGGGTGCGTCGCGAGGCGGAAGGCCGGGCCTATCGATATGAGGCCGTCTCCACCCGTGCCGCCTACGCGGCGGCACTCATGAACGACGCCTGGTCCCAGAGCGACAACCCGGCCGCCGCTCTCGTCGCCTTCTTCGGGATGATGTCGCCGGAACAGCGTGAGGCGCTGCGTGATGCCGTACGTATCGTCCAAGGACCGGAAACACCCGCTCCGGAGAACGCGGCGGTCCGGAACGCACCGGACGAGAACGCGACGGACGAGAACGCGCCGATCGGGAACGCGCCGATCGGGAACGCGGCGGGTGAGAACCCCGCCGCCGCGGAGGGCATGGGCGGGCGATAGCGTCCGGACATGCCAGCAGAGCAGCCCGAAGTCAGCACTAATGCCCTCACCGTCCGCCGGGCCAGGACCAGCGATGTCCCGGCGGTCCGCGGTCTCCTCGACTCCTACGTCCGCGGTCGCATCCTGCTCGACAAAGCGACGGTGACGCTTTACGAGGACATCCAGGAGTTCTGGGTGGCGGAACGCGGCACCGGCCCCGCTGCGGAGGTCGTGGGCTGCGGCGCTCTGCACGTCATGTGGGAGGACCTCGCGGAAGTCCGCACCCTCGCCGTGAACCCCGCCCTGAAGGGCGCCGGCGTCGGCCACCGGCTGCTGGGCAAGTTGCTGGAGACCGCCCGGTGGCTCGGTGTTCGCCGGGTATTCTGCCTGACCTTCGAAGTCGACTTCTTCGCCAAGCACGGCTTCGTGGAGATCGGTGAGACGCCCGTTGACACCGATGTCCACGCCGAGCTGTTGCGTTCCTATGACGAGGGCGTGGCCGAGTTCCTGGGGCTCGAACGAGTGAAACCGAACACCTTGGGCAACAGCCGGATGCTTCTGCATCTGTGATCGCCGCCGGGTAATACTCCGGTGCATACCCCCGGCGGCGGCCCGTCGGCCCTTGCCCGGTGTCCCTATGTCCGAAACGCACATGTTTCCGGTCTTCGCGGGCCCACCGGTCTCTGCCAGGGGTTCGCAGGGGTTTGTGTTTTCACGGCAAAAGCGGTTTGCTTTCCGACGTACTGCAGTAGTGCATATAACAAGGGGACGCGAAACTGCGGCGGCCGCCGTGGACCCCGGCCCTGAAGATATCGATGAAAGGAAATCCAGTGGCACAGAAGGTTCAGGTCCTTCTTGTCGATGACCTCGACGGCGGCGAGGCGGACGAGACCGTGACGTTCGCGTTGGACGGCAAGACGTACGAGATCGATCTCACCACTGCCAATGCGGACAAGCTCCGTGGACTTCTCGAGCCCTACGTCAAGGGTGGCCGCCGTACCGGGGGCCGTGCCTCGGGCGGTCGCGGAAAGGCGCGTGCGGCTTCGGGCGGCAGCCAGGACACCGCGCAGATCCGCGCCTGGGCGAAGGAGAACGGTTACGAGGTCAACGACCGCGGCCGCGTTCCGGCGTCCATTCGCGAGGCCTACGAGAAGGCCAACGGCTGAGCGCTGCGATGCCGCAGCCGGACGCGGTGGCACCCCGTGGCCACCGTCTCCACGAGTCGTACGAGATCGGGGGCGTCCCCACCGCCCCTGCCGAGGGCGGACAGCGTCGGCAGCGACGACTCCACCTCGCGGCCGGGCTCAGGGGGCCGCAGCCATACGGCGGCCCCCTGCGAGCCGGTCACCCGGGCGAGGCCCGGCGGCAGCGGCGCCTCGACGCGCCCGCCCGAGCCGGTCGCCCCGATGTCCAGTGCGAGGGAGCCCCACTCCAGCCAGTCCAGGAGTCCCGGCAGTTCCTCCGCGCCCCCCGCGGCGACGAACAGCCGCATCCGGTCCGCCCGCACCGCGACCGGGGAGCCCGGACCCAGGTGCCGCAGCGCCGCGTACCCCGCCTCCGCGGGCACGTCCAGGACGTCGAACCGCAGCCCCGTCGGCAGGTGCACCGGAGTGCCGGGCACCGTGGCCCACCCCAGTTCGTTCTCGTACCAGTGCCGGACCGTGTCGACCGGTGGGACCGGCGGGACCGGCGTGGCCCGGTGGTTCGCGCCGGACGGACGACGGGGGAAGGGGACCGAGGGGACCATGCGAAGCCAACCGCCCGGAGGGCGTCCGGGTTACGCTGGGTGGCCCGGCGGGTGCGGAGGGTGCCGATCGGGCGGGCGTGCCGGGCCGGTGGCCGGCGCAAGGCTGTTCGCCCGTAGCGGAGGGAACCGGCGTACCCGGCATGGAGTGTCAGTGCGTACGGGTAAGACATCCCTAGTGGGAGGGGCGACACGCACGGTTCGGGCATCTCACGTTCGCCATCGGCGTACAGCTGGCGAGGGTATCTGCTTGGCCTGCGGGAACATCGCCCAGCACCATCGGGTTGGAGCAGATGTCGGCGTTCGGGTTCAGGAGGCAGTGCTGGTTCTCGGTCCGGTGTCGGCAGTTGGAATGAGCGGTCCCCGCTTGCGGGACTAAGCTGCGGAAGGACAGGGAGGGGAGCGTCCCCTTACTGCCTGACCGCTCTGAGGAGCGATTAACGATGTTCGAGAGGTTCACCGACCGCGCGCGGCGGGTTGTCGTCCTGGCTCAGGAAGAAGCCCGGATGCTCAACCACAACTACATCGGCACCGAGCACATCCTCCTGGGCCTGATCCACGAGGGTGAGGGTGTCGCCGCTAAGGCCCTGGAGAGCCTCGGGATTTCGCTCGAGGCGGTCCGCCAGCAGGTGGAGGAGATCATCGGCCAGGGCCAGCAGGCCCCGTCCGGGCACATCCCCTTCACCCCCCGTGCCAAGAAGGTCCTGGAGCTGTCGCTCCGCGAGGCCCTCCAGCTGGGTCACAACTACATCGGCACGGAGCACATCCTGCTCGGCCTGATCCGCGAGGGCGAGGGCGTCGCCGCCCAGGTCCTGGTCAAGCTGGGCGCTGATCTCAACCGGGTGCGGCAGCAGGTCATCCAGCTGCTCTCCGGCTACCAGGGCAAGGAGACCGCCGGCGCCAGCGGCGGCCCCGCCGAGGGCACGCCCTCGACGTCCCTGGTCCTCGACCAGTTCGGCCGGAACCTCACCCAGGCCGCCCGTGAGTCCAAGCTCGACCCGGTCATCGGGCGCGAGAAGGAGATCGAGCGGGTCATGCAGGTGCTGTCCCGCCGCACGAAGAACAACCCGGTGCTGATCGGTGAGCCCGGCGTCGGCAAGACCGCCGTCGTCGAGGGCCTCGCCCAGGCCATCGTCAAGGGCGAGGTGCCCGAGACCCTCAAGGACAAGCACCTCTACACCCTGGACCTCGGCGCGCTGGTCGCCGGCTCCCGCTACCGCGGTGACTTCGAGGAGCGCCTGAAGAAGGTCCTCAAGGAGATCCGCACCCGCGGCGACATCATCCTGTTCATCGACGAGCTGCACACGCTGGTCGGTGCGGGTGCCGCCGAGGGCGCCATCGACGCCGCGAGCATCCTGAAGCCGATGCTGGCCCGTGGTGAGCTGCAGACCATCGGCGCCACGACGCTCGACGAGTACCGCAAGCACCTGGAGAAGGACGCCGCGCTGGAGCGCCGCTTCCAGCCCATCCAGGTCGCGGAGCCGTCGCTGCCGCACACCATCGAGATCCTCAAGGGCCTGCGGGACCGGTACGAGGCGCACCACCGGGTGTCCATCACGGACGAGGCCCTGGTGCAGGCGGCGACGCTCGCCGACCGCTACATCTCGGACCGCTTCCTGCCCGACAAGGCGATCGACCTGATCGACGAGGCCGGCTCCCGGATGCGCATCCGCCGGATGACCGCGCCGCCGGACCTGCGCGAGTTCGACGAGAAGATCGCCGGTGTGCGCCGGGACAAGGAGTCCGCGATCGACTCGCAGGACTTCGAGAAGGCCGCCTCCCTGCGCGACAAGGAGAAGCAGCTCCTGGCCGCCAAGGCCAAGCGCGAGAAGGAGTGGAAGGCCGGCGACATGGACGTCGTGGCCGAGGTCGACGGCGAGCTGATCGCCGAGGTCCTCGCGACCGCCACCGGCATCCCGGTCTTCAAGCTGACCGAGGAGGAGTCCTCGCGTCTGCTGCGCATGGAGGACGAGCTCCACAAGCGGGTCATCGGCCAGATCGACGCCGTCAAGGCGCTGTCGAAGGCGATCCGCCGTACGCGTGCCGGTCTGAAGGACCCCAAGCGCCCCGGTGGTTCGTTCATCTTCGCCGGCCCGTCCGGTGTCGGTAAGACCGAGCTGTCCAAGGCGCTCGCGGAGTTCCTCTTCGGCGACGAGGACGCGCTGATCTCCCTCGACATGTCGGAGTTCAGCGAGAAGCACACGGTCTCGCGCCTCTTCGGTTCGCCCCCCGGCTACGTGGGCTACGAGGAGGGCGGGCAGCTGACCGAGAAGGTCCGCCGCAAGCCGTTCTCCGTCGTCCTCTTCGACGAGGTCGAGAAGGCCCACCCGGACATCTTCAACTCGCTGCTGCAGATCCTGGAGGACGGTCGCCTGACCGACTCCCAGGGCCGGGTCGTGGACTTCAAGAACACGGTCATCATCATGACGACCAACCTCGGCACCCGGGACATCTCCAAGGGCTTCAACCTGGGCTTCGCGGCCTCGGGCGACAAGAAGACCAACTACGAGCGCATGAAGAACAAGGTCTCGGACGAGCTCAAGCAGCACTTCCGGCCCGAGTTCCTCAACCGTGTCGACGACGTGGTCGTCTTCCCGCAGCTCACGCAGGAGGACATCCTGCGGATCGTCGACCTGATGGTCGGCAAGGTCGACGAGCGCCTCAAGGACCGGGACATGGGCATCGAGCTCTCCCAGTCCGCCAAGGAACTGCTGTCCACCAAGGGGTACGACCCGGTGCTGGGCGCGCGTCCGCTGCGTCGCACGATCCAGCGCGAGATCGAGGACACGCTGTCGGAGAAGATCCTCTTCGGCGAGCTGCGCCCCGGTCACATCGTGGTCGTGGACACCGAGGGCGAGGGCGAGGCCAAGATCTTCACCTTCCGCGGTGAGGAGAAGTCCGCGCTGCCGGACGTCCCGCCGATCGAGCAGGCCGCCGGTGGGGCGGGCCCCAACCTGAGCAAGGAGGCGTGACCTCCGGGTCCGCCTGAGAACGACCGCCCGGCGGACGGACTGCCCGCCTGTCCGCCGGGCGACCGATCCGCCGAGTGACCGAGGGGCCGGTGCTTTCGAGCACCGGCCCCTTCGGCCTGCCGGGGCGTCCTTGCCCTGGATGCCTCGGAGGTCCTAGAGGACGGTGTACATCTTCGTGACGGTGTGCATGTCCGGGAAGAGCCGGCGGGTGTGCTCGGGTACGTCCGCCGCCTCAGGGACGAGGTTGAACACGACGGAGCGCAGCCCGGGGAACAGGGCCGGAACCCGGGAAAGGTCCTCGTCCCCGGTGAACCCGTCGAGGCGGAGCCGCTCGACACCCGGCAGGACGGGACCTTCGTCCCATGGAAGGGCGGCCCATCTCAGCCCCAGTTCCTCCAGTCCGGGAAGCAGCGCCACCTCCGCGAGGTCCTCGGGAGTGAGCGGTTCGAAGAGGGCCCCCAGGACCAGTGTTCGCAACGAGTCCAGGTGCCGCAGGCCGCGCAGTCCGGTGAACCGGAGGGCGTGTCCGCTGAAGCGCAGCGAAGTGAGCGGCAGCCGCGGAAGGGCGGCGTCGAGGGAGTCTCCCTGGAGAGGCAGACCGATGCCGAGTTCGCGCAGAGTGGCCGAACCGGAGAGCGGGGCCAGCGCGTCCGGCCTCTCCAGTCCCCGCATGCGGTCCAGCGACAGCTGCTCCAGCGGCAGTGCGGCCGGCGTGCTCAGGTCGGCGATGTGCGCACTGCTGCGGACGGTCAGACGCCGGAGCCGGCGCAGGCCCGCGAGCACGCTCAGATCGCGCAGCCGGTCGTTCGACCGGATGACGAGCGAACGTGTCGTGTCCGCTCCGAGGCAGGTCCTCAGTTCCGCCGCCTCGATGTTCCCGACGAGGTCGAGGCCGGGACGGCCGCCGAAGGAGCGCAGGACGTGCAACTGGGCGGCCGAGTGCGCGGTGAAGTACAGGCCCTCCGGCGGCAGGTGGGCGATGACCTCGGCTCCGTACCGCTCGGTGTCGAAGCGGTCCCAGGCCCAGGTGAGCTGGGCGCGGACCGACACACGGGGGTGGGTGCGGAAGCGGGCCAGGACCGGGACGGCGGCGTCGGTGCCGATGAGGGAGGCCGTGACGACGACCGCCCTGGCCTCCGCCTCCGACAGGCCCTCGGGTCCGGGCAGGAGCTCCAGGACCAGCGGGCCCACCGCGGCCAGCTCCCGGGCCTCCTCCGCGGTGCGGGGCGGGATGAGCGTGGCCGCCTGCTCCTCCACGGCGGCCCTGACCCGCGGATCGAGTTCCGTGGCGTGCTCCAGGCCGGCGAGGGCGAGCAGCCGGATGCGGGTGCCCCCGGCGGGCCCGGCGTGTTCGGCGGCGGCCAGCAACCGGGTCAGGAACTCCGCCCGTTCGTGGGGCCGGGCGTGGGCGACGGCCATCCGGATCACGTCCGACCACTGGGAGTCGGCGGCGGACCGCAGGAGGAGCCCGAAGTCGCCGTCCTCCACGGCCGCCTTCGCACCGAGGTAGTCCTGGAAGGTGCGGTGGACGAACTCGACGGTCCCCGCCGAGGGCTCGCGCAGCAGTCCGCTGCGCACGAGGAGATGGCGGTAGATCGTCGGGGCGTCCCCCTGGCTCGCGACGGCGGGCAGCGAGGGCAGGGCGTCCGCGACGATGCGCTCGGCCCGCTCGCGGTCCATCTCCAGCCGGTTGTTGCGGATCAGCCAGTAGGCCAGGCGCTGGAGGAGCCGGACCTGCGGGAGTTCGGGGAGGCGGACGTCGTCGTGCGGGAGCATGTCCCGCTCCCGGTCGCGGCGCGCGAGGAGCATGGAGAGCGCGGCGTCGTACAGCTCCTGCCGTCCGTGCGGCAGATAGCCGCGCCGGTCCCGGTGCAGGGCGCAGATCAGGCCGCACATCAGCGGGTTGGTGGCCAGCCGGCCCAGGTCCGGCCTGGTGCCGACGGCGTCCAGGAGCGAGGTCTCGTACGCGTCGAGGCGTCCGGTGTCCGGGGTGCCGGCGCGGGCCGCCGTGTGCCAGCGCCCGATGAACGCCCTGACGTCGTCGCGGCTCATCGGTGCGAGCGTCAGCTCGGTGAAGCCGTCCGCGGCGAGCCAGTTCTCCCGTACGGCCGAGGGGCGCGAGGTGACCAGCCACTGGTTGCCCGGGTAGGCGTCGAGCAGGTCGCGCAGCCAGCGGCGGGTCCGCTCGCGGTCGGGTTCCGGGATCTCGTCGATGCCGTCGACGAGCAGCAGGGCGCGGCCCGCCCCGAGCACCCGGTCGGCCCAGCCGTCCGGGGCGGCGCCGTGGAAGGGCACGCGGGTGGCGGCCAGGAAGTCCGCCGGCGCGGGCAGTGCGCCGGGATGGCGTACGAGCGTGCGCAGCGGCAGGACGAAGGGGATCCGGTCGCCGCGTCCGCCCCGCGCCGCCGTCACCGCGAGCCACTGCACCAGCGTGGTCTTGCCCGAGCCGGCCACCCCCCTCAGCAGCACCAGGTCCTGCTCGGACAGGGCCTCCTCGGCGGACAGCGCCGGACCGGGCGCGCCGGCTGCTCCGTCGGCCATCCCGCCGGCCATCCCGCCGTCCTCGTCGCCGGTGGCCGGGCGCAGGGCCCGCAGGGTGAGGTAGGCGACGTCCAGGGGCCAGCGGTCCGGTGAGTCCACCAGGTCGATGCCGTAGATCGTGAGCTGCCCGTGCTTCGCCGCCGTGTAGGCGAGGAAGCGCCGCTCGAACTCCGCGTCGCCCCCGCCGGCGGGTGGCGTACGGGCGATCAGCTCGTCCACCTTCGCCAGCAGCTCGGCCTGCCGCCGCGTCTGCTCGACCAAGGTCCTGGGGACGAAGGCCGAGCGCTGGGTGAAGAAGTGCAGGATGTGCAGACAGGCCGTGTCGAGCAGCCGCTCGTAGAACACCGTCGCGTCGAGGCCGAGGTCCCGGCCGGGGTCCCCCGCGGTGCGGCGCAGGTGGCGAGCCAGATCCGCGTGGCCGAGCTCCACGGCCTGCGCGTCCGTCATCGTGAGGTCGCCGAGGGCGTACAGGGTGTCGGCGAGGGCGTGGACGACGGCCTGTTCCTCGTCCGCGGGGACGGACCGTTCGGCGGTCCCCCTGAGCGCCCGGCCGACCAGCTCGGTGGCGAGCCGGGTCACGTCCTTCCTGCTCAGCGTGCGCTGCTCGCCCCTGAAGGAGACGCGGGACGAGATGCGTACGGGCCTGTCGACCAGGTCCGCGCCCGGCCCGTCCGTCACGAAGAGCTTCCTGATGAGCGGTGTGGCCACAGCGGACGCCAGCCGCACACCCACGGTCGTCGGTTCCATGGCATCCCCCGAGGTCATGGTGAGTGGTCCGCCAGCGTATCGGCCGGGACGCACTCCCGTCGTGGATCTTGAAGGGATCGTGGATCTCGGCGGGAGGGGGTGAGGCGGTGGCCGTGCGACCCGGTTCGGCGGGAGGATCCGTGGTGTCCGAACCGTCCACGGAGGGAGCGGCCATGAAGGCCGACGCACCCGAGGTCCGTACCACCGCAGGTGTACTGAGTGGCGAGACCGGAAAGGCGGGCACGGCGGTGTTCCGGGGCGTGCCCTACGCCGCGCCGCCCGTCGGCCCGCTCCGGTTCGGGGCACCGCGGCCCGCGCCGGGCTGGGACGGCGTACGGCGGGCGACCGCGTTCGGGACGCCGCCCCCGCAGTCCGCGGTGTTCGGCACGGACGCGCTGGCACCCGCGGACGCCGACGACGGCGACTGGCTGACGCTCAACGTCTGGACGCCCGAGCCCGGTCCCGGTGCCGGGCTGCCGGTGATGGTGTGGCTGTTCGGGGGCGCGTACGTCATCGGGATGTCGGGCCTGCCCGAGTACGACGGCGGCCGGCTGGCGCGGGAGGGCGTCGTCCTGGTGACGCTCAACTACCGGATCGGCATCGAGGGGTTCGCGCTCGTCGAGGGCGCGCCGGCCAACCGCGGACTGCTCGACCAGCTCGCGGCGCTCGCCTGGGTGCGGGACAACATCCGGGCCTTCGGCGGCGACCCGGACCGCGTCACGGTCTTCGGCGAGTCGGCGGGCGCCGGCTCGCTCGCCGCGCTGCTCGCGACGGAGCGGGCGGCCGGGCTCTTCCGGCGGGCCGTCGCCCAGAGCGTGCCCGCCCCGTTCCTCTCGGCCGGGCTGGCCGCGGACGTCGCCGCGGAACTCGCGGCGGAGCTGGGACTGCGGCCGACCGCGGACGACCTGGGCACGGTGGCGCCGGGGCTGCTGCCCGCGGCGGCGGACGCGCTCGGGGCGCGCATGGGGCGGTACGCGCCGCGGTGGGGGGTACTGGCACGCACGGCGATCCCGCTGGCGCCCGTGGTGGACGGAGAGGTGCTGCCCCGCGCCCCCTGGGAGGCGCTCGCCGCCGGTGCGGCACGGGACGTCGAGCTGGTGGTCGGCCACACCCGGGACGAGTACCGGCTCTTCATGGCGCTCGACGGAACGCTGGGCGAGGAGATGGCGGAGGACCGGGCCGCACGGGCGCTGCGGGACTTCTCGCCCGACGGGGCCGGCGAGGAGGCGTACCGGAAGGCATTCCCGGACCTCGGTCCGGCGGGGCTGTACGAGCTGGTCCGCTCCGACTGGCTCTTCCGCATGCCGTCCCTGCACCTGGCCGAGGCGCAGGTGGCGGGCGGCGGGCGGGCGTACTTCTACGAGCTGGTCTGGGAGACCCCCGGCATGGGCGGGCTGCTCGGCGCCTGCCACGGGCTCGATGTGCCGCTGGTCTTCGGGAACCTGGGCGGCGGGCTGCCCGCGCTGCTGTTCGGGGAGGCGCCGCCCGCCGAGGCGGAGGAGCTGTCGGGGCTGTTCCGGTCCGCCTGGACGCGGTTCGCGGCGGGGGAGGGACCGGGCTGGCCCGCGTACGACGTCGAGCGGCGGCCGGTGCGGCTCTTCGACGTGCGCCCGAGTGTCACCGCGTACCCGGAGGAGGTGTCGCGGACGCTGTGGCAGGACCACGTCTTCGGGGCGCTTCCCCTGCTCGCGGCTCGTGGACGGGGTCCGGGGCTGTAGCCCCGGTCACATCCTCCGGCCCCCGGGACACGGCGCCCGGTGACATGACGCACAGGCGTACCAGCCCCTACTAGCGATGATAGTGAGGACTCGGAAAGGGGCATGAAGGACCTTCGGCCCTGGGGACGGGGCCAGGGTCCCGGAGGGTGCCGTAAGGCTCGGGGGAGCGGGGCCGAGGCTGGACGAACCGTGTATGAGGTGGGGCTAAACCCGACTTCTGCGAAAAACCAGGAGGATTTCCGATCAATCCTCGATCCTGTCAAGGGGGAGGAAGTTTCTCCATCAAATACGACTTGGCATCGTAGATGGGGGTTTTGGGGGATTGCGGAAGCGCGGGTTACCAAGGGATGACCGACCCCGCCCGACGCACGTTCAGCGTGCCGGGTGCGTGGTGCCCGTCCCCCGGAGGTAACCCCCATGTCGCAGCGCACCGAATCCCGTATGTCCGGCACGACCCCGCTCCGTGTCCGGGCGGCCTTCCTGGCCCTCGGCCTGGGAGCCTCGGCCGTCACCGGAACCGGGGTCGCGGTCGCCGCCGACACCGCGTCGGGCGCGGTCTCCCTGCCGGTCTCGGCCGCCGCCTCCGTGCAGCAGCAGGCCGCGGCCCAGGCGAAGGCGGCCCAGGCGAAGAGCAAGGCCGCGGCCGCGAAGACCGCCGCGAAGAAGGCCACCGTCAAGAAGGCCGCTGTCAAGAAGGCCGCGGCCGAGCCCGCTGCCGCGAAGACGGTCGCCTCCTGGATCAACCCGGTCGAGCAGTACAAGCTCTCCGCGAGCTTCGCCCAGGCCGGCAACCTGTGGTCGACCACCCACTCCGGCCAGGACTTCGCCGTCTCCTCCGGCACCCGGGTCCTCGCCGCCCACGGCGGCACCGTCGTGAAGGCCGGCGGCAACGGCGCCGGCGACGGTCCCGCGTACGGCAACGCCGTGGTGATCAGGCACGCCGACGGCGCGTACTCGCAGTACGCGCACCTGTCCCGCGTGGACGTGCGGATCGGCCAGACCGTGAAGACCGGCCAGCGGATCGCGCTCTCCGGCAACACCGGCAACTCCAGCGGGCCGCACCTGCACTTCGAGATCCGTACGACGGCCGGCTACGGGACGGCGGTCGACCCGGTCGCCTTCCTGCGGTCCAAGGGCGTGCGCCTCTAGGCCCCGCCGCCTGGGGATCCGTAGGGCCCCGTGTGTGCCCGCGTGACCAGTTCGACGGCGACCTCCAGGACGGCCTTCCGCTTGTCCTCGGGGTCGCCCTCCATGTCCTTGAGGGCGAACATCCCGGCGTGGATGGTGAACAGCGCGCTCACGCAGCGGACCTGGTCCGTCAGTGGCGCGTCCGGCTCCTTGATGATGTCCAGCATCTTGAGCATGCGGTCCTTGAAGGACTCGCCGACGCTCAGCTCGCGGACCGTCGCCTGGTTCTCCTGCATGAAGCGGAAGAGCGGGGCCGCCTGGGTGAGGGCCTCGCTGTAGCGGCGCAGGAGCTCCCGCTTGGTGTCGAGCGTGTGCGGCTGTCCCCGGCCCCACTCGATCAGCTCGTCCATCGGCCTCGTCAGATCCTCGAAGAGGCTGACGAGGATGTCCTCCTTGGTCTTGAAGTGGTAGTAGAGCGCCGCCTTCGTGACGTCCAGCCGTTCGGCGATCTCGCGCAGGGAGGTCTTCTCGTACCCCTGGTCGGCGAAGAGCTCGACGGCCACGTCCTGGATGCGCTGGCGGGTGTCTCCCCGCCGCCGCTGCCTGCTGCCGTCCATGGTGGCGCTCCTCGTCCTGGTCGCACGCCGTAGGCGCGGGTAAGAAGAAAACTTACTTGACGCCCGGCTAGTTACGGGTCTACTTTCCCCAGTGTAGTCAACTTGCCGGTCGGCAAGTAAGTGCAGTGCGGTACCAGGGGAGTGGGACAGTGGCGGACACGAGGACGGCCGGGGCGGCCGGAACGGCGGACGGGGCGGAGGCACCGGCACCGGCACCGGCACCGGAGGATCCGACGGGGGCGGTCGGAGCGATCGGGGCGGCGGGCGCGGCCCCGCCGGCGGACGCCGCGCCCGCGGGCAGGCGGCCCAGGAGCGTGCGGGTCGTCCTGCTCGCCCTGATGATCGCGATGCTGCTCGCGATGCTGGACAACATGATCATCGGCACCGCGATGCCGACCATCGTGGGAGAGCTGGGCGGCCTGGAGCACCTGTCGTGGGTCGTCACCGCGTACACGCTCGCGACCGCCGCCTCCACCCCGATCTGGGGCAAGCTCGGCGACATGTACGGGCGCAAGGGCGTCTTCATGACCTCGATCGTGCTGTTCCTGATCGGGTCGGCGCTGAGCGGGATGGCCCAGGACATGGGGCAGCTCATCGGTTTCCGCGCGGTCCAGGGGCTCGGCGCGGGCGGTCTGATGGTCGGCGTCATGGCGATCATCGGTGACCTGATCCCGCCGCGGGAGCGTGGCAAGTACCAGGGCATGATGGCCGGCGTGATGGCCCTCGCCATGATCGGCGGACCGCTGGTCGGCGGCACCATCACCGACCACTGGGGCTGGCGCTGGTCCTTCTACATCAACCTGCCGCTCGGTGTCATAGCCCTGATCGCCGTCAGCGCCGTACTGCACCTGCCCAGGAAGCGGGTGGAGGCGCGGATCGACTACCTGGGTGCCGCGCTGCTCACCGTGGGCATCACCGCGATCGTGCTCGTCACCACCTGGGGCGGGACCGAGTACGCCTGGGACTCCGCCATGATCATGGAACTGATCGCGATCGGGGTCGCCGCACTCGTCGGGTTCCTGTTCGTGCAGACCAAGGCGGCCGCGCCGGTCATGCCGCTGCACATCTTCCGCAGCCGCAACTTCACGCTGATGTCCGTCGTCGGTTTCGTCGCCGGGTTCGTGATGTTCGGCGCGGTGCTGTTCCTGCCGCTCTACCAGCAGTCGGTGCAGGGCGCGTCCGCGACCAACTCCGGGCTGCTGCTCCTGCCGATGCTCGGCGCGATGCTCGTGACCTCGATGATCGCCGGGCGGGTCACCACCAGCACCGGGCGCTACAAGGTCTTCCCGATCGCGGGCAGTGCGCTGATGGTGGTCGGGCTCTACCTGCTGTCGCTCATGGACACCGAGACGTCGCGGCTGACGTCCGGGATCTACATGGCCGTGGTCGGCGCCGGTATGGGCTGTCTGATGCAGATCACCATGCTCGTCTCGCAGAACAGCGTCGACATGAAGGACATGGGTGTCGCGTCGTCCAGCACGACGCTGTTCCGCACGCTGGGGTCGTCCTTCGGTGTCGCGATCATGGGGGCCCTGTTCAACCACCGGGTCCAGGACGCGATGGCCGAGCGGGCCGGGGCGCTGGGGTCCAGGGTGACCGAGCAGTCGGCCCAGCTGGACGCGGCGAGCCTGGCGAAGCTGCCGGTGGCGGCGCGGGAGGCGTACCAGCACGCGGTGGCGTCCGGTACGCACTCGGCGTTCCTGCTGGGGGCGGCCGTGGCGGTGGTGGCGCTGGTGACGGCGCTGTTCGTGAAGGAGGTTCCGCTCCGGGGGGCGGGTGCGCCTTCCGGCGGGGACGCCGGGGCGGAGTAGGGGTCTTCCCGCCCCGGACCTCCGGTCCTCGAACGCCGGAGTGCCGGAGTGCCGGACGGGCTGGCACAGTCAGCCCGTCCGGGCGTCCGGGCGTCCGGGCATCGGGTGTTCGGGCGTTTCGGCGTTCCGACGGGACGGGGGAACGCCCCGTTCACTCCGGCAGCATCGGATGGCTGCCCGTGTTCGTCGGCGCGTGCTCCGGGAGCCACAGCACCGCCACCGCCCCTTCCGCGGGCGTCCCCTCCGGCGCCCCCACCACCCGCACGTTGCGGAACGTGAGCCGTGCGCCCAGCACCCGCGCCTGCCCCGCGGCGATCGTCAGCCCCAGCCCGTGTCCCTGCCCCGCACGGTCGCTGCTGCCGGTGCGGAAACGGCTGGGCCCCTCGGCGAGCAGCGCGTCGGGGAAGCCGGGTCCGTGGTCGCGGATCCGGATGACCCGTCCCTCCACCGTGACCTCCACGGGCGGCCTGCCGTGCCTGGCGGCGTTGGCCAGGAGGTTGATCAGGACCCGTTCCAGCCGGCGCGGGTCGGTGGTGACCGCGGACTCGTGCACCACGCGTACGACGACCTCCGGGTCCCGCGCGATCACCCGCCGGGTCACGAACTCGCCCAGCACGATGTCCTGCAACTCGGCCCGCTCGGACGCGCTGTCCAGCCGGGCCACCTCCAGCACGTCCTCGACCAGCTGGCGCATGGCCTGGGCCCGGTCCCGCACGAGTTCCGTCGGGCGGCCGGGCGGCAGCAGCTCGGCCGCCGTGAGCAGCCCGGTCACCGGCGTGCGCAGCTCGTGCGCGATGTCCGCGGTCACCCGCCGCTCGGCCTCGATGCGCTGCTGCAACGCGTCCGCCATCGCGTCCACGGCCCGCGCGAGGTCGTCCGTCTCGTCGCGCACGACCCCGCCGATGGAGTCCCGCACCCGTACGTCGGGCTCGCCCTGCGCGACCCGCCGGGCCGCCGTGGCCGCCTTGCGCAGCCGCCGCGAGAGCTGCCCGCCGATCAGCACGCCGAGTGCGCAGCCGCCGAACACCACCGCGATCGAGCCGATGATCAGGGCCTCGTCGAGGTCCTTCAGGATGGTCGTGCTGCGGTCGGTGAAGCTCGTGTGCAGCGACAGGATCCCGCCGTCCTGGAGCGGTACGGCGGCCCAGATGTCCGGCACGCCCTCGGAGTTCTCCGTCACGTAGGTCGCCCGCCGCCCGGCCCTCGCCTTCGCCAGGAGGTCCTTCGGCAGCCCGGGATCGTCGATCTTGATGCCGGGGAAGTTGGGCCGCCCCGACGCCTCGTAGTTCCGCTGCGCGATCTGGACGCGCTCGTCGGCGAGGTCGCGCGCGTTGTCGAGCATCGAGACCCGCGCGGCGTTGTGCACGACCAGGCTCAGCGCGATCGCCACCAGCGCCCCGACCGCCGCGATCGCGGCACTCAGCTTCCATCTGAGCCCCGTACGCGGCATCAGCCGCCCGAGTCCCTCGCGCAGGGCGGCCGGCCGACCGTGCTGCCCGCCCCCACCTCCGCCGTCACCTCCGCCGTCTCCGCTCTCGCCGCGTCCGGCGCCGTCCTGCCCGGACACAGCGGACCCGGGCCCCGGTCCGATCTCGTCGGACCCGTCCGCGTCCGCCGGGTGCTGGTTCCTCCCCCGCATCATCGCTCTGCTCAGGCCTTCAACTTGTAGCCGAAACCGCGGACCGTCTCGATCCGGTCCTGGCCGATCTTCGCGCGCAGCCGCTGCACATGGACGTCGACGACCCGGGTGTCACCACCCCAGCCGTAGTCCCACACCCGCTCCAGCAGCCTGTCGCGCGACAGGACCGTACCCGGTGAGGACGAGAACTCCAGGAGCAGCCGCATCTCGGTGGGCGTCAGGGCCACCGGCGCGCCGCCCCTGCGGACCTCCATGCCCTCCGTGTCGATCTCCAGTTCGCCGTCCCCGGCACCGAAGGACAGCACACCGCCGGGGACGGACGAGGCGCCGTCGGTCCCGCCGGCGGCCCGCGGACCGCTCGCGTGCCCGAAGCGCCGCAGCACGGCCCGGATGCGGGCGACCAGCACGGCCCCGTCGAAGGGCTTCGTCACATAGTCGTCGGCCCCCGCCTCCAGGCCGAGGACGACGTCGATCGAGTCGGCGCGGGCCGACAGCATGATCACCGGAACGGCCGACTCGTCGCGGATCCGGCGGCACAGCGACACCCCGTCGAGGCCCGGCACCATCACGTCGAGGAGGGCGATGTCGGGCCGGTCGGCGCGGAACGCCTCCAGTCCCGAGAGCCCGTCGGGCATGGCGGTGACCACGAAGCCGTCGCGCTCCAGCGCGAGCTGGGTGGCCTCGCGGATCACGTCGTCGTCCTCGACGAACAGGACATGGGTGTGCTCTGCCATCCGGTGCTCTCAGTTTCTCGGCGGTTCTGAAGTGTCCTGCATGGTCCACGGTGATCGCGACGCGGCGCTGCGCCGCTGCGGCGATACGTTCATACGGCGGTGCGACGATGTGAGTGCGTGAGTGCGTGAGTGCGTGAGTGCGTGCGTGACTGCGCGGTCGTCCCTACGGCTCGGCCGGGGGCGCCGTGTCACCGCCCACCACCTTGCTGTAGTCGTTGTGCGTCCTCGCCCGCTCCGCGAAGCGGCCCGACGCCCAGTGGTACGTGATCACTTCCTCGCCGGACGGATACGTCACCGAGTCGTCCTTCTCGTACACCTGCTGCGTGATCACCAGGTCGCCCCGGTCGATCTCCGCGTACACCGGGGGCTGCTCGGCGCGGAAGACGTTCCGGTACCCGCCGCCCTCCCCGCGGTACACGTACGAGCCGACGCCGACCGCGTCCCCGCAGGTCATCACATTGATCACGATGTCGTCGACGGAGCCGCCGGTGAGGCTGCCGTACGACACGTCGACCGGGTACTCGTCGCCCACGCACGGTTTCAGGTCGCGCCTGACCGCCGCGCTGACCCCGGGGTCGGCCTTGACGAGCCGCACCGCGTCCACGCGGTCAGGAGTCGCCGAGGGCGGGACGCCGGGGTCGTCCGGGGTGTTCCCGGCGACGGTGTCGGAGAGGGCCGGGCCCTCGTCCCTGGCACCGGTGGCGCCCGTACCGCAGGCGGACACGGAAAGACCGAGGGCGGCGAGCACGGCCACCGCCGTGATCACCGCCTTCCGGGCTCCGACGACCCGGCGGGCCTTCGCGTCTAGGCCGCGCAACGCTCCCGCTCCTCACGCCCCGGCACGCGTACGCCGGGTCCGTCGCTCTCGTCACAGGCCCGGCGCTCCAGCTCCTCGCGGAGCCGGGCGAGCGCCCGGTGCAGTGTGCTCTTGACCGTGCCGGCCGACATGCCGAGGGCGGCGGCCGTCTCCTCCGTGGACATCTGCTCCCAGTGTCGCAGCACGACGACGCTGCGTTGCTTGGGAGCCAGCACCTTCATGATGTCCATCAGCAGCGCGCGGTCCGCGTGCTGCTCGGTGGAGTCGTCCACGCTCGCGTCCGGCAGCTGCTCGGTGGGGACCTCCTCCAGCTTGCGGGCCCGCCACCACTCCGTACGCGTGTTGATCATGACGCGGCGCAGATAGGCGTCGGCGAGGCGCTTGTCCGCGATGCCGTCCCAGCGGCCGTACGTCCGCACCAGCGCGGTCTGCAGGAGGTCCTGCGCGTCGACGGGGTCGGGGACCAGGCGGCGTGCGCTGCGCAACAGCGCGTCCTGCCGGGTGCGTACGTACTCCTCGAATTCGAGCACCTCGCCGTGCGCCATGCCAACCGTCTCCGTCCCCGTTCCGGCCCGTGTGCTGCCGGCTGTCCGTTGCCTGCCGTACCGCTGCTGTGCGGTACGGCACCGAAGTTACGGACGTGTTGTCACGGGGCTGTCCGAACGAGCCTGCGGCGAACGCTCGGCTGTCCGTCGGTTGTGTAACGGAAGTAGGGACCGGTTAAAGCGGGACGGCGACCGGGGCGGGTACGGGGCGGTTTGCCCGCCGGATCCGTCACCAGCGCCCGGTACGGGCTGTGGGCGGCTCCTGCGGTGTGCGGGCCGGCTCCTGGGGTCCGACCTCCTGCGGTCCGACCTCCTGGGGTCCGCGGATCAGCCCTGGGGAAGCCGGTACAGGCCGTCGCCGAGCGGCTCGACCAGTCCGTCGGCCACCAGCCCGTCCAGGGCGCGGGCCCGCTGCACGGGCTCCTCCCAGACACGGTCGAGGGCCGCCTGCGGAACGGGCGCGACCGCCTCGCGCAGGACGGCGAGCAGCCGGCCGCGTACCTGCCGGTCCGTGCCCGCGTAGGTCTGGCCGCGCCGCGGCGGTCCCTCGTGCGCGGGCTTCCCGGCCAGCCGCCATGCGCACAGGGCGGAGATCGGGCACCGGGGGCACGCCTCGTTCCTCGCCGTGCAGACGAGGGCGCCGAGTTCCATGGACGCGGCGGCCCACAGCGAGGCCGTGCGGTCGTCGTCGGGCAGCAGGGCGCGGGCGAGCCTGCGTTCGGCGGCGGTCGTGGCGTTCGGCGGGTACTGGACACCGCTGACGGCCCGCGCGAACACGCGCCGCACGTTGGTGTCGAGGACGGCGTGCCGCTGTCCGTACGCGAAGGAGGCCACCGCCGCCGCCGTGTACTCCCCGATGCCGGGCAGGGCGAGCAACTGCGCGTGGTCCGTGGGTACGTCGCCGCCGTGGCGCTCCGTTATGGCGACCGCGGCGCCGTGCAGGCGCAGGGCGCGGCGGGGGTAGCCGAGCCGGCCCCAGGCGCGGACCGCCTCACCGGGCGCGTCCGCGGCGAGGTCGGCGGGCCTCGGCCAGCGGGCCAGCCACTGCTCGTACACCGGCAGCACCCGGCTCACCGGTGTCTGCTGGAGCATGAACTCGCTGACCATCACCCCCCACGGGCCCGCGTCGGGGCGCCGCCACGGGAGATCGCGCGCGTTCTCCTCGAACCAGCCGATGACCGGGGCGTGCAGGGTGTCACCGGCGGTTTCGGAGGAGGCGGCGGGGGCGGGGGCGGGGTGCGTGGAGTGTGCGGGGAGTGCGAGGTGTGCGGGGACCGGGGGTTCCGTGGGGGCAGTCATGGCACGTCCGATCCTGCCATGGCCTCCGGCGGTTTCGCGGGGGCGGGGGCTTGTGTTGTGGGGCCGGGACTCGTGTGGTGGGGCCGGGCGGACCCCGTGCGGGAGCGGTGATCCGGTGTTCCGGACTGATGATCGGAAAAAGTTGGGGTGTTGAGCGGCGGGTGGGGCCGGGTGAGTGTCGGATCTCTCGTAGAGTTCATGCCGTGGGATCTATGCGCAATCCGGTCGGGCCGCTTCCCTCCTCCATCTACTGGCGACGGAGGGCCATTCTGGCGTCCGTGGTCGCGGTGTTGGCACTGTTGATCACGTGGGTGGTGACCTCCGGCGGCGGGGGCGGCGACAAGAACGACGCGGACGGGTCGGACGGCAAGAACCCCACCGCGTCGATCACGCCCGGCCCCTCCGGTTCGGACCCCGCGATCAGCCAAGCGCCGGGTGGACGCGACGAGTCGGGCGGCGAAGGCAGCGACGGCAACGGCGACGGCGACGGCGACGACAGCGGATCGGGCGGCTCGAACGGCTCGGCGGGCTCAGGCGGCTCCGACGACTCGGCTTCCGGCGGAGCCGGTTCGGGTTCCGGTTCCGGCGGTGGCACCGGCGGCGCGAACGGCGGTGCGAACGGCGGTGCGGGCGGGAGCAGTTCCGGCGACACGGTCCCGGCCGGGTCCAGCCTGCCCAACTGCACGACGGGCTCGGTGAAGTTGACGCTGCGCAGTGTCAACAACTCCTACACGCCCGACGAGAAGCCCAGGATCGAACTGATCGCCAGGAACTCCTCGGACACCGACTGCAAGATCGACCTCGGCCCGAAGCGCGCCGTGCTGACGATCACCCAGGCCGACGGCGACGACGAGATCTGGTCCTCGGCGGACTGCCCGACGGGCGCGGCGAGCGTCCTGTTCCGCGTCCCGGCGCACGACGAGGTCGTCCGCACCGTCGAGTGGAACCGCAAGGCCAGCGCCCCCCAGTGCGCCACCCCGCCGGCCCGCTCGGCCACCCCCGGCACCTACTTGGTGGAAGCCAAGGCAGCGGGCCTCCCCAAGTCCCGGACGTCCTTCGTCCTGAAGAAGGACTGACCGGTCGGCTCTGAGAAAGGGCGCCCCACCCAGAAAAGGGCGCCCCTCAAGAGGCGCCCCTCAAGGGGCGCGGGGAACTGCGCGACAAGCCCCCACCGCCCCGCACCCGCAACACGAGCCAAGACACCCGGCGCCCCACCCTGCCCTGCCCGACCCGCCGAATCGCCGGACGGCTACACGTAGCGCTCCAGGATCGAGGACTCCGCCAGCCGCGAAAGCCCTTCCCGCACACTCCGCGCCCGGGCCTCCCCGACCCCGTCGACGGTCTGGAGGTCGTCCACGCTCGCGGCGAGCAGCTTCTGCAGCCCCCCGAAGTGCTCGACCAGCCGGTCGATGATCGCCCCGGGCAGCCGCGGCACCTTGGCCAGCAGCCGGAACCCGCGGGGCGACACCGCGGAGTCGAGCGCCTCGGGTGATCCCGTGTACCCCAGCGCCCGCGCCACCGTGGGCATTTCGAGCAGTTCGGCGTGCGAGAGCGCGTCGAGCTCGAACAGCGCCTCCTCCACCGTGCGGGAGCGCTTCGCGGTCGGCTCGGGCACGTAGTCCCGGACGACGAGCGACCGCTCGGGCTCGACCCCCGCGATCAACTCGTCCAGCTGCAGCGCGAGCAGCCGTCCGTCCGTGCCCAGCTCCACCACGTACTCCGCGATCTCCGTGGCGATGCGGCGCACCATCTCCAGGCGCTGGGCCACCGCCGACACGTCACGGACGGTGACCAGGTCCTCGATCTCCAGGGCGGACAGCGTGCCCGCGACCTCGTCGAGCCGGAGCTTGTACCGCTCCAGCGTGGCCAGCGCCTGGTTCGCGCGGGAGAGGATCGCGGCCGAGTCCTCCAGGACCCGCCGCTGCCCGTCCACGTACAGCGCGACCAGCCGCATGGACTGGGAGACGGAGACGACGGGGAAGCCGACCTGCTTGCTCACCCGGTCCGCCGTGCGGTGCCGGGTGCCCGTCTCCTCGGTGGGGATCGTCGGGTCGGGCACCAGCTGCACGCCGGCCCGCAGGATCTTGGTGATGTCCTTGTCCAGGACGATGCCGCCGTCGAGCTTGCACAGCTCGCGCAGCCGCGTCGCGGTGAACTCGACGTCCAGCACGAAACCGCCGCTGCACATCGCCTCGACGTTCTTGTCCCAGCCGAGCACGATGAGCCCGCCGGTGTTGCCGCGGAGGATGCGTTCCAGGCCGTCACGCAGCCCCGTGCCGGGGGCCACGGCGCTGAGGGAAGCGCGCATCAGACCATCGGCACCGGAACTCCCGCCGGACTTGCCGGGAACTGCTGCCCGGTCGTTGGCTGCCACTGCACTCCTCCGGTCGCAGGCTTCTGAGGGCGCCCTCGGTTCGTACGGACGGGCGAGACCTGGGCAAAGTCTACCGGCGCTCCTCCTGGTCCCGTGGGGCCTCTCTCCTACGCGACCTCGGGAGGACCCGCAGTGCGTCCCCCATGTCGGCGACCTCCAGGACCTTCATACCCGGCGGGACCTTGCCCGGATCGCTCGGGACGAGGGCGTGGGTGAAGCCCAGCCGGTGGGCCTCGGAGAGTCTGCGCTGCACGCCCGTGACCCGTCTGACCTCGCCCGCGAGACCCACTTCGCCGATCGCGACGAGGTTCTGCGGGAGCGGGGTGTCGCTCGCCGCGCTGGCGAGCGCGAGGGCGACCGCGAGGTCCGCGGCGGGCTCGGAGAGCTTCACGCCGCCGACCGTCGCGGTGTAGATGTCCCGCTTCCCGAGCGCGCTGATCCGGCCGCGCTGCTCCAGGACGGCGAGCATCATCTGGACGCGGGAGGTCTCCAGGCCGGAGGTCGTACGCCGCGGGGTGGGGATCTGGGTGTCCACGGTGAGCGCCTGGACCTCGGCCACCAGGGGGCGGCGGCCTTCGAGGGTCACGGTCAGGCAGGTGCCGGGGACGGGCTCGGCCCGGCGGGTCAGGAACAGGCCGGAGGGGTCGGCGAGCCCGATGATCCCCTCGTCGTGCAGCTCGAAGCAGCCGACCTCGTCCGTCGTCCCGTACCGGTTCTTGACGCCCCGCACGAGCCGGAGGCGCGCGTGCCGGTCGCCCTCGAAGCTCAGGACGACGTCCACGAGGTGCTCCAGGAGGCGCGGACCGGCGATGGCGCCGTCCTTGGTGACGTGGCCCACCAGGAGGGTGGACATGCCGCGCTCCTTGGAGGCGCGGATCAGGGCGCCGGCCACCTCGCGGACCTGGGCCATGCCCCCGGGGGCGCCGTCGATCTCCGGGGAGGCCACCGTCTGCACGGAGTCGACGATGAGCAGGGACGGCTTCACCGCGTCCAGGTGGCCCAGGACCGCGGCCAGGTCGGTCTCCGCCGCCAGGTACAGGTGGTCGTCGATCGCCTTGATGCGGTCCGCGCGCAGCCGGACCTGGCTGGCCGACTCCTCACCCGTGATGTAGAGCGTGCGGTGGTCGTCGCTCGCCGCCTTGGCCGCCACGTCCAGCAGCAGGGTGGACTTGCCGACGCCCGGCTCGCCCGCCACGAGCACCACCGCGCCCGGTACGAGACCGCCGCCGAGCACGCGGTCCAGCTCGGGCACCCCGGTCGAGCGGGCGGTCGCCTGCCTGCCGTCGACCTGGCCGATGGGCAGCGCGGAGGTGGTGACGCGGCCGGGAGCCGTCGTGCGCACCGCGGGCGCGCCGTACTCCTCGACCGTCCCCCATGCCTGGCACTCGGGGCAGCGGCCGAGCCATTTGGCCGTCTGCCAGCCGCACTCGGTGCAGCGGTAGGACGGCCGGTCCTTCGCGGTCTTCGTACGGGCAGCCATGACACGAACCGTAACCGGCACCACTGACAGCGCCGCGACGGCCCCGTCGCCGCAGGGGCCGACAGCCGGGCGTCCACGGACGCGACACCGGATTCGATACTTCGCCTCCCCTGAGGGATCGTTTCACCCGTATGGATTAAATGTGCTCAAACAGGAAGAAGGGACCGCCGGAAGGCGCCTACGGTCGCACGCGTGATGAGCAGTCCCGAGACCTCGACCCGCACCACCGACGCGCATCGGTCGTACCGCGAGGAACGCGACCGGGCGGCGGCGCGCACACTGGCGCAGTGCCCGCCGGTCCGCTACGAGCCGTACCTGGACGGTTTGTTCACCTACTGCCTCTCCGTCCTGTGCGACCACGACGCGGCGACCGCCGCGCTGGGGGACGCCCTCGCCCTGGCCGAGCGCCGCGGCCGGCGCGGCCCCGGGGAACCCGCCGACCGCAGGGCCTGGCTGTACGCGCTCGCCCGCTGGTCCTGCCTGCGCAAATCCGCCGAGGCCGGACACGGGCGGCACGCCGCCCGTGCGGCGGTCCGGACGCGGGGCGCCCACGCCGACGGACACGTCGACGGACGGGCCGACGGACGGGCCGACGGACGTGTTGGTGATCGGTCCGGTGGCTGGTCCGCTGATCGGTCCGGTGGCTGGTCCAGTGATCGGCCCGGCGGCCGGTCCGGTGATCGGCCCGGTGATCGGCCCGGTGGCCGGCCCGGTGATCCTCCGGCCGCCGAGGAGGACCGCCGGCGTCGTGAACTCGCCCTGCTCGCCTGGCCGGAGGCCGCCGGGACGACGCCCGAGCAGCGCGAGGCACTCGAACTCGCCGTGCGCCACCAGCTCGCCGCGCACGAGGTCGCCGCCGTCCTCGGCCTGGCGCCGGTCGCCGCGCGGCAACTCCTCGCGGCGGCCGCCGGCGAGGTCGAGCGCACGCGCGCGGCCCTGGCCGTCGTCGAGACCGGTACGTGTCCGGGCGTCACCCGGATCACGGGCGGCAGCCGCCTCGTCCTCGGTACGGCCCTGCGCCGCGAACTCGTCCGGCACGTCGACGACTGCCCGCGCTGCCGCCGGACCGCCGAGCGCGCGGTGCCCGGCTCCTGGCCCGGCACCAGTGTCACGCCCGCCGCGCTGCCCGTGCTCGAAGCGCCGCGCGCCGTCCTCCACGCCGCGATGACGCACCCCGCGCACCCCTCGCGCGCGCGGGGCGGCGGCCCTCGCTTCGACCGGCGCGGTTTCCCGGTGGACCCCGAGGACCACGCCGCCCGCCGGGACCGGCTGCGCGCGCGTGCCGTCACGACCACGGTCGTGGCGACCGTCGTGGCGGCTCCCGTGCTGGCCCTGTGGGCGGCCTACCGCGGTGCGCCCGTCATCGGCGAGGGCGCCGACGGCCGGCCGGTCACCGCAAGCGGGGCGCACGGTTCCGAAGGGCTCGGGGGCGAGGGCCCCGGCTACGAGAACGCCGGCAACGTCAGCACGCCACCGGACTCCGGTCCCTCCGCGCGCAGCGGGGCGCCCGCCGTCTCCACGGGGGTCACCGGTGTGGCCGCCGGGCAGCGGACGAGCGGCCTGTCCGTCGCGGCCGCCTCCAGCGGCGACACGACGCTCGTCACCCTCACGGCGGACGGCGGGGTGCCGGTCCGCTGGTCCGCGAGCACGGGGGCGGCCTGGCTGTACCTGAGCCGGTCGTCGGGGACGCTGGGACCGGGGGAGTCGGTGACGATCAAGGTGTACGTCGACCATCTCCGCGAGCCGGCCGGCGCGTGGCGGGCGCGGGTGTCGGTCGCGCCGGCGGGGGCGGTGGTGGTGATCGACGGGTACGGGGCGGCGGGGCCGTCGGCGCCGGAGGCCGGGCCGGAGCCCGGCCCCGGTCCCGGCTCCAGCCCCGGCCCGCGGCCGGAACCGACGGTGCCGTCCGACCCCGGGCCGTCGGGGCCGGGACCGGATCCCGAGCCGACGCCGGGGGGTCCGGGGCCCTCGGAACCGGGGCCCGGGCCGACGCCGGAGCCGACGCCGAGCGGGGCCGGTCCGTCGGACCCCGGGGCGAGATCCTCCGGTCCGGCGAGGAGCTGAGTGCCGGTTCTCATCTGCGGGTCTTCTCGTCTGCGGGCCCGCCGTGGCCGGCCGCGCAGTCCCCCGCGCCCCTTACGGGGTTCCCCGTGTCCCTTACGGGGCCGGGGTGCCGGGGTCCGCCGGGTGTGGGGCCAGGAGGGGGAGCCGGGAGGCCAGGCGCTGCTCGCACAGGTCGACCAGGCGGGCGTATGCCTCCTCGCCCATCAGCTCGATCAGTTCCGGGCGGTACGAGACGTAGACCGGATCGCCCGCTCCGTGGGCCGATGTCGCCGACGTGCACCACCAGTGCAGGTCGTGCCCGCCCGGCCCCCACCCGCGGCGGTCGTACTCGCCGATCGAGACCTGCAGCACCCGCGTGTCGTCGGGCCGGTCGATCCACTCGTACGTGCGCCGGACCGGCAGCTGCCAGCAGACGTCCGGCTTGGTCTCCAGGGGCTCGCGGCCCTCCCTGACGGCCAGGATGTGCAGTGAGCAGCCCATGCCGCCCGCGAAACCGGGGCGGTTCTGGAAGATGCAGGACCCCTGGTACGGGCGCGTCTGCCGGTCGCCGTCCTCGTCCTGCGAGACCCAGCCGCTCTCGGTCCCCACGGCGTGGTGCTGCCAGATGTCCGGCGTGAGCCTCGCCACATGGCCGGCGACGCGCTTCTCGTCGTCCTCGTCGGAGAAGTGGGCCCCCAGCGTGCAGCAGCCGTCGTCCGCGCGACCCGCCTGGATGCCCTGGCAGCCACTGCCGAAGACGCAGTTCCAGCGAGAGGTCAGCCAGGTCAGGTCGCAGCGGAAGACCTGTTCGTCGTCGGCCGGGTCGGGGAACTCCACCCACGCGCGCGCGAAGTCGAGCCCCTTCTCGTCACCCTTCACGGGCTTGAGGGACCTCCCGGACTTCCCCGGCTCACCGGACCCGACGGCGGAAATCTTGGTCGATTTGTCGCTCTTCGCCTTTTTCGTCTTTGGCACCCGTCCAGAGTAAGTCGCCCGTGAGTCCTATGCGGACGGCTGGACGCCCCGGGCGCAGTAGCGTGCCGTACATGAGACTCGGTGTCCTGGACGTGGGTTCGAACACGGTGCACCTGCTGGTGGTGGACGCACACCCCGGCGCGCGCCCGCTGCCCGCGCATTCGCACAAGGCGGAGCTGCGGCTCGCCCAACTCCTAGACGACAGCGGTGCGATCGATTCCTCGGGGGTCGACAGACTGATCGCCGTCGTGAAGGAAGCGCTGGTGGCGGCCGAGGACAAGGGTGTCGAGGACCTGCTGCCGTTCGCGACCTCCGCCGTGCGCGAGGCCGGCAACGCCGACGAGGTGCTGGCCCGGGTGCGCGCCGAGACCGGGGTGGAGCTCCAGGTCCTCACCGGCGCCGAGGAGGCGCGGCTCACCTTCCTGGCCGCCCGCCGCTGGTTCGGCTGGTCGGCGGGGAAGTTGCTCGTCCTCGACATCGGCGGCGGTTCGCTGGAGATCGCGTACGGGATGGACGAGGAGCCCGACGCGGCGGTTTCCCTGCCCCTCGGCGCGGGCCGGCTGACCGCGGGGTGGCTGCCGACCGACCCGGCGGACCCGGCGGACATCAAGGCCCTGCGCCGCCATGTGCGCGCGCAGATCGCCCGTACGGTCGGGGAGTTCAGCCGGTTCGGCGCCCCCGACCACGTGGTCGCGACGTCGAAGACCTTCAAGCAGCTGGCCCGCCTCGCGGGTGCCGCGCGCTCGGTCGACGGCCTGTACGTCCAGCGCGAGCTCAAGCGCCGCTCCCTGGAGGACTGGGTCCCGCGCCTCGCCTCCATGACCGCCGCGGAACGCGCGGAACTCCCCGGGGTGTCCGAGGGCCGCGCCCGCCAGCTGCTGGCGGGCGCCATAGTCGCCGAGGGTGCGATGGACCTCTTCGCGGTGGAGACGGTCGACATCTGCCCCTGGGCCCTCAGGGAGGGCGTGATCCTCCGAAGCCTGGACCAGATGGCCCCCACCCCATGAGGGACGCGGAGACCGCCGCGACCAGCCCTCACCCAGGGGCGCGGGGAACCGCGCGCCCAGCCCCCACCGGCCCGCTCGCGAACACGCACCCCGCCCCCCCCACCCACCCAGGGGCGCGGGGAACCGCGCAACCAGCCCTCACCGAGCCGCACCCACCCACCCACCCCACTCCTCTCCCCCCGGCGGGACCCCCACCTCTCCGCGCCCGCCGGACCCACCCCGTAACCTGTCCCCGTGGCAGAACCAGTCGTGCGCATCCCGGATGCGAAGGTCGCGCTCTCCACGGCCTCCGTCTATCCGGAGTCGACGGCGACGGCCTTCGAGATCGCCGCGCGCCTCGGCTACGACGGTGTCGAGGTCATGGTGTGGACCGATCCGGTCAGCCAGGACATCGAGGCCCTGCGCCGCCTCAGCGACCACCACCGCGTCCCGGTCCTCGCCGTGCACGCCCCCTGTCTGCTCATCACCCAGCGCGTCTGGTCCACCGACCCGTGGACCAAGCTGCAGCGCGCCCGCGCGGCGGCCGAGAGGCTCGGGGCGAGCGCGGTCGTCGTGCACCCCCCGTTCCGCTGGCAGCGCCAGTACTCCCGTGACTTCGTCACCGGAATCTGGCGGATGGCGGACGAGACGGACGTACGGTTCGCCGTCGAGAACATGTACCCCTGGCGCTACCGCGACCGCGAGATGCTCGCGTACGCCCCCGACTGGGACGTGACGAAGGACGACTACCGGCATTTCACGATCGATCTCAGCCACACCGCGACCGCCCGTACGGACGCGCTCCAGATGGTCGACCGCATGAGCGACCGCCTCGGCCACGTCCACCTCGCCGACGGCAACGGCTCCGGCAAGGACGAGCACCTGGTCCCCGGCCGCGGCACGCAGCCCTGCGCCGAGCTGCTGGAACGGCTCGCCCTGTCCGGCTTCGACGGCCACGTCGTCATCGAGGTCAACACCCGCCGGGCCATGTCCGGCGCCGAGCGGGAGGCCGACCTGGCGGAGGCCCTCGCCTTCACCCGCCTCCACCTGGCCTCGGCCGCCCGGGTCCCGCGTACATGACCGCCGCCGCCCCGCGCCGCCGGGGACGCCCGTCCCGTACGGACTCCGCGGAGGCCCCCGCGACCCGCGACCGCATCCTGGCGGCGGCCCGCGAGGAGTTCGCGGAACGGGGCTTCGAGAAGACGTCCATGCGGGGCATCGCCAAGGCCGCGGACGTGGACTCGGCGCTCGTGCACCACTACTTCGGCACCAAGGAGCAGATCTTCGAGGCGTCCATCGAGGTCGCCATCGGGCCCCTCCTGAGCGCTCCCGGCACGGTCGCCGAAGGCCCCCTCGACGGCACGGGCGAGCGGCTGGCCCGCTTCTTCTTCGGCGTCTGGGAGAACCCGGCCACCCGCAAGGCCCTGCTCGCGATCGTCCGCTCCGCCGTGAACAACGAGGTCGCGGCGGGAGTCTTCCGCCGCCTGGTCTCCGCCCAGCTGCTGCGCCGCGTCGCCGCGCAGCTGGACGTCCCCGACGCCGAACTGCGCGCCGAACTGGCCGCCGCCCAGCTCGTGGGCATCGCGATGCTGCGTTACGTGATCAAGGTGGAACCCCTGGCCTCGGCCGATCCGGAACAGATCATCGACCGGGTCTCCCCGATGATCCAGTCCCACCTGACAGCCCCGTGAGGGCACTGGCGACCACCAGGAACCCGAGACGCCCATCCCGCATACCGGACATCACGTCCGGTCCCTGGATGACGGGCGTACGCTCGACGGCAGTCAACACTCTCCGAAGGAGCGAGCGACGATGCCCGAGCTGAGGTCCCGCACAGTCACCCACGGCCGCAACATGGCGGGCGCCCGCGCCCTTATGCGCGCCTCCGGTGTACCGGGCGCGGACATCGGCCGCAAGCCGATCATCGCGGTCGCCAACTCCTTCACGGAGTTCGTGCCGGGCCACACCCACCTCCAGCCGGTCGGCCGGATCGTGAGCGAGGCCATCACGGCCGCGGGCGGCATCCCGCGCGAGTTCAACACGATCGCCGTCGACGACGGCATCGCGATGGGCCACGGCGGAATGCTGTACTCCCTGCCGTCCCGCGACCTGATCGCGGACAGCGTGGAGTACATGGTGGAGGCCCACTGCGCCGACGCCCTGATCTGCATCTCGAACTGCGACAAGATCACCCCCGGCATGCTGATGGCCGCCCTGCGCCTGAACATCCCGACGGTCTTCGTCTCCGGCGGCCCCATGGAGTCCGGCCGCGCCACCCTGGTCGACGGCACGGTCCGCACCCTCGACCTGGTCGACGCGATCTCCGACGCCGTGAACGACAAGATCTCGGACGAGGACATCCTCCGTATCGAGGAGAACGCCTGTCCGACCTGCGGTTCGTGTTCCGGCATGTTCACGGCCAACTCCATGAACTGCCTGACCGAGGCCATCGGCCTGTCCCTCCCCGGCAACGGCTCGGTCCTCGCCACGCACACGGCCCGCAAGGGCCTGTACGAGGACGCCGCGCGCACGGTCATGGACATCACCCGCCGCTACTACGAGCAGGACGACGAGACGGTCCTGCCGCGCGACGTCGCCACGTTCGCGGCCTTCGAGAACGCCATGGCCCTCGACATCGCCATGGGCGGCTCGACCAACACGATCCTGCACCTGCTGGCCGCCGCCGAGGAGGCGGGCGTCCCGTTCGGCCTGGACGAGATCAACGCCGTCTCGCGCCGCGTGCCGTGCCTCGCCAAGGTCGCCCCGAACGTGGCGAAGGACCGCACGTACTACATGGAGGACGTGCACCGGGCCGGCGGCATCCCCGCCCTGCTCGGCGAACTCCACCGCGCGGGCCTGCTGAACGAGGACGTGCACGCCGTGCACAGCCCGTCCCTCGCCGACTGGCTCAAGACCTGGGACATCCGTGGCGGCTCCCCCTCCCCGGAGGCCCTGGAGCTGTGGTACGCGGCGCCCGGCGGCGTCCGCTCGTCCGCGGCCTTCTCCCAGTCCGAGCGCTGGGAGGCCCTCGACGAGGACGCGGCGGGCGGCTGCATCCGCTCCGCCGAGCACGCGTACTCCAAGGACGGCGGCCTCGCGGTCCTCAAGGGCAACCTCGCCGTCGACGGCTGCGTCGTGAAGACCGCCGGCGTGGACGAGTCGATCTGGACCTTCGAGGGCCCGGCGGTCGTCTGCGAGTCGCAGGAGGAGGCCGTCGACAAGATCCTCAAGAAGCAGATCACGCACGGCGACGTCGTCGTCATCCGCTACGAGGGCCCCAAGGGCGGCCCCGGCATGCAGGAGATGCTCTACCCGACCTCCTTCCTGAAGGGCCGCGGGCTCGGCAAGACCTGCGCCCTGGTCACCGACGGCCGCTTCTCCGGCGGCACCTCGGGCCTGTCCATCGGCCACGCCTCGCCCGAGGCGGCGTCCGGCGGCACGATCGCCCTCGTCCGGGACGGCGACCGCATCCGCATCGACATCCCGAACCGCAGCATCGAACTGCTGGTCGCCGACGAGGAACTGACCGCACGCCGCGAGGCCCTCGGCGGTGTGTACGCCCCGGTCGCCCGCGAGCGCAAGGTCTCGGCCGCCCTGCGCGCGTACGCCGCGATGGCGACCAGCGCGGACCGGGGCGCGGTCCGGGACGTCTCGAAGCTCGGCTAGCCCACCGCTGCCGGCACCGTCGTCGTTGCCGCCGCCCACACTCGAACCCGCCCGGTCCTCACCACCGGGCGGGTTCGCCGTTCACGGGGTGCGGGGTGCGGGGTGCGGGGTGCGAGGTGCGAGGTGCGGGGATGCGGTCCCGGGCACCCGGGCGCGCGGCTCACCAGTCGGCGGGCCGGCCCGCGTCCACGGCGAAGACACTGCCGTCGGGCGCCCCGGCGTAGACCTCACCGGCCGTGACCACCGGCGGGGACAGCTCCGCCACGACCCGTGCCGTGTCACCGCCGAGCCGGGAGCGGGTCTGGCCGAGCGGCTCCCCGCTGCGGGCGTCCGTGGCGAGCAACCGGCCGTCGGGAGCGGTGACGTACACCCGACCGCCCGACACCACGGGCCGCGACGGACGGCTCACCGAGGTCTCCAGCCGCCACAGCTCGGATCCCTCACCGGCCCGGCGCGTGTCGACGGCCACCAGTGAGCCGCCCACGTCGCTGAGGTACACGACCCCGCCGCTCTCCGCGGCGGAGGCCCGGTCGAGCGGGGTCGGCAGGGCCACCCGGCGCACGCTCCGCTCCGCGCCGTCGAACCGTACGACCGCGTCGACCAGCTGGTCGGCGTTGGTCGACAGGAGGTACAGGGCCCCGTCCGGCGCCGAGAACGGGCTCAGGTTCCCGGCCGCCGACCTCGTCCACAGCACCGTGCCCCGCTGCGCGGACACCGCGCTCACCCGCGTGGCGGTCCCGTCGTCGGAGGGCGTCACCGCGTAGAGGACCCCGGACCCGGCCGGGCCGCCGATCCACTGGGTGCCCAGTCCGCCGATCTCCGTGCTCCACCGCTCCCTGCCCGTCGCGCCGTCCAGCGCCCGCACGGCACCCCGCTCACCGACGAGGAGCACCGTGCCGGCACCGTGCACGACGGCCGCGTACGCCGATATGTCCACGTCCCAGCTCCGGCTGCCGGAACGGGGATCGACCGCGGTGAGCCGGCCGCCGTCCGTGAGGTGCAGCAGACCGCCGGACAGCGCGGGCGCTGTCTTGGCACCCGCCGCCGAGCCGCTCCCACTCCCGCCGTCGCCGGCCTCGTACGTCCACACGACCCGGCCGTTCGCGGGGTCGAGCCGCGCCGCCCGTGTCCCCGGCGCCGAGCAGTAGAGGGCGCCCCCGCCCGACGTGCAGACCGGAGGCGCGGCCCGTGCCCCGGTGTCCGGGGTGCCGCCCAGGACCGTGCTCCAGGGCCGGAAGGTCTCCCGGTCCGGCTCGGCGGAGCCGGTCGGGGAGGTCCCGGACGAGACGGCCTCCCGTATGCCGAAAGCGCCTCCGACGGCCAGCACGAGCGTGACGCCGATCAGCGCGGCACGTCCGGGACGGCGACGGGGAAGCGGGCGGGGACGGGGGCGTGGGGGAGCGGCCGGCTCGGGCCGCGACCCCGCGCCGACGTGCGTCTCCTCCGCGGGGCGACGCAGAGCCGGAACGTTTCGGTCCGAACCGCGCTGGGCCGGGATGCGGGGTGTCCGCGCGGGCACCGGCTGCCGCAGGGCGTCCATCACCTCGGCCGGCAGGGGCCGTTCGTCCGGGTCCTTCGCCAGGCAGCGCAGGATCAGCGGCACCAGGTCGTCCGGGACGCCCGCCAGGTCCGGCTCGTTGTGCACCACCTGGTACGCGACGATGTACGGACTGTCGGAGTCGAAGGGGCCGCGGCCCGTCGCCGCGTGGGCCAGCACCGCCCCCATCGCGAACACGTCCGCCGCCGGCCCGACCTCCCGCGGCCGCTGGAACTGCTCGGGTGCCATGAAGGGCGGCGAACCGATCAGTTTCCCGGTCTCCGTACGCAGGTCGCTGTCCGTGGGACGCGATATGCCGAAGTCGATGACCTTGGGACCGTCGGGCGCGAGGAGGACGTTGCTCGGCTTGAGATCGCGGTGGACCACACCGGCCCGGTGGATGTCGCGCAGCGCCTCGGCCAGACCGGCACCGAGCCTGCGCACCTCGCCGGACCCCATCGCGCCGTTCCGCTTCACCTGCTCGGCGAGGGTGGGGCCGGGGATGAACAGGGTGGCCATCCACGGCAGCCCGGCGTCCGGGTCCGCGTCCACCACGGGGGCGGTGAAGGCTCCGCTCACCCGCCGGGCGGCGCTCACCTCCTGCCGGAAACGCGCCCTGAACTCGGGGTCCGCCGCGAGCTCGGCGTGTACGACCTTGATCGCAAGACGCAGTCCCGAGGCGGACGTCGCGAGATGCACCACACCCATGCCGCCCACACCCAGACAGGATTCGAGGCGGTACTGCCCGGCGTGGTCCGGGTGTTCCGCTTCCCGTCCGGGTCCGAAGCTGCGCAGCGGGGCCATGGCCCACCCCCGTGTCTGTGTCCGCCGAGCGCGACGCACGGAGCCTAGTCGATGGTGCGTGCGATGTCGGACGTGCTTGCTAGCCTGCGCGGGTCGCGGGCCGAACCCGCGCAACGTGCGCAGCACGTGACAGGGGAGACATCGACGGGGGAGGCGGTCATGGCTGCCGAGAACGGTATGAACGCGGTCATAGGTGCAGAGGAAGAGGCGGCGGAGGCGCTGGCGGTCCGCTACGCGGTGGCTCCGGGCGTCCGCCTGAAGGTCCGCAGCGGACCGGGCACGCAGTACCAGCTCATCAAGGTGCTGCCGCTCGACGCCCGGGTCCCGATCAACTGCCAGAAGCCCGGCGAGTGGGTGACGGGCACGTACGGCACGTCGAACATCTGGGACAACATCGCCAACGGCCAGTACGTCTCGGACGCGTACGTCGACACGGGAAGCGACGGGTACGTGGCGGCGCGCTGCGCCTGAGTCCCCGGCCGACCGGCCCGGCCCGACGGGCCGGGCCGTGTCCGGGTGCTCCGGGTCGCCGAGGCGATAATCGAGCGGTGAGCGAAGCATCGGACACCCCCGCAGACGCCCCCGCAAAAACCTCCACAGGCCCCCGGCCCGAACCGATCCGCTTCTTCGGGACGACCTGGGTGGACCACGACGGCGGGTACGCGGTCCGCCGCGCGGCCGTGGCCGTCGGCGCGCTCGTCGCGATCACGGCCGGCTGCCTGGTCCTCCGCTTCGCGTACCAGGGGCTGGAGATCGCGGCCGTGGGCGGCTTCGTCACCCTGCTGGTCGTGACGATGTTCGCCGTCTGCAGCGCGCTCGCGTTCCGCCACACCTGGGCGGGCTACTCGACCCGCCCGGCCCCGGACACCCGGTCCGCCCTGCGCGGCCTGCTGACCATCGGCTTCGTCGGCAGTCTCGCCGCGTACTTCTTCCGTTCGCTGACGGAGGCGCCGGGGGAGGGCCTGCACCGGAGCGAGTACGAGACGGCCCGCGCCGCGTACGAGCGCCGAACGGCCCGCCGCAAGGCGAAGCACCCCCGAAAACGCCGCCCCTGACCAACCACCCCCGGCGTTTCAAGGGCCGCGGGGAACTGCGCGCCCAGCCAAGGACCACCCGCGCCCGGCGACCGACCGAGAACAGCCCCGCCACCCCCGCTCCCAGCCGGCGGCAGCCACGATGTACCCATGACCACCTCTCCCTTACCTTCCTCCTCCCCCTCCCCCTCCCGCGCAGCCCACGCCCACTCCTTCAACGCCGCGGCCGCCCAGTACGCGGCCAACCGCCCCTCCTATCCGCCCGCCCTCCTCGACACCGTCGAACGAGCGGCCGCCCGGCCGCTCGACGGCGCGCGCGTGGCGGACGTGGGAGCCGGCACCGGTATGGCCACCGCCCTCCTCCGAGCCCGCGGCGCCGACGTGATCGCGGTCGAACCCGGCGAGGGCATGGCGGCCCAGTTCCGCCGTCTCCTCCCCGACACGCCGGTCGTCCGGGGCGACGGCGACTCGCTGCCCCTGGCCACCGCCTCCGTCGACCTCGTCACCTACGCCCAGTCCTGGCACTGGACCGACCCGGCCCGCTCCCTCCCGGAGGCCATGCGGGTCCTGCGCCCCGCCGGCGCGCTCGCCCTCTGGTGGAACAATCCCGCCCTCGACGTCCCCTGGCAGGCGGACCAGAACCGGCGCGTTGAGGAGTTCATCGGCGGTGACGCCGCCGAGAAGCGCGGCTCCGGCCGCCGGGTCCGCACGGAGGACGTCTTCGCCGGTGCCCCCGCCCTGCCGCGGTGCACCCGTCACGAGATCCGCTGGAGCCGGACCGTCCCCCTGGACACCCACCTCGCCAACATCGGCAGCTACTCGGTCTTCCTGGTCCGCGGCGAGGAGGCGACGGCCGCCTTCTTCGCCGAGGAGCGCGCGCACCTCCTGCGGACCTTCCCGGGCGGCCGGGTGGAGGAGACCTACCAGGTCGTCCTGCTCGTCGTCCCGCGCCCCTGAACCCACCTTCCCGCTACTCCGTCCGGCCCTCCCCCCGCCCCGTCCGGGCTTGACGGCGTTACGGCCCCGGCGCATTATTCATCACATGATGAATAATGCGCCGGGGCCACCGGACCCCGCAGCCGTGCACGCCACCGCCCTCACCGTCACCCGGGGCCCCCGCCAGGTCCTGCGCGGGCTCGACTTCGACATCCGCCGAGGCCGCATCACCGGTCTGCTCGGTCCCTCCGGATGCGGCAAGTCCACCTTGCTGCGAGCGATCGTCGGCACCCAGGCCAAGGTCACCGGCACCCTGGAGGTCCTCGGCCGTCCCGCGGGACACGCCGCTCTGCGCTCCCGCATCGGCTACGTCACCCAGGCCCCGTCCGTCTACGACGACCTGACGGTCCGCCAGAACCTGGACTACTTCGCCGCGGTCCTCGACCCCGGCCGCGCGGCCGCCGACCGACGCCACGAGAACGTCACGCGCGCCGTCTCCGACGTCGACCTCACCACCCACGCCGACACCCTCGCGGGCAACCTCTCCGGCGGCCAGCGCAGCCGCGTCTCCCTCGCCGTGGCCCTCCTCGGCACCCCGGAACTCCTCGTCCTCGACGAACCCACGGTCGGCCTCGACCCCGTGCTCCGCCGCGACCTGTGGCAGCTCTTCCACGCCATCGCCGCCGACCGGGGCGCCACCCTCCTCGTCTCCTCCCACGTCATGGACGAGGCCGAGCGCTGCCACCACCTGCTCCTGATGCGCGAGGGCAGGATCCTCGCCGGGGGCACCTCCCGGCCGGAGGCGGGCGGAGACACCCCGGACGCCCTGCGCACCCGTACCGGCACCGACACCGTCGAGGCCGCCTTCCTCCACCTGGTCGACGAAGCGACCGAGACCGGCGACCGGCCCCGCAACGACCGACCCCGCAAGGAGACCGTCCGATGAGCACCACCGCCCCGCGCACGAGCGGCCGGCCGGCGCCTCCCGAGCCGAGCGCGATCAGCCTCGCCCGCACCACCGCCACCGCGGCCCGGGTCCTGCGCCAGCTCCGCCACGACCCGCGCACGATCGCGCTGATGATCCTCATCCCGTGCCTGATGCTCCTGCTGCTGCGCTACGTCTTCGACGGCAGCCCGCGCACCTTCGACTCCATCGGCGCCTCGCTGCTCGGCATCTTCCCCCTCATCACGATGTTCCTGGTGACCTCCATCGCGACCCTGCGCGAACGCACCTCCGGCACCCTGGAGCGCCTGCTCGCCATGCCCCTCGGCAAGGCCGACCTCATCGCCGGCTACGCCCTCGCCTTCGGGGCGGTGGCCCTCGTCCAGTCCGCCCTCGCCACCGGTCTCGCCGTCTGGGTCCTCGGCCTCGACGTCACGGGTTCGGCCTGGCTGCTCCTCCTGGTCGCGCTCCTCGACGCCCTGCTCGGCACCGCGCTCGGCCTCTTCGTCTCGGCGTTCGCCTCGTCCGAGTTCCAGGCCGTCCAGTTCATGCCGGCCGTGATCTTCCCCCAGCTGCTGCTCTGCGGCCTCTTCACCCCGCGCCCCGCCATGCACCCCGCACTGGAAGCGGTCTCCGACGTCCTCCCCATGTCGTACGCCGTCGACGGCATGAACGAAGTCCTCGAACACACCGGCACCACCGGCACCTTCGTCCGGGACACCCTGATCGTCGCGGCCTGCGCCCTGCTCGTCCTCGCCCTCGGCGCCGCGACCCTCCGCCGCCGCACCGCCTGACCCCGACCGACCTCGCCTGACCCCGGGCGCCGGACACCCCCGGCCACGACCGCGTCCCGACCGGCGGACACGGCGACCCGCACCCGTGTCCCGGTGCGAGGATGGGCCCCGGACGTCGCACCCCGGAGGGCAACCGAACATGACCCAGAAAGTCGCAGTGCTCGGCACCGGCAAGATCGGCGAAGCCCTGCTCAGCGGAGTGATCCGGGCCGGCTGGGCCCCCGCCGACCTCCTGGTCACGGCCCGCCGCCCCGAGCGCGCCAGGGAACTGCAGGAGCGCCACGGCGTCACCGCGGTCACCAACCAGGAGGCCGCCAAGACGGCGGACACGCTGATCCTCACGGTCAAGCCGCAGGACATGGGCACCCTCCTCGACGAGCNCACGGTCAAGCCGCAGGACATGGGCACCCTCCTCGACGAGCTCGCGCCGCACGTCCCCGCCGACCGCCTGGTCATCAGCGGCGCCGCGGGCATCCCCACCTCCTACTTCGAGGAGCGCCTGGTCCGGAACACCCCGGTCGTCCGCGTCATGACGAACACCCCCGCCCTCGTGGACGAGGCCATGTCCGTCATCTCCGCGGGCAGTCACGCCACCGCCGAGCACCTCGCCCACGCCGAGGAGATCTTCGGCGCCGTCGGCAAGACGCTCCGCGTCCCCGAGTCCCAGCAGGACGCCTGCACCGCCCTGTCCGGCTCGGGACCGGCGTACTTCTTCTACCTGGTCGAGGCCATGACCGACGCCGGCATCCTGCTCGGCCTGCCCCGCGACAAGGCCCACGACCTCATCGTCCAGTCCGCGATCGGCGCCGCCGTGATGCTCCGCGACAGCGGCGAGCACCCCGTGAGGCTGCGCGAGAACGTCACGTCCCCCGCGGGCACCACGATCAGCGCCATCCGCGAACTGGAGAACCACGGCGTACGGGCCGCCCTCATCGCCGCCCTGGAAGCCGCCCGCGACCGCAGCCGCGAGCTGGCCTCCGGCAACGGCTGACGACCGACGGCACGGGACCGGCCGCCGCCACGGCTTCCGGTCCCACCGCCCACCGCCCGCCTCTCCTCACCCCGGCGGCAGCAGCCCGATCGCCCGGTACGCCGCGTCCACCGTGGGCCGGGCCATCTCCCTGGCCTTCCCGGCGCCCTCGCGCAGCACCCCTTCCACGTACGCGGAATCCGCGCACAGCTCCTTGTGCCTCCGCTGCACGGGTCCGAGCAGTTCCACCACGGCCTCGGCGGTGTCCTTCTTCAGCGAGCCGTACGTCGCGTACGCACCGGCCAGCTCCGCCGGGTCCCCACCCGCACAGCCCGCGAGGATCTCCAGCAGGTTCGAGACTCCGGGCCGCCCCTCCGGGTCGTACACGACATCCCGTCCGCTGTCCGTCACCGCCCGCATGATCTTCTTGCGGACGACCTCGGGCTCGTCGAGCAGATAGACGATCCCGGGCCCCACGTCGTCGGACTTCCCCATCTTCGACGTCGGGTCCTGCAGATTCATGACCCGGGCCGCCACCCCCGGATGCGTGGTCCGCGGCACCACGAAGGTCCGCCCGTACCGCTGGTTGAACCGCACCGCCAGATCCCGCGTCAGCTCCACGTGCTGGGCCTGGTCCTCCCCCACCGGCACCTCGTCGGTCCCGTAGGCCAGGATGTCCGCCGCCATCAGCACGGGATACGTCAGCAGCGACAGCCGCACACTCCCGCCCCGCACGCGCTCGGCCGCGGCCTTCTCCCTGTACTGGATCATCCGCCGCGTCTCGCCGTCGGTCGCCACGCATTCGAGCAGGTACGACAGCCGGGCGTGCTCGTCGACGTGACTCTGCACGAAGACGGTGCACAGCTCGGGGTCGAGCCCCGCGGCCAGCAGCAGGGTGGCCGCCTGCCGACTGAGCCGGCGAACCCGCCCGGGATCGTGGTCCACGGTCAGGGCGTGCAGGTCGACGACGCAGAACAGCGCGTCGGCCTCGTGCTGGTCGACCGCGCTCCAGCGCCGCATCGCCCCCAGATAGTTGCCCAGCGTGAGATGCCCGGTCGGCTTGATCCCGCTGAAGACCCGCTTCATGCCACCACCTCCTGGTCGGGGCCGCCACCACCGCCGGCCGGCGCCCCAGGAGAGGAGGGGGATACGAGAACGGCCGCCGGGGGCGGCGGCCGTTGAGTACACGCGTGGGTACGGCCGCCGTCAGGCGGCCCACCACAGCTGGGTGCACGCGTGCGTAGTCATGGCACCGAGGGTACGCCTCCGGGGTGGCCCCGGCCCGAAGTTGACACGCCCCTGCCCGCTACGTAGTGTTCCCCGAGTTGTCCGACGTGAGCGCCGACTTCGGTTGGTCCCCGGACAGCCATTCCGCACCAACACACAGCGATCGGCGATCCGTCGTCGGTTTGTTTCCACGTGTGTTTGCGAAATGAGGAATCCGTGTTCGAAAGGACGCAGCCCCGATTAGCTCGGTGGCCATGATTCCGCTAAAGTCTCACTCGTCGGAACGGCCCAACAGCCGCGAGGACAACCCACTTCGACTGGGAATCGGGCCCGAAAGGATCTGATAGAGTCGGAATCGCCGGAAAGGGAAACGCGAGAGCGGGAACCTGGAAAGCACCGAGGAA
>NZ_JAHKJW010000067.1 GCF_019710745.1 Streptomyces beigongshangae
GGCCCGGCGCCGGGCGTGGGGGCGGGTGGACGGCGGGCGTGAAGCCGGGCGGGTGGCGGGCGTTAGCCGGGCGGGCGTTAGCCGGGCGGGTGGCGGGCGGTGCGGACGGGTTCAGGCGTCGCCCATGATCAGGCCCTCGATGGTGTGCTTCTGCGTGACCGGCACCAGTTCGTCCACCACCGGGCAGTCGAGGTGGCGGCGCACCCGGTCCGGCAGCGCGTCCCAGTAGGCGCGGGTCACGGCGGTGTCGTGCCTGTCGCCGTTGGTGGCCCCGGGGCCGTCGACGCCGAGCACGAGCACCGGGCGGGACTTCACGGACCGGTTCGCGGTGCCGCGGTGGATCGTCAGCGCGGTGCGGGCGGAGACGTCCCCGCGCCGCGGGTACTTGCGCACGGCGCGTTCGAGATAGCGCCCGTAGTGCGACCTGGGCGGGAACATGCCGTGGTCGAACTCGGGGCCGTCGTCCCACTGGGTGCCCGGGGCGATCTCGAAGGGACCCATGTCCTCGGCGGTGTCGACCGTGGTGACGTTGAACGCGAGGGACGTCAGGCGCCGTTCGCGGCGGGTCTCCTCGGGGATGGGGAAGTCCCGGTGCCAGGGCTGGTCGACGGCACCCTCCAGCGGTACGTCGAAGCCGAGCTCGACCACGCGGTACCCGGGCCCCAGGACCGCCGTGCACACCGAGCGCACCCAGGGGTGGTCCACCAGGTCGACGAAGCCCCTGATCTGCTCGGGGTGGATCTCCACGTAGTAGCGGTGCGGACCGCGCCCCACGGCTCCGCCCGGCCGGGACCGCGCCTCCTCGAAGGCGGCCTCGACGTCCTCGTGCAGCCGGTCCGCCCAGTCGACCGTGAAGGCGCCCTTACGGGCGGTGATGCCGTCGGTGCAAAGGGCGTCGACGTCGGCCGAGACGTCCACGTCGAGGCCGTCCGCGGTGTCGCCGGGGTGGGCGTGCGTACTCATGAGCGCCTCCTCGCGCTGGGGACCACCTCATCATGCATACGTTGAATGCAACGTTGCAATACCTGCGGGGGATTTTCCGGACGCCGGCCCGGGCGTGCAAGGATGCCCCCGTGAGCAGCCGCCTGAAGGACGTCGCCGCCCGCGCCGGGGTGTCGATCCGCACCGTCTCGAACGTGGTGAGCGGATCGGCCGGCGTGGCCGAGGAGACCCGCGCCAGGGTGCAGCGGGTGCTGGACGAGATGGGCTACCGCCCCAACCAGGCCGCCCGCAACCTGCGCGGCGGCCGCACCGGGCTGATCGGACTCGCCATCCCCGAGCTGCACTCGCCGTACTTCGCGGAGATCGCGGGACTCGTCGTCGAGGCCGCGGCGCAGCGCTCGTGGACCGTCGTCATCGACCAGACCCACGGTGACCCCGGGGCCGAGCGCAGACTGCTGGAGGGGACGGGCGGACGGCTGGTCGACGGTCTGATCATCAGCCCCTGGTCGATCGGCCCCGAGGAGCTGACCGAGCGCGCCCGCGTGCCCCTCGTGCTGCTCGGGGAACGGGCGGCCCAGGGCCTAGCCGATCACGTCGCCGTCGACAACACCCTCGCGGCCGAGGAGGCGACCGCGCACCTGCTGGCCGCCGGCCGCCGGCGCGTGGCCGCGATCGGGCTCCAGCCGCACCTCGGGAACGGCACGGCGAGCCAGCGGCTCACGGGCTACCGCAACGCGTTGCGCAAGGCCGGCATCGCCCCGGACCCGGCCCTGGAGAAAGCGGTCACGGCCCTGCACCGCGGGGACGGGGCGGACGCCATGGCCGCCCTGCTGCGGGACGACGCGCGCCCGGACGCCGTCTTCGCGTTCACCGACGAACTCGCCCTGGGCGCCCTCCACTCGGCCGGTGCGTCCGGACTGCGGGTCCCCCAGGACCTCGCCCTCGTCGGATTCGACGGCATCGAGGACGCCCGTTACGCCAACCCCGCCCTCACGACCGTCGTCCCCGACAAGCGGCAGATCGCGGAGCGGGCCCTGCAGTGCCTGGCCGACCGCGTCTACAGCCCCACGACGGCGGTGCCCCCGCTCGACATCGTCGTGCCGCACTCCCTGGAGGTGCGCGCCAGTTCGGGCGGGGCGTCCTGAACCGCGGTGCCCGGAGCGGCGGTTGAGCACCGGTTGCGCGCCGGTCGGCTCCAGGGCCGCGAGGTGCCGTGTGCCGCCGCGTGCCCCGGTGCGCTGTCCCGTGCGGTGGTCCGCCCCGTCCGCGCCGTGGCGGCGGCCGCCCGGGGCTCCCTACCGTGTGGGCAGAGGCCGGTACCCGCGCCGATGTCCCGCGGGCCACCGGGCCACTCGGCTCCCAGACCCCGGGCTGTTCAACCGAACAGGACGGCCCGCGGACGACCGGAGCCCCCGGACCCCTGCAGCGGACGCAGGGCCCCTGCACCTCGTCCTCCCGCCGTCCTGGAGCGACTCCCACGCGCTTCGGCGAGGGAGGACGGGCCGGCGCGGGGGCACCTGCGGAATGGGGAGCCACCTGTGTTCCCGCGCCGGGCACGACCGCCGCCGGCCGTCCGTCACCGGCCGCCGGCCGTCAGCCGCTGTCGTCCTGGGGGACGACCCGGTCCGAGACCGGCCAGAAGTAGGGCAGGTCGTCGGGGACGTCCGGGAAGAGCGCGGCGTAGAACTGCGGCGCCTTGCGCACCAGCGCCGACCGGTGGCTGATGTGGAAGGCCGCCTCGCCCAGCCAGGGGGGCAGCTCGGCGTCCTCGGCGAGCTGCGCCTGGGAACGCACGGGGACGTCGGGCCGGTACTCCGCGAAGTCGGTGAGGAGTGTGGAGGCACAGGTGTCGGCGCGCCCCTCCCTCACCCACTCGGCGCACATGTCCAGGCCGTAGCGCACGAGGGCCTCCTCGTAGCCGATCCACATGCGTACGGCGGGATGGTGCCGCCACCCGTAGCCGGGCACGGTCAGGCCGCGCAGCACCTGGAGGGCCTCGACCCGCTGCTTTCCCAGGCGCGCCTGGTCCAGGACCCTGGCGGACCGCGTGAAGCCGGGGTACGGAAGAAAGGTCTGCACACAGCATCCCTACCGCGTCCGGCCCGTTCCCACCCGGGCGATTCGGGCGATTCGTTCGATTCGGTCGCACTGAGGACAGGTGCGCCGGGTGCGCCGGATGTGCCGGGTGCGCCGGCGGGTCAGTGGAGGACCGGACCGGTGGGCGTGTCCCGAGGGGCCTCTCCCGCGGGGGACCTCTCGCGGTAGTGGTGCGGGGCCGCGCCGGTGACCCTGCGGAAGACCCGGCTGAAGTAGGCACGGTCGCGGAAGCCGACCGCCCGGGCCACGCTCTGCACGCTGTCGTTGCTCGACCTCAGGCGTTCCGCCGCCCGCCGGATCCGCAGCCGGGTCAGGTACTCCCACACCGTCAGGCCGTACCGCTGCTGGAAGAGTTTGCCGAGGTGGTCGGGGCTGACACCGGCGGCCTGTGCCACCTGCCAGCGGGAGATCGGCCGCCGCCAGTGCCCGTAGAGGAAGACCAGGGCCTCGTCGAGGACGTCCCTGGTGCGCGGGGGCAACCGGGAGTCGTGGCCCGCCAGTTCGCGTACGAGCGCGACCGCCTCGTGCGGCGCGAACACGTCCAGGTCCAGCATGAGCAGCGCCGGGTGCTGGCGGCCGCGGCGCGCGTCCGCCGCCGTCATGCCCTCGTGGTCGGCGATGACGACGGGGCACAGGGCCCGGCCCGTGCCGTCGTGCAGACGGTCCACCACGTCCAGCGCCTGCAGGTCGGGCAGGGCCCGCTCCAGCAGCACCAGCCGCGGTGTCTCGTCCGCGACCAGCGCCAGCAGCGTCGTCGCGTCGGTGGAGACCCTCGCCGGGTGGTCCGGCAGCGCCGTCTCGGCCAGCCGCCGCAGTGTCTCCCGGGACTCCTGCGAGCCGCCCGCGACGATCACCGGTTCGGCGAACCCGTCGGGGCGCAGCGCGCGCAGGGCCCGCGGCAGATCGTCGCCCTCGGCGCCGAACAGCACGAACGGGGTGTGCCGCAGGGCCGGATGGTCGAACAGCCGCTGCACCGCACGCCACTCCTGGGGCCGGTCGGGCAGCGCGTCCCACACGACGGCTCCGGGGGTGCGCCGGGCGGCCGGCGGCACGGGGTCGTGCGCGGCGTCGGTCCGCACCACCTCCAGGCCGTGGCGGGTCGCGTGCTCGCGTACGTCCGTGCCCAGCCGTCCCGGAGTGACGACGAGCAGCGGGGCGTCACCGGCGTCGGCCAGGTGCGCCTGCCCGTCGGGGGACGGCAGGGGCAGTTCCAGTACGTACTGGGCACGGCCCATGGTGTCGGAGACGGTCAGCGCTCCCCCGTGCATCATGGCCAGCCGCCGGGCCGTGGTCACCCCGACGTCCAGGAGCTGCCCCGCCCGCGGGACCGACGCGCGGGCGTCCGGGACGGTGACCGTGACCCGCACGCCGGCCGGGCCGAGGGCCGCCGCCACCCGGGGCGGCACCTCCCTGGCCCGGGAGGCCGCCGAGACGAGCACGTTGTGCAGGATCTGCCGCAGTCGCGTCTCGTCCACCCACACCGAGGGCAGCCGGCCGGGCAGGTCGACCCGCCACCCGGGGGCGGCCGGCAGGGCGGCGGCGGCCGTCGCGCACGCCCGCGAGAGGACGGGCAGCGGGTCCACGAGCCGCCTGGTCAGCAGGAGGTCCCCGGCCTCCGAACGCGCGAGGTCGAGGAGGTTCTCCATCAGGTGCAGCACGCGTACGGCATCCCGGCGGACCTCCACGAGGGCGTCCTCCGGGTCACCGCGGTGGTGCAGCATGGCCTCCACCGGAGTGCGCAGCTCGTCGGTGACATGCGTCAGCAGCCGCGTCTGGAACCTGCTGGCCTGCTCCGCGGCGTCCCGTGCGCGCCGCACCTCGTCGAAGAGCCCGATGCCCTTCAGCGCGGCGCTGATCTGGTCGCCCAGTTCACGGTAGAGCGTTCCGTCGTGGTAGGCGGCCCGGGTGGAGGTCGCCTCGAACACGGCCACGCCCAGGTGCTCCTCCCCGATGTGCAGGGGTTCGAGCACCAGCGTGAACCGGCCCCCGCGCGGCAGCAGGGAGTCGGGGAGCAGCAGGGCCGGCGAGAACGCGGGGCTGCCGAGCGGGCCGGCCGGCCCGGCTTCCCGGTCCGCCTCCGCGCGGGCGAGCAGCGGACGCGCCATGCCCGCCGCCGGGCCGGTGGCGTCGGCCGTGCGGTCGTACAGGACGATCCGGCAGTGCGGGACGCCCGACCGGCCCAGATGGCGCTCCAGTACGTCCGAGAGCCCCTCCAGGTCCACGACCGTGGTCAGCGCGGTGCCGAACTCCCTGAGTCTGCGCGCCCGCTGGGTCTGCGACCAGCGCTCGTACTCCAGGAGGGCGCGCGAGCGTTCCGCCACGACGAGCCGGGCCTGCCCGAACATGGCCTCCCCCGCCCTGCGCAGCGGGTCCGGCAGCGTGTCGACGACACCGCGGCGCGCGCTCTCCAGCGCCTGGTGCCAGCGGTCCACCTCTGCCTGCGTGCTGGTGCTGCTGCGCAGCAGCTGCTCCACCAGGGGGAGGAAGTCACCGGGCCGGACGCCGTCGTCCGCCGTCGCGGCGCGAGCCTCCGTGCCGTCCGTGCCGGTCCTGCCGCCGGTGCCGGACAGGGCGCGCGGGTCGTCGTCGGCGCGGGCGAGTGCGGAGCGGAAGGCCGCGGCCAGGCGGGGGGCCGCGGAGGGCAGTACGCCGTCCACCGCGTTCCAGCCCTCCGGCGGCGGCCGTCGCCCGGCGGGCGGTGCCGGGGAGACCGGCGAGGGCCCGTACGACGTCGGGTAGGGGCAGCCGCAGGAACGGCGCGGGACCAGTGTGGCGGGGATGGTGGTGCGGTCCGGCGGGCGGGTGCCGCGCAACCGGGCGACCAGGGTGTCCACGGCCAGGGCACCCAGTTCCTCGAAGGGCAGGGCCACGGAGGTGAGGGGCGGGTCGCCGAGGCGGGCTTCGGGCGAGTCGTTGAAGCCGACCACCGCCACGTCCTCCGGGACCCGTATGCCGCGTTCGGTGAGGTGGCGCAGCGCTCCCGCGGCGAGGACGTCGCTGCAGGCCAGCACCACGTCGAAGTCGACGCCCGGGGTCAGCCCGCGGGCTTCGAGGAGGACCTGCATCGCCGAGGCGCCGGCCGCCGAGGCGAAGTCGACCGCGGCGCCCACGTGTGCGTCGCGGATGCCGTGGTGGCGCAGGGCGTCGGCACAGGAGCGGTAGCGCTCCTCGGAGACCGGGTTGTCGAGCGGGCCGTGGATGCAGGCGGGCTTTCTGCGGCCGTGCCGGACCACCAGGTGCTCCACCAGCTTGCGCATGCCCGCGTGGGAGTCGATCGACAGCACGTCGGTCTGGTCGCTGAGCGGCTGGTTGAGGCTGATCAGCGGCAGATGGGCGAGCCGGCGCAGCAGGCGCAGGGTCCTGGGTCCCCCCGAGGGCAGTCCCAGGGTGGAACTCCAGCAGACGACTCCGTCGAGCCGGGCCGGGCCGGCGAGTTCGTACAGCTCGCTGCGGGCCACGTCGCCGTGGCGGAGGTTCCCGCCGGGGAAGCAGATCAGGTTCACGTCGTTGCGTTCGGCGGCGGCACAGGCCCCGGACCAGAGGGTCGCTCCGACGCCCAGGTGGATGTTGGCGGTGAGCAGACCGACGGTCAGGGGGCGGTCCGGCCCGTGCGACGTGCCGCCCGCGGTGCTCGGGCCCGGGTCCATCGGCGTCCCCTCGCTCGGTCTCCGTCGGGGTGCCCCGGGAGCTGCGGTGCCGACGAGGCCCAGGGCAACCTAGGGGAGGTTCCGGCGCGGGGCAAGACCGGTGACACGCCGGTCACCGGTCCTGCCCCGCGGTGGTGGTGCGTGGTGGTGCTGTGCCGGGTCGCGCCGTGCGCGGGTCAGATCTTGCCGACGCCCGCGCCCGCGGTCACGGTCGCCTTGACGCTCGACGCCGACTGCGCGGTGTAGCTGTACGGGATCGCCGCCACGGATCCGCCGGTCTCCCCGGCGGTCGAGTTCACCAGGTGGTTGTTCCTCGCCACGAGCGAGCCCGGACCGGAGTCGCCCTCGCCGAGGTGGTACGTGTCGTCGGTGTTCTCGAAGTAGTTCGCCTCCACGAGCACGCCCGCGTTCTCGGTGGACGCCACGCCGTAGGAGCCGATGTTGCTGAAGTAGTTGTTCAGCACGTGCACCGGGTTGCCGAAGCGCACGCGCGGGTTGCGCTGGTTGGTGCCGTCGAACCAGTTGTGGTCGTAGGTCACCTTCAGCTTGCCGTTGTCCTCGCTGCTGTTGTCGTCGGAGTGACCGAGCAGCATGTTCTTGTCCTGGCCGTACGTGCGGTTCCAGGACACCGTGATGTTCGTCGAGGCGCGCTTGATGTCGACGGCCCCGTCCTTCGCGCCGGTGATGCTGTTGTGGTCGATCCAGACCTTCGTCGAGTACTGGACGTTGATGGCGTCGTCGTTGGACCCGGAGAACGAGAGGTTCTGGATGATCACGTTGTTCGCGTTCGCGACGTTGAGCCCGCTTCCGGTGATCTTGCCCGCGGTGCCGACGCCGACGATCGTCTTGTTCGAGGTGACCTTCGTCATCGAACTCAGCGAGATGGTGCCGTTGACGCGGACGATCTGGGCCGCGCTGCTCTGCACGGCGGTCTTGAAGGCGGCGGCGTCGCTGACGGTCACCGTGGCTCCGCCCGCTCCGCCGGTGGTGCCGGCGCCGAAGCCGATGGGGGCGGCCGCGGCGGCGGCCGCCGGCTGCGGCTCGGGAGCGGTGACACCGCTCGCGGTGGTGGCGCCGATCACGGCCATGGCGACGGCGGTCGCCGCCGCGGCTCCGGTCAGGGTGAACCGTGCGCTCGTCCTGCGCATGTGGATCTCCGTCCGTGGGGTTTTGGAGAAGTGACGTGCGGGTGCGAATGCGGGTGCTGTGCCGGGGCCGCGCGGTCGGCTCGTTGCGAGACTAGGGCGACGGGTGTGGACAATGACGTGCCGTGTGTGGACTATTGCGTGCCTTGGTGCGGGCGGTGCCCGCCACCTGCCGGACGGTGGGTGGGGGGCGGCGGGGGCGTGCCGGTACGTCCGCCCTCGCGGCCCTGTGCGACTCTCTGCGGCCCTGTACGGCCCTGTACGGCCCTGTACGCCCTGTGCGGCCGGGCACACGGACCGGCGTCGCGAGGCGGGGTTTCCCGCGGGAGCCATGGGCGGCGGGCTTCGGCACACCGGCACGCCCCCGTCCCCGCCCCCGTCCCGGTCGTACGGCCGCTGCGGGGAGGGCGCCGCGGCGCGACCTGCCGGCTTCGGCGGGTCGCGCCGCGGGACGGCCGGGAGCGGGGGTGGGGCGACCGAGGGCGGGAATTCCCGGCGGGGACGCGTCCGCCGGTGGAGCCCGGGGAGGGTGGGCCGCCCGGCGCCGCTGACCCCCGTTCAGCGGCGACGGGCGGAGATCGGGCGGGCTCGGTGGCCCTGCCGTCGCTCCAGTCGGTCGGCCCGGCGTGAAGGGGGGACACCTCGCCGGGCCGACCGGCTGGCTCTCCAAGGGTGCGGGGGGAACCTTGCGAAAACCTTGTCGGCTCCGCCGCGTCGGCGCCGTCGTCCCCAAGGACTGCTCAGGGACTGCTCAGGGACTGCTGGGCCACTGCTCGGCGACTGCCCGGCGCCCTCGGGCGGAACCGGGATCACGGGGTGTTCCGGAACGATCACCGTCGTGGCATCGACGGCGCCGGACGTGTGGAATCCTGGGCAAGATCGGGGGGATTCGTGAGCGTGGAGCGGCCGATCGTGGGTGGGAACGTGGATCTTCGGTTACTGGGTCCGTTGGAGCTGTGGGCCGGCGGACGCCACATCGAGCTGGGACAGCCGAGACAGCGCCTGGTGCTGGCGGCCCTGGCGGCCGGCGCGAACCGGCTGCTGACCGTGCCCTCCCTGGTGGACCGGGTCTGGGACGAAGCTCCTCCCGACTCGGCCCGCTCGACCCTGTACTCCCATGTCAGCCGCATACGGCGGGTGCTGGACGAGGCGGCGCGGCACGAGGGCGGAGCGGCGGGGCAGCCGCCGCTGGAGCTGGTCCGGGTCTCGGGCGGCTATCTCCTGAAGGCGGCGGAGGACAGCATCGATCTGCTGCGTTTCCGTGCGCTCGTGGCCCGGGCACGCGGTCTGCGTCCCGAGGACCCCGAGTGCGGGCGGCTCCTGCGCGACGCCCTGGACCTGTGGCGGGGTTCCCCCCTGGCCGACCTGCCGGGCGCCTGGGCCGAGCGGACCCGGGCCGCCTGGCTGAACGAACGGCTCGAAGCCGCGCTGCAGTGGGGCCGCGCCGAGTCGGCAGCGGGACGCACCCCGCAGGCGATCGGGCGGATGCGCTCCCTGGCGGACGAGTACCCCCTGGCGGAGCCTCTCGCGGCCCTGCTCATCAGGTCCCTGGCCCGGACGGGCCGCACCGCCGAGGCCCTGGACCACTACACCGAGGTCCGCCGCCGGCTGGGCGAGGAGCTGGGTGCCCTTCCGGGGGCGGAGCTGCGCACGGCGTACGAGGAGACCCTGCGCGAGCAGCCCGCGTCCGGCGGCACGCCGTCCGGGCCCGCCCCGGACCCCGGGCGGAAGCCGTCCCACCGGCCCGCCCAGCTGCCGACCGACGTGAGGGCGTTCACCGGGCGGGCGGAACAACTGGACGAGCTCTCCCGTCATCTGCTCGCCGACGCGGACGGAGCCGGTCCCACCACCACGGTCGTGGTCTCCGCCGTGTCCGGCACCGCGGGCGTCGGCAAGACGGCCCTCGCCGTCCACTGGTCCCACCGCGTCCGCGAGCGGTTTCCGGACGGACAGCTCTACGCGGACCTCCGCGGGTACGACACGGACGAGCCGGTGCCGGCCGCCGACGTCCTCACCGGGTTCCTGGTGGCCCTCGGTGTTCCCGGTTCCGAGATCCCGCTGCGGGTGGACGACCGCTCCGCGCGCTACCGCACCGAGTTGAGCGAGCGCCGGATGCTCGTCGTGCTCGACAACGCCTCCTCCAGCGAGCAGATACGTCCGCTGCTGCCCGGCGCGGCCCTGTGCAGAACCGTGGTGACCAGCAGGGACACCCTCAGTTCACTGGTCTCCCTGCACGGTGCGCACCGGCTGGTGCTCGACGTGCTCCCGCCCGGGGACGCCGTACGGCTGCTGCGTACGCTCATCGGCCCCCGGGCCGTGGCCGAACCGCAGGCCGCGGCCGTCCTCGCCGAGCAGTGCGGGCGGCTGCCGCTCGCCCTGCGCATCGCGGCGGAACTGGCGCTCTCCCGACCCGCGTCGCCCCTGAGCGCCCTCACCGCCGAACTGGAGGACCAGCGCGGACGGCTGGAGCTGCTGGACTCGGACGACGATCCCCGTGCGGCCGTCCGCGCCGTCTTCTCCTGGTCCTACGACCGTCTTCCCGCGGAGGCCGCCGCCACCTTCCGGCTCCTCGGACTGCACCCGGGGCCCGATGTCGACGCGTACGCGGCGGCCGCCCTGTGCGGACGCCCGGTCGCGGACACCCGGCGGACCCTGGACCTGCTCGCCCGCAGCCATCTGATCCAGCCCACCCGCCCCGGCCGCCACGGCATGCACGACCTGCTGCGGGTGTACGCGGCCTGGCAGGCCGAACGGCTCGACGGGGCGGGCGACCGCGCGGCCGCGCTGGACCGTCTCCTGACCCACTACCTGGCGGCGTCCTGCGCCGCCATGGACGTGCTGTTCCCGGCCGAACGGCAGCTGCGGCCACGGGTCCAGGCCCCCGCGACCGAACTGCCGCCGTTGTCCACGGAGGCCCACGCCAAGGAGTGGCTGGCGTCCGAGCACAGCGTGCTGCCTGCCGTCATCGCGGCCGAGGCCGCGCGCGGCCGGGCGAAGCACGCCGTCGGCCTCGCCACCACCCTGCACCGCCACTTCGACAGCCGCGGGCTCTTCACCGACGGGCTGGCCGTCCACGGCAACGCCCTGCGGGCCGCCCGGGCCGCGGGCGACCGGCGGGGCGAGGCCGAGGTACGCACCTGCCTCGGCGTGACCCACCGGCGGCTGGCGCAGTACGACGAAGCGGTGCTGCACCACACGGCGGCGCTCGAACTCTGCCGGGGCAACGGGCTGCCGGTGCTGGAGGCCCGCAACCTCACCAACCTCGGGGTCCTGCACGAACTGCGGGGGCGCTACCGCGAGGCGGCCGAACGGCACGAGGAAGCGGTCGTGCTCTTCCGCAAGGCCGGAGACATCGGCGGGGAGGCCGACGCGCTCAACAACCTGGGCATCATCCACGAGTTGCTGGAGGAGTACGAGACCGCCGCGGTGCAGCACCGGCAGGCACTCGTCCTCTACCGTGCCATCGGTCACTCCTTCGGCGAGGCCAGCGCCCTGGGCAACCTCGGCATCGTGCTCTCCCGGCTCGACCAGCACGCCACCGCGGCCGAGCACTTCGAGCAGGCCCTCGCCCTGTTCCGGCGGCTCGGCCACCGCGGCGGTGAGGCGCACGCCCTCAGCAACCTGGGCGACGCCCACAGCCGGCTGGGCCACCACCGCCGGGCGGCCGAGCACCAGCGGGCGGCCCTCGCGCTGTTCCAGCGCACCGGTGAGCGGTACGGCGAGGCCGGCAGCCTCAACGGTCTCGGGGAGGCCCTGCACGGTTCGGGGCAGTCGGCGGAGGCCCTGGCGGCACACCGCTCCGCCCTCGCCCTGGCCACGGAGATCGAGGAGAAGGAGGAGCAGGCCCGCGCCCGCATCGGCATGGCCCGTATCCACCAGGGCCGCGGGGACCTCCCGGCGGCCCGGGAGCAGTGGCAGGAGGCACTCGCCCTCTACAGCGCTCTCGGTTCGCCGCGCGTCGCCGGTGTGAGCGAGGCCCTGTCGGCTCTGGACGCGCTCTCGTAAACCTCCCGCCAGGAATTGCGGAAGCAATCACCCGGCATACGTCAAATATCTGCAAAAACACCGCTCACCGGTTTACCGGGAACCGGCACGGCTTGTCCGCCGACCGGTTTCCGGTCCGCGCCGCGGAATGCCGGTCGCGTGGCGCACATCTCCCGCGAAGGTGATCGATCTTTGCTTCCCCGAACACCCTTACTTCCCTAAAAACAGTCGCATGGGTACCTTTCCGGGCGATCGGAGACGTCCGTCCGGGGACCGTTGACAGGCTCCGGTCCATTGATCAATTATCGTCCGGCAACGTTGTCTCAATAAGCATCCGGCCATTCAGGGACACGGCCCCACCGATTCCCCCCTCGCTCTTTTCATCCCTTTCACTTCTTCCGTTGCCTTCGTTCACCCCATTCCCTTCGTTTCCTCCGTTCCCCTGCCGTTCCCCTGCCCCCACCGCGACCCTCGGGACCGGTGACCCTGACGACGGGAAGAACCAGTTTTGTCCGTGCACCCCGCTCCGGCCGCTCCGGCCACCCCCGCCTCCTTCGCCCAGCAGCGTCTGTGGTTCCTCGCCCAGCTGCCCGGCGGCAACGAGGCGTACAACGAATCCATCGCCTTCACCCTCCGCGGCCCGCTCGACGCGGACGTCCTGCGCCGCGCCCTCGACGCGCTCGTCGTCAGGCACCGGACCCTGCGCACCCGGCTCGTGGCCGTGGCGGGAGAGGTCCACCAGCACGTGGACCCGCCGGAGACCGGATTCGCCCTGGCCGCGGACGACCTCACCGGGCGGCCGGACGCGGCGGCACACCTCGACGGCCTGCGGCTGCGGGAGGCGTCGGCCCCGTTCGACCTGGCGCGCGGGCCGCTCAGCCGGGGCCGTCTCATCACGCTGGCGGCCGACCACCACGTCCTGCTGCTGACGATGCACCACACCGTCTTCGACGGCCGGTCCATGAACGTGATGATGCGTGAACTCAGTACCCTGTACCCGGCGTTCTCGCGCGGGGAGCCGTCCCCGCTGCCGCCGCTGCCGTTGCAGTACACCGACCACGCCCGCGCCCAGCGCGAGCGTGTCCTGTCGGGCGGGCTCGACGGACAGGCCGCCTACTGGCAGCGGCAGCTCGCCGGCGCCCCGCCGCTGTCCGGTCCGCCGGCCGACCGGCCGCGCCCCGCCCGGCAGGACCTGCGCGGCGGGCGGGTGGAGTTCACCCTGGACTCCGCACTCACGTCCGCGCTGAAGGCGGCCGCGCGACGGCACGGCGGCACGCTGTTCGTCTCCGTCCTGACCGGCTGGGCCCTGCTGATGTCCCGGCTCGGCGGCCGTGCCGACGTCGTCGTCGGCACGCCCACGGCGAACCGGCGGCACAAGGACGTGTCGGGTCTCATCGGCTTCTTCGTCAACTCGCTGCCCCTGCGGGCCGAATTCTCCCGCACCGCCACGGCCGACGAGGCCCTGGCACACGTACGGGGGGTCCTGCGCGACGCCCTCGACCATCAGGACCTGCCCTTCGAGCGCATCGTCGAACTCGTCAACCCGGTCCGCAGCGCCGCCCACACGCCGCTGTTCCAGACGATGTGCGCCTGGGTCCCCGAGCGGGGCGGACTGCTGGAACTGCCCGGCCTGGACGTCGCCCCGCTCGACATCCCGCACGCACCGGCGAAGTTCGACCTCGCCCTGTCGCTGACCGAGTCGCGGGGCCGGGTCGTCGGCCACCTGGACTACGCGTCGGCCCTGTTCGACGAGGAGACCGTACGGGGGTACGTGCGCCGGCTGCGGCACCTGCTGACCGACCTGGCGGCCCGGCCGGAGGCGCCCGTCGCCACCCTGAGACTGATGGACGACCGGGAACGGCACCTGCTGCTCACGGAGTTCGCCACGGGGGAGCCCCTCGCGGCCGGAGCCCCGTCCCGCGCGGGCGGGCTGATGGGCCGCTTCGACCGGGAGGTCGCGGCAGGCCCGGCGCGGACCGCGCTGGTGTGCGGCGACGAACGGCTCGACTACGCCACGCTGGCCGCGCGGGCCGGACGCCTCGCCCGCGCCCTCACCCGGCGGGGCGCGGGCCCCGGCACCGTCGTCGGGCTGCACACCGGCCGTTCCGTCGAACTCGTCGTGGGTGTCCTGGGCATCCTGCGGACGGGCGCCGCCTATCTGCCGCTCGACCCGGCCCAGCCGCCCGCGCGCCTGGCCGCCATGGTCGAGGACGCCGCCCCCGTCCTGGTGCTCAGCGACCGGCCCGCCGCCGGACGGCCGGCTGCGTGGCAGGACCTGGCGGCGGTCGGGGCGTCGGCGGACCACGACGTCCCGGGCGCCCCGCCCGCGCACGACGCCCCGCCGCCGGCGGCACCGGACGACGAGCAGGTGGCGTACGTGCTCTACACGTCCGGTTCGACCGGCCGTCCCAAGGGCGTGGCCGTCACCCAGGGCAGTGTCCTGAACCTGTTCGACAACTGGCTGGCCCGTATGGGCGCGACGCCGGGGGAGGCCACCTCCGCGTGGTCGAGCATCGGTTTCGACGCCTCCGTGCACGAGCTGCTGCTGCCGCTGACGACGGGCGCCGAACTGCACCTCGTGCCCGAGGAGTTGCGCGGCGACCCCGGGGAACTCCTGCGGTGGATGCGCGAGCACCGCATCGTGCAGGCGTTCCTGCCGCCCTCCTACGTCCGGTGGATCGACGAGAAGCCGGGCGAACGGCTCGACGGCCTCGCACTGCGGCAGCTGCTCACCGGCGTGGAGTCCCTGCCGGAGGCCGCGCTGCACCGGATGGGGGAGCACCTCGACGGCCTCAAGGTCTGCTTCGGCTACGGACCGACCGAGGCGACGCTGTACAGCACGGCGTACCACGACCCGCGGCCGCTCGACCGGCCGTGCCCCATCGGGCGTCCGCTCGCCGGCACCCGTATGTACCTCCTCGACGCGCATCTGGAGCCCGTGCCGGTCGGGGTCGCCGGAGAGGTCCACCTGGGCGGCGCGAGCCTCGCGGCCGGCTATCTGCACCGCCCCGACCTGACGGCCGAGCGCTTCCTGCCCGACCCCTTCCTCCCCGGTGAGCGCGTCTACCGTACGGGGGACCTCGCCAGACACCTGCCCGACGGCAACGCGGTCTACCTGGGGCGCGTGGACGACCAGGTGAAACTGCGCGGCTTCCGCATCGAACCGGCCGAGATCGAGGCCGCGCTGCTCGCCCGGCCGGGGGTGCGGGAGGCGGCCGTGGTGGTCGACCGGGAGAGCGGCGCGGAGCCCCGGCTGGTGGCCGCGGTGGTGGTGGACGGCGACGCGCCCGCCCGCTCCTCGCACGAGTGGCGTGCCGCGCTGGCCGACCGGCTGCCGGACTACATGATCCCCGCGGTCGTCGTCGAGCCGCCCGTCCTCCCGCTGAACCGGAACGGGAAGCTGGACCGCGCGGCCGTGCTGCGCGAGGCCGCCGGGGCCGGTCCGGGCCAGGTCAACACGGAGAGTCCGCGCGACCACGTCGAGTGGACGCTGTACCGGATATGGCGCGGCATCCTCCTGGGCCCCGACTTCGGCATCCGCGACAGTTTCTTCGACGTCGGGGGCACCAGCCTGTCGGCCATCAAGCTGGCCCACGGCATCCAGGAGGCGTTCGGCACGGCGCTCCCCGTCCGCGACGTCCTCGTGCACCCGACGATCGAAGGGCTGGGCGGCCTGGTCCGCCGGGGCCGTTCGGGACGGCCGCCGGGCAATCTGATCGAGTTCCGGGCCGGCGGGGCCGGCGGGAACGTCGTGTGCGTCCACCCCGCGGGCGGCACCGCGTTCTGCTACCTCCCCCTGGCCCGTTCGCTGCCCCCGGACGCCGGCCTGTACGGCATCCAGTCCCCCGGGGTCAATCCCGGCGAGGCGTTCCTGCCGACCGTCGAGGCGATGGCCGAGGAGTACCTGCGGCTCGTCGAACCCTTCGACGACGGGCCGCTCGTCCTCACCGGTCTCTCCTACGGCGGGCTGGTGGCGCACGAGATGGGCCGCCGCCTGGCCCGGGCCGGGCGCACCGACGTGAGTGTCGTGCTGCTGGACACCCAGGCCACCGAGGACCCGGGGGTGCGCGCCGCCGTCGCGCCCGTGGACCTCGCCGAGTTCCGGGACAAACTCGTGAGGTTCAACGGCATGTACCCGGGGATCGACGACGAGCAGATCGACCAGTACTTCCGTGTCTACAACCACAACCGCATGACGGCCCGGGACCATCTCCCGGCGCCCTCACCGGCCCGGCTGGTCCTGGTCCAGGCCACGGGGGGCACCACCACCGACCCGGCGGCCCTGTCCGGGGTGCGTGATTTCTGGCGGCGTCGCGCGGAGGGCGCCTTCCGGGTGGAACCGCTGGACTGCGACCACTGGGAGGTGCTGGAGAGCGGCACCTCCGCGCGGGTGGCCGCCGTCCTGACCGCCGAACTCGCCGAACTCGCCGCGCCTGCCGTCACGGCGCCGCCCGTCACTACGCCGCCCGTCACCGCGCCGACCGTCATCGGGGAGGCGTGATGTCCCGCTCCCCCGCCTCGGGTTCCCCGCTGGCCGACGCCGTCCTCGACCGGGGGCGCCGCACCCCCGGCGCCCCCGCCGTGGTGGACGGGGACCGCACGCTCGACCACGCGGAACTCGAACGGACCGCCCTGCGCGTGGCACGCGGACTGCGGGCGCGCGGGATCCGCCCCGGGCAGGCCGTCGCGGTCTGTCTGCCGCGGTCCTGGCAGCTCGTGTGCGTCATGCTCGGCATCCGCCGGGCCGGGGCCACGGTGGTCCCGCTCGACGCGCAGAGTCCCGCCGGGCGCCGCCGCCACATCCTGGACGACGCGGGGGCCGTCGCGCTCGTCCACGACGGCACCGGCGGTACGGGCATCGCCGACGGCGCGGGCGTCGCGGACGGCCGGCCCGGCGCGGGCCCCGGGTTCCTGCTCGACGCCGCCGGTCTCCTGAGCACGGACGAGGGGCCCCTGGACACGGGGCCCGTCGACGGGCCCACCCCCGTGGCGGACACGGCCGCCGCCTTCCTCTTCTACACCTCGGGCACCACGGGCCGGCCCAAGGGCGTCGAGGTCGAGGACGCCGGGATCATGCGACTGGCCGAGCCCGGCTACCTCCCGCTCACCGCGGGCGCGCGGTACGCGAGCATGTCCAACCCGGCCTTCGACGCGCTGAGTTTCGAGGTCTGGGTCCCCCTGCTGACCGGCGGGACCTGCGTCGTGCTGAGCGACGAGCAGATCCAGGACCCCCGGCTGCTGGACGACACCCTGCGCCGGCAGCGGATCGACGTCCTCTTCGTCACGACGGCCCTCTTCAACGCCGTCACCGACGCCGTGCCGCACTGCTTCGACTCCGTCGGCCGGGTCCTCGTCGGCGGCGAGCAGCTCAACGCCGCCCGCATCAGGCGCTGGTACCGGGACAACCCCGGCTCCGGGACACGCCTGGTCAACGCGTACGGGCCCACCGAGTCCTCGACCTTCGCCCTGCACCACCCCGTGCCCCGCGGCTTCGACGGCGACACCGTTCCCGTGGGCCGGCCCCTGCCCGCCACGGACGCGCTGCTGGTGACCGACGGCTCACGGGTCGCGGACACCGGCGAGACCGGTGAGCTGTACTTGTCCGGGGCCGGGCTGGCCAGGGGCTACCGCAACCTCCCCGAGGAGACCGCACGGCGCTTCGTGTCCCTGCCCTGGCACGACGCGGGCCGCGCCGTCTGGTACCGCACCGGCGACCTCGCGCGCCGTGACGCGGCCGGGCTGTTCACCTTCGTCGGGCGGGCGGACCGCCAGGTGAAGGTACGCGGCTTCCGCGTCGAGCCCGGGGAGGTCGAGCAGGGCCTCACCGCGCACCCCGCCGTCCGCCAGGCCCGCGTCTGCACCCGGTACGACGTGGACGGCGCCCATGAGCTCCTGGCGTACCTGGTGCTGGGTTCCGAGCTGGCGTACGACGCGTACGAACGTCATCTGGCGGCCGCCCTGCCGCCGTACATGCGCCCGCACCGCACCCACCTCGTGGACGCCCTGCCGCTCAACGCCAACGGCAAGGTCGACGACGCGGCGCTGCTGGACTCCACGGCACCGGCGTGGCGACGCTCCCCCGGCGGGGCCGTCGAGGTGACCGACGCGCAGCGCGAGGTGCTGGACCTGGCCGGGAGCGTCCTGGGCCGGCCCGGTCTGCGGCCCGACGACCGCTGGATACCCAACGGCGGCGACTCCCTCAAGGCGCTGCGTCTGCGCTTCCTCGTCCGGCACCGCTGGAACGTCGAGGTGCCCCAGTCCACCGTGCTGCGGGAGGACTTCGCCGCGCTGGCGGAGGTCATCGCCTCCGCCGCGCGGCAGGCGTCGCCGCTCCGCCCGCCGGTGCCCGGCCCCAGCGGGCGGCGTTCGGCACCGGCCACCTCCGAGCAGCAGCGCCTGTGGCTCCTGCACCGGAGCGACCCGCACCATCGCGCCTACGACGTGCCGCTCGCCTTCCACCTCGCGGGAACCGTCGACGAGGACGGGCTGCGCACGGCGCTCACCCGCCTGGTCGCCGAGCACCCCGCGCTGCGTACGGCCTTCCGGGCCGCCCCGGAGGGCCTCCTCCAGGAGGTCGGCGAACCCTACGATCCGTGGGAACCGGTCGGCGTCCTCGATGACGAGCACGCCGAGCGCGCCGAGCACGCCGAGCACGCCGAGCGCGCCGGGACAGGCCGGGGAGAGGGCTGGGAGGCGGCGGCGCGGCGCTTCTTCGCCCCCGCCTTCGACCTCGCCGAGCCGCGGATGCTGCGGGCGGGCCTGCTGCCCACTCCCGACGGGGCGGTCCTCCTGCTCCATCTGCACCACATCGCCGTCGACGGCTGGTCCCTGAACATCCTCTTCCGCGACCTCACCGCCTTCGCCGCCCCCGAGGCCGACCGCGAGGGGCGGGAGCGGGCGGCCCGGCCCGAGGACGTACGGCACACACCGCTGGATCTGGCCCTGTGGCAGCAGCGACGGCACCTGGAGCCGTCCTACGAGGAGCAGCGGTCGGCACTGCGCCGGCACTACGCCGCCCTCGATCCCTCGCCGTCCCCCTCCCCGCCCCTGTCCCCCTCCCCGTCCTCGTCCTCGTCCTCGTCCTCGTCCTCCGCAGCGGACACCGCCGGCACCGGGGCCCGGCTGCTGACCGCGTCCCTCGACCTCCACCGGCGCTCCCGCCTCGACCGCCTGGGGGCGGAACTCGGGCTCACCCGCTTCCAGATCCTGCTGGCCGCGTTCTCCTGGAGCCTGTACGGCGTGACCGGGCAGACCGGTCCGCTCGTCGCCAGTCCCGTGTCGGGCCGGCCGGTCACCGAGTTCGCCTCCACCGTCGGCATGTTCGCCAACACCGTGCTGCTGCCGCTGCGGCTCCAGCCGGGCGACGGCCTGCGTCACCAGCTGGGACGGCAGGCCGCGGGGGTCCGGGAGATCCTGGACCGGCAGGACGTGGCGCTGGCGGACGTGCTGGCCGACCACGACTTCGGCGGTGACGGCCCGCTCTTCGACTACATGTTCGTCCTGGAGAACACCGACTTCGGCGCGCTGTCCCTGCCGGGGTGCCGGGTGCGTCCGGCCTGGCCGCAGCCGGTCCACGCCAAGTGCGCGCTCACGCTCTCCGTCGTCGAGCGGGACGACGGCTTCGACTGCCTGTGGGAGTACGCGGCCGAGCGCTTCGACGCCGGGGCGGTGGCCTCGGCCCACCGGCTCTTCCAGCGGGCGATCGACCTGCTCACCACCGGGACCGGCACCGGCAGCGGCAGCGATGCCGAGGGCGGGAGCGGGGCCGGGGGTGGGAGCGGGGCGCGGGGCGAGCACACGCCGGCGGATCTCGTGGCGCCCTACCGGCGTGCGCTCCCCGACCTCGGACGGGGTCCGCGGAGCGCGCCCGCGTTCACCACCGTGGCGGAGGGATTCGCCCGGCAGGTGCGCCGCACCCCGAACGCGCCCGCCCTGGCCACGGGCGGCCGGACCCTCACCTATTCGCGGCTGGACGCCCACGCGCGGGCACTGGCGGCCGAGCTGGCGGCCCGGCACCCGCTGCCGGCCGATCCCGCCGCGCCCGCCCGCGTGGCGCTGCATGCCGGGCCGTCGGTCGAGCACGTCGTGGCGCTCCTGGCCGCCGCGCAGCTCAACCTGACCGTCGTACCGCTCGATCCCGCCTATCCGCCCGCCCTGCTGCGCCGTGTCCTGCGCGACGCCGCCCCCCTGTGCGTCCTGACCGCACCCGGCGGCGAGGCGGACGTGGACGCGATCGCGCCACCGGAACTGCCCCGCCACTCCGTAGACCTGTCCGCCGCCGCGCCGTCCGCCCCGCGACCGGCTCCCCACGTCGGACTGCGGCCGCTCTACACCCTGTTCACCTCGGGCTCGACCGGTGCGCCCAAGGGCGTCGACGTACCGGACCTCACCCTGTGCAACCTGCTGGACTGGCAGGCCGGGGCGGGCGGGCTCGGCGGGGCCGCGGTCACCCAGCAGTTCTCCATGCTGTCCTTCGACGTCTCCTTCCAGGAGATCTTCGGCACGCTGTGCTCGGGCGGGCTCCTGCACCTCGTACGGCCCGAGTGGCGGCAGGATCTGCCGGCCCTGCTCGACCAGCTGGAGGAGGCGGGCGCCGAGCGGCTCTTCCTGCCCTGTGTGGCGCTGCAGCTGCTGGCCGAGCACGCCGTGCACCTGGGCCGCTTCCCCTCCCGGCTGCGCGACGTCGTCACCGCGGGCGAGCAGCTCGTGTGCACCGACGCCGTCCGCCGCTGGTTCGCCGGTCTGACGGACGCCCGTCTGTTCAACCACTACGGACCCACCGAGACCCATGTCGTCAGCGCCCTGTGCCTCGACGGCGACCCGGCGCGGTGGCCGGCCCGCCCGGCCATCGGGCACCCGGTGGCCAACGCGCTCCTGCGGGTGGTCGACGACGGCGGCGAGCCGCTGCCGCCGGGAGCCGTCGGCCACCTGCTCATCGGCGGCCCGATGGCCGCCCCGTGCTACCTCGGCGCCCCGGAGCTCAACCGCACGCGGTTCCTCGAACTGCCCCTCGGCGCCGCGGCACCGGCCGAACCGTCCGCCCGCGGCACGTTCTACCGCAGCGGCGACCTGGCGCACTTCGACGCCGCCGGGCTGCTGCACCACGACGGCCGGGACGACGACCAGGTCAAGATCAGCGGTCACCGGCTGGAACCGGGCCAGCTGGAGGTCGTCCTGTCGCAGCACCCCGCCGTCATGGGGGCCCTGGTGGCCCGCGACGGCGACTCCCTCGTGGCCCTTCTGCAGTGCCGCGGCGAGGACCCCGATCCACGGGAGCTCACGGAGCGCCTCGCCGGGCAGCTGCCGCCCTTCGCCCGGGTCCGCTCCTTCCGCCGGGTGGACGCGCTGCCGCGCACCCCGAGCGGCAAACTCGACCGCCGCGCGGTGGCCACGCTGGGGCGTGAACTGCGGGTTCCGGGCTCCACCGGCCCTGTCCCGGACGCCGCGGAACCCGCCGGCACCACCGGCACCACCGCGCCACCGGCCGGGTCGGCGCGGGAGGCCCGGCTGTGCGCGCTGTTCGCCGCGGTCACGGGCAAGCCGGTGCAGCCCGGGCAGCGGTTCTCCGACGCGGGCGCCGGCAGTCTGGACCTTATGCGGTTCCAGTTGCGCTGCGGGGTCGAGCTGGGGCTGTCCTTCACGGTGGCGGACCTGTTCGAGCACGTCACCGTACGCAGTCTGAGCCGGTTCCTCGACGCGTCCGACACGGATCAGACCGCTCCGGCAGCCCCAGCCACCCCGGCTGTCCCGGCCGCCTCGGTCGAATCGGCCGAGACGGTCACGGCGGCCGCGGCGCGCACCGCGACCGGGCCGGAGGCCGGGGCGGACGAGCCCGTCGCCGTGATCGGCATGGCCGTGCGGCTGCCGGGCGCCCCCGACCTGGCGTCGTTCTGGCGGATGGTCGAGGCGGGAGGGAGCGGCATCGAGCACTTCCCGGCCCCGGAGGGCCGGGTGGGCGCCCGCAGCCAGCTGGACGGCCTCCTCTCCTTCGACCCGGGCCACTTCGGCATCAGCCCGCAGGAAGCACGGCTGATGGATCCGCAGCAGCGGCACCTGCTGATGAGCTGTACCGAGGCGCTGGCCCACGCGGGCATCGCCGACCCCGCCGGCCGGCGGGTGGGGCTGATCGCGGGCTGCGGCGAGAACACCTACTTCCAGTCCATGCTGCGGGAGGCCGACCCCGCCGCCCTCCCGGACGGCTTCCGGCTGGCCCTCCACCACGACAAGGACTTCCTCGCCACCAAGGCGGCGTACCACCTGGGGCTGACCGGTCCGGCCTTCACCGTCCAGGCCGCCTGCGCCAGCTCCCTGGTGGGAGTGCACGTCGCGGCCGGACTGCTGCGGCAGGGCGAGGCCGACGTCATGCTCGCCGGCGGAGTACTGGTCGACACCCTGCTCACGGACGGGTACACCTACCGGCCGCAGCACATCTTCTCCCCGGACGGCCACTGCCGGCCCTTCAGCGACGACGCGGCCGGCACCGTCGGTGCGAGCGGCGTCGGCGTCGTGGTCCTCAAGCCGCTGCGGCTCGCCGAGCGCGACGGCGACACCGTCTACGCGGTCGTCACCGGGTCCGCCCTCAACAACGACGGCGCGGCGAAACTCGGTTACAGCGCGCCCTCCGTGTCCGGGCAGCGCGAGGTCATACGCACCGCGCTGCGCCGCAGCGGCCGTACGGGCGCCGACCTCGGATACGTCGAGGCGCACGGCACCGGTACCCGGCTCGGCGACCCCGTGGAGGTCGCCGCACTGCGCCAGGCGCTCGACCTGCCCGACTCCGCCTCGTGCGCCCTGTCGTCCGTGAAGAGCCAGATCGGCCACCTGGGCGCGGCCGCGGGCGTCGTCGGCCTGGTGCGGGCGGTCCTCGCCGTCCACCACGGGGTGATCCCGCCGAACGTCGACTTCCGGCGTCTCAACCCGGAGATCGGCGCCGGACCCGGCCCCTTCCGCATCCCCACGACCGCGCGGCCCTGGCCGCCCGGACGTCCGCGCGTCGCCGCCGTCAGCAGCTTCGGCATCGGCGGCACCAACGCGCATCTGGTCCTGGAGCAGCACCGCGCGGTCACCGCGCCGGCGCAGGCACCGCCGGACGCGGGCCGCCTGGTGCTGTCCGGCAGCAGCGAGCAGGCCCTGCGGACGGACGCCCGGCGCATCGCCGACCACCTGGTCGCCGCCCCGCGGACGTACGCCCAGGTCCTGCGCCACCTCCAGGAGGGCCGCCCGGCGCGGCGGCACCGCGTCTCGGCCCACTGCCCGGACGCCGGGACGGCCGTGGCGTGGCTGCGTACGGTCGCGGAGGGGACGGAGCCCGGCACGGTCGCCGAGACCGGTGCGGGCCCGGCTCCGGAGGAGGACCGGGCACCGGCCGGTGCGGCCCACGGCCCGCACCCTCACCCCCGCCCGCCCTCCGTTCCCCGTGGCTCCGCTCCCCCGCCCTGGGACTTCCCGCCGCCCGCCTTCGCCCTCACCGAGCACGACTTCCCCCGCGCGGCCCGGCGGCCCGAGCACGACGCGGCAGCCGGCCCCGTGGCCGGTGCGGCGCCCGCCCGGGCGCCCGAGGGCGAGTGGCTGCACCAGACCGAGTGGGCGCGGACGCGACGGGCCGTCCCGTACACGGGCCCCCCGTCCGGGCGCCGGCTCGTCGTCGTCACCGACGGCGCCTCGACGCCGGTCGGCTGGAAGGCCCTGCACACCGCCCACGGCCGCGTCGTCCACGTCACGGCCGGCACCGCGTACGCGCGGCTCGGTGCCGACCGGTACGAGGTCGACGCCGCCGATCCCGCCTCGCTGGCCCTCCTGCTGCGGAGCCTGCTCCGGGACGGCGCGCACGGCGCCCCCGGCGGACTCGACTGGCTGCACGCGCTGCCCCTCGGCGTCGACGGGCCGGTGGACGAGCGGTCGCTGGAGCACGCGCGACGCGTCTGCCTCGACCACACGGCCGCCCTGTGCCGGGCGGTGGCGGACCTGCCGCCCGCCGCGCGTCCGCGTGTGTGGTGGCTCTCCCACAACGCGCAACCGGTGACGGGCGAGGTGGCGCGCCCCGAACTGGGCCTGCTGACGGCGGCGGTGGAGGTGCCGCGGCAGGAACTCGGCGTGGACGCGGGCTGGATCGACCTGCCGAGCGCGGATCCGTCCGACTGGGCCCATCTGCTGCCGCTCGCCCTCGCCGAGGCGCACGGGACGGCTGGGACGGCTGGGACAAATGGGGCAGCCGAGGCGTTCGGTGCGGCCGGGGCAGAGCGTCGTATCGCTCTGCGTCAGGGCTACTGGTGGCGGCCGGCCGCCAGGCCGCTGCCGCGTCCCGTCCCCCGCACCCCCGCCGGGCTCATGGAGGGCGACGGCACGCATCTGGTCCTCGGCGGGACCGGTGGCATCGGCACCGCCGTCGCCTCCTGGCTGCTCGAAAGCACCGACGGGCGGGTGGTGCTGCTCGCCCGGCGCCCCGAGCTGCCGCCCGCGCTCGCCCGCTGGTCCGACCGGGTCGCCCTGGTGGCGGCCGACCTCGCGCGGGAGCCCCTCGACGACCTCATGGAACGCCTGGCAGCCCACACCGGCCGCCTGCACGGCGTCGTGCACGCCGTGGGCAGCGCGGCCGGTTCCCTCCTGGTCCGCCGCGACGGCGCGGCCATGCGCGGCCCGACCCTGGCGAAACTGCGCGCGGCCCTGCTCACCGAGCGGCTGATCGCCCGTGACCGGCCCCGCTACGCCGTGTACTGCTCGTCCCTGTCGGCCCGCTTCGGCGGAGTCGGCCAGTTCGACTACGCGGCGGCGAACGGGGTCCTCGACGCCTTCGCCCACCACGGGGGCGACCTCTCCCCGGCGACCGTACGGCTGGGGGTCGGCTGGGACGTCTGGCGGGACGCCGGGATGGCGCGCGACGCCCTGGGCACCGACGCACGCCACCGGGCCCATCTGCGGACCGGACTGTCGACGGACGAGGGACTGCGGGTCCTCGCCGACGCCGCGGAACTCCAGCTGCCGCACCTGCTCGTGTCCACCACGCCCTTGGAGGCGTCCGGGTACTTCTACGACCCCGGGCCCCGGACCGCGCGGGAACGGGCCGGCGCCGTGGAGCCTCCCGACGGCGCCCGGCTCACGGAGGTGGCGCGGGAACTGCTCGGCACGGACACGCTCGACCCGGCCGCGTCCCTGTACGACCTGGGCGCGGACTCCCTCACCCTGCTGGACCTGCTCTCCGAGGTGAAACGGCTGTACGGGGTCGACATCGAGCTCTCCCACCTCGGCCACCGGGTGAGCGTCGACGACCTCCTCGCGCACCTCGACCGGCCCGAGCAGGCCGGACAGGCCGAACAAGCCGGACAGGCCGGACAGGTCTCCGACGACGGCGACCGCGCGCCCGCGACCGCGCCCGTGACTGTCGAGACCTGGCAGACCGGCGACGGCCGGGACGTCCTGTGCGTGATCCACCCGGTCGGCGGTGACATCCAGGCATACCGGCCGCTGGTCTCGGCCCTGGACGAGCGCACCACGGTCTGTCTCGTCCCCGACCCCGCCCTGCGCGATCCCGGTCTCCCGCGGTGGTCGGTCACCGAGCGGGCCGGCCGCTATCTCGCGGCGCTGCGCGCCCGCTTCCCGGATGCCGGGACCCGCCTGCGGCTCGCGGGCTGGTCGTTCGGCGCGCTGGTCGCCCACGCGATGGCCTCGACCGCCGAGGCGGAGGGCCGGCCCGTGGACCGGCTGTACCTCCTGGACCCGCCCCCGCCGCACGCCCCGCCGTCACCGGAGGAGCTGGACGAGAGCGCTCTGCGAGCGGTGTTCCAGCGCGAACTGCTCGGCAACGGAGCCCGGCCGGCACCCCCCGCCGAGACCACGACGGCAGAGGCAACGGCAACGGCAACGGCAACGGCAACGGGACAGGGCTACGCCGAGCGGCTCGCCCACTGCTGCCGGGCCAACATCTCCGCCATGGCCGACCACACCGCGTCCCGCCTGACCCGTACGCCCGGTGTCCTGTGGCTGGCCACGGAGGCCGCCGCCGACCTGCCCCTCGCCCCGCCCGCGCCGCCCGCGGCCGAGGAGTGGACTGCGCTCCTCCCCCACCCCGCCCGGGTGCACCACGTGCGGACCACGCACCACGACATCGTGACCGGCCGGCACGTACGGCACATCGCCCGCGTGATCGACGCCGACCGGCCGTGACACCGGCCCGCCCACCGGCCCGCCGACCGTGACACCGGCCGGTCCCCCCGCGCCGCCCCCGCCACCCCTCGCATCGGAGACCCTCATGGACCAGTTCGCCCTGGACGCCGTGGAGCGCATCACGACGGCGCCCCGAGAGACCTACCGCAGCTTCACCGTCGATCCGCTGACACCGCTCCTCGGCGCGGAGGTGTCCGGCCTCGACCTCTCCGGGGAACTGACTCCGGTCCAGCGTGAGGAGGTGAGGACCGCCTTCCTGACGCACCACGTCCTCGTCTTCCGCGACCAGGACCTCAGCCCCGACGACCACAAGCGGTTCGCCGGTCTCTTCGGCCCGCTGCACCCGGTGGCCCTGCCCGAGGACGGGTCGGACCCCTACATCCTGGAGATCCGTGCGGACAAGGACTCCCGCGCCGTCGCCGGCAACGGCTGGCACGCCGACGGGACCGCCGACGCCGAGCCCTCCCTCGGCTCGATGCTCCACATCACCGAGATCCCGGAGATCGGCAGCGGCGGTGACACGCTCTTCGCCAACATGCACCTCGCCTACGAGATGCTGTCCCCGGCGATGAGGACGTTCCTGGACGGACTGACCGCCGTGCACGACGGCGCGCGGCCCTGGCTCGCGCAGGGGCAGCTGCCCCCGGCCGACTACGACGTGCCGCGCAACGAGCACCCGGTCGTGGTGCGCCACCCCGACACCGGACGCAAGCTCCTGTTCGTCAACGGCCCGTACACCTCGCGGATCACGCAGCTGTCCGCCGCCGAGAGCACGGCCGTCCTCACCATGCTGTACGACCACATCGCCCGCACGAACCTGCTGCACTGCCGGGTCCGGTGGCAGGCGAACACCCTGGTCCTCTGGGACAACCGCTGTGTGCAGCACCACGCCACCTGGGACTACTTCCCGCACGCGCGCTACGGGCGGCGCATCGCCATCGACGGGACCCGGCCCCTGGCGTGACCGCGGCGGGCGCGCCACACGGTGCGCGGGTCCGCCGCCAGGCGGACGGCCGCGTCGACCATCGTGTCCGGCGCCGCGCACGACACCGGCCCCCCGTACCGCACCCGCAGCTCCCGGCCGTTCGTCCCCACGGACCCGGCGTCGTACGGCAGGTCCAGTCGTCGTAGCTCCCGGCGACGGCGTATCCGTACGGCCGGCCGTCGGCGGACCCCGCATCCGCCGGGGCGGCGCGACGGGAAGACCGGTCGGGAGCGCACAACGCGCAACGCCCAACACGAAGCACGAAACACGAAACACGAAGCACAGGGCATGAAGCACCACGTCCGTCGAACGAGGGAGTACCCATGGCTGCCGCGCGCGGCGAACCGGATGTCCTGGTGGTCGGCGCAGGTCTCGCCGGTCTGGCCTGCGCCCGCGACCTGATCGACGCGGGCCTCGACGTCAAGGTCCTGGAGGCATCCGACGAGGTGGGCGGGCGCATGCGCACGGACCGCCACGAGGGCTTCCTCGTCGACCGCGGCTTCCAGGTCTTCAACACCGGCTATCCGCAGGTCCGCCGCAGGCTGCCGTTGCGCGAGCTGCGGCTGCGGCCCTTCACGCCGGGTGTCCTCCTGCACACCGACGACGGGCCGCTGCGCTTCAGCGATCCGACCCGCGCGTCCCGGGCCCCCCGTGGTCCGCGCGACCTGCGCGACCTGCGTCCCGGCCGCCTCGCGGGCGCCCGCGACCTCGTCGCGCTGGGCGTCCTGTCGGCCCGGGACACGCTCGCGCCCGTACGGCTGCTGAAGCGGGGCGAGGACCGCACCACCCGGACCGCGCTCGCGGCGGCGGGCTTCTCCGAGGAGTTCGTCGAACGCTTCTTCCGGCCCTTCCTCTCCGGCGTCTTCCTGGAGGACGAGCTGGAGACCTCGGCGCGTTTCTTCCACCTCGTCTGGCGCAGCATGGTGCGCGGCACGCTGTGCCTGCCGGGCGGGGGCGTCGGAGCGGTACCGCGGCTGCTCGCCGGCGCGCTTCCCGCGGCGACCGTGCGCCCCGGCACCCCGGTCGCCCGGCTCACGGACGACGGCGTCGAACTGGCCGCGGGAGACGAACTCCCGGCCCGCGCCGTCGTGGTGGCGACCGGCCCCGGTCCGGCCGCCCGGCTGCTGCCGGGGCTGGACGTGCCGCCGTACCGCGTGGTGACCACCTACTACCACGCCGCCCCGCGCTCCCCGCTCGCCGAACCCACCCTCCTCGCCGACACCCGCGGGCGCTTCCTGAACTCCTGCGTCCTGAGCGAGGTCGTCCCGGCGTACGCTCCCGAGGGCATGTCCCTGATCGCGACGTCCGTGCTCGGCGAGGACACGGAGGGCCGCGAGCGCGGGGTACGGACGGCGCTGGCCGAGGCGTACGGCGCGGACACCGGCGGCTGGGACCTGCTGACCGTACGCACCGTGCCCGACGCCCTGCCCGCCATGGTGCCCCCGCAGCCGCTCAGCCGTACGACCCGGGTCGCCCTCGGCCGGTACGTGTGCGGGGACCACCGGGCCACCGGGTCGGTGCAGGGCGCGCTGGCCTCGGGCGCACGCGCGGCCCGCGAGGTGCGGCGGGACCTGGGCAGGTAGGGCCAGCCCGCCCCGGGCGCCGGATCAGGCGCCGGACGACGGGCTGTCCAGGAGTTCCCGGAGCACGGACTCGGGGTCACGGAGCACCGAGTCGAGCAGTGCCTCGTCGTACCCCGCGTCGCCCAGCAGGGACCGGGCGGTCGACTCGTACCGCTCCCGTACCGGCCCGAGTTCCGGTGTGCCCCGCTGCGGATGGCCGACGGCGGCCCAGTAGTTCTCGCCCGCCCCGTACGCGGCGACCGCGTGCTCGCCCGCGCCCTGTGCGGCGAGCGCCGACGCGAGCAGGTCCAGACCGAGGGCGATGCCGAAGCTGTCGCCGATGAGGCGCTTGCCGTGGAGCATGGACACCGCGTGCCGGGTGGCGTCCTCGGCGCGGTCCTCGAACAGCGACAGCAGCGCCAGCTGGTAGTCGGCGTAGGAGCGCGTCCACCACTCGCCGTGCGCGACACAGCCGCGCCGCAGCTCGTCGGCCTCGCGGCGGGCCTCCTCGGACAGTCCTGCGCTTGTCATGGCGAAGACCCGTACCAGACGGCACAGCACGCGGCCCATGGAGGCGAAGGGGCCGCCCCGCGCCCTCTCCAGGACGCGGTCGACGACGGACCGGGCGGCCGCCGGCCGGCCGTCCAGCAGGTGGATCAGCCCCAGCAGATAGGCGGCGTGCAGCTCCCCTTCGGTCTCCTCCTGCGCCACGGCCTGCCGCTCGCACGCCAGGGCGAGCCGGTACGCCGCCTCGTGCTCGCCGCACAGGACGCGCGCGACGCCGAGCGCCCAGAGGGCCCGTGTCCGCACCGCTCCCGGTTCCTCCGTCAGCGCCAGGGCCTCCTCCAGGTAGCCCGTGGCCTCCGGCAGGTGCCCGCAGCAGCTCCAGAAGAAGCCCACCAGTCCGGCGAGTTCGAGCGCCTGCTGCGGCCGGGCGGCCAGGGAGTGGTCGAGCGCGGCGCACAGGTCGGCGTGGGCCGAGGAGACCCACCGGTACGCCTCGGTCTGCGCCGGCCCCAGCCAGTCCGTGTGGGCCCGCCGGGTGCGGCGCAGGAAGTACGCGGCGTGCCGCTCGGACAGCGCCGTGTCCTGGCCCAGCTCCGCCAGCCACATCCGGCCGTACTCGCGCAGGGTGTCGAGCATCTGGAGGCGGCCGTCGGCGCGGGACAGCACGGACTTGCGCTCCAGACCGGCGAGCGCGCGTTCGACGTCCGCCGTGCGGAGGACGTCGTCGGCGCAGACGGCGTGCACGGCGTCGGCGTCCACGGCGGCCCGGAACACCGAGAACCGGGCCCACAGCAGTCGTTCCGCGGGCTCGCACAGCTCGTGGCTCCAGCCGATCGTGGTCCGCAGCGTCCGGTGCCGGAAGTTGCCGGAGCCGAGACCGGGGCCGGAGCCTGCACCGGCACCGGCACCGGCACCGGGAGGTTCCGCGGCGAGGTCCAGGCGGGAGCGCAGGTCTCCTTCCACCTCTTCGAGCGTGCGGTGGACCAGCTGACCGGCCGCCAGTTCCAGCGCGAGCGGGAGGCCCTCCAGCCGCCGGCACAGGCGGGCGGCGAGCCAGAGGTCCTCCGGCCGCACCGGCCGGTTTCCCGTCGTGGCCGCGTGCCGGCAGAACAGTTCCACCGCGTCGGTCTCCGGCGGCAGGGGTTCCACGACCACCAGGTGCTCACCGTCCGTTCCCAGCGGCTCGCGGCTGGTCGCCAGCACGGTGACTCCCGGACAGGCGCCCAGCAGGCGGACCAGGAGAGCGCGGCAGGCCGCAGACAGGTGCTCGCACGAGTCCAGCACCAGCAGGACCTCCCTGTCCGCCAGCCAGGCGCACAGCGAGTCCACCGAGGTGGCCGTCGCGTGCTCGGCGAAGTCGAGGGCGTCGGCGACCGTGGCGAGCAGGAGGCGGTCGCCCGTCAGCGTCCACAGGTCGGCCCAGGCCGCGCCCCGGGTACCGGCGCGCGTCGCCCGCTCGGCCGCGTGCAGCGCGAGCCGGCTCTTGCCCACGCCTCCCACGCCGGTGAGGACGACCAGCCGGTGCCGGTCCAGGACCTCGGCGACATGCGCCAGTTCCCGGTGTCGTCCGACGAGGCCGTCGGGGGGCTCGGGGAGGTTTCGCAGCACGGTGACGGTCTCACGTCTCTCGTCGGTGTCGTCCGGACGGGGTGGTCCTGTGCACCCGCACGGGTCCCCCTGCGGGGAGGGGCCCGGCTCCGTGGCGCGGACGGCCCGGGGCCCGCCCGGCACCCCGGGTCCGTCCCCTCAGACGGCCGGAGCCTAGGCGGAGGCCGGGGCGGTGGCCGACGGCGGCGCTGTCATCGCCCACCGCACCGCCGAGGTCATGGCGGAGCCGAGCGGCCGTACGCACAGGTCCTCGACCACCCGCGCCCGGGGCAGCCGGAGCTCCGCGGCGGCCCAGCCGGGCAGCAGGGAGACCGCGTTCGCGGCGAGCACCCCGTACGGGAGGCGGGCGACGAGCGGGACCGGCGGATTCAGCAGCAGGAAGCGGGCCGCGTCGCGCGCCTGCGGGGTCGCCCGCAGCTCCGGGCGGTACGCGTCGAGCCGTTCGGCCAGCTCCGCCCGGTCGCGCGGCGGGTCGACGACGCCCAGCTCGGTGGCGACACGTGCCATGTCCGCGACGTACCCGTCGCACTCCGCGGCCGTCAGCGGCCGGTGCCCGTAGCGCTGGTGGGCACGCAGGAAGCTGTCGGCCTCCGCGACATGGACCCAGCCCAGCAGCCGCGGGTCGCCCGCCCGGTAGGCGGTCCCCTCAGGGGTCGTCCCGGACACCCGCTCGTGGACCGAGCGCACCCGCGCACAGGCCAGCCGGGCGCTCTCGGCGGTGCCGTACGTCGTCGTCGCCAGGAACGTGCTGGTGCGCTGGAGCCTGCCCCACGGGTCGCCCCGGAAGCCCGAGTGGGCGGCCACCGCGGCCATGGCGAGCGGATGGAGCGACTGCAGCAGCAGGGCGGACAGGCCGCCTATGAACATCGACGCGTCGCCGTGCACCCGGCGCACGGGGCGCTCCGGCCCGAACCAGCGCGGGCCCGGTGTCCCGTGGATGCGGGCCCGGTTGCGGGGACCGTCCGGTCCCGCCACCCGGGAGAAGAGCTCACCGCCGAGGCGTTCCCGCAGGCCGTCGACGCAGGGTGGTCCGGTCAGTCTCATCGGCGCGTGTCCTCCTGTCGGACGGTGGGCGGCGGGCGCACCGCACATACTGGATTCCGGGTCTGCGGGGTCTTCGGACGCAGTGAACGGCTGCCGTTCCCGCCTCTCTCCCCTCTCCCGCCTCTCCCGGTTCTCGCCCCTCTCCGGGTTCCCGGGTTCCCGGCTCCGTCCCGGCAGGACCCGCCGGCGGCGGGTTCAGGCCCGGTTCAGGGCCGCGGGGTCCTGCGGTCCGGACTCGCCGCCGAGCACCCTCGGGTCCGTGGGGCGGGCGACGTAGACGGGCTCGTCCGACTGGTAGAAGAGGTCGATGTCGGCCTCCTCGCCACCGACGATCAGCGTGTCCCACGCGCCGCTCTCCTGGAGCGTGCGCAGGGTCGACGGCGCGAGGGTGGCGAGATGCCCGCGCAGTTCCTCGTCGGAGGGCAGGCCGGGCAGCCGGGGAGCGAGCCGCGAGCGGATCTCACGCATGCGCGCGAGCAGCGCCTCCAGATCGGGCCGCTCGGCCCCGGAACCCGCGGCCAGAGCCGCAGCGGAAGCGGGAGCGGAGGCAGCAGCGGCAGCCGGGGACTGGGCCCGGGCCAGCGGCTGGTCCTGTTCCAGGCTGCGGGCGATGACGTCCTTGATCGCACGGGTGACACCGTGCTCGTCGGTGGTGACCATGGCGTTCCAGGCACGGCTCTTGTGCCGGTACTGCAGCATCGACATCGCGGCCTCGTGCCGGATGAAGTCGGCGTCGCGCAGCGGCCTGCCCCGCCAGCTGCGGCCGAGCGAGCGGGCGAGGGACACGGCGGAGGCCAGACCGCTGTTGAGGCCGCGCCCGGGCCAGAAGTGGATCGCGTTGGCGGCGTCGCCCAGCAGGAAGCCGTACGTTCCCGGGGTCGTCGCGGTGGAGCGGCTGAGCTGCGCCGTGAACCGGGGGCGCTGCACCATGTCGAGGCGGAAGGAGGTGATGGCGCTCAGGTCGTCCTCGGCCACACCGAAGAGCCTGAGTCCCTCCTGGATCCGCTTCCACAGGGGCGAGCCGCGCAGCAGGGCGGGCAGGAAGAGCGTGCCGTGCGTGGGACAGACGAACTCGTTGTCCTCGTGACGGCTCATGACGCAGGGGCGTGCGGCGATGCACTCCTCGAAGACCTGGCGGACGGGGTCGATGCCGACGACCGCCTCGGCCTCCTCGCGCGTGAGCCGCATGTTCAGGAATCCCTCGCCGCGCAGCGAGTTGAGCAGGAACCTGTTCTGCGACACGGTCAGCAGGACGCTCATCCCGTCCGTGAGGGGCGACTTGACCCGCAGTCCCAGCACCACGTCCTGGAGGTGCTCGCCGTCGAGGGAGTAGATGGAGGCGTCGGCCGCGCCGAAACGGTCCGCGTAGTACTCGCGGGTGCGGGACCGGCCGCCGTCACCGATCACCAGGACGTGCTCCTGCGCCAGCCGGCCCTCGTGCTCGGCGGCGTCGAAGCGCTTGGGCACGAGGCGGATGGCCGACTTGGTGTTGGCGAGTTCCAGCAGCCGGTCCTCGACGTAGGCGATCCGGATGTTGCGGGGAGGCCTGCCGTCGACGGAGTCCGGTCCCACGGGCCACATCTCGGAGAAGTGCGCCGGGTCCCGGAACAGCGCGGACTGCATCTCCTCGGTGAGCGCGAGGTACTGCCGGCTCTGGACGGTCACGACCTGCTGGCGGCGGACGTTCCCGTGGGTCTCGTCCTTCCAGGCCACCGTGGAGCCGGAGGCGATCCAGCGCCCCTCGTACACGGTGACGGCCACCCGCCCCGGCAGCGCGTCCTCCAGCATCAGGGCGAAGGCGAGGCCGACCGGGCCCCCGCCCGCGACCGTGACGCGCAGGGTGCCGGGGTTCGCCGCGACCGCGGGGCGTTCCAGATCGAACCGGGAGAGGTCCATGACCGTCTCCAGGGCCTCCTGCGTCTCGAACGCGAAGGTCTCGTCACCGATCCGTATGACGTCGCCGTGCTCCAGCACGTGCCGGGTGACGCGCCGCTCGTTGACGTACGTCCCGTTCCTGCTGTCGCGGTCGTGGAGGACGAACGCGCCGTCCTCCACGACGATCTCGGCATGCAGACGGGAGGCGCTGGTGCTGACGATGATCACATCGTTGTCGCTCTTGCGCCCGAACCGCAGGGACGTGGCGGTGCCCAGCACCACGCTCTGACCGCTGAAGGGACCCGTACGTCCCACGATGACCGACGACACTCCATACTCCTTGCAGACGTGCCCGGGTGCCGGGACGGGACCGCGCCACGCGGTCACCCGGGCACCGGGGCGGACTTGACCAGCACAAACAGGGGCCGGGACGGGTGCGCGCCGCCCCGGCCGTCACTCGCACGTCAGCGTGAACGGCACGGTGTCGGAGATCGTCTGCCGCGACGACTTGATCTCCACTCCCATGGCGCCGGCCAGCGTCCCCGCCTGCGCGTACGTCGTCACACGGATCGTCTGCCGGTGGGTGCGGGGACCGCCCTCCGAGAACGACAGCGTCCGCCAGGTCCGGTCCACCACCTCGCCCTCGGCCGACACCCACCGGTAGGTGAACCGCACGGGCAGCTCCGTCACCTCGAAGGTGGCGGTGAAGGCGGGTGCCTGCTCCTGCGGCGGCGGGCAGCTTCCCGAGTACGTCGTGTTCGTCCCCTCGACCGACACCGTCACCGGCGGCTGCGCCTGCCCCTGCCCTTGCTCCTGTTGCGAGGGGGAGGCGGTGTTCGCCGCGCTCGGGGCCGGGTCCTTGGCGTCCGCCCGGCCCTCGTCCCCGTTCCTCGTCAGGGCGTACCCCAGCCCGCCCAGCAGCAGGACGGACACGGTCGCCAGCGCCACCAGCAGATATCCCGTGCGCCGGCCCCGGTCCGGCGGGACCGGCGGGACGGGCGGGACGGGCGCGGGCGCCGTCGGCGTGCCGCCGGTGGGCGCGTCGACCGTGACGTCCGTCGCCTCCGTCGCGGTGTCCGCGGAGGAGGAAGCCACCACGGGACGTACGTCGCCGGTTCGCGCGGAGACGGCCGCCGTCGGTGCGGTGCCGGTCTGCGTGATGCCAGTGGTCTCCGTGGCAACCGTGGTGTCCGTGGTGTCCGTGGTGTCCGTGGTGTCCGTGGACGGAGCCTGTGCTGCGGGGTGCGCCCGCCCGGTGGGCGCGTCGACCGTGACGTCCGTCGCGGTGTCCGCGGAGGGGAACGGCGCCGGAGTGCCGGTCCGTGCCGTGGCGGTGACGGCTGCCGTCGGACCGGCGCCCGTCGCCGTGGAGTCGGCGTCGGGCTCGGCTCCGGCGGCCACCAGCCGCAGGTCCCGTGCCGTCCGTTCGGCGGAGGCCCGCTCTGCGGGGTCCTTGCGCAGGAGGCCGTCGATGACGGAGGCCAGCGGACCGGCACGGTCCGGGAAGGGCGGTTCCTCGTCGACGACGGCACGCAGGGTGCCGAGGGCGCTGTCCTGCCGGAAGGGCGAGCGGCCCTGGACGGCGGCGTGGAGCAGGACGCCGAGGGACCACAGGTCCGTCGCGGGACCGAGCGGGCGGCCCAGCGCCTGTTCCGGCGCGAGGTATTCGGGGGAGCCGACGACCTCGCCGGTCATGGTGAGGGCGGTGTCGCCCTGCACCATGGCGATGCCGAAGTCGGTGAGGATCACCCTGTCGTCGTCGGCGAGCAGGACGTTGGCGGGCTTCACGTCGCGGTGCAGCACATCGGCGTCGTGTGCGGCGCGCAGCGCGACGAGGACCTCGGCGCCGATCCGCGCGGCCTCCCGCGGCGTCAACGCCCCCTGTGCCCTCAGCAGTTCGGCGAGCGACCGGCCGCGGACGAGCTCCATCACGATCCAGGGGCGGCCGCCGTCGGTGACGACGTCGTGCACGGTGATCACGTTGCGGGCGGTGATCCGGGCCGCGGCCCACGCCTCCCGCTCCAGCCGGGTGTACATGCGCTGGATCTTCTCGGCGGACATCCCGGAGGGGGCGCGCACCTCCTTGATGGCGACCTCTCGGCGCAGCACCTCGTCGCGGGCGCGCCAGACGGTTCCCATGCCGCCTTCCCCGAGGGTGGACAGCAGCCGGTAGCGATCGGCGACCAGCCGCTCGGGGCCCGCGTCCGGGGGCACTGTGTCCTGGTGGTGCATCGGGGTGGTTCTCCCTCGTCCTCCAGGCACGGACAGGGACGCCCGGACGTCCTGCGTCCGTTCGGCACGTCCCGCCGGCCTGGTGCTCTCGTCGCATGCAGTGGTGTCCGGCGGCAGCGCGTCACTGTGCCGGGGCGCACACGGTCCTCCACCGCGAAGGTGTTCACCCGTTGCTGTCAACTACACGTCAGGGAAGGGCCGTTCGGTTGCCGCAGTCTATCCCTCAGGTCGCCCCCATTTGGACAACAACAGTCGCTACTTGTCCATATCCGACCCATATCGTCGCCCGGTGTACACGTTGACACGTGTGAGTCCGAGTGCGGGCCGCCCAGGGCGGGTGGAGGAGCTGCGGGACGAGAACGCGCAGCTCCGGGAAGCAGCGCGTTCGCACGCCGTGGTGGACCGGGCGACAGGTGTCGTGATCGTCCCGGGACGGCTGACGCCCGAGCAGGGCCGGCAGACGCTCAGGGAGGTCTCGCAACCGACCGCCCGCGACCCCCGTGGGCACCCTCCGCCGCGGCGCCCCCGAACCCGGTCGACGTCGGGGCACCCCCGTCCCGTGGCCGACGGGACGACCATCTGCGGAACGTCCCTCGTCAGGACGGATGAACCGCCCCGGCGAGGCCATCGGCCGCACACTCGTCCGACGCGGTGCCGGTCGCAACCGCACGACGCCTCCGCACGAGGGCTCGACGGCGGGTGCCCGACGGCGGGTGAACAAGGGCTGCCGCTGTCCTGAAGCGGCCGCGCGACCCGCTGACGGGTCGTACGCTGGCCGTGATATCGGTTCGGACTTCTCGTTCTCGTCTGCCGAGCACCCATCCGTGGCTGTCTCGGACGGTGGGGCCGGGACGGACGCTGACGAGCCGTCCCTGTTCGACAGGTGACCGGCATGACTTCGCCCCGGGACTGCGCCCGTATGCTGCACGCTCTGTTGCGGGCCAGTCATCTGTCCGCCTTCGAGGAGCTGCCGGGGATCGTCATGCGGCACGCGGAGGAGGCAGGACTGCACGGGGTGCGTGTCTACGTGGCCGACATCCAGGAGCTGGTGCTGCGGGAGGTGACCGGACGGGGTCAGGACGCCGGGGCCGGCGGACAGGAGCTGCGGGTCGACGCGACACTGCCCGGCCGGGTCTTCCGCAGTGCGCAGTCCCACTCCGTGCCCGTCGACGGCCGCGTACAGCACTGGCTGCCCATCCTGGACGGCACCGAGCGCCTGGGCGCCCTGCGGGTCGAGACCGGGCACGAGCCGGACGGGGCGACACGGGCGGCGATGGAGGATCTGGCGTCGCTGATGGGCCTGTTCCTGGTCTCCAAGCGCCATCACAGCGACTCGTACGCCCGCCTCACCCGGGTGCGGCCGATGTCGGTGGCCGCGGAGATGCAGTGGACGCTGATGCCGCCGCGCGCGTTCGCCAACAGCAGGGTGACCATCGCCGCGGCGATGGAACCGGCCTACGCCACCGCCGGCGACGCCTACGACTACGCGCTGGCCGGCGACACGGCCCACCTGGCGGTCTTCGACGCCATGGGCCACGACACCTCGGCGGGGCTGACCGCCAATCTCGCCATGTCCACCTGCCGCAACCAGCGGCGCCAGGGCAACGGTCTCCTGGGCATCCGCGAGGTCATCGAGGCCAACCTCCTGGAGCAGTTCGCCCGGTCCCGCTACGCGAGCGCGGTCCTGGCCGACCTCGATCTGGAATCGGGGATGCTGACCTGGCTCAACTGCGGCCACCACCTCCCCGTCCTGATCCGGGGCCGGCGCTGGACCACGCACCTGGGCTGCCCCCCGACCCATCCGATGGGGACGGACCTGGGCCTTCCCGCCAGCCTGTGCCGCGAACAGCTGGAGCCGGGCGACCAGCTGCTGATGTACACCGACGGCATCGTCGAGGCGCGCGACGCCAGGGGGCACGAGTTCGGCCGCGACCGCTTCGTCGACTTCGTCATCCGGCACCAGGCCGACGGCCTGGCCGCCCCCGAGACGCTCCGCAGGCTCGTCCGGGCCGTGCTGGAGCACCACGACGGGCATCTGAACGACGACGCCACCGTACTGCTGTGCGAATGGCATGGCGGCGCCAGGACCGCCCCCTCCCTGCTGGAGGAGGGCGTGTCCGGGGCGAAGTCGCCGGTCGGCACGGGGTGACGCCGGACGGACCGGGTCGCCGGGGGCGTCACCGAGGCCTCCGGTGCCGTTCGCGGAGTACCGCGACGGCCGTGGCGACGGGAGAGGCACCGTCGCGGACACGGGACCACCCCCTTCCGGCCGGTCCGGGACCGGCACGGCGCCGTCCGGCCCGGAGTGGGCGCACGCGACCGGGGTACTCGGCCTCCCCGCGAGGAGGCCGGGCGAGCAAGGAGGCGGGAGCGGAGTGGCAGAACGCTTGATCAGGTCCGTGGGCGCGGGCGGCGCGCCGCCCGCCGACGCTCCCGCCGCCGGCCGGCGGCAGGGGAGGCTGTCGCGGTCCTGGCCGATCGACGCCGTCGAGGCCGGTTTCCGTCTGCTGGCCCGTCTGCGCCGCGCTCCCGCCCTGCATCCGAGCGGGTTGACCTGCACGGCCGCGCTGGAGGTCGTGGACGACGGGGGCGCACGCTGGGGCGTGCCGTGGCTGGACATGCCCGGACGGTACGCCGCCACGGTCCGCCTCTCCCGGGCGGCGGGGCTGCCCGCCCGGCTGCCCGACGGACTGGGGCTGGCCGTGCGCGTGGAGGAGGCGGCCGGTCCCGGCCGGCCCCTCGACCTCCTCCTCACGAGCAGCGGCCGGGGCCGGGTGGGCCGCCGTCTGCCGCGAGCGCGGGCGAACGCGCTCGGCGGCCCGTACTCCTCCCTCCTCGGGTACCGGATCGACGGGGGCCACCGCCTGCTGGCGGCCTTCCCCCGTCCGGCCCTGCGCGGGCCGGTCCGCGGCGACCTGCCGAGTGTGCGCGAGGCACTGGCGGCCGAGCCGATCGTCTTCGACCTGTGCGCCGAGACCGCCGACCGGACGTGGCGTCCGTTCGCGGTACTGACGGTGGGCACTCCCCTGCCCGTACCGCAGGAGCAGAGCCTGGACTTCGACGTGTACGTGCACAGCGCCCCCGGGTTCCGTCCGGGCAGTGCGCTGGCCGCGACGCGCCGTGCGGCCTACCGGGGCTCGCGCGCGGGCCGCCGCGAGGGCCGGGCCGGCTGACCCCTCCGTTCCGGCGCCGTCAGCACCTCCTCACCTCTTCGCGCGAGGCGCGTTCGTTCATGAGAGGGGCGACGGGCGTCCGTTACCCGTTCGGTCCCGGACCGGCAGGCATGGTTTCCGCCCAGCTGGTTACGCACTGCCCGACGCCACGGGCGGCAGGGCGGGGGAACCGTCGTGCCGCCCGGCTCCACCGTTCGCGCGACACCGCCGATTTGAGGGAACCTGATGACTGTTGAGGCAACACCGGAGACGCTGGTCCCGGTCGAGGGGCGGCGCGGCAGGGGCCGGATGGTGATCTCCTGGCTGACGACGACCGACCACAAGAAGATCGGGCATCTGTACCTGATCACGTCCTTCGCGTTCTTCCTCGTCGGCGGGGCACTGGCGATGGCGATCCGCGCGGAAC
>NZ_JAHKJW010000068.1 GCF_019710745.1 Streptomyces beigongshangae
ACGACAGCCGTGGCGGTGGCGACCGTGGCGGCTTCCGTCGTGACGACAACCGTGGTGACGGCGGGTTCCGTGGGCGCGACGACCGCGGCCGTGGCGGACCGCGCCGCGACGACAGCCGTGGCCGTCCCGGCGGCGGCTTCCGCGGGCGCGACGACCGTGGCGACGACCGCCGCGGCGGTGGCCGCTTCCGGGACGAGCGGGACCGTGACCGCGAGCCGATCAAGCGGCTGCCGATCCCGGACGACGTCACGGGCGAGGAGATCGACAAGGATGTGCGGCAGGAGCTGATGAGCCTGCCGAAGGGACTCGCCGAGGACGTCTCCAGGAACCTGGTGATGGTGGCCCGGCTCATCGACGAGGACCCCGAGGGCGCGTACGGCTACTCCAGGGTCGCCCTGCGTCTCGCGTCGCGTGTCGCCGCGGTCCGGGAGGCGGCCGGCTTCGCCGCGTACGCGAACCAGAAGTACAGCGAGGCGCTCGCCGAGTTCCGCGCCGCGCGGCGTATGACCGGCACCGTGGACCTGTGGCCGGTGATGGCGGACTGCGAGCGCGGTCTGGGACGCCCCGAGAAGGCGCTCGACATGGCCGGGGCCCCCGAGGTGCAGAAGCTCGACAAGGCCGGCCAGGTCGAGATGCGGCTCGTGGCGGCCGGTGCGCGGCGGGACATGGGCCAGCTCGACGCGGCCATCGTCACGCTCCAGAGCCCCGAGCTGGCCTCCCACTCCGTCCAGCCCTGGACCCCGCGCCTGCGGTACGCGTACGCCGACGCGCTGCTCGCGGCCGGACGTGAGGGTGAGGCACGCGAGTGGTTCGCCAAGGCCGTCGAGTCCGACAAGGACGGCAGCACCGATGCCTCCGACCGGCTCGCGGAGCTCGACGGCGTCGAGTTCGTGGACGCGCTCGACGAGGACCGGATCGGGGACGGGGCCATCGAGGTCGTCGAGGACGATGTCACCGAGGACCGGGGCGCGACCGAGGACGAGGGCGAGGGCGAGGACGAAGGCGAGGGCGAAGGAGAAGCCGAGGACACCGGCGGTCTGAAGGACTGAGTCCTTCGGGAGTCGTGACAGCGCACGGGCGGGATCCCCGACGGGATCCCGCCCGTGCGTGTTGCCGTGCCGGAGGGGTCAGCGGTCGAGCGTCCGCAGCACCAGGCCCGACGCCGGCTTCGGCCCGAAGGACGTCGACTTGCGGGGCATCGTGACGCCCTGGCTCGCGAGGTCGCGTACGACCTCCTCGCGGACCGGGTGCATCAGGACGGCCGTGCCGCCGTCGAGCTCCGCCTTGGCGACCGTGGCGGCGGTGTCGTGGATGTACGTGATGTGCTCCGGGACGTCCGGGATCCGCCAGACGTGGTCGAGGAGCGTGGCGTGCAGGACGGTCGCGTCGAGGGTGCGCCAGGCGTCCGGGCGGTCCGCCGGGACCGTCCGGGCGAGGAGGTCGGGCGAGGGGCGGTCGACCAGGTGGAAGGTGCCGTCGCCCGCCAGGAGGAAGGCGTTCCCCTCGGCCGCCGCCGCGGAGAGGACCGGGAGCGCCTCGGACAGGGACCCGCCGACGGGGCGTATGCGGAAGGAGTCGCCCAGGGCGGCGAGCGCCTTCTGCACCGGGAGCTGGTGCAGGAGGCGGTGGATCGCGCGGACGCGGAGCGGATGGCGGGCGGTGTCGACCAGGAGCACCAGGCCGTGGTCCCAGGGGCTGGGGGAGGGGTGCTCCGCGCGAAGGCGCAGACAGGTCGCCCAGCGGTGGTGGCCGTCCGCGATGAGCGCCTGGCGGGCGGCCAGGTCCGCGCGCACCTCGGTGAGGTCGGCCGGGTCGGTGACGGCCCACAGGCGGTGGCTGAAGCCGTCCTCCGTGGTGGTGGAGAACAGCGGCGGGCGCTCGGTGGTGCGCTCGACGACGGCCGTCGCACCGGAGGCGGAGCCGTCGCCCCGGTAGGTCAGCAGCAGGGGTTCGAGGTTCGCGGAGGTGGCCCGCATCAGGGCCGCGCGGTCCGCGACGACATGCGGCATGACGTCCTCGTGCGGCAGCACCACGCCCTCGGACGGCTCCGACAGCCGCAGGGCCCCGATGACGCCCCGCTGGACCGTCCCCTCGTCGTCCAGTTGCTCGTAGACGTACAGGGCCGGTTCGGGGTCGATTCTCAGGACGCCCTCGGAGATCCAGCGGTGCAGGGTGGCCGCCGCCCGTTCGTTGCGGGTGCCGGGTGTGGTGGCCTGCGGCAGGATCAGACGGACGATGTTGTGCGGGTCCGCCGATTCGAGGTGGAGCAGACCGTCGGGCCGTACGACCACGTCGTACGGCGGGGATGTGACGGCGGACAGGCTGCCGACCCGGTCGGGGTCGTAGCGCAGGCCCCGGAACGGGGTGAGGTCAAGGCCCATGCGTGCCGGTACGTCCGCGGTACCTGCAGTGTTCATTGATGCATCGTAAGTGTGTCCGTGCCATGGGAGATGATCGGGGAAAGGGATCGAACGAGGAGCGATGCGTAATGAGCCAGACCGCGAGGACGTGCCCTGCCGCCAGTGACCGGACCCTGAACGAGGCGTACGACACGGCGCTGCTCGACCTGGACGGGGTGGTGTACGCGGGCGGGCAGGCCATCGCGCACGCCGTCGAGTCGCTCGGCACGGCCCACACGGGCGGGATGCGTCTCGCGTACGTCACGAACAACGCGCTGCGGACGCCCGACAGCGTGGCGGAGCACCTCACGGAGCTGGGCATACCGACGCAGGCGCAGGAGGTCATCACCTCGGCCCAGGCGGTGGCCCGGCTGATCAGCGAGCAGTTGCCGCAGGGCGCGCGCGTGCTGGTGATCGGCGGGGAGGGGCTGCGGGTCGCGCTGCGCGAGCGCGGGCTGGAGCCGGTCGAGTCGGCCGACGACGAGCCGGCGGCGGTCGTGCAGGGCTTCGGCGGGCCCGACCTGCCCTGGGGGCGCTTCGCGGAGGCCTGCTACGCCATCTCGCGCGGGGTGCCGTGGTTCGCGTCCAACACCGACCTGACGATTCCCGGTGCGCGCGGCATCGCCCCGGGCAACGGGGCGGCGGTGGAGGTCGTACGGATCGCCACGGGCGCCGAGCCGCAGGTGGCGGGCAAGCCGCTGCCGCCGATGCACCGCGAGACGATCCTGCGGACCGGGGCCGAGCGGCCGCTGGTCGTCGGGGACCGGCTGGACACGGACATCGAAGGCGCTTTCAACGGCGAGGTGGACTCATTGCTCGTGCTGACCGGGGTGACCGACGGGGCGCAGCTCCTCGCCGCGCCGCCGCAGCACCGGCCGACCTACGTCGACGCCGACCTGCGGGGGCTGCTCACCGGGCAGCCCGAGGTCGTCGGGGCGGGCGGCGGGTTCCGGTGCGGGGGCTACACCGCGACGGCCGGCGCCGGGGAGCTGGAACTGGAGGGTGCGGGCGAGCCGATGGACGGGCTGCGCGCGCTGTGCGCCGCCGCCTGGACGACGGCCGGGGACGGGACGTGCGAACTGGACGGCAGCAAGGCGCTGGCCCGGCTGGGGCTCTGACACGGCACGGCCTGCGGATCCGGGGCACGAGCACCGCGCAGGTCGCCGCCCGTGCGGACTGGACCCGCTTGCAAGTTAGGCTAACCTAACTGCGTGTTGGTCGACAGTCCCCCCGAACCGCGCGCGGAGACCGCCCCCGCGCCCCCGAACCGCCGGGCGATACGGGCCGCAGGGCTCCTCCTGTCCCTCGCCGTGCTGGTGCTCGTCGCCGTGGCGAGCATCGCCGTCGGTGCGAAAGAGCTGTCCCTGGAGCAGGTCTGGCACGGTCTGTTCGAGGACTCGGGCACGTACGGCGACGTCGTGGTGGGTGAGCGGCTCTCGCGTACGGTCCTCGGGCTGCTCGCCGGAGCCGCGCTGGGGCTCGCCGGGGCCGTGCTCCAGGCGCTCACCCGCAATCCGCTCGCCGACCCCGGGCTGCTCGGCATCAACGCGGGAGCGTCCGCCGCGGTCGTCACGGCGATCACCTTCTTCGGTGTCACCTCGCTGAACGGCTACGTGTGGTTCGCCTTCGGCGGCGCGGCAGCCGTCGGGGCGCTGGTCTACTTCCTCGGCGGCAGCCGGGGCGCGACGCCCGTGCGGCTCGCGCTGGCCGGCACCGCCGTCAGCGCCGCGCTCTACGGCTATCTCCAAGCCGTGATGATCATGGATGAGGCGGCGCTGGGCAGGATGCGCTTCTGGACGGTCGGCTCGCTGGCCTCCGCCACCGACTCCGTCGTCCGGCAGGTACTGCCGTTCCTGGCCGCCGGTACGCTCCTCGCGCTGGCGCTCGCCCGGCCGCTCAACGCGATGGCCATGGGCGACGACACCGCCCGGGCGCTGGGGGCGCACCTGAACCGCACCCGCGCGCTGTCCATGGCCGCCGCCACCGTGCTGAGCGGGGCCGCGACCGCCGCCTGCGGGCCGATCGTCTTCGTGGGGCTGATGGTCCCGCACGTCGTCCGCTCCTTCACCGGGCCCGACCTGCGCTGGATCCTGCCGTACGCCACCGTGCTGTCGCCGGTGCTGCTGCTCGGCGCCGACGTCGTGGGGCGGCTGGTCGCGCGGCCCGCGGAGCTCCAGGTCGGCATCGTCACCGCGGTCCTCGGCGGTCCGGTCTTCATCTTTCTCGTACGACGGCGGAGGACGGCGCAGCTGTGAAGGCCCCACACGACGAGGCCGACGGGCGGTCCCGCCCCGTACCGGCCGGGCGCGAGCAGGAGGCGCGGGCGGTTTCCGGGCGGGGCTCCCGTGCCCGCACGGTCCGCACCGGCGGCGGGCTGTCGGTCCGTGTCGACGTCCGCGCGTCCGCGGTCGTCGTCCTCCTGCTGGTGGCGGCGCTCACCGCGAGTGTCGTGCTCATCGGCACCGGCGACTTCCCGATCCCCGCCGGTGACGTCCTGAGGACGCTGCTCGGCGACGGCGACGCGGGCCAGGAGTTCATCGTCAACGAGCTGCGGCTGCCGCGCGTCCTGGTGGGGCTCCTGGTCGGTGCCGCGCTCGGGCTCGGCGGCGCGCTCTTCCAGGCGGTCTCCCGCAATCCGCTGGGCAGTCCGGACGTGCTCGGTCTCGGGCAGGGCTCGACGGCCGGCGCGCTCGTGATGATCGTGCTGTTCTCCGGGAGCGCGACCCAGGTGACCGTCGGGGCACTGGCCGGCGGTCTCGTGACCGGTCTGGCCATCTATGTGCTCGCCTGGAAGAAGGGCGTGCACGGTTACCGGCTGGTCCTGGTCGGTATCGGTGTCTCCGCGATCGTCACGGCCGTCAACGGCTATCTGATCACCAAGGCCGACCTCGTCGACGCGACCCGCGCCGTCGTCTGGATGACCGGCTCCCTCAACGGCCGCGACTGGTCCCAGGTCTGGCCGCTGCTCGGCCTGTGCGCCGTCCTGGTACCGCTGGTCCTCGGCAACGCGCGCGCCCTGCGGACGCTGGAGATGGGCGACGACGTGGCGTACGCGCTCGGGGTGCGGGTGGAGCGGACGCGGCTGGTGCTGATGGTGGCCGCCGTGCTGCTCACCGCGTCCGCCACGGCCGCCGCGGGCCCGGTCGGCTTCGTCGCGCTCACCGCCCCGCAGCTCGCCCGGCGCCTCACCCGCTCCCCGGGGCCCAACCTGGTACCGGCGATGTGCATGGGCGCCACCCTCCTGGTCGTCGCGGACTGGGCCTCGCAGCGGGCCTTCGGGGCCGACCAGCTGCCCGTCGGCGTGGTGACCGGGGTCCTCGGCGGCGTCTACCTGCTGTGGCTCCTGGTCACCGAACGGAGGGCGGGCCGGATATGAACGCCGCCGGCAGTACGGGTACGGGCTCCGGCGACGGGCCGCACATGACCACCCGACCGCACACGACCACCCGACCGCACACGACCACCCGAAGGAGCGCCGTGGACCGCCTGTCCGCCGAGAACGTCACCCTCGCCTACGACCAGCGGGTCATCGCCGAGCAGCTGTCGGTCGGGATACCGGACAACTCCTTCACGGTGATCGTCGGCCCCAACGCCTGCGGCAAGTCCACACTGCTGCGCGCGCTGTCCCGCATGCTCAAACCGCAGCGGGGCCGGGTGCTGCTGGACGGGCATGTCATCCAGTCGATGCCCGCGAAGAAGGTGGCGAGGACGCTCGGGCTGCTCCCGCAGTCGTCGATCGCGCCCGACGGGATCACGGTCGGCGACCTGGTGGGGCGCGGCCGCTACCCGCACCAGGGGCTGCTGCGCCAGTGGTCGGCCGAGGACGAGCGGATCGTACGCGAGTCGATGGCCTCGACCGGGGTCGCCGAGCTCGCGGACCGGTACGTGGACGAGCTCTCCGGGGGGCAGCGCCAGCGCGTGTGGATCGCCATGGCGCTGGCCCAGCAGACCCCGCTGCTGCTGCTCGACGAGCCGACGACCTTCCTCGACATCCAGCACCAGATCGATGTGCTGGACCTGTGCGCCGAACTGCACGAGGAGCGGGGCCGGACCCTGGTCGCCGTGTTGCACGACCTCAACCACGCCGCGCGGTACGCCACCCATCTGATCGCGCTGCGCGACGGGTCGGTGATCGCGCAGGGGGCGCCGGCGGACATCGTCACGGCCGAGCTGGTCGAGGAGGTCTTCGGGCTGCGCTGCCAGGTCATCGAGGACCCGGAGACGGGTACGCCGCTGGTGGTGCCGGCGGCGCGGAGGTCCCGCACGGCCGCCGCGCCCGTGGCCGTCGCCGAGGGGTAGACGGGCGGGGCCGGGGGGCGTCAGAGCAGTTTTCTGAGGCGCATCAGGTCCCGCAGGCCCGCCTCCAGCTTGACCCGGCCCGAGCCCCATGCCTTGGCGAAGTGCAGCTCGCCGCCGACCATCGCGACCAGGTCGTCGCCGGTCATGGCGAGCCGGATCTCCGCCTTCCCGGGCGGCGGACCCTCGACCGTGTCGAGCACCACGATCCGGCCGCCCTGGAGCCGGCCGACGAAGGTGACGTCGAGGTCGGTGACGTGGCAGCTCAGGGAGCGGTCCAGGGCGGCCGCGCTCCGTATGTCGCCGTCCGCGCCCGCCATGGTGTCCGAGAGTGTGTCGAGCGCGCTGCGGCACTCCTGTGTGGTCGCCATCGTGATCGACGGTACCGCAGTGCTTCGGGGTAGCGTCGGGGCATGAGCGAGTCCACGGCCGGACCGGAGACCGGATTCCGGGCGGAATCCGACGGTTCGGAACCCTTCCGGGCAGAGGCGGCAGAGGCGGCAGAGGCGGCAGAGGCGGGCGGCACGGTCGCGTCCGGCGGCCGTCCGGAGGAGCGCGACCCGGCCGCCCCCGCCCCGCTGCACGTGCCGCGCACGCCCACGGGGGAGGCCGGGGTCGACGGTCTGCTCGGCCGGCTGGCCGACGCGGACCACCTCCCCACGGACGGCCACGTGGACGTGTACGAGGATGTGCACCGGGGGCTGCGCGACGCGCTCACCGCGCTCGACGCCCGCCCGGGACCTCCGGTGCCCCCTGGCCCGAACAACAGGAGCTGAACCGAACGTGGCAGGAGTGGCACGACGCCGCCTCGACGCCGAACTGGTCCGGCGCAGACTCGCACGCTCGCGCGAGCACGCCGGACAGCTGATCGCCGCCGGGCGGGTCACCGTCGGCAAGAACCTCGCGACCAAGCCCGCCACCCAGGTGGAGACCGCGGCCCCCATCCTGGTCGCGAAGGACGACGACGACCCGGACTACGTCTCGCGCGGCGGCCACAAGCTGGCCGGGGCGCTGGAGGTCTTCATGCCGCTCGGCCTGGTGGTCGAGGGCCGGCGGGCCCTGGACGCCGGGGCCTCGACCGGGGGCTTCACCGATGTGCTGCTGCGCGCGGGCGCCGCGCGGGTCCTCGCCGTGGACGTCGGCTACGGGCAGTTGGCGTGGTCCCTCCGGAGCGATGAACGCGTCACCGTCAAGGACCGTACGAACGTACGCGAGTTGACGTTGGAGGCGATCGATGGGGAGCCGGTGGATCTTGTTGTCGGTGACTTGTCCTTCATCCCGCTCGGCCTGGTGCTGCCCGCCCTCGTGCGGTGCGCGGCGCCCGGTGCCGACCTGGTGATGATGGTCAAGCCGCAGTTCGAGGTGGGCAGGGAACGGCTGGGGAGCGGCGGGGTCGTCCGCAGCCCCGAGCTGCGGGCGGACGCCGTGCGCGGTGTGGCCCGGCAGGCGGGGGAACTGGGGCTCGGGGTGGCGGGTGTGACGGCGAGTCCGCTGCCCGGACCCGCGGGGAACGTCGAGTACTTTCTGTGGCTGCGTGCCGGGGCACCCGCACCGGACCCGGCCGACATCGACCGTGCAGTGGCGGAGGGGCCGCGTTGACCGACACCCGATCTCGAACTGTTTTCCTGCTCGCCCACACCGGACGGCCCGCGGCCATCCGCAGTGCCGAGCTCGTCGTCGAGGGGCTCCTGCGCTCCGGGCTCGGCGTACGGGTCCTGCGGGCGGAGGCGGCCGACCTGCCGCTGCCGCCGACCGTGGAACTCGTCGAGGAGGCGACCCCTGAGTGCCTCGACGGATGCGAGCTGCTGATCGTCCTCGGCGGGGACGGCACGCTGCTGCGCGGCGCCGAGTTCGCCCGTGCCTCCGGGGTGCCGATGCTCGGCGTCAACCTGGGGCGCGTCGGCTTCCTCGCGGAGGCCGAGCGCGACGACCTCGACAAGGTCGTCGACCGGGTGGTGACGAAGGCGTACGAGGTCGAGGAGCGGATGACCGTCGACGTCGTCGTGCACAGCAACGGCGACGTCGTGCACACGGACTGGGCGCTCAACGAGGCCGCCGTGCAGAAGGCGGGGGCCGAGAAGCTCCTGGAGGTCGTCCTGGAGATCGACGGGCGGCCCGTGACCGGCTTCGGCTGCGACGGCATCGTCTGCGCGACACCGACCGGGTCGACGGCGTACGCCTTCTCCGCGGGCGGTCCCGTGGTGTGGCCGGAGGTCGAGGCGCTGCTCATGGTGCCGATCAGCGCGCACGCCCTGTTCGCCAAGCCGCTGGTGACCTCGCCGAACTCGGTGCTGGCCGTGGAGATCCTGCCGCACATCCCGCCCGGGGTCCTGTGGTGCGACGGCCGGCGCACGGTCGAGCTGCCGCCCGGCGCCCGGGTGGAGGTCCGGCGCGGGGCGGTGCCGGTACGGCTGGCCCGGTTGCACCACGCGTCGTTCACCGACCGGCTCGTCGCCAAGTTCGCGCTGCCGGTGGCCGGCTGGCGGGGCGCCCCGAACTGAGCCGGGTCACCGGGCCGCTCCACGGAGTCACATCACGGAGTCGCGCCGCGCGCGGGGTGCGCGCGGCGCGGAGTTCCGTGCCGGGAGGGCCGGGAGGGCCGGGAGGGCCGGGAAAGCGCGGGAAGAGCACCGCATTCACGAAGAAGGCGGGTATTTCGGCCGGACGGGGTGGCTGCCGGGAGTGACCTCGGGCAGCGTGGATACCTGGACGTTTGTGCAGGGACTGGGGCGGCGTCGCGCCGGGCGGGAGAAACCTCGTATGGTCATGTCCGTGTTGGAGGAGATGCGGATACGGTCGCTCGGAGTCATCGACGACGCGGTTGTCGAGCTGTCGCCCGGCTTCACCGCCGTGACCGGCGAGACCGGCGCGGGCAAGACGATGGTGGTCACCAGCCTGGGCCTGCTCCTGGGCGGGCGCGCCGACGCCGCCCTGGTGCGGATCGGGGCGAAGAACGCGGTCGTGGAGGGACGGATCTCCGTGCCCGCGGCCTCCTCGGCGGCCCTGCGGGCCGAGGAGGCCGGTGCGGAGCTGGAGGACGGAGCCCTGCTCATCAGCCGTACCGTCTCCGCCGAGGGCCGTTCGCGCGCGCACCTCGGCGGGCGTTCCGTGCCGGTGGGGCTGCTGGCCGAGCTGGCCGACGACCTGGTGGCCGTGCACGGCCAGACCGACCAGCAGGGGCTGCTCAAGCTGTCCCGGCAGCGGCAGGCCCTCGACCGGTACGCGGGCGACGCGGTCGCCGTGCCCCTGGAGAAGTACTCGGGCGCCTACCGGCGGCTGCGCGCCGTCTCCACCGAGCTGGAGCAGATCACCACCCGTGCGCGGGAACGCGCCCAGGAGGCCGACATGCTGCGCTTCGGGCTCGACGAGATCGCCGCGGTGGAACCCAGGGCGGGCGAGGACGCGGAGCTCGCGGCCGAGGCCGAGCGGCTCGGGCACGCGGAGGCGCTCGCGTCGGCCGCCACGGTCGCGCACGCCGCCCTCGCGGGCAACCCCGAGGACCCGGAGGGCATCGACGCCACGACGCTCGTCGCGGGCGCGCACCGGGCCCTGGAGGCCGTACGGTCCCACGACGCGGCCCTCGGCGCGCTGGCCGGCCGCATCGGGGAGATCGGGATCCTGCTGGGCGACGTGGCGGGGGAGCTGGCGGGCTACGCCGACGACCTCGACGCGGATCCGCTGCGGCTCGCCGCGGTGGAGGAGCGGCGTGCCGCGCTCACCGCGCTGATCCGCAAGTACGGCGAGGCCGGCGAAGGCACGGCCGCCGTGCTGACCTGGGCCGAGCAGGGGGCCGCGCGCCTCCTGGAGCTGGACGGCGACGACGAGCGGATCGGCGAACTCACGGCCGAGCGGGACGCGCTGCGGGCCGAGCTGGGCGGTCTCGCGCAGGCCCTCACCGACGCCCGTACGGAGGCCGCCGACCGCTTCGCCGCCGCGGTGACCGCGGAGCTGGCCTCGCTCGCCATGCCGCACGCGCGCGTGTCGTTCGAGATCCGGCAGACCGAGGACCCGCAGGGCGTGGAGGTCGGCGGACGTCCGGTCGCGTACGGGCCCGCGGGCTGCGACGAGGTCGAACTGCTCCTCGCGCCGCACCCGGGGGCGCCGCCGCGGCCCATAGCGAAGGGCGCGTCCGGCGGTGAGCTGTCCCGGGTCATGCTCGCGGTCGAGGTCGTCTTCGCGGGTACGGATCCGGTGCCCACGTACCTCTTCGACGAGGTCGACGCCGGTGTCGGCGGCAAGGCGGCCGTGGAGATCGGCCGGCGGCTCGCGAAGCTCGCCAGGAGCGCGCAGGTCGTCGTCGTCACCCACCTGCCCCAGGTGGCCGCCTTCGCCGACCGGCAGCTGCTGGTCGAGAAGACGAACGACGGGTCGGTCACCCGCTCCGGGGTGAAGGTCCTGGAGGGCGAGGAACGCGTCCGCGAGCTGTCCCGGATGCTGGCCGGTCAGGAGGACTCGGAGACGGCACGGGCACACGCGGAGGAGCTGCTGGCGACGGCCCGCGCGGACGGGTAGACGGCCGGGCGCCGGGCGGCCGGGCCGGGATGTGCGGTCGTCGGGTGCACTCCGTGCGATCCGAGGGGCGCGAAGGGGGCGTGAGCGGGGGCTCGTCAGGGGTGACGCCCGCCCCCGACTGCCTGTGCGCATCGCTTGGTCCTCACTCGTGTGAGTGACCGCCCGCATCCTGCCCGTGTCCCGCCGCGCACCTTCCGTCGCAGAGGCCCCACGGTCGCCCCGTGGTCGCCCCGCGGCGGTCCCGCGGCGGCCCCGCGGTGGTCGGCAACCCGGCCCCGCCCTGGCATCCTTGGACCGGGACGAGCGGCCCACCCCTCACCGCCCGCTCCTTCTGTACGTTCCTTCGTGACCGCCCGACGCCGAACCAGGAGCCCCGGCCACGTGAGCCACGTGAGCAGCCACTCACCGAACGGGCACGCACCGCCCGGACAGTCGCCGCTGCGCACCGTCCAGGTGCTCGGCGGGGGCGGCGCCGGCAGCTGTGTCCACGTCCGGTCACTGGCCTCGGGGCTCGTCGCACGGGGCGTGCGGGTCACGGTGTGCGCCCCGGCCGCGGCCGACCACACGTACGGCTTCAGCGGCGTCGGCGCCGAGCACGTACCGGTACCCGGGCGCCACGGCCCCGCCTCGGTGACCGCGCTGCGGGCGGCCTGCGCGGACGCCGACCTGGTGCACGCGCACGGTCTGCACGCCGCGCTGCGGGCCGCGCTGGCACTCGGCGGACGGCGCGTCCCCCTGGTCGTCACCTGGCACACCCGTCCGTCCGCCGAGGGCGCGCGGGCGCGTCTGCTGCGCGTGCTGGAGCGGCGCGTGGCGAGGACCGCGTCCGTGGTCCTCGGAACCTCCTCCGACCTCGTGGACCGGGCCCGCAGCAGGGGAGCGCGGGACGCGCGGCTCGCCGCGGTCGCGCTGCCGGCCCGGCGCGGGCCCGCCGCCGCGGGCGAGGACCCCGACCGGCTGCGGCCCAAGGCCCGTGCCGAACTCGGCGCGATCGGCCGGCCGCTGCTGCTGGCCGTCGGATCCCTCGACCGGTACCGGGGGTACGACACGCTGCTGGACGCCACGCGCGCGTGGCGGGGGCTCGATCCCGTGCCGCTCCTCGTGGTCGCCGGGGAGGGACCGCTGCGCGGCGGACTCCAGCGGCGCGTCGAGGACGAGGAACTGCCCGTCCGCCTCATCGGCCGGCGGGACGACATCGGGGACCTGCTCGCCGCCGCCGATCTCGCCCTGCTGCCCGGCAGCCCGGAAGCGCGTCCGGTGCTCGCCCAGGAGGCCCTGCACGCGCGCGTGCCCCTGGTCGCGGCCGCCACCGGCTCCGTCCGCGAACTCGTCGGGGACGCGGCCGAACTCGTACCGCCCGGCGACTCCGGGGCGCTCGCCGCGGCCGTCGTCGGCCTGCTCGCCGACCCCGGCCGGTGCGAGCGCCTCAGGGACAGGGGCACGGTCCAGGCGGCCACCTGGCCGACCGAGGACGAGACGGTGGCCCAGGTCCTCAGCGTGTACGACGAGCTGACCAGGCCGCTGCCGCTGCCGTAGCGCCCGGGACCCCGGCGGGGCGGGAGCCGGCGTACCGCCCGCCCCCGCCCGGCCCGTCAGCCGCCGTACGCCCCCGACGCCGTCAGGCGCAGGGCCGTGTCGATCAGTGGCACGTGGCTGAACGCCTGCGGGAAGTTGCCCACCTGGCGCTGCAGCCGCGGGTCCCACTCCTCCGCGAGGAGACCCAGGTCGTTGCGCAGGGCCAGCAGCTTCTCGAAGAGCTTGCGGGCCTCGTCCACCCGGCCGATCATCGCGAGGTCGTCCGCCATCCAGAACGAACAGGCCAGGAACGCGCCCTCGTCGCCCTCCAGACCGTCCACGCCCGCGTCCTCGCCCGAGGTGGGGTAGCGCAGGATGAAACCGTCCGTGGTGGACAGCTCGCGCTGGATGGCCTCGATCGTGCCGATCACGCGCTTGTCGTCCGGCGGCAGGAAGCCCATCTGCGGGATCAGCAGCAGGGAGGCGTCCAGCTCCTTCGAGCCGTACGACTGCGTGAACGTGTTGCGCTCCTTGTCGTAGCCCTTCTCGCACACGTCCCGGTGGATGTCGTCGCGCAGCTCGCGCCACTTCTCCAGCGGACCGTCCGCGTCCCCGGCCTCGATGAGCTTGATCGTGCGGTCCACGGCGACCCAGGCCATCACCTTGGAGTGGACGAAGTGCCGGCGCGGGCCGCGCACCTCCCAGATCCCCTCGTCGGGCTCGTCCCAGTGGTCCTCCAGGTAGCGGATCAGCTTCAGCTGGAGCAGCGCGGCGTAGTCGTTGCGGGCCAGCCCCGTCATGTGGGCGAGGTGCAGGGCCTCCGTCACCTCGCCGTACACGTCCAGCTGGAGCTGGTGCGCGGCGCCGTTGCCGACGCGCACGGGGCCGGAGTTCTCGTACCCCGGCAGCCAGTCGAGCTCGGCCTCGCCCAGTTCCCGCTCACCCGCGATGCCGTACATGATCTGCAGGTTCTCGGGGTCGCCCGCCACCGCGCGCAGCAGCCACTCGCGCCAGGCGCGCGCCTCCTCGCGGTAGCCGGTGCGCAGCAGCGACGACAGCGTGATCGCCGCGTCCCGCAGCCAGGTGTAGCGGTAGTCCCAGTTGCGGACCCCGCCGATCTCCTCCGGGAGGGAGGTCGTCGGGGCGGCGACGATGCCGCCGGTGGGCGCGTACGTCAGCGCCTTCAGCGTGATCAGCGAGCGGACCACGGCCTCGCGGTAGGGCCCGTGGTACGTGCACTGCGCCACCCAGTCGCGCCAGAACTCCTCGGTGGCCTCCAGGGACTGCTCCGGCTCGGGCAGCGGCGGCGGCTGCTTGTGCGAGGGCTCCCAGGAGATGGTGAACGCGATCCGCTCGCCCGGCGCGACGGTGAAGTCCGAGTACGTCGTCAGGGCCTTGCCGTACGTCTCGCACTCGGTGTCGTACCAGACGGAGTCGGGGCCCGCGACGGCCACCGTCCGCCCCTCGTGCTTGTGCACCCACGGCACCACGCGCCCGTAGGAGAACCGCATCCGCAGCGCGGAGCGCATCGGCACGCGGCCCGACACGCCCTCGACGATGCGGATCAGCTGGGGGGCGCCGTCGCGCGGCGGCATGAAATCGGTCACGCGGACCGTGCCGCGTGAGGTGTCCCACTCCGATTCCAGGATCAGGGAGTCGCCGCGGTAGCGGCGGCGGACCGCTCTGGGCGGTTCGGCGTCGGCGGGGTGCGCCGGGCCGAGCCGCCAGAACCCGTGCTCCTCCGTGCCGAGCAGTCCCGCGAAGACGGCGTGGGAGTCGAAGCGGGGCAGGCACAGCCAGTCCACCGTGCCGTCCCTGCAGACCAGCGCGGCCGTCTGCATGTCTCCGATAAGTGCGTAGTCTTCGATGCGCCCGGCCACGTGCAACTCCAGTCGAACGGCCACGTCGCCCCCGAGGGGGCGGTCGCTCTTGCGGTCAGAGGATCATTGGTAAAGCTTCTTCGCGGAACGTCAGTTGTCGCGTGTCACGCATGTCGGTGGTGCGGTGATTTTCTTCGCGGGACGAACTGACGAACTCTTTGTCCAGGAATACCGGCGGGGTGGTGCCGTTCGCCGGCCTGGCTCGGCAGCGAGTGTCCGAGCAGGATACGACGCACGATGATGATCCGCGCGCCCCTCCCGACAACCCGTCTGAGCCGAACGAGTGAGCACGGTGGTGGTGCGTGTCGGGCCGTGTGCGGAGCGTGGCCGGAAGCGTCCCCGTCGCGTCGCTGATACCCTGGTAGCCCGTGGACCGGTGGACGTCCCAGCAGGAAAAGGGACCCCCGAACCGCAGCGACGGCACCTCCGGAAACCTCCGGGCCGGGCAGCCGCACCGCACCGAAGACCGCGACCACGGGAGCCCCCTCTTGGCCATGCCGCCCGCTGCTTTCCGAAACAGCACAGCCACGACGACCAAGCACCTCTTCGTCACCGGGGGGGTCGCCTCCTCCCTCGGCAAGGGCCTGACCGCCTCCAGCCTGGGCGCGCTGCTCAAGGCGCGGGGGCTGCGGGTCACCATGCAGAAGCTCGACCCGTACCTGAACGTCGACCCCGGCACGATGAACCCCTTCCAGCACGGTGAGGTGTTCGTCACCAACGACGGGGCCGAGACCGACCTGGACATCGGGCACTACGAGCGCTTCCTCGACGTCGACCTGGACGGTTCCGCCAACGTCACGACCGGGCAGGTCTACAACACCGTCATCGCCAAGGAGCGGCGCGGCGAGTACCTCGGCGACACCGTCCAGGTCATCCCGCACATCACCAACGAGATCAAGCACCGCATCCGCCGCATGGCCACCGATGACGTCGACGTCGTCATCACGGAGGTCGGCGGCACGGTCGGCGACATCGAGTCGCTGCCGTTCCTGGAGACCGTCCGCCAGGTCCGCCACGAGGTCGGCCGCGACAACGTGTTCGTCGTCCACATCTCTCTCCTCCCGTACATCGGCCCCTCCGGGGAACTGAAGACGAAGCCGACCCAGCACTCGGTTGCGGCGCTGCGCAACATCGGTATCCAGCCGGACGCGATCGTGCTGCGCGCCGACCGCGAGGTGCCCGCCGCCATCAAGCGCAAGATCTCGCTGATGTGCGACGTCGACGAGGCCGCCGTGGTCGCCTGCCCCGACGCCCGCTCGATCTACGACATCCCCAAGGTCCTGCACACCGAGGGTCTTGACGCGTACGTGGTCCGCAAGCTGGACCTGCCGTTCCGCGACGTGGACTGGACGACCTGGGACGACCTGCTGGACCGCGTCCACCGGCCGCTGCACGAGATCGACCTGGCGCTGGTCGGCAAGTACGTCGACCTGCCCGACGCCTATCTCTCGGTCACCGAGGCCCTGCGCGCGGGCGGGTTCGCCAACAAGGCCCGCGTGAGGATCAAGTGGGTCGCCTCGGACGACTGCAAGACGCCCGCGGGCGCCGCCGAGCAGCTCGGTGACGTCGACGCGATCTGCATCCCCGGCGGCTTCGGCGACCGCGGTGTGTCCGGCAAGGTCGGCGCCATCCGGTACGCCCGCGAGAACCGGATCCCGCTGCTCGGCCTGTGCCTGGGCCTGCAGTGCATCGTGATCGAGGCGGCGCGCAACCTCGCCGGCATCGAGGACGCCAACTCCACCGAGTTCGACCCGGCCACCGGCCATCCGGTGATCTCCACCATGGCCGAGCAGCTGGACATCGTCGCGGGCGACGGCGACATGGGCGGCACGATGCGCCTGGGCATGTACCCCGCCAAGCTCGCCGAGGGCTCCATCGTGCGCGAGGTCTACGACGGCAGGGAGTACGTCGAGGAGCGGCACCGCCACCGCTACGAGGTGAACAACGCCTACCGCTCCGAGCTGGAGAAGAAGACCGGGCTGCAGTTCTCCGGCACCTCCCCGGACGGCAAGCTCGTGGAGTACGTGGAGTACCCGCGCGACGCCCACCCGTACCTGGTCGCCACCCAGTCGCACCCCGAGCTCCGCTCGCGCCCGACCCGGCCGCACCCGCTCTTCGCGGGGCTGGTCAAGGCCGCGGTGGAGCGCAAGACGGGTAAGTAGGAGGAACGGGACAGGGGGGGTGAAGGGGACGGGGGAGGCCGGAGGGCGAGGGTTGTACGGTTGCCGGGGCGCGCGTCCCGCGAGGCGCGTGCCCCGGTTTCCGCCGCGGGTGTTCCGCTGTCGCGGCGCAGGTTCGTGCGTGTGGGAGGACAAGTCGACATGACCATCAAGGACACCGCCGAGGAGTGGGAGGTCAGGGCGACCGGGACCCCGTTCACCGGCAAGAAGACCTCCGTGCGCACCGACGACGTGGTCATGCCCGGCGGGGCGGTCGTCCGCCGCGACTACCAGGTGCACCCCGGTTCGGTGGCCGTCCTCGCCCTCGACGACGAGGACCGCGTCCTGGTCATCCGCCAGTACCGGCACCCGGTGCGCCACCGGCTCTGGGAGATCCCGGCCGGCCTGCTGGACGTCCCGGGGGAGAACCCCCTGCATGCCGCGCAGCGCGAGCTGTACGAGGAGGCGTACGCCAAGGCCGAGGACTGGCGTGTGCTCACCGACGTGTTCACCACGCCCGGCGGCTGCGACGAGGCCGTCCGTGTCTTCCTCGCGCGCGACCTCTCCGAGGCCGGGGGGCAGCGCTTCGAGGTCGAGGACGAGGAGTCCGACATGGAGCTCGACCGGGTCCCGGTCGGTGAACTCGTGCGCGGGATCCTGGCCGGGGAGCTGCACAACAACTGCCTCGTCGTAGGGGTCCTGGCGCTGGTCGCCGCACGCGAGGGCGACGGTCTGGACGCCCTGCGTCCGGCCGAGGCCCCGTGGCCCGCACGTCCGTTCGAGGCTTGATCCACTTCGGTGCGCGCAATCGGCCCATCCGTGTGACGATCGCCTGATCCGATCGAGGGACGCGTCCGCCGTGCTCCGCACGGATCGTCGCAGAGCGTGAACTAGGCTCTGAAAACGCCCCGTCCGGAGTCCCGGCGGGCTGGCGCGCACAGTGGGACGGGAGTGTGGCCCGTGACGGATCAGGCGGTGGACGCCGACGGCACGACGGTGTCGGAGGAAGGGTGGCCCCCGGCCGTCGAGTCCGCTCCCACGGAACGTCAGTTCCTCGGCCGCGCACGGGAGTTGAAGGAGCTGCGCGCCGACATCGAGCGCACGGGCCTGGACACCCTCGCCGGCCGCAAGGCCCCCCGCGCGCGTGTGCTGCTCATCGCCGGCAGGCCCGGCTCCGGCCGCACGGCGCTCGCCGAGGAACTCGTGCGGCAGGTCGCGGACAGTTACCCGGACGGCGTCCTGCGGGCCCGGCTCACCGAGCCCGGCGGCACACCCGTACCGACCGAGCGCACCGCCCGCGACCTGCTCACCGCACTCGGGCTGCAGGCCCCCGCCGGAGCCGACGGGGACGACCTCTCCGGGCGGCTGCGCGAGGCCCTCGCGACCCGCCGGACGCTGCTCCTGCTCGACGACGCGGCGGACGCCGAACAGGTCGACGCGCTCCTGCCGGAGAACCCCGACTGCCTCGCCGTCGCCGTCTCGGGCGGACCCCTGACCGGGATCCCGGACGTCCGCCCCTGCACCCTCGGCGGCCTGGACACCAAGTCCGCCCTCGAACTCCTGAACCGGTTCACCGGCTCGGTGCGCATCACCGTGGACCCGCGCGCCGCCGAGGGGCTCGTGGAGATCTGCGCGGGCCAGCCCGCGGCGCTCGTCCTCGCCGGGGCCTGGCTGGCCCACCGCCCCAAGGCGGCCGTCGCCGACCTCGCCAGGCAGCTGCGCGCCGACGGCGACGAGGGACCGGTCCTGGACCGCGTCTTCCGGCTCACGTACGCCGCCCTGCCGACGGCCGCGGCGCGGACGCTGCGGCTCCTCTCGCTCGCCCCCGCGGGCCTGGTCGACCCGCACTCCGCGTCCGCGCTGGCCGGCTGCTCGGTCGACGCGGCCCGCGTCCTGCTGGACGACTTCACCGGGCTCGGCCTGGTGCGGGCCGTGGAATCACCGCTGCCGCTGTACGAGGTGCCGGGCTGCCTGCTGCCGCTGCTGTGCGCGCTCACCCGGACCGAGGACCGCCCGGCCGAGCTCCAGCTGGCCCGTGCCCGGATGCTGGAGCGGACCGTGCGGCTCCTGGTGTCCTGCCGGGCGATCACCGAGACCGACAGCTCGCCCGCGCAGAAGAAGCTGGCCGGGACGCCCCGCGCGCTGCGCTTCCCGAACCCCCGGGCGGCCGCCGAATGGCTGCGCATCCGCCGGCCCGCACTGCTGGCCGCGGCCCGGCTCGCGGTCGCCGACGGAGAGCTGGACACCCTGGCGCGCCGTCTGATGGCCGCGCTGGTCCGAGCGCTGGTCGCGCACTTCGGTACGCAGGCCGCCGCGCCCGAGCTGTACGGCATCCACCGGCTCGTCCTGGACGTCGCCGAGCGCCGGAACCTGCCGCGCGAGAAGGCCGCCGCACTGCTGAACCTCGCCGACCTGGACGCCCGGACCGGCCGCACGGCGGACGCGCTGGCCCGCTACCGGGCCGCCCTCGACGCCGGGCGCGAGGCGAACGACCCGTACGCGACCGGCCGCGCGACGGAATCTGTGGGCGGCGCCCACGAGGAACTCGGCGACTACGACCGGGCCGCCGACTGGTACGGGCGGGCGCTCGCCCAGCGCCTCGCCCGCGACGAGCGCGCGGACGCGGCCCGGCTGTACGGCCGGATCGCGGCCGTGCACACCTACGCGGGCCGCTACGGCGAGGCGCTGCGCAACTGGCGCTCCGCGGCCACCGGGTACCGCAGGACCGGCGACGTGGCCGGTCAGGCGCGGGCGCTGAGCGAGATGGCGCGGGTGCAGGAGTACGCGGGCCGGCCCGAGGAGTCCCTCGTCACCTGCCAGGAGGCGGTCGAGTGGGCACGCCGTGCCGACGACGTCCGGCTCCAGGCCGCCCTGCAGCTGCGACTCGCCGACACACTGGAGCGGCTGGGCGACCCCGCGGCCGCCGCGCTGCACCGCTCCACGGCCGAACGCATGCTGGGCGACGAGCTCCCCGAGAGCACATCAGGCAGGGAACAGGACCGCAACGCCTACGAAATCCGCAGTACATCCAATGAAGATTGATGCTTTAGAAGGCTAGACAGAAAGAATCCCTTCATTAGACTGGCTCCGCCGCGTTCGTCAGCGGTGTCTCCCGGTGTGCTCCCGTGCATCCGGGAATGTCGGGCATCGTCATGTCCTGCGCTGCCTGCCCCCAGATCCCTTCTGCATCCCTTCTGAGCCAAGGAACCGTGATCGACGTGAAGGTCGGCATCCCCCGCGAGGTCAAGAACAACGAGTTCCGGGTGGCCATCACCCCCGCCGGTGTGCACGAGCTGGTGCGCCACGGCCACCAGGTCCTCGTCGAGCGGGGAGCGGGTGTCGGCTCCTCGATCACGGACGACGAGTTCGTCGCGGCCGGCGCGCGGACCGTCGCCACCGCCGACGAGGTCTGGGCCGCCGCCGACCTGCTGCTGAAGGTCAAGGAGCCCATCGCCGAGGAGTACCACCGCCTGCGCAAGGACCAGACGCTCTTCACCTACCTGCACCTGGCCGCGTCCCGGGAGTGCACGGACGCGCTCCTGGAGTCCGGCACCACGGCCATCGCCTACGAGACGGTCGGGCTGCCGGGCCGCGGGCTGCCGCTGCTCGCCCCGATGTCCGAGGTCGCGGGCCGCCTGGCCCCCCAGGTCGGCGCCTACCACCTGATGCGCGCCAACGGCGGCCGCGGTGTGCTGCCCGGCGGCGTCCCCGGCGTGCTGGCCGCCCGGGCCGTGGTGATCGGCGGCGGCGTCTCGGGCTGGAACGCGGCCCAGATCGCCATCGGCATGGGCTTCCACGTGACCCTCCTCGACCGCGACATCGACAAGCTCAAGGAGGCCGACAAGATCTTCGGCACGAGGATCCAGACCGTCGTCTCCAACGCCTTCGAGCTGGAGAAGGCCTGCCTGGAGGCGGACCTCGTCATCGGCGCCGTGCTCATCCCCGGCGCCAAGGCCCCGAAGCTGGTCACCAACGAGCTCGTGTCGCGCATGAAGCCCGGAAGTGTCCTTGTCGACATCGCGATCGACCAGGGCGGCTGCTTCGAGGACTCGCGCCCGACCACCCACGCGGAGCCGACCTTCCCGGTGCACGAATCGGTCTTCTACTGCGTCGCCAACATGCCGGGCGCGGTGCCGAACACGTCGACCTACGCGCTCACCAACGCCACGCTGCCGTACGTCGTGGAACTCGCGAACCGCGGCTGGACCGGGGCGCTGCGCCGTGATCCCGCGCTGGCCGGGGGCCTCAACACCCATGACGGCAAGGTCGTCCACCGCGGGGTCGCGGAGGCCCACGGCCTGGTCCACACCGAACTGGAGACCCTGCTCGGCTGACCTCCCGCCCGGCCCGTCCCGATCCGGCGGCCGGGCCCTGCGGCGGCAAAAGGCGACAGGTCAACACAGGTCGTCAACGGCACACATCCGGCCGGACCTTGCTCCGCGGGGTCCGGCCGGATGTGTGTCGAGTCACTTTGCGAGACTCGTTCAACTCGCCTCGAACGTAACCCTTCGACCGTTTCGCACACCCCTGAAACCTGCCGTGCGACGCCCCTACGCCCTTGACAGCGGGATGTTCCGTTGCCGACACATCGGGCCGGGTCCGGCGGATTGTGTTGCTGCGGAGCGGTGACACGCCATAGAGTCGCCAACCGTCGGCATGGTGCCACGCTGACCTGTCTAGAAGTTTCCTGGTCACCAAGGAGGTAAGACGACTTGTGAATGAGTCGACATTTACTCCCGGGGGTGGTCAACCAGGAATGCCTGCGCAAGGCTCAGGGCCCACGGGGCTCGAGGCTGTCGGCTCCGTCGCTGTGCGCACCTTCGCAGCCCACCAGAGTCACCACTCCCCGAGGACGACTCAGCCCGCACACCAGAGCATGGATGGCCATCACGTGAACGCCATGGCCGGCAACGGAAGTGGCGAGAACCGCACCCACTTCGCCGACTACGACGACCTGCCCGAAGGGCACTTCTACGACCCCGACGCCGAGTACGAGCCCGATCCGGAGTACGCGGCCACGCTCGCGCCCGACGCGGCGCGCCAGCGCCGTGAGCGCGTCGGCCCGACCGGACGCCCGCTGCCGTACTTCCCGATCCCGGGCCCGCTGACCGACCACGGCCCCGCGAAGATCATCGCGATGTGCAACCAGAAGGGCGGCGTCGGCAAGACGACGTCGACCATCAACCTGGGTGCCGCGCTCGCGGAGTACGGACGCCGGGTCCTGCTCGTCGACTTCGACCCGCAGGGCGCCCTGTCCGTGGGCCTCGGCGTCAACCCGATGGAGCTCGACCTCACGGTCTACAACCTGCTCATGGAGCGGGGCATGGCGGCCGACGAGGTGCTCCTGAAGACGGCGGTCCCGAACATGGACCTGCTGCCCAGCAACATCGACCTGTCCGCCGCCGAGGTCCAGCTGGTGAGCGAGGTCGCCCGCGAGTCCACGCTGCAGCGCGCCCTGAAGCCGCTGATGGCCGACTACGACTACATCGTGATCGACTGTCAGCCCTCGCTCGGCCTGCTCACCGTGAACGCGCTGACGGCCGCCCACAAGGTGATAGTGCCGCTGGAGTGCGAGTTCTTCGCGCTGCGCGGTGTCGCGCTGCTCACCGAGACCATCGAGAAGGTCCAGGAGCGGCTCAACCCCGAGCTGGAGCTCGACGGCATCCTCGCCACGATGTACGACTCGCGGACCGTGCACAGCCGTGAGGTGCTCGCGCGCGTGGTCGAGGCGTTCGACGACCACGTCTACCACACGGTGATCGGCCGGACCGTCCGCTTCCCGGAGACCACGGTCGCCGGCGAGCCGATTACGACGTACGCCTCCAACTCCGTCGGCGCCGCCGCCTACCGTCAGCTCGCCAGGGAGGTGCTCGCCCGGTGTCACGCCGAGTGAGTCTGCCGGGGGCCGACGAACTGTTCCGTACGACCGGGGGGACGGCGCTCCAGGCGTCCAGCCCCAGGCGGCAGGCGAACGGCGAGGCGCGGGTGCCGGCTCCGGCCGGCGAGGGCGACGCCGTCGCCGGGGAGGACGCCCCGCAGTCGGTGCCCGTGCGGGGCGGCGACGGCGAGGGCGACGAACACGTCGCGGCCGACGCCGGCCCGGCCGACGGGGAGTCCCGCAGCCGGGGCGCCGCCGCGGCGGACCGCTCCGGACGACGGCAGGGCCCCGCGCAGGAAGGTTCTGGCGGGGCTGCCGCGCAGCCCCGCAAGCGCGGGCGGGCCCCGGGGCGGCGGCCCAGCGGGCGCGAGCGGCACGACGAGAAGATCACGGTGTACGTGTCCGCCGAGGAGCTCATGGACCTCGAACACGCGCGGCTGGTGCTGCGCGGGGAGCACGGGCTCGCCGTCGACCGGGGCCGCATCGTGCGGGAGGCCGTCGCCGTGGTGCTCGCGGATCTGGAGTCCCGGGGCGACGCGAGCATTCTCGTCCGACGGCTGCGCGGGCGGTAGCGGTAGCCTGCAACGGCCATGACCTCGAACGACGTGCCCGTCCCCGCTGCTGCCTCCGGCGGTTCCGGCGGCCGGCGGCGCGCGCTGGGCCGGGGTCCCGGGGCCGGGACCCCGACGGAACAGGAACCGCCCGGACCGGAGCCGAAACCGCCGGAGTCCGGGCCTGAAGCGTCCGGACCCGAGCCGGAAGCGCCCGAGCCCGAGCCGGAAGCACCCGAGCCGGAACCGGAGCCGCTGGAGTCGGAACCGGCCGCCCCCGAGGCCGACGGCGTCCCCGGGGATGCCGGGGACGGGGTCTTCACCGTCCGGCTGGTGAACTTCGAGGGCCCCTTCGACCTGCTGCTGCAACTGATCTCCAAGCACAAGCTGGACGTCACCGAGGTCGCCCTGTCCAGGGTCACCGACGAGTTCATGGCGCACGTCCGGGCCATGGGGCCGGACTGGGACCTCGACCGGACGACCGAGTTCCTCGTCGTCGCCGCGACGCTGCTCGATCTGAAGGCCGCCCGGCTGCTGCCCTCCGCCGAGGTCGAGGACGAGGCGGACCTGGCGCTCCTGGAGGCCCGCGACCTGCTCTTCGCCCGGCTGCTGCAGTACCGGGCGTACAAGGAGATCGCCGACATCTTCACCCGCCGCCTCGACGAGGAGGCACGCCGCCATCCCCGTACCGTCGGGCTGGAGGCGCACCACGCCGCCCTGCTCCCCGAGGTCGTCATCCGCATCGGGGCGGACGGCTTCGCCGGGCTCGCGGTGAAGGCGATGCAGCCGAGACCGAAGCCGCAGGTGTACGTGGACCACATCCACGCGCCGCTCGTGAGCGTGCAGGAGCAGGCCGCGATCGTGGTGGCGCGGCTGCGGGAGTCCGGCGAGGCCAGTTTCGGCTCGCTGGTGGAGGACACCGAGGACACCCTCACCGTCGTGGCGCGTTTCCTGGCCCTTCTGGAGCTCTACCGCGAGAAGGCGGTCGCCCTGGACCAGGAGCAGGCCCTGGGGGACCTGGTGGTGCGCTGGACGGGCGGGGAGGGGGATGTGCAGCCGATGGTGACGGACGAGTTCGACAGACCGCCGGAGCCGGTGGAGTCGCCGGAGCCGGTGGAGCCGGTAGGACGGACGGAGGAGGAGAAGGTGTGAGCGAGGACACCACCGTGACCCCGGCGGGACCGCGCGGCGTCGCGGACCTCGACCTGAGGCCCGCGCTGGAGGCCGTCCTCATGGTCGTGGACGAGCCCGCGACCGAGGAGCACCTCGCGAAGATACTGGAGCGGCCCAGGCGGCAGGTCGCGGAAGCGCTGCGCGCGCTGGCCGACGAGTACACCGTCCAGGGACGCGGCTTCGAGCTGCGGCTCGTCGCCGGCGGCTGGCGGTTCTACAGCCGGCCCGGGTACGCGGCGGCCGTCGAGCGCTTCGTCCTGGACGGCCAGCAGGCCCGGCTCACCCAGGCGGCGCTGGAGACGCTGGCGGTGGTCGCGTACCGGCAGCCGGTCAGCCGTTCGAGGGTCTCGGCGGTCCGCGGAGTGAACTGCGACGGCGTGATGCGCACCCTCCTGCAGCGGGGTCTGGTCCAGGAGGCGGGCGCGGAACCCGAAACAGGTGCGATCCTGTACAGGACGACGAACTACTTCCTGGAGCGGATGGGCCTGCGCGGCCTGGACGAGCTCCCGGAGCTCGCACCCTTCCTCCCGGAGGCGGACGCGATCGAGGCAGAGACGCTGGAAGGGGTCCCGTCGTTCGATCCGGATGCGCCGGACGCAGATGCAGACGACACGACGACGACGGAACTTTGATGCGAAGCAGTGGCAGCGGCAGTGGCAGGAACAGCGGCGGGCGCGGCAACCCCCGCGGAACCGGCGGGGGCGGTAACCCCCGCGGCTCCGGGGGCGGGGGCGGCGGTTCCCGCGGCTCCGGCGGAGGCGGCTCCCGGGCGACCGGGGGCGGCTCCCAGCCGAAGGGCGGCGCCGCGGGCGGGCGCGACGACAGGCCGAAGCGCCCCGGCAAGCCCCGTCCGGAGGAGCGCCGCTACGACGTGGGTCCCGGCGCCACCCACGAGGGCGCGAAGTCGGGGCGCGGCAGTTCGGCCCGCGGCGGCGCCAAGGGTGGCCCCAAGCAGGGGCAGCAGCGCCGCGGCCGCACGGAGCCGGCGCGCTCCCGCGAGTACGAGACGCGTGCCGAGGAGCGCAACCGCGACCGGTACGCCGGCCGGCCCGAGGTGAAGACGCCCAAGACCTTCCCGGGCGCCGAGCAGGAGGGCGAGCGCCTGCAGAAGGTGCTCGCGCGTGCGGGCTACGGTTCGCGGCGCGCCTGTGAGGAACTGGTCGAGCAGTCCCGGGTGGAGGTCAACGGCGAGATCGTCCTGGAGCAGGGGCTGCGCGTCGACCCGGAGCACGACGAGATCAAGGTCGACGGGCTGACCGTGGCCACGCAGTCGTACCAGTTCTTCTCGCTGAACAAGCCCGCGGGTGTCGTGTCGACCATGGAGGACACGGAGGGCCGGCAGTGCCTCGGCGACTACGTGACGAACCGCGAGACGCGGCTCTTCCACGTGGGGCGGCTCGACACCGAGACCGAGGGCGTCATCCTGCTCACCAACCACGGCGAGCTGGCGCACCGCCTGACCCATCCCAAGTACGGCGTGAAGAAGGTCTACCTCGCGCACATCGTGGGCCCGATCCCGCGCGACCTGGGCAAGCAGCTCAAGGACGGCATCCAGCTGGAGGACGGGTACGCGAAGGCGGACCACTTCAGGGTCGTCGAGCAGACCGGCAAGAACTACCTCGTGGAGGTCACGCTGCACGAGGGCCGCAAGCACATCGTGCGGCGCATGCTCGCCGAGGCCGGCTTCCCGGTCGACAAGCTCGTGCGGGTCGCCTTCGGGCCGATCACCCTCGGCGACCAGAAGTCGGGCTGGCTGCGCCGCCTGTCCAACACCGAGGTCGGGATGTTGATGGCGGAGGTCGGCCTCTAGCACCACCGCCCTCTCCAGTGGGCTTCCAGCACGCGCGTCGGCCGGTTCCGGGACTCTCCCGGGGCCGGCCGATCCGCGTCCGGGGGTTGTGGGCACGCGGTCCGCTCTTTATAGTCGTACTGACCATTAAGGGGCGCCACCGCCGGGTGCGGCCCGGGGAGCAGGGCCCACGGGGGTGGTCCCGGTCCCCGGCCGCCGCCCGGCGGGGTGCCGGTCGCCGCCGGGCGGCCGGGCCGCCCGGCGAACAGCGCAGGGGGTGAGGGGCATGGAGGGCATGAAAGGCATGGAGGGCATGGAGGGCTACGACAAGCACGCCTTCGAGCCCTTCGCCGTCACCGTCGACCTCGCGGTGTTCACGGTCCGGGCGGGCGCGCTCCAGGTGCTGCTGGTCGAGCGCGGCCAGCAGCCGTACGCGGGCCGCTGGGCGCTGCCCGGCGGCTTCGTGCTGCCCGAGGAGTCCGCGGAGACGGCCGCGCGCCGCGAACTCGCCGAGGAGACCGGCCTGTCGGACGTCTCCGGGCTGCACCTGGAGCAGTTGCGCACCTACAGCGAGCCGGACCGCGATCCCCGGATGCGGGTGGTCTCCGTGGCGTACACCGCGCTGCTGCCCGACCCTCCCGAGCCGCGCGGCGGCGGGGACGCGGCGAGCGCGCGCTGGCTGCCGTACGACGGAGCCGGCTCCCTCGCCTTCGACCACGACCGCATCCTCGCCGACGCCCGCGAGCGGGTCGGCGCCAAGCTCGAATACACCTGCCTGGCCACGGCGTTCTGCCCGCCGCAGTTCACGCTGGGGGAGCTCCAGCAGGTCTACGAGACGGTGTGGGGGACCGCCCTGGACCGCCCGAACTTCCGGCGCAAGGTCCTGGCCACACCCGGCTTCGTCGAACCGGTGCCGGGGGCGGCGCGGCTGACCGGGGGCCGGGGCAAGCCCGCCGCGCTGTACCGGGCGGGGACGGCCACGGCCCTGCGTCCGCCGCTGCTGAGACCCGCGCCCGTACCTCCACCCGTACCTCCTGTGTCTCCACCTGTGTCTCCACCCGCACCCGCACCCGCACCGCAGTCCTCGGAAGGGCGATCCGCATGACCACGACCGTCAGGAAGCAGGCCGCCACCGGGGCACTGGTCGGACTCGCCCTCGGGGACGCGCTCGGCTCCCCGACCGAGTTCGAGGACGTGCCGTCGATCCTCGCCGCGTACGGACCCTGGCGCGAGCTGGAACTGCCGGACCCCGCGCTCGTCACCGACGACACCCAGATGACGCTGGCGCTGGCGCGGGGACTGCGCGCGGCCATGGACCGGGGACCGCTCGAACCGGAGCGGCTGGAGCGGCCCGTGCGCGAGGAGTTCGTGCAGTGGTACCGGTCGCCGGAGAACAACCGCGCGCCCGGCCGGACCTGCCTCGTCGCCTGCGAGCGGCTGGAGCGCGAGGACCGGGCCTGGCAGGACGCCAGTCAGGTCGGTTCCAAGGGCTGCGGCGCCAACATGCGGGTCGCACCCCTCGGCCTCGCCCCGGGACTCGGCGACGAGCAGCGCGCCGGGGCCTCGCAGTTGCAGGCCGCCCTCACGCACGGCCACCCGACGGCGCTGGCCGCCTCCGACCTCACCGCGCACGCGGTACGGCTGCTCGCGCGGGGCGCCGAACCGACGGGTCTGGTCGGCCGGCTGCGGTCGTACGCGTACGAGAACCGGACGCGTTACCACGAGCGCTGGCTCGGCGACCTGTGGGCCCGGGCCCAGGACCCGACGCCGGCGCACTTCATCGCGCGCGGCTGGGACGAGTGCCTGGAGGCGCTGGAACGGCTCCGGCGGGCCCTGCGGTCGCCGTCGCCCGAGACGGACCCGTGCCTGGCCACCGGTGCCGGATGGATCGCCGAGGAGGCCCTCGCCACCGGCCTGCTGTGCTTCCTGCTCTTCGTGGACGAGCCGGTGACGGCCGTGCGCCGGGCCGCCTGCACCTCCGGGGACTCGGACTCGATCGCGTGTCTGGCCGGCGCCTTCGCGGGCGCGCACCTCGGCGCCGACGCGTGGCCCGCCGAGTGGGCCGGCCGGATCGAGCACCAGGGCGACCTGACGGCGTTCGGCGCGCTCTGGGACGCCTGAGCGGTGCGGCCGCCGGGACCGGCGGCCGTCTCGGCAGGCGGGCGCCGCGCCTGGGACGGCCGACGGCTGACTAGGCTGGACGCACGACAGCCGATCCGTACATCAGCAAGGAGCATCACCGTGGCGGTACGAGCGGTCCGGGGCGCCGTCCAACTGGAACGGGACGAGGCCGGGCACATGGACGAGCAGGTCAGCGAGCTGCTCACCGCCGTCCTGGAGCGGAACGGGCTGACCGCCGACGACCTGATCAGTATCTGGTTCACGGCCACGCCGGACCTGCACAGCGACTTCCCGGCAGCCGCGGCGCGCAAGCTCGGCATCGTCGACGTACCGCTGATCTGCGCGCAGGAGCTGGACGTCGAGGGGGCCATGCCCCGGGTCGTCCGGGTCCTCGCGCACATCGAGTCCGACCTGCCGCGCGCCGACATCGCGCACGTCTACCTGGGCGCGGCGGGCGCGCTGCGCAAGGACATCGCCCAGTGAGGACCGCGCTCGTCGTCGGCACCGGCCTCATCGGCACGTCGGCCGCGCTGGCCCTGGCCGGACGCGGTGTCGTCGTGCACCTGACCGACCACGACCCGGAGCAGGCCCGTACCGCGGCCGCGCTCGGCGCCGGGACGGACGAGGCGCCCACGGGCCCCGTCGACCTGGCGATCGTCGCGGCGCCGCCCGCGCACGTGGCCGCGGCGCTCGCCGGGGCGATGCGGGACGGGGTCGCGCGCGGCTACCTCGACGTGGCGAGCGTCAAGGGCGGGCCGCGCCGCGAGCTGGAGTCGCTGGGCCTCGACCTGTCCGCGTACATCGGGTCGCACCCCATGGCGGGCCGTGAGAAGTCCGGCCCGCTGGCCGCCACCGGTGACCTCTTCGAGGGACGCCCCTGGGTGCTGACGCCGACCCGGGACACCGACACCGAGGTGCTCAACCTCGCGCTGGAGCTGGTCTCGCACTGCCGGGCGGTGCCGGTGGTGATGGACGCCGACGCCCACGACCGGGCGGTCGCGCTGGTCTCGCACATGCCGCACCTGGTGTCCAGCATGGTCGCCGCGCGGCTGGAGAACGCCGAGGAGGCCGCCGTGCGCCTCTGCGGGCAGGGCATCCGCGACGTGACCCGGATCGCCGCGTCCGATCCCCGGATGTGGATCGACATCCTCTCCGCGAACCCGGGACCGGTCGCCGACCTCCTCGCGGACGTCTCCGCCGACCTGGACGGGACCGTGCGGGCCCTGCGCGCCCTCCAGTCCTCCGACGAGACCGAGCGCCGCACGGGCACCACGGGCATCGAGGACGTCCTGCGCCGCGGCAACGCCGGCCAGATCCGCGTGCCCGGCAAGCACGGCACCGCCCCGGTCACGTACGAGAGCGTCGTCGTCCTCGTCGACGACCAGCCGGGCCAGCTGGCCCGCATCTTCGCCGACGCGGACCGCGCCGGCGTCAACATCGAGGACGTACGCATCGAGCACGCGACCGGCCAGCAGGCGGGACTGGTGGAGCTGGTGGTGAGGCCGTCGGCGGCCCCGGTGCTGACGGCGGCCCTGCGGGAGCGGGGCTGGGCGATCCGCCAGTAGGGCGGCAGCGGGGGCGGCGGACGGGGCGCCGCGGGGTCCGTAAGACGGGGGCCGCGGAGCCAGTAACCTTGTCCGGGGCGCGCTCGCGTCCCGGACCAGCCCCGCACCCCGTACCAGGAAGGTGTCCGCACCCGTGGAATCCACCGCCGCCCGGACCGCCCCGGCCGTCATCGTCGCCATCGACGGTCCCTCCGGCACGGGCAAGTCGAGCACCTCCAGGGCCGTCGCCGCACAGCTCGGCCTGAGCTACCTGGACACGGGCGCCCAGTACCGCGCGATCACCTGGTGGATGGTGACCAACGGCATCGACCTCACCGACCCCTCCTCGATCGCGGCCGCGGCGGGCAAGCCCGACATCGTGTCCGGCACGGACCCCGGGGCGCCGACGATCACGGTCGACGGCACGGATGTCGCGGGCCCCATCCGCACCCAGGAGGTCACCTCGAAGGTCAGCGCGGTCAGCGCCGTCCCCGAGGTCCGGGCCCGGATCACCGGGCTGCAGCGCTCGATCGCCTCGGCGGCCGGGCGGGGCATCGTCGTCGAGGGCCGGGACATCGGTACGACCGTGCTGCCGGACGCCGACCTCAAGGTCTTCCTCACCGCCTCCGCGGAGGCCCGCGCCGCCCGCCGCAGCGCCGAGATCAAGGGTGCCGACGTCGCCGCCACCCGCGAGGCCCTGATCAAGCGGGACACGGCCGACTCCACCCGCAAGGTCTCGCCGCTCGCGAAGGCGGCGGACGCGGTCGAGGTGGACACCTCCGACCTCACGCTCCAGCAGGTCGTCGAGTGCGTCGTCACCCTCGTCGAGGAGAAGCGGGCCGCGAAGTGAGCGAAGCCCCGCACACCCCGCGGATCCCGTCCGCCCGGCGGGCCGACGTCGGCCGCCGCATCGGTGTCGGCCTGATGTACGGGCTGTGGAAGCCGCGCGTCCTCGGCGCCTGGAGGGTCCCGGCGACCGGCCCGGTGATCCTCGCCATCAACCACTCCCACATCTTCGACGGCCCGGTCGTCATGGGCGTGGCGCCCCGGCCGACGCACTTCCTGATCAAGAAGGAGGCGTTCGTCGGCCCGCTCGACCCCTTCCTGCTCGCCTGCGGGCAGGTGAAGGTGGACCGCTCGGTCGCCGACCGCACCGCGATCACCCAGGCACTGGGCATCCTGGGCAACGGCGGCGTCCTCGGGATCTTCCCCGAGGGCACCCGCGGCGAGGGCGACTTCGCCTCGCTGCGCGCCGGGCTCTCCTACTTCGCGGTCCGCACCGGGGCGCCGATCGTGCCGGTCGCCGTCCTGGGAAGCACGGAGCGGCAAGGACGGTTGATGAAGGGGCTGCCCCCGCTGCGGAGCCGGGTCGACGTCGTCTTCGGCGACCCCTTCGAGGCGGGCGACGGCAGCGGACGGCGTACGCGGGCGGTACTGGACGAGGCCACCGTGCGCATCCGGAAGCAGCTGACCGCCCACCTGGAGAACGCCAGGCGTCTCACCGGACGCCGAGTCACACTTGAGTAGTGGATCACCCGGTACGGGCGGTTCCACCGATCACCACGATGAACGAGGTACGGACTTCATGAACGACCAGATCCACTCCGAGGGCTCGGGCGGGGAGCAGGAGCACGGGGCACTTGGCGACGCCGAGTACGCGGAGTTCATGGAGCTCGCCGCGGAAGAGGGCTTCGACACCGACGACATCGAGGGCGCGCTGGAGGAGGCCGGACACGGCCCGCTCCCCGTCCTCGCCGTGGTCGGCCGCCCGAATGTCGGCAAGTCGACCCTGGTGAACCGCATCATCGGCCGCCGCGAGGCCGTCGTCGAGGACAAGCCGGGCGTCACCCGCGACCGCGTCACCTACGAGGCCGAGTGGGCGGGCCGCCGCTTCAAGCTCGTCGACACCGGCGGCTGGGAGCAGGACGTCCTCGGCATCGACGCGTCCGTGGCCGTACAGGCCGAGTACGCGATCGAGGCCGCCGACGCGGTCGTCTTCGTCGTCGACGCCAAGGTCGGCGCCACCGACACCGACGAGGCGGTCGTCCGGCTGCTGCGCAAGGCCGGCAAGCCCGTCGTCCTGTGCGCCAACAAGGTCGACGGCCTGAGCGGCGAGGCCGACGCCTCGTACCTCTGGTCGCTCGGCCTCGGCGAGCCGCACCCCGTCTCCGCGCTGCACGGCCGCGGCACCGGCGACATGCTGGACGCCGTCCTGGAGGCGCTGCCCGAGGCCCCGGCCCAGACCTTCGGCACCGCGATCGGCGGCCCCCGCCGCATCGCGCTCATCGGCCGCCCGAACGTCGGCAAGTCGTCGCTCCTGAACAAGGTGGCGGGCGAGGACCGCGTGGTCGTCAACGAGATCGCGGGCACCACCCGCGACCCGGTCGACGAGCTCATCGAGCTCGGCGGTGTCACCTGGAAGTTCGTCGACACGGCCGGTATCCGCAAGCGGGTCCACCTCCAGCAGGGCGCCGACTACTACGCCTCGCTGCGCACCGCCGCCGCCGTCGAGAAGGCCGAGGTCGCGGTCATCCTGCTGGACGCCAGTGAGAACATCAGCGTCCAGGACCAGCGCATCGTGACGATGGCCGTCGAGGCGGGCCGCGCGATCGTCCTGGCCTTCAACAAGTGGGACACCCTCGACGAGGAGCGCCGCTACTACCTGGAGCGGGAGATCGAGACCGAGCTCCTCCAGGTGGCGTGGGCGCCGCGGGTCAACGTGTCCGCGCGTACGGGCCGCCACATGGAGAAGCTGGTCCCGGCGATCGAGACCGCGCTCGCGGGCTGGGAGGCGCGCGTCCCGACGGGCCGCCTGAACGCCTTCCTCGGCGAGCTGGTCGCCGCCCACCCGCACCCGATCCGCGGCGGCAAGCAGCCGCGCATCCTCTTCGGCACGCAGGCGGGCACCAGGCCGCCGCGCTTCGTGCTCTTCTCCTCGGGCTTCATCGAGCACGGCTACCGCCGCTTCGTGGAGCGCCGGCTGCGCGAGGAGTTCGGCTTCGAGGGGACGCCGATCCACATCTCGGTGCGGGTGCGCGAGAAGCGCGGCAAGAAGAAGTAGCCGCACGGCCGGCCTCCGGGCGCGCTGTACGGACGTACGGGAGGGCCCCCGCCCGAGGCGGGGGCCCTCCCGTACGTCCGTCGTCGGCGCGGTGGTCGGCTTAGTGTTCCCGGCGCACGCCCGGCGGCAGTGCCGCCGGGATCAGGCCCGTGCCGTGCTGCCGTGCCACCGGCTGCCAGACGGGGGTGCCCGGCCGGCTCTCGTGCGGGGCCGCGTACCCGGTCTGGTACTGGCCGGTCATGTGCCGCAGGCCGTACACGGTCGGCTGGTGGGAACCCGCGCCGTGGGAACCCGCGCCGTGAGGGCCGGTCCCGAACGCCGTGAAGCCGTACTCCTCCTCGCCGTTGCGGTCGCCCGGCAGGGCCCTGAAGGACCTGAGGTACTCCGCGTAGAGCGCGTCGTAGATCGGGGTGGCCGAAGAGCTGCCCAGGGTGTCCTGAGCCGGCCGCATGGACGGGATCGGGGACGGGTGGGGCAGGCGGCGGGGGATGTCGTAGGTGTGCACGTACGTGCCAACGACCCCGCCGCCCTTCGGATGCGGCCGACACCCCGCTTTCGCAGGTCACAGGGAGTGCGCCCGGCGCTCACAGGGGGCGGAACCGTCGGTTCAGGTGCCTGCCAGCGGCATCGAGGCCGCCACCAGCCGGCCGCCCGCCGCGGCCTTGTCGAGGGCGTCGCGCAGCAGGTCCTCGCGGGGCTGGCGGCCGATCGAGCCGACCGGGGCCGCGAACAGCAGCACCTGCTGGTGCTTGTTGGCGGCCGTCCGCCAGCTGTCGGTGACCTGGAGCGGCTGGTGGGCCTGCCACCAGGCGACCGGCGAGCCGCCGCCCGGGCCGGGCTGCAGGACGGCGTGCAGCTGGCCCATGGCGAGCAGCACGGACCAGCCGTGCAGCACGGGAGGGACCTCGGAGAGTGCGCCGACCGGCATGAAGCCCTGCTCGACGAGGAGTGGCAGGAAGTCGTCCCCACCGCCGTCCGCCGTGCCCGGCCGGGCGATGCGCCCGGTCGGCTCGACGACGAGCGCGGGGTGCAGTTCCCCGTTGAGCAGCACGAGTCCGCTGGTGACGCCGAGGACGGCCTGCTCGGGCGGGGTCTCGGCGGCCCGCTCGTCCCCGGTGATGGACCGGGAGGCGCCCAGCAGCTGCTCCTCGGTCACCTGGACGACCTGCGAGGGGAGGCAGGTGGCGTGGGCGAACGCGAGGACGGCGGTCTCGTCGCCGATGAACAGGACGGTGCTGGTCCGCTCCTGTTCGGAGTCGCCCTGGGTGCGGCAGGACGTGCAGTCGTAACTGCCCGGGGCGTTCTCTCCGGCGAGCAGCCGGTCGGCTTCTTCGTCGCCGATCTCGGCGCGTACGTCGTCGCTGACGTCGAGCATGCGCGGCACGGGTGGCTCCTCGGGATGCGGTGCGTCGTGAGGCCGGGGGCTCCCGGTCCGTGAGGCGGGACGGTTCCCGGCTCATGAAGGAGACAACGGAGGATCTGTGGCGGGAGTCACGCCCCGCGGTGAAGGGAATCGAACCATCCTGCGCGCAGGGTGAACCCGGCGGCGGAATGCGTCACTCCACGCCAACTTCCGTGATCGGTACGGAAGTTGGGTGGGTGAGTTGGGTCACAGATCATCGGACCCGATGGTCGACAAATCAGGAAATCAACGAATGAAGTGGGTGACTGAAACTCGCTGATACCTGAGGTAACGCCGAACTGGCCTGGAATGACGACGATCTGGTTGATAAGGGGCCCATCGCCCCCTACATTGCTCCGCCGTGTGCAGCGAGCACCGCTCGGGTACGTCCGCCGGCCGCACGGCCGATCGAACCGGAAGCGTCACGCGGCACCACTCCGGCGGACGGGGCGGGCCGGGGCCACCGCGCCGGACGCGGGATCCCCGGACCGCCTCGGGGGACCCCGGGTCCTTCGAGAGGGAAATACATGTCCGCATGTGCCGACAACACCCGTAAGGCCCGTACGACCGCGGTTCTCACCGGGGCGGCCCTGCTCGCCCCGCTCGGACTGCTCGCCGCGAACGGCGGTGCCGCAGCGGCGGACAACGGGGTGTGGGACCGCATCGCCCAGTGCGAGAGCGGCGGCAACTGGCACATCAACACCGGGAACGGCTATTACGGAGGGCTCCAGTTCTCCGCCGGCACCTGGCGCGCGTACGGCGGTTCCGCCTACGCGGCCACCGCCGACAGGGCCTCCAGGGCGCAGCAGATCGCCGTCGCCGCCAAGGTGCAGCGCGCGCAGGGCTGGGGCGCCTGGCCCACCTGCGCGGCCCGCGCGGGCGCGTCCGGCGGCGCTCCCGCGGCGTCCGCACCCGGCGCCACCGCCGAGACCGTCCCGTCGGCGCCGGCGCAGGCACCGGAACGTGCGACGGGCCACACCGGCCGCGACGCGTCCCGCGGCGGGTACACCGTCCGCGGCGGTGACACGCTGAGCGGCATCGCGGCCCGCCACGGCACCACCTGGCAGCACCTCCACGCCGTCAACAGGGCCGTCGTCGGCGGGGATCCCGACGTCATCGTCCCCGGACAGCGGCTGAGGTTCTGACCGCGACGGGGCCCCGCCGGGTCCGCCGACCGGGTGGGGTCCCGCCGGCCCTCAGCGCGGCTCGTCCCACCGCCGCCGGGGCCCGCCTAGCGTGGCCCGGTGTCCATCAAGCGCATGCCGTACGCGGTCGTCGTCGCCTCCGTCCTGGCCCTGCTCGCCCCCGGGGAGGCGGCCGCGGCACCCCCGTCGGCCGCCGGTCCCACGGGGGTCCGGGCGCTGCACGGCCACGGCTGCGCCGGGGACCAGTGGCCGTGGGGCTGCCTCGCCCAGTGCGAGAGCGGCGGCCGCTGGAACGCGAACACCGGGAACGGCTACTACGGCGGACTGCAGTTCGGGCAGTCCACCTGGCGGGCGTTCGGCGGCCTCGCCTACGCGCCGCGGGCGGACCTGGCCACGCGGGCCGAGCAGATCAAGGTCGCGAAGAAGGTGCTGCGCGCCCAGGGCTGGAACGCCTGGCCCGCCTGCGGGAAGAAGTACCGGCTCGCGGACCGGGCGCACGTGGTGAAGCAGGGGGAGACGCTCTCGTCGATCGCCCGGCGGCACCGGGTCGCGGGCGGCTGGAAGGCGCTCTACAAGGCCAACCGGAAGGCGGTCGGACGGCACCCGGACCGGCTGCACCCCGGCACGGTCCTGCGGCTCCCGAAGGGCGCGGCCCCGGGACGGCCGGTCACGCGGCCGCAGCAGGGGGGCAAGGGCACGGCGGCGGCCGGCGGGACCGGCCCCGAGCCGCCGGCCCCGACGTCCCCGTCGGCGTCTCCGGGGACGCCGGCCCCGTCGGCACCTGCGGCCCCGCAGGTGCCGTCGACGCCGCCGGGTCCTCCGGCGGATCCGCCGCAGGACCCGGCGGCGCAGGCTCCCCCGGCCGGTCCCTCGGCCTCCTCGGCCTCCTCGGCCGCGTCCGCCGACCCGGCTCCGCCGGTGTCCGCCGCTTCCCGGGACGCGCCGGTGCCCTCGACGCTGCCGGCCCCCGTGGCTCCCCCGGCCCCGCCGGTCCATTCGGTCCTGCCGGTGCCCTCCGACCCCTCGGCCCCGCCGGTCCGGTGACATCCGTGACCCGGTCAGCCCGGCCCGCCGGACCGGCCTGCCGGGTCCGCCTGATCCGGCAGGTCCGGCAGGTCCGGCGGGGGTGGCGGGGGTGGCGCGGCGGCCGGGGGCGGCCTCTCCGCCGCCTCGCCGCCGGACACGACCGTGCCACGGCGGAGTTCGTACACGATCACCGTGCCGGTGCGCAGGCCGGGCGGCAGCCGCTGTTCGGCCACGACCACACCGGCGTCGAGGCCGCGCAGCAGTTCGTACGTGCGGGCGGCGACGGGCGGGGACATGCCCTGCGCGGGTTCGTCGACGAGGACCACGCGCGCGCGTGCCAGCAGCGCGCGGGAGAGGGCGAGCATGCGCTGCTCCCCGCCGGAGAGCGTGCCCGCCCTGCGGGACAGCAGGGCGCCCAGCGGCGGGTAGGCGTCGACGGCGGCCGTGAAGGGCCGCCCGCGGGAGGCGAGTTCGAGGTTCTCCCGGACGGTGAGCGAGCCGAAGACCGCACGGCGGTCCGGGACCAGGCACAGACCCAGGCGGGCCCGTTCGCGGGCGGACAGCCGCGTGACGTCGGCGCCGTCCCACACCACGGCGCCCCGTGACAGGGGCACGGTCCCGGCGAGGGCGCGCAGCACGGTCGTACGGCCCGAGCCGTTGCGGCCGAGCAGCACGGTCACACCGGTGGCCGGCGCGTGCAGGGTGACGCCGTGCAGGGCCTCCAGCGGGCCGTAGCGCACGCTCGCGTGCCGCAGCGAGATCCCGGCGGCACGCGCGTGGGCGCTCACCGGTCGGCCGCCGTGCCGAGTCCTTCGAGCACGTGCCCGGCGGGGCCGGTGGCGACGATCCGGCCCGCGGCCATGACGTGCACGGTGTCGGCGAGACCGGCCACCAGATCCAGGTCGTGCTCGACGACGAGCAGGGCCGTGCCGTCGGCGGCGAGCGCCCTCAGCACGCGCGCCAGCGCGGTCACCTCGCCGGTGTCGAGGCCCGCCGCGGGCTCGTCGAGCAGCAGGACCCGCGGACCTCCCGCGAGGGCCCGGGCGAGTTCGACGCGGCGCAGGGTGCCGGTGGGCAGGCCCGCCGCGGCCCGGGAGCGTACGTCCCGGTCCAGTCCGAGCAGCCGCAGCGCCCGCTCCGCCGCGTCCGCGTCCGCGTCCACGTCCGCGTCCACGTCCGTGTCCGTGTTCTTGTTCTTGTTCTTGATTCGGCCCTGCTCGGCGCCCACGCGCACGTTCTCGGCCACGGTCAGGGTCGGGAAGACGGCCAGTTGCTGGAACGTGCGGGCGATGCCGAGGCGCGTCCGGGCGTGGGCGGGCAGCCGGGTGATGTCCCGCTCCCCGAACGCGACCCGCCCCGACACCGGCCGCACGGTTCCCGCGAGGCAGTGGAACAGGGTGCTCTTGCCCGCTCCGTTCGGCCCGACGACCGCGGTGATCCGGCCCGGCGGGAGGTCGAGGTCGACACCGTCCAGGGCGGTGAACCCGTCGTAGGCGACGCGCAGCGCACGGGCCCGCAGGACGGGACGGCCCGCGGGCGCGGGAGCGGCCCCGGCGCGGAGGGCGGCCGGACCTGCCGACCCCACCGCGCCCGCACCGGTGCCGCCACCGGTCCGGCCGCACGGCGCATCCGGCCCGGAGGGCGTCCCACCGACTCCCGCCGGACCTGCCGAC
>NZ_JAHKJW010000069.1 GCF_019710745.1 Streptomyces beigongshangae
GGCTCCGTCCGCGGTGGGCGGGCCCTCGGCGGTCGCCGCGGCGGCGGCCCTCTCCCGCGCGGCGCGTGCCGCCTCGGCGGGCGGCACCCCCGCCGAGGTGAGCCGGCACATCGTCTCCAGCACCGCCACGTCCTGCGGCGTCCAGCGCCGGTGCCTGCCGTCGGCGCGGACCGCGGGTCCCACGCCGTAGCGGCGGTCCCAGGAGCGGAGCGTGGTCGGCGACACCCCCAGCCGCCGCGCCAGGCCCCCGGTCGTCATCCCCGTGCCGGCCGCCGCGGCCTCCCGCACGGCGGGCTCCGGGTACCCCGGTCCGCCCGTCGGCTCGTCCATGGGCCGACTATACGACGCAGAATCGACGCGGTTTGGCGCCTCGGTCCACCTGCTCCCACGATGGCGGCGACGGGGCGGGTCCGGGGGACGCCCCGCGCCGGCGCTCCCGGGTCCGTGCCCACACGGCCCGAAGAGCGGCGTACACGGTTCTCCCGTACGGCCGGGACGCCGTCGTCCGAGGCGAGGAGCGGTGAGCATGACCGGACAGGCGAGGCCCGAGCAGAGGGCCGTACGGCGGTCCGCACCGGCGCCCGCCGGGGCGCCCGGCCCCGCACCCGCGCCCGTACCCGCACGGATGTCCGAGCACCAGGCGGGCGCCCGGCGGGGCTCCGACGGCACGGCCCGCCCCGGGGTCCCCGCTGCGGGAGGGGCCGGCTCGGCCGCACGGGACACGCCCCCGCGGGGCCGGACGCGGGAGCCGCTCACCGACGAGGAACTGGCCCGGGGACTGGCGCGCGGCGACGAGTCCTGTCTGGCCGCCGCCCACGACAGGTGGTCGCCCCTGGTGCACAAACTGGCCCGGCGTGCCCTGGGCGACGACCGGGAGGCCGAGGACGTCGCCCAGCAGGTGTTCCTCGGCGTGTGGCGAGGCCGCCACGGCTACCGGCCCGAGCGCGGCACCCTCACCGGGTGGATCGTCGGCATCGCCAGGCGCAAGATCGCCGACGCGCTGGCGGCCCGGACGCGCCGCGCCGAGCTCGTCGCCTCCGCGGGAGCCGTCCTGCTGCTCGCCGGCCCCGCGGACGGACGGACCGAGTCCGTCCTCGACCGGGTACTGGTGGGGCGCGAGCTGGCCAGACTGCCCGCCACCCAGCGACGGATCCTGCGTCTGGCCTTCTACGAGGACCTCACCCAGACGCAGATCGCCCGGCGCACGGGCCTGCCGCTGGGGACGGTCAAGAGCCATGCCCGCCGGGGGCTGCACCAGCTGCGCCACCGTCTGCGCCACGAAACGACCGGCTGAGGCGGCCGTCCGGGGCCGGTCACCGGTCCCGGACGGCGGAGCGACGCGGACGGCGGAGCGACGGGGAACCCGCGTACGACGGTCGTACATCTATCCGATGCACGACCGATGCGGGTCTCCACGCCGCCGCGCGTCGCACCGGTCCCCTCCCGGGACGGTCGGCGATCCCGGGAGGGGACACCGGACGGGCCTCGTCGTTCCGCCCGGCGACTCCGGCCACGTCCTCACCATTACACATAAAGAGGAAATAAGGGCAGAATATAGACACGCGGCGTCCACCGCACACCGCACCGTCGCGGTCGGGCCTGCAGAGACACCTGCAGAGACAAAGGAGTCAAGTCATGGCCAACGTCTCGAACACCAGAGGTGACATCAGCAGTCACCCCGATGTACCCGAGATGCGGGATCGCTACGCCCGCATGCTCGGTGGTCGCGATGTGGCGCTCGTGGACGGACCGGTGTTCCTGCTCGGTCTGTACTGCGCCGCATCCCCGTGGATCCTCCACTACACCACCAGTCAGCCCGCCCTCGTGGTGCACAACCTCATCGTGGGCATCGCCATCGGCGTGCTGGCTCTCGGCTTCACCACCGCACCGGCCCGGATGTACGGCCTGAGCTGGGCGATGTGCGCGATGGGCGTCTGGATGATCATCGCACCGTGGATCGTGGGCAACCGTCCCGACGCCGGTGTCGTGCTCAACAACATCGTCATCGGCGCCCTGACCCTGCTGCTGGGACTCGTGTGCGCGGGCGCCGCGATGAGGACGAAGAGCACGCCACGGGCGTAGCCGGACGCCTGTACGGGTGAGGACCGCCGGCCGGCCCGCGACGCGCGGGCCGGCCGGCGCCTCGGACACCCGGCCGTCGACGGGCCGGGCACGCGTCCTTGGCCGTCCGGTCCGGTCCGCGAACGCGGGACAGGACTGAGCCGTACATGAGGGGGCAGGCGGGGGTGATCGGCCCACCGCCGTCGAGGCCAGGAGATGTGGTGTCGCACGATCCGTCCGCCCCCGCGCCCGCCGCGCCACGGGAACACCCGGCCGGGAATCCGGCCAGGACTCCGGCCGCGCCCGCGCCCGCGCTCCGGGACCCCTTCTTCGACAACGCGAAGTACCTCGTCATCGTGCTGGTGGCCTGTGGTCACGCCTGGGAGCCCCTGACCGGCGGGAGCCGGTTCGCGACCGCCGCGTACCTCACCGTCTACGCCTTCCACATGCCCGCGTTCGCGCTCGTCTCGGGGTACTTCTCGCGGAGTTTCGACATGGCGCCCGACCGGGTGCGCCGGCTGCTGACGGGCGTCGTCGTCCCGTACCTGGTCTTCGAGACCGCGTACACCCTCTTCTACCGCTGGGCGCAGGACGATCCCGGCTATCCGCTCAGTCTGCTGGACCCCTGGTACGTGATGTGGTTCCTGGTCGCGCTCTTCGTCTGGCGGCTGACCACCCCCGTCTGGCTGACACTGCGCCACCCCGTGCCGGTCGCGCTCGGACTCGCCGTGCTCGCCGCCGTGTCACCGGACCTGGGCGGGGAGATCTCGATCCAGCGGGTGCTGGGGTTCCTGCCGTTCTTCGTGCTGGGCCTGACACTGCGCGCCGAGCACTTCGAGCGGCTGCGGACGTGGCGCGTACGGCTGCTCGCACTGCCGGTGGGCGGGGCGGCGCTCCTCACCGCGTACGCGGTGGCGCCCTGGTTCGGCGCCGGGTGGCTCTACCACCGGGGCAGCGTCACGGGCCAGGGCGCGCCGGCCTGGGCGGGACTGCTCACCACTCCGGCCCTGTTCTGCCTGGCGCTGCTCCTGACGGCCTGCTTCCTGTCCTGGGTGCCCGGGCGCCGCCTGTGGTGCACCGCGCTGGGCGCGGGGACGATGTACGGCTACCTGCTGCACGGTTTCGTCATCAAGGCATCGCGCTTCTGGGACTGGTACGACCATGCCTGGGTGCACACCGCGTACGGCCGCCTGACCGTCACCGCGGCGGCCGCGGGGCTCATCACCGCGCTGTGCTCCGGCCCGGTCCGCTCGGTCTTCCGGTGCGTCGTCGAGCCGCGCATGGACTGGATGTTCGTCCGGCGGGAGCACGGCACGCCGGCCGGCCGGTGAGCCGCCCCCACCGGCTCCACCGGCCCCACCGGCCGCAGCCGGTGGGGTCTTCCCCTCCGTCCCCGGTCAGCCCTCGGAACGCCGTACGGCGGCGGACCGGAAGCGGCGGTACAGGACGGCTCCGCCCAGCATCAGCGCGGCGCTCGCGGCGACCGTCGGGCCCATCGGCTGCGAACCGGTGTCGGCGAGGGAGACCCGGGTGCCGCCCTGGGGCCGCGGTCGCGGCGCCTCACGCTCTCCCGGCTCCTCCGGTTCGGCCGGTTCGGCCGGTTGCGACGGCTTCGCGGGGTGCTTCGGCGGCGGGACCGGCTTCGGCTCGGACGGCGTGACCGGCTCCTGCGGACGCTCGCCGGACGTGTTCGAGGACTCGTTGCCGAAGACGGGGTTGCCGATGCCGACGACGTTCACCGAGTTGCCCGTGACGTTCACCGGCAGATCGACGGGGAGCTGCACCCCGTTGCCCGAGACCAGTCCCGGTGAATCCGTCTCGACGGCGTCGGCGGCGGCCCCGGCGGAACCCCCGTGGCCGCCCTCGTTGGCGCACCTGTTGCCCGCCGCGGGGTTGAGGAGCCCGACCACGTTCACGGTGTTCCCGCACGCGTTCACCGGGACGTGCACCGGGAGCTGAAGGGTGTTGCCCGAGATCACCCCGGGAGAGTGGGCCGCGGCACCGTCGGCCGTGGAGTCCGCGTGCGCCGGCATCACCATGCCCACGGCGCCGGAGGCGGCGGCCGCGATGATCAAACCATTTCGGGCAACCCGCTTCATGAGGTTCCCTGCCTTCCAGACGTGGTCGCGGGACACTCGCCCGCACCCTTGGAACGCGGGCGGAGCACGCAGGTTATGGGGCATCCGCCGTTCACCCTCCTTCGGGCGGTCACGGACCGAAGCGGCGTTCGAACGGTTCGGTCCGGTGGCGCGACGGCGGAAAGGACGGTAGGGGGCAGCTCGCCGGGAGGCGTGGCCGCGGAGGCCGCCTTATCGTGATCGAGGGGGAATCCCCGGCCGCGGCCGGGGCGTCCCGGGAGGCCTGTGATGCTGTCGACGCACCAACGCCGCGCCTTCGTCTGCGCCACGGCGCTGGCCCTGCTGGGGGCCGGGCTGCCGTCGGTGGCCGCGGCCGCCGACGAACGACCCGACCTGTCCCGTTTCCACGATCAGGAGATCACCTGGTCGGCCTGCCCGGGCGACGGACTGCCCGAGGGCCTGCAGTGCGGGAAGGTGACCGTTCCCCTCGACTACGCGGACCCCGCAGCCGGGACGCTCGACCTGGCCATGGCCAGGTTCGGGGCGACCGGCGGATCCCGGGGTTCGGTGGTGCTGAACTTCGGCGGACCCGGCGGCCCGGGAGTCGCCGAACTCTCGGGCGGCGGGGCGGACTTCATGGGTCTCACGAACGGCTACGACGTGGTCGCCTTCGACCCGCGCGGCGTCGGCCGGAGCTCCCCCGTCAGCTGCGGCGACGCCATGTACGCCGACGACCCCGAGCCCGGCGCGGACACGGAACCCGACCCGGCGGAGCAGGAGGAAGGGCAGGGACAGGAGCAGGGGCAGGAGCAGGGGCAGGAGGCGGACTCCGGTGACGATCCGCGGGCCGCTCTCGAGGTGCTGCGGAAGGTCGCCGCGGAATGCGCCGAGCACTCCGGGCCGGTGATGGACCACATCGGTACGGTCGACGCCGCGCGCGACCTGGACGTGATGCGCGCGGCCCTGGGCGACGAGAAGCTCAACTACCTCGGCTTCTCGTACGGAACGCGCCTGGGCGCGGTGTACGCGGCCCAGTTCCCGGAGAGGACCGGCCGCATGGTCCTCGACGGCGTGGACACCCTCACCGAACCCCTGAGCGAGCAGGGTCTCGCCGGCGCGCGGGGCCAGCAGACCGCTCTGGAGGACTTCCTCGACTGGTGCACGCGGGACATCGGCTGCGCCTTCGGCCAGGACTCCCGCTCGGCCCGGGAGGAGGTGGTCCGGCTGATCGGCTCGCTGGACGAGGACCCGGTGCCGTCGGACTTCGGCATACCCTTCTCCGGCCAGGACCTGGTCGGCGCCATAGGGCAGGCCCTCTACAGCAAGGACCTGTGGCCGGCGCTCTCGCAGGCACTCACCTCGCTGGTCCGGGACGGGGACACCCGGGGCATCATGGGCTTCTCCGCCGGCGGCGGCGCGGTCCCCGGCGTCGGGGACGGGGGCGGGGACGGGGGCCTCGTCGACGAGGGGGACGTGCCCTTCGACAACCTCCCGGCCGCGCTGATGGCCGTCAACTGCGCCGACGACCCCGACCGCCCCGGCGCCGACCGGATCATCGCGGACATGGACAGGCTGCGCGCCGAGTACGAGCGGGCGTCACCGGTCTTCGGCCGGTACCGGCTCGCCGAGGCCCTGATGTGCTTCGGCCGTCCCCGGGGCACCTCGTACATCCGCGAGGAGGTGCGGGACGTCGACACGCCGAAGATGCTCCTGGTCGGTACCCGCGGCGACCCGGCGACCCCGTACCGCTGGACCACGCAGACCGCGGACCGGCTCGGCCCGGCGGCCGTCGTCCTCGACAACAAGGGCCAGGGCCACACCGGTTACTCCTCCTCGAAGTGCGTGCACCGGAAGGTCGACGACTTCCTGCTGTACGGGCGGCTGCCGGCCGACGGCAGTTCGTGCGGCTCGGAGGAGTGAGCCGCACACGGGCGGATCGCGCCCTCCGCCCGATCGGGCCTCCCCGCGTGCCGCCGCGCCGATCCGGTCGTACGGTGCGTTCATGGAGCACCGTCTGAGTTCCGCGTCCCTCACCGAGCTGCGCCGGCCCCGGCCCTATCCGGCGGTGTCGGTGCTGACGCCGACCCACCGCCGGGGGCCGGACAGCGCGCAGGATCCCGTCCGGCTGCGCAATGTGATCGCCGAGGCGAAGAAGCGGCTGGAGGACGACCCCGCGGTCACCCGTGAGCGGCGGACGGACGTCGTCGCGCAGCTCGAACAGGCGCTGGCCGAGGTGGATCTGAGCCGCGCCGAGGACGGCCTCGCGATCTTCGCGGCCCCCGGGGAGCACCAGGTGTGGTCGCTGGCCCGGACGGTTCCGGAACGTGTCGTCCTCTCCGACACGTTCCTGACCCGCAACCTCGTCGCCGCGCGGGCCGCCGAGAACCCGTTCTGGGTGCTCACGGTCTCCGCCGACCGGATCGCGCTGTGGAGCGGCGGTGCGGGACATGTCGTCGAGGCCCGTACGGCGGGGTTCCCGCTGACACGGAGCCTGGACAGTCCGGACTTCGAGCGCAGGGAACGCCTCGGCGACGTGCCGAGCACCTTCAGCGACGAGCACACGCGCCGCTTCCTGCGGGACGGCGACACCGCTCTCGCCGGTGTCCTGCGCGCCGTCCCGCGTCCCGTGTACGTCGCCGGCGACCAGGCCGCGCTCGCGCTCCTCGCCGAGGTCGGCACCGCGACCGGGGACGCCGTGCACGTGCCGCACGGCGGTCTCGGACACGCGGGGGCCGATGCGGTGTGGCAGGCGGTGGGTCCGCTGGTCGCGGCCGAGGACCTCAGGCGCATCGACAGCGTGACGATCGAACTCGACCACGCCAGGAGCCGCCGGGAGTACGCGGCGGGCGTCGACGAGGTGTGGCAGAACGCGACGGCCGGCCGGGTCCGCCTGCTGGCCGTCGAGGAGAACCACCGCGTGACGGTGCGTGACGACGGCGACCACCTCGTACCCGCCGACGGCGACGACCTGGACGCCCGGGACGACATCGTGGACGAGATCGTCGAGCAGTGCCTGGACACCGGCGCGGAGGTCCGCTTCGTCCCGGACGGCACCCTGGCCGAGGCCGAGGGCATCGCGGGAGTGCTGCGCTACTGAGCACGCGGGGCCCGCGCCCGCACGCCCCGGCGGACCGGCCGGGGCGAGCCCGGAAAACCGCACACAGGTCTCACGAACGTACGCCCGGCAGGGCGGTCCGACATCATGGCCGGTGCACCGACCCGGCCGGTTGCGCTACGACCCGGGCCCGGGGGCGGATACCGGAATCGTCCTGATGACAGCCGTCGCCAGGACTGCGGCACATGTCGGGGGCACCCCCGGGCCGTGTGTCGCCAAACCCCTTACAGCGCGTCGCGGGCTGTGCAACAGTCGTAGCGGTCCTTCCTCTGTCTTGGTCGTACCGTGCCTGTATCGGAGTACGTCATGCCGTCCCACCGCCCGGCGGACCACCCCGCCGCCCAGCCGCCCCCGTGCGGCCCGGTCGACGCGCTCATCTCGCAGACGCGCCGGCTGCGGGGCGACATGGACGCCGTACGGCGTGACGCGCCGGCCGACGGCACGGACCCGGAGGGACGCTGGCAGCGCGCCCTGTGCGACCTGGCGGTGCACCAACTCGACGACCTCGACGCCCACCTGGCGCAGCTGAGGGACGGCCCGCCGCCCGCGCCCGCCGAGGACGGGGCGGCGCCGCCCGGGCGGGGCTCCCTGCTCAGCCGGGTCGGCAGTGCCGAGTGGAACCTGCTGACGGACGAGGTGAGCTGGTCGGCCGAGCTCTACCAGATCCTCGGCCGGCCCCCCGCCGCCCCCGCGCTCACCCTCGACGAACTGCCCTCCGTCGTCCTGGACGAGGACCGTCCGGGGCTCACGGCGATGGTCACGGACTGCCTGGTCGACGGCAAGCGGATCGACGGGGAGTTCCGCGTGCTCCGGCCGGAGGGCGGCGTACGGACCGTGCACATCATGGGCGAGCCCGTGCTCGACGCGGACGGCAGCACCGCCTCGATGTGGGCCGTGCTGCGCGATGTCAGCGAGTTGCGGCGCAACCAGCGGACCGTCGGCGAGACCCGTGACTCACTGCGGCTCCGGCGGCACGAGGCGCGGACCGAGCACCGCCTCGCGGTCGAGCTGCAGGAGGCCGTCCTGTCCCCGTGGCGCGGCTCCCCGCTGCTCCCCCGGCAGGGCACGGGCGCCCTCGACGTGGCCGCCCGCTGTCTGCCCTCCTCGGTCGGCGCGCTCATCGGCGGCGACTGGTGCGACGCCCTCGAACTGCCCGACCGGGACACGCTCCTGAGCGCGGGCGACCTCACCGGCCACGGGATCGCGGTCACCTCGGGCATGACGATGCTGCTCGGCGCACTGCGCGGCATGGCCGTGGCGGGCACGGAGCCCGGCCGGCTGCTGACCTGGCTCAACCAGTTGCTCGACGCCTCGGCCCAGCCGGCCCTGGGCAGCGCGGTGTGCTGCCGCTACCGCCCGGAGAGCCGGACCCTCCTCTGGGCGCAGGCGGGACACCCCGCCCCCCTGCTGTTCCGNCGGAGAGCCGGACCCTCCTCTGGGCGCAGGCGGGACACCCCGCCCCCCTGCTGTTCCGCGACGGGACGGGGAGCGTGCTGGCTCCGCCGGACGGCGTCCTGCTCGGCGCCACCCCGGGTGTCGTGTACGGGCAGGCCGAGGAGCCGCTCGAACCGGGCGACCTGCTGCTCCTGCACACCGACGGGCTGGTTCCGCCGCGACGGGGTCCCCACCGCCCGGACGTGGCGGGCGGCGGGGAGGGGACCCCGTCCGTCGGCCGCCTCCTCGGCCTGGCCCCGCGCTTCCACGGGGCCCGTACCGCACAGGACTGCGTACGGGCGGTGGTGGAGGAGTTCGGCGGGACGGAACGCGCGGACGACGCCTGTGTGCTCGTCGCCCGGGTCGTCACCTGAAGGCCCGTGCGCGTCGTCCGTGAGGGGACGCGCCGGTGCCGGCGCACGGACCTCCCTAGGCCCGCGCGCTGTTGCCGCCCCGGGACTTCAGCGCGTTCCTGGGCATGGACAGTTTGATCTCCTCCCGCAGATCGTGGATCTTCGGATAGCTGGAGTACTGGCCCGTCAGCCGGTACATCTCACGGAGCCGGTCCCAGGTGCGGTGGGACGAGTTCGACCCCATCGACGTCAGCGCCAGCCGTGCGTACCGGTCGGCCTGCTCGGGGTCGTCGGCGATGAAGCAGGCCGAGGCGAGCGAGATGTGGTCGAAGATCTTCGACCGGTCCCGGCCCTTCGCCCGGAGCGCCAGCGCCTCCTTGGCGTGGCGCTGCGCGACGGCCGCCGCGTCCGGGTCGTGCTCCGCGAGCGTCCGGTAGGCCAGGGCCTGCATCCCGTGCATGTCCGCCTCGTCGAACAGCTGCATCCAGCTCGGCGGAGGCACGTCGCTCCGGTCCGAGACGAACAGTTCCTCCGCCTCGCCCAGCGTGCGCCGCATGGCCTGGGCCTTGCCCATCGACGCCTGCGCCCATGCCTCGATGGTGCAGAGCATGGCCCGCGTGCGGGGCAGCACCTCGTCGCCGGAGCCCGACTTGGCGAGCTTCATGAGGTCGAGTGCGTCGTCGGGCCGGCCGAGGTGCACCATCTGACGGGCCGCTCTGGAGAGCGCCTCGCCCGCACGGGGCCGGTCACCGCCTTCCCGGGCCGCGTGCGCGGCGATGACGAAGTACTTCTGCGCCGTGGGCTCCAGGCCGACGTCGTGCGACATCCAGCCCGCCAGGACGGCGAGGTTGGCGGCGACGCCCCACAGGCGCCGCTGCAGATGGTCGGGGTGCCGGTAGGAGAGCATGCCTCCCACCTCGTTGAGCTGTCCCACGACGGCCTTGCGCTGCAGCCCGCCGCCGCGGGCCGCGTCCCAGGCCCGGAACACCTCGACGGAGCGCTCCAGTTCCTCGATCTCCTGCGACCCGATGGGGGCGGCCTCGTAGCGGTCGAACCCGGCGGGGTCGGCGTGCAGGGGATGGTCGATGTCGGGGGCGTCGGCCGCGAGGGCCGGATCGCTGTGCAGCCAGTCGTGCATGGAACTGCTGAGTGTGGATCCTGCGGCGAGCGCGGCGCCCGCGCCCACCAAGCCGCGTCGGTTGAGCATGAGGTCCATTCCCGTGAATTCGGTGAGGACCGCGGCCGTCCGCTCGGGCGCCCACGGCACGCCGTCGGGATGTTCCGCACCCCCGCCGTCCTGCCGTCTTCCCGCGCGCCCGCGACGGACCAGACCGAGGTCCTCGATGGTCACGACACGGCCGAGACGCTCGGTGAACAGGGCTGCCAGCACCCGCGGCACCGGATCGCGTGGGACCTCTCCCATGTCGATCCACCGCCGCACCCGGGAGGTGTCCGTCGCCAGCTGGGGGTGGCCCATGGCCGCCGCCTGCCGGTTGACCAGTCTCGCGAGTTCGCCCTTGGACCAGCCGGCCAGGCCGAACAGGTCCGACAGTCGGGTGTTGGGTTGTCCGCTCACGTCAAGCCCCCAGGTTCTCGGCTGAGTTGACAGTAACCGGCCACCAGGTGCCGAGCGACTATTCGCCAGGGTTCGCCAGGGCACGCCAGATGGTGTGCCAGTGGGCGAAAGGTGTCAGGTAGGAACGCGCCACCCCGACCCGGTCGCCGAGGGACATTCCCCAGGGTGCCCCAGGGCGGCCGGGGCGGGCAGCGCGGCAACTCGTCGGCACACGAAGGGATCTGTTTCGCCCATGTACACAGCATCATCCCCCGTGTCCGCCCCATCCCGGTCGCTGCACGCCCGCCCGGTCGGCGGCGGCCCCTACCTCGACCCCACCCGCCCGGCATCGGCTCCCGTCCTCGGTGCCGGGCGGCCGCGGCGCGTGCCGGGGCTCGGCGCGCCACCGCTCAGCGGGAGAATCGACCTGTCCGGCCCCCAGGGCGCCCAACTGCGCACGGCGATCGCGTCGGTGCACCGGATCTGCCCGGAGTTCGCCCCGGTCCAGGTGCTGCGCCGCAGCGGACGGTCCGTGCTCCTCGTCGGGACGACGGGACGCAGCACCGCCGTGGCCAAGTGCACACTGGACCACTCCCCGGTGTGGGCCGAGCGGATCCGGCACGAAATAGCGGTATACCGCTCGTTCGTGCGGCACCGCCCGCCGGTGCGGGTGCCGCGCCTGATCGCAGCGGACCCGGACAACTGCACCCTGGTGATCGAGCGGATGCCGGGACGGGTGGCGGCACTGCACCGGCATCCCGCCGAGGCGCCGCCCCGCGCGGACATCAGGGCGGCGCTCGGCGCGATCTGCCGGCTCAACGCGTGGCGTCCGCCGGCGGGGACGTTCGACGCCCCCCTGGACTACGCCGCCCGGATCTCCCGCTACCACGAGCTGGGGCTGCTCACCGACCGGGACATGGGAGACCTGCAGAAACTGCTCCACGGGATCGCGCACTCGGCCGGCCGCCAGGGCATGGGCCAGTTCTGCCACGGCGACGCCCTCCTGTCGAACATGCTCCTCTCACCGGCCGGTCCGGTGCTGGTGGACTGGGAGCACGCCGGCTGGTACCTGCCGGGGTACGACCTGGCGACGCTGTGGGCGGTCCTGGGGGACGCGCCGGGCGCCCGACGGCAGATCAGCCAGCTCGCCCAGTCGGCGGGGCCCGCGGCGCGCGACGCGTTCCTGGTGAACCTGATGCTGGTCCTCACCCGGGAGATCCGTACGTACGAGACAGCCGTGCAGCGTTCGATGCACGAGTCGGCCCCGACGCCACCGGGCCCGCCCCACCCGGGCGCCGCGCCGTCCGGTGAGGAACAGCGGCTGCTGCTGAGGCGGCTGCACGACGACTGCCAGCTGGCCCGCAGGGCCGTTCGCGCGGCGGTCGGTACTCGCTGACGTCGGTACGTCGGGTACGTCGGGTACGTCGGTACTCACTGACGGGGACAGCGGCCCGCGGTGCGCCCAGGGACAGCGGCGCACCGCGGGCCTTCGTCGTGTCCGGGCGCCCCGCCGGCCGTCTCCCGGACCGACCGTCCCCTCGCCCGGCCGCCCGGCCGCCTACGTCGGTGCGCCGCTCCGTGCCGCCTTCTCGTGGCGCGCGGACAGCCGGGAGCCGGACTCTCGGCGGGCGGCGCGGCGCAGGAGGGGCACGGCGAGGAGGAACCCGAGGACCGCCCAGGCGGTCAGGACCAGGGCGACCATGGGCAGTTCCCAGGAGCCGGCCACCTCCGCGGTCCGCGCCGTGTCGGGGAGCAGCGCCGAACGCAGGCCCTGCGCCATCCACTTCAGCGGGAAGACCGCCGCCACCTGCTGGACCGGCACGGACATCGAGGTGATCGGGATCATCGTCCCGGAGATGAACAGCAGCCCCATCGTCGGCAGCATGATCAGGGCCAGCGCCTCGCGGGGGTTGGGCAGGACCGCTCCGACCGCCGCGCCCAGGGGTACGACGGCGAGCAGTCCGAGCGTGGTCACCCACGCCAGCGTCAGCCAGTCGCCCGGCCCGTGCGGCAGCGGCCCGTCCACCAGCAGCGCCCCGGCCGCCAGGAGCAGGACCAGGGTGCCGACCGCCAGGGCGACCACCAGCAGGCACTTGGCGACGAGGTAGGCCGGTATCCCGCCGGGGGTGGCGCGCAGCCGCAGCAGGGTGCCCTCCTCCCGCTCGGTCACGAGTATCTGCGGGAGGTTGATCATCCCGACCTGGAACAGCAGATAGGCGGCGAAGCCCGCCAGCAGCAGATGGGCCATGGGGGTCCGGGTGCCGGGCACGTCGTCACCGACGAAACCGGCGACGAGCAGCGCGACGACCACGTTGCTCAGATGGCTCGCCATCTCCTTGCCGTTGCGCAGGAGGTGGCGCAGTTCGATGCCGCCGCGCTGGAACCCCGCGCGCAGCGCGTTCCTCATGGGTGTCTCCGTCATACGACGTGCGCCTCCTCGTCCGTGCCCGTGCCCGTGCCCGTGTTCATGTCCGTGCCCGTGCCCGGGTCCGCGCCGTCGGCCTCCCGGTGCACCATGTGCAGGTAGGTGTCCTCCAGCGTGGGGCGGCGGACCTCCAGGCCGGCGATCGGGCCGTCCGCCCGCCGGTGGAGTTCCCAGACCAGCCGTGAGGGGTCCTCGGTGCGTTCGCGGCGGGGCGTCCCGTCGTCGGCCGTCCAGCGGACCTCGGCCCGGGCGGCGGCCCGTCCGGCCAGTTCCGCGGGCGTGCCGCAGGCCCGGATGCGGCCGCCGACCATCATGGCGATCCGGTCGGCGAGCCGTTCGGCCTCCACCAGGTCGTGGGTGGTGAGCAGGACGGTGACGCCCTCGTCGCGGGCCAGGCGGTCGACCAGGGCGTGGAACTCGTGCCGCGCCTCGGGGTCGAAGCCGGTGGTCGGCTCGTCCAGGAAGAGCAGTTCGGGGCGGCCGACGATGCCGAGCGCGACGTCCAGCCGCCGGCGCTGCCCGCCGGACAGCCGCTCCACCGGCCGGCCGGCCTGGTCGGTGAGACCGACCAGGGCCAGCAGTTCGGCCGGGTCGCGCGGGTCGGCGTAGTACGTGGCGAAGTGCGTCAGCAGCTCGCCGACCCGCCAGCGGCGGTGGTCGCGCCAGGACTGCAGGACCAGTCCGATCCGGCTGCGCCACGCGTCGTCGCCCCGCTCCGGGTCCGTGCCGAGGACGCTCACCTCACCGGCGGACCGCCGCCGGAAGCCTTCGAGGATCTCGACCGTGGTGGTCTTGCCCGCACCGTTGGGTCCGAGCAGCGCGAAGACCTCGCCGTGGTGGATGTCCAGGTCGACGCCGTGCAGGACGTCGAGGTCGCCGTACGTCATCCGCACGTCGCGCGCGTGGACGACGGGCCGGGCGGGTGTCCGCCTCGGTGTCGTCGTGCTGTCCCCGAGTGTCACAGTGCTGCCCCCGAATCGTGTCGCTGCAGTGCCGGTGACTGTGCCTGCGTCGTGGGACCGGCGCCCTCGACGATCGCCCGGAGCGCCGCGACGTGCCCCTCGAAGGCGGTGCGGCCGCGGTCCGTCAGCCGCACCCGGGTACGCCGCCCGCGGCCGCCGCCCTCCTTGTGGAGCTCCAGGTATCCGGCCTCCTCCAGGGTGTGCAGCTGTTTGGAGAGCGCGGAGTCGCTGAGCGAGAGGCTGTCGCGGACGAACGCGAAGTCCGCCCATTCGGTGGCGGCGAGCAGGGCGACCACCGACAGCCGGGTGGTGGGGTGGATCAGTTCGTCGAAGCCGGCGGGGATGCTCATCGGCCCGCCTCCGCGTCCGCCGCCCGCGCGCCCGGCGCCTGTGCGCCGCGCTCCCGCACCGCCCCGGCCGCCCAGCGGTTCGCCGGTCCGGCGAACAGCAGGAACACCGCCGCCGAGACCGTGGCCTGGACCAGGCTGCCCGTCATCGGCGCCAGGGGTTCCACCAGGCGGCCGGAGACCAGGGCCGTCCCGCCGGTCAGCACCGCCCCGGCGGCGAAGGCGGCGGCCGTGCGGCGGGGGTACCGGGTGCGGTGCAGTCTGACCCGGCTCCGGCGGTCGTGAAGCGCGGCCAGCGCGCCCAGCAGCACGGCGTACCCGGCGCAGAGCAGCCCCAGGTCCCATCCGGCCGGGTCCAGCCCGAGACAGACGAGGAAGACCCACATGAGCAGGGCCGTGGCCCGCAGGCTCCCCCGGCCGTCCGTGGCGGACCGCTCGACCTCGTCGTACACCCGTTCCTGCGGCACGCGGATGCGCTGCAGGTCGTTCCATGCCTGTTCGGCGTCCATCGGCGCGTTCACAGCCCCTGCCCTCCCGTCCCGTTCTATTTTCCCACCAGGAAAGTTATCTTCTGCTTTCCCGATGGGCAAGTCGACGGCCTGCCGGTGCGGGGCCGTCGGCGCCGCGGTCGCCGTCACCGGCCGAAGGGCACCGCCACCGGGCACGATTGACGGATGCCCGGAGAGCCGGTAGCACTGATCCGCACCCGCCCCGTACGCACCGTCACGCTCGACCGCCCCCAGGAGGCCGGCTTTGCGAGGATCCCCCACCGCCCCCGCCCCCTCCGCCCGGCGCGGACGTGCCCGCCGGGCCGCGGGAGCCCTGGCCTCGGCCGCACTGCTGCTGCCCCTGCTCGGAGCGGCCCCGCACGACGGCGTCGGCGACGGCCACGGACAGGTGTCCGCGCCCGCTGCGCCTCCCGCACGCCTGCAGGACGCCTTCGCCGACGCCGCCGCCGAGTACGGCGTACCGCAGAGCGTGCTGCTCGCCGTCTCCTACCTGCAGTCGCGCTGGGACGCGCACGGCGGGGCGCCCAGTGTCACGGGCGGCTACGGTCCGATGCACCTGACCGACGCCCGCACGGCGATCGCCCGGAGCGGGGCGGCGCACCACGGCGACGGCACGGAGGACGCCCGCGGCGACGACTCGCGCGGCGCCCGGCTCCCCCGCGCGGAGGTTCCGCGCGACGAACGGCTCCCGGCCCGTCTCAGGACGCTGACCGAGGCCGCCGCACTGAGCGGCATCCCCGCGGAGCGGCTGCGTACGGACGCGGCCGCCAACGTGGCGGGGGGCGCCGCGCTGCTGGCGGCGGCGCAGAAGCGGTCGGGCCGGCCGCTCGGCGCCGACGCGGCCGACTGGTACGGGGCGGTGGCCCGCTACTCGGGCGCCGACGACACGGCGACGGCGGCGACGTACGCCGACGACGTGTTCGACGTGATCCGCAGGGGCGCGGAGCGGGTGACGGACGCGGGCCAGCGCGTCACGCTCGACGCGCAGCCCCGGCTGCGCCCGGCGACGGCGCAGCTGAGGACGGCGGGGCTGCGCGCGCCCGCCGCGGGCGCCACCGAGTGCCCGGCGACCGTGTCCTGCGAGTGGATCCCGGCACCGTACGAGGAGTTCGGGGACGGCGACTACGGCAACCACGACCAGGCGGATCGGCCGGCGTCGCAGAGCATCGACTACATCGTCGTCCACGACACCGAGAGCACCTGGGACAGCACCCTCGGCATGGTGCAGGATCCGGCGTACGTGTCGTGGCAGTACTCCCTGCGCTCCACCGACGGGCACATCGCCCAGCACGTGAAGGCCGAGGACGTGGCCTGGCACGCGGGCAACTGGTACGTCAACGCCAAGTCGATCGGCCTGGAGCACGAGGGCTTCCTGACCGCACCCGACTCCTGGTACACGGAGGCGATGTACCGGTCGTCGGCGCGGCTGGTGAAGTACCTGGCCGGGAAGTACGGCATCCCGCTGGACCGGCAGCACGTCCTCGGCCACGACACCGTGCCCGGCACCACGACCGCGACCGTCCCGTCGATGCACACGGACCCCGGCCCGTACTGGGACTGGCGGCACTACTTCACGCTGCTCGGCGAGCCGCTGCGCGCCACGGCCGGACCGAAGGGCGGGCTGGTGACCGTGCTGCCGCGGTACGACCGGAACAAGCCCGGGTTCACCGGCTGCGTCACCGCGGGCGAGCCCTGCCCGGCGCACGGCTCCAGCGCCGTGCGCCTGCGCACCGAACCCCGCGCGGACGCCCCGCTCGTCAAGGACATCGGGCTGCGGCCCACGGGGGCGGAGTCCACGACCGACGTGAACGACATCGGGTCGCGGGTCTCCACCGGCCAGCAGTACGCGGTCGCCGGACGCCGCGGCGACTGGACCGCGATCTGGTACCTGGGGCAGAGGGCCTGGTTCGAGAACCCGGGTGGGCAGCCGACGGCGGTGAACGCGTCCGGCGCCGTCGTCACCCCGAGGGCCGGACTGGCCGGGATCCCCGTCTACGGGCGCGCGTACCCGGAGAAGGACGCCTATCCGGCGGGGGTGCCCGTCCAGGAGGTGTCGCCGCTGCCGTACCGGCTCCTCGCGGGGCAGGAGTACGCGGTCGGCGGCAAGGTGCCGGGCGAGTACTTCTACGCGCCGGCCTTCGACACGGCGTCGCACCGGGTGGTGCGGGGCTCGGACCTGTACTACGAGATCCAGTTCGGGCACCGGGTGGCGTTCGTACGGGCCGCGGACGTGCGGGTGACGCCGTCGTCCGCGTAGGGCACGGGCGTCCGCGCAGGGCGCGGAGGCCGCGGGTGCGGGCCGCCGCTCAGCCGCCGAGGCGCCGCAGCCGCTCGGCGTCGCAGGTGCGCGGGCAGGTGGCGCATGCCTCGGCGGGGCGGATCGTGTAGTAGAGGCAGCAGCCCATCCGGGTGCGGGTCGGGTGCTGCCGGCCGTCGGCGCCGGCGAGGCGGCGGAAGTCCGCCCCGCCGGGGAAGGGCGGTACGGCGGAGGGCAGCAGCGCCGTGGCGGCCCGCACGGCGTCCGTCTCCCGGCCGAGCATCCGGCCGAGGTACCAGATGCCGGAGACGAGGTCGTCCGCGACCAGGCCCCACAGCGCGCGCGGGCCGCGCCGGACGTACGGGCCGATCGCGGAGAGCAGCGGTTCCATGTGGTCGGCGACGGCGATCCGCAGCTCCGCGCGCAGCGCCTCCTCGTGGGGGACGGTCAGCACCCCGGGAAGCGCGGCGGCCGGGTCCCCGGGGAGGCAGGCCAGGTCCGGTCCGGGAGTGACGCCGAACGCGCCCGACGCCAGGTCGACGCGCACGTCCCCGGGCCGGACGCGCGGCACCCGGCCCGTGAGGTACCAGACGCCGCTCATCAGCAGGCCCACCGACCAGGCGTAGTCGTGGAGGGCGCGGGAGGCGGCGACGTCACGGCGCGGCACGTGGTCGTACCGTGTCCGGATCCGCGCGTCCTCAGCCGCGAGGAACGCCTCCAGGGCCTCGTGATCCTTCGTCAGCTCCGCGCCGCTCACGTCCGTACGGGTGAATCCCGGCGCCGGGTCGTCCAGCGTCACGGTCAACGCCCCGCAGACCCCGACCAGTTGCCGGTACGCGCCGCAGAGCAGGCCGGACACGGTCGCGGCCGCGGCGGCCGGCGGGGTCTCCAGGGCGGCGGTCATCGGCACTCCTGTGCAGGGGGCAGAGCGTGATCAGCAGGTAAGGCTTACCTTAGTATAGAGATCGACAACAGCGGTACGTGACCACGGTCCCCAGCGAAAGGATCAAGGGAAGCACACGTCACGATGTATGCACGGCCGGTTCGAGGAGCAGAGGACGCCTCACCCTTCCTCACTCCGTGCAACTGCCCCCGAACAGGCCGCATCCGTTGTCCGCCACCTGTCGTCCGCCACCTGCCGTCCGCCGCAACCGCCCTCACAGAAGCGGAAGTTGTCCCGTCGCATGCGCATGTACCTGCTGGCCCGCAATCCGACCGACTCCGTCACGGAAGGGTTCCTGCCCGCCGCGGCCCGGCTGGGCCTGGACCCGACGGTCCTCACCGACCAGCCGGAGGCCCACCGGCACGTGTACCCGGACGTCGAGGTCCTGGAGTGCGACGTCCGCGACTTCCGTGCCGTCGTCTCGCGCGTCTCGGCCCTCGGCCGCCCCGACGCGGTCTTCACCAACAGCGACCACCTGCAGACCCAGGCGGCCCTGGCCGCCGCGTACTTCGGCCTGCCGGGCAAGGACTGGCGGGCCGCCCTGCGCACCAAGGACAAGGCGGAGATGCGGCGCCGTCTCGCCTCCACCGGGGCGGACCCGGTGTGGTCGGCCGAGATCACCGACCGCACGGACGTGGCCGCCCTCGACCCGCCGTACCCCTGCGTCGTCAAGCCGCGCGAGGGCGTGGCCAGCGAGGACGTCGTGCTCGTCGGGGACCGCGAGGAACTGGTGGCGCGCTGCGCGGAGATCAGGCGCCGCCGCCCCGGGGCCGCGCTGGTCGTGGAGGAGTACCTGCCCGGGGAGCTGCACACCCTGGAGACGCTCGGCGACGGCCGCGTACGCCATGTCCTGGGCGGTTTCCACACCGTGCTGTCCCCGCCGCCGTACTTCGTCGAGGAACGGCTGACCTTCGTCCCGTCCCGTCCGGAACCGGTCCTCGCCCAGGTGCTGTCCCGGCTCGACGCACTGGGCGTCGGTTTCGGCGCCTGCCACACCGAGTTCGTGCTGCACGAGGGCCGGGTGAGGCTCGTCGAGGTCAACTACCGCGCCATAGGCGACCAGTGCGATCTGCTGCTGGCGCAGTTGCTGGGGATCCCGCTGTTCGAGCACATCCTGCGGACCCACCTGGGCGAGCCCCTGCCGGCCGACCTCGGGGCGCGGCGCGACGGCGTGGCCCGGCTGGACTATCCCTGTGCCGGGACGGCGGGGACGCTGACCGCCGCCCCCGGGGCGGTGGACCTGGCGGCCGGCGGCGTCCGGCTGTCCTACCGTCCCCTGCGCGCGATCGGCGAGCGGCACGAGGTGTACCGTACCAATCGCGACTTCCTCGGCGTGGTGCGGGCCGTCGGGACGGACCAGGAAGCCGTGGACCGGGCGGTGACCGGGTTCCTGGCCGGGCAGCGGTGGGTGATCCGGCCGTGACGGAAGGCGCGGGCGCCGGCAGCCAGGGCGAGCTGGTGATGCGGGTCCTCAGCGCGCTGCTGCGCGAGGACGTGGCCGGGCTGCGCTCGGCCGGCGGGCTCGTGCACCGGGCGGACGGCGCGTGGTGGCGACGGCCGTACGGGGACGGCCGGTCCTTCCTGCTGCCCGTCGCCGTGGACGGGTTCCAGTGCGCGTACGCGGCCCGGCTGCCGCTGCTCGTCGAGGAGGGCGAGGAGGGCGGGGACACCGCGCCCGTCCGCCACGGGACGTGCGACGCGATCCTCGCCGCCCTGCGGGTCCTCGCCGACCCGCGGGACCTGGACGGCTTCGACGCCTTCGCCGAGGAGTGCCGCCGGGCGTCGGCCGCCCTGCGGGTGCACACCGCGGTCCGCGACGAGGCGGTCGCCCGGCTGACGGAACATCATGGGGCGGACCTGACCGGCTGGTCGGGACCGTCCGGCGCACTGGCGTACGACACCCTCGCAGCCCACCTCGACCATCCCGTGTATCCGACCGCGCGCGGCCGGTCGGGACTGGGTGAGCCCGAACTGCGGGCGTACGCGCCGGAGACGCATCCGCGCTTCGCCCTGCGCTGGCTCGCCGTGCCCGGGGACGCGGTGACCGGGGCGTTCCCGGACCGCTGGCCCTCGCCGGCGGCGCTGGGCCTCCCGGAGCTCGACCGCACCCACGTGGCCCTGCCCGTCCACCCGCTGACCGCCGGGGCCCCGCTGGAGGAGGCGCTGCGCGCCACCGGTCTCACCGGCCGGGCCGTGCTCGCCGGGCGCGCCCACACCGACGTCGTACCGACGCTCTCGATGCGTACCGTGGCGCTGGTCGCGGAACCCTCCCTGCACATCAAACTCCCTCTGCCCATCGCCACACTGGGACTGCTCAACCGGCGGACCATCAAGCCCGGCACGCTCGTCGACGGAGCCGCGGGACAGCGTCTGATCGAGCGGGTCCTCGCCCGTGAGCCGCGCTTCCGCGGCACGGTCCTGCACGCGGACGAGACGGTGTACGCGCACGCCGGGCACGAGCTGCTCGCCGCGCTGTTCCGGCGTCACCCGGACGGCCTCCAGGACTCCGCCGTCGTGCCGATGGCCGCCCTGCAGGCCGAGGCGCCCGGCGGGCGGCTGGTCGTCGACCATTTGGCCGACCGCTTCTACGGCGGTGACCTCCTCGCGCTGCTGGACTCCTGCCTGGCCCTGCTCTTCGACTGGCAGACCACGCTGTTCGGCTACGGGATCGCGCTGGAGTCGCACCAGCAGAACATCTCGCTGGTCCTGGACCGGCCGCACGACGGCCGCACCCGGCTGCGGCTGCTGCTCAAGGACAACGACGGGCCGCGCGTCAACGGGGTGCGGCTGAACGAGCGGCTGGGGGACGAGGCGCCGGGACCCGGGGACTTCGCCGACCCCCGGATCTTCGGCACGAGTGATCAGCCGGTCCTCGACCTGTTCACCACCATCACCGTCCACCTGTGCGCGGGGGCTTACGCGTTCGGGCTCGCACGGCAGGGCCGCGCACCGCTGGCGGTGCTGCTGCGGCTCGTGCGCGACCGGCTCGCCGAGGCGGCCGAACGGCTGGGCACGGGAGCGGGTGAACCGGGTGCCGTACTGCGGGCCCGGGTGCTGGACGCGCCGTATCTGCCGGTCAAGGCGATGGTCACCGCGGGAACGCTCCTCACCAAGGAGCGCTCGGGCGCCACGGACATCAACAAGCACTACACCAGCGGCCCCAACTACCTGCTGCGCGCCGGACCTCCGGCATGAGCGACGCGGCACGCCGCCCCCGGGCCGGCGTACCGCCGGTCCCCGGCCGCCCCCGATCACCGTGGGCGCGACCGCCCTCCTCCTCCCTCAGCACCCGCTGGAGCCGCACATGCCTTCGCTGACCGAGTCGCTCGGCGGCACGCCACGCCCCGCCCCCGGCCGTCCCGCGCGGACCCGGCTCCCCTCCGCGGACGAGGTGGTGGCGCACACGCTCCTCAACTGCCTGCTGCGGGAGGTGTCGGCCCCCGAGCACCAGACCGCTCTCACCGACCGCCATCTGCTGGTGCGGCTGCCCCGTCGCGGTGTGCTGCTGCGGGTCGCGCTGCGCCGTACGTCGATGCTGGGCGCGCACCGCTTCACCGGTCCGGTGAGCGAACGGACGGCCGACGGCGGCTGGAGCGAGATCGGCTGGCGGCGGCTGGCGGAGCACACGCGGGACGAGCTGGCCCTGCGCACCGGCGTGCACAACGAGGAGTTCCTCGCGCAGCTCGACTCCAGTCACCGGGCCGTCGCCGCGTCCCTCGCCGCACGCGCCGAAACCGAAACCGGCACCGGCACGTCCGCGTCCCCGTCCGTCTATCTCGCCTCCGAGCGGTCGCTGCTGTTCGGGCACCGCTTCCACCCCACGCCCAAGGCGCGCACCGGGGACGCGGAGTCCTGGCATGCCTACGCGCCGGAGGCGGCCGCGGCCTTTCCGCTGCGCCACCTCGCCGTACGCGACCACCTGATCGCGGAGGAGGCGGCGGAGCCCGGCGCCCTGGACGTGCTCGACCGGCCGGACGGCCGTACCGCTGTTCCCGAGGGGTACCGGCTGCTGCCCGCACACCCCTGGCAGTACGCGATGCTGCGCGGGCACCCGGCGCTCCGCGCGGCCCTCGGCCGCGGGGACGTCCTGGACCTCGGCCCCGGCGGCAGGCCCTTCGCGGCCACCGCGTCCGTACGGACCCTGTACGACGGCGAGACGTTCCTGAAGTTCAGCCTGAACATCCGGATCACCAACTGCTGGCGCAAGAACGCGAGTTACGAGCTGTCCGGCGCCGTCGCGCTCACCCGCGTGCTCGATCCGGTGCTCGCCGACCTGACCGCCCGGTTCCCCCGCGGCACGGTGCTGCGGGAGCCCGCGTACCGCAGCCTCGCCCTGCCGGGCCCCGGCGGAGCGCCGGACCGCGAGATGCTCGAAGGCTTCGGTGTCATCGTCCGTGAGGGCCTGGACCGGCACCTCCTGCCCGGGACCACCCCCTTGCTCGCGGCGGCCGTGGCGGACGAGTACCCCACCGGTCCGGCGCACGTCTCCCGCCTCCTCGACGGGGCCGGTCCGTCGGCCGTGCTCGACTGGTGGGCGGCCTACCTCGGACTGCTCGTGCCGCCCGTCCTCGCCGCCTGCTTCGACCACGGCCTGGTGCTGGAACCCCATCTGCAGAACGTGCTGATCTGCGTCGACGGCGACGGTATGCCCGCCCAGGTGATCTTCCGCGACCTGGAGGGCACCAAACTCGTGCCCGAGCACCACGCCGGGACCCTCGCCTCGCTGCCGCCCGAGGTCGCGGGGCCGATGACCTACGACGCGCGGCGCGGCTGGGACCGGGTCGTCTACTGCCTGCTCGTCAACCACGTCGCCGAACTGCTCGCCGCCCTCGCCGATCTGCACCCGCGCATCGAGCCCGCGCTGTGGTCGCAGGTCCGCGCCGCCCTGCGGTCGTACGCCGACCTGTACGGCTGCCCGCCGCCGCTGGCCGCGCTGCTCGCGGGAGTGCCGCTGCCCGCCAAGGCGAACCTCCTCACCCGGTGGGGGCGCAGGGCCGACCGCGAGGCACGTTACGTCCCGCTGCCCTCCCCGCTCGGCGAGGGCATCCCGCGCCACCCGACGACCGGAGGCACCCGATGACTGCCGCCCCCGCCCCCGTTCCCACTCCGACTCCCACTCCGGCTCCGGTTCCGGCTCCCGTTCCTGTCCTCACCGACGCCGTACGGGAACACGTGCTCTCCCTGACCCCGGACGAACTTCCCGCCTACGTCTACGACCTGACGGCGCTGCGTACCCACGCCGCGGCCGTGCGGGACGCGCTGCCCGGGCGCGTCGAGCTGTACTACGCGGCGAAGGCCAACCCGGAGCCCGCGATCCTGGCCGCGCTCGGCCCGTACGTGGACGGTTACGAGGTCGCGTCGGGCGGCGAACTCTCCCATGTCGCGAAGGCGGTGCCGGGCCGCCCGCTGGCGTTCGGCGGGCCCGGCAAGACCCCGGCCGAGATCGTGGCGGCGCTGGAGCTGGGCGTGGAGCGCTTCCACGTGGAGAGCGAGTACGAGCTGCGCATGCTGGGCGAACTGGCCCGGCAGGTCGCACCGGGTGCCGGGGTGGGGGTCCTGCCCCGCTTCAACCTCCCCGTGGCGGCGGGCGCGCTGGCGGGTGGTTCCCTGGCGATGGGCGGGCGCCCCACCCCCTTCGGCCTCGACCCGTCCGAGGCGGACAGGGTGATCGGTCTGCTCACCGACGGCAGCTTCCCGCACCTGGAACTCCGGGGCGTGCACGCCCACCTGGCCAGTGGACTGCGGGCCCGGGAACAGCTGGCGGTGGCCGGGTCCGTCGTGGAGTGGGCCGTCCGGCTGGCCGGGCGGCACGGGGTGCGGCTCGCCGAGGTGAACGTCGGCGGGGGCATGACGGTCGACTACGCGGCGCCCGGCGAGCGGTTCGACTGGACCGCGTACGGCGAGGGTCTCGCCCGGCTCGTCGCCCGGTACCCGGGACCGACGCTCCGCATCGAGCCCGGGCGGGCGCTGACGGCGTACTGCGGCTGGTACGCGACCGAGGTGCTGGACGTGAAGCACAGCCACGGCGCGGAGTTCGCCGTGGTGCGCGGCGGCACGCACCATCTGCGCACTCCCGCGACCAAGGGGCACGACCAGCCCTGCACCCTGCTCGCGGTGGAGGACTGGCCGCATCCGTGGCCCCGGCCGGCGGCCCGCGGTGAACGGGTCACGCTCGCGGGGCAGTTGTGCACGCCGAAGGACGTGCTGGCCCGTGATGTCCCGGCACCGGCGCTGCGGGCGGGCGACCGGGTGGCGTTCGGGCTCGCGGGTGCCTACGCGTGGAACATCTCCCACCACGACTTCCTCATGCACCCGCAGCCCGGTTTCCATTTCCTGGACGGTCCCCCGTGACGCCTTCGAACAGGGGCGGGCCGTCCGGCCGGGGGCGGCCCCGCCGGCTCAGGCCTGCTGGAACAGTTCCGCGGGCAGCGGCTTGAGCAGTGCGTACAGGTCGTCGGTGATGGGGCGGTCCCAGGCCGCGATGGTCACCAGGACCTTGTCGCTGCGGTCGAACTGCACACAGCTGATGCGCGTCTCGGAGAGCTTGAGGCGGCGCACGATGAGGAGGTTGTCGCCCTGCATCACCGGCATGTCCTCGGCGCCGACGACGGTGACCTCCTCGCCGTTCTCCAGCGCCAGCAGCAGCTGGGCGACCTCGAAGGGGACCTCTCCCTCGGGGACGTCCCGGGCCGGGGAGCCCTCCGGCAGATTGCCGATGATCATCGCCGGGCCGCGCCCGCCGAAGAGGTCGTACCGCAGGAACACACCCTGGCAGCTGCCGTCGGGGGCGGGCAGCAGGCCCGCGCCGAGATTGCCCGGCCAGTCGCCCGGATCCATGGCCAGGACGTCGAAGTCTGGCCCGGCGGGAGTGGCGCTGCGGCGGCGGAGGAAGGACATGCCGCAATGGTACGTGCACCGGGGGGTGGTCCGCCGTGGGGGCGACGGCGGGCGGCCAGCGGACGGCGGCCCGGACGGCCGGCCCGCGGGCGACGGCCCCGGGCCGTCACGGACCGGTCGGTACGGGGCGGCTGGCCCCCCGGGCCCTCCTCCCGCACCGCCCCCGGTACGGACCTCGGGTACGGGCCCTGGCACGGACCTCGGTACGGGCCCTGGCACGGACCTCGGTGCCGCCTCCAGTCCCGCCCGGTCCGTCCCCAGTTTTCTGTACACCGCAGACAGCGGCCGCACCGCCGTCGGCTCCCCCGTGCGGAGCTTCTCGGCGATGGCCGCCGTCGGGAGTCCGCGCGCGGCCAGCTCCGCGGCCGTGCGCTCCCCGGCCGTCAGCGTGTCCGTCCCGGTGCCGCGAGGGCGGCGGGGCCGCGACCCGGCGGCCGCGAGTTCGCGGCGGGCGGTGCCGGCCAGTCCGTCGGCCCCGCACCGCACGGCCGCGTCGAACCCCCGGTGGAGGTGCTCGACGGCCTCGCCGGGCCGGCCGCCCCGGCGCAGCTCCGTGCCGAGGGCGACGGGGGAGCAAGCCAGTTCGTACGCCGCCGGGGAGCGTTCCGGATGGCCGACGGACTCCTCCAGGAGTGCGAGGCGGGCCGGGCCGGAGGAGACGTCGGCCGTCGCGCGCAGCGCCTGGCCGATCGCCGAGGGCGCACCGAACAGCCTGGCCCGCCGCACCGCCTCGGACGCCGTCGCCACCGCCCGTTCCGGGGTGTCGTGGCTCTCGGCCCGGGTCAGGTGCAGCTGCCACGGGCACCGGGCGGGGTTGCGCACACCCCGCGGGCCGGCAGCAGCTCGCCGTACACGGTCTGGGAGTCGGGGAAGACGACGGCGGCGGGGAACGGCCGCGCGAAACCGTACTGCCCGGCGGTCCGCACGGCCTCGTCGAGGCGGCCGCGGGGGCCGCGGGTGCGTCCGGCCGTCACCGGCCGGGGCGTTCGACCGGGTGTTCCCGCGGGGTCACCGCGAGGCGCTCGCCGTGCCGGCCGGGCGACGACCGGGACGAACGGCTGCTTCGGCGGTGCGCAGGTGGGCGGCCCGCGCCCGTGCCGGACCGGTTCCGGTGCCGGACCGTCCGGGTGCCGGGCCACCCCGGTGTCGGACCGTCACCCCCGCACGCCCCCTCACACCCCCGCGCGCTCCCTTCACGTGAGGTCGAACTCCCCCTCCCGCGCCCCCGACACGAACGCGCCCCACTCCGCCGGGGTGAAGATCAGGGATGGGCTTTCCGGGCGGCCACTGTTGCGCATCGCGATGAATCCCTCGACGAAGGCGATCTGGACATCCCCCTGCCCACGGCTGCTCGAATGCCAGTCGGCGCTGCTGAGGTCAAGCTCCGGCTTGTCCCAGCCCGCGAGCGGGTGCTGCTGGATGGTGCTCTCGGCCACGTCCGTGCTCCTCCCGGTTTCGTCGTCCGCGGCCAGCCTAGCTTTCGGTCACCGCCGCGCACAGGCCATGCGAGGGGGACAGTTCAGGAGGCGGGCGGCGCGGCTCCGACCAGCCACATCGAGAAGAACTGGGAGCCGCCGCCGTAGGCGTGCCCCAGCGCCCGGCGGGCGCCGTCGACCTGGTGCTCCCCCGCCTGGCCGCGCACCTGGAGCGCGGCCTCGGCGAACCGGATCATCCCGGAGGCCCCGATGGGGTTGGTGGACAGCACCCCGCCCGACATGTTGACCGGCAGGTCGCCGTCCAGTTCGGTGACCCCGGACTCGGTGAGTTTCCAGCCCTCGCCCTCCTCGGCGAACCCCAGGTTCTCCAGCCACATGGGCTCGTACCAGGAGAACGGGACGTACATCTCGACCGCGTCGATGTCGCGGCGGGGGTCCGCGACGCCCGCCTGCCGGTACACGTCGGCCGCGCAGTCCTTGCCCGCCTGCGGGGAGACGAGGTCCTTGCCCGCGAAGAGCGTCGGTTCGCTGCGCATCGCGCCGCCGTGCAGCCAGGCGGGCGGCCGCGGCGAACGGGCCGCGCCGGCGCGGTCGGTGAGGACCATCGCACAGGCGCCGTCGGAGGACGGGCAGGTCTCCGAGTAGCGGATCGGGTCCCAGAGCATCGGCGACGCCTGGACCTTCTCCAGGGTGATGCCGTGCTCGTGCAGATGCGCGTACGGGTTCTTGAGCGCGTTGCGGCGGTCCTTGTACGCGACCAGCGAGCCGACCGTGCCGGGCGCGCCGGTGCGGCGTATGTAGGCACGTACGTGCGGGGCGAAGAAGCCGCCCGCGCCCGCGAGCAGCGGCTGCTGGAAGGGGACCGGCAGGGACAGGCCCCACATGGCGTTCGACTCGGACTGCTTCTCGTAGGCGAGGGTCAGGACGGTGCCGTGGACGCGGCCCGCGACCAGGTTCGTGGCGACGAGCGCCGTGGACCCGCCGACGGAGCCCGCGGTGTGGACGCGCAGCATCGGTTTGCCGACCGCGCCGAGGGCGTCGGCGAGGTACAGCTCGGGCATCATGACGCCCTCGAAGAAGTCGGGGGCCTTGCCGATGACGACGGCGTCGATGTCCGGCCAGTCCAGCTCGGCGTCGTCGAGGGCCCGCCGGGCCGCCTCCCGGACGAGTCCCGCGATCGACACGTCCCGCCGGGCCGCGACGTGCTTGGTCTGGCCGATGCCGACGACGGCCACGGGCTCCTTGCCCGTCGCAGTACTCGTCGCGCCGCTCATCGCGGGTCTCCTTCCAGTACGGCGACCAGGTTCTGCTGCAGGCAGGGCCCCGAAGTGGCGTGCGCCAGCGCCCGGTCGGAGTCGCCGCGGCGGATCCGGTCGGCCGCCTCGCCGATGCGGATGAGACCGGTGGCCATGACGGGGTTGGCGGCGAGCGCGCCCCCGGACGGGTTGACCTCGACACTGTCGTCCAGCCGCAGGGCCCTGCGCAGCACCACCTCCTGGGAGCTGAAGGGCGCGTGCAGCTCGGCCGTGTCCACCGGCGCGTCGAAGGCTCCGGCCCGTTCCGCCGCGAGCCGCGTCGACGGCGAGTCGGTCAGGTCCCGTACGCCCAGGCCGTGCGCCTCGATGCGGTGGTCGATGCCCCGTATCCAGGCGGGCCGCTCGCACAGTTCGCGGGCCCGCTCCCCCGACGCCAGGACCACGGCGGCGGTCCCGTCCCCGATGGGCGGGCAGTCCCCGGTACGGAGGGGGCGTACGACGTAGTCGCCCTGCGGTACCGGACCCCGCAGCTGGGCGTGCGGGTTGCCGGTGGCGGCGCGGCGGCTGCGGGAGGCGACGGCGGCGAGCGCCGGCTCGTCCGTGTCGCCCGCGTCGACGAGCGCCTGCGCCTGGAGGGCGGCCAGGGCGACGGAGTCCGGCCACAGGGGCGCGACGTAGTACGGGTCGAGCTGCCGGGTCAGCACGTCGCGCACGGAGCCGGGGGACGACTTGCCGTAGGCGTACACGAGGGCGGTGTCCGCGTCGCCGGTGAGGAGCTTCGTCCACGCCTCGTACAGCGCCCAGGCCCCGTCCATCTCCACGTGCGACTCGGAGATCGGCGGCCAGGCCCCCACACCGTCGAGCGCCATGGTGAAGGAGAAGGCGCGGCCCGCGAGGTAGTCCGTGGAGCCGGAGCAGGTGAAGCCGATGTCGCCGGTCCGCAGCCCGGTCCGGTCCAGCACCCGGTGCAGGACCGGCAGGAGCATCTCCACCTCGGAGAGCTCGTCGCTGGTGCGCCGGTGGTCGCTCTGCGCGAACGCCACGACGGCGATGTCCCTGAGCGGCCTCGGTACGGGCATCTACAACAGCTCCTTGTACGTCTCGTAGTCCGCGTCGGGCTCGCCGGTGGGCCGGTAGTGGTCGGGGTGGCCGCCCCCGTCCGGCCACACCGGCTCGACCCGCAGCCCCATGCGCACCCGGTCGTAGGGGATGCCGGCGATGCGGCCGTGCAGGGCGAGGTCGGCGCCGTCGAGGGCGATGTGCGCGTAGACGTACGGCACCTCGATGTCGAGATTCGCCGTATGCGCAGCTTTGATGTTGACGATGCAGAAGGTGGTGACGGTCCCGCGCGGCCCCACCTCGACCCGTTCGGAGGTGGCCACGCCGCAGGTGGGGCAGGCTCCTCTCGGCGGGACGTACACCTTGCGGCACGACGGGCAGCGCTCCCCGACGACCCGCCGCTCGGCGAGCGCGCGGAGGTGGGCGCTCTGGGCCCGCCCGGGCGAGTAGGTGTAGTCGAGCCGGGCGGGCGCGACGATGCCGGTCACGGGGTCCGCGAACCGCCCGTCGTGGGGGGCCGGTTCGCCGGCCTCGCCCGGTGTGCCCGCTTCGCCTGCTTCGTACGGCTCGAAGCAGGCGATGTCGGTGATGGCACCGGAGCGGTCCTGGGCCCAGCGGACCCGGACCCGCATGCCGGTGCGCACGGAGCCGGGCCCGTCCGGCGCGTCGAGGGCGTGCAGCAGCCCGGTGCCGGCGCCGTCGAGCCGCACCAGCACCCAGGCGAAGGGCCGGTCGAGCGGCTGCCCCCGGCGGGGTTCGTGGTTCCAGGCCCAGGTGGTGACGGTCCCGGTGGGCGCGACCTCGACGAGCTCGTCCAGCTCCTCGGAGGTGACGGGGTCGTACTCGACGGGCGGGACGAGGACGCGGCCGTCCCCGCCCCGTACCCCGAGCACGACCCGCTCCCGCAGCCCGCTGAGGAACGCGCTCTGCACGGGCCCGAGGGACCGGGTGAACGGAAACTCCACGACAAGGGGAGCCTTGAGAACTTCGGCCACGGGGATCTCCTCACGGACAGTGGACTCGAAACCCCGGTCAGGGGCAGCGCCCCGGCAGGGGCGCGGGGAACCGCGCGATCGGCCACGACGAACCCGCAGCGACGAACAACCCGGCCACGGGGCGAAACGGCCGGGCGGAGCCACCGTCACTCCCGCCGGAACACGGCCGGACGCCGCTCGGCGAAAGCCCGCGCCCCCTCCTGCGCGTCGGCCGTGTCGAAGATCGGCCACCCCCGCTTCAACTCGGCGGCGAGCCCGTCCGCCTCGCTCATCCCGGCGGTCTCGTACACGGACGCCTTCACCGCCTCGACGGCGAGCGGCCCGCAGGCGTTGATCCGCCCGGCGATGGACAGGGCCTTCTCCAGCGCGGTCCCGTCGGGCACGACATGGCCGATCAGCCCGATCCCCGCGGCCTCCCGCGCCGAGTACGGGCGCCCGGTGAGCAGCATCTCCAGCGCGTGCGTCCGCGGGATCTGCCGCTGCAGCCGCACCGTCGAGCCGCCGATCGGGAACAGTCCGCGCCGCACCTCGAAGAGCCCGAACGTGGCGGACTCCCCCGCGACCCGGATGTCGGTCCCCTGGAGGATCTCGGTACCGCCGGCCACGCAGTGGCCCTCGACCGCGGCGATCACGGGTTTGCGCGGCCGGTGGTGGCGCAGCATGGCCTTCCAGTGCAGATCGGGGTCGGCCGCGAGGCGGTCCCGGTGCCGCTGCCCCTCCATCTGCCGGCCCGCGAGGGCCTTGAGGTCCATGCCCGCGCAGAACGCGCCGCCCGCGCCGGTCAGGACGACCGAGCGGACGGCGTCGTCCCGGTCGGCCTCGACCCAGCCGTCGTACAGGCCGACGAGCATCGGCAGCGAGAGCGCGTTCTTGGCCTCGGGCCTGTTGAGCGTGAGCACCAGTGTGGCGCCCTCGCGCTGCACGGTGAGGTGTTCCGTACCGCCCATCGCCGTCCTCCCGTCTCAGGAACGAGAACAGGTTGCAGGAGGGGCGGAACCAGTACAAGGGTTTTCTGACAGACAGTCAGATTTTCTCCGCGCGGACCCTTCACAGTCGTGGCGGCCTTTGCTCTGATGACCGGCGAAGCGACGGCGCACGTCCACTCGTCGATGGCTGCCGGGGTCAGGAGGAGCGGTGGAGTACAACCTTGCCGACCTGTTCGAATCGGTCGTCGACGTGGTCCCCGACCGCGAGGCCCTCGTCCACATCGACCACCCCGGGACGGGAGCCGAGCGACGTCTGACGTACGCGGAACTGGACGCGGCGGCCAACCGGGTCGCCCACCACCTGACCGACAGCGGCATCCGTCCCGGCGAGCACCTGGGGCTGCACCTCTACAACGGCGTCGAGTACCTGCAGACCGTCCTCGGGTGCCTCAAGGCGCGGATCGTGCCGGTCAACGTCAACTACCGGTACGTGGAGGAGGAGCTGGTCTACCTCTACCGGGACGCCGACCTGGTGGCGCTGGTCTTCGACGCGGAGTTCGGCGGGCGGGTCGCGGCGGCCCTGCCCCGCACTCCCGCGCTGCGGCACCTCCTGCGGGTGGGGGGCCCGGCCCCGGACGCGCCCGCCGCGCCCGCCGTGCCCGCCGTGCCCGCCGTGCCCGCCGTGCCCGCCGTGCCCGCCGTGGACTTCGCGGAGGCCGAGGCCGCCGCGTCCCCCGGGCGGGGCTTCCCGGCGCGTTCGGGCGACGACCAGTTCATCATCTACACCGGCGGCACGACCGGTATGCCGAAGGGCGTGATGTGGCGCCAGGAGGACCTGTTCTTCGCGGGTCTCGGCGGCGGCGCCCCGACCGGGGAGCCGGTCAAGAGCCCGGAGGAGGTCGCCGAGCGGGTCGCGGCAGGCGGCGACGGGATCACCTTCTTCCCCACGCCCCCGCTGATGCACGGCACCGCGACCCTCACCGCCTTCATCTGCTTCCACTTCGGCCAGCGCATCGTGATCCACAGCAAGTTCGTGCCCCAGGAGGTGCTGCGGACCATCGAGAAGGAGAAGGTCACGAGCGTGGCGCTGGTCGGCGACGCGATGCTGCGGCCGCTGATCGACGCGCTCGAAGGGCCCATGAAGGGCACCGACTGCTCCTCCCTGTTCAGCGTCTCCTCGTCCGGCGCGGTCATGTCGGAGACGGTGCGCGCGCAGTTCCAGGCGCTCGTGCCGAACGCGCTGCTGCTCGACAACTTCGGCTCCTCGGAGTCCGGCTTCAACGGCACGGCGACGGCCGACTCGGGACTGGAGCGCGGATTCCGCATCGAGGTCAACTCCCGCACCCGGGTCGTGGATCCGGTCACGCACGAACCGGTCGCCGTCGGCGAGCCCGGCCGCATCGCCCAGCGCGGGCACGTGCCCCTCGGCTACTACAACGACCCCGGGGCGACCGCCGAGACCTTCTTCGAGAAGGACGGCGAGCGGTGGGTGCTCCTCGGTGACATGGCGACCGTCGACGAGGAGGGCGTCGTCACCGTCCTGGGCCGCGGCTCGCAGTGCATCAACACCGGCGGGGAGAAGGTGTATCCGGAGGAGGTCGAACAGGCGCTCAAGTCGCATCCGGACGTGTACGACGCCCTGGTGGCGGGGGTGCCGGACGAGACGTGGGGCAACCACGTGGCGGCCGTGGTCCAGCTGCGCGAGGGCGCCGGGCGGCCCTCCCTGGACGAGATCCGGACCCACTGCCGTACGTATCTGGCGGGCTACAAGATCCCCCGCCAGCTGGTGATCACGGAGTCCGTGCGGCGCTCCCCCAGCGGCAAGGCGGACTACCGGTGGGCACGGTCGGTGGCGGCCGAAGCGGCCGAAGGGGCACGGGCGCCCCGCCGGCGGTGAGGACAGCGGAACGGCGGGACGATGGGACGGCGGGACGACGGGGCGGCGAGGACCGGGGGAAGTGCCGGTTCCCGCCGGGCTCCTTGACGGCCGCCCGCACGGCTGGATTACTTGATCCCCGACAGCACGACCGAATGATCGGTCGCCCGGCACGGCGCGTGCGTGAGGGAGAAGTTCCTGTGGCGAACCCGACGGACCCGCCGGCCCCGGACGCCGGGGAGCGGCTCGACGCGGACGGTCTGCGCACACTCCAGCTGGAGCGGCTGAGGGCCTCCCTGCGACACGCCTACGAGAACGTGCCCTTCTACCGCGACGCCTTCGACGGGGCCGGGCTCCGGCCCGAGGACTGCGGCTCGCTCGCCGATCTGGCCCGCTTCCCCTTCACCACCAAGGCGGACCTGCGCGACCACTACCCCTACGGGATGTTCGCCGTGCCGCGGGAGCGTATCCGCCGCATCCACGCCTCCAGCGGCACCACGGGGCGGCCCACGGTCGTCGGGTACACCGGGAACGACCTGTCCATGTGGTCCGACATGGTGGCCCGCTCGATCCGCGCGGCGGGCGGCCGGCCCGGTGACACGGTCCATGTGGCGTACGGCTACGGCCTGTTCACCGGCGGGCTCGGCGCGCACTACGGGGCCGAACGGCTCGGCTGTACGGTGATTCCCGCGTCGGGCGGCATGACGGCCCGCCAGGTCCGGCTGATCCAGGACCTGCGTCCCGGGATCATCATGGTGACGCCCTCGTACATGCTGACCCTCCTCGACGAGTTCGAGCGGCAGGGTGTGGACCCGCGCCGCACCTCGCTGCGGGTGGGCGTCTTCGGCGCCGAGCCCTGGACCGAGGAGATGCGGCGGGAGATCGAGGAGCGGTTCGCCATCGACGCCGTCGACATATACGGACTGTCGGAGGTGATCGGCCCCGGGGTCGCCCAGGAGTGCGTGGAGACGAAGGACGGACTGCACGTCTGGGAGGACCACTTCTATCCGGAGGTCGTCGATCCGCTCACCGGCGAGGTGCTGCCGGACGGCACGGAGGGCGAGCTGGTGTTCACCTCCCTGACCAAGGAGGCCATGCCGGTGGTCCGCTACCGGACCCGGGACCTGACGCGGCTGCTGCCCGGTACGGCCCGGGTCTTCCGCCGGATGGCGAAGGTCACCGGCCGCAGCGACGACCTGGTGATCGTGCGCGGTGTGAACCTCTTCCCCACGCAGGTCGAGGAGATCGTCCTGCGCACGCCGGGGGTCGCCCCGCACTTCCAGCTGCGGCTGACCCGGGAGGGCCGCCTCGACTCGCTCACCGTACGGGCCGAGGCGCGCGCCGGCGCCACGCCCGGGACCCGCGACGCGGCCGCGCGCGCCATCGCGACGGCCGTGAAGGAGGGCATCGGCGTCTCGGCGCGGGTCGAGATCGTCGAACCGGAGTCGCTGGAACGGTCGGTCGGCAAGATCCGGCGCATCGTGGACCTGCGCCCGCGGTAGCGCGGCGCACCGGGTTCCTCCGCACGGTTCCCGGGGCACGGGGCCGGTCCCAGGAACTGCCGGTGCCAGGTGCCAGGTGTCAGGTGCTGGGCGCCCGGGTGCTTCCAACGGTGCGCGCTCGCCGTTCCGCGGGGTCGGACGCCGAGCGGATCGACTGGTTCCGGTCAGGCTGCCGGGGCGGTCAGGGCGGCCTCGGCCGCCAGCCGGAGATTCCTGATCATCGGATTCGGGTCACCCTTGCGGCTGACCAGGACGACTTGGCTGGGGGGAGCGTCCTCGATCGGTACGGTGACGAGGTCGGGGCGCAGTGAGCTGCGCCGGTCGCCGACCGGTAGTACGGCGATCGCCCTGCCACTCGCGACGAGTTCGAGCTTGTCCTCGTAGCTGTCGGCCGGCGGCACGCCGGTCCCGAGGATCCGGTAGGAGGTCCAGTCCGCGGTCGCGAACGCGCACGGCGCCGCCTCCTCGCCGGCCAGTTCCTCCGCGGTCACCGACGCGCGGTCGGCCAGGGGATGGCCGCGCGGGACCGCGAGCATCCGGGGCTCCTCGTACAGCGGGGTGGTGACCACGGTGTCGGCGGCGAGCGGCAGCGGGGCCCGCGCGATCAGGGCGTCGACGCGCCTGTCGGTCAGCGCCCCGACGTCGCGGCAGCTCAGGTACCGGGTGGTGATCTCGGCGCCCGGGTGACGGTGGCGCAGTTCCCGTACGGCGGCGGTGATCACCAGGTCCTCGACGTAGCCGATGGTGATGCGTCCGGTCCCGGCTCGTTCACGTACGGCCAGCTCGGCCTGGCGGGCGGCCTGCAGCAGGGCGTGGGCCCGGGGGAGGAAGTTCCGGCCGGCCGGAGTGAGCCGGGCGCCCCGGGATGTGCGGTCCAGCAGCCGTGCGCCGAGATGCTTCTCGAGCCGTTGGATCTGGCGGCTCAGCGCCGGCTGGGCCACATGCAGGTCGGCGGCGGCCCGGCCGAAGTGCTGGTGCGCCGCCACCACGGTGAAGTAGCGCACCAGCCGCAGCTCCAGGTCCTGTCCGAGATCGTTCACCCTTCCAGCGTACGCGTCATGCCGTTTCGGAATGACCGGGTTGCCGGACCGGTCTTGGACGGCCATGCCGTCCTGGGCCTTGACTGAAGGAGCAACGTTCCCCCAGGAAAGCGACAGACGCGATGAAGGCGATCCAGTTCCACGAAGCGGGCGGGCCGGAAGTTTTGCAGTACGAGGAGGTGCCGGTTCCCGGGATCGGCCCGGGAGAGGTGCTCGTGCGGGTGCACGCGGTGGGCATCAACCCGCCGGACTGGTACCTGCGTGAGGGGATGAAGGTCATGCCGGCCGGGATGAGGCCGACGCTGGAGTTCCCTCTGATCCCCGGAACGGACATGTCGGGCGTGGTCCGGGCGGTCGCTCCGGACGTGCGGGGGTTCGCCGTCGGTGACGAGGTCTTCGGTATGTTGCGGTTCCCCGGATTCGACGGCCGGACGTACGCCGAGTACGTGGCCGCGCCGGCTTCGGACCTGGCTCACAAGCCGGCCGGTATCGACCACGTGCAGGCGGCCGGGGCGCCGATGGCCGTGCTCACGGCCTGGCAGTACCTGGTGGATCTGGGCCACGACGTGCCGTCTCCTTTCACCGGCCAGGTGCATCAGCCGGTGCCGATCACGCCGGGGACGACCGTGCTGGTCAACGGGGCCGCCGGTGGAGTGGGCCACTTCGCGGTGCAGCTGGCGAAATGGAAGGGGGCACACGTCGTCGCGGTGGCCTCGGGCCGGCACGAGCAGTTCCTGCGCGAGCTCGGCGCCGATGAGTTCATCGACTACACCAGGACGCAGGCCGCGGACGTGGTCAGCGGCGCGGACCTGGTGATCGACGCCGTCGGCGGCCCGGACAGCTCACGCTTCCTGACCGTGCTCAAGCGCGGCGGCACCATGCTTCCGGTGTTCTTCGCCCAGTACGACCCGCAGGAGACGGCGCGTCTGGGCATCACCGTCTCGAACATCCAGGTACGTTCCAACGGCCCCCAGCTCGCCGAGATCGGGCGCCTGTTCGACGAGGGGGAGCTCCAGGTCGGGGTGGACAGCACCTACCCGCTGTCGGAAGCGGGCAGCGCCCACACGCGAGCCGCGCAGGGCCACATCCAAGGCAAGATCGTGCTGACGGTGGTCCCGTGATCGCCGGACTCCGGCATCGCCGACAAGCGGACGGTGGCCGTGCTCCAGGAACCGTACCGTTCCGGCACATCGCGCCAGGCCGATCCGGTCCGCAGCTTCCACACGATCCCGTTCAGCACCACACGGTCGTCCGAACGGGGCCGTCCCGCGGTCCCCGAACCCGGCAGCAACCGCGACAGCACAGCCCGCTCGGCATCCGGAAGTTCATGACACGCACCACGACAAGCACGATCCCCCCATCACTTGATCACCTTTGAAGACGATCCCTGGGGATGGGGCGTCGAGCCGTACGCGCTCAGGAAGCGGTCGCGGAAGGAGTCCATCCGCCACACCGGGGCCGTGTCGTCGGGCTTGAGCCCTTCGGTCCAGCCCCAGTCGTCGATCCTGTCGAGCACGGACTCGTCGTGGGCGACGATCGAGATCGGCACGTCGCGGTCGGCGCCGCGGCCGCTCACACTGGCGATGGGCTGATGGTCGCCCAGGAAGACCAGCACGGTGTCCTCGCCGCCGTACTCCACCACGTAGTCGACGAGGCTGGTCACCGAGTACTCGATGGACTTCCCGTACTCCTCCTTGACCTTGGTGGAGTCGTAGAAGACGTCCGACGCCTTCTTGCCCTCCTTCCGGATGTCCTCGTAGACCGAGCCGTCGCCGACCTCGTCCCAGGGGATCGTCCTCGGCAGGGGCGCCCACGGCTGGTGGCTGGAGGTCAGGATGATCTCGGCCATCAGCGGCTTGTCCTGCTTCCTGCCGTGCTCCAGGCGCTCGTACGCGCTCAGGGCGTACTGGTCCGGCATGGTCGACCAGCTGAACTTGGGTCCCTTGTAGCCCAGTTCGCGGGAGTCGTAGACCTCGTCGAGGCCGTAGAACGATCCCTCGGGCCAGTTCTTCTGGACGCCCGGCATGACGCCCACGGTCCGCCAGGCGCCGGTGCGCCGGAAAGCGCCGGTCAGCGTCAGGTGCTCACCCGCGGTGACGGTGCGGTAGCGGGCCTGGTTGCTGATCCACAGCCCCGACAGGAAGGTCGAGTGGCCGAGCCAGCTGCTGCCGCCGTACGTCGCCGAGGTGAGCCAGCCGCTCCTCGCCGAGTATCCGGCCCGGGCCAGCTCCCCGGTCTTGTCGGCGAGCACGGCGCCGACACCGGGCGCCATGACCGGGTCCTCGACGGCGCTGCGGCCGTAGCTCTCGATGAAGGCGATGATGACGTCCTTGCCGCGCAGGTCGGTGAGGAGCTGGTCCGGCGGCGTCCTGGCGAAGGCGTCCTCCTTGGCCTCCTCGGCGAACTCCGCCTCGTCCTCGAGCGTCGCCCGCACGTGGTCCACACGGTTCTGGACGGCCCCCGCGGTGCTGCGGGCGGCGAACGGCACGCCCGCGAACTGCACGCCGAGCGCCGAGCAGGCGACCCAGACGGTGCCGGCGACCAGCGTGGCCCGGGTGGCGCGGGCGCTGTGCCGGGCCAGCAGGCCGGCGAGCCGGACGACGGAGAGGACCGTCAGCGCGAACACGGCGGCGACGAGCGCGACGACCGCGATCACGGCACCGACCGCGCCGGCCCTGCCCATCGAGTCCTCCAGGTAGGTCCGGGCGTCGTCGAACAGGACCCAGTCGAGTACGACGTTGAAGCCGCGTCCGAGGAACTCGTTGAAGCCGATGTCGAGGAGGTTCAGGACCGTCAGGGCGCCCAGGCCCAGACCGGCGAGGACCGCCGTCACCAGCCGCAGGGTCCTGGGCAGGACGAGCAGGACGGCCGCGCCGAAGATCGCCTCCACGGGCAGGCGGGTGAACACGGCCGGCCGGAAGCGCTCGGGCTCGTTCGGCATGAGGAGCGTGAAGAGGACGAGCGCGGCGGCGAGGGCGGTGACCGTGTACCGCACGGCCCGCGCGAGGGCGGGATGCCGGGCGCGCCGGCCGCGGGGGGTGTGCGGCGCGTCGCCGACCGCTCCCTCGGCACCGGCCGGG
>NZ_JAHKJW010000007.1 GCF_019710745.1 Streptomyces beigongshangae
GCGCCCCGTACGGCGAGCTGGTCCTCGGCGCCGGGCGCGGCGAGCACCGCGCACAGCCGGGCCGCGGCCCGTGCGTCCGGCTGCGGTGGCAGGTCCACGAGGCCGCCCCAGCGGCGCGGGTGTTCCAGGGCGGCACACCGGCCCAGGCCCCAGCTCATGTGCTGGGCGGGGCGCACGGCCGGGTCGGCGGGGCCGACGGCGACGGCGCCGCGCGTGACCCACCACAGCGGCGCCTCGATGCCGGCGTCACCGAGCGCCTGCACCAGGGCGAGGTTGAGGGCGGTGCCGACGGGCGCCGCCGGCCGGCGCGAGTGGGATCGTTCGTCGGTGGCGAGAAGCGACAGGACGCCCGTGGGCACGGTGCCCGCCAGGGCGTCGGTGAGCCGGGCGGCGAGCCGGCTCCGTGCGGTGTCGGGCTCGTCGAGGACGGCGGTGACCGCGGTGGCCCCGGCGTCCTCCAGGGCCCGCACGCAGGCGAGGGTCCGCGCGTCCTCGGCGAGGGGGGCGGGCGACAGGACGAGCCAGGTGCCGGACAGGCGGGCGGCGGCGGGTTCGGGAAGGGGGTGCCAGGCGGGCCGGTAGCGCCAGGACTCGACGGTGGCGCGCTCGGCGCGCCGCTGCCGCCAGTCGGCGAGCGCGGGCAGGACGGCGCTGAGCGGCTCCCCGGGCCCGACCCCCAGGGTGGCGGTCAGTTCGGGCAGGTCGCCGGTGCGGACGGCCTCCCAGAAGCGGTCCTCCACCGGATCGGTGCGCACGCCCGCCGTGTCCGGGGCGGACGGTGCGGGTGCCGACTCCAGCCAGTACGGACGTCGTTGGAAGGCGTAGGTGGGCAGTTCGGCCGTTGCCTGGTGGCCGTCCTCGTGGCCGTCGAACACGCGCGACCAGTCCGGGGACAGACCGCGGGTGTGGGCCTCGCCGAGGGCGAGCAGGAAGCGGTCGGGGCCGCCCTCCCCGCGGCGGAGCGTGCCGAGCACGGCGGGCCGCTCCGGGCCCGCGGACTCGGCGGTCTGCTCCACGCCCGTCGTCAGCACCGGGTGGGGGCTGACCTCGACGAAGAAGCCGTAGCCCTGGTCGAGCAGGCCGCGGACGGCTTCGTCGAAGCGTACGGTCCGCCGCAGGTTGCGGTACCAGTAACGGGAGTCGAGGACCGTCGTGTCGGGCAGCGGGCCGGCGTCGACGGTGGAGCAGAAGGGCACGTCGGCGGCGACGGGGACGAGGCCGGACAGCGCGCTGTGCAGCCGCTCCTCGATCCCCTCGACGTGCGCGGAGTGCGAGGCGTAGTCGACGGGCAGGACCCGGGCCCGTACGTCCCGCGCGACGAGGGCGTCGACGACGCCCCGGACGGCCTCCGGGTCCCCCGAGAGCACCGTGGTCGCGGGCCCGTTGACCGCCGCGACGGACAGCCGCCCCTCCCATGGTTCCAGGTACGGGCCGAGGTCGGCGGCGGACAGCGGCACGGACGCCATCGCGCCCTGTCCGGCGAGGTCCCCCAGCGCCCGGCTGCGCAGCGCGACGACCTTGGCCGCGTCGTCCAGGGACAGCGCGCCCGCCACGCACGCGGCGGCGATCTCGCCCTGGGAGTGCCCGACCACCGCGTCCGGTTCGATGCCGTACGAGCGCCACAGGTGCGCCAGCGACACCATCACCGCGAACAGCGCGGGCTGCACGACGTCCACGCGCTCCAGGGACGGCGCGCCCCGGGCGCCGCGCAGCACCTGCTCCAGGGACCAGTCCACATGCGGCGAGAGGGCCCGTTCGCACGCGGCCATCCGGTCCGCGAACGCCGGCTCCGCGTCGAGGAGGCCGACCGCCATCCCCGGCCACTGCGAGCCCTGCCCGGGGAAGACGAACACGGTCCTGCCGACGGGCCCGGTGGTCCCCCGTACGACACGCGGGGACGGGGTGCCCGCGGCGAGCGCGGTCAGCCCTTCGACGAACCCGGCCCGGTCCCGCGCCACGACGGCGGCGCGGTGCTCGAAGGCGGAGCGGGTGGTCGCGAGGGCCCGGCCGACGGCGCCGTCGGCGGCCCCGGCCCGGCCGGACCCGACGTGCGTGAGGAGGCGCGCGGCCTGGGCGCGCAGGGCGTCCTCCTGCCGGGCGGAGAGCACCCACGGCAGCGGGCCCGCGGCGGGCACGGGCCCCGGCACGGCGGCCGCCTCCGCGGTGCCCTGTGTTGCGTCCTGCCCGATGTCCTTGCCGGCGCCCTGTGCAGCGTCCTTCCCGGCGCCCTTCCCGGCGCCCTGCGCGGTGTCCTGTGCTGCGTCCTGCCCGATGTCCTCTTCGATGACGAGGTGGGCGTTGGTGCCGCTCACGCCGAAGGCGGACACTCCCGCCCGGCGCGGCCGTCCTGCCCGCGGCCAGGGGCGGGACTCGGTCAGGACGCGGACGGCGCCCTGCGACCAGTCGACGAACGGGGTCGGCTCGTCGACGTGCAGGGTGCGGGGCAGCCGGCCGTGGCGCAGCGCCATCACCATCTTGATGACGCCGCCGACGCCGGCCGCACCGGAGGTGTGGCCGATGTTCGACTTCAGCGAGCCGATCCACAGCGGCCGTCCGGCGTCGCGCCCCCGCCCGTACGCGGCGAGCAGGGCCTGCGCCTCGATGGGGTCGCCGAGGCGGGTGCCGGTGCCGTGCGCCTCGACGGCGTCCACGTCCCCGGCCGTCAGCCGGGCGTCGGCGAGGGCGTCGGCGATGACGCGTTCCTGGGCGGGGCCGCTGGGCGCGGTCAGCCCGTTGCTGGCGCCGTCCTGGTTGACGGCGGAGCCCCGGACGACGGCGAGGACCGGATGGCCGTTGCGGCGGGCGTCGGCGAGGCGCTCCAGGACGACGACACCGGCGCCCTCGGACCAGCCGGTGCCGTCGGCGGAGGCCGCGAACGCCTTGCAGCGTCCGTCCGCGGACAGGGCCCGCTGACGGCTGAAAGCGACGAACGCGTCCGGCGTGGCCATCACCGCGACGCCGCCCGCGAGGGCGAGGGCGCACTCGCCGGAGCGCAGCGAACGGACCGCGAGGTGCAGGGCCACCAGGGACGACGAGCAGGCGGTGTCGACACTGATCGCGGGGCCCTCCAGGCCCAGGGTGTAGGCGACGCGGCCCGGGACGACGCTGGCGGCCGTACCGGTGTCGAGGAGTCCCTGCAGTTCGGGGACGCCGCGCGAGGTGCTGCCGTAGTCATTGCGCATCGCGCCGATGAACACGCCGGTCCGGGTGGAGCGCAGCGCGGCCGGATCGACGGCCGCGCGCTCGACGGCCTCCCAGGCGGTCTCCAGGACGAGGCGCTGCTGCGGGTCCATGGCCAGCGCCTCGCGCGGCGAGATCCCGAAGAAGCCCGGGTCGAAGTCGGCGGCGTCGTGCAGGAAACCCCCGTGGCGCGTGGCGGAGGTGCCGGGGTGGCCGGGGTCCGGGTGGTAGAGCGCCTCGGTGTCCCAGCCCCGGCCGACGGGCCACTCGGTGATGGCGTCGGTGCCGCTGTCGACGAGGTCCCACAGCCGCTCGGGGGTGTCGGCGCCACCGGGGTAGCGGCAGCTCATGGCGACGATCGCGACGGGCTCGTGACGGGCGTCCTCCGCCTCGCGCAGGCGCCGCCTGGCGTCCCCCAGGTCCGCCGTGGCGCGCCTGAGGTATTCGAGGAGCTTGTCGTTGTCCGGCATGGGTGTCCCGCTTCTCCCTCAGGCGCCGTAGTTGTTGTCGAGCAGTTCGAAGAGTTCGTCGGCCGTGGCGGTGGTCGTGTCCGTGGTCGTGCCGGTGGCCGCCGCCCCGTCGCCGCCCTCGCGCGTCCGGCGGCTGTTCCAGGCGCGCAGCAGGTCCCGCAGCCGGGTACCGATCTCGCCGGCTTCGGAGGTGTCCGTGTCCGCGCCGGCCAGCGCGTCGGCGAGGCGGTCCAGCTGGGCGAGGACGGGCCGCTCCGGTCCGGGTGGCGCGCCCAGCCGTTCGTCGAGGTGGGCGGCGAGCCGGGCGGGTGTGGGGTGGTCGAAGACCGCGGTGGACGACAGCGGGAGCCCGGTCGCCTCACCGAGCCTGTTCCTGAGCGCCACGGCGAGCATCGAGTCCAGCCCCGCCTCGACGAAGGGCCGTCCGGGTTCGACGGACGCGGCCTCGGAGTGTCCGAGCAGGGCGGCGGTGTGCGCGACGACCAGACCGAGGAGGGTGCGGCGGCGGTCGGTCCCGTCCAGCGGGGCGAGCCGTGCGGCGAGTCCGGCCGCGGGGTCCGCCGCGGGCGGCCCGAGCGGTCCGGCCGGGGACTCCGGGGCGGTGCCGGCCGCCGTCGCGGCGACGGCGGACCGGCCCGGGGTGGGCAGCCAGTAGCGCTCGTGCTGGAAGGCGTAGGTGGGCAGGGGGACGTGCGCACGCGTGGGCGGGGGCAGCACGGCGGCCCAGTCCACGGGGGCGCCGTACGTCCACGCCTCGGCGAGCGAGGCGAGGAGGCGGTCGGCGCCGCCGTCGTCGCGGCGTACGGTGCCGACCGCGGCGACGGGCCGCCGCGCCCGTTCGGCGGTCCCGGCGACCGCGGCGGTCAGCACCGGGTGCGGGCTCACCTCCACGAACAGGTCGTGCCCGGCGGCGAGCAGGTTCTCGGTGGCGCGCGCGAACGCGACCGGTTCGCGCAGGTTGCGGTACCAGTAGGCCGCGTCCAGGACGGCGCCGTCGACGGGATCGCCGGACACGGTGGAGTACAGCGGCACCCGCGGCGTCCGGGGCCGTACCGCGGCGAGGGCGCTGCGCAGCGTGTCGCCCACGTCGGTGACCTGGGCGGAGTGGGCGGCGTAGTCCACGGGGACCCGGCGGGCCCGTACGGCCGCGCGTGCGCAGTCGGCGAGCAGTCTCTCCAGTGCGGCGGACCCGCCCGCGACGACGACGGCCTGCGGGCCGTTGACCGCGGCCACACCGATCCGCCCGTCGTACGGCAGCAGCAGTTCCCGTACGCGCTCCTCGGGCGCGGCCAGGGAGACCATGCCGCCGCGGCCGGTCAGCGCCACCAGTGCCCTGCTGCGCAGGGCGACGACACGGGCGGCGTCCTCCAGGGACAGCGCCCCGGCCACACACGCCGCCGCGATCTCCCCCTGCGAATGCCCCACCACCGCAGCGGGCTCGACCCCGTACGACCGCCACACCTGCGCCAGCGACACCATCACCGCCCACAGCACCGGCTGCACCACGTCCACCCGCTCCGGCGAAGGCACACCCGCCGACCCACGCACCACGTCCGGCAACGACCAGTCCGTGTACGGGGCGAGAGCCTCGGCACACTCCGCGACGTGTGCGGCGAACACCGTGGAGGTGCGCAGGAGTTCACGTCCCATGCCCGGCCACTGCGACCCCTGCCCGGGGAAGACGAACACGGTACGTGCCTCGCCCGCGCGCCCCGTGACGGCGCCGGGTCCGGGGGCCCCGTCCCCCAGGGCCGTCAGCGCGCCGAGGATCTCCTGCCGGGTGCGGCCGGTCACCGCGGCGCGGTGGCGGAAGGCGGTGCGGGTGGTGGCGAGCGCGTGGGCGAGATCCGCGAGGGGCAGTCCGGGCTCCGCGTCGGCGTGTGCGCGCAGGCGGCGGGCCTGGGCGCGCAGGGCCGGCGCGGAGGCGGCGGACAGCGGAAGGGCCACGGCGTCGCCGGCCACCGGCTCCGGTGCGGTGGAGGCGGGGCGCGGGGCGGCCGCCGGGTCGTCGTCCGGGGCCTGTTCGAGCACCACGTGCGCGTTGGTGCCGCTCATGCCGAACGAGGAGACCCCGGCGCGGCGCGGCCGGCCGGTCCCCTCCCACGGGCGGGCCTCGGTCAGCAGCCGTACCGCGCCCTGGGACCAGTCCACCCCGGTGGAGGGCGTGTCGACGTGGAGGGTGCGGGGCAGCAGGCGGTGGCGCAGCGCCAGGACCGTCTTGATGAGGCCCGCGATGCCGGCGGCGGCCTGGGTGTGGCCGATGTTGGACTTCAGCGAGCCGAGCCACAGCGGCCGTTCCGCGGGCCGGTCCCGGCCGTAGACGGCGAGCAGGGCCTGTGCCTCGATGGGGTCCCCGAGGCGGGTGCCGGTGCCGTGCGCCTCGACGAGGTCGACGTCGGCGCCGGTCAGCCCGGCGGTGGCCAGTGCCCGGCGCAGGACGCGCTCCTGCGCGGGCCCGCTCGGCGCGGTGAGGCCGTTGCTGGCGCCGTCCTGGTTGACGGCGGAGCCCCGGACGACGGCGAGGACCCGGTGACCCCGCCGGCGGGCCTCCGAGAGCCGTTCGACCACCACGACGCCGACGCCCTCGCCCCAGCCGGTGCCGTCGGCGCCGTCCGCGAAGGACCGGCACCGGCCGTCGGGCGAGAGTCCGCGCTGCCTGCTGAACTCCACGAAGGGGTCGGGGGACGCCATGACGGCGGCGCCGCCGACCAGCGCGAAGGAGCACTCCCCCGCACGCAGCGCCTGCCCGGCCAGGTGCAGGGCGACCAGGGAGGAGGAGCAGGCGGTCTCGACGGTGACGGCGGGCCCCTCGGTGCCGAGGGTGTAGGCGACGCGTCCGGAGGCGACGCTCGTGACCGTGCCGCTCAGCAGGTGGCCCTCCACGTCGGCCGCCGGGTCCCGCGGTCCGGTGCCGTAGCCCTGCCCGGCGACGCCCAGATAGACGCCGCCCTGGCTGCCGCGCAGCGATCCGGGGTCGAGGCCCGCGCGTTCGAGGGCCTCCCAGGAGGTCTCCAGGAGGAGCCGCTGCTGCGGGTCCATGGCGAGCGCCTCGCGCGGCGAGATCCCGAAGAAGGCGGCGTCGAAGTCGCCCGCGCCGTCGAGGAACCCGCCGCCGCTCGTGCAGAGGGTCCCCTCGCACGCCGGGTCGGGGTCGTAGAGGGCGTCGAGCGGCCAGCCGCGGTCGTCGGGCAGCGGGCCGATCGCGTCCCGCTCGCCCGCGACGAGGTCCCACAGGTCCTCGGGGCCGCGCACCCCTCCCGGGAAGCGGCAGGCCATGCCGATGACGGCCAGCGGCTCATCGGCGGCGGTCGTGGCGGTGGTCGTGTTCGGCGCGTCCCGCGGCGCGGGGTCGGCGCCGTTCAGTGCGATGCGCAGGCGCTCGCCGAGCTCGGTGGCCGTGGGGTGGTCGAAGACGGTGCCGGCGGGCAGGGTGAGGCCGGTGGCGGCGGCGAGGCGGTTGCGCAGTTCGACGGCGGTGAGCGAGTCGAATCCGAGGTCGTGGAAGGACCGCCCGGCGTCGACGGCCCGCGCCGCGCCGTGGCCCAGGACGGCGGCCGCCTCGGTGCGCACGAACTCGGTGAGCACACGGTGCCGCTCGGCGTCGGGCAGGGCGGCGAGCCGCTCGCGCCAGCGGGCCGCGGCGTCGGACCCCGTGTCGCGCGCCGGTTCGGGTGCCGCTTCGGGAAGGTCGCTGAACAGCGCGCTCTCCCGTCCGGAGCGGAAGGCCGGGGCGAAGCGCGGCCAGTCCATGTCCGCGACCGCGACGGCGCTGTCGTCGTGCTCCAGGGCCCGCCACAGCACGCCGAGCGCCGTATCGGGCGCCATCGGGACCAGGCCGAGGCGGCGCAGCGCCGTGCCGGTCTCCCCTTCGGCCATGCCGGGCCCGGCCCACGGCCCCCAGGCCACGCAGGTCGCGGGGCGCCCCTGTGCGCGCCGTCGTCGCGCGGTGGCTTCGAGGGCGGCGTTGGCGGCCGCGTAGGCGGCCTGTCCCGCGCTGCCCCAGACGGCGGAGACCGACGAGAAGAGCACGAAGGCGTCCAGGTCCTCGCCGAGCAGGGCGTCGAGGTGTGCGGTTCCGCGCACCTTGGCCGCGGTCTCCTCGGTGAACAGGGCGGGCGTGCAGTCCGCGATCCGGGTGCCGGAGGTGACACCGGCCGCGTGGAAGACGGCCCGTACGGTGTCGCCGTCGGCCGCGAGACGGGCAAGGAGGTCCGTGAGCGCCGGCCGGTCGGCGACGTCGCAGGCCACGACGGTGGTGCGGGTGCCCGCCGCGGTGAGTTCCCGGACGAGTTCGGCGGCGCCGGGGGCCCGCGGCCCGCGGCGGCTCGTCAGGACGAGGTGGCCGGCGCCGTCCCGGGCGAGACGGCGGGCCACGTGCGCGCCGAGACCGCCGGTGCCGCCGGTGACGAGGACGGTGCCGCGTACGGTCCACGCGGGTCCGCCGCGCCCCGGCGTGCGGCGGTCGCCGGCAGCGGGCCCCCTGACCAGGCGGCGGCCGTGCAGGCCGTCCGCGCGGACGGCCACCTGGTCCTCGGCGCAACCGCCGTCGCGGGTGCGCACGGCTCCGGCCAGCAGGGCGCACAGGCGCCGCAGGGCGGCGTTGTCGGGCTGGTCGGGCAGGTCCACGAGACCGCCCCAGCGCTGCGGGTGTTCGAGTGCGGCGACCCTGCCGAGACCCCACACCTGGGCCTGTTCGGGCCGGTCGGGTCCGCGGCCGTCCACGGCGACGGCACCGGTGGTGACGCACCACAACGGGGCGTCGGCGCCCGCGTCGCCGAGTGCCTGGACGAGCTGGAGGGTGCTCTCGGGACCGGTGCGGGGGGCGAGCAGCGACAGTACGCCGACCGGGCCGGGCGGTACCCGGGCGGCGAGCCCGGACCGGTCGGTGCCGTCGGGGACGGTGAGGACGGACACGTCGGCGCCGTGCTCGGTGAGCGCGGTCCGGCACGCCTCGGCGAGCGGCGCGCCGGCGGCCGCCGCGGGCACGACGAGCAGCCAGGTGCCGGACAGCCGGGCGTGGCCCGGGTCGGGCAGGGCGCGCCAGGTGACGCGGTAGGTCCACGCGTCCGCGGCCCCGGCCGCGTCGGCCGGGCGCGGTGCGGGCCAGTACCTGCGGTGCTGGAACGGATAGGTGGGCAGGTCGGGCGGGGGCGTGCGGGCGGGGGTGCCCGCGGTCCAGTCGACGGGCACCCCCCGTACGTGCAGGGCGGCGAGGGCCCCGGCCAGCGACTCGGCCTCGGGGCGCCCCTCGCGCAGCAGTGGTACGGCGCGGCAGTCGTCCCCGGCGGCGCGGCACTCCTCGACCAGGCCGGACAGGACGCCGGCCGGGCCGAGTTCGAGGCAGCTGGTGGTGGACTCCGCGAGCAGGGTGCGGGCGCCGTCGAGGAAGCGGACGGTGGAGCGGACGTGCCGCACCCAGTACCCGGGGTCGCACAGCTCGCCGGCGGTGGCGCGCTCGCCGGTGAGGTTGGAGACGACGGGGATGCGTGGCGGCGCGTACGTCATCCGGCGTGCCACGGAACCGAACGCGTCGAGCATCGCCTCCGTGCGTACCGAGTGGAAGGCGTGGCTGACGGCCAGCTCCTTGGTGCGGCGGCCCCGCGCGCGGAAGACCCCGGCGAGGCGCAGGACGGGCGTGCGGTCACCGGACAGGACGGTGGAGCGCGGTCCGTTGACGGCGGCGACCGAGACGCCGTCCGCGTCGGCGCCGGCGTCCGCGAGCAGCGCCCGTACCTCCTCCTCGCCGGCCTCCACGGCCGCCATGGCGCCGCCGCCGGGCAGCGCGTCCATCAGCCGGCCGCGCGCGGCGACCAGCGCGCAGGCGTCCGGCAGGTCGAGCACCCCGGCCACGTGGGCGGCGGCGAGCTCGCCGACGGAGTGCCCGAGCAGGGCGTCGGGCCGTACGCCCCAGTGCTCCAGCAGCCGGAACAGCGCCACCTGGAGGGCGAACAGCGCGGGCTGGGTGCAGCCGGTGCGGTCCAGGAGCGCGGCCTCCCGGGTGCCGGGGGCGGCGAACATGACGTCGCGCAGCGGCAGTCCGGGGTCCGGGGGGAGATGCGGTGCCAGGTGGGTGAGGACGTCGTCGAGCGCGTCGGCGAAGACGGGTTCGGTGCGGTACAGCCCGGCACCCGTGCCCGGCCGCTGGCTGCCCTGGCCGGGGAAGAGGAAGGCCGTGCGGCCGGGCGCGCCCGCGTGGCCGGTGACGAGCCGCCCCGAGGAGGCTCCGTCGGCCAGGGCGTCCAGGGCGGCGAGGACCGCCTCGGGGTCGTGGTCGAGGACGGCGGCGCGGTGGTCGAGCAGGGCGCGCCGGGTGGCGAGGGCGTGGGCCACGTCCGCGAGGTCCCGGATGGGACGTTCGCCGAGATACGTACGCAGCCGGGCGCCCTGCGCGCGCAGGGCGCCCGGGGTGCGGGCGGACAGCAGCAGGGGCACGGCGACCGCTGTGCCGGGTGCTCCGTCCACCGCCGGTGCCCCGGCGGTGGGTCCCTCGGGGGGCGGTGCCTGTTCCACGACGACGTGGGCGTTGGTGCCGCTGATGCCGAACGAGGAGACCCCGGCCCGCCGCGGCTCGCCCGTCTCCGGCCAGGGTGCCGGCCCGGTGAGCAGCCGTACGTCACCGGCGGACCAGTCGATGTGCGGGTTCGGCGGGTCGGCGTGCAGCGTGCCGGGCAGTTCCCCGGCACCGAGGGCGAGCACCGTCTTGATGAGCCCGGCGACTCCGGCGGCGGCCTGGGTGTGCCCGATGTTGGACTTGACCGAGCCGAGCCACAGCGGCCTGCCGGCGGGACGCCCCGCGTGCACGGCCTGGAGCGCCTGGACCTCGATGGGGTCGCCGAGCACGGTGCCGGTGCCGTGCGCCTCCACGGCGTCGATCTGGTGGGGGCGCAGGCCCGCGTCGGCGAGGGCGGCGCGGACGACGGCCTGCTGGGCGGGCCCGCTCGGGGCGGTCAGGCCGTTGCTCGCGCCGTCCTGGTTGACGGCCGAGCCCCGGATCACGGCAAGCACCCGGTGGCCGTCCCGGCGGGCGTCGCCCAGCCGCTCCAGGAGCAGCACCCCGGCGCCCTCGCCCCAGGCGGTGCCGTCCGCGCCCGCGCCGAACGCCTTGCACCGTCCGTCGCGGGCCAGGCCGCGCTGGCGGCTGAACTCGACGAACAGGCGGGGGGTGCTCATCACCGTGACGCCACCCGCGAACGCCTGGTCGCAGTCGCCGCGCCGCAGCGCCTGGGTGGCGAGGTGCACGGCGACCAGCGACGAGGAGCAGGCCGTGTCCACGGTGAGGGCGGGGCCCTGGAGTCCCAGGACGTAGGAGATGCGGCCGGACATCACGCTCGCCGTGTTGCCGGTGAGGAGGTGCCCTTCGGACACCCCGGGGTCGGCGCCGGCGACACCCGTGTAGTCCTGGCCGTTGGTGCCGACGAACACCCCGACCCGCCGGCCGCGCAGTGCGGCCGGATCCTGTCCGGCGTTCTCCGCGGCCTCCCAGGAGGTCTCCAGGAGGAGCCGCTGCTGCGGGTCCATGGCGAGCGCCTCGCGCGGCGAGATCCCGAAGAAGGCGGCGTCGAAATCGGCGGCGTCCGTCAGGAACGCGCCCTGCGTGCAGTAGGTGGTGCCGGGCCGGTCCGGGTCCGGGTCGTGGAGTCCGGCCGTGTCCCACCCCCGGTCCGAGGGCCAGTCCGTGACCGCGTCCCGGCCCTCCGCGAGCAGCCTCCACAGCTCGGCGGGGCGTCGTACGCCGCCGGGGAACCGGCAGCCCATGCCCACGACGGCGATGGGCTCGTCGTCGTGGGCGGCCGGGGCGGCCGGGGCGGCGGACCTGCCGGCCGGGGTCCGGGCGCCGGCGGGGCCGCCCTGTGCGCCGGACGTGCCGGGCCCGCCGAGTTCGTCCAGGAGGTGGCCGGCGAGGGCGGCCGGCGCGGGTCGGTCGAAGAGCACGGTGGCGGACAGCCGTACGCCGGTGGCGGCGGACAGCCGGTTGCGCAGTTCGACCGCCGTCAGCGAGTCGAACCCCATGTCCGTGAAGGCCCGTTCGGGACGCACGGCGTCGGGAGTGCGGTGCCCGAGGACGGCCGCCGCGTGCGTGCGTACGAGGTCGGTGACGAACCGGGCCCGTTCGGCGGCGGGCACGGCGGCGAGCCGCTCGCGGAGCGTCCCCTCGGGCGCGTCGGTCCGGTCCCGGCCGCCGGTCCGGTCCCGGCCGTGGCTGCCGCGGTCGCCGTCACCGCCGTCGTCGTTGCGGCCGGTCAGTTCGGAGAGCAGGGTGGCGGCGTGCGGTCCCGCCGTGCCGGCGAACCGCCGCCAGTCCGCGTCGGCGACGACGACCAGCGCGTCGTCCTCGGCGAGGGCACGCCCGAGGGCGGTGACGGCGGCCGCGGGGTCCATGGGGAACAGGCCGCGCTCGCGCAGCCGGTCCGCGACCCCGTCGGCGAGCATGCCCTCACCGGCACCCCAGGCGCCCCAGGCGAGGGCGGTGCCGGGCAGCCCGTCGGCCCGCCGGGAGGCGACGAGGGACTCCGACGCGGCGTTGGCCGCCGCGTAGTTGGCCTGTCCCGCGTTGCCCACGACGCCCATGACGGAGGTGAAGACGACGAACGCCGAGAGATCGAGGTGCGCGGTCGCCCGGTGCAGTACGTCGGCGGCGGTCACCTTGGCCCGGAGCGACGCGGCGAGCCGTGCGGGGGTGAGGCCGTCGAGGACGCCGTCGTCGAGGACGCCCGCCGCGTGCACGACGGCCGTCAGCGGACGGTCCCGCGGCAGCGTCCCGAGCAGTTCCGTCACCTGCTGCGGGTCGGCGACGTCGCACGCCGCCACGGTCACGGCCGCACCCGACTCCTCCAGCTCGGCCCGCAGCGCGTCCGCGCCCGGCGCCCGCGGTCCGCGCCGGCCGACGAGGAGCAGATGCCCGGCGCCGCGCGCGGCCAGCCACCGCGCCACATGGGAACCGACGCCTCCGGTGCCGCCGGTGACGAGGACCGTGCCGTGCCCGAACGCCCCGTCCGGGACGGGTGGGCCGGCGGGCGCGGGCGCGGGCAGCAGCCGCCGTCCGTGGACACCGGTCGCCCTCACCGCGACCTGGTCCTCGTCGGTCACGGACGTCAGCACGGCGCACAGCCGCCGCAGCGTCCGCTCGTCCGGTTCGTCGGGCAGGTCGGCCGTCCCGCCCCAGCGGCCGGGGTGTTCCAGCGCGGCGCAGCGGCCGAGGCCCGCGACGGCCGCGTGGGCGTACGCCCCCGGCCGCTCACCGGCTTCGACCACGGCCGTGCCGCGTGTCACGCACCACAGCGGCGCGTCGATCGCGGCGTCACCGAGCGCCTGGACGAGTGCGAGGGTGAGCGCGAGCGCGCCGGGCAGTCCGGTGTGCCCGGGATGCGTGCGCCGTTCGTCCGCCAGCAGGGAGAGGACTCCGGCGACGGGTCGCCGTCCGGCGGCCGCGGTGAGCGCGGCGGCCAGTGCGGCGCGGTCCTGCCCGGGCCCTTGGGCGGTCACGACGGTGAGTTCGAGGCCGATCGCCTCCAGCCCGCGCACGACGTCGGCGGCGGCCTTCTCCCCGGGGCACACCGCGAGCCAGTGCCCGGGCGGCGCCGGGGCGGGGCGCAGCTCCAGCGGCCGCCAGCCCACGCGGTACCGCCAGGAGTCGGCGCGCCGCTCCCGCGTCCGGCCGGCCCGCCAGGCCGCCAGCGCGGGCAGCACCTCGTCCAGGGCCTGCGGTGTCACCCCCAGCGTCCGGGCCAGAGGCGCCGGTTGCGCTGTCGCGAGTTCCTCCCACAGCCCGTCCGCCTCCCCGGGCCCGCCGGCCGCCGGCGTCGTACGCGGGCCGGAGGACAGCCAGAACCGCTCGCGCCGGAAGGGGTAGGTGGGCAGCTCGATCCGGGTGGCGCCGGTGCCGTCGAAGACGGTGGACCAGTCGACGGCGACGCCCTGCGCGTGCGCCCGGCCGGCGGCCAGGAGCATGCGCCGCAGGCCGCCCTCGTCGCGGCGCAGCGTGCCGAGGACCACGCCCGCCGTGCCGGTCGCCTCCAGGGTCTCCTCGATCGCCATGGTCAGCACGGGATGCGGGCCGACCTCGATGTACGTGCCGAAGCCCTGGTGCGCGAGGGTGCGTACGGCGGGTTCGAGGGCGACGGTGCCCCGCAGGTTCCGGTACCAGTACCCGGCGTCCATCTCCGAGGTGTCCAGCCACTCCCCCGTCACCGTGGACAGCAGCGGTACCTGTCCGGGGGCCGCTCCGATCGTCCCCAGCGCCTCCAGCACCTCGTCCTCGATGCGTTCCACGTGGGCCGAGTGGGACGCGTAGTCCACGTCGATCCGCCGGGCCCGCACGCCGTCCGCGGCGCAGGCCGCGAGCAGTTCGCCGAGGGCGTCGGTGTCGCCGGACACCACCACGGCCGAGGGGCCGTTGACCGCGGCCACCGACAGCCGTCCGGCCCAGCCGGACAGCCGTTCCCCGGCCGCCGCCGCGTCCAGCGCCAGTGATGCCATCCCGCCGTGTCCGGCGAGCCGGACGACCGCCCGGCTGCGCAGGGCGACCACCTTCGCCCCCTCCTCCAGGGACAGCCCTCCGGCGACCACCGCCGCGGCGATCTCCCCCTGCGAGTGACCGATCACCGCGTCCGGCACCACGCCGAACGCACGCCACAGCCGGGCCAGTGACACCATCACCGCCCACAGCACCGGCTGCACCACGTCCACCCGGCCCAGCCCTTCGCCCGAACGCAGCACGTCCGGCAGCGACCACTCCACGAACGGGGCCAGCGCGGCCCGGCACTCCTCCATCGAGGCGGCGAAACACGCCGATTCGGCCAGGAGTTCACGCGCCATCCCGAGCCACTGCGTCCCCTGCCCGGGGAACACGAACACCGTCCCGCCGGTTTTCGCCGCCCGGCCCTCCACCACGAACGGGGACGGCTCGCCCGCCGCCACCGCCCGTACGCCCGCCAGGAGTTCCCGGCGGTCCCCCACCACCACCGCCCGGTACTCGTGCAGCGCGCGGGTCGCCGCGAGCGACAGGCCCACGTCACCGGCGCGCGCATCCGTGCCGCACGCTTCCGCGAGGCGCGCCGCCTGCTCCCGCAGCGCGTCCGCGGACCTGGCGGACAGCACCCACGGCAGCGGCGTGCGCGCGTCGGCGGCCGCGGGGGCGGCCGTCTGCGGAACCTGCTCCACGATCACGTGCGCGTTCGTCCCGCTGATCCCGAACCCGGAGATCCCGGCCCGCCGGGGCCCCTCGCCCGGCGGCCAGGGCGTGGGTTCGGTGAGCAGGCGCACGTCGCCCGCGCCCCAGTCGACGTACGGCGTCGGTTCGGTGATGTGCAGGGACCGGGGCAGCAGTCCGTGCCGCATCGCCAGGACCATCTTCAGCACGCCGCCGACACCGGCGGCGGCCTGGGTGTGGCCGATGTTGGACTTGAGGGAGCCGAGCCACAGCGGCCGTCCCTCCGGGCGTTCCCTGCCGTACGTGGCGAGCAGCGCCTGCGCCTCGATGGGGTCCCCCAGCGTGGTCCCGGTGCCGTGGGCCTCGACCGCGTCCACGTCCTTCGCCGACAGTCCCGCGTCGGCGAGTGCCGCGCGGATCACCCGCTGCTGGCTGGGCCCGTTCGGCGCGGTCAGGCCGTTGCTCGCTCCGTCCTGGTTGACGGCGCTGCCCCGCACCACCGCCAGTACCGGGCGGCCGCCCCGGCGGGCGTCCGACAGCCGCTCCAGGAGCAGGACGCCCACGCCCTCGGCCAGGCCGAACCCGTCGGCCCGCGCGGAGAACGCCTTGCAACGGCCGTCGGCGGCCAGGCCGCCCTGGCTGCTGAACTCCACGAACATGCCCGGGGTCGGCATCACCGTCGCGCCACCGGCGAGCGCGAGGTCGCACTCGCCGCGGCGCAGTGCCTGTACCGCGAGGTGCAGGGCCACGAGCGACGAGGAACAGGCCGTGTCCACGGTCACGGCGGCGCCTTCGAGGCCGAAGGCGTAGGCGATGCGCCCGGAGGCGACGCTGCCGGTGTTGCCGGTGAGGAGGTGGCCGTTGCCGTCCGTCGCCTCGTGCAGGCGGGGACCGTAGTCCATGGTCATCGCGCCGACGTAGACCCCGGTGCGGCTGCCGCGCAGGGTGTGCGGGTCGATCCCGGCGCGTTCGAAGGTCTCCCAGGACGTTTCCAGGAGGAGGCGCTGCTGCGGGTCCATGGCGAGTGCCTCGCGGGGCGAGATGCCGAAGAAATCGGCGTCGAAGCGGTCGGCCTCGAGCAGGAAGCCGGCCTCTCGCTGGTAGTGGCGGCCCGGCGCTGTGTCCTCGGGGGCGCAGGCCCCCTCGGTGCTCCAGCCGCGGTTGCCGGGGAACGGTGTCACGGCGTCCGTGCCGTCCGACAGCAGCCGCCACAGGCGCTCCGGGCTGTCGGCGCCGCCGGGGTACCGGCAGCCCATCGCGACGATCGCCACCGGGTCGTCGTCCGCGGCCGCGGCCACGGCCGCCGTGCCGTGTCCCGCGACGCCCTTCCGGTCCGTTCGCGGATCCTCCGGGGGCGGACCGGCCGGCAGTTCGCGTCCGAGGGCCTCGGCGAGCTCCGCCGGCGTCGGGTGGTCGAAGACGGCCGTCACGGGCAGCACCGTGGCGCCGGTGACCGCGGCGACGCGGTTGCGCAGTTCCACCGCCGTCACGGAGTCGAGGCCGAGATCCGTGAAGGGGGTGTCTGCGTCGACGGGCCCCGGGTCGCCGAGCACCGCGGAGATCTCCTGGCCCAGGACGCGCAGCAGCCGCTCGCGCCGTCCGGCGGCGGTGAGGCGGGCCAGCTCCTCGCGGAGGGCGGCTGCGGGGTCCGCCGTGTCCGCGTCGTCGTCCGCCTCCCACAGGCCGGCGGGCAGTTCGGCGGGGCGGGCGTCGAACCCCGCGAAGACGGCCGTGCGGTCCGGGGTCACGCCGTGCACGTACGCCTCGCCCAGCGCGCTGAGGAACTGCGCGCGACCGCCGTGGCCGCGGCGCAGCGTCGCGCCGGCACGGGCGGTGACGTCCTGTTCGGCGGCGGTCGCCTGGAGGGCGGTGGTGAGGACCGGGTGCGGGCTGATCTCCAGGAGGGTGCGGTGGCCGTCCCGCAGCAGGGCCGCGGTGGCTTCGTGGAAGCGGACCGTGCCGCGCAGGTTGCGGGCCCAGTAGTCCGCGTCCAGGACCGGTTCCGGGAGCCGGCCGCCGGTGAGCCCGGAGTAGTACGGGAGGGCGGCGGGCAGCGGACGGACGGTGGCCAGGTCCGCGTGGAGGCGCGGCACGATGGCGTCGATGTGCGGGGAGTGCGCGGCGAGTCCGACGGCGATGCGGCGTGCGTGGACGCCCTCGGCGGTGAGCCGGGCGGCGAACTCCGTGGCCGCGGCGGTGTCGCCCGACACGATCACCGAGTCCGGCCCGTTGACGGCGGCGATCCCCAACCGTCCGTCGTAGTCCTCCAGCCGGGCTGTCACGTCGGCGGCGGAAGCCATGACGGAGACCATCTCCCCGCGCCCGGACAGGGTGGCCTGTGCCTGGCTCCACAGGGCGACGACCCGGGCGCCGTCGTCGAGGGAGAGCGCGCCGCCGACCGCCGCGGCGGAGATCTCGCCGCAGCTGTGGCCCAGGACCGCGGACGGCTCCACTCCGTGGTCGCTCCAGAGGCCGGCCAGACCGATACCGACGGCGAACAGGGCGGGCTGCACGACGTCGGGGCGCTCCGGGGCGGGCGCGCCGTCGGCGGCGCACAGCAGGTCCATGAGGGACCAGTCGACGAAGGGTTCGAGGGCCTGCGCGCAGGCGTCCACGCGCCGGCGGAACCCGGGTGCGGACGTGAGGAGTCCGGCGGCCATGCCGGGCCATTGGGAACCCTGCCCCGGGAAGACGAAGGCGACTGCGGTGCCGGGCCCACCGGGTCCCTCGGCGAGACCGGGGGCGCCGCGCCCGCGGCCGAGCGCGTCGAGGCGCTCCAGGAACTCCTCGCGTCCCCGGGCCACGAGGGCGGCGCGTCGTCCCCGGCCGGCCGTGGTGTGCGCGAGGGCGAGCCCGACGTCCGCCGGGCTCCACCCGGACAGGGTGCGCAGGTGGTCGCGCAGCCGTCGCGCCCGCGCCGCGAGGGCGCCCCTGCTGTCGCCGGACAGCGTCCACAGGAAGGGGGTCCCGGCAGGGGGGTCGGACAGGTTCACGCCATGGCTCCTCAGCACGCACGGGGACTACGGGACAGCGGCCGCGGGGCGCCGAGTGCGGACGCCCCGGTGGGGAGAGCGGGCCGGGGGCCGGGGTCCGCGTCGGTGCGGGTGGGTCTCGGAGCGGGGGTTCGTCAGTACAGGCCCTCGGGGGCGGTGCCGACGATCTGGAGCGGACGGACGTCGGCCACGCCGTCGCAGGGCCACCCGGCGTCGGTGTGGCGTGCCGCCTGGTCGCGTTCGAGGATGTTGGGCAGGAAGAGGTCGTCGTGCAGAACGGTGAGGCGGACCCGGCCGTTCGCACCGGGTGCGACGGTCGAGCGCCAGTCGTCCTTGCGCACCACGGCCATGGTGACCTGCGGATAGTTCGGCATGTACGCGATGGGACCGCCGCTCTCCGGTACGCCGAGGAAGGCGGCGTTCCCGAAGGTGTTGCCGTAACTGATGCCGCAGATGCCACCGTCGAGGGCGATAAGGAAGTCACGGTGCATCGCCGTGTTGATCTGGGTGCCGCTCAGGCGTGCCCCGGCGAGGGCGGCGACGCGCTCGGGCGAGCGTCTGCACAGCGCCGCGAAGAGGGCGGGGGTGGTGTTGAGGTAGTCGATGCCGGATCGGTCGAGGACGTCGTCGATCTGGTCCAGGAGGTGGCTGGTGTAACGCTCGACGTCGGCCGGGCGGCCTTCACGGATGAGGCGCTTGACCCAGCGGGAGTCCATGTCGACGGCGTACACCAGACCCGCGTGCAGCTCGGCGACCTCCCAGGCGCCGTGCCCGATGAGGTGCGGTCCGCTCGGTGTCGCCTGGAGCCAGCTGCGGCCGGGTGCGAACCCCTCGTGGACGAAGGACCAGTGGCGCCAGACGGCACGGTGGCGGAGCATGGCGGGGGTGTAGAAGACGCGGCAGGGCGTACCCGTGGTGCCGCCGGTGTCCCAGACGCGGCCGGCGAGCGGCCGGCGCAGGGCACGTGGCACCAGGTCCATCGGGTCCACACCGCGCAGGTCGTCGAGCGGGAACGGGCCGAATGCCGTGAGTTCTTCATGGCGGGTGATGTCGTACGGGTCGAAGTCGAGCTGCTCGCGGCGGCCCAGCCAGTACGGGCTTCCGTCATCGGCGTCGAAGGTGCGCCGCACGACTTTGCGGGTCCATTCGTCGATGTCGATGTCGAGCCACTTCGCGACGAGCACGTCGGGGGAGATCGCATGGTCCTCCTCAGGCTCTTCTGCGTGCCCGGCTCGTCGCATGTCAGCGTTCCCGGATTCCGGAGCCGGCCTCGGACAATTCGATTCCGAGGTCGTAGGCGGTACTGACGGCGAGTTCTATGTGCTCGGGGGTCTCCACGTGAACGACGGGGAACGGGAAAGCGAGAATTCCCTCGGGAATCGCGGGCCCCATGACGAGACCGAGTCGCACATCGCGGCTCAGCATGCCCTCGTAGATGTCGACGAGGCTGATCGGATCGGTGGGGTTCCGCTCGAACATGTCGCGCACTTCGTCCGCCGTTCTCAGTTCGGCGCGCTCCAGACAGGAAAGCAGGGTGATACGGGGCGCGGTGAACGGGATCTTCGCCACCCAGGGCGCCATGAAGTCGCGGAAGGGCCTGCGCAGCGGGGAGTGCACGGCGATGGTCCGGCCGGGCAGCGGCACGATCGCGCCGGGTTCGGCCCCGGCGGCCAGGTGCTCGATCGCGGTGCGGTGGCCGGCGAGCATGACGATGCGCTGCGAGCCGTCCGCGACGGGGCCGAAGTCACCGGCGAGGTGGACGTCCGGGAGGTCCTGCCAGGGCGGTGGGGACTGCTCGTCCCCGGCCCGCACGAAGGCGAGGGCCATGCCCTCGTCGACGGCCCCGGGCGGCGGGTCCGGGGCGTCGGCCGCCCGGGCCAGCATCGTGAACAGCTCCCGGCGGTCCAGGGCGCCGGCCAGGCAGCCGGCGGTCATCGCGCCCAGGCTCAGTCCGCCGACCACGTCCGGGCGCAGGCCCGCCTCCGCCAGGAGGTCGTGCACGGCGACGGCGAGCGCCGCCTCGCGTACCGTGCCCGCGCTCTGCCGTCGCTCCCGCCCCTCGGGCAGTTCTCCGCGCAGGATCTGCTCGGCCGTCAGACCGGTCCACCCGGCTATCTCCTCATAGAGCCGCCGTACGAGCGGTGACGCCTCGTACAGTTCGATCCCGTGCGGTTCGGTGCCGACGCCACCGCCGAACAAGTACCCCAGGGACATGCCCACTCCTGTCACACTTCAGTGAGGTTCTTTCCGCAGAGAACGGACGCGGCGCCGATGGGGAATCACCGGCGAGGATCTCCCGCGCTTTGACAAAAGAGCTTCACGAGAACCGACATCACAGCGACCGGGACCCGGCTCGCGCCCGCAGGCACCAAGTAATTAATCAATGAGGGTCGAGCCGGCGGGCGACGGCATGCAGACGTCGAGAAGTACGGGAATTGACTTCGGCGAGCCTAACACCGGGACGGTGGTGACAGGAGGGCACCTCACCGATCCAGCCATGCCCGCACAGGCCGTCCGTCCACGGCGGAAAAGAAGAAATGAGCCAGCCCGGAACAGCCCGCGCACCCTGGCGGTCAATCACTTCGCACGCTCGGGCACGCGTTCGCCCACGCCCGGAACAATGACCTCCATGTCATCCTCCCGGCCTCCGTCCGGGGTCAGGAACAGCTCCGGCGAGTGCCGCATGTGATCGCCGTGCGCAGGCGACGGAGCCGCCGCCCGGCGCGCTTCCGCGCGCCCGGTCCGCCGGAGGTGGCGCAAAGCCGTGGCCGGTCGTTCCGAAGATGCCCCGCACGGGCGCGCCCCCGGACCGGGGAGCGCTTCCGGTCGCCTCCGGCGCCTCGCGGAGTTGACGCGTTCACAGCCCAGTGGCACCGCCGGGGACCGGATCGAACGGCGTGCCGGTGACGGGGCGGAACTTCCCGTCCAGGGGTGTGCAACCTCCGCGTCACCTCGGCGGTCTCCCTGGGTGCTGAACAATCTCGTATGGGGGGACGGAATGCCGAAAAGCAGAAACATCTGGGTCACCACGGTTCTGGTGACCGCCGTACTGGGCGCGGCCGCGGTCCCGGCCGTGGCCGCACCGGCCGCCGCCGGGCGGACGGCGGCCTGCCCGGCGGGCTGGGGCAGTCTCGACAGGACGGACTGGTCCAGCACCTCGGGTGCGTACGTCACGAACGCCAGGACCGGCCGCCAGGACTGCTACGACCGGTTCGTCGTCGACGTTCCGGGCGCGCCCGCCGACCGGCTCGGGTACACCGTGCGCTACGTCGACCGGCTGATCCAGGACCCGACCGGCACCCCCGTCCCGGTCCGCGGCGGCGCCGTCCTGGAGGTGGTCGTCAGGGCGCCCGCGCACGACTCCGGTACGCCCACCTACCCCGGCCGGGTGGGACAGCCGCTGCCGGGCGTGGACCTCACCGGCCACCGCACCTTCCAGGACGCCGGTTTCGCCGGCAGCTTCGAGGGCCAGTCGCAGTTCGGACTCGGGCTACGCGCCCGGCTGCCCTTCCGGGTCCTGCAACTGGACGGACGCCTCGTGGTGGACGTGGCCCACACCTGGTGAACCACCGGTCCGGCGCCCTCACGGGCGCCGGAAGACTCCCTGTCCGGGGACGAGGATCCCGTGCGGGTCGTACGTCCTCCTCGCGGCGGCCAGTCGGGGCCAGGCAGGACCGAAGTGCTGCCGCCAGTCCGTGTCGTCGAAGGGCACTGAGCCGGTGGGGTACCAGGTGCCGCCGGCCGCGCGGACGAGGTCGTAGGCGGACCGGTTGGCGGCCAGCAGGCGCCGGACCGTCGCCGGGTCCCCGGGCGGCGCGGTCCGCAGGACGGCCAGCAGGTACGGCACGGGGTCGTCGGGTGTCCGGAGGAGCGGGGTCCGCAGGCGCTCGCGTACGAGCGGGTACAGCAGCACCACGCCGCCCGGCCCCAGGTCCGCCGGGGTGAGCGCGCCCAGGATCCGGCCGGCGACCTCGGCCGCCGCACGGCCGGGCAGCAGCACGTCGAGCCAGGGGTGCGCGTACGCCCACAGGCCGGCCTCCTTGAGCGCGGCGACGCCGGGGGCGATCCGATCGAGGAAGTCGTAGTACGCGAGGTCGGTGATCTCCGTGCCCGACGGGTCGTGCCGCAGCCCGCGCAGGAGCGCCGTGTCGTCGGGGGTCTCCCCGGCGGGCGGTCCGTAGGCGACGGCCTCGATGGCGTACCGGCGGAAGGCTCCGGAGGTGTCCTCGGTGACCTGCCCTTCGACGTAGGCGAAGCGCCGCTGTTCGACGAGCAGGCGCTGGTCGTCGAGGAAGGTCCGCAGATCGCCGTACGGCAGGACGTAGCGGCGTACCGACCCGGGGGCCCGGACCAGGCGCACGGTGGCGCCGACGATCACGGCGCACTGGCCGAGGCCGGCGAGCACGGCGTGGAACAGGTCGCGGTGCCGGGCCGGTGAGCAGCGGGTCCGCTCCCCCTCGCCGGTGACGACCTCCAGTTCCATGACGTTGTCGACCTGGGCGCCGACCCGGTGGGCCTGACCTCCGAGGCCGCCGACGGACAGCGTCCCGCCGACCGAGAGTTCGAGGTAGTCGGTGAAGACGGGAGGCGTCAGGCCGTGTGCGAGCGTGGCCTTCGCGACGTCGCTCCAGCTGGCTCCGGCGCCGACCCGCACCCCGGCGCTGCCGGGTCCGAGGGGGCGGACGGCGTCGAGCGGAGCGGTCTCGACGACCAGACCGCCTTCGGCCTGCGCCTGGCCGTTCGTGCCGTGCCCCTGTCCACGGGGTGCGACCGGGATGCCGTGCCTGCCGCAGAACCGCAGCATCGTCACGACGTCCTCGACGGAACCGGGCCTCAGCACCGCGGCCGGGCGGCGGTGCACGACGTGCCCGAAGTCGTCGGCGGCGGCGCTCAGCGACGCCTCGTCGGTGTGCAGGCTGCCGTCCAGCCCGGGAACGCCGTGCGGCGGCCGGCCGGCCGCCGCGGCCGTCCAGCTCCGGGTGAAGGGGTCGAAGCCGATCACGGCGGTCCCGGCGGCCGCCAGGCCACGCAGTGCGGCACGCCGGGGCGGTGTGCGGGACATGCGCTCCTCCAGGGAAGGATCCGGTGAACCGTGCGGCACCCGCCCACCCTAGGACGGCCGGCCCGCGGACGCACTGCCCGGCACCGCCCCGCGCGCGCTGCTCCGGGAGCCGTGGCCGTCTCACCTCGTGCCCGGCGGGCCTGCCGAGAGCACCCGGTTCACCGCGACGCTCAGGACCCGTACGCCGTGGGTGGAACCCGGATGGATCCCGGTGAGCTCCCGGGCGCGCCGCAAGCGGTAGTCGAGCGTCCGTGGATGGACGTTCAGCGCCACGGCCGCCCGCGCCCGGTTCATGTCGCTGCGGTAATACGTCTCCAGCGTGGCGATGAGGTCGGGTCCGTCCGAGAGCCTCCTGCCGATGTCCCGCAGCCAGCCCTGGGCCTCCGGCAGCCGCGCGACGCCGAGTTCGAGGAAGACGTCCGCCAGGGTGTGCAGCCGGCGTGGTCCGTCCTGCATCGGGGCCACCCGGCTGACACCGCGCGCCCGGGCGAAGGTCTCGGCCAGGGCGCCGGCGGAGCCCGCGCACACGCCGACCGCGCACGCGCCTCCCACCCCTTCCGCGACGTCGCACACCAAGGAGAGAGCGCGGTCCCCCGCCGCCGGCGCCGTACCGGCCGACCGGTCCGGGTCGGCCGGCTGGTCCGGGTCGGCCGGCTGGTCCGGACCGGCCGGCTGGTCCGGACCGGCCGGCTGGTCCGGGTCGCTCGACCGGTCGGGGCCGGCAGGGATCAGTGCCACCACCTCCCCGGGGTCACGCCACATGATCGGCACCCCTCGGCGCCGCACGAGTGCTTCGGTGATCTTCTCCCGGCGGGCGGCGGGGGGACACGGGCGGGCGGGGAGACGGATGACGGCCACCAGATAACCCGGGTGAAGGCGCATGCTGACGCCGTGCGCCAGGTGCGACGCGGCGGGATCGTCGGCGAGCAGCGCCTCGGTCAGTGCCCGGACGCGGCTGACGAGGGACGCGCGGCGCCCCTGCCCCTCGACGTGGCCGGACGTGTAGGCGTCGCCGCCCCGTGTCCCCTGGGGACCGAACCACCGCATCAGGCGCATCAGGTCGTCGCCGTCACCCGGCTCGGTGGCCTCCTGGATCTCACGCAGCATCAGACTGGTGTGCGAGACGACCAGTTGCTGGTGCGACCGCAGGGACAGCCCCTTCTCGGCTCTCTGTCTCCCGACCGACGCCATCAACGCGAGATCGTCCGGGCCGAGGGGCTGCTCCCGCTCCGCCAGCTCGATGGTGCGCCGCCGTAACCACACCGTGTACTCCAGCGCCGCCGCCCGCGAGCGGGCGTCCCGCTCCAGCACCCCGTACTCGCGGACCTCCTGCCGGTAGACGTCCATCGCGTGCCGTGCGTTGGTGTCCACCCGTTTCGTCAGCCTCGTGAAGAGACTCTCCATCTCGTCCTCCCCGTCCCGCTCCCGTCCGACCCGCACCGCCGTCGCGATGCGGACTCCTGGAGGTGTTCGGGTGAACTGCTGCTGTGGATTGGGCTGTTGCGATGTTTTGCCGCGCCACGCGCCGGGGTGGTGTCAGGTCAGGCGGTCGGAACGGGCCGGACGGGCTCGGGTTCGGGTTCGGCTCTGGGCGCGGTGCCACAGCCATTTCTGGGTGAGGAGGGTGAGGGTACCGGCCAGGACGATGCCCAGGAGGTTCAGCAGGAGCTGGTTGACCGAGCCGAGGGTCTGGGCGGTGTCCCCGTAGCTGAGGGCCACCGCCGCGTTGGCGGCGGCCGGGACCGTGGTGACGGAGATGGCCACCCCCACCAGGAGACCCGACTTGGCCGAGGTCAGCGAGAGGGTGCCGGCGATGCCCGCGAGGACTGCCACGACGAAGGAGAACGCGTCGGGAGCGTAGACGAAGGCGGTGCTGGGCCGCTCGGCCTCCAGCTGTGCCTCGGTGAACAGGCCCAGGCCGTCCATGAGGAGGCTGAAGAGCACGGTGGCGGCCATCGCCACGGCGAAGCCCACCAGCAGGGCGGTCAGCGAGCGCACGGCCGGACGCGGCCGGCGCCGGACCACAGCGGTGCTGAAGCCCGCCAGCGGACCGAACTCCGGGCCCACCGCCATCGCCCCCACGATGAGGATCGCGTTGTCGAGGACCACACCGCAGGCCGCGATCATCGTGGCGAGCGTGATGAAGGCCAGATACGTGACCGACAGCGTCGACTCCTCGTGCGTGCCCTCCGCCAGCTGCTCCCACAGGACCGCGTCCGCGCCCTCTCCCGGAGCCTCCTCCTCCGCGTCGTCGGCGCGCTTCGACAACGACAGGTCGATGTTCTCGACGGAGATCGACCCGCACTCGTCGATGCCCAGGTCGCAGAGCCCGCTGATCAGCTCGTCGCCCGCCTCGCGCGCCACGTCCACCATCACGATGTCACCGACGGGGTCGCGGGCGGCCCCCGGCACGACCGCCAGGTGGGCCGTGCCGACCGTCTCCTCGATCAGCCGCACCGCGGCGTCGGTCCGGTCGGACGGGGTGATCAGGCGCAGGTGCAGCATGCGAGCAGGTTAACCACGCCGCGCAACGGCGGGCGCAGTGGGTGGCCGGCGTCCCCGCACCCGGTCAGGAGGATGACCGTCCGCCGCCAGGACGCCTCCCACGGGCGGCAACCTCCCGTCGCCCGGCTGCGACCGGTAGGTGTCATGTACGCACCCGCACTGATCGGAAGCAGCTGATGAGCCACCCCCGCAGCAGGGCACACCACCGCCGCGCCAGAAGCGTCCTGGCGTCCGGCCTCCCCCTGGCGCTGGCCGCCGCCGCGGCCTTCGCGTACGGCACGGACGCCGGCGCCGGCCGCGCCGGGGCCGTGAGCAGCGCCGTGGCCGCTCCCGCCCGGACCACCGCGGCCGCGACCGCCACTGCCACTGCCACTGCCGACGGTTTCGCCTCCGTCGACACCCTCGGGCAGAACGGCACGTACGGCGGCCGGGACGGCGCCACCGTCACCGTGCGCACCCAGGCCGACCTGGAGAAGTACGCCACGGCCGCCGAGCCGTACGTCATCGTCGTCGCGGGGGCGATCGGCATGTCCCCGGTCGGCAAGGAGATCAAGGTCGCCTCGGACAAGACGATCGTCGGGTCCGGGACGTCCGGGCAGATCGTCGGCGGCGGCTTCTTCCTCGGCACCGGCGTCCACAACGTGATCATCCGGAACCTCACGGTGCGGGACACGTACCAGGGCGTCTGGAACGACAAGGACCACGACTACGACGCGATCCAGATGGACGGCGCCCACCACGTCTGGATCGACCACAACGACTTCCGGAACATGGCCGACGGTCTGATCGACGTCCGCAAGGACTCCACGAACATCACCGTCTCCTGGAACGAGCTGAGCAACAACAACAAGACGTTCGGCATCGGCTGGACCGAGAACGTCACCACCGACATCACGCTCCACCACAACTGGATCCGCGAGACCGAACAGCGCAATCCCTCCGCCGACAACTGCGCCCACGCACACCTCTACAACAACTACCTGGAGGACACGCCCGGCACCGCCATCTCCTCCTCCTACGGCAACTACGCCCGCGGCGGCACGGCGATGGTCCTGGAGAACAGCTACTTCCAGGGCTTCAGCAACCCGGTCGTCAAGGACAGCACGGCCTCGCTCGTACAGAAGGGCAACGTCTTCTCCGGCACCTCGGGGCGCAACGAGTCCGGCGGCACGGCCTTCGACCCGAAGGCGTACTACTCCTACTCCCCGGACGCCGCCGCGAACGTGCCGTCCGTCGTCAAGTCCGGTGCGGGACCGCGCTCCACGATCGGGACCCCGTCCACGACGGGCGCCGCCGCGACGACCCTCACCGTCGCCAAGGACGGCACCGGCCAGTACACCACCGTGCAGGCGGCCGTGAACGCCGTCCCCGCGAACAACCCCTCCCGTGTCGTCATCGCCGTCGCGCCCGGCACGTACCGCGAACTGGTCAGGGTCCCGTCCAGCAAGCCGCACGTCACCATCCAGGGCACCGGCGCCGGCCGCAGGGACACGGTGATCGTCTACAACAACGCCGCCGGCACGCGGAAACCCGACGGCTCCGGCACCTACGGCACCAGCGGCAGCGCCACGGTCACCGTCGAGGCCGACGACTTCCAGGCCCGCAACCTCTCCGTCACCAACGACTTCGACGAGGGCGCCAACCAGTCCCTCTCCGGCCACCAGGCCGTCGCCCTGCGCACCGCCGCGGACAAGGTCTTCCTCGACGGCGTCGTCGTCACCGGCGACCAGGACACCCTGCTTCTCGACACGGCCGCCAAGGACAAGGCCGGCCGCGTCCACGTCTCCAACTCCTACGTCCTCGGCAACGTCGACTTCGTCTTCGGCCGCGCCACCGCCGTGATCGACCGCTCCGTCATCACCCTGCGCAAGCGCTGGGACGGTTCCTCCGCCGGATACGTCACCGCCCCCAGCACGGCCGCCGGCCGCAAGGGCTTCCTGATCGCCAACTCCACGGTCAACGGCGACGTGTCCGGCAACTCCTTCTACCTGGGCCGCCCCTGGCACGCGGGCGGCGACGCGACCCTGGACCCGCAGACGACGGTCCGCAACACCAACCTCAGCGCGGCGGTCAAGTCCACGCCGTGGACCGACATGAGCGGCTTCTCCTGGAAGGACGACCGTTTCGCCGAGTACCGGAACACCGGCGCCGGGGCGGGCCCCGCGAGCAGCGACCGTCCCTTCCTGACCGACGCCCAGGCAGCCGACCAGGAGGTCGCCGACTGGCTGGGGGACTGGACGCCCACGGCTTCCTGAGCCGGCGGCGGACGCCGCCACCGGCACGGGCCGCGGATCACGGGTGCGGCATCCCCCGTTCGCCGGGAGCCGGCCCGGCCTGCCGGGCACGTCCGGAGCGTCTTCGACTTGCAGCTGACACCGGTGTCAGCTTTTAGCGTGGTGGGCATCGGCACCCGCCGAACATTCACCCCACCGATTTCACGCACGGCCGGTCCGGGCCGTGCGGAAAGGCAGAACCTCATGCGCGCAGCCCGCTATCACGAGTACGGCGGTGTGGAGACCCTGGTGATCGAGCAGGTGCCGGACCCGCGTCCCGGCCCCGGCGAGATCCGCATCCGCGTCGCGGCGGCCGGTGTCAATCCCGTCGACTGGAAGGTGCGGTCCGGCGCGGTGCACGAGGTGCTGCCCGTGGACCTGCCCGCGATTCCCGGGCGTGACGCCGTCGGCGTGGTCGACGAGATCGGTGAGGGCGTGCGGGGGGTGGACATCGGCGACCGCGTCTTCGGGCTGGGCGGCGTGACCGGCGCGACAGCGGAGCTGGCCGTGCTCTCGGCCTGGGCCCATGCGCCCGCCGCCTGGACGGACGAGGAGGCCGCCGGCGCCGGTCTGGCATCCGTGACCGCGATGAGCGGGCTGAAGGCGCTCGGTCCCCTGCGGGGGCGCACCCTTCTCGTCGAGGGCGCCGCCGGAGGCGTGGGCAGTGCCGCGGTCGAGATCGCGGTGGCCCGGGGCGCCACCGTGATCGGGACGGCCGGCGAGCGCAACCACGAGTTCCTCGCCTCTCTCGGAGCCGTTCCCACCACCTACGGCGCGGGCCTCGCGGAGCGCCTCGAGGTCCTGGCTCCGGAGGGTGTCGACCTCGCGCTCGACACCGCGGCCTCCGGGTCCCTGGCCGACCTCGTCGCGATCGTGGGCGACCCTGCCCGCGTGTCCACGGTCGCCGACTACGCCAATGCACATCGCCTGGGTGTTCATCTGGCCAACGCGTCGAACGACTCCGCGCTCCTCGCCGAAGCGGGCGAGCTCGGCCGGCAGGGCCGTTACAGGCCGCGTGTCGAGCGCGTCCACCCGCTGGAGCGGATCGCGGAAGCGCACGCGTACGCCGAGCGCGGACACACGCGGGGCAAGATCGTGATCTGCATCTGAGCCTGCCCCGCCGCTCCGCCCGGGTCGCGGGCAGGACGGCAGCCTCGACGCCACGCGCTGCCGTGGCGTCGAGGCTGCCGTCCTGTCCCGGTTTCCACGATTGCTCCGCCGGGGCCGGAGGATGAAGGCGGCGCGCGGCGGAACCGGTGGCTGCGGTCCTCACCGGGCAGGGGTACGGAACGGGGCCGTGAGGCCCAGCGTGCGCATCCGGTCCTGCCGCCCGGCGCCTCCGCCGTACGCACGCCGGGGAACGGGGGGCGCGGGTCCGTGGTGACGTGCCGGTCGACGGGCTCGCAGCCGGGCTCGGGCAGTCGGGAGGCCGGGCTGCCCGGGTGCCCGCCGGGCCGTACGGTCCGGCGGGCACCCGCGGTTCGTCCGCGTCAGCCGCGGCGTTCCGCCGGATCGTACGCGGCCGTCGACGCGCCGTCCCCGGGGGCCGCCGGTGCGGAGCCGGGCCGGGCGGTGCCCGCGTCGGCTGCCGTCGCCTCGGCCCGGTCCCCGTGGCCCGGCCACCACGCCGCGTGGCCGATCAGCGCGGTGAGACTGGGCGTGAAGAACATCGCCATCACGAAGGCGGCGACGGCGATGCCGAAGGAGACCGCGAATCCCATCTCCGTGAGCAGCGAGTTGCCCGCCAGCATCATCGTGGCGAAGGTCGCCGCCAGGATGAAGCCGGCCGCCGCCACCGTGGGACCGGCGTGCCGGAGCGCCATTCCCGCCGCCTCACGCGGCTCCCGGCCCGCGCGGGCCTCCTCACGGAGCCGGGCGATCATGAGGATGTTGTAGTCCGTGCCGATGGCGACCACGAAGAGATACATGATCACCGGGAGCATGAACATCAGACCCGGGTGCCCCTGCCAGTCCTGGAAGATCCACACCGTGGCCCCGAGGGTGGCACTGAAACCGAGCCCGACCGAGGCCATCAGGTACCAGGGCGCGACGATGCTGCGCAGCAGCAGCCCCAGAATGATCATGATCAGGGCGGCGGCGACGGGGAAGACCGTCCGGTAGTCGTGGTTGACGGCGGTGTCGATGTCCTTGTAGATCGACGACATGCCGCCGACGAGGGCTTCGGTGCGTTCCGGGGTGTTGGCATGGGCGATGTCGCGCACCCTGCTCACGGCGTCGATGGCTTTGTCCGTGGACGCCTCGTACTCGAGGGTGACGGTGAAGTCCGCGGTGGTGCCCTCCTTGTTCACCTGGGTGAGGCGGGCGTTCGCGACGCCGTCGACGGCGCCGAGTTTCCTGGCGTAGGGGGCGAGGGCGGACTCGTCGAGCCGCCGGCCGTCGGTGGTGGAGAGGTAGACGTCGGTGGGGGCGGCGGCGCCGGCCGAGTACGCCTTCTGCATCTCGTCCTGGACGACCATGGACTCCTTCGTCTTGGGCATGGAGCCCGACGCCAGGTCGAAGGTGGCCTGGTAGCCGAACATCCCGAGCGACAGCACGACCAGGACCAGGCCGGACAGCGCGGCGGTCAGTGCCGGACGGCGTCGCACCCCGCGGCCGAGAGCGGCGAACCGGGCGTTGTCCGGTTCCTTCCGCCAGGACTTGGAGGGCCAGAAGACCTTCGGTCCGATGAGGGAGACCACGGCCGGGATGAGGGTCAGGCCGGCGATCAGGGTGACGGCGACCGCGATGGCGAGGGCGGGCCCCATCTGCTTGAGGAAGCCCAGTGTGGACAGCACCAGCGCGAGGAAGGCGATGATGACCGCTCCGGCTGCCGACGCGATGGCCTCTCCGACCCGGTCGACCGCGTTGATCATGGCCTGTTTGGGTTCGTCGCCGAGACGGAGGCGTTCGCGGTAGCGGAAGATCAGGAAGAGGAAGTAGTCCGTGCCCACGCCGAAGAGCACGACGATGAGAATGGAGGAGATGGAGCTGTTGGCCTCCAGGTCGAACAGTTTGGTGGCGAATGCGATCAGCCCGTTGGCGATGGCGGAGACCAGGCCGATCAGGATCAGCGGCAGGACCGCGAGGATCGGTGCCCGGAATATGATCAGCAAGGTCACCAGAATGATGACGAAGGTGCCGATGCCGATCAGTGCCTCGCCACGCTCGGAGGAGTCCTGCTGGTCGAGGGCCTGCGCGGCGGAACCGCCGAGTTTGACGTCGAGCCGCGTGCCCTTCGCGAGTTCCTTGACGTCGTCACGCAGCACCTTCGCCGCGTCCGCCTGTTCGGGTTGACCGGCCTTCTTGCTGTCCATCTGGACCAGGGTCAGGGCGTATCTGCCGTCCTCGGAGGGCTGGCCGGGGACCACCTTCTGGACCTGGTCGATGTCCTTCTTCTTCAACTCCGAGGTGATCCGGGCGACGTCCCGCTGGTCGGCAGCGGTCAACTTGCCGCCGTCGGTGCGCTTGTACAGGGCGATCGCGGACGGGGTGAAGGCGCTGGGGAACGCTTCCTGCTGGAGGTCCGCCGCTTTGATGGACTCGTAACTCCGGGGAAGGAAACTGCTCTCGTCGCTGCTCGAAGGCAGACTCGGCGCCGTGGCCACGATCGCCACGGCGGCGATCAGCCATGCCACGATCGTCCAGACGGGATGTCGGACGACGGCGTTGCCAATACGTCGGAACATGCGTGAGGGCCTCCTGAACAGGAAGATCACCGGACCCGGGGAGCGGACCCCGACATCGGCGATCCTGACCGGTCCTTGCCGGCGAACCGGTCTCACAATTGTCTTTGGCTCTTATCGTATTGACCCGGGCGGCCTGATCCACGAGATATTCCGGTGCCGCGAGGCATCCACGCACACGATTCCCGGTTCCGCACCGCGGACGGTCTGGAACATCCGGACCGTGACGGGAAACAAAAACGGTCCAGTCCTCCCAAAGACGGCACCGACAGGACGTGCGGCGGACCCGAACCGGTCTGCGGCTCTCTTCGACATCGGCTGAAAAGATCGACTGAAAATCTGCGCCGGCGACAAGGCCGGCGGGCGGGCGCAGGGGCCGGTGGCCCCCGTCTTCCGGGATGAGGTCCGCGTCCTCCAATTGTATCCAGGACCGGGTGTCACGCCAGCGCACGTCCGTCCCGCGGCACGGTGCACGTCCCGGCCTCGACTCCGTGCCGCTCCCCCGGCGGTCCGTCCCGGACGGGACGGACCGCCGGGGGAGCGGGAGGCGGACGGACGGATCAGCGCAGTGCGGCGGATCAGCGCAGTCCGGCGAAGAGGTCGTTCTCGGGCACGGCCGCGCCGGTGGCGTCCTGGACCCGCAGGAAGGTCTCCATGCCCATCAGCTCACCGAACCTCTCCTTGCCCATCTTGAGGAAGAAGATGTTCTCGCCCTGACTGGCGTGCGCGGCCAGCGCGTCGAACTTCTGGCCGCTGAACGCGGTGGTGTCCACCCATGTGGTGATCTCGTCGTCGGGAAGGCCGATCTCGGCCATCGCGGCCGCCTCGGCGGGATCCGGCTCCGGCATGTCCGGCTGGAACTCGCGCATGAACTCGCCGAACCGCTGCATCGTCGAGCGGGGCATCGTGGTCCAGTACACCTTCGGCGCCCCCTCGGTCATCTCCAGTGCCGCCATCGTGATGCGGTGGGCCTGGATGTGGTCGGGATGGCCGTAGAAGCCGTTCTCGTCGTAGGTGACGACCACATCGGGCCGGTAGTGCCGCATGAGCTCCGCGAGCCGGGCGGCGCCCTTCTCCACGGGGGTCCGCCAGAAGGATCCGGGGACGTCGTTGCTCGGCCAGCCCATCATCCCGGAGTCGGCGTAGTCCAGCATCTCCAGATCGCTGATCTTCAGGGCCTCGCAGCTCGCCTCGAGTTCCTGACGGCGCATCAGAGCGACCGCCGCCGGGTCGTGCCCGGGATCGCCCGGCTTGACACCCCCCGGTCCGTCACCGCAACCGCCGTCGGTACATGTCACGAGAACCGTGCGGATGCCTTCCGCCGCGTACCGCGCGAGGACCCCTCCGGTGCCGGTGGCCTCGTCGTCGGGGTGGGCGTGTACCGCCATGAGCGTCAAGGGACGGTGTGTCATAAAACAGTCCTCCTGCGGACATACGTGCTGGTTCCGGTACGCGAAGGGCGTACCGCGATACCGGGGGCCGGACCCGGCGGGGGCGGACGACCTGGTGGTCTCCGCGTTCCCCGCCCGTACGGCGCCGGTCCCCCGATCAGTGCAAGCGTGCCATGCGGGCCGGCTGTTCCCGGCGGGGCCGTCGGATTCCACGGGCGCGCACCGGATCCGGCGTCGCCGTACGGCAGGGCGGGCACCGGCGGCGTACGCGTGCGGCGGACGGCCGTACTCCCGTGGTCGTACGCGCCTGCCGCGCCCGGCCCATACCGTGAGGTCCGTGACCCCTTCCCGTCCCCGGCCGTGTCACCTCCCCCGGCCTCTGCCGCCGCCGCTCGCGGATCTCGTGACCGCGACCGTCGTCGCGCTGCTCACGGGGCCCGACCTGGCGGTCAACACTCCCCCGTACCGGCAGGCGGACGCAGTGAGCTGGCTGCTGTTCGCGGTCTCGGCCGGAGCGCTGCCGGTACGCAGCCGGTGGCCGGTGGCGGTCGCGGTGGTCACCGGGGCGGCGAATGCCGGCTGGGCGCTGTACGGGCACATCGGCGAGCTGCTGAACCTGCCGGTGATGGCCGCGCTGTACGCGGTGGCCGTGCGGGGCGAGCGGCGCCGGACCGTCCGTACGGCCGTGGTCGCCGCACTCGCCTCCGGGACCGTGTCCGTGATCGCGGGGATCGACGTGGTGCAGCCCCAGGGAGCTCCCCTGCTGGAGATGCTGTGGCCGCTGGTTCCCCTGTTGCTGGGCGAAGCGGTGCGTGCCCGGCGGGAGTTGGCGGCTCAGTACGCGGCGCGGGCCGCACACGCCGAGGCCGAGCGGGAGAGGGAGGCCCGGCGCCGCGTCGAGCAGGAGCGGCTGCGCATCGCGCGCGAACTGCACGACGTGGTCGCCCACACCGTCTCGGCGATGACCGTGCAGGCCGGACTCGCCCTGGACGCGTTCGACACGAAGCCGGAGGTGTCGAGGGAGGCGATGCGGCAGGTGCGGAGGTCGGGCAAGGAGGCCGTGCGGGAGCTGCGGGCCACCGTGGGGGTGCTGCGGCACGGCGCCGCCGATGCCGTCACCGCGCCCGCGCCCAGACTGGCCGAGCTGCCCGGCCTCGCCGCGCGGGTGCGGGCGACCGGGCTGCGCGTCACCCTGGACGGGGACACGGGCGGCCGGCCGCTGCCGCAGCTGGTGGAGCTGGCGGCGTACCGCATCGTCCAGGAGGCGCTGACCAACGTGATCAAGCACGCGGGTGCCCGGTGTGTGGCGGTGTCGCTGACGGTGGGCCGGGCCGGTGACCGGCTGGAGGTGGAGGTCACCGACGACGGTCCGCCCGGTCGTGCGGGGGCGCACGGGGACACCTCCCTTCCCGGGTCCGGGTTCGAGCCGGGGTTCGGGCCCGGGTCCGAGCCGGGATTCGGATCCGGGCCCGGGGAAGGTTTCGGTCTGATCGGGATGCGGGAGCGTGCCGCGGCCGTGGGCGGCACGGTGGAGGCCGGACCGGTGCCGGGCGGCGGCTGGCGGGTGTACGCCCGCCTTCCCGTCGACCGCCTCTCCGGCGACGAGGGGGCGGCGGTGTGATCCGGGTACTGCTGGCCGACGACCAGACCGTCGTGCGCGCGGGTTTTCGCGCCCTGCTCGACCTGACCGGCGACCTGGTGGTGGTCGCCGAGGCCGCCGACGGCGTGCAGGCCGTGGAGCTGACCCGCGCCACCCGCCCGGACGTGGTGCTGATGGACATCCGCATGCCCCGGGCCGACGGCCTGCAGGCCACCCGCAGCATCGCCGCCGACCGCACCCTGGACGCCGTACGGGTGCTGGTCCTGACGACCTACGGGGCCGACGAGTACGTCTTCGAAGCACTGCGCGCCGGAGCCGCGGGCTTCCTGCTCAAGGACATCGAGCCGGACGACCTGCGCACCGCCGTCCGCGGTGTCGCCGCCGGACAGAGCCTGCTCGCACCCGCCGTCACCCGCCGGGTCATCGAGGAGTTCGCCCGCCTGAGGACACCCGGGGCACGGGCACGGGAACGGCTGGAACCGCTGACCGACCGGGAGCGCGAGGTCCTCGCGCTGGTCGGCCGGGGGCTGTCCAACGACGAGATCGGCCGACGGCTGCTCATGAGCCCGCTCACCGCGAAGACGCACGTCAGCCGGACGATGACCAAGCTGGGGGCGCGGGACCGGGCGCAGCTGGTCGTGGTGGCGTACGAGACGGGGCTGGTGCGGGCGGGGGAGGTCTGACCGTACTCCCCCGGGAGCAGCCGCCGCCTCCCGGCGGCGGATGTCCGGCGCGTCCGTCCTCCGTAGCGTCGACGGCATGATCGAAGCAGGAGAACTCACCAAGCGGTACGGCGGCCGGACCGCCGTCGACGCGTTGTCCTTCACCGTCCGGCCGGGTCCGGTCACCGGCTTCCTCGGCCCGAACGGCGCGGGCAGGTCGACCACCCCGCGCATGGTCCTCGGCCTCGACGCGCCCGGCGCGGGCACGGTCACCGTGGCCGGGCGGCGCCACGACCGGCTCCCCGCGCCCCCGCGGGAGGCCGGCTCGCTGCTGGGCGCCACATCGGCGCACGGCGGCCGTACGGTCCGCCGGCATCTGCCGGGACCGGCCCGCTCCCACGCGATTCCGCGGCGCCGCGTGGACGAGGTACTGGAGACGGCCGGCCCGGCCGGGGCCGCCGGCCGGCGGGCCGAGGAACTGTCGCCGGGCCTGGTCGCCGCGTACACGGTCCTCGCGCTGCTCGTCGCGGCGGGGAGGCGCGATGCCTGACCGGCTGCGGAACCTCGCCCGGACGCCGACAGCCCTGGCAGCCGTGGCGGCCCTGGCGGCCGTGGCGGCCGTGCTCCTGCCGGCCGTGCCGGGTGCGTACGCCCGCGACGGCGCACGCGTCGTCGGGGAACGCAGGTCCGAGGGCCGGATCGTCGATCTCACGGTGCGATCACCCGCGCTGGGCCGGGACGCCGAGGTGCGGCTGCTGACCCCCGACGGCTGGCAGCGGCGCGGGCCGGACGACCGCTGGCCCGTGCTGTACCTCTTCCCCGGCGGCGACGGCGACCACCGGACCTGGACCGAGGAGTACGGCATACAGAAAGATCCCGAGCTGCGCGGCACCCTGGTCGTCATGCCCGGGATGCCGCTCTTCGGCTTCTGCACCGACTGGTTCAACCAAGGCCGGGGCGGCCCTCCCGCGGTGGAGGGTTTCCATCTGCGCGAGGTGCTGCCGCTGCTGGAGCGGGACTACGGGGCGGGGACCCGTCGTGCGGCCGCGGGAGAGTCGCAGGGCGGTTTCTGCGCCGTCTCCTACGCCGCGCGCCACCCGGGGCTCTTCCGTGCGGTGGCGAGCCACAGTGGGTTCGTCCACCCGCTCCAGCACCCGCGGGCGGTACGCGCGGGGGCCACGTATCTCGGCCTCGACTGGGGGGCGATCTGGGGCGACCCGGTCGCCCACCGGGCCAACTGGCGCGCCCACGACCCCTTTCACCTGGCGGAGCGCCTCCGGGGCACCTCTGTGCACCTGTCCAGCGGCGACGGCACCGCCGGCGCCCTCGACCCGCCCGGCACACCGCCCGACCCGCACATCCCCGGTCTGGAGGACCCGGCCCGTCCCTTCCCCGAGGACGTCCTCTCACCGACCGAGGCGGTCATGGACGAGGAGTCCCGAGCCCTCGCCGCCCGCCTGCGGGCGGCAGGGGCTGCGGTGACCACGCACTTCTACGCCGGCACCCACGCACCGCCCTACTGGCGGCGCGAACTGCACCGCTCCCTGCCCCTGCTGCTCCAGGCCCTGGACGGGCCACAGCGGCGGAACAGGTCATAGACCCGGCCCCACGGGCCGTATCGTTCCGGCATGTCCCGCCACGGTGCACCGGTCCGAGTCCGCCACCGTGTGCCGTCCGTCGGCTGCCGCCGAGTCCGCACCGGCGGACGGCCGGGCTCGACGCCCTGCGGCGGCAACACCTCAGACCGGGCCCACCGGTCGTTCGCCGGATCTCCACGCCTCACAGCACGTGATCATCCCGGGGCGAGCGGATCGGTCCGCTCGCCCCGGGTCCGTACCTCGCCTTGTCCTAGACGACCGGAGCGACGACCACGGCCGTTCCGTAGGCACAGACCTCGGTGCCGACGTCCTGAGCCGTCGTGACGTCGAAACGCATGGCGAGCACGGCGTTCGCGCCGCGGGCGGCGGCGGCCTCGACCAGGCGCTCCATCGCCTCGTTCCGGGTCTGCACCAGCGTCTTGGTCAGGCCCTTCAGCTCACCGCCGATCACCGACTTCAGTCCGGCTCCGAGCTGCGAGCCCAGGTTGCGGGAACGCACCGTGAGCCCGAACACCTCTCCGACGACCTTCTTCACCTCGTATCCGGGCACTTCGTTGGTCGTCACGACCAGAACGTCCGAGCCCTGGGCCGGGCCTCCGGTGTAGTCATCGATGGGCATGGAACCGCCTAAGAAAAAGAAGGGGATGGATGGTCGGACACCTGTCTCAACGACGCCGGTGAGGGGACGGTTCACCTCCCACCGCGAATCCCCGGACGGGCGCGGTCACCGTGCCCCGTACCCGGTGGCGGCCACGGTGGGACAGACGGTGGGACGTCGGGGTGCCGGCTGCACGGTGTCCGGGATCTCCTCGGACGTGGGCGGCTCGCTGTGAGGCAGCTCCGCTCCGCTCCGTTGCCGTGATGACGCACGTCCTGGTCTTCCGGCGCTCACCGCTCGCGGGATCCCTGCGCCGGTTGCGGACGTCCGTCCTTCTCCCGCCACGTGTGCGACGGTCCCGTCCCGCAGGGCGGCCGTGCGGCCGCCCTGCGGGACGGTCCGGGATCAGTGGAACCGGAAGCTGGTCAGCTGGTCGTTGTGGATCGGCAGAGCGGCGACGGAACCGCCGGGTCCGTAGCAGCCCATGTCGTAGCCGTAGTTCTCGTGCCGGTACATGCAGACGGTGCGATCGGTCCGGTTCCACACCGAGGTGGTGCGGTCGTTCATGTCCTTGCCGACGTTGGGTGTGTCACGGGTGCTCGAGAAGAAGCGGCCCTCGTAACTGCTGTGCTGCCAGATGCAGAAATGCCCGGAGGGGCACTGGCTGTAGTGGGCCTGCGCCGCCGGGGCGTTGAGCGTCACCAGGGCGCCGGCCAGCACTGCTCCGGAGAGCAGGGCGCGGCGAAGCCGTGAACCGATCACAGATGTTCCTCATTCATAATTCGTGATGTGCGATTTCGACACCGGCGGGAACGCCGGGACGTGGTGGGTGGAGAAGCACTCGCCGGAAGGCGCGGCGGAACGTCCGCCGCGGGGACCGGGTGTCGTGACCTTCCGTGTGTGCGTCCATTCGCTGCGACGTCCGGGACGTCGCAATGGTTCATTCCGGGACCCCGCGTCTCGCACGGCGACCGCCACGGGGCCGGCGATGCCGGCCGACGGCCACGCGTACCGTCCTCGGAGCCGCGGACGGAACACGGGATGGAGCGGCCCCCTCCCGGAACGGGACCGGTCTCCGGGGATCAGCTCGTGGCGTCGAGGACTTCGTAGACGTGCCGGATGTAACTGTGCGTGCGCTCCGAGCCGAGGATCCCGGCACCCAGCCGGTTCATCGTGTACGCGAACGTGATGCGCCGGTCGAGGTCCATCATGACGATCGAACCGCCCCAGCCGACCCAAAAGCAGATCGTTCCGGTGGGCATGCCCGGCATCGTCCTGGGGTCGGCGAGCGCGTAGCCGACGCCCCAGCGCACGGGAACGCCCAGGAACAGGTCCACTCCGTCGGCCTGCACGTCGAAGATCTTGTCCACGGTCTCCGGGGAGAGCAGCCGGTGGCCGTTCGCCTCGCCGCGTCGTGAGATCACGGAGAGGGCGCGGGCCAGGCCGTGCGCGTTGCCGTGTCCGTTGACGGCTCCGAGTTCGGCGCGGCGCCACTGCGGGGTGTCGACGTGCTCGTCCCGGGCGGGACTTCCGAGCATCGTCCGGGTGAGGACCGCGTCGGGATCGAGACCGGCCGGCACCGCGGAGGTCCGCGACGGCGACACCAGCGCGGCGATGCGCTGCCAGTCCGCCTCCCGCGCGCCGATCTGGACGTCGGCGTCCAGGGGTTCGGCGATCTCGGTCTCGACGAACTCGGTCAGGGTACGGCCGCTGACCCGCCGGACGAGCTCTCCCACGAGCTGCCCCTGGGTCTGCACGTGGTAACCCGAGGCGGTTCCCGGCTTCCACCAGGGCGCCTGTGCGGCCAGCCGGGCGCTCGCCGTCGGCCAGTCGTACAGGTCGTCCACGGTGAAGGGCTGCTGCCAGCCGGAGAGCCCCGAGGTGTGCGCCAGCACGTGTCGCACCTCGATGTCCTGCTTGCCCCGGGCGGCGAATTCGGGCCAGTACTCCGCGACCGGGCGGTGGAGTTCCAGGGCCCCCCGGTCGACGAGGACGAGAGCCGCCAGACTGCTGAGGGTCTTGGTGGTCGACCACAGGCTGACCAGCGTGTCCCGGCTCCATGGAATGGCCCGTGCCTCGTCGGTGTGGCCGCCCCACAGGTCGACTTCCATGACGCCGTCGACGTCGACGGCGATCGACGCCCCCAACTCCTCGCCGGATTCGAGGTGCGCTGCCAGTGCCGCCCGGACCGGCTCGAACCGGGCGGTACTGGTTCCTTCGACGGTGACCATGGTTTTCCCTGCTGTGGAAGACGTTCGTTCGACCACTCAACGGGACGACCGGTGTTCCGGTTCACGGTCGTGGCAGGTCGAAGGGCTGTTCCGGAGAGAATCCCTCCTGTACCGGGCCTTCCGTTCCGGCAGGTGTCGCGCGCGGAGATCGCGGAGATGCGGGGTGGATCATTCGCAGGCGTTCTCCACCTCTGGTCAGACACGGCAATCATCCGGTCGCCCGAGGGCGACGCGCACCCCGGCCCCTAGTCTCGAACACATCGGGAAAGCGACCGGTCGACGGTCGTGCCGGCGGTTGCCCCGCATCGGGCCGTGCTTCGCTCGCCCGCTCCAGTCCGCAGGCACACCACGCCTGCTCCCACAAGAATCCGGGGGATCTCCCATGTCCAAGCGTGTTCTCGTCCCGTCGCTCATCGGTGTCGCCGTTCTCGGCGGAGTGGCCGCCGGTGGGCTCGCCATCGCCTCGACCGCCACGGAGCCGGCCCTGGAGAACGCCTCGGCCCGTTACGCCGCGCCGTCCAGCGGCAGCACCGGCTCGCTCACCTTCACCGCGGACGTACGGGACGACTCGGGCGTGCGGGGTCTCAAGGTCGTGGCCTGGCCCGCGAGTTCGGCACTCGACCCGACCGAGGCGGAGCTGCGGCACGTGGACGGCGCCGGGTGCCGCGGCACCACGGACGACACATCCCGCTGCACCTACACGCTGAAGGTCACGAAGAGGCAGGCGGCCGAGCTGGACCGGGGCACCTGGTACGTCTCGGCGCTGGCGACGGCCAAGGACGGGGACACGCTGTTCGTTCCCCGCGCCGCCACCGTGGACGTCAAAGGCTGACCCACCACCGCCGGCCGGGCAGCTCCGAGGCGCCCGGCCGGCGCGGCGCGACGAAACCCCGGGAGCACCGCAGTCGTAGCCGACCGCGTGGCGCTCCCGAGTCCTGAATCGAGGATCCCACCATGCAGCCGACGCCCCGACCCGGTTCGAGGAGGGCAGGGTGCGAGCGCGGTCACGCGGGCGTACGTCCGGGCCGGACGAGGAGGCCGTCCCGCACCTGGCCGCCGGCAAGCGCACTCCTCCTGGGACGAGGAGGGTCCGGTGGATCCGCAGACGCCGCGGCCGGCCGGGGAGGCACTTCCGCAGCGGCGGCTCACGCCGCCCGCGCAGTCCTCACCCTGGGTGATGCCCTGCTAGGGTCTCCCCTGGTGCGCGGGAAGCGGAAGACGGGATTCTCGCCACTCCGTCCCGTCTGTACCCCTGTCGGTTCCGGGCGGACAGATCACGGCGACAGGGGTTGTGAGGGTCACGTGGATGCCTGGGCGGGGCGGTGTCCGGCGTTCTCCGTCACCCCGTTCTCCGTCACCTCCATGACGCGGCCGTCCCCGTACGGGCAGGTCGGCGATCCGCGGCCGGAACGGACAGTTCGTGTGCCGAGGGGACGTGCGGGTGCGGGTGCGCGTGGTGGCACCGTTGAGCGGGATACCGGGGGACGGTGACGGTTGTGCAACATGAGCTTGATTTCGGGTTGCTGGGTCCGTTGGTGGTGCGGCGGGCGGGGGCGGTACTGGATCCGGGGCGGCGCAAGCAGCGCCTGCTGCTGATCCGGCTGCTGCTCGCCGACGGCCGTGCGGTCGCCGGAGGGACACTGTGCGAGGACCTGTGGTCCCCGGAGCCGGGACGGACACCGGGCGGGACGGCGGCTTCCCTGCATGCCCACATCAGCAAGGTCCGCACGGTTCTGGAACCCCCGCACCTGCGCCGAGGGGCGTTCGAGGTACTGGTCACCGAACCCACCGGCTACGCCCTGCGCGTCCCGCCGGGGAACCGGGACACCGTGCGCTTCGAGCGGGCCGCCGCCCGGACACACCGGCTCCTGGAGCAGGGCCGGGCCGGACATGCCGTGCAGGAGGCCGACCGTGCTCTGAACATGTGGCGCGGCGCCGCGCTCGCGGACGCCGCGCACCACTTGTTCGCCGCCCAGGAAGCCGCGCGCCTGGAGGGGTTGCTGCAGACCGTGCGAGAGGTCCGCACCACCGCCCTGCTCCTGGACGGACGTACGCCGGAGGCCGTGGAGGCGGCCCGGGAACTGACGGTGGAGCACCCGCTGCGCGAGACCGGCTGGGCCCTGCTGCTGCGTGCCCTGTACACGGCCGGCCGCCACCCCGAGGCACTGCGGCGCTACACCGACCTGCGCCGGCTCCTCGCCGGCGAACTCGGCCTGGACCCCGGCCCCGAGCTGCGCGCCCTGCACGACGGCATCCTCCGCCACGACCTGCCGCCACTGCCCCTGCCGGGAACGACCGGGACGGCGGGCACGGCGGGCACGGCCGGCACGGCGGGCACAGCAGCCGACACCGGTACGGGCACCGCGGGCACGGCAGGGGACGGTGGCGGAAGCGAGCCGCCGCCCCTGGCGCGTCCGATGCAACTGCCACGTGATCTGCCGGTGTTCACGGGGCGGACGGCCGAAGGGGCGCGGCTCTGCGCCATGAGCGACGTATCGGGGCCGGGCGGTGCCTCCGTCGTGGTCATCGGTGGTGCTCCCGGTATCGGCAAGACCACCTTCGCCGTCCACCACGCCCACCGGATCGCGTCCTCCTTCCCCGACGGACAGCTCTTCGTCAACCTGTGCGGGTTCCACCCCCACGCACCCGCGGTGGACCCCGGTGACGCCCTGCACGGCTTCCTCACCGCCCTCGGCGTCCCCGCCTCGCGCATCCCCGAGGAGACCGCCGCCCGCAGCACCCTGTTCCGCACCCTGCTGGCCCACCGGCGCATCCTGCTCGTGCTGGACAACGCCCGCGACGAACAACAGGTCCGTCCCCTGCTGCCCGCCGGGGACGGCTGCCTCACCCTGGTCACCAGCCGCAACCAGCTTCCCGGCCTGATCGCCACCGATGCGGCCAGACCCCTCACCCTCGCACTGCCCTCACCTACCGAGGCCCACGAGACACTCGCCCGGCGACTGGGACCGGAACGCCTGGCTGCCGAACCCGCCGCCGCCGCCGACATCGTCCGCCTGTGCGGACGCCTGCCCCTGGCACTCGCGGTGGTCGCCGCCCGCGCCGAACTCGACCCCGCCTTCCCCCTGCACGCCGTCGCCGACGACCTGCGCCACGCCCCCACCGGCCTGGAAGCCTTCACCGGCTCCGACACCACCACCGACATCCGCAGCGTCTTCTCCTGGTCCTACCGTTCCCTGGACCGGTCCGCCGCCCGCCTCTTCCGACTGCTGGCCCTGCACCCCGGCCCCGACATCACCGCCCCGGCCGCCGCCGGCCTCACCGACCTGCCCCTTGCCGACACCCGCCGCCTCCTCACCGAACTGACCCGTTCCTGCCTCCTGGAACAGCCTCTGCCCGGCCGGTTCGCCCTGCACGACCTGCTACGCAGCTACGCCACCGAACTCAGCCACATCCACGACACCACCGGCGAACGCGGCCAAGCCACCCTGCGCGTCCTGGACCACTGCATGTTCACCGCCCACAAGGCCAACCGCCTGCTCAAACAGGACTCGGAGCCCGAGCGCGACTTCGGCTCCCCGAGCTCGGGCGTCACCCCCGAGGACCTCACCGGCGTGGAACAGGCCGACCGCTGGCTCACTGCCGAACACCGGGTGCTCAACGGCCTGCTGCACACCGCCGTCGACCAGGGACTGGACCACCACATCACCGGACTGGCCTGGGCCTTGAAGGAGCACCTGAACCGCCGGGAGTACTGGCCCGAGGCGATCGCCGCGCTGACCCCCGCGCTGGAAGTCGCCCGGCGCCGGGGCGACCGCCTGGAGGAAGGCCGCTGTCTGCGCCACATCGGCAGCGTCCACGGCTATCTCGGCCACCAGGAACAGGCCCTGGACCACCTGCGGCGCGCCACCACGCTCTTCGAGGAGATCGACGCCGTCGGCGAACAGGCCCGCGCCCACTACGGCACGGCGTGTGCGCTGTATCTGTTCGGCAGGATCCAGGAGGCTGTGGCGTTCTCCGAGCGAGGACTCGCGCTGTCCCGGGCGACGGGAGACGAGCTGTGGACGGCCGAGTGCCTCGTCGAGCTCGCCTGGTTCCATTCCAACCTGGGACAGTTGGAGAGAGGGCTCCTGTACAGCGAGGAGGCCCTCGCCCTGTTCCAGCGCCTGGACGCCCCGTGGCAGCAGGCTCAGGGCCGGGACGTCCGGGGCGCCACCCTCCGTATGCTCGGGCGGTACGAGGAGTCGGTGGCCACCTACCAGCAGGCGACGCACGCATTCGGGGAGCTGGGGGATCACCGGAACGCCGTCGGCTCGCTGATGCGCCTGGGCGACACCCGTCTGGCCATGGGCGACCGGGAGGCCGCCCGAGCCGACTGGGTCCGCGCGCTCGCCTACGCCGAACGACGGTCGTTGCCCCGCAGTGCCCAGGAGGCCCGGGACCGGCTCGCCGCCCTGGACGCCGAAGCGGACCCCGCGCCCGTCGTGCCGGAGAGGGCCGTCGGCAACCATCGGCTCCCCACTCCGGCGAGCGGTGATCCTGCGTGTGAGCTCCGTACCGCAGGGCGGGGTTGACGCGTCCCCGGGCCGTACCGGGTCGCAGGCCGGCCGGCCGCTCCCCTCCACGACGCGAGTCCCCGTCCACGACGCGCGTGCCGGGCAGCGGTACCGGGCGCGGTCCTGGACCGGCCGTGCGCCCGTCCGCCGGGTCGTGGCGGACGGGCGCACGGAGCGGTCACTTGGCCAGGAAGCCGAGCAGGGCGTCGGTGACCTCCTGGGCGTGGGTCCACAGCAGACCGTGCGGGGCCCCCTCCACGACGACGTACTCGGCCTGCGGGAGTGCCTGGTGGAAGGGCTCGGCGGTGGCTTCGACGGGCAGGATCCGGTCGGCGGTGCCGTGCAGGATCAGCGCGGGGACGTCGATCTTGGCGACGTCGGCGCGGAAGTCGGTGGTCCAGGTCGCCACGCAGGCCAGCGAGGCGTACCAGGAGGCACCGGCGGCGACGTTCCAGCTGTGCCGGACGGCCTCCTCGCTGATCCGGCTGCCCAGGTTCTCGTCCAGGTTGTAGAAGTCCTGGTAGAACTCGGTGAAATAGGCGTACCGGTCGGCGGTGACGGCCTGCTCGATGCCCTCGAAGACGCTTCCGTCGACACCGCCGGGGTTGTCGTCGGTCTTGAGCAGGAACGGCTCCAGGGACGCGAGGAAGGCGGCCTTGGCGATCCGGGCGGAACCGTAGGTACCCAGGTAGCGGCCGACTTCGCCGGTACCCATGGAGAAGCCGACGAGAACCACGTCATCGAGGTCGAGGGCCTCCAGGAGGGTGTTCAGGTCGGCGGCGAAGGTGTCGTAGTCGTAGCCGGTGGTGGGCCGGCCGGAGCGGCCGAAGCCGCGCCGGTCGTAGGTGATGACGCGGTGGCCGGCCTGGAGCAGGGCTGCGGCCTGCTTCTCCCAGGAGTGGCCGTCGAGCGGGTAGCCGTGGATCAGCACGACCGGCTGCCCGGTGCCGTGGTCCTCGTAGTAGAGGTCGACGGGGGTGGAGTTCTCCTGGCCGACGGTGATGAACGCCATGGTGATGGCTGCCTTTCGTGTGTTCGGGAGGGTCGAGGGTCGAAGGTCGGGATGCCCGAAGGAGCGGTACGAGGTGGATGACGCCCGTGAGGGGGCCGCTGGTCAGCGGACCGTGCGGGCGGCCTTCTCCACGATGCGGGTGACGGCATCGGGGCGCGAGACGGACACCGCGTGCGACGCGTCGATCTCGGTCGTGTGCGCGTGCGCCCGCCGCGCCATGAAGCGCTGGGCGGCCACGGGAATGTTGCGGTCCCCGGTGGTGACGAGTGACCAGGAGGGGATCGTCCTCCAGGCGGCCTTCGTGGACTTCTCCTCCAGCGCGGCGGCGGCGACCGGACGCTGTCCGGCAGCCATGAGACGCGCCTTGTCCGCCGGCACGTCCGCGGCGAACTGCCGGTGGAACTTGTCCGGCTTGATGAAGACGTCGGCGCCCTGACTGCCGTCGGGCAGGGTGTGGTTCACCGGTTCGATCACCTGGCCGAGGGTGCTGCCGGGGAACTTGTCCGTCAGCCCGAGCGAGCTCTCGCCGGCGTCGGGCAGGAACGCCGCGATGTAGACGAGCGCCTCGACCTTGTCCTCGAGTCCCGCGGCGGCCTGGCTGATCACCGTGCCACCGTAGGAGTGGCCGACCAGGACCACGGGTCCGTCGATGTGGTCGACGACGCCGCGCAGGTGGGCGGCGTCGTTCGCCGGGCCGCGCAACGGGTTGGCGGCAGCCACCACCGGGTAGCCGGCGCGCTGCAGTCGCTCGACGACGCCGTCCCAGCTCGCGCCGTCGGCGAACGCCCCGTGTTCCAGCACGATCGTCGGCCGCTCCCGGTGGGGGGCCGCGGCTCCCGCCGCACCGGGAAGGGTGAGTGCCGTGACGGACAGGCCTGCGGCCGCGGTGACACCGGACAGGGCGAGCCGGCGGCTCAGGCGGTGCAGGCGGTGCGGGCGGGCGATGCGCATCGTGAACATCCTTTTCCTTGGAGATCGGTAGGGGCATGACACCGGCGGGACGGGTGCGGCTCGCCTCCTGTGTCCGGAGGCCTGGTCCGGTTCTCCCGTACCGCCCGGATCACGTTCTGTGACCAGTGCCGCCGGAGCCGGTGGAGAGGGGGTACGGTCCCGGCTCGCCGCCCTGGAGGCGGAAACGGCCGGCACGGTCCAGGACGCGGGAACGCCCTGGACCGCAGGAACATGTGCCGGGACCGCACCGCCCGGCGAAGGCACCTCGCGTACGAACCGGAGCACCACCGCCAAGAACGACGCCGGGCGGCAACCGGTTCACCCCTCCGGTCAGCGAGCGCCCGGCGTCCCCGACCGGCACGACAAGAAGACGACAAGGTTCGGCGAAGGCGATCCGACCAGTGTTGGCCGCACGCCCCCGCCGGTGCGGGGGACATATCACGGAACACTTGAACAGGATCGAGCGCCACCTATGATCGGGACCTCGGATGCGGGGATCGTCTCCCCCGCTCCGGCCCGGGTTCATGCCCGGCACGTCACGTCGAACGCCGACTGCGACGCCTTCATCAGACACATCTACGACCAGTACGGACCTCTGCTCCTCCGGTACGCCACACGGCTGCTGGACGGCGACTGGCACAGGGCGGAGGACGTTCTCCAGGAGACGGCGGCCCGCGCCTGGAAACACGCTCAGTTTCTGGGCACCCGCAGCGAACACGTCCGGCCGTGGCTGTTCACCGTGGCCAGGAACCTGGTCCTCGACCATCATCGGAGCCGCCGGATCCGCCCTGTGGAACTGATGCCCGCCGAGGAACTGGACGCCGTCCGGGACGGCACGGACTCCGCCTTGACCTCCCACGTGGTGCTTGAGGCACTCCGGGGACTGAACGAGCAGCAACGGACTGTCATCCAGCTCATGTACTACCTGGAATGCAGCGTTGCCCAGGCCGCCGAACACCTCGGCATCCCGCCCGGCACCGTCAAGAGCCGTGCCTTCTACGCCATGCGGGCTCTGCGCAGGGCGCTGGAGGAGCGGGGCGTACTCGGCGAGTGACCCCAGTCCGCCGACCAGCGCCCGCTGGTTCGTGGGTCCCCCTCCCTCCGCCTGCCGCGTGTCGCGTATCGCGTACTGAGGTGAACCGATCAGATGATCAGGGGATGGGGACGTCTCAGCAGGGGCTCGGCGGAGCGGCGACGGACCAGCCGGCCCCGTGACAATCCGTGCAGTGACCGTAGTTCCATGCCGGTACACCCGGTACACGTGGACGGCTGCCGGTACACCCGGTACACGCCGACGGCGCGGTTGGTCCGATCCCGCACCCAGGTCGTGCGGTCCTTCGGGGGTGTACGGGCCCCCGCCCGCAGCGTCTGCGCTGCGGGCGGGGGCAAGAGCCGCCTTTGCGCCGGGGCGTCACCACCCCTGTGCACGTCGTCCGTCCGAGGCGGTGGGTCAGCGGATCTGCAGGATGTACAACGTCGAGTTGAGTCCCTCGACGTCGCGGATCGACTGCCACTTGGCCATGGTTCGCACCTCGTTGCCGAGGATCATCTCGATGTTGTTGTTGCCGGACGTGATCCTGGAAACGTTGGGAAGCTGGGGGGCCAGGACACCGGCGTTGGCGAAGCACGCGGTTTGGCCGCCGTTGTACCAGACCTTGACGAAATCGTCCCTGTCACCGCAGCTGGTCTGGTTGGTGGCGGAGGCCGTGGAGACAGGTGCGAGGACTGTCATGACCCCCGCCGCCACCGCGGTGAGCGCGAGGTGTGAAACGGAACGCTTCATGGATGCGACTTGCCTTTCTTGAGGTGCAGTACTGCGGAGCAGCACGATGCGTGACCGGCATCCGCCCTTGCCATGTGCGGGAGGGGCGGATGGATTCGTGAGGTGAACGGTGGTCGGCCGCAGTGCGGCCGACCACCGTTCGCTGAGGCGGTGGGACGACAGGTCATGCCCTGACCCCACCGACCGGACGTGCAGGCGTCCGGTCGGTTCAACGTCGCGTGAAGGTCCGCGGTTCACCGAGCACGGAAATCGGACGTGTTGAGCCGTCGTCCCACAGGTCGTCCCCCGCCGAGGGGTGGACTGACGATGAGCATCGTGACCCACCCGACCAGGGCATGAGGCAGATCGGGTGCGGCAGAACAGGGACGTGGCGTCGTAGCTGCCCGGCTTGAGCGCGCAGGTGCGGCGCACCTGAGGCAGCAGCGACACGCCCGATTCGCCGAAGAGCACGGTCCAGGCACGTTTGTTCACCGCCCCTTTTGATGCGCCGCCAATCGTGGGCGACCCACCGGGCGATTCGGGCGGTGGTGTGATGCGGAATGCACTCAGTCGTCGGCCAGGTCCTGAAGGCCGGTCAGGTGCAGTAGCTCCACAACAGGCCGACGTCCGGGCACAGAAGCTTTATGAGCGCGATTATCTTACAAATCATCAATAAGAGCGAAATCCCCGTAAGAGGTCTGTATGTGTTTGACGTAATACGGTGTCATATCCATGCCAGATCGTCCCGCTCATCTCGTTGAACCCGTGAGGGGAAGGCAGGAACATGGGCAGATTCAGGTACGGAACCGTGGCGTCGGCCATCGTGCTGGCCGCCTTGGGATCGCTCGCGACCGCGGGAGGCACGGCCTACGCGGAAGCGGGGCAGGACAGCATCGGCATGCTGAAGCAGGAGAAGTCCCAGTGGTGCTGGGTCGCCTCCGGACTGACCATCGCCAAGTTCGCGGGCTTCGGCTCCACGCAGACGGACTTCTGCAACCGGGCCCAGCCCTACTACGGCTGCAACAACCAGCCCGCCACGCTCGACGACATGGCCAGGGGCTGGCACAGCCTCGGTATGGCCCATACCGGCTCAGGCCTGAACAGCGCGGCCACGTTCAATCAGGTCTACACCGACGTCAAGGCGGGCCGGCCGATCGGTGCCCGCATCGGATGGACGTCCGGTGGCGGCCACATGAACGTGGTCTACGGCTTCGACACGTCGAACACCACGATCGCCGTGGCCGACCCGTGGCCGAACACCACCACATACACGTGGTGGAACTACAGCGACTACGTGAGCAACAGTTCGTCCAAGTGGACCCACTCCCGCATCGGCATCTCCCGCTAAGGCAGGCGACATGCGCGACACCAGCGGCACCAAAAAATCCGGCAAGCACGCGGCCTCTCGATCCTCCCGCCTGTCCATCGCCATCGCACTGAGTGCGTCCACACTGCTGTCCGTTGTCGGGTCGGCGCACCCGGCGCCGGCCAAGGACCCCCTTCCGGCCGACATCCCCGACTACCAGGCCGCCCTCGACGCGGTGAAATCCGCCGACGTCCGCAACGCCGTCTGTCGCTTCCTGCGCACCCCGGTGCCCGCCGGTGGCGCCGACGAGCCGGTGGTGAAGATCCCCGAAACGGCCGAGCCGTGTCAGGGCCTCGCGGTCTTCACGATCAAAGACCCGGTGGCACGCAACGAGATCACCCCCGGTTTCGTCGCGGGCACCGCCCGGCCGCTGCCCACCGAGGCGATCAAGCTGACGCAGCTGGTCTCCTCGCTCAGCGCCACCGTCAACGGCCGCAACGTCACCGTCATGCTCGCCCCCTCCCAGGGTGGCGGATGGCACCTGGCGGCCGTGCGTGAAGGCGACAGCGACGCCACATACGCCGGCAAGGCCACCGTGGGCACGCTGGTCTTCATCGAGCCGCAGATCCACGGCTGGTACCGGCTCAAGCTCAACACGGTCGAGCCGCTCAACGACCAGGCCCGCCAAGGACTCGACGGCCAGGCGTCGGTGTCGCTCAGCGACTACCAGAAACTGGTCAAGGCCCGCTACGCCGACAAGCTGCCCGGCTCGGCGTACGACACCACGGGCTATTCCAGCGGCTACGGCCCTCGGCGCGGAGCGGACGACGCCTCGTCCTCCACCCTGCTGCTCGCCGGCGGTTCCAGCGCGGCACTCGTCCTCGCCGGCGGAGCCGTGGTGCTGCACCGACGCCGGCGCGCAAGCACCCACTGAACCCGGACCCCTTTACGCTCCTGTGCTCTGCCCCAGCAGCCGGCCGGGGCAGAGCACAGGAGCGTACGGACCACCTCACGCAGTGTCCCCGTCGACTCTCCGCGCTCGTGCCTGGAGCTGCTCCTGGCCGTGCCGCGCGCACGGTGACCGTCGCACTTCAGTCCTCATGCCTCAGTCCTCATGCCTCAGTCCTCATGCCTCAGTCCTCAGTCCTTGCCGATCACGACGACCTCGTCACGGCCGGTCCAGCGTCGCCGCTCGGTCTTGGGCGGGTTGACGCACACGCCGTACCGCGGGCCCTGTCGTGCTGTGGCGTGGTCTCGGTACCCGATCGCGCACTCACCCCGCAGGCGTGCCGCGGCCACCACCGTGGCGAAGGTGGTTTCGTGGTCCAGGCGGACGTAATCGGCGGCCGGCCGCAGGAGGATTCCCTTTCCTCCGGCACGGAACAGTTCTTCGAAAACTCCCGCCAAGTGCCGGTTCTGGGAGATCTGCGCCATCAGCAGGCCGATGATCTTGCCGCTGATGATCACGTCGGCGCTGGGACTGATCGGTGCCAGAACCCGGTTGCGGTCGTCGACCAGTTCCGTGACCACCGGCAGCTCGCGTCCGGTGGTCTCCTCCAGTTGCTGGAGCAGCAGCAGGGTGACCAGTGTGTGGTTGTCCGGCTCGGCCGCGGGGCCGTCGGGCGCGGGATCCCGGCCGAGCACGATGACACTGTCGTAGGACCCGATGTCCAGGCGGCGCAGAGTTTCAGGGCGGGTGACGTCTCCCCGGTGCAGTGTGAAGGCCAGTCCCGCACCGGCCGGTGCGGCGGCGTCGGCGGCGTCACCGACGCCGACCTGATGAACGGTGGTTGCGCCGTCCGCCGTCACCACGTCGACAGTCGATCCGGGCAGCACGCAGCGGCGCAACTGGTCGATCATGAGCGGTGCCCGGCGGTTCCAGCCCAGCAGCAGCACCCGCTCCGGTCGTGCGGACGCCGGCGGCTCGCACATCATGGCTGCCTTCTCCACCGACTCGGCACAGTCATCCAGTTGGACGGTGTCGTCGTCGCGGGAGATGACGAGGATCTTGTCGTCCGCACGGACCGGTGTGTCCGGTGAGGGGGCGAGCAGGGGTGTCTCCCCGCGCAACAGTCCGACGACGCTCGACGTCGCGTAGGACAGCAGCGCCTCACCGAACGGGCGGCCCACCAGGGCGGGTTCCGCGACGAGGTAGAACTCCTCACCGGCGAAGTCGAGCAGTTCACGGTGCACGAGGGAGAGCCCGGGGCGGCGAGCGGTCTGGACGGTCATGCGGGCGGTGATCGTGTCGCTCTCCAGGACGATTCCGTCCGGCCCCGCGGCCAGCGAGGCGGCCAGACGGAACCGGTCGTCCCGGACCGCGGCGACCACGGAAGGCCGGGCCACCCGGCCGTCTCCCTGTTGGGACAGGGCGGTTCGCAGGGCAAGCAGCGTCCTGACGACCTCGGCGTCGGCGTCCGGCTCGTCGTGGGGCAGCACCAGGACGGCACCGGCCGTGGCCGGGTTGGCCAAGGAAAGCACGGCCGGGTCGGTGGTGGGGCCGCTGCGGCAGATCAGCCGCGTACGGCCGACAGGACCCACCCGGGTGCCGAACGCCTCCTCCATGGCGGTCTTGTCCCGGTCGGCCAGTACGACCACCACCGCCCGTTGCTGGTTGGCGTTGGCGGCCACCAACTCGCCCACCACCGTGAAGACCTGTTCCGACCATCCCAGCACCACCGCATGCCCGCACTCCAGTACGGTGGACCGGCCCCTTCGCAGCGCGGTGAGCCGTTCCGTGAGGGCGGCCGTGATCAGGCCGACGAGGAGGGAGACGTACAGCAGGGCGATCAGGGCGAGCAGCACCGACATCGCCACCCGCAACGGTGTGTCCGTCACACCCCCCAGGCGCAGGGTCTCGCCGGTGAGACGCCAGACCTCCGCCAGCCTGCCCGGCGCGGACGCCGGAGCGTCCGGGTCGGTCCACACCAGCACGACGCTCACCGGCACGACGACGGCCAGGCACAGCAGGGCCAGCCAGCCGACGAGCGCGGAGGCACCACGGGCCAGCGTGCTGTCGAACCGGTAACGGATCCGATCACCGAGCTCCTTGAGCCCACCGGCCCCACCGCGTGGATCGCGCTGCTGTCCCATCCCGCCTGCCCCCTCAGTCTCCTCCGTCCTCCCCGTCGCCCGTGTTTCGACAGGCCGGGCGGCGCTCATGCCGGTTGCACGCAGACCTGTTTCTGCCACCACATTCGGGCCCGGAGGCGGACGTACCGGGTCTGCAGTGTGCTTCGCAGGCGTCTACGGCGGGCGCATTCGACTGCATTTCACCCTTTCGAGTCGTTGCGCACCCGCGCCCGGGGACATCCCCGCGCGTACCGGGCCCTCCCCGCGCATGCGGGGAGGGCTCCTCCGGCAGGCCGCGCCGGACGCCGGGGGGTGCCGCTCCCCTCACCCGCGGGAATGGCCTCACCCCGCCTGATGCCTCTCCCATGTTCGGCCTGCTCCCCTAGCCGAGAGTCGAGGTCGTGGACAATGGGCAGGTCGAGCTCGGGGCATTCCTGAACGACACCCGTCGCCGGGCCGCCGAGCTCAGCCCCGGGCGTCGGACAGCACTCGACGAACTCGGCATGCGCTGGTGGATCCCTGGGGCAGGAGCCGCCGGTGCCGTGACCACGAACGTTCGGGGTGCCGGCGGACCTGCCGGTACGGCGGTACGGCGGTGTGGCGGTGGGAGTTCAGCCGACCTCGTCGCGGACGGCGGTGTCGAGGTCGGTGGCGGTCAGGCCGAAGGTGTCGGCGGTTTCCGTCGCGTCCATGTGGAACGGCGCGTACCACTGGTAGTCCATCTCGGCCATCTCGCGGGCGATCGGCACGATCAGCCCGGCCGTACGCGTCACGGAGCGCGGTATCCGGATCAGCTTGACCGGTGGCCGGCCTGCCGCGACGGCGTAGCGCCGCGCCAGCTCGCGAATGGTGACGGCGGGCGCGGACGGCACGTGCCACGGTCGGCCCCACGCACGTTCTTCCGGGGCCAGCGTGATGAGGGCCTGTGCCATGTCGCCGTTGAAGGTGAAGGTGTGCGGCATGTCCAGGTGGCCGGTGATCCAGGCTGCTTTTCCCTTCTGCAGGGCCGACTTGATGAGCAGGGGGTAGATGCCGTTGGCGTCCTTGCCGATGTAGTCGGAACCGCGGACCTCGACGGTGCGGATCCCCCCGGCGAGGGCCTGTTCCCACATGCGTCTGCGCAGGCGGCCCTTGTGCCCGGTGGCGGCCATGGGGGTGTGTTCGTTCATCCGGCCACCGGGCTGCGGCCCGTAGGCGTAAAGGCTGCCGGTCAGCGCGAGGACGGCGTCGTTCGCCTTGGCGGCGGTGACGGCCGCCGTCTGCAGGGGCGGCAACAGGCGCTCCCACACCGTGTACGAGGGTGGATTGGCGCAGTGGTAGATCACTTCCGAGCCGCGGGACAGTTCGGTCAGGCCGGAGGGGTCGGACGCGTCCGCGGCGACCCGGTCGACCAGCGGGTGCTCGGGGCCGGAGCCGCTGCGGGTGACGATCCGGACGCTCTCGCCGCGCTCGGCGAGCAGACGGGCGACGTTGGTACCGATGGAACCGGCACCGATGATGACGTGCTTGGCCATGTCGGTTTCTCCTTCTCCGGGGTGCCGGTCAGTCGTCCACGCCGGAGCCGGTGTAGGCGGGCACGTCCGCGAGCAGGCCGGCGATCTGCGGGTTGAGCTCGTTGCGGCGCCGGTGCAGTTCCTGGATCCCGGCGTTCAGGTCGGGGTCGTCGTCGTCACTGACGTCGAAGATCTCCAGCCGCTCGACCAGGTGCAGCCCGAGGTGGTCGGTCCGGTAGGTGGTCGGGTGCGTCAGGCAGGCGAAGAGCCCGTCGAGATGTTCGACGACGAACACCGCGCCGTACGTGTAGTCGCCGCCGTGGTCGCGGCCGACGACGAAGGACTTGACGGCGGGGTTCGAACGGCCCTGATTGCGCCAGCTCTCCAGCACCCCCTCGATCTGCTCGGGCGTCGCAGTGGCCTTCATCGTGACCCTGTTGATGTGGTGAATCATGACCTACCATCCGTTCCTAACGTTGTTAGATTTCCTAACGCCGTTAACTATGATGCGCGCAACCGACGCGGTCAAGGCGGTGACTAGTCTTCGAGGACACCATCGAAGCGAAGTGACGGACCATGCCGACCAGCACGAGACGGGCCCGCGAACGGGCGAACACCCGGGAACGGATCATCGAGGCCGCGCTGCACGTCCTCGAGACCGAGGGCGTCGCGGCCCTGACGATCCGGCGCATCGCCACCGACGTCGAATATTCCGCGCCCGTCGTCTACCAGCACTTCGCCAACAAGGACGCGCTCGTACTGGAGCTGGTCGCGCACGGTCACCGCCTGATGCTGAGCGAGTTCCACCGGGCCGCGCAGGAGCCCGACACGGACCGGCGCATGACGCGCATCGCGTCGCAGTACGTGCGGTTCGCCGGCGAGCACCCCCACCTCTTCCAGGTCATGAACGACCCGTTGGTCGACGCGGACGAACGCCGACGCGTCGCGGAACCGGTCGTCGACGTCCTCAGGGAGCTGCTCACCACCTGGTCGGCCGCACACGACGTGGTCCTGGCCGATTTCGACCAGGCTTGCGAAATCCTCTGGGGCACGCTGTACGGCATCGCGTCGCTCGGTCACCTCGGCAACGTCGGCGACGATCGCGCCCGCCACCTCGCCGAACAGGCACTCCGCGCGATCCTCCTCGGCTGGCGAACCGGGATGCCGGCGAGCAACCGGGGTCCGTCTTCAAGCGGATCGTGACCGGAGCAGGAACGAGCGGAGCGCGGGGGCGACGTCCGTCAGGGAGGAGATGCCGGTGCGGTCGAGCCGGAGCGGTCACCGTGTCCTCACTGCGTTCACTGAGGCGGATCCCGGTCGGCAGGCTTACCGACCGGGAAGGGCCGAACCGGAAACCTGCTCGAACGGCCCGGCACTGCGGTGAGAGCCGCATGAGATGCACGGCATCGGGCACTCGGCCCCTTCGGACAAGCGCAAAGGTGGACGTACTCGTGCAGTCGGCCAGTGACAGTGGTGCCCGTGACAGCCGTGAGGGAAGGCCCCGTGTTCATGCCCTCTGCACCACGCTGGAGTTGAGCGGCAGCAGCTCCTGCATCGCCCAGGCGCGCCATCACGCAGCCAGCTTCCTCGCCCGCGTCCGTACCGAGCAGGATGTGCCGGTCTCTGCCAGTGCCGTGGACCTCACGCAACTCGTGGTGAGCGAGCTGGTCACCAACGCCCGTGTGCACGCCCCCGGCCCCGCGCGGATGGACCTGCGCGTCGCTGACGACACGGTGGAGGTGAGCGTGCAGGACAGCGCCCGTACGCGCCCGGTCGCTCGCGGCGTCGATCCCCGCCGGATCGGCCAGCACGGTCTGGAGATCGTCCAGGCCATCGCCCAGGCGGTCCACGTCCGTCTCGGACCGTCCGGCAAACGCGTCAGTGCCCGCATCGCCCTGTCCCGCTAGGGCGCGTATCGAGTCGTGGTCAGCGGCCCGGGACACGGGCTGCTCGGGCCTGGGCATCCACCGCAGGCTGTCTCCAACCCACCTGGCGGGCGGCACGCCCGAACGGCAGCGCGGGGGCCTGGCAGCACCCCACCCGTCAGGCCCACGTCCGGTCTGCCTGCACATCCGGGCCCGGCCGGGCGGGTGAAGGAACCTCGCGGCGTTGCAGTGCGTCAAGCCCTGGCATGGAAAGACACACCCAGAAGCACCGGTACCTGAACATGTGGATACCACCCGCGGTCTTCCTAGCAGCACTGGTCGCGCTGGTTTTGGCGCACTTCGTCTGGCTGGGGACCCCGCTCGGGGTGGGGAACGACACCAACGGCAACTGCCCCCTGGACAATGTCCCACCCTGGTGGCCCGGGTGGCTGCCCACGTGAACCGGATGCCAGACGCCGTCGACAGGCGCTGCAGCACCCACGGCCATCCGGTAAGTCGCAGGACAGGAGCAATCCGTATGCATCGCCCCCCGCCGTCACGGGATGGGGGCGATCCGCAGCGCCCGGGGGCGGGCCCGGTTCTCGCGCCGGGTGTCCGGTCGGTCCCGGTCAGGTGACGGGGCCCAGGGTGAGGCCGCCGTCGGCGACGAGTTCGGCGCCGGTGGCGAAGCGCGCCTGGTCGGAGGCGGCGAAGAGGATGAAGCCGGCGATCTCGTCGGGGGTGGCGTTGCGGGGGATGGCGAGGTCGTCGACGGGCACGAGTGCGGTGCCGTCGGGGCCGTATGCGGGTGTCTCAGCCGGCTCGTGTCTCACGGAATCCGTCCGAGGCGGGCGGTTGACGCTGTGAGTGACGACCGTCCTCCACGGACGGCCCGGAGACGTACGCCGGGCGGCTCTCAGGAGAGGGGCCAGTTGCGCAGGGCGGCGTCGGCCAGCTCCTGGAGTTCGTCCCGGTCGACACCGCCGGCGGCTTGTACGGCGATGCCGTAGGCGAAGGTGGTGAGGTGGCGGGCGACGAGGAGGTCACGGACTTCCTGCCCGGAGTTGCTGGTGGTCAGGGCGCTCTGGGCGCCCAGACACCCATGGGGGTGGGCCGGGCGGGTGGTGGTCCGGACGGTGCCGGCCAGGATCGCGGTGGCGACACCGAGGGCGGTCGGCTCCTCCAGTGCCTGGGTCAGGTAGGCGCTGGGGCCTTCGGTGCAGCGCCCCAGCGAACGGCCGGCGGCCGTGGGCCTCTCACCAGGCGTGGTGGGACGAGAGCCGCCGCAGACGTGCGACCGACAGCAGCCCGGTGACACCCAGGAGGAGGATCGCCGGGCAGGGGCCGACCAGGGCGACCAGCAACGGGACACACAGTTGGCCGGCCAGTACCGACGCACCTGTCAGCGCGGCCACCGTGCCGTTGGCGCGCCCCAGCGCGTGGGCCGGCAGGCAGGCGTAGACGGTCATCTGGGCCACCACGCCCAGGACGGTGGAGGAGAGGGTGAACACGGCCCATGCCGTCACGAACAGCGGCAGCACCGGCGCGCTCATGGCGAGGATGCTCGCCACGGCCCCGGTCACGCTCACCGCGGCCACCCGGCGGAACCTCAGCACACGCCGATGGGACACCGCGAGCGAACCCACGGCAGCGCCTGAACGGGCCACGGTCATGAGGGTGGCGACGTCCTGGGCCGGGAGTCGCCAGTGGTCCTGGAGGAGGAAGACCGCCAGGGAGCCGAGGGCGGTGGAGAACAGCAGCGGCATCCGGATCAGGGTCAGGTCGAAGACCGCCGGGGCGGCCCGCAGAACGCGCCAGCCCTCGGCCAGACCCCAGCCCCTGTCTCCGCCGGGGCCCGCGTGGGGCGCTGCCTCCGTGAGGGGGACCGGGCGGATCCCGCACCACCACACCACCATGGGGGCCAGCATGGTAGCGGCGTTGAACCAGAGCAGTCCGACGGTGCCGGCCCAGGGCACGGCGACGGCCACGACGAGCGCGCCGCCCGTCTGGGTGGTGAGGAAGAGGCCGCCCAGGGTGCCGCGCGCACGCGCCGGACTGCGCGGGAACATGGTGGCGAGCCCGGTCATCCAGCCGGTCTGGTAGAAACCGCCCGCCAGCTGGCCGGCGGCCGCCAGGCAGAACAGCGCCCACAGGGGGACGGGTTCGCGGAGCACGACGACGATGAGTGCCAGCGCCGCGGCCAGTTGGGCGGTGAGGCCGGGCATGACGAGGCGTCCGGGACCGATCCGGTCGGCGAGGGCTCCGCGCAGCGGCGCCAGCAGCCAGGTCGCCGGGGAGAACGCCATGAGCAGGGACATCAGCGTGAGACTGCGGGTGTGGTCGTAGACCAGCAGCGGGAGGGCCACGGTGTGGACGCCCTCACCCAGGTTGTTGACGGTGTTGCCCGCGGCGAAGGCCACGAAGCGGCGGTCCGCCCAGACGGAGGGCTCCGTGACTTCCCCGGCCACCGCCGTGCCCGCCCGGCCCCCGGACGGGGCGGTGCTCATCGGGTGGTCCGGGTGGCACCGCGCGGGAGGAAGGTGCGCCGCACGCGGGCGAGTGCGCCCTTCGGCGAGCGGTCACGCAGGCGGTACAGGTCCAGGTATCCGCCGCGTCCTCCCACCACCAGGAACGTCTCGGCATCGACGCCGGTGAGCGCGACGCCCTTCGGTTCGCCGGGGAGGTCCTCCACCAGGCCGGTCAGGTCGCCGGTGTGCCGGTCGTAGGCGGCGAGCTGACAGCCGTAGGAGACCGCGCAGACCGTGTCGGCGTGCACCACCCCGTTCTCCACGGTGTTGTCGAGGAGTTCGACGTACCGGTGCTCGACGTCGTCGCCGTGGTGCGGGATCTGCTTCAGGCCGTCGGAGCCGGTCACGTAGAGGTGGTGGGCGTCCGCCCACAGGCGTTTGACGTACTCGCCCAGGCGCAGGCGCAGACTCCAGGTGACCGATGTGCCGTGCGCGTCGAAGGCGCGCAGCTCCCCGGTGCGGGTGCCGGCGACGCGCTCGCCGGTGGGCAGGTAGGTGGCGGCCCACACCGGCAGGCCGTCGACGTCGAGGAGGCCGACGGTGCGGCCGGTGGCCGTGTCCAGTTCGACGGCTCCGGCGTTGGTGGCCACCAGGGCGCGCTGCCGGTCCGGGGAGACGGCGACCGTGTGGGCGATGTCCGGCATGGCGCTGGTCCACCGGAGGTTGCCGTCGCGGTCGGCCCGTACGACCTTGCGGTCCCAGGTGACACCGATCCAGCCGTCGGGCATCGGCTGGACCCGACGGGTGAAGCCCAGCCCGGTGATGTGGTGTGCGATCACGGAAAGCGAAGGCGCCGCCGCCGTACCACCGGCCCGTACCACGGCGACGCCGTCGTCCGTGGCGGCGTACAGGGTTCCGGGGGAGCCCGGGTCGGCCTGGAGGTCCCATACGCACTGGCGGCGGAAGGGGGCCCGGGCGGTCACCGTGTTGCGGGCCGGGTCGGTGCGGACCAGGTGCCCGTCCTGGGTGAGGACCACGAGGGCGTCGTCCTCGGTGACCGCGCAGTCGGACACCTGGTGGCTGAAGCCGTCGAGGGTGCCGGTGATGCGCGGCTCGGGACGGGAGTTGTCCAGGACGTGGATCACACCGTCGAACCCGCCGACGTAGGCGCGGGTGTGGTCGCGGGAGAAGGCGAGCGCCTCCACGTCGTTGCGGGCGAAGGGCATCCGGTGCACGAGCTGTCCTTCCGGTGTCAGAACCGCCAGGCCGTGCCGGACGTACCGGTCGTCACCGGTTCCGATGTCCTGCGTGGCCCAGAACCGGTCGTGCAGCCGGTCATGGGCGAGCCGGTGGATGTTGCCGTGGTCGACCCGGACGACCGTCGGGAAGGCCAGGTCCTCCAGTGAGCCGAGATGGACGCGCCCGGCGCGGTCGCCGACCGCGTGCACCCCGGGCCGGTCGGTGCACACGGACTCCAGGGCCGTCTCCCCGGTGAAGGAGGGCACGATCCGTTCCACGGCGAAGGTGCCGAGGTCGATCACGACCAGCTGCCGGAAGCCGTTGTTGACGTAGACACGCCCTTTCCAGACGGCGATTCCCCGGCTGATCTCCGGTGAGGGCTCCTCGTCCTCGGAAAGACGGTCCCGGTCGGCCGTCGCGTTCGCGTCCAGGACGTCGACCGGGTCGAGCGTGTCCAGCGCCCATCTGGTGATCGTGCCGTACTTGTCCTTGGTGACCACCCAGGACCCGGCGACGGCGACCGTGTACACGGGCCAGCCGCAGGGCGGGGTCGTGGTGGCCGGTACCGGTGAGGAGCGCAGCAGCCGGAGACGGTCGTCGAGCAGATGGATGCGGCCGACCACGTCGGCGGCGAGAAGGCCGACACCGTCGACGGGCAGGATCCGGGTGATGCGGTTGGTCAGTTCCATGGCTCCTGCTTCGCGGAGGTGGGTGCGGGCGGGGAGGTTCGTGGCCCGTGGGGCGGGAAGGTCGCCGGCTCGTGGGGTGGGGAGGTCGCCGGCCCGCGGGGCGGGGTGAGGCGGGCGAATCCCGGGTGGGCGCCGTCCCGTTCGACCCGCACCCGGGCGTGGTCGAGCGGCGCGAGCCGTACGGCGGGGGGCAGGGGGATGCGGACCCGGAGATCGCCGTACGCGGTGGACGGGTACGCGCCCAGCGGGATCTCGCCGGCCTCGTGGGGCAGCAGTGTGACGCGCCACGGGTCCCCGGTGCCGCCCGGCCCGGTGGCGGCGACGGTCAGTACGCCCGCCGGGTCCCGGCGGACCCCCACGACGACCCGTCCGGCCCGCAGGGCCGGGCCGAGTCCGTGCATGGGGCCGTGCTTCACCAGGGGGCGCGCGGGCGTGTCGGGCAGGTGGGCCGCGACCACCTCGGCGACGAACAGCCGGTGCACCGGCAGGGCGAGTACGTGCCTCAGCTCGCACTCCAGGGCCACCACCCCGCCGCGCACCCAGGGTGTGTCCGTCACGGTCGGGGAACCGAAGTCGATGAGTGTGCTCGTGGTCTTGTCGACGTCCGCCAGGGAGAAGCTGCCCGCGAAGTCGGCCAGTTCCGCCTGCTCCTGGGCGCACAGCGTCAGCGAGTAGCCGCCCGCCTGTTCGATCAGGCCGCGGGTCACCGCCCGGGGGCCGAGGGCGACGGCCGCGTACAGCGGTGTCCTGTTCACGAAGTACGCCCACTCCGCCGCCATGACGTTGACCGGTTCCCCGTCGCGCCGGACGACGACCAGGCCGACGGTGCCGGTGAGCCTCTTCCACAGGTCGGCGGGCAGATCAGCGCTCATCGCCCGCCGCCTTCCCGCCGTGGCCGGTCGCGCCGGTCGCGTCGGTCACCACGTCACAGGCGACGCGGAACCCGATGGGGTACAGGGGTCCCGGATACGCGCCGTGGCGCCGCCGGGTGCGGGCGAGGTCGCCGTGGCGGGTGAAACTGCCGCCCCGGGTCACGTGGTAGGAGCCCAGTGTCCTGCTCAGGTCGTCCATGACGGGCTCGGCCCCGGGATAGGGGGCGTAGCGGTCGGCGGTGAACTCCTCGACGTTGCCGCCCATGTCCCAGTGCCCGAACGGGGACCGGCCCCGGGGGTAGACGCCGACGGGCGTGGTGGTGTGGACGCCGGACTCGCGGGTGTTCGCCGCGTCGGCGCGGAAGGTGTCGCCCCACGGGAACTCCCGTCCCTCGAAACCCTTGGCGGCGTGTTCCCACTCGGCTTCGGTCGGCAGGCGGAAGGGCCGGCGCCCGGACACCTCCCGCAGCCAGGCCAGGTACGCCTCCACGTCCTGCGGGGTCACCCCGCACACGGGATGGTTGGCCGACTGCCACGGATACGCCCCCAGTGGCCAGGTACCGGGCCTGTGCGGATACCCGCTCTCCAGGAGGAAGGCGAGGTACTGGTGGTTCGTCACGGGGTAGGCAGCCAGCGCGAAGTCCTCCAGCACCACCGGATGTTCCGGTGTCTCCTTGCGGATCCAGTGGTCCTCGACCCCGACGTGGGCCCAGGTCCGCGTCACCGCCGGCACGTCCTGCGGGTCCAGGCCCATGGTCGTCCCCCCTCCGGGCACCGGCAGGAGGGCGGGGACGGCCGGGGTGCGGGGATCGCCCGCCAGCCCGAGCAGCGCGCCCGCCGCGAGGCGCTCGGGCAGAGGGGCCCGCGTGCTCTCCACGGTGCGCACCAGGTCACCGGCACGTACCGCGTCGCGCACCGCGGCGGTCCCGGCCAGCGCTGCGCACAGCGTGCTCAGCGGTGCTTCCCGCGTGAGGTGGGGGTGTCCCCCGTCCGTGCGCCCCCGGTGTTCCGCGCTCATGCCTCTTCCCCCAGGTCCCCCAGGCCCGCCGGGTCTCCCAGGTCCGTCAGATCCGCCAGGCCCGCCAGGTCCGCCAGGGACTCGACGTCCAGTCGCCCGACCACCCGGGTACGGCCGTCCTCCGCCCGCACCAGCAGCAGCCGGCCGTCCCATCCGGCGACGGCCGCGGTGGTGCGGTCGATCCGGCACACGCAGGAGACGGCCTGGTCGAACTCCGCGACGATCTCGCCGTCGGTCAGGCCGGTGCCGTACGGCCCCGGGCGCCAGGCGCGCAGCGTGAAGTCGTACGAACCCGCCAGTACCGTGGGGTGGTCCGCGTGACCGAGCAGTCCGACGGCCTTGACCGACTCGTCCGCGCCGAGGAGTGTCCACTCCCGCCGCACCCGCCATGTCCCGGAGCGGTGTTCGACGTGTCCGACGCGGACCGTGTGGTCCCGCGAGGCGGTCGCGACCAGTTCCGCGTCCAGGGTCGCCACGGCGTTCACCAGGTTGCCGTGCCGCCACAGGTCGTCACGCCGGCCGAACCCGCCGGCTGCCAGCCGGTGGTCGGTGGCGGCCGAGACGAACGCGGTGGCGTCCAGCGCGGCGAGCGCTTTGATCGATCCCTGGTGGGCGTGGGGCCGTCGTGCGACGGCCGTGCCGGAGGTGCCGATCCGCACGAGTTCGCCGCCGTAGGTCCCGGCGACCGCACCGCCGTCGTGGGCGATCAGCGAGGTCACGGGCGCCTCCAGAGCGAGCACCCCGGTCTGGCCGGGCCGCCGCACGATCACGTCCCCGGCGTAGGTGCCGGCGTACAGATCGCCGCCGCTGGCCGCCAGGGACAGCACCGGCCCCCGGCCGATCCGCGTCGCGCGGGCGCGCGGCGCGCTGCTCGTCGCCGAGGCGAGGTCCACTTCAAGGAGCAGCCCGGAGTCGCAGCCCAGGGCGAGGCGGCCGTTGAGGACGGTCAGTGCGTTGATCCCGTGGGTGGCGGCCGGGGTGGCGCCGATCCGGCCGCCGTCCGCAGCGTCGAGGAGTACCGGTGAGCCGCCGAACGAGCCGACCGCCACCGCGGAGGTCCCCGCGGCCACCGAGCGGGGCCAGACGGCGGCGTCCTCGTAGCGACTGATCCGTGTGCCGTCCAGCGCCCGCAGGAAGTGCACATGGCCGTCGTAGGCGCCCACCAGCAGCATCGAGTCGTCGCTGGTCCAGGCCACGCTGCGGGTCGCGGCGCGGGAGACCCACACGGACAGCACGACCGTGAGGTCCTGGTCCAGCACGTCCACGAACCCGTCGTCCCGGGCGACCGCCAGCAGCCGTCCCGAACGGGACCATGCGCATCCCTCCACCGACGTGGCGTACCGCCTCCGGGCTCCGGCGGAAGTCCCTGTCCCGTCCGGTGCCAGCACGCACACCAGTCCGTCCTCCCCGGCCGTCGCCACGAGACCGTCGGCGTTCACGTCCACCGCCATGCAGTGCGCCGTGTGTGAGACGAGCGTGCCCAGCAGGGTTCCGTCGGCGGTGTTCCACAGCGTGGCCGAGCCGTCCTGCGACACGCAGACCAGGCGCTCGCCGTCCGGGAGCCAGGCCACGGAGTTGACGTCGTCGGTGTGCCGGGCGAGCACGCGCCGGGGTCCCGCGCCGTCCTCCGCGAGGTCCCAGACGGCGACGGTCTTGTCCGCGGACGCGGTGGCCAGCACATCGTGCCGGACCGGGTTCCAGGCCGTGCAGTTGACCAGCCGCCGGTGCCTGAGCCGCCGGGTCGGACGAGCGGCTCCGTCCGTCACCTCCCACACCGCGGCCGTTCCGTCGTACGACGCCGTCGCCAGCCAGGGCCTGGTGCGGTGCCACGCCACGTGGGTGACGGGCGCCGCGTGCCCGGTCGTGCGTACGGGAAGGTTGATGCTGCGCATGTCCTTGTCCGCCTTTCCGTCGGTGCGGGTCTCCCCCGTCGCACGCCGACGCCGGCGACGGGGGCCGGGAGGGCCCGGAGCACGGCCCCGGACCCTCCCGGCGTCGTGTTGCTACAGCGGGTTCGAGATGTCGGCGCGCACATTGCGGCGAACGGGCTTGACGAACACGGGAATCACCTCCTTCCACCGGTGCGGTGGTACGACCGAGAACGGGTTGTCACTCGGCCGAGCCGATGAGCCCGGTGTCCACCGGGCTGAGGACCGCGGACCGGAAGCGGTGCCCTCCGATGTCCTGCTTGGCCCTCAGGTACGGGACGTTGTCGTTCGTGACGTGGGCCAGCGTCGGCACCCTTTCGGCCACCGTGACGCCGTGGGCGACGAGCCGGCGGACCTTGACGGGGTTGTTGGTGAGCAGCCGGACGCACCGCACGCCGAGCGCGGCGAGCATCTGCGCCGCGGCCCGGTAGTCCCGCTCGTCCGCCTGCCGGCCGATCATCAGGTTGGCCTGGTAGGTGTCGATGTGCTGGTCCTGGAGGAGGTAGGCGTCCAGCTTGTTGTAGAGCCCGATCCCGCGTCCCTCCTGACGCAGGTACAGCAGCACTCCGCCCTCATCGCCGATCCGCCGGAGCGCCTCGTCCAGTTGCGGTCCGCAGTCACAGCGTGTCGAGCCCAGCACATCGCCGGTGAAGCACTCGCTGTGCACGCGCACCAGCGGCGTCTCCGGCAGCGGGCCCGCCACGTACGCGATGTGCTCGCGTCCGTCCGACAGGCCCCGGAAGCTGACCAGTTCACTGTGACGGCCCTCCGCTCGCGGTCCGTCCCGGTGCACCGCCCGGGCACCGGTCCGTGCGGCGCGCTGCGACGTCAGGGGGACGCGGGCGCGCACCGAGGCGGCAGCGGGACCGTGGCTCGCCGGGCCGCTCCGGCTGAGCTCGTCGGCTCGGTCGGCCGGCGATCGGTGGGGGTGTGGTCGCGTCATGGGTGTCCTCGCTGGTACGTCGGTAGTCGGTACCGGGGTCCGGGCCGCCGGCACGGCAGGTCGGGGTGGGGCGCGTCGTCTGTCCGTGCGACGTCCCGGATGCATCGGTTTCCGCGGGGCCGGGGCCGGGGCTGCTGGCTGCTGGACGGGCGGGTGCCCGTCGGGCCGTGCGGCCGTCCGGTCCGGGTCCGGCCGTCTTGACGGCCGGACCTCCGTAGCGGCCGCAGCGGCGGCGGAATCGAGTGATCCGACTGTGGCGGCGTTGCGGCGTCCGCCGCAACCGTGTCCCGCGCGCTTCCCCGATGACGGGATCCCCAGGGCGCTGACCTGCGGGGTCGCCGTGGTCCCGGGACGGGACGGGACGGGGCGTAGCTCTCACGGTCGATGCCGTCGCAGGTGCGGGCCGCAGACCCGGCCACCGAGGAGGGTCGACTTCGGTCGCGCACTGGACAGCTGTCACACGGGGGCACATGCTCGGACAGCGGTCCAGCACAGGACGATCAGACACTGTTCTCGCCTCCGGAGGAGGGTCGCGCCCGTGAAGTTCAGCTACGCCGTGCTCCCCGACTACCCGCTCGCCGAGTCCTTGGAGTCCATCCGGCTCGCGGACGAACTGGGCTTCCACGCCTGTTACGCCGCCGACGAGACCTGGCACAAGGATCTGTGGCTGCTGTTCGCCGCCGCGGCCGGGCAGACCAGCCGCATCAGACTGGGCCCAAGCGTGTCCCCCGTGACCCTGCGTGAGCCGACGCTGATCGCGCAGGCCCTCGCCACGCTGGACGAACTGACCGAGGGACGCGCCGAGGGCGTCCTGTCCAGCGGCAACTTCGGTCTCCTCGCCCAGTACCGCATCGACTGGGCCCGCACCAAGCCCCTGTCCCGTGTCAGGGAGGCACTGCACGTGATGCGTACCTTCCTCGACGAGGGCGCCATCACGCACGACGGCGAGTTCTTCTCCTACGACGGCCTGTTCACCTTCGCCCGCCCGGTGCAGGAGCACCTGCCGCTCAAGCTCGGGGCGATGCGCGGCCCGAAATCCTTCGAGGCGGCCGGCGAGTTGTCGGACGGCTGTCATCACGCCCTGAGCTACACCCGTGAGGCGTACGACTACGCTGTGCGGCACATCCGGGCGGGCGCGGAACGCGCGGGCAAGGACTGGCGGACACTGGACATCGGGGCCTGGGTGGTCCTGGCGACCGGTCCGGACTCCGCGGTCGCCAGGGAGGCCGCGCGCAGCATGGTCGGCATCTACGCCTCGTCCATGCCGGAAGAACAACTGCGCCGCAACGGCGTGGACCCGGCGGAGCTGGCCCCGGTCGTCGAGGCGATCGGCGCGGGTGAACTGGCCAGGGGTATCGAACTGACCTCCCCGGAGGTCGCCGAGCGGCTGTCCGTGTCAGGCACGCCCGAGGAGTGCCTGGAGAAGATCCGCCGGGACATCGCGCCCAGCGGTGTCAACCACATGATCTGCGCCGTCACGGACCGCACGCTGGTCAAGGCGTTCACGGGTCGCGACCTCACGGACGCGGCGGACGTGAATACGCAGCTGCGCCTGATCAGCGAGCGGATCATGCCGGCGTTCGCCTGACGCTGTCCTTCACGTCCGGGGTCCGCCCCCGCAGGCCGGACGGGCCGGCGGGTGTCTCGCTCCGTGCGTGCGGCGTCCCGCTCCGTGCGTGGCCGCCGTGCCCGGATGTGTGTGCCCCTGTCGCGAACCGTCCCACAGCTTCCTCGGGGCGATCACAGATCACAGATCACCGTGCTCGGGCCGGATCGGGAAGGCGTCGACCGGTGCGGCGGCGTGCCGGTCGAGGAGGGCGACGACGACCAGGTGGGGGGCGGTCAGTGCGGCGAGGAAGGCGATGCCGACCGGGACGAAGGCGTCGCGGTGGGTCTGGGATGCGTACAGCAGGGCGGTGAGGGCGAGGAAACCGGCTGCCGTGGGGGCGGCGGCCTGGCGGGTGAAGCGCCACAGGACGGCTGGGAGGCGGCCCGCCGCGAGGAGCGCGTGGTTGGCGGGGTCGGTGCAGACGAGGCGGCCGATGTGGCGCGGGGAGTGCCAGGCCCCGAAATAGATGCCGAAGGCCGCCAGGGGCGGGAGGAGCGCGAACAGGGCGGTGAGCAGGGCAAGCTCGGCGATGTCAAGGAAGCGGGCGGTGCGGGCCAGGGCGACACCGGCCAGCACGACCACGCCACCCGTCAGTGCCATGGTCGTCAGGCAGGTGGTCGGGGTGAGCAGCCTCTCGGCACCGGGAGCCAGTTGCTGGACGAAGGGACGGACCACCCGGGGCCAGCGGGCCAGGGGCAGCAGTGTGGTGACCGCACCGTAGGCGACCACGCAGATGCGGTCGACCTGCCGGGGAGGTGCGTGCGAGGGGCGGCGGAGAGCGCTGACGGCGGTTTCCCCGCGGCCGAAGTGCATCACCGAGGCCGCCAGGAACAGGGCGAGTGCCGCGGAGGGCGCCCACAGGGCGAAGAGGAAAGCCCCGGCAGCGGCGGCGACGTATCCCGACAGGACCGCAACCCGGCCGACGGCTGTGGTGCCGATCCTGAACCAGGCGGGAACGAGGTGGTCCACGGCGCCGTGCGGGATGCCGACGGCCACCCCCGAGGCGAAGACGGCAAGGGACGCGCTGTGCCAGGTGCTGGGCGCAGCCAGCTGCACGACCAGCGCACCGACGACGGCGGCGGCGGACACCCGCGTCGTGCCCATGAGCAGGAGGCGACCCTGTGGGCAGGTCGCGGGCGCGGCGGCCCCTCGTGGGGCGGGCCGCCGGTCTGCGGGGAAGACGGGCACCGGGGACAGGCCCGTTCAGGGAGTGCGGTGCCCGTTGCCGGGACGGGTGGTCACGACTGCGGGGTGGGCTCCGTGTCCGCTCAGTGCCGCTGCCACCGGCGGCCATGCCTCGGATTGCTTGACGTGCGAGACCCAGATCTCTTCGGGGTGTGTTTCGGTGCCGGCGCGCACGTCGTCGGCGGTGCGCAGCTTGGCGACCTTGTGGATCATCGCGCCGAATCCCACCTTGGCGACGACGTCGGCGGTGCAGTAGCCGAGCTGGGTGACCAGGGCCCAGGCCACCAGGTTGGAGTCGGCGGAGACGTACTGCTGGACCAGGTAGATGAGCGGATAGGCGCCGAAGCTGCTGAACAGCACGATGGTCGCCCGCTTCAGCGAAGTGAACGCCCCCGTGGAGAGCTCGTCGCGGCTGGCGGCCACCGCGGTGCCCAGCACCGCGTACAGGACGAGGAAGAACACGGTGCTGATCAGTCCCCACACCACCAGCCACAGCACCCGGTTGCCGGCATCGAGGACCTGGGCACCGAGGAACCCGGTGAAGATCATGAGGAAGGCGGCTGTCATGGCCGCGGTGCGCCGGCGGAACATACGGCCGCCCGCGAGCGCGCAGACACTCAGCAGCTCCACGGCGAGCAGCGGCACCGTGACCGTCCAGTCCGCGTAGCGGAGCCCTCCGGCGAACAGTGAGGTGCCGTCGGGCACGTAGCGGTCCCCGTCGAGGGTGAAGGAGGTCTGCCAGGAGACGAACAGGGCGGCGTACGCCAGGAAGGCGACTGCCTGGATGAGGGCGCTGGCGTTACTGGCGGCCCGGTAGCGCGGCGCCACGTCGTTGCGGCTGGAGATCGCGTAGAGGAAGCCGGCCAGCATGGCCAGACCCGCCGCCGCCAGCGCGTACTGCACCAGGTAGTACTCGCCGAAGGTGTAGATCAGTACTCCGCTGAACTCCCCCTGCACCGGTGGGGCCTGCGGCCCGCTGACGAGGGTCATGACGAACTCCCAGTGATGGGGACTGTGCGGTTTCCAGCCCTCGGTCCTCACGCCGGTCCCGGTCTCCGTCGACCGGGTCGGCGAGACGGGTGACGATGGCGACACCGCCCGGAGGGCCGAGCCCATCCCATCCCCGCACGTCCTCCCCTGCCACCCGGGGCGCCCGGAAGAGTGAAGCGGTGGGACGGGCGTGCAGCCTCGGCCGAAGGGTGACGGGTGAAGGGCTGTCGTACGGAAACGGGGTCGGAGGGCTCGGGCCGGCGGGAACCGGGGAGGGCCGGGGTCGAAGAACTGCGTGTTCGGTCCGTCGGTCCCGGCTGATTCACGGGGTCGGGCGTTGCCGAAGACCGACAGCGTTGCAGAGCAACACTGCGGCAACAGGTGGGCCGTCACACGCCTGACCGGCCGGGAGTTCGCCGTGAACGACGACAACGCTCGCGCAACAGGCCGTCCGTATTGCCTATTTTCGGATCATGGACTGCAACACCTGCGGCTTCGCCCATCCTGGTTTCTCCGTCCGCAACCAGCCGGACGGAGGACGAACCCTGTCGCGCTGCGGCGGGTCGGACGAATGGAGAGCATGGTGGACCGTCCTCTGCTGTCACTGAGGGCAGCCCTGATATTTCTGCTCGCCCTGCTCACCGGCGGGGCGGCAAGTGGTCTGACGGCCGTTGCCGGGGAGGACATCGCGCGCAGCCTGCTCGCGGGCCTCGCCGCCGCAGGACTGGCCGTGCCCTTCTTCGACCGCCTCATCGCCCCCGAGGGCAGCGCCGCCCAGCCGTCACCGGCCGCGGGGGCCGACACGGTCGAGGAGGAGAGCCGTGGGTGAACTGCGGCCGCTGGGGGACGACCTCAACGATGCTTCCCGGGCGTTGGCCGAGGCGTTGCGTGAGCTCTTCGAGAGTCTTCACCTGTCCGTCCGCCGGTATGCGGCACGGCGCCGGCTCGATCCGGGTACGGTCTCGCGCTACCTGAACGGTACCCGTTTACCTCCGTGGCAGGTCATCAGTGACCTTTTCGCCGATGTCGCCGAGCATCGTGGGACCGCGGTCACCACGGAGGCCATCGAACTGGTACGGGGCTTGTACGGATCGGCCGTGGACGCCGCCTCGTCCCCCAAGCACGCGCTGGAGATCCTGGAACAGCAGCTGGCCGACGCCGACCACGTTTCCCGGCGGTCCAGTGTCCGCGGCGACGTCCTCGGCGATGCGCTGCTGGACCGGACACAGCGCATCGCCGACCTGGAGACACGGCTCAACCAGTTGGAGGCCGACCGCATCGCGGAGCAGCGGCGGGCGGACGAGCTCGCGCAAGCGCATCCGGATGTCTCCGGCCTCATCCAGGAGCGCAACGCGCTCCAGCTGGATGTCGGGCGTCTCGAAGCAGCCCTTCGCGAGGCACAGGCCCAGCGGGCCGCGGCGGAGGGCCGCTGCGATCTGCTCGAACGCCAACTGGACGCCGTCGAGCAGGCCACCGCGGCGGTGTTGCCGACAGGGCCGCAGAACATGCCCAAGATCCTCGTCGTCGACGACCAGCCGGACAACCTGCTGGCGATGACCGCGGTCCTCGCGACACTCGAACAGGAACTCGTCACGGTGTCCTCCGGCCGGGAGGCGCTCAAGGCTCTGCTCGACCACGACGACTTCGCCGTCATCATCATGGACGTGCAGATGCCGGAGATGGACGGCTACGAGACCTGCGCGCACATCAAACGCCGACCGAGGACCCGGGACGTCCCCATCATCTTCCTGACCGCGATGGGCACGGGGTCCGAACACTCCGCGCGCGGATACGCGGCCGGAGCCGTCGACTACATCAGCAAGCCCTTCGACCCGTGGGCCCTGCGTGCCAAGGTCGCCGTGTTCACCTCCATCCATCTGGAGCGTCACGGCCGGTAGGCCCCGAGCGGTCGTGTACTGCCCGGTCACCGCGAGGACCTCGATCCCCGGGAGCGGATCCTCCGGATGTTCGACCTCCCGGCGCCGGACACGTCCCCCGTGCGCGGGTGCCCGTTCATCGACGCCGCGGCCGAGTTCCCCGACCCGCACCACGCGATCCACCGGTACGCGCGCGAGCAGAAGCTGCTGATGGCGCAGCTCGTCACCGAGCTGACGGCGGAACTGGGTGCTGCCGAGCCCGCCGTGCTCGCCGAGCAGCTGGTCACGCTCGCCGACGGTGCGGCCAGCCGTGCGATGGTGCTGGACCAGCCGGACTACGGCCGGCACGCCCGCGCCGCCGCGGAGACCCTGCTCGACCGGGCCCTCACGCCGATGAGTTGAGAAGGCGGCGAACGGCGGGCGGGCGCCGGTGCGGTCGCGGACCCCTCAGGGCGCGGCGGCGGGGCGTGGAGTGACGGGGGGCGGAGCAGCAGGGCGTGGAGTAGCGGGGCGTGGAGTGGCGGAGCGTGGAGTGGCGGGGCGTGGAGTGGCGGGGCGGCGAAGACCCGGCCCGGCGTGCCGGGCACGGTGGCCGGCTACGACAGAACGCGCGCGGTGATCCCGTGTGCGGGCGGTCAGTAGTTCTCCCACTCGTCCAGCACGTACTCCATCACGGCCGGGTCCATCAGCGTGCTCGGCCGTACGTCCTGGCGGCGGCGGTCCACGGGGAAGACCGCGGCAGCCTTCAGGACCGTCTCGTCCAGGTAGCGCAGGCGCGGGGCCCGCGGTGCCAGCCGCAGCGGCGGGGGCGTGCCGCCGCCTCGGGCCGCCAGGACGAAACCCCAGTTGCCGAAGCTCGGTACGTCGACCTGGAACTCGGTGGTCGCGTAGCCGGCCGTCTCGATCGTCCTCGCGATCGACCAGTACGTCTTCGGCGCGAAGAACGGCGACCCGCCCTGCACCATCACCCTGCTCCGCGGCGTCAGGACCTGGCCGAGCAGGTGGTAGAACTCCACCGAGTACAGTTTGGCCAGCGCCGCCGTGTCCGGGTCGGGGAAGTCCACGACGACCGCGTCGTACCGCTGCCGGGCACCGCGCAGCCAGTTGAAGGCGTCGGCGTTGACGACCTCGACCCTCGGGTCGTCCAACGCCCTGTCATTGAGGTCGCGCAGGGACGGGAAGTCGCGCGCGAGCCGGGTCATCGCCGGGTCCAGTTCCACGAGGGTGACGTGCTGCACGTCGTCGTAGCGCAGCACCTCCCGCAGGGCGAGCCCGTCTCCGCCGCCCATGATCAGCACGTTGGCGCGGGAGCCCGCGAGCGCGGGGTGGACGAGGGACTCGTGGTAGCGGTACTCGTCGACGGAGCTGAACTGGAGATCGCCGTTGAGGAAGAGCCGCATGTCCGGTTCGCCGGTGAAGGCGGTGGAGCGGGTGACGACGATCTCCTGGTACGGCGTCGTCTCCGCGTGGACGATCGGGTCCCGGTACATCTGCTGGCGCGCGGTCATCTCCAGGTCGTCCGCGAGCGCGTACGTCGTACCGAGCACGGCCAGGACCGCCGTGACCCCGGCCAGCAGGGCGTTGCGCACCCAGCGCCGCAGCTGCCGGCGGAAGATGAACACCACCACGATGACACCGGCCACCGCGTTCACCGCGCCGACCACCAGCGTGCCCTTCAGCTGGCCGAACGTCGGCAGGAGCCACAGGGGGAAACCCAGGCCGCCGACCAGCGCCCCGATGTAGTCGACGGCGAACATGTCGGCGACCGCGCTGCCCGCCTCCTGCCGCCGGATCCGCTGGAGCATGGTCATCAGCAGCGGGATCTCGGCGCCGATCAGCACGCCCACGGCCACCGCGATCACGATCATCGCCGGGGTGTACAGCTGGAGCCAGGCGAACGCCGAGTACAGCACCAGCACCGACAGCCCGCCGACCAGCGCCAGCACGCCCTCCACGAGCGCGAACGCGCCCACCGCGCGGCGGCGCAGGGGTTTGGCGGCGAGGGAGCCCACCCCCATGGCGCACACCATGACGGAGATCACCACGGAGGTCTGGAGCACCGAGTTGCCGATGAGGTAGCTGCCCAGCGCGGTCAGGGCCAGCTCGTACACGAGACCGCAGGCCGCGCAGAGGAAGACGGCGAACAGCAGCAGGAAGCGGGCTCCCCGGGTGTGCCGGACGGCCGGGGGTCGGGAGGGCGCCGCTGCGGTGTCGCTGCCCTGCACGGTGGTGGCGCTCATCGGGGACGCCGTTACGAGATCGCCGCGCCGACCATGAACCCGGTGCCCAGGTACATGCCGGCCTGGACCCAGGCGGCGGGGTGCGGACGGCCGTCCTGGTCGTCGAGGACGACCGCGCCCATCTGGCCGGGTGTGAACACGCCGATCACCACGCCGACGGCGGTCATCACCAGCACCCCGGCCAGGCCGTACAGCAGCGTGCTGACCAGGCCGTAACCCAGGCCCCGCTCGGACTCGCTCGCCTCGATGGCCTTCATGATGACCAGGCCCACGGCGACGGACTGGCTGCCCAGCAGAACGGCCGCGCCGCGGTTCCGGTCGGTCCACACCACGTGGTACAGCTTGCCCGGTGTGACGAGGTCGAGGGCGATGAAGCCGACGGCCATCACGACGAGGCCCACGATGCCGTAGAGCAGGGCCTGGCCGGTCGACTCGAAGATCTCGGTCACTGCGTTGCCTTTCCTGGGGTGGGGCCGGAGCGTGATCAGGTGCTGTGCGGAAGGAGCGGGTGGTGCGCCGGGGGTGGATCCGGCCGGTCAGCGGGCGTTACTTGCCCTCGCCGGGACCGCCGCCGCGGAAGCTCGAGCTGTTCGGGTTCGGCCAGGAGGCGAGGTACCGCTGGTGGCGGTGGTAGCCGTTGCGGTAGTCCTCGATCTCGATCAGACTGCCGCCCCGGTGCGGCGAGACGGTGACCATGTCGTCGCCGTAGCGCAGGAACTCCTTCCTGCCGCCGGAGGCGCGGTCCTCCGCCCTCCGCTCGGCGCGGATCGCCCGGGCGACCTGGCTCGGAGGGCTGTTCGGATCGCGCCAGTCGGCCCCGGTCTCGGTGTACGTCTTTCTGATCCACTCGCGCGGGACCGCGTTGCCGCTGCCCCCGTCCCCGTCGTCGGAGCAGGCGGCGAGCAGGGTCGCGGTCAGCACGGCCGCCACCGCCGCACGGACGAGTCGGGCGCTGTTCATCGGGCCTCCAGCCGGCTGTACGTCGATACGATCTGGCAGTTCTGTGGATACGTGTGCCAGGTGCGCCAGGCCAGTCCGGCGCCGTACGGTCCCTCGGCCGTCTCGGCGACCACCGCGGTGACCGCCTCCGGCGAACCGGGGAAGACTCCGCACAGGCTGTGCTCGGCGTCGGCGGCCCGGCCGAGAATGTGCGCCACCCGGGCACTGAATTCTCCGGGAGCCAGTCGGCGGGTGGTGGCGCCGAACTCGTAGGCCCGGCCCGGCAGGCGGCGGGCACAGGTCCGGGGCAGACCCCTCACCGCGCCCTGCAGACAGGCCACCGTCTCCCTCACGGGACCGGCGAACACCTGATGCGAGGCCCCGAGCAGCCGAAGCCGCACATCCAGCCCGCCGAGCGACACCACACGTTCTGCCAGTGCCGGACGCTCCGTCAGGTCCAGCGAGAAGCAGAGTTGATCCGCGTCCGTGTCCAGATAGGGGGCGTCCAGAGAAACGGCGTACACACGGCCCCCCGGTCGTTTCTTGCCATAAGCAGCGCCCGAGTATGACACACGCGTTCGTGGGACCTGGGAGGTGGGGCGACGGTTCCACGGTGGAGGGCTCGCCCGCGCCACGGATCACCCTCTCGGCAGTACGGGTTGCCGATCGAGTAGACCAGTCGTATAGTCATGGACATCGGAACGCGGCACACGCTGCGGAAAGGCTGAACGCCATGGGACGGATCAAGGCGGGTACGGAGAACCGCACAGCCGTCGGCGGACCGGCACGGGATCGCACGACCCCACCGCGGCCGGCCTCCCGGCACCCCTCCGAAGCGACAGCGGCACAGGCGCCCGACCCCGGTCCACCGACAGAGGAGTACTGACCATGAAGGTTCTGATCGTTCTCACCTCGCACGACGAGCTCGGCACCACCGGCCGCAAGACCGGGTTCTGGCTGGAGGAACTCGCCGCGCCCTATTACCACTTCAAGGAGGCCGGCTGGGACATCACGCTCGCCTCGCCCGAGGGCGGCCGCCCTCCACTGGACCCCAAGAGCAACGAGCCGGACTTCCAGACCGAACAGACCCGCCGCTTCGAGGCGGACGCGGAGGCGACCGCCGCCCTGTCGGACACCGTACGCCTGGCCTCCGTCTCCGCCGACGACTACGACACCGTCTTCTACCCCGGCGGCCACGGCCCGCTGTGGGACCTGGCCGAGGACGCCGACTCCGTCCGTCTGATCGAGACCACGCTGCGCTCGGGCAAGCCCCTCGCGCTGGTCTGCCACGCGCCCGGCGTCCTGCGCCACACCGTCGACGAGGACGGCACGCCGCTGGTGCGGGGCAAGAAGGTCACGGGCTTCACCAACTCCGAGGAGGAGGGCGTCGCCCTCACCGAGATCGTCCCCTTCCTGGTCGAGGACGAACTCAAGAGCCTCGGGGGCGTCTACTCCAAGATCGACGACTGGCAGCCCTACGTCGTCCAGGACGGCCTGCTCATCACCGGCCAGAACCCCGCCTCCTCCGGCCCGGCCGCCGAAGCCCTCATCAAGCTGGCCGACACGGTCACCGCGTGAACAAACCTCCCGCCCGACAGCGGTAGTGGCAGCGACAGCGGCAGCGGTGCGGGATGCCTGACGAGGTCGTCGTCCGGCATCCCGTACCGCTCGCCCGCACACGGCCGGACTCCCGTCCCGGGCCACGAGGCGAGCGGAACGGCTCCTCGGATCCGAACGGACCTCAACGCGTGGGAGTACGCGTCACCTCCCTGGCGTTCTCCCAGTGCCTGTCGAAGTACGACTTGAAGTACGACGCGGCCTCGCTGTCCTCGATGCGCATGCCCTGGACCCGGTCGCCGACGGTGAAGGCGAGGAACACCGCGCTCGTGTCCATGATGGCCATGCTCATGAGGTCGGCCTTGATGGGCCAAGCCACCTCACGAATGCTGTAACTGCGCAGGTGGCGGGTCTGCTCCCGGTGCCGCACCGTCCAGCCGGAAGACATTCTGGCCGAACCGAGGCAGAACAGGCGCCGCACCGATCCGCCGGCGTGCGCCCAATCGAGCACTGCCTGGAAGTAGTCCGAGAAAGCAGTGGACGACGCGCCGAAGTCATCCGGCGTTTCAAGCCGCATATACCATGCGTCCATATGACTGGGGCAGCGGTTGACGAGGTAATCGACCTCGGCCCTGTAGAAGGCGGCCGCGTCCGAATAGTGTTCTATACGTGACGAGTTCACCCGATCGAAGTCTCGCCGCAGCAGTTCGAATTCAGTGCGGAGATCCGCCAGTTCCCGGCGTGACGCGGTGATGGGGACGAGGGAGCGCAGGATCGCATAGACCGCCGTGAACAGGAAGGGCATCTGCCAGGCGACGGACAGCCCGAAGAGCCCGGCGGTCACCGAACCGCATACGGCGACAAGACAAGCGATGGCCAAACCCCGCTCGTCCCAGCGCTCCAGCAAACTCCCCGGTTCCGAAGCGGTCCGCGAACCATCCATACACACCTCACAGACTTTCGGCGCCAAGTCCGTCCAGTGGGTGAGCCCCGTGGGGGTCGATTCCCTGCATGTGTCGAGATCAATCGCTCCCGGCTTGCAGAACGCAAGCAATCTGACAGCCGACTCGCACGCCCAGTCACACCTTTTACCGGCTGCCCCTCAAGAAGGTGCGGCGCTCAGCGATGCATGAACATGCCCACGTCGCGCACCGGCCGGAACCGGCCGTCCGCGGGTCGGCCACGACGGGGAGCGGGCGCGCGACAGGGGCGGCCCCCGCTCGGCGATCCGCCGCCGTGCGGCATAAGACGACTGGTCTAATTTTCTAGAGAACCGGTCTACTCCGGTGCTACGGTTGAGCCATGCCAGTCACCAAGGTGGAAACACGTCAGAGCCTCCTGGACACCGCACGGCGGATCGTGGCATCGAAGGGCTACGCCGCGGTCGGCATCAACGAGATCCTCGCCGCGGCCGGCGTCCCGAAGGGGTCGTTCTACCACTACTTCGGCTCCAAGGACGCCTTCGGCGAGGCGATGATGAAGAGCTACTTCGACGACTACCTCGCGACCGTCGACGGCATCGTCGCCGACAAGGGCAAGAAGTCCGCGGAGCACCTGATGAGGTACTGGCAGAACTTCTACGACACACAGGCCGTGGACGACTGCCAGGGCGGCTGCCTGGTCGTCAAGGTCGGCGCCGAGATCGCCGACCTCTCCGAGGCGATGAGAGTGGCGACGAAGGCCGGGACCACCGCGATCGTCGACCGGCTGGAGCGGATGATCAGCAACGGCATCGCGGACGGGTCCGTGTCCGTCGACGGCAGCCCCCGCACGACAGCCGAGGCCCTCTACAACCTGTGGCTCGGAGCGAGCATGATGGCGAAGATCCATCGCAGCCCGGACCATCTCGACCGTGCCATGACCGTCACCCGCCAGGTCCTGCACATCTGACAACCCCTGGACCACCGGGAGAACCCCCGGGAGGACGTGGTCCTGGCCTTGGCCCGCTCGTACCGGTGCTCCGCGCCCCCTGACGGAACCACGTCCCTCGTCCCGCCGGCCCGTCGTCCGCTGACAGCACCTCGTCGCACGCGGCTCCGGCGCCCTTGCTCCTGATTCCCGCTCTGAGCCTGTTGCCGTTCCGGGCCCTGCCCGAACCGGCCGGACTCACCGTCGAACCGTGCCGGATTCGGCGAGTTCCCCCTGACGCGGCCCGCTGTCGACACGATGTGCGGTGTCGCGGAACTGTCTGGGCGAGGAGCCGGCCACGCGGCGGAAGGCAGTGCTGAACGCGCTCTCGGATTCGTAGCCGGTGGCGGCGGCGAGTTCGGAGATCGACCTGGTGTTGCGGCGCAGCGCATCGCGGGCCAGGCTCATCCGCCACTGGATCAGGTACTCCAGTGGCGCGGTTCCGACCTGTCTCTTGAAGGACGCGGCGAACGCCGAGCGGGACATGCGGCTGATGCCGGCCAGTTCCTGGAGGGTCCATCTGTGCGCCACGTCCGCGTGCATGGCGCGAAGTGCGGCACCGATGCCGTCGTCGTTGAGCGCTCCCAGCCAGCCGGTGGGCCGGTCGGTCTGCTCGGCGTGGGCGCGCAGCACGTGGACGAACAGGATCTGGGCGAGATGGTCCAGCACCAGGGAGCGGCCGACGGCGTTGTTCTCCACCTCGCTGTTCAGCAGTTCGGCCACGTGCACGAGCAGCCTGTTCCGCGGATCGGTGGCCCGGACGTGGACGAGGCGCGGCAGGACATCGATCAGCATCGAGGCATTGGGCTGGTCGAACCAGAAGTACCCGCCGCACAGGTAGGTGTCCTCCTCGGTCTCGGGCCCGATGCGCACCACGCCGTTCCTGGCGGTCTCCCACAAGGCTTCCGCGGCCTGCGGTTCCGCGGTGAGGCTGCCGGCCATCCGGTAGGACGGCGGGTTGCCCAGCAGGTAGAAGTCGCCCTCGCGCAGGAGCACGGGCTCCTGCCCGTCGAGGGCCAGCCAGCATTCACCGCGCACGACGCCCCCGATCTTCACGTGCGGGAACGCATCGAAACGCACCGCCCATGATCGCGCGGCACGGAGGCCGGGATCGATCACGGTGCGGGGCCGCAGCAGCCCTATGGCGTCGGCGATCGGATCACTGGACCCGAGCGGCGACCCAACAGTGGACGATGCATAAGAAATCCTGGATTCCACGTTATGGATCGTAGCAAGCCGAGTGCACACCATTGACCCGGCGGGCTGGTGGGTCGCAGGCCGGCGGCGCTCCCTTCCGTGAGCACGACGTCCGCATACGGCGTGAACGGCTCGGCGAGCCGGCGACCGGGGCCGGGGTCGAGGCCGTCGCCGGCACTACTTCAGGACGCTGCCGCCGTCGGCGAGGGCGATGTGGCCGGTGACGTGGTCCTGGCGCATGAGGCCGATGTACACCTGCGCGACGCCCTCCGGGTCGGCGACCCTGCCCAGCAGGGTCTCCCCGGCGAGCTGGCCGAAGAGCCGGTCCGGAGCGCCCTCCCAGAGCGGAGTGCGCACGACGCCGGGAGCGACCGCGTTGACACGGATCGGGGCGAGTTCCACCGCCGGTGACCTGGCGGCGGCGTTCACCGCGGCACCGACGCTGCTGCCGAACAGCTTCTCCTCGGTGTTGCGTTCTTTGGCGCTGTGTCACTCAGCGACATAACTGACCTGCCATCGAGTGACATCAGACATCGGTCTCCACGGACAAGCTGGCCGAAGCCCGCATGGCCGTCTCACGGCATGCGGCCACCCTGTTCTGGACCCAGGGCGTGGCAGCCACCAGCGGCGACGACATCGCCTCCGCCGCCGGCATCTCGACCCGCACGGTATGGCGTTATTTCCGCTCCAAGGAGAGCTGCGTCGAGCCGCTGCTGGCCGAGTCCGCGTACCGGTTCATGGCGTCGCTGCGCAGATGGCCGCTCTCCTCCTCGTTCGAGGACTTCCTGACCGAGGACCTGTCCGCCTCCCCACCGACACCGCAGGACCTGGCCGATGACATCGCATCGGTGCGGATCATCTCCCTCGTACGCGACGAGCCGGCACTGCGCGCCTCATGGCTGATGGTGTGCGGCCGGGCCGAGCACGCCTTCGCTCCGATCATCGCGCGACGTCTGGACCTTCCCTCCGACGACTTCCGGGTCTCCCTGAGCGCGGCGACCGCGACGGCCGCCGTCCGCGTCGTCCATGAGGAGATCAGCATCGGGGCGGTCGCCGGCGCCCGGGAGTACACCCTCGACGACGTGGTCACGCAATTGGGCCGGGCGATCCGGAGCAGCAGCAACGAGCCGATCTGCGACCCGAGACCGCAACGGTCCCTTCTCTGAGCCCGGCCCTGCCGGGGATTTCGGGAGCACGTGTCGCAGGTGGGGAGGTTCAGGCCGCACCGGCGACGCGGAACACCGGCCAGCCGATCTCCGTCCGCCACCGGGCCGCCACCGGGGTGTCCCGCGGGCCGACGAGGTAGGTCTCGCGTACCGGCCCGGCCACGGCGAGAGTGTGGTCCGCCACCCACCTGCCGAGCTCGCCGTAGGTCACGTCGATCGTGTCGTGGGTGCCCGTGTGCACGGCGACGGCGAGTTCCGCCCCCGGCAGTTCGGTACTGCGGACCCGTCCCACGCCGGGCACGGGCGCGGTGATCGGAACGTGCGCCAGGACATGTCCCCGCCCCTCGCTGAACAGCGCGTTGTCGTAGAGCCCGCCCGCGGGGCCCGCCGGTTCGCGGACGGCCGCGTCGAGTTCGGCCATGGCGCCGGCGTACCAGCCGAGCACGTCCGGGTGTGCGACGGTGTCCTCCACCCCGGCCACGAGTTGTGCGGGCACCTGGCGCAGTTCGACGGCGAGGCCCGCCGGCTCAGGGCGCAGCAGCCGCTGCAGGGAGGCCACGGCCGCCCGCGTGCGCGCCATCCGGTCCTCCAGCCTTTCGAGGTGCTCCGCCACGAGGGCCGCGCGCACGACCGGGTCCTGGGTGATGAGGATCTGCCGGACGTCCGCGAGCGGCACATCCAGTTCCCGCAGTTTGAAGATCACCTGCGCGGTGGGGATCTGGGCGGCGCCGTAGTACCGGTAGCCGCTCGACGGGTCCACGTGCGCCGGCTCCAGCAGCCCGGCCTCGTGGTAGCGGCGCAGGGTCCGGACACTCAGGTGGGTCATCTGGGCGAATTCACCGATCGTCAGCACGTGTCCCACTGTGCACCCTCCCGCGGGGGGAGGGTCAACGGCTTGCCCCTGCCCCCGCGGGAGGCCGCACGCTCGGACACATGACCAGCACGAAATCCACTTTCCTGCCTCCTTCCCTGTCCACTTCCCTCTCCCCTTCCCTCGATCTCGAAGGACGTCGTGCCCTCGTCACCGGCGCCGGCAGAGGCACCGGCGCCGCGATCGCGGCGCGCCTTCGCGCGGCCGGCGCAACCGTGCTCGCCACAGCGCGCACGGTGCCCGCGGGCGCGCACGGGAATTCCTTCGTCGCCGCCGATCTGACCTCGTCCGAGGGCGTCGACACCGTCGTCGCAGCCGTGCGGGAGCGGCTGGGCACTCCCGATCTCCTCGTGCACACGCTCGGCGGATCCCGCTCGCCCGCCGGAGGGTTCGCCGCCCTCACCGCGGAGCACTGGCAGGACGAACTCGCCCTCAACCTGCTGGCCGCGGTCCGGCTCGACCGCGCGCTGCTGCCGGCGATGCGCCGGGCCGGCTCCGGTGCCGTCGTCCACGTCTCGTCCATCCAGCGCCGGCTGCCGCTCTTCGACGCCACACTCGGTTACGCCGCCGCCAAGGCCGCGCTGACCACCTACAGCAAAGGGCTCGCCCGTGAGCTGGCCCCCGACGGAGTACGCGTGAACGTCGTCTCCCCGGGGGCGATCGAGACCGAGGCGGCGACGGCCCTCGTCACCCGTATCGCCCAGTCACGGGGAATCGGCCAGGCCGCCGCCTGGGATCAGGTCCTGGCGTCCCTCGGCGGGATTCCCCTCGGCCGTCCCGCCCGCCCCGAGGAGGTGGCCGAGCTCGTCGCCTTCCTCCTCTCCGACCGGGCCGGTGCCATCACCGGCGCCGAGCACACGATCGACGGCGGCACCGTCCCGACCGTCTAGACACACCTGCACCGGCGGCGATCCCACGACTCCGAGGAGAGAGATGACCACCTTCCCGACCGGCCTCCGGCACCTGCCGGGCGTCCTCCACGCCTACCTCGACGCGCACGCCCGGGGCGACGTCACCACGGCGGCCGCATGCTTCGCCCCGACCGCCGTGGTCGTGGACGACGGCAGGACCCACCGCGGCCGCGAGGAGGTCCGCGACTGGCTCGGCCGCTCGTCGGCCGAGTACACGTACACGACCACCCCCGTCTCCGCCGTCCGGCGTGGTGAGGAGCGCTGGCACGTGACCCAGCACCTCGCGGGAGACTTTCCCGGCGGCACGGTCGACCTCGACTACGGCTTCACGATCGCCGACGCGCGTATCGCCGCACTCGTCATCGGCCCTGTGTAGTCGCCTGCCCCGTGGGACACCGCCTGCGAGGCACACGTCGGCCGCGCCGCGTCACCGCATGCCGTCGGGGTCGAGGTCGGCCCCCACGGTGAGGGTCACCACTCCCGCGACGGCGTCCGCCTCCTGCGTGGCCCGGGTGCCGGACAGCCGCGACGCCAGCACCTCCGCCTGCCGGCCCATCCCCTGCGGGTAGGTCGCCGCGGTACGGGTCGTCTCCGGGGCGTTGCCCGTGCCGACGACGGTGAAACCGGCCCGGCGCAGCTCTGCGGCCACGGTGGCGGCGCGCCCCGGGACGCCGGTGCCGTTGAGCACCCGGACGCGCACACTGGACGCGTGGATCGGGTGCTCGGCTTCGGCCTGCACCTTCTTCCTGTCGACCTCCTCGTCCTTGGCGAGGGAGGTGAACAACTCGCCGGCCTGCGGGTACTGCCACACGACGTTGGCCTTGTCGGCGGCCACGTCCGCCTCGCGCGGATAGTTGGGCACGGTGAGAAAGGTCAGCCTGTCGCCCGGAATGCCCTTCAGCTCGGAGGCGAGGCCGTACAGGGGCTGGATACCGGCCAGGCCCTTGTCCGTGGTCAGTGACTTCGTGGCCGACTGCAGGAAGCCGTAGAGGGCGTTCGGGCTGGCCAGTTCGGACTGCGCCTTACCGGCCAGCGCCTGCATGAACTCCTGCTGACGGCCGATGCGCCCGAGGTCGGAGCCGTCGCCGACGCTGTAGCGGGCGCGGACGTAGCCGAGCGCTTCCTCGTCCTTGACGGTCTGGCAGCCGGCTTCCAGATCCAGGTGCGCCTTCTCGTCGTGGATGGCCCGCTCGGGACAGACCTCGATGCCGTCCAGGGCGTTGACCATGCCTTTGAAGCCCTGGAAGTCGACGGACACGAAGTGGTCGATGCGCAGCCCGGTGTTCGCCTCGACCGTCCTGATGCTGCAGGCGGCGGCGTCGGCGACCCCGCCACCGGCGCCGCCGATCGCGAACGCCTCATTGATCTTGGCGTGGTGGGGCGCCGAGGCAGTGCCGTCACCCTTGTCGCACGCGGATATCCGCACCCACGAATCGCGCGGGAAGGACACCACGGTCGCCCATTCCCGGTTCGCCGGGACATGCATCACCAGCAGGCTGTCGGACTGCATGGTGTCCAGGCCCCCGCCGTACTCCGCGTTGTCCCCGCCGCGGCTGTCCGAGCCGACGACCAGGATGTTCTTCGAGCCGGGACTGAGGTTGGCGGGGCGGTCCCCGCCGAGTTTGTCGTCGATGTCGGCGGCGCCGATGTTGTCGTCCAGGTCCTGGTACAGCCAGGCGCCGACCCCGGCCACAGCGAGGATGATCAGCGCGAGGGCCCGCACCGCCCATACGAGGATCCGGCCCCGCCGCGTCAGTCTCATCGGCGTGCTTCCGGCCGCGGTGCGTCGCTGTTGCCCCTCACTGCCCACAAACGCTCATTTCTTCCGCGCGGCCGTACGGCCGGTCCGTCACTCCTGGACGTCCGGCACTCCCATGTACCGGACGACTTAACTCTACGACCCTGTAGAAACAAGGTCGGGAGATGGGTACGCCCCACCGGCGCCGGACCCGAACGGCAACCGGCCACCCCCTCCTCCGACCGACCGGAGGGTGACTGACCGGAGGACGACCGACCGCCGGGACGCCCACAACCCGCGCCCTTCACCCGTTCAGTGCGCGAGCGGCATCCTTCACTCGAAGGTGCGACCTCACCAAGGCGTCGCCGCGTGCAGGATGAGCACCATCGTCACCGCGGAGTTCGCGGACGACAGCGCGGACACCGCGGTCCCGGCAGCCGCGCCCCAGGCGGCCAGGCCGACCGAGGTGAACACCGAGGGCCAGCTGCGCATCACGGGGGCGGGGCCGAGCAGTGCGGCGACCCGGCGCGGCACCGGGCCCGGCGCGGCGAAGCCCGCGAGGGTGACCGCCGGAGTGCCCCGGGAGACCAGGGCCGCCTTGCCGATCGCGCGCGCCACAGCTCTGCGGCTGCCCACCACGCGTGCGGCTTCCTCGTCAGCCCAGCGCTCCGCCGTGAAGGACAGCGCCGTACGCAGCGGGCGAAGGAACGGGTTGGCACGCGCGGCGAGCTGGACGGCGAGCAGGAACCGGTGGTGCCGGGCAGCGAGGTGGGCGCGCTCGTGGGCGAACAGTGCGCGCCGCTCAGCGGGTTCGAGGCAGGACAGCAGGGCGGTGGTCACCACCACACGGCCCCGCCGTCCGCCGGGAAGGGCGTACGCGTAGGGCGTGTCGTCCGGCAGGACGGCCACCTCGGTCGCGGGCAGGCCGACGAGCGCCCGGTGGGCACGGCGGCGCACCCGGCCGTGCCGCCACAAGGTGCGACCGCAGGCCAGCAGTACCGCGATCAGGGCCGGAATCGCGACCTTGCCCGCGATCTCGTCGTACGGCACCGCCGCGCGCACCTCGGGATCCGACCACGCGTCGGGCAGTGGGTTGCCGGGCAGCTGCGCCGTGCCGACCACCATGAGCAGCCCCAGGCACACGGTGCTGCACACCGCCATCACCACGGCCAGCCCGGCCAGCAGCCGGGTGGCGGCCCGCGGGTACAGCCGCTGCTCGGCGAGGCGCGCGACCGGCCACGCCGTCAACGGCAGGACCAGCGGCAAAAAGACGAACACCCCCATGAGGCTTCAGTCTTCCCCTTCGCTCTCGGCCCGGCCCAGGAGTTCGCGAAGCAGCCGTTCGTCATCCGGTTCCAAGGAGGTCACGAAGCTGGCGAGCACGGCCTCGCGATCGCTCTCCGCGTCGAGCACCCTGCGCATCCGGTGCGCCGCCAGGCCCGCCTCGTCCGACGCCGAGGTCCACGCGAAGGACCGGCCGACGCGCTCGCGGGTCACCGCGCCCTTGTTCAGCAGCCGGGTCAGGATCGTGATCACCGTCGTGTAGGCGAGGTCACCGTCGAGACGCTCCTGCACCCAGCCCGCCGTGGCCGGCCCCTCCGCCGCACGCAGGACCGACAGGATCTGCGCCTCCAGCTCGCCCTGCCCCCGCCGTGGCGGGCGCTGCCGTTGGTCCGTCACACCGCGTCTCCCTGTCTCCACGTCGTTCTCACGTCTCACGTCTCACGCCTTCGCCGTTCCCGCGTCCCGGCCGGTCCATCGTATCGACGCTCCGTGGCCGGTCAGGACGCCCGCAGTGCTGCGCCCGGCCGTGACCGGCAGGAACAGGACTGTTCCTCCTGAACCGGGGCACCGCTTATTCGACAGTCATGTAGAAGTAACGGAAGAGAGGCCACTGATGGAGATCTCCGGAATCATCACCGCGATCGTGATCGGTATCGTGATCGGGGTCCTGGGCAGGCTCGCCCTTCCCGGGCGCCAGCACATCGGCGTCCTGTGGACCGTCGGAGTCGGCATCCTCGCCGCACTGGTCGGCACGGCCGTCGCCGGAGCCCTGGATGTCGCCGACACCGACGGCGTCGACTGGATCGAACTGGCCGTCCAGATCGGTCTCGCAGCTGTCGGCGTCGCAGCGGTGGAACGTCTGAAGGGCCGTCGCTGAAGCAGTTCCGGGGAGCTGCACCCCGCCGGGTCGGGCCGTCCGGCCGGCGGGGCGCCGCCTCCCGGGTGAACGGCTGACGCCTGCGGACCGAGCATGCGGCGCAGCACGGGTCCGCGCACCGGGCGGCCGACCCGACGCGGCGCTCACCACTCCCGGGGGGCGATCAGTTCTTCCGCGTCCGCGTCACTGAAGCCGTAGGCGGACGCGACGAACCAGAAGTCCTCCGCGATCTCCTCCCGCGCCACGGTCTCGATCCCGCTCCCGGCTGCCTCGAACTCCGCCTCCAGCAGGTTGAACTCCTGCGTCGCGGCGTGGGTGAGCGCATGGAGGGCCTTCAGGTCCGACGGCCGTTCGGCCTCGATCCGCCCGCACAGCCGCACCAGGATCGCCGCGCCCCGGTCCACGACGTGATCGGGGTAGTACGGGTCCGCGTACAGCTGCCGCAAAAACGTACGCCCCGCCACCTGCTCGTTCGTGATCATCACTGTGCCCCGTCCCCGTAGCGGAATCGATGTGCCGATCATGCAGCACGGCACTGACAGACGAAGCCGTCCGGGTGCCCGGGCGGGACCGTGCGGGACGGCCCGGTTCTCACGGGCGGACGACGCCGAGGAGCCGGCCGGCTGCTCCTGTGCGGGTGCCGTCCTCGCGTTCGCCGCCGGCGCGCTTCCCGGGCGCCGGCAGGAAGCAGTCGCGCCTGCCGTCGCGTACGAGGCAGCTCTCGACCTCGGGGAACGCCCTGGGGCTCACCGCCGCCATCGGCGTCGAGAGGGAGCCCTCCTCGTCGAAATGGTCCCGTACCTCGTTCTGCTGGGGTTCGGCTCCCGGGGCGGTGATCTCGACACGATCCCCCTCGCGGCCCCGGTCGATACGGGCCCACACCGTCCCGCACCTCGCGGAATGGCGCACTTTGACCACCGTGCCCCCGCCGAAGCGCCGCTCGGCCAGGGTGCTCGGCGGGTGGTCGGCGTTCGAGCATCTCGTCGACTCCGGATTCCTGCCGGTGCACGCGTCACCGAAACAGCTCGCTTCGAGCGCGGAGCGGCTCGGCGCGCCGCCGCCCTTCGCGTCGCTGTCACCGCTGCTGAAGCCCCACGTCACCACGAGCACTCCGGCGGCGACAGCCGCGCACCCTGCGAGCACCCCGGTGACGTGGCGCACGGGGCGCACGGGGCGGTGGTGCCGGACCGGGAGGTCGAGCGGACCCGGCGCCGGCGGTACGTCGGGCACGGCTGCCGGGTCCCGCACCGCGCCCCCGCTCGCCGCCCCGGCTCCTTCACCGGTCCGCCCGCTCCAGACCGCCTCGGCCAGTTCCCACAGGACGAGCGGCCGGTCCTGGCGCTCGCCCGCGAGGCGGCACAGCTCCTCGACGGCTTGCCGGGGCGGCAGCGCCTTGCCGTTGAGATAGCGTTCCCAGGAGGACTTGCTGTACGGGGTCTTCGCCGCCAGCGCGGCCAGGCTCAGCCCCGTCGCGGACCGCAGCTCACGCAACGTACGGGCAAGCCGCTCGCACTGCGCCGGCCGCGCGGCACCGCTCGCCGTCCCTCCCGCATCCCGCGGACGCGGGCCTCCCACCTGCTTCTCCCGGTTCACCTCCGCAGCACCCCCCAGGTGTCCGGTCCGATCTTTCCGTCGACCGCGACCTTTCCCTTCTCCTGCGCGCGCTTGACGGCGCGTTCGGTGGCATTGCCGAAGACCCCGTCGGCCGCACCGGGCGACTGACGGTGGTGTTTGAGGAGGCACTGCGCCTCCACCACCGACCACCGGGTGGACGACTGCTGGATGAGCTCCACCCGCGTACGGCTGTAGCCCGCGTAGAGGAGGCCGTCGTCGTCGCGCTTCACCGTGCAGGGATAGTCCTTGCCCGGCCGGTAGACGAACTCCCCCATTTTCGGGTGGGCTTCACCGGTGTACGGCTTGGCTTCCCCGCCCTCGTCCCCGTCGTCGTCCTCCCACGGAGCGATCAACGCGAGTACGGCCAGGATCACCAGGGCCGTGGTGACGCTGGACAGCACTATCGCCAGCCAGGGCACCCGTGTGCCGCGGTGACCGGGCGCGGTCCCGTCCGGCCCCGGCTCCCGTTCGGGGCCCGGCCCCCGCTCAGGCCCCGGTCCCCGGTCAGGTCCTGGTCCCCGGTCAGGTCCTGGTTCCGGCCCGGAGCCCGGTCCGGACGGGAGTCCGGACTCCGGTGCCGTGCCCCACGCCTCCGCGGCCACCTCCCACTGGGCGACGAGCCGTACCGGGTCGGTGTCGCAGGCCCTGGCCAGGGCCTCGACCGCCTCGACCGGGGGCAGTGCCTTCCCGTTGAGGTAGCGGTCCCAGGAGGATCGGCTGTACGCCGTTCTTTCGGCCAGCGTCGCGAGTCCGAGCCCGCTGTGATCCTTGAGTCTTCGTAGGTGCACGACGAACTGCCGGACCTGCGGGTCGAGCGAGTCGGGCAGTTTCTTCCATCGAGACATGTTCCACCCCACGTCTTGAAGTCCCTCACAGAAAGATGTCGTACTTTCCCGTTCCAGTTCCCTCCCGTGACAGGGACCGGAGGAGTGACCGAACCGTTTCAGCCGTTCCGGCCCGTCCCGGCGTCCCACCGAAGCCGCGCCTCTTCCGGAGTTCCCGCAGGTCGACGGCAGGGGCGTCCCGGGCACGCCCAAGTCGAGCGGCTGCCCTGGCGCGAGGGGCGGGTCGGCGGGCAGTGTCCGTGGTGCACAACGGGCGGCGTGGTCCACCCCGCGCCGCCCCACCGGACGGCGCCTCGTCCTCGCCGGGGGAGAGGGCGGGGCGTCGCGGGGCGGCAGTCGGTACGGAGCACGGCGGTCGTGGTCGCACGTGGGGGGGCCCGGCCGGCAGCAGGGGGGACCCGGCCGGTCGCCGGGGTGGGCCTCGTGTCACCTCAGGGTGTCACCTCCGCCAGAACAGGTGGTGCGCAACGCCGCTCGTACTGTGCGCGACCTCCAGATGGAACCGGTCGAGCAGTTCCTCGGGCGACTCCCACAGGCGGAGACCTGACCCGAGCTTCACCGGGGAGACCGCCACGTGCAGGGTGTCGACGAGATCGGCGTCGAGGAACTGCCGGACGGTGGTGACCCCGCCGCCGAGTCGGACGTCCTTGCCCTGGGCCGCCTCCCGGGCCCGTTCGAGGACCGTGACCGGATCGCCGTCGACAAAGTGGAACGTGGTGTCGGAGAGCGTGATCGAAGGGCGCTCGTGGTGGGTCATGACGAACACCGGGGTGTGGAACGGGGGTTCTTCGCCCCACCAGCCGCGCCAGTCGTGGTCCTGCCAGGGCCCGCGCTGGGGACCGAACTTGTTGCGGCCCATGATCTCGGCGCCGATGTTGCGCGCGAAGTCCCGCGTGAAGCAGTCGTCGAGACCGCGGCTGCCTCCGGGGTCGGTGCGCATGGGCCAGCTCGCCGTGGCGCCGGCCCAGGCGAACAGCCTCCCGGGGTCGACGTGGCCGAACGGGTTCTCAAGACTCTGGTGCCCGCCGGCACCGATTCCCTCACTCGAAACGCTGAAGTTCATGACTCTCAGCAGCTGATCCACGTGTCTCCTCGTCAGGTCCGGTCGCTCCTCGTGCGGCGGGGTGCCCCGCATCAGGACGTCGAACGGGACATGGCAGGGTCGACAGCGGCTCGTGACTTCTTCCGGGACGCGTCCGGCACGGGGGTTCACGTGTGTCGTCCGGGCGTTCCGGTGCCCACCGGTGCGGCGTTCCGGCCGCGCGGCGGTGCGGCGTTCCGGCGTTCCGGCGGCGCGGACACACGTTCGACGTCCGCCCTCGTGCTTCCCGCCGGCGAACTATGATTCGGCTCCGAGCCTCCGGCGTCCTTGGGGAAAACGCATGAGCGATGTGAGCACCGGTACCGGCAAAGTGGTCGTGAACAGGGCGATGTCGCTGGACGGTTTCATCGCCGGTCCCGGTCACGCGATGGACTGGGTCGCCGAGCACCTGACCGCGGACATGTTCCCGGAGGTCATGGCGGCCACCGGTGCCATGCTCATCGGCCGCGGCACGTACGAGGTCGCCAAGCGCATGTCCGCCCAGGACACCGCCTACGACGGGGGAGCACAGTTCGTCCTCACCCACGAGCCTCCCGGCGAGCCGGACCCTGCCGTCACGTTCCTCACCTGCGATCTCGAGGCGGCCGTCGACACGGCCCGCGGCGCCGCGGGCGGCGGGAACCTGGAGATCCTCGGTGCCGATGTGGCCGCCCAGTGCCTGCGGCGCGGGCTCGTCGACGAGATCCTGGTGTACGTCGTGCCGGTGCTGCTCGGCGACGGTGTCCGCTTCTCGCCCCCGGGCCTCGGCAGGGTCGACCTGGAACCCTCCGGTGCCACCCGGTCGGGCGCCGTCACGATGCTCCGCTTCCGCGTGCGGAAGCAGGCGCGGCCCTCCAGCGGTTGACCTCTGCGCACCGCGGACACCCTGGTCCCCGGCTCGGGCCGGACCCGGCGGCGGGCCCTCGCACGCGGGGGTCCCCTGGTCGAACTCCTCCCTGTGCTCCCTGGGTTCGGCGGTGAACCTCAGGTCTCCCTCGCTGGGGTGCGCGCCGCTGCTCGAACGTGAAGCGCAGCCGCACGGCGAGCGAGCACAGGGACAGGGGCAAGGACAGGGGTTGAGCCGGGTCGGCCGTCGGTCCTGCCCGCCCCTTCCGGGGCGAGGTGTGGCACGGTGCGCCGGCACGGTGCCACTGCCTCCGCCTGAAGCCCCCGCCGCCCCGTCGTGTCAGCCCACCGGTGTCGCCGGTGGCGCCGGTGCACCGGCGCCACCCGCCTCCTCGGCGAGGCGCTCCATGCCGCTGGTGTCCTTGAGCGGCTTCTCCTTGATGAACAGCACGGCGACCAGCGCCAGCAGGGCGAACGGGGTGGCGGCGAGGAAGAGGTCACCCGTGGCGACGCCGTAGGCGTGCTCCACGATCTCCCGCATCGGCGCCGGCAGTTTCGTCATGTCCGGAACGCTGTGGGCACCGCCCTCGGCGGCACCGGCCGGGGTGCCGGCGTCCTGCAGGCCCTTGGCCATCTCGCTGGCGACGCGGTTCGCGAGGATCGCGCCGAGCACGCTGGTTCCGATGGTGCCGCCCATGCTGCGGAAGAAGGACAGCACCGAGGTGGCGGCGCCGAGTTCGGCGGCGGGGACGTCGTTCTGGGCCGCGAGGACGAGGTTCTGCATCAGCAGGCCGACGCCGACCCCCATGACCGCCATGTAGACGCTCAGCAGGCCGAAGTGCGTGCCGGCGTCGATGGTGGACAGCAGGGCGAGGCCCGCGGTCATGCACACGCCGCCGATCACGAGGTAGATCTTCCAGCGGCCCGTGGCGCTGATGATCTGCCCCGCAAGGGTGGAGGACACCAGCAGACCCAGGATCATGGGCAGGCTCATCAGACCCGCGGCCGTCGGGGACTTGCCGAGGGAGACCTGGAAGTACTGCGAGAGGAAGACGGTGCCGCCGAACATGGCCACACCGACGAACAGGCTGGCCAGCGTGGTCAGCGACACGGTGCGGTTGCGGAAGATGCCCAGCGGGATGATGGGTTCCGCGACCCGTGACTCGACGACGAGGGCGGCGACCAGCGCCACCACTCCCCCGCCGGTCAGGGCCGCGGTCTGCCAGGAGACCCAGTCGAACTCGTTGCCGGCCAGCGAGACCCAGATGAGCAGCGCGCAGACACCCGCGACGATCAGGAAGGCGCCGAGGAAGTCGATCTTCGCTTCGCGGCGGACGGCGGGCAGCCGCAGGGTGCGCTGCAGCAGCACGATCGCCAGCAGCGCGAACGGTACGCCGATGAAGAAGCACCAGCGCCAGCCCAGCCAGGAGGTGTCGACCAGGACGCCGCCGATGAGCGGGCCGGCCACGGTGCCCACGGCGAAGACCGCGCCGAAGATGCCCGCGTACTTGCCCAGCCGGCGGGGCGGGATGATGGCCGCCATCACGACCTGGGCCAGGGCGGTGAGCCCGCCCGCGCCGATGCCCTGGGCGACCCGGCTGAAGATCAGCAGTCCCACGTCGTGCGAGAAGCCCGCGAGCAGCGAGCCGACCACGAACATGCCCAGGGAGAGCTGGAGCAGCAGCTTCTGGTCGTAGAGGTCGGCGAGCTTGCCCCACAACGGCACGGTCGCCGTCATGGCCAGCAGTTCGGCGGTGACGACCCAGGTGTAGGAGGACTGGCTCGCCCCCAGGTCGGCGATGATCCGCGGCAGCGCGTTGGCCACCACGGTCCCGGCGAGGATGGCCACGAACATGCCGGCCATCAGTCCGGACATGGCCTGCAGTATCTGCCGGTGGGACATGGCAGTCGGGGACGCCTCTTCCGGCGCCGCTGGTGAAGTCACTTCATCTCTTTCGAAGGTCGAACGGGGTCACCCCACGCGGTGGAAGGACGGTGGGGTGCCCTGAACCAAAGGGTCCGGTCAGCGTCGACCGGACGTGGTCGGCACCGGCGGTTGCGGGAGCCCGGCAGCCAGCTGCTCGAAGACCTCGCGGAACACATCGGCGAAATCGGCTTCGTCCTGGCGGACGCACCAGTGCTCCACCGCGATACGGCCGGCGGTGGCGCCGACCGCTGCCAGCAGCCGCGGGTACAGGTCGAGCGTGCGTCGCCGCTCGTCCTGCGACACGTCGGCCGGACCGTCGTCGGCGCTCGGGGACGTACCGGCGCCGATCCGCTCGGCGACCGCTTCAGCCAGGCCGGTCTCGTCCGCCAGGTGGGCGCCGAGACTGCGCGCGAGGAGTTCCGGGGCCTTGCCCAGCACCTCGACGTACAGGCGCCACAGGTCGGTCTGCTGTTCGACCTCCTGCAACTCCCCCGCCATGGCGTCACGCAGCGCCTCCAGCGGCGACAGTTCACGTGGCGCGTCCAGCAGGGCCCGCCGTACCCGGGCGCTCGATTCCGCGCCGATCAGCACGAACACCTCGTCGCGGGAGTCGAAGTAGTTGAAGAAGGTGCGTGCGGAGACCCCCGCCGCGGCACTGATCGCGTCGACGGTGACGTTCTCCAGCCCGTGCTCGGCGGCCAGCCGCACCGCCGACTCGACGAGTGAGGCACGCGTGGCCCGCTTCTTGCGCTCACGCCAACCGTCTTCCGCGGTGTTCTTCTCGCTCACGCATTGCATACTACGCAAAAATGCAGGCTCTGCAATAATCCTTCCCCGAGTCGCACGGGACCCACCCCGTGCGACGTACGGCCGCCCCGCCTCGGGGCTGCCGCGCTTCGGTGGCGAGCCGCCGTTGGCCGGGTTCTCCTGCAGGGGTGAGCGGTACCTCCTCGACGAGGGCCAGGCGGGCCGGCGCGCCCACCCCCTCCAGGTCCGCCCCGAACGGGTCCTTACGCGTCCGTGAGGTGCGCGAGCGCGGTGACGACCCGTTCCGCGATGTCCGGCGGCCAGGGGAAGGAAGGGGAGACCGCCCTCTGGTGGGCGAGCCCGTGCAGGCCGAGCCAGAGCGCGACCGCATCGGCGGACACGTCGGCACTGGTCGAGCAGCCCGCACCGACGCAGGCTTCCAGGGCCTCGGCGAGCCGCCGCATGCTCTGCCGGCCGAGCGTGGCCATGTCCTCCTCGGTCACGGAACCGGCGGCCAGGTCGGGCACCCACAGCCCTCCGAACATGGTGCGGTAGCGCCCGGGACGAGTCCGGCCGAACTCCAGATACGCCTGGCACAGGGCCAGGAGCCGCTCGCGGGGCGTCCGGCCGGCGGCGTCCACGGCGGCCCGCAGTCGTTCGTCCAGCTCGGCGAAGGCGCTGCGCACCACGGCCAGCACGACGGCCGGCTGGTCGGGGAAGTGGCGGTAGATCGACGGGGCGGCGATCCCTACGCGACGGGCGACCGAGCGCAGGGTGATGGCGCTTTCGTCACCGGTCTCGTCGAGCAGGCCGGTCGCCGCCGTCACGATCTCCTGGCGCAGCCGGTCGCCCTGGCCACGGCGATTGCGGACGCGGACGGGTGGAGCTGATGCATCGTCTGCCATGCCATGACCTTACAGGAAAAAACTTACAGCTGTTTCCTCTTGCACCGGAGTGACTAACATTCGTAGCCTTACAGCCGTTAGCCGGACGGGACGAGCAGATCGGAAGCAGCATGAGCAGCATCACCAGCGCCGAAACGGCGGACCGGGCCGCTCCCGGGCCGCTCGCCTCCTTCGTCCGGTTCGTGGTGTGCGGCGGCGGTGCCGGGATCCTGGCCGGCGCGGCTGTGGCGCTGCTGGCCGGTTCGATGCCCTGGGGCGTGGCGAACGCGGTCGTCACCGTCGTGTCGACCGCCCTGTGCACGGAGTTGCACGCGCTCTTCACCTTCGGGACCGGGAGGCGGGCCGGATGGCGCCGGCACCGGCAGTCCGCCGGATCGGCCGCGGTCGCCTACGCGGTGACCTCCCTCGCCGTGTTCGTCCTGCACCTGCTGCACCCCTCGCCGGGGGCGCCGACCGAGCAGGTCGTCTACTTGAGCGCTTCCGCGCTCGCAGGGATCGGACGGTTCCTGGTGCTGCGGCTGTTCGTCTTCACCGGCGACGACGGGCGCACGGGGATCGACGGCGATCACGGGTGCGCGGGACGCGACGGCGATCACGGGTGCGCGGGACGCGACGAGGTCACTTCCCGGCCGCTCGCCGCGCCGGCCGTGATCCCGGTGGCCGTCACGCGCGCGTCGCCCGCCCGGGTGCCCCGTTCCCGGCTGGTGCTCGCCGCCGGAGTCTGACCGGCCGGCTGCGGGCTGTCCGCGCCCGGGCGATGCGCCGACGATCCGGTACGCGATGCCCACCGCGCGAATTCCGGCGATACGGATGCCTTTACCGAAAGGCTCACAGCCCGTGTCCGTAACTCTTCATGACACCTGTCCACACGTCAGGTTCTGAAAATTCGAGTACAGCCGGCGCTCGGCCTTGTGCGATTTCGAGGTTGTGAAGGATGCGGCCGTCTATGGAGTTCACTTCTCGCGCCCCCTCCGAACACCTTCAAGCCCCCCCAGGGGGCGTTGCGCTAATCGGCTTGTAGCACTTGGCTGGAAGTAGCGCAGATCCTTGCTCGGTATTCCCACCGGGAATTCGTTCAAGGGCCAACGTATACGCGCCTGCCGGTCACGGCATTTCCGAAGACGAAGGAGAACGTCATGACGTACGAGCGTCCCACCCTCGCCAAGGCGGGCGGTTTCCGCAAGGCCACCGGCCTTAAGAACACCGGGCCCAAGGACATCCTCGGAGGCAAGCAGCTTCTCTGACGCAGGCTGTCGGCACCCGCCGGGCAGGTGCGTCGTGGGCGGACCACCGGGCCGGCCCGGTCTCGCGGGTGGTGGCTTCCGGCCACCACCCGCTCCACTGTCCGAGCAACCGACCGAAGGCCGAGGTACATGGACCGGTTCCCGTCACTCCAGGCCGTATCCGCCTGGTTCGTCGTCCTCCCCGACACCGACGCGGCAGCCCCCCTTGCCGCCGAAGCCCTCCACCACGCGTCACAGAATCTGTGTCATGCCTCGGGAAGGCCCTGGCTCGTGGGTCGTTGGGGGCCGCGGGCCATGGTCGTGGGGGAGCACGAGGACGCCCGTGTGGCGGTGATCGGCGAGCACGCCGTCACTGCGCGGGATGCCGAACGGGCAGCCGCGGCGGTGACTCGCGCCCACTCCCTGAAGGCGCTGGACCATGCCGCCGACTGGGCCGGCAGCTTCCACCTGATCGCCAGCTGCGGCGGCCGGGTCCGGGTGCAGGGCACCGTGGTCGAGCTGCGGCGCGTCTTCCACACCGGGACGGCACGGCCTGGTTCGCAGGAGGTGGTCATGGCCTGTGATCGGGCCGATGTCCTCGCCGAACTGACCGGTGCCGGGCTCGACGAGCGCCGCATCGCCCTGGAGCTGCTCAGCACGGGGGCGCCGTACCCCTGGGCGGGCGCCCCCGTGTGGCGGGGGCTGCATGCGCTGCCGGGCGGCCACCACCTGACCCTGCTCCCCGACGGGCGTGCCCGCACCGCGCGCTGGTGGTCGCCGCCCGATCCCGTCGTTCCGCTGGCCGAGGGCGCCGTGCGGCTGCGGGAAGCGCTCGTCGAAGCGGTGGGAGTGCGTACGGGCGGCCGGGACCTGGTGACCTCGGACCTGGGCGGCGTGGACTCCACAGCGGTGCACTGCGCCGCGGCGCGCGGGGACGCCGAAGTGGTCGCCTACACCGCCGCCCTGCACGACGAGGCCGGCGACGACGTGCACTTCGCCCGGCGCACCGTCCAGGCCCTTGGCGGCATGGAACACCACGTCGTACCGGCCGGCGACGTCGCCATGACCTTCGACGGGATCGACACGCTCGACGACATCCTCGACACCCCCAGCATCCTCACCGTCGACCGCAACCGCCGGATGGGGATCGTGGAGCTGGCCGCGGCCCGCGGTTCCGGTCTGCACCTGACGGGTCTGGGCGGTGACGAACTTCTGGCCGGAACGCCCGCCCGGCTGCACTCACTGGTACTCACCCACCCCCTCGTCGCCCTGCGGTCGGTCCGGGGGTACGCGGCCAAATACCGGTGGGACCGGCGGGCGGTACTGCGTCAGCTGGCGGACCGGCGCCCCTACCGCACCTGGATCGAGCGGGTGGCCCTGGACCTGACGGAACCCCCCGTCGCGGCCGGGGAACCGCTGCTCGACTGGGCGGTGCCTCCCCGGATGCCGCCCTGGGCCACGGCGGAGGCCGTCGCGGCGGCCCGCGAGCTCCTGCGCGGCGGCCGGAGCGCCGTCGAGCCCCGCGGCAGGGGGCACGGCGAGCACCGTGAGCTGGTCGCGATGGACGGCATCTCGCAGTGGGCCCGGCACATCGGGCAGATGGCCGCTCCGCTCGGCATCGCCGTCTCCGCCCCCTACTACGACACCCGCGTCATCGAGGCGGCCCTGGCCGTCCGGCCGCAGGAGCGGATCACTCCCTGGCGGTACAAGCCCCTCATCGCCGAGGCCATGCGCGGCATCGTGCCGGAGGCGGTCCGCTCCCGCGCCACCAAGGCCAACGCCACGTTCGAGGAGGAGGCCGGGGTGCGGGAGCACCGCTCGGCCCTGCTGGCGCTGTGCGAGGACTCCCGGCTGGCCCGGCTGGGCCTGGTCGACGAAGGTGTCCTGCGGGCCTGGTGCCGCCGTGCCCTGTCGGCGGAGTCGGAAAGCTATCTGCTGCATTCCACGATCGCCTGCGAAGTGTGGCTGCGCTCGCGGGAGAGGACGCCCCTGCCGGCCGACGGCAGACGTGAGGAGAGGTAGAACGATGCCCACGCTGAAGCACGATGTCCTGCTGACCGAGACCGAGTACGGTCTGGCGCTCCTGGACCAGGGCAGCGCCGAGTACTGGACGCTCAACCCGACGGCCGCGGTCGTCCTGCGCAACCTGCTGGACGGAGGGGACGTCGAGAGGGCCGTCGAGATCCTTACCGCCCGCTACGAGGACGTGGACACGGACGCGGCGGCGGAGGACGTCAGGCGCATCATCGGCGAGCTGCGCGACGCGGGGCTCGTCCTTCCCGGCCCGTGAGGGTCCCGGGCTCCTCGACCAACCGGCCTGCGAGCCCTGCCCCGGGACACCACCGGGTGTGCGCGGCCGGCCCGTCCCTCCACATCGATGAGGCACCCATGACGACCCCGGAAGCGATGCCCTACGACCCGCGGTCCATCCCGGTCGCCCGCCGTCTCCTGGCGCGGACGGCCGTGGTCTGCGCCCACCTGCTGGCGACGCAGCCGCCCCAGCGCATCCGTACCGTCCTGAGCCGGGTGCGCGGCGGGGCCAGACCCGCCACCCTCGCCGAGACGGCCGCGGCGAGGCAGGCGGTGCTCGCCGTGAGCCTGGCCGCCGGAGGGCACAAGGGCTGCCTGCCCCGGTCCCTGGCCACCGTACTGCTGTGCCGCTGTTACGGTTCCTGGCCCACTTGGTGCGTAGGGGTGCGCAGCCGGCCGCCGTTCGCCGCGCACGCCTGGGTCGAGGCCGAGGGCGTCCTCGTCGGCGAAGACGTGCCGGCCGGCTACTTCCAGCGCTTCTTCACCGTGAAGTGAGCAGATGACCACCGGTCCTGCCCGCCCGGGCCACCGGGCACTCGCGGGGCACCTGCTCCCGCAGCGTGCCCGTATCACCATCGGTGTCGTCGTCGGTCTGACGGGCAGCGTACTGGGGCTGGCCCAGCCGCTGGCGGCCAAGCGCGTGATGGACGACATGGGCCAGGGCCGGCCGGCGGCCGGTACGGTCCTCGTCCTCAGCGTGCTGGTGGTCGCCGGGGCCGTCCTGGTGGGGCTGGGCCACTACCTGCTCCAGTACTCGGCCGAGTCCGTCGTCTGTGCCGCCCGCCGCCGGCTGGCCGACCGCATCCTGCGGCTCCGCGTGCCCGTGGTGGAGGACACCGAACCCGGCGACCTGATCTCCCGGGTGACCTCCGACACGACGCTGCTGCGCCAGAGCGCCCCGCAAGCAGTGTCCGCGGCGGTCACCGGCACACTGGTCACCGCGGCGACGGTGGTGCTGATGGGGCTGCTCGACGCCGTGCTGCTGTGCGTCACCCTGGCGGTCGTCGCCTTCGTCGGTCTCCTCGTCGCCCTGGTGGCCCCCCGGATCGGCCGGGCCACCCGCGGCACCCAGGAAGCGGTGGGACGCATCGGAGTCGCCCTGGAGCGGGCGCTGGGTGCCTTCCGTACCGTCAAGGCGTCGGGGGCCGAGCGCCAGGAGGCCGAGGCACTGCACCGGGCGGCCGAGGACGCACGGTGCACCGCGGTGCACGCCGCCCGGTGGGAAGCGGTGTCGGCGACGGTCTCGGCAGTCGTCGTCCAGGTCAGCTTTCTCGTGGTGCTCGGGGTGGGTGGCGCACGCGTCGCCTCCGGCGCCATCGGTGTCTCCACCCTCGTCGCCTTCCTGCTCTACCTCTTCGCCCTCGCTCCCCGGATCGGGCAACTGGTGGAGGGCGTGGGCCAGTTGCAGGTGGCATCAGCAGCCGCGACCCGCATCGAGCAGGTGGAGGAGCTCGACGTCGAACACGTGGAGCACGTGGAACCCGAGGCACCCGAGGCAGCCGGGGAAGGGGCAGCCGGGCGGTTCCCCCTCACGGTGGCGTTCCATCAGGTGTCCTTCAGCTACCGGCCCGAAGCCCCCACCGTCCATCACGACGTCTCCTTCACCCTTCCCGCCCGCGGGCTGACCGCGTTCGTCGGCCCCTCGGGCGCGGGCAAGACCACGCTCTTCTCCCTGATGGAGCGCTTCTACGAACCCGACTCCGGTCACATCCTGCTGGGGGGCGAAGACGTCCGGCAGTGGCCGCTGCACCGGCTGCGCGCCTGCATCGGCTACGTCGAGCAGGACGTCCCCGTCCTCGCGGGGACCCTGCGGGACAACCTGACACTCGGCGGCGTCACCCCCTCCCGGGACGAACTCGCACGTGTTCTGCGTCTGACCCGGCTGGACGAGGTCGCCGACCGCTCGCCCCGCGGGCTGGACACCGACGTCGGCCACCGCGGCAGCCGGCTCTCCGGCGGCGAACGCCAGCGCGTGGCGATCGCCCGCGCCCTGCTGCGCCGCCCGTCGCTGCTCCTGCTCGACGAGGCCACCTCCCAGCTCGACGCGGCCAACGAAGCGGCCTTGCGGGACACCATCGCCGGCACCGCCCACGACACCACCGTGCTCGTCATCGCCCACCGCCTGTCCACCGTGACGGCCGCCCACCGGATCGTGGTCATGGAGACGGGACGGGTACGGGCCGTGGGCACCCACACCGACCTCCTCGCCCGGGACGCGCTCTACGACGAGCTGGTGAACACCCAGCTCCTGAACGGCGGTTCCGCTCATGAGCGGTAGACACCGGTGTGCGGCTACGGTGTGGAGCGGCAGGCGAGCGGGACTGCGAGGGCGAGGACGAGATGGTTGCGGAGGGGCGGAGATGAGACGTCTGCGGGGGTTCGGTGCGGTGGTGGCCGCCGGAACGGTGGCGCTGGTGCTGGCGGGATGCGGCACCCCGACGGACACCAGCGAGATCGTCACGTTCACCGACGAGCACGGCCGCGTCTGCACTGCGGCGGTGATCGTCGACAAGGAGCAGAACGAGGGCGACGACTACGAGGTCTCAAGCCTCGACTGCGAATACCCGCCCGAGGGACGGACACCGGGGCCCACCCGCTACTCGCCCCTCCCGGACCGGGACGCGAAGTGACCGCAGCCGGTGCGTCTCCATGGCGGGCGGTGCCGTTCCCCGTCGCCCGGACGGCGTTTTGCCGGAGCGGCAACAGAAGTGGCGTGACCGGGACATGAGGGGTGACGGTGGGACCGTGACTGACAACATCACGGGATCACCCGCGTCCGACACCCCCTCCCTCCCCTCCCCCGCCTCCCTTCGCTCCTCTCCCTTCCCTGCCGACGGATACGTCGGAGACCCCGCGGTGCGGGCGGAGTGGGACGACCGGTACACCGACCGGCAGCAGTTGTGGAGCGGCCGGCCCAACGGTGCACTCGTGACCGAGGTCGCCGGCCTCGAACCCGGACGGGTGCTCGACGTCGGCTGCGGCGAGGGCGCGGACGCCGTCTGGCTCGCACGCGGCGGCTGGGACGTGACCGCGCTCGAGGTCTCGGGCGTGGCGCTGGAGCGGGCGGCGGAACACGCGCGGGACGCCGGCCTCACCATTCGCTGGGTGCACGCCGCGCTGACGGAAGCGGCGCTTCCGCCGGCCTCCTTCGACCTGGTCTCCGCACAGTACCCGGCTCTGCTGCGCACTCCCGACGCCGCGGCCGAGCGAGCGCTGCTCGCGGCCGTCGCCCCCGGTGGCACGCTGCTGCTCGTGCACCACGCGGGGATGGACAGCCAGCAGGCGCACGACAGCGAGTTCGACCCGGCCGACTACGTCTGGCCCTCGATGGTCACCGCTCTGCTCGACGACGACTGGACGGTGGAGGTGGACGAGGTACGGCCGCGGGTGGTGCCCGAGGGCGGTGCCGGTGCGCACCACACCGACGACGTGGTGCTGCGGGCGCGCCGGCTGCGCTGACTGCCCCCTCCTCCCCCGCTGGGCGCAGACCCGGTACGGGGCAGAGGGACCGCAAGGGGTGGGCCCCGCCGGCCGGGCCGGTCACCGCGCCCCCTGCCCCACAGTGCGCCGAGCAGGGAAGCGCCGACCTGCGCCGCCGCTCCGGGCCCGCGGGGACCCGTCGTACGGATCGTCAGCGGCAGCAGCAGCGCGGCCCCGGCCGCAGCCCGACCGTGCCGCGGGCGACCGGACGGCCGAGCCCGCCGGCCCCTCCGGTTCCCGGCTCGATGATGTCGAAGGCCGGGTGCCCCGGTCGCAGTACGGCTCCCGGGAGCCGCTGGCGGCCGAGCAGCCGCAGGCCGCGGCCGCCGGGAGCGGTGAGGTCCAGCCGGTGGTGGGCCGTGCCGTCGCGGGCGGTGACCCGCACCTCTCCCCGGACGGCGAGGCCGCTCCCCAGCGGGGGCCAGTCGAGGTGGCCCTCGGCCCGGGCCCGCGGATCCGGGTCGTCCAGGAACGCCTCGGCGTCGTCCACGGTGACGGCGAGCGTCAACCGCGCCCGCGCCCGCTCCCCGCCGGGCCCGGTGGACGCGGCGCAGACACCGTGCAGGGTCTGCGCGAACGTCAGCGAGGTCGTCCGGCGGTGGCCCGGGACCGGGCGTACGGCGGGCACCGCCGGCGGCTGCTCCAGCATCCGGCGGGCGGCGGCCGGCCACCCGGCCGCCGCAGCCTCCCCGTGGCGCGCATCCGGCCCCGCAGTACCCCGGTGAACTGCACCGACGCAGCCGACACGCCGTCACCCCCGTCGCCCCCCGTTACCCCCGGCCGAATTCCCCGGCCCCGAACGACGCTACGGCGGATCCGGCCCCGCGGCGTCAACCGCCGGCGGTAATCCGTTGTGGTACCGCCGCGGTAGCGCTCCGGCCCGTACAACCGGCGCGGTAGCCGGGGCCGTCCCGACCGGCCGCCGCGGCCCGGCAGGGCCCCCGCCGGGCCGCGGCAGGACTGAAAAAGCCTCCGGCTCCCCGTACGGCCGGAGGGCTGGAGGCAGGCTGACGCAAAGGGCCTCGGCTGTCAGGCGACAGCCGCGGACAGACCGGAGGGGAAGAAGTCGCTCCATTGGTCCGCCGGGAAGAGTTCCTGGGCCAGTTGCAGCAGACGTTGCGGCTGCTGGCTCAGGCCGGTGACCGTCAGCGTCCGGTTCGCTTCCTGGCAGGCCAGCCGCTGGTGGACGAGCAGATGCAGCGCGGAGACGTCCATGAACTGGGCTTCCCGTAGGTCCCAGACCACTTCGGTGACGGACTGCGGCAGTTTCTGGGCGGTGGCGAGCAGGTTGGGCAGGGTGTCGAAGTCGATCTCTCCGCGCGGGCGGATCACAACCGTGGTGCCGTCGATCGTGGTGCTGATGCTCATGGCGGGCGCCCCCCATCGGGGGTTATGAGCCCAAGGATGCGCAGACGCCGGCAGAGGCCGCCTGGCAGCAATGGCGGGACCGGGTGCCCATGAGGAGGGCGATTCCCGGAACCCGTGAACCGGCCCCCCGCAACCCGCAGCAACGGGAGGCCGATCAATCTCTTGTCCGGCCATCGTTGCACAGAGACAACCTTCCGGCCAGGACGTCCCGCGCTGCGGGACTCTCACGGACCGGTATGTACGTCATCGAGGCCGAATGTCGCCCCTCGAAGCCGCGGCCGCACGGCGGGAAACGTGGGTTGCCTACCGGTGGGGTGGGTCAGAGCCGGTGGGACGGGTCACAGTGTCGCCGGCTCGGGAAGCTCGCCGGGCTCCACCACGACGACCTCGACGCGGGTGCAGCCGACCGCTTCCAGCGCCCTCCGGCGCTGCGTGGCCGAACGCTTGTTGTAGCGGCCGGCAGACGCCTGCGCCGCGCCGTCCGGGTCGGTCCACGTCAGGCTGTAGCGGCGTTTCGTACTCGTCATGCGGCCGTCCTCTCCGACGCCCCGGTCCGTGCAGGCCGTCATTCAAGCAGTTCATGGCCCGTTCAAGCCAGCAGCCTCCCATGCCCGGACCACGCCGGAAAGACCGGCCGTGGTGACCGGCGTGGCGTGGAGCACAGTGAGCTGTCCGAGACGTACGGGGCACTCGGTAGCACCTCATGACCCACCCGGCATCTCGCCCGTTACAGGGCCAGGCGGGCGGTAATGGTCTTGCCGCCACCGTCCGGATGCCTCCGTACGACGACGCCGCGGCACAGCCGGCGGACCAGCGCCCAGCCGAAGCCGCCCGGCCTGCCGGGGTGCGCGGTGGCGGGCGTGGCGGGTTCCTCCGGGCTCGCGTCGGTGATGTGCAGGACCAGTTCGCCCTCGCTGACGCGGGCCTCGAAGCCGAGGAGGCCGCCACCGTGGCGGATCGCGTTGGTCACCAGCTCGCTGGTCACCAGCAGCGCGTCCCCGACGGTGGTGCGCGCCGCGGGACCGCCGTCGGCACGGGCACCGTAGAAGTCGCCCAGGACACGGCGTACTTCCTCGCGGGCTCCGGCGGCGGAGTCCACCTTTCGCTGCATGTGCCCCGTATCCACCGACTGCTCCCCCTGCTCCGCCGCGAACCGGCCGCCGCCTTCCACGCAACCGTCGTAGCCCATACTGCCTGCCGAACCCTCGTGCCCCCGCCACCGGCGATCAGACATGAGGCTCCGGCACCGGTCCGGGGACCGGCCGTCGCCGCCTGAGAAAAGCCGAAGCGGTACCTGGCCGCCGTGCGGCGGCGCCGGTAACGTGCCGGCGGTGCCCGCCTCCGTCCCGTTCGCACCACTGCCCACCCCGATCCCGCACGAGGTGGGCCGCCGCCAACTCCTCCGCGGCCTCACCGCCGGGTTCGGCGGACAGGCCGCGACGAAGCCCCCACCGCACAAGGAGTCCGCATGGCAACACCGTTGAGCCGTCGCACCGTTCTGGCCGCCGGCACGGGCGCCGCCGCCGGTCTCGCCCTGCCCGGCGTCGCCGCGCACGCCGACGACCGTGCCGCCGGCAGTGTGAGATTCACCCTGAACGCCCGGGTGCTCGACGGCGGCGAACAGGTCACCTCGGTCACCCTCGGCACCTCCCGGCTCGGCCCGGTCGACCCGGCCGGTCTGACCACCGGCACCTTCACCGTGCACGCCAGGGCCACCAGCCCGATCCCCCTCACCGCCGGGGACGTCATCTACGGCGAGTACGACCTCGACCGCACGGTGACCGCCGTCCGGCTCGACCACCGCGGCGACATCGTCCTCGATCTGGACCACGCCGAGGGCCTGCCCGGCGGCGGCACCCTCGGCTACCTCGCGGGCCGGGGCCGCAACGTGATGCTCGACCTCGTCTACACCATCACCCAGCACACCCCGATCGCCCTGCGCGACCACCGCCTGATCACCATCGAGAACTTCGTGCAGAACCGCCGGCTGTCGGACCCCGAGGTGGACGCGTTCAGCTCCCACGTCTCCCGCTCGGGGATGAAGTACCGGCTGTACTCGCCCACCGGCCGCCGCCCCTCCCGACGGGGCGGGCACCCCCTCGTCGTCTGGCTGCACGGCGGGGGCGAGGGCGCCTCACTGCCCGACGGCTACTACGACAACGAGACCACGCTGCGGGCCAACCGCGGCGCGCTGGGCTTCGCCACCCCCCAGGCACAGCGCATCTTCGACGGCGCCTACGTCCTGGCCCCGCAGAGCACCTCCGCCTGGATGCAGGACGGCCCCCGCTTCGCCCCCCTCATCCACGAGATCATCCGCGACGTCGTGCGCGGGAACCGCGTCGACCGCGACCGGATCCACGTCGCCGGCTGCAGCAACGGCGGCTACATGAGCATGAAGATGACCACCGTCTACCCCACCCTGTTCGCCTCTTCCGTACCGATCTGCGGCGTCGTCACATCCTTCCCGCCCGGCGGCGCACCGCTGATCCCCGACAGCGAGCTGGCGGGGATCAGCACCCCCAGCTGGCTCGTCACCTCACGTGACGACACCACCGTGGACCCGCAGGCCAACACCGTCCACGCGCACGGCCTCATCCCCGGCTCGCTCATGACGCTCTACGACGACGTCACCTGGAACGGCCACCGGTTCTCCGGCCACTGGTCGTGGATCTACGTCGCCCGCAACGACCCCAGCACGAACGGGACCCGCATCTGGCAGTGGATGGCCGCCCGGCGCCGACGCTGACGGACCCCGTGGGCCCGGGGCCCGGGTGGAGAGGGCCGCTGCGGCTGCGGCACGAGCGCCCTCTCCGCGCCACCCGTGCACCCGTGCACCCGCTCCACCCCATCGGTGCGAATAGTCGCCGTTGCGCCGATTCCGCCGGTTGCCGGGTCGAGGATCGGTCTGCGGCTTCAGCGTTCCGGCGTTCCGGCGCTGTCCCTGTGGGTCCGGCCGCGCAGATCGACCGACGAGCGAGGAAGGGGGAGCGCGTATGCATCTGACTCCGCACGAGCAGGAGCGTCTGCTGGTCCATGTGGCCGCCGACGTGGCCCGGCGGCGCCGTGAGCGGCACCTGCGGCTGAACTACCCGGAGGTCATGGCGCTGCTGACGGCCCACGTGTACGAGGAGGCCCGGGCCGGGGCGACGGTGGACGCGGTCATGGAGTCCGGCCGGCGGGTGCTGACCCGGGACGAGGTCATGGACGGGGTCCCGGAGATGATCGGCGACGTGCAGGTCGAGGCGACGTTCCCGGACGGTACGAAGCTGGTGACGATCCACGACCCGTTCGACGAGGCGGACAAGGACGTGGCCGTCCATCCGGGCAAGCTGGAACTCCTCCCCGACGACGAGGACCACCGGATCGTCTTCAACGCGGGGGCGGCCCACGTCGACCTGGTCGTGAGAAACCCCTGCGACCGTCCGGTCCAGGTGGGTTCGCACTACCACTTCGCCGAGGCCAACGAGGGACTCGACTTCGACCGTGAGGCCGCGCACGGCATGCGTCTGCACATCCCCTCGGGCACCTCGGAGCGGTTCGAGCCCGGCGACGAGCGCACCGTACGGCTGGTACCCATCGCGGGTGAGCGCGTCGTCCGGGGCCTGCGGGCCGGCAAGAGCGAGCGGGAGGCGAACCTCGATGCACGGTGAGACCGGGCGGCCGTACGACCCGCTGACGCGCTCCCGGTACGCCGACCTCTACGGTCCGACGGCCGGCGACCGGGTCCGGCTCGCCGACACCGACCTCGTGCTGCGCATCGACGCCGACCTCGGCGGCGGCCCCGGCCGCAGCGGTGACGAGATGGTCTTCGGCGGCGGCAAGGTGATCCGCGAGTCCATGGGCCAGTCGCACATTCCCCGCGACGATCCCCGCGAGCCGGCGGACACCGTGATCACCGGGGCACTGATCCTGGACCACTGGGGTGTGGTCAAGGCCGACGTCGGACTGCGCGACGGGCGGATCCAGGCGATCGGCAGGGCGTACAACCCCGAGACGATGGCGCCGGGTCCGGACGGTCTCCAGCGCTTCTCGGACTTCGTCGTCGGGCCCGAGACGGAGGTGATCGCGGGCAACGGGCGCATCCTGACCGCGGGCGGCGTCGACACCCATGTGCACTTCCTGTGTCCCGGTCAGATCCACGAGGCGCTCGCCTCGGGCGTGACCACGCTGATCGGCGGCGGCACCGGTCCGGCCGAGGGCAGCAAGGCGACCACGGTGACGCCGGGCAAGTGGCACCTGCAGCGGATGTTCGAGGCGCTGGACCCGTATCCGGTGAACATCGGCCTGCTCGCCAAGGGCAGCACGGTGTCCGAGAAGGCGCTGCGCGACCAGGTCGCCGCGGGCGCCCTCGGTTTCAAGATCCACGAGGACTGGGGCGCCACCCCGGCGGTGATCGACGCGGCCCTGAGGGTGTGCGACGAGACCGGCGTCCAGGTGGCCCTGCACGCCGACTCCCTCAACGAGTCCGGGTTCGTGCAGCAGACCTTCGCCGCGACGAGGAACCCGGCCGCCGAGGACGACCGGTACCGCAGCCTGCACGTCTTCCATGTCGAGGGTGCCGGCGGCGGCCACGCGCCCGACATGATCAGCCTGGTAGGCAGGCCGAACGTGCTGCCCGCGTCGACGAACCCCACCCGTCCCCTGACGGTCAACACCGTCAAGGAACACATCGACATGATGATCGTGTGCCACCACCTCAATCCGGAGGTCGACGCGGACATGAAGTTCGCCGACTCCCGCATCCGGCCCTCCACCATGGCGGCCGAGGACCTGCTGCACGACATGGGCGCCATCTCGATGATGTCCTCCGACGCGCAGGCCATGGGACGCATCGGCGAGATGATCATGCGGACCTGGCAGACCGCGCACGTCATGAAGACCCGCTACGGCCACCTCCACGAGGACGACGCGCAGGCGGACAACTTCCGCGCCCGCCGCTACGTCGCCAAGTACACGATCAACCCGGCCATCACCCACGGCATCGACCACGAGGTCGGCTCCGTCGAGGTGGGCAAGCTGGCCGACCTGGTGCTGTGGGAGCCGAAGTTCTTCGGCGTGAAGACGCACATGGTCATCAAGGGCGGCCAGATCGCCTACGCGCAGATCGGCGACGCCAACGCCTCGATCCCCACCCCGCAGCCGTTCCTGCCGCGCCCGGTGTGGGGGGCCGGCGGCCGCTCCCCCGGCGCGAACTCCTTCAACTTCGTGGCCGGGCTCGCCGCCGACGGCGAGCTGTCCCGCAGCGGCCTGCTCAAGGGGCTGCGGGTCATCAAGGACACCCGCGGGGTGACGAAGGCCGACATGGTGCACAACGACGGCGTGCCGGAGGTCGTCGTCGGCCCCGACACCTTCGACGTCACCATCGGCGGCGCCGTCGAATCGGATGTGCGCACCACGGTCGACGGGCATCAGGTCGCGTTGAACTACGCCACCGAACTGCCCATGGCCCAGCGCTACTTCCTCTTCTGAACCGTCCGCGGCCCGTACGGGCCGTCCTTCTCGGAGAAAGGCGGGCCGCTGCTCCATGACCGGTGCTGCCCTGCTCGTCCTGGCCGACGGCCGCTTCCCGGCCGGTGGGTACGCCCACTCGGGAGGCATGGAGGCGGCGGTGGCCTCCCGCAGCGTGCACGACGCGGCGAGCCTGGCGGCGTTCTGCCGGGGGCGCCTGCACACCGCCGGGCTGACCGCGGCCGGTCTCGCCGCCGCCGCGGCCGCCGGACACGACCCCCTGATGCTGGACGGGGCCGCGGACGCCCGCACACCCGCTCCCGCCGTGCGGGCGGCCGCCCGCAGGCTCGGCCGCCAGCTGCTGCGGGCGGCCCGCGCCACCTGGCCCTCACCCGACCTCGACCTGCTCGCCCGCAGCCGGCCGCAAGGGGTGCACCAGCCGGTCGTCCTCGGCGCCACGGCACGCACCGCCGGCCTGGCGCCGCTCGACGCCGCGCGGTGTGCCGCCTACGAGAGCGCAGCCGGGCCGGCGACCGCCGCGGTACGGCTGCTGGGCCTGGACCCGCTCGACGCCACCGCGCTGCTCGCCCGGATCGCCGGCGAGGTCGACGACGTCGCCCGCGCGGCCACCGATGCGGCCAGCCGCGTCACCGCCGACGGCGTCGGCGCGCTGCCCGCCGCCTCCGCCCCGCTGCTGGACATCATCGGCGAGCGGCACGCCGCCCGTACCGTCCGCCTGTTCGCGTCCTGAACCCACCCCGTCCACGGGAGCCGCCGTGCACCTCGACCACTCCACCACCCTTCCCCACCACCACTCCCACAGCGCCGAGCCGGTACGTCCCGACGGCAGCCGCCGCGCACTGCGGGTCGGCCTGGGCGGACCGGTCGGCTCCGGCAAGACCGCCGCCGTCGCCGCCCTGTGCCGCACGCTGCGCGACCGGCTGTCCATCGCCGTGGTCACCAACGACATCTACACCCGCGAGGACGCCGAGTTCCTGCGCCGTGAGGCCGTCCTGTCCCCGGAGCGCATCGCCGCCGTGGAGACCGGGGCCTGCCCGCACACCGCGATCCGCGACGACATCTCCGCCAACCTCGAAGCGGTCGAACAACTGGAGCGAACGCTGCGCCCCCTGGACCTGATCCTCGTCGAGTCCGGCGGCGACAACCTCACCGCCACCTTCTCCCGCGGACTCGTCGACACCCAGGTGTTCGTCATCGACGTGGCCAGCGGCGACGACATCCCGCGCAAGGGCGGGCCGGGCATCACCACGGCCGACCTGCTGGTCGTCAACAAGACCGACCTCGCACCCCACGTCGGAGCCGACCTGGACACCATGGCGGCCGACGCGAGGAGGCAGCGCGGCCCTCTGCCGGTCGCCTTCATCAGCCTCGCCACCACCGGCGGCATCGGTCCCGTCGCCGACTGGCTCACCGAGCGCCTCACCGCCTGGCATGCCCGGGGCACCGCATGACCGGTACCGCACACCTTCCCCTCACCGCACCGGCTCCGCCCGGCCACCGGCCGCGGACCGGTGCCGAAGAGGCACCGGTCACCGCTCCGGCGCACCCGTCCGGCACCTCCGTGCACGACGGCCGGAACTCTCCCCCTTCCGGGGTCCACGCCACCGCCCGTGTCCGCGCCGGTCACAACGGCCGGACCACCACCGTCCCGCTCCTGCACAGCGACGGTCCCTTCCACCTGAGGCGGCTGCGGCCCCGCGGCACACGGGCCCGGGTCGGCGTGATCGGGGCCATGAGCGCGCCCCTGGGCGGCGACCGCCTCGCACTCGATGTCGTGGCCGGGCCCCGGGCCCGCCTGGAGGTGACCACGGCCGCCGCCACCCTCGCCCTGCGCGGCCCCACCCGCGCACCCGCCACGTACGACGTCCGCCTCGGCGTCGGCGAGGGCGCCTCGCTGAACTGGCTGCCGGAACCGCTGATCAGCACGCGCGGCAGCACCCTGTACCAGACCTGTACCGTCGAACTCGCCCCCACCGCCCGGCTGCTGCTGCGCGAGGAACAGCTCCTGGGCCGCACCGCCGAACCCCCCGGGCTGCTCTCCAGCCGGCTGACCGTACGGCGCGACGGCCAGCCCCTCCTGGACCAGCACGCCCGCTACGGCGAACCGGCCCCCGCCTGGGACGGTCCCGCCGTCCTGGGTCCCCACCGGGCCTGCGGCCAGCTCCTCGCCGTCCACCCCCGCCTGCGGCCGGAGCGCCGGCCGCTCCTCATCGAGGACGACCCGGCCACGGGCCACGCCGTCCTCGTCCCCCTGCCAAACGCCCCCGCGCTCCTCGTCACCGCGATCGCCCCCACCCCGGCCCGCCTGCGCCGGCTCCTCGACACGGGCCTCGCGCACATCCTCGCCGCCGCTTCAGGCGCCGAGGCCGGGATGGTCCCGTAGCTGTCTGCGGGAGGTGACACCCAGCTTGCGGAAGACACTGCGCAGATGGGCGTCGATCGTGCGCGGGCTGAGGAACAGCCGGGCGGCGACCTCCTTGGACGTGGCTCCGCCGGCGACCAGCCGTGCGATGTACAGCTCCTGCGCGGTGAGCCGGTCGCAGGCGGTTCCGGACCGGCCGGGGGCCTTCTCGCCGGTGGCCCGCAGTTCGTCCGCGGCCCGCCGGGCGAATGCCTCGGCGCCCGCCCCGGTCAGCAGTTCATGGGCGGTGCGCAGGTGCGGGCGGCAGTCGCGGCGGCGGCCCTCCCTGCGCAGCCACTCCCCGTACAGGAGGTGCGCCCTGGCCCGGTAGGGAACCAGCGGGCTCTTCTCCAGGTGTTCGACGGCCTGCCGGTAGTGGTCCTCCACCCCGGTCACCAGCCCGCGCGCGTATGCCGCGATGCCCAGGCCCGAGCCGGTGCCACTGGCGTCGGTGCGCTCGGTCAGTGACTCCAGGGCCTCGGCGGCGGTGTCGCGCTCCCCGCACCGGACGGCCGCCTCCACCAGCTCGGGGAGGGAGACACCGGCGAGGAAGAGGTCGCCGTGCGCGGCGGCCCGCCGGGCCGCGGCCAGTGCGGCCGGGTACTCCCCCAGGCCGTTGTGCAGCACGGCCGCCGCCCAGTGGGTGTTGGCGATCAGCTGCCCCGAGCCGCTCGCGGTCGCCGCCGTGACGGCCGTGTCGAACAGTTCCAGCGCCTCCTGGCGACGGCCGCGCAGCGCGGCCAGCTGCAGCCGGTGGTACGTCACCGGTGGTCCGCCGACGGCGTCCGCGATCGCCTCCTCCTCGGTGATCGCCGCCGTGGCCCGCGCCAGGTCGCCGGAGAGCACGGCGCAGGATGCCAGCTGGGCGAGGCCCAGACGCAGCACCGGCGGCGAACCCGACGCGCGTCCGGTCTCCATCAGCCGGTCGACGATCGCCGCGTGCGTGTGCGGGTCCCACACCTCGCCCGCGAGCATGACGGCGAGCGCGGGCCGGCCGGCCCACAGGGGGGCGTCGTCACCGTCGAGGACCTTCCGTACCAGCGGGACGGCAGCCCGGTGCCCGTCCGCGGCCAGCCGTACCAGCGCGTCCAGGGCGTCCGGGGAGCTCGGTGCCGGCGCCGCCGTCCGGGCCGCCGCGAGGACCGTGTCCACGACCCCGGCGGCCCGGCCGACGGCGAGGCTCATTTCGAGGGCGTCCAGGAAGCACTCCCGGGACCACTGCGGGTCCACTCCGGCGAGGCGCCGTGCGGCGTTCAGCATGTGCGCGGGCCCGTCGCCGTCGTTGTGCCCCGCGAAGGCGATCCGCCCGCGCAGCAGATCCGTGCGGGCGTGCTGGACCTCGTCCAGTGCCGCGCTGTCGACGGTCTCCAGGAGTTGCGCCGCGAGGCCGGTGAGGCCCGCGTCGAGCTGGGCCCGCACGGCCGTGAGGGTCCGTTCGGTCCGCCGGGCGGCGTCCAGCGACAGGGCCGCCGCCCGTTCGAGGAAGGCAGCCGCGGCCACCGCGCCGCCGCGGGACCGCGCGCGTGCCGCGGAGCGTTCGAGTTCGGCAGCGACCTCCTCGTCGGGTCCGGTGCCGGCCTGGGCGCGGTGCCAGGCGCGCCGGTCGGGGTCCGCGGCCGGGTCGGTGACGTCGGCCAGTACCCGGTGGGCACTGCGGCGCCGGGCCGCGTCCGCGGCCCGGTAGACCGCGGACCGGGCCAGTGGATGGCAGAAGCGGACATGGGTGGAGAACTCGACGAGCCCGGTGGCCGCCGCGGCCGCGCCGGCCGCCGTCACATCGATGTCCAGCAGGCGCGCGGCGGACCGCAGCAGGGCGGGGTCACCGGTCGGGTCGGCACTGGCGACGGTCAGCAACTGCTGTGCTCCGTACGGCAGACCGGCCAGCCTGGACCGGAATCCCCGCTCGATCCGCGTCGCCACGGACGAGGTGTCGGGCGGCGCGAATCCGCCGGCGCCGGGCAGTTCGAGCAGTGCCAGTGGGTTGCCGCGCGCCTCGGCCAGGAGCTGCCGGCGCACCCGGCCGTCGAGCGTCACATGGCTGCCCGCCGCCAGGAGGGTCCGCGCGTCGGTGTCGCTCAGTCCGCCGACGGACAGGCCGGGCAACTCGTCCAGTCCGTCCGCCCTCGGCTGCGGCCGGGCCGCGAACAGCACGGCCACGGGCTCGCAGTCGACGCGCCGGGCGAGGAAGGCCAGTACCTTCGACGACGCCGCGTCCAGCCAGTGGGCGTCGTCGACCAGACACAGCAGCGGGCGGGCGCGCGCCGCGCAGGACAGCAGCTCCAGGGCCGCGAGCCCGATGCCGAACACGTCCGGCGCGCCCGCGGCCAGCCCGAACGCGGTGCGCAGGGCTTCGCGGTGCGGGCCGGGCAGTTCGTCGAGGTGCGGGAGCAGCGGTACGCACAGCTGGTGGAGGACCGCGAACGGCAGTTCCCGCTCGTACTGCGACCCGGACGCCCGGACGGTCCGGAACCCGGGGTTCGCCGCCTGTACGTGGTCCAGCAGCGCGCTCTTGCCGATGCCCGCCTCGCCCCACAGGACGAGGGTCCCTCCCCGGCCCGTGCGCGCGGCGCCGGTCAACTCGCCGAGGCGCGCGGTCTCCGCCTGCCTGCCGATGAGTTGACCGGGTGGGTGTGCCGACGTCATGGAGCACACGGTAGACGAGCCGCGGTCGCCCGGGTCCGTGCGGTGCCGACCGCCGTCCCTTAGGCATCTTTCACCGACGCGAACCCCCGTGCGCCGGCGCGAGTCTGGTGGCTCCGCCCCTGGCGACCACGAGAGAGCCCGATGATCCACCACGGCAACCGCGTCACGTTCACACGACGGGGACGTCGGGACGACGGGCGCGGGAGGTCGTCCAGGACTTCCTGATCGTCGATGACACCGGGGTTCTGCAGAAGGGCGGGCGGGGTGCCCCCGAGCACCCGCACAGCCCCATGAACGCAAGCACACGGCAAGAACCTCAGAGGTACCTCATGACAGCCACCACTCTCATCGAGACCGTCCTGCCCGGCGCGGTCGAGCCGGACGGTCCGGAGCTCCGCACCAGGGACCTGCCGGACCCGGCCGAGGGCCGGGTCGTCCTGCGGATGGACGCGACAGGGGTCTCGTTCGCCGAACAGCAGATGCGCCGCGGCACCTACCACGATCGGCCGCCCTTCCCCTTCGTGCCCGGCTACGACCTGGTCGGCACCGTCACGGCGGTCGGCCCCGGCGCGGACTCCGCACTGGCCGGACGCCGGTTCGCCGCGGTCACCAGGACCGGCGCCCGGGCGAGCCACCTGCTCGTCGACGCCGTGGACCTGATGCCCGTACCGGACGGGGTGGACGCGGTCGCCGCGGAGACCGTGCTCGTCAACGGCAACACCGCCTGGCAGATGCTGCACCGCGTCGCCGAGGTCCGCGCCGGCGGGACCGTCGTGGTGCTGGGTGCCAACGGCGGCGTCGGCTCCACCCTCGTACAACTGGCCCGCGCCGCCGGGATCACCGTGACCGGCACCGCGTCGGAACGGCACCACGCCACCGTCGGCGCGACCCCGGTCGACCGCCGCGACCCGGACATGTACACCCGGATCCGCGAGCTCGCACCCGACGGCGTGGACGCCGTGTCCGACCATGTCTCCGACCATGTCGCAGGCCCCGGGCTGGAGCAGTCGTGGCAGCTGCTGCGCCGGGGCGGGGTCCCGGTCCCCTACGGCAGCGCCGCCACCAAGGACGACGACGGCAACTCACAGCTGCCGTGGAGGAAGCTGTTCGCACGGCTCGCCGCATGGAATTCCCTGCCCAACGGCAGGAGGGCGCAGTTCTGCGCCTTCTGGGCGGGCAGACGCCGTTGCCGGACGGCCTGGCAGCAGCGGATGGCCGAGGACCTCGCGCAGGTGCCGCGCCTGGTGGCCGACGGCGCCCTCGTCCCCCGGATCGCCGCGGCGGTCCCCCTGCGGGACGCCGCTTCGGCCCTGAAGCTCGCCGAGTCCCACACCGTCGCCGGCAAGGTCGTCATCGTCCCCGGGGCGTGACACCACTCGAATCACTTCATCACTTCATCACTTCATCACTTTGGCACTTCGCCACTTCCTTACTCGCATGTGGACACGCATGCGGAAACCCAGAGGAGATTGTTCGTGTTTGAGCGCATAGCCGAGCTGGCGATCCGTCGCTCTCGGCTCATACTCGCCGTCACCGTCGTGGCGCTGGCCTTGATGGGGGTGGCGGGCGCAGGCGCGTTCGGCAAGCTGCTGGGAGGCGGCTACGACGATCCGGCCTCCCCCTCCAGCCGGGCCGCGAAGGTCATCGATGAGAAGTTCGGCGGGGAGACGAACCTGGTCCTGCTGGTGGGCGCCGCCCAGGGCCGCGTGGACAGTGCGGCGGCCAGGCAGAGCGGCCGGGCGCTGGTGGCCGAGCTCAAGGAGGACCGCACGCTGCGCAACGTGGTCTCCTACTGGGACACCGGCAGCCCCGCCCTGCGCTCCGAGGACGGGCGTCAGGCGATGGTGCTGGTGCACGTGAGGGGCGAGGACACCGAGCGCGACGAGAACGCCGGCGCTGTCATCGACGCCTACAGCGGCACCTACGACGGCACTCTGAGTGTCAAGGCCGGTGGCGGTGCGGCGGTCAACAGCGACATGGGTGAGCAGTCGGGCAAGGACCTGCTGCTGGCGGAGGCCATCGCGGTGCCGCTGACGCTGGTCCTGCTGCTGGTGGTCTTCGGCAGCGTGGTCTCGGCCCTGCTGCCGCTGGTGATCGGCACCATCGCCATCATGGGCACCTTCGCGGAGCTGTTCGTGCTGGGCAGCCTCACCGACGTGTCCTTCTTCGCGATCAACCTCACCACCGCGCTGGGCCTTGGACTGGGTATCGACTACGCCCTGCTGATGGTCAGCCGTTTCCGCGAGCAGCTGGCGGGCGGGGCCACGGTGGAGGAGGCGGTGCGGCGCACGGTGAGCACCGCCGGACGCACCGTCGCTTTCTCCGCCGCCACCGTGGCCGCGGCGCTGGGCGCGCTGATGGTCTTCCCCCAGTACTTCCTGCGCTCCTTCGGCTACGCGGGAGCGGGCGTGGTGGCCATCGCCGCCCTGAGCACCCTGTTCGTGATGCCCGCCCTGTTCATGGTGCTGGGCCACCGCGTCAACAGCGGCCGCCTGCCCTGGGCCAGGCACCCCGCTCCTCAGCCCGCCGGCGGCCGGCTGCCGTTGTGGGGACGTGTGGCGCGTACCGTGATGCGCCGGCCCGCGCTGACCGCGCTGCCCGTCCTGGCCGTCCTGCTGGTGGCGGCGGCTCCGTTGCTGGGCATCACCTTCGGCACCCCCGATGAGCGGGTACTGCCCGAGGAGGCCGCCAGCCGCCAGGTCTCCACCGCCCTGCGCGCCTCCTTCCCCGGCAACGACGACGCGGCCCTGCACATCGTGCTCGACGAGAGCGTGGACAGCGCCCCCCTGCACTCCTACGCCCGCTCCCTCTCCCGGCTGGAGGGCGTGATGCGGGTGGAGGCCGCCACCGGCACCTACACCCGAGGACAGGCCGACCCGCCGGGGGCGGCCAACGCGGCCCTGGGCCGCCGTGACGCCCAGCACATCACCGTCGTCAGCGCCCTGACCCCCAAGTCCGACCAGGCCCAGCACCTGGTCGACCAGGTACGCTCGCTGGCCGCGCCCGCCGGCACCCGGCCCCTGGTGGGCGGCACCGATGCCGTCCTGGTCGACGCCAAGGACTCCGTCGCCCAGCGCCTGCCCCTGGCCATCACCCTGATCGCCCTGAGCACCTTCGTCCTGCTGTTCCTGTTCACCGGCAGCCTCATCCAGCCCCTGCGCGCCCTGGCCCTGAACCTCATCAGCCTGGCCGCCACCCTGGGCGCCATGACCTGGGTCTTCCAGGACGGCCACCTGTCCTTCCTGCTGGGCTTCACCCCCCAGCCCATGGACGTGTCCATGACCGTACTGATGTTCTGCATCGCCTTCGGCCTGTCCATGGACTACGAAGTCTTCGTCACCAGCCGCATCAAGGAACTCCACGACAGCGGCCAGGACACCACCTCCGCCGTCGTCAACGGCCTGGGCCACACCGGACGCATCGTCAGCGCCGCGGCCTGCCTCCTGGCCGTCAGCTTCTTCGCCTTCGGCACCGCCCAACTCAGCTTCATGCAGATGTTCGGCCTCGGCAGCGGACTGGCCATCCTCCTGGACGCCATCGCCGTACGCGGCATCCTCGTCCCCGCCGCCATGCGGCTCCTGGGCCGCACCGCCTGGTACGCGCCCCCCTTCCTGCGCACCCTCCACAACCGCTACGGCCTCAGCGAGAACAGCCCCGGGCCCACGACCCCGCCCGTACGCGCGAAGAGCACCACGGGAGTCTGACCGCACGCACCCCGCACAGGACGGGCCCGCCTCCCACGAGGAGGCGGGCCCGTCCCACGCAGCCGCCGTGATCCGTGACCGAGCCGCCATCACCTACGACGCCCGGCAGCCCGGTCGTGGGCGAGCGGCTGGGCGTCGTAGGTGATGCGGATGACACCGTCGGCGTGCCGCCCGGCGCCGGCCCGTACGCCGAAGACGTCCCTGAGGATGCCGGGGGTCAGTGCTTCGAGGACCGGTCCCGCGGCCACCACCGCCCCTTCGTGCAGGACGACCAGGTGGTCGCAGAGCCGTGCGGCCAGGTCCAGGTCGTGCAGGACCGCCAGTGTGGTGATCCCGGTGGCGCGGATCAGGTTCAGGAGTTCGAACCGGGCACGGATGTCGAGGTGGTTGGTGAGTTCGTCCAGGACGAGGAGCCGGGCGCTCTGTGCCAGCGCCCGGGCGAGCAGCACCCGTTGGCGCTCCCCGCCGGACAGGGAGGCGTAGTCGCGGTCCGCGTACGCCCGTACGCCGCAGTGGTCGATGGCCTCCTCCACGGCACGGCGGTCCTCGGCGCCGTCCCGTCCCAGCAGTCCGTGGTGGGGGGACCGGCCCAGGGCGACGATGCCGGCGACGGTCAGGCCGGTGGTGTCGCCGGTGGCGTCCTGGAGGACCGCGGCGGTACGGCGGGCGGCGGTGCGGGCGGACAGCGTCCACACGTCGTCGTCGCCCACCCGTACGACTCCGCCCGCCGGGCGCAGGGAGCGGTAGACGGCGCGCAGCAGGGTCGACTTGCCGCTGCCGTTGGGACCGACCAGGCCCACGATGTCGCCCTTGTGGGCCTCCAGGCTGACGTCGCGCAGGATCGGCGTGCGGTCCAGGGTGACGTGGAGCCGGTCGACGGTGAGTTTCATGCGTCAGTCCAGACCCTTGTTGTGGCGCAGCAGCCACAGGAAGAAAGGGGCACCGAGGAGGGCGGTGAGGATGCCCAGCGGCAGTTCGTTGGGGCGGTCGACGGTACGGGAGAGCAGGTCGACGAGGACCAGGTAGACCGCGCCGAGCAGCGCCGTCAGGGGCAGCAGTCTGCGGTGGTCGGCGCCGGTGGTGAGACGCACCAGGTGCGGGATCATCAGGCCCACGAAACCGATGCTGCCCGCGACGGCGATGACGGTCCCGGTCAGCAGCGCGCTGAGCACCAGGAGCACGGCGCGCAGCCGGTTGACGTCGACGCCGAGCGCGGTGGCGGACTCGTCGCCGGCCAGCAGGACGTTGAGCCGCCGCCCGAAGAGGACCAGCAGCGCGGTGGTGAGGAGTACGACCACGGTGACGGTGGGGATCTGGTCCCACTGGGCGCCCGCCACACTGCCCAGCATCCAGAACATGACGGTGCGCAACTCCGTCGGTGTCGCCTGGAGTTGGACGAAGCTGGTCGCCGAGAGGAAGACGTAGCCGACGGCGACCCCCGCCAGCACCAGCCGGGTCGGCGCCAGCCGCCCGCGCCGCTGCCCGAGGGCGAACACCAGCGCACCCGCCACCACCGCCCCGGCGAAGGCCGCCGCCGACACCCCGAGCCCGGCCAGCGCGGCGCCGCCGCCCAGGGTGATGACCAGTACCGCGCCGAGTGTGGCGCCGTAGGAGAAGCCCAGCACGATGGGGTCGGCGAGGGGGTTGGACACCACGGTCTGCAGGACCGCGCCCGACACGGCCAGAGCCGCGCCGACCAGGGCGGCCAGCACCACACGCGGGGTGCGGAACCTCCAGACGATCTGGTCGAGCGCGGGATCGTCCGGTGGCGTTCCCGCGCCGGTGACGTGGTGCCAGACGATCGCCCACACGTCGCCCACCGGAACGGTGACCGCCCCGATGCTGATCGCCACGATCATCGTGGCGATCAGCAGGACGGGCAGCAGGGCGGACGCGAGGGCGACCCTCAGCGGGCCGGGCCTGTTCAGAAGGCGTCGGGGTGCAGCATCTTGGCGATCTTCGCCACGGCGAGGTCGTTGCTGGGGCCGATGTACATCGAGTCCGACAGCGTCACGTACGCGTTGTTCCTGGCGGCCGGCCACTGGGGGAACTCCTTGAGCAGTTTCTCGGCGTAGGCCGCCGGGTCCGGGTCGTTGTACGCGACGACGACCAGGGCGTCCACGTCGGTGGCGGCCACCTTCTCCTTGCTCAGGTCGGCGAAGGAGGTCCTGGAGGCGTTCTCGAAGGGGTTGGAGCCGCCGGCCTCGGCGAGGATGTCGTTGTAGATGCCCTTGGCGACGACCGAGCTGAAGTCGTTGCTGCCCATGGACATGTTGGAGAACAGCACCATCACCTTCGGTGTCTTCTTCCCCTTGCCCTCCCCCTTTCCCTTGGCCTTCGCCTTCATCTTCGCCTTCACCTTCGCCGAGACGGCCGCGATGTTCTTCTGCGAGGCGGCGATGACCTCCTCGGCCCTGTCACCGACGTTGAAGACCTTGCCCATGTCGCGCAGCAGCGTGTAGCTGTCGGCGATGGTCATCTTCGAGTTGTCCTGGCCGCAGCCCTGCGGGGAGACGTAGCTGTTCGCGGCGACGTCCTTCAGCTGGTCCCGGGTGGCGAAGCCGTTCTTGGCGTCGAAGCCGTACGAGGTGGTGGACAGCACCAGGTCGGGGCGCAGGCCGAGCATCGCCTCACGGGGGACGTCGAAGGCGTCGTTGGGCTTCACGTCGCCGGTCGGCAGGGCCTTGATGGCGGCGGCGCGGCCCTTCACCTCGGACCTGCCGTAGCCCTGCTGGTTGGCGACGATCCTGTCCTGCACGCCGAGGGCGAGGAGGGTGGAGACCTCGCCGACGGAGGCGCCGTTCATGACGACGACCCGGCTGGGAGCCTTCTCGAAGGTGATCCTCTCGCCGCAGTTCTCCAGCGTCACCGGGTAGCCGGTCTTCGCGTCCACGGCCCCGGTCGTCCTCTCCGTACTCGTCCTGTCGTCGTCCGAGGAGTCGCCGCATGCCGCCGTGAGCAGGCACAGGGCTGCGGCCAGGGCGGTGACGGCCGGCCGGTTCATCGACATGCGGGCTCCTTGCATACGAGATGCGCTTGTGTCCGAGGGGTTCTGTCGCAGTAGTCGGGGCGGGGCGGCCGTGAGTTCCCGGCACCTCCCGGTCAATGTGCGGGCGTCGCGCGAGAGGGGCGGCCGCGTCCGGCCGGAGCGGGCAGCGTCCCCGCGGCGACGCAGTGGTCCAGGTAGCGGAACAGCAGGTCGCGGTCCAGGGACGGGGAGCCGATGCCGCTGCCCTCCAGGCCGGCGCGGACGTTGTCCGCGCGGACGTGGCCGAGGCGCAGGTCGGGGGCGGCGGCCTGTTCGGCGGAGTCGAGGAAGGCCAGGGTCGTGGCGGCGGCATCGGTCGCACGGGGCAGTTCCTGCCGCCACCGCGCCGGCGGCAGCCGCCGTACCGGATAGCCGTACTCCGCCACCCCGTCGTAGACGTCGGCGAGCCGCATGCGGGGCAGGGTCGCGTGGTTGAAGACGGGACCGGCGGCCCGGCGGCCGGCTCCGAGGCAGAGATGGACGAGGGAGCGGGCCACGAAGTCCACGGGCGTCCAGACCTCGTCCTCGAACAGGTCGGGGACGATCCCGGCGGGGATGCCGGCCCGCAGCACGCTCCAGAGGAAGTCCCGCTCGTTGACGTATCCCGTGCCGGACGGTCCGACCACCCGGCCCAGGCGGTGCACCGTGACCGGCAGACCCCGTTCGGCGGCCTGCTCCAGCAGGCGTTCGGAGGCCCACTTCGACTGCTGGTAGCCGTACCGCAGTCCCTCGTGCGGCGGCAGGAACTCCTCCGGCACCTGCGGACTGCGGCTCGCGGGCGGAGCCACGGACAGGGTGGACACGTAGTGGAGGGGTGTCGTGCGTACGGCGGCCAGGCGCAGCAGGTCGCGGGTGGAGCCGGTGTTGGCGGCGCGCAGGGTGGCGTAGTCGCGCATGATGCTGACCGTCGCCGCGTTGTGGAGGATCGCGTCGCAGGTCGCGGCCAGGTCGCAGAGCACGTCCGGGGTCAGGCCGAAGCCGGGGCGTGCGAGGTCGGCGGGGAGGGCGGTCACACGGTCCCGTGCCCGCTCGCCGAGGGTGATGCCGTGCCGGGCGAGGGCCTGGTGGAGGCGGTCGGTCGCCTCGGCCCGGTCGCGGGCCCGCACCGTGCAGACGACCTCGGCCGTCGCGCCCGCCAGAAGTTCCGCCAGGAGGTGGGCGCCGACGAAACCGGTCGCGCCGGTGAGCAGAACACGACGGGGGGAACCGTCCGGGACGCGGTCGGTGCCGGGCCGGATGCCCGGTTCGAGAGCGGTGTCGGCGAGGAGCGCCGACGGGAGCCCTGCCGGTGCGGAGGGCAGCCGGGAGCCCTCATCGAGGAAGTGTGCCAGTCCGGCGGCGGTGGGGTGCTGGAAGAGCCAGGCGACCTTCACTTCGCGGCCGAGTTCGGTACCGAGCCGGTTGGCCGCCTGGATGACCTGGAGCGACTGCGCGCCCAGGTCGAACACGTCGTCGTGCACGGTGACGGTTCCGGTGCCGAGGATCTGCCGCCAGAGGCCCGCGATCGTCCGCTCCAGGGCGCCACCGGTGGTCGGGGCCCGGAGCTCCGGCGGCTCGCTCAGGGCGGTCCGGTCGATCTTGCCGGAGCCCGTGCGGGGCAGCCGGTCGAGGAGTTCGATCCCGGAAGGGACCAGCGCTGCGGGCAGTCGCGCCCGCAGGTGCTCCCTGACGTCGGACGCGGACGGCGCGGGTGGCTCCGCGACCAGGTGGGCGACCAGACGCCGGGTTCCGTCGGCGTGGGCCCGGCCCACCACGGCGGCCTCCCGGACGCGGGGGTGGGTGAGCAGGGCGCTCTCGACCTCGGCGGGCTGGACCCGGTGACCACTGATCTTGAACTCGTCGTCCGCGCGGCCCAGGAAGCGCAGGTACCCGTCCTCGCCGACACTCACCAGGTCGCCGGTGCGGTAGGCGCGGGGGGCGCCGGGAAGCGCGGCGAGGGGGGCGAAGCGGGAGCTGTCCGGGGGATCGCCGCGGTAACCGCGCGCCAGGGTGTCGCCGAGCAGGTACAGCTCGCCGTCGACGACAGCGGCCCGGGTGCCGGGCAGCGGCAGGCCGATGGGGACGTCGCCGGGTGCGAGCGCGGGGTCGTGCAGGTCGGCGACGGTGGCGACCACGGTGGCCTCGGTGGGACCGTAGGTGTTCAGCAGCGCGACCGAGGTGCCGACGGCCGCGCGCCAGCGGTCGACCCGTTCGGGCAGGGCCGCCTCGCCGCCGATGACGACGGTCCGCACGGTCGCGGGGAGCGCGGCGGTGCGGGTCGAGACGGCGTAGGCCACCTCGTGCCAGTAGGCGGTGGGCAGGTCCAGCACGCTCACACGGAGGCGGGCCGCCTCGTCGAGGAAGCGGGGTACCGACTCAATCATGTCGTCGGTGCGGATCACGAGCGTGCCGCCGGCGCACAGGGTGAGGAACAGCTCCTCCACACTGGTGTCGAAGTGCAGCGGGGCGAACTGCAGGACGCGGTCGCCGCGCCGGATCCCGTAGCGGTGGCCGGCGGCTGCGACGAAATGCGCCAGTGCGCCGTGGCCGATCTCGACACCTTTGGGCCGGCCGGTGGATCCCGAGGTGTGCAGCACGTACGCGGTGTCCGTGGGCTGCGGCGTGGAGGGAGCGGCGGTGCCGCCGGGCCCGGCCGGCCGGTCCAGCAGGAGTACGGCGTGGTCCGGGAAGTCGGCGGTGCGGTCGCCGGTCGTGACCACGAGGGCGGGGGTGGTGCCGGCCAGGAGGCGGGCGGTGCGGTCGGCCGGTGCCTTCGGGTCGAGGGGGCAGTAGGCGGCGCCCGACAGCAGGACGCCCAGCACGGCGGTGACAGCGCCGATGCCACGGGGCAGGGCCACGACCACCACATCGCCACGGCCGACCCCGTGGGCGGCCAGGCGGCGGGCGGTGTCCCGTGCGCCGCCGAGGAGTTCGGCGTACGTGACCGTGGTGTCGGCGTGCTCCACGGCGACAGCCGCACCGCGCCGTGCGGCGTGATCGGCGATCAGGCTCAGCACCGGGCGGACGGGGCCGGGCAGCGGCCCTCCGTCCAGGACCGGCACGGGGGTGGACGTGGACGTGGACGTGGGTGCGGGCGCGGGGCCGGCCGCGAGTTTCCGCAGCGGCAGGTCGGGCGTGGTGACCGCCGTGCCGAGGAGATCGAGCAGTCCTTCCTGGAGAGCGGCCACCTCGCTCGTCGTGTACAGCTCGGGATTGGCGTCCAGGGCGATGCGCAGGCCGGTGCCGTCGGACCGGTCGTAGACGTTGACGGCCAGGTCGTCGACGGGCCCCGCGGACACGTTGTGGACCGTGCTGTGGTGTCCGGCGAACCGCAGGCCGTACTCGAACGGCATGATGTTCACGCCCGGACCGGACAACCGTCGCCGGCCGCCCACCAGCTTCAGGTCGCGACGCAGCTGTTCGTAGCGGTAGCGCTGGTGGGGCAGCCCGGCGCGCAGTTCGCGCGAGACCCCGGCGGTGAGGTCGCGCAGGGTGTCGTCGGAGGTGACGGGCACCCGCAGGGGCAGGATGTTGCGCACCATGGCGGGCACCCGCAGGGACACCGAGCCGAGGCGGCCCATGGCGGGCAGACTCAGGACGATCTCCGGTGAGCCGGTGATCCGGTGCAGACGGGCGGCGGTCACCGCGAGCACGATCTCGGACCAGGTCACCGACAGGTCGTGCGCGACCGCGCGCAGTCGTTCCGTTGTGGCCGGGTCGAGGTCGCTGACGCGGCGGTGAAAGGTGCGGGCGGGCAGGGCCGAGCGGCCGGCGGGGCCGTCCGCCGGCGGACGGTCGGCAAACCGGCCGGTCCAGTAGGCGCGGTCCTTGGCGCGGCGATGGGATCCGCGGTAGGCCAGCTCTTCGGCGCGGACGGATTCCAGGGTGCCGAAACCGCTGTCGGGAACGGGTTCACCGGTCGCGAGTGCCGTGTAGACCTCGGCCACCCGGCGGGCCACGAGGGCGAGGCCGAAGCCGTCGAGGGCGATGTGGTGGACACGGTGGTACCAGAGGTACTGCTCCGGTCCGGTTCTGAGCAAGGCGTGTCCGAAGAGGGGGCCACGGGTGAGGTCGACGGGACGGGCCAGGTCCTGGTCCATCCAGGCGAGGGCCACGGCGTACGGGGCGGGCCCGGCGGTGAGGTCGGCGACGTGGGTGCGCCATTCACCGGCCGGGGTGTCGAGCTGCCAGGGGCGGCCGGTGGCATCGGTGACGAAGGTGGCGTTGAGGGCCTCGGTCTCCGCGACGACGTGGTGCAGGGCCGTGTCGAAGACCGCCGTGTCCACGGGGCCGTCGATGCGCACGTACTCGGCGGTGTTGTAGGCGGGGCTGTCCGCGTCGAGCTGCTGGCCGGTCCAGATCCCTTCCTGGGCGGCCAGCAGCGGGTGCCGCGTGCCTGTCGGTGTGCCTGTCGTTGTACCTACCGGTGTGTCTGCCGACGTACGGGCCGGCGCACGGTCAGGTGTCGGCACGGGCTGCTCCCCTGCGGCGTTCCTCCAGCAGCTGCCACCACTGGGCGAAGGAGGTGCGTTCGGCGAGGTCGACGAAACCCACGTCGACGCCGGCGGCCTGCCAGCGCTCCAGGAGGGTGACGATGCGCAGGGAGTCCAGCCCCGCGTCCAACGGGCTCTCTTCGAGGTCGACCTCGTCGGGCCCCAGGTGGAGGAACTCCGCGAGGTCGGCTCGGAAACTCTCCTGGGTGAGGGGTTCAGGCATGCGGCTTCTCTCTCAAGGACTCGAGGGCTCGAGGGCTCGACGACGGCGAGCGGACGGTGACCGCGTTCCGGGTGCGGAACGTGGGGTGCAGGGTGCAGGGTGCAGGGTGCGGGGCGCGGGGCGCGTCAGTTGACTTTGCGGTCGAAGCCGTCCCAGAAGCGGTCGCGCAGTTCCCGGCGCAGGATCTTGCCGCTGGGGTTGCGCGGGACGCTGTCGACGAACTCGTATCTGGCGGGCAGCTTGAAGCTCGCCAGCCGCGGGACCAGGTGGGTGTGCAGGTCCCGGGGGGTGGGCTCCTGCCCGGGGACGGGGACGACGAAGGCGTGCACGTACTCGCCCCAGCGTTCGTCGGGGGCGCCGACGACGACCGCCTCCGCCACCCCGGGATGGCTTTCCAGGACGTTCTCGACCTCGGCGGGGTAGACGTTCTCGCCGGCCACGAGGACGGTGTCCTTGATGCGGTCGCGGATGAAGACGTAACCGTCCTCGTCGATGCAGCCCGCGTCCCCGGTGTGGATCCAGCCGTCGACGAGGGTCTCCGCGGTCTTCCCGGGCAGTCCCCAGTACTCGACCATGCGGGCGGGCGTGGCCAGGCAGACCTCTCCCACCTCGCCGGGCGGCAGTTCACGCCCTTCGGCGTCGATCACCTTGCCGCGTACGCCGGGGTAGGGACGGCCGGCGGCCCGCATGCGCGGGCCGCCGGGAACGTGGTCGGCGGGCGGCAGGCAGACCGCGGTGTTGCCGGTCTCGGTGAGACCGTAGATCTGGGCGAACTCGCAGTCCAGGACGGCGAGGCTCTGCTCCAGGAGCGCCTCGGAGACCGGGGAGCCGCCGTAGACGATCTTTCGCAGGGTGGTGAAGTCCTGTGCGTCGACGCCGGGTTCGGTCAGCATCATGCGGAGCATGGCGGGTACGACGCAGGCGGTGGTGACGCCCAGGTCCCGGATGAGGTCGACGGCCGTGCGGGCGGCGAAGGCGCGCATCGCCACGACGGTCGTACCCGCGTTGAAGCTCTGGGTGGCCCACCACAGGCCGCCGACGTGGAACCCCGGGATGCCGATCAGGGCGATGTCACCGGTACGCCAGTCGATCCAGTCCAGCCCCTCGCCCGCCAGCGCGTCGCGGATCGCGAAGAAGCTGCGGTGGGCGAGGACGACGCCCTTGGGCAGTCCGGTGGTGCCGCTGGTGTAGAGCTGGGCCACCGGGGTGTCCGGACCGGCCCCGGACTCCGGCTCGGCCTCGGAGTGGCCGGCTGTCCACTCCGCGCAGCCGTCCGCGCCGGCGAGGGCGACGACCGTCTCCGGCGGTGTGCCCCGCAGGGCGTCGACGACGGGGGCGAACTCCTCCTCCAGGAAGAGCAGCCGGGCGCCGGAGTCCTGCAGGATGTGGCTGACCTCGGGTGCGGTGAGCCGCCAGTTGACGGGCACGAGGACGGTGCCGCTCTTGGCGCAGCCGAAGAGGATCTCGTAGTAGTGCTCGGACTCCTTGCCGAGGTAGGCGACCCGGTCGCCCTCGCCCAGTCCGGCGGCGCGCAGGGCGTGGGCGATCCGGTTGCTGCCGCGGTGCAGGGCCCCGTACGAGAGGGTGCGCCCTTCGCAGAGCACGGCGGCCCGGTCGGGCCGGCGCCCGGCGTGGAACCGGGCGCTGTGCACGAGGGTGCGCAGTTCGGGGTGGTGGATGCGGTCGGCCGCCGGCGGCGGTGTCGCCGTGGAGGTCTTCATGGGCGGTCCTCCGGTGATCAGGGGGAGAGACAGGGTGGGATGAGGGTGGGATCAGGAAATGCCGACGAAGGCGAGGGTCACCTCGCCGTCGCAGCGGCCACGGCCGGCGTCCCAGTACCGGTACGACGTCTCGGCGTGCAGGAACGGGCTGCCGCCGCCCGGGGAGCGCCGGGTGACGGACCGGAACCGGATCTCCCCGTGGAAGGAGCGGGGGTCGACCGGGCGGCGGAAATTACCGGTGAAGCGGGCGATGAGGATGTCCGGGAGCTGGTGCCGCCAGAAGTCGTCGGGCGTCCAGGACTCGAAGCCGGTCAGCAGTCCTTCCCGCACGGACTTGGCGACCAGGTAGTACATCATCTGGTTGTAGGCGATGTTGGCCTCGACCGCGTTCAGATGGCCGGTGTCGTCGATGTACCAGGAGTCCGCGACGGCGAACTCGCAGCGCGCCGAGGCGAGTCCGGCCTCCGCTGTGACCCGGGCGCTCCTGAGGTACTTGCAGTGCGCCTTGTAGGGCACGAGTACGCGGGCCAGCAGTTCCCCGTCCGTGGGGTACACGTGTTCCGGCGGGGCCTCGGCGCGGTCGGCGGCGGGCGCGCTCACGCGGCCCGGATCCCGTCGTGCAGCTTGCGCCCGTCGTGGACGGTGACGCGGTAGGAGACGGTCGGCTCCGGGGTGGTTGTGTGCCGGGCGCGGTGGATGAGGCTGCGGTTGTCCCAGACCAGCAGGTCGCCCTTCCCGAAGCCCTGCAGGTGGATGTTGTCGTGCTCGAAGGTTTCGTCGAGCTGGCCCGTGGCGTCGAACAGCCGCTTGAGGAGCTCGTCGTCGAGGGGGTTGCCGTCCGCGTCCTCGATACCGACGGTGAAGCCCTCGCTGATGTACAGGACGGTCTCGCCGGTGAAGGGATGGATGAAGGTGGTGGGTTGGCGGACGGCCGGGGTCCTGGTCTCGACCTCGTCGATGATCTCGGAGATCGGGCGGTAGACGTCATGCGGGCGGATCTTGAAGTACTTGCGGACGGAGTGCTTGCAGAAGGTGCCCCCGATCTCCTCCTTCAGGTCGGCGGGCAGCCTCGCGTACGCACGGCCCATGTCGATGAAGTACGTGCCGCGGTTCTTCTCCGGGACGACCTGCGGATGTATGAGGGTGATGCCGAAGGGGTCGGGCATGAACTGGTAGTCGGCGTGCCAGAACTTGCCGGTCTTCGGGACACCTATCTGCCTGCCGTTCTCCGGGACGTTGGAGGAGACGAACACCTCCGGCACCTCCGGGTGCCGGTACATGGGCTCGTAGTAGGTCTCGGGACGGCCGAGGCGCCGGCCGAGCGCCAGGAACTGCCGGGGTGAGAGGTCCTGGCCCTTGAGGACCGCGATCTTCTTCGTGCGGACGGTCCGCTTGAGCGTGTCGACGTCGGCGTCGGAGGCGGTGGTGTGGTCGAAGCCCTCGACGCTCGCTCCGAGGAACGCGCCGGGCTGATCGGTGATCTTCATGATGTCGCCTTCTGTGTCGGGGTCTGCGTGCCGGGGTCTGCCTGTCGGGGTGGGTCAGACCGTTTCCCCGGCGTCGATCAGCTCCGCGGCGCCGGCCATCGTGAGGGTGGGACGCAGCTCGCTGTCGTGGACGGTGACGCCGAGGTCCCGCTCGATACGGATGCTGATGTCGACCAGGGTCAGCGAGTCGACGTCCAGGTCGGCGAAGGTCGCCTCGGGCGTGAACCGCTCGACCGGGGTGCCGTGGAGTTTCGCGACGATCTCCACCAGTCGGTCGTAGGTGGTGCTCATGACGGGCTGTCCTCTCCGATGCTGTCTGCGCTGTCTGCGCCGTACGGGGCGAGGGGTTCGCGGGGCGGGGCGGGCGGGGGCGGATCCGGCCAGGTCAGCAAGCAGGAGCCCCAGGTCAGTCCGCCGCCGAAGGCGGTGAGCAGGAGCCGGTCGCCGGGGCGGAGCGCGCGCTGGGCGGCGGCGTCGGCGAGGGCGAGCGGGATGGAGGCGGCACCGGTGTTGCCCACCGCGTCGACGTTGGCGACGCAGCGTTCCCGGGGCAGGCCGAGGTCGTCGGCGACGGCGTGCAGGATGCGCAGGTTGGCCTGGTGGGGTACGAAGTGGTCGACGTCGTCGGTCTTCCAGCCGGCGGCGGCCAGGGTCGTGCGGGCGGAGGCGGCCATGCGGGTGACCGCGTGCCGGTAGACCTCGTTGCCGCGCATCGCGAAGTGCCGCTCGGCGCGCGAGGGCTCGGTGTGCGGGAGTTCGGTGCGCGAGGGCTCGGTGCGCGAGGGCTCGGTTTCGGCGGGGCCCCGGCGTGAACCGCCTGCGGCGACCATGATCAGGTCCTCGTGGGTGCCGTCGCTGCCGAGGTCGAAGTGGCCGACCGCACCCGGCTCGTCGGGGTGCCCGGCGCGCAGGACGACGGCTCCGGCGCCGTCTCCGAAGACGATCGCGTTGGCCCGGTCGAGGGGGTCCACGATGGTGGAGTAGGTGTCGGCCCCGATCAGCAGGACCCGCCGTGCGACGCCTGCCGCGATCAGTCCGGCGGCGGTGGCGAGTCCGTAGACGAACCCGGTGCACACCGCGCCGACGTCGAAGGCGGCGGCCCGGTCCAGGCCGAGCCGCGCGGCGACCACGGGTGCGGTCGCCGGGCAGGGCCGGTCCGGGGTCGTGGTGGTGACGATCACCGTGTCGACCGGATCCTCGCCGGCGGACGGCGATTCGCCCAGGACGGGCCTCACGTTGCGCAGGGCGAGCCGCCCCGCTTCGACAGCCAGGTCGGAGGTGGCCTGGCCGGGTTCGGCGACATGCCTGCGGCGGATTCCCGTACGGGTCCGGATCCAGGTGTCGTCGGTGTCCAGCCGTTGGGCGAGTTCGTCGTTCGTGACCACGCGGGGCGGTACCCAGCCGGCCACTGCGCACAGGACAGCGGCGGGAGCCCGCGGGGTCGGGGCGGGTACGGGCACGGCGGTCCTCCTGAGGAGTGGGGTGCGGTACGGATGACGGAGAGGTCGAGGGCACGGGGATTGGAATGGGGGACAGTGGGGACAGTGGGGACCGGGCCGGGGCCGGGCTACACAGGCGCGGCCGCTCTGCGCAGGCCGGACGTCAGCAGCGCGCCGCAGCCGATGCCGGCCGCCGCCGTGAACACCGCGGCCCGGATCCCGCTCAGAAGGGCGCCGTCCGACGGTCCCTGTCCCACACCGCCCGCGAGGGCCACGAGCAGGGCGAGACCCACCGCTCCGCCCACCTGGAGGCTGGTGGAGGCCATTCCCGACGCCACGCCCTGGTCCTCGGGGGCCACACCGGAGGCGGCGACGATCCACATGCCGGTCCACGTGGCGCCCTGCCCGATCCCCAGCAGGACGATCCCGGGAAGCAGCAGCGCGTACGGGCCGCCCGCGGTGAGGGCCAGCCCCAGGGCGGCGGCTCCGGTCGCGCCCAGCGCCATGCCCCCGGCCAGCATGCGGCGCACGCCGGCAACGGCCACGGCCCGCTCACCGAGCTGGGTGCCGACGGCCGTCACGACGGCCGGTACGAGGAAGGCCAGACCGGTCGCGAAGGCGCTGTAGCCGCGCACGGTCTGGTAATAGAGGGTCAGGAAATAGGGAAGTGCGCTGAAGGTCGCGCTGTAGAGGGCGGTGACGGCCATCGCGGCGGTCGGGCCGCGCCGGGCGAACAGCCGTACCGGCACCAGCGGGTCGGGGGAACGCCTCTCGACGACGGCGAAGAGGGCCAGGAAGGCCAGTGACAGTGCGGCACTCGCCAGGGTGAGCGGACTGGTCCAACCGGTCTCGGGTGCGTTGACCAGCAGGAACACCAGCAGGGTGATCCCCGCGGTCGCGGCCAGGGCGCCGGTCACGTCGAACTGCCCGGTGCCGGTCCGCCGGGCGTCCGGGGGGAACAGCTTCCGTCCCGCCCAGGCGATGCCCGCCGCGACGGGGACGTTGACCAGGAACACCGAGGGCCAGCCGAACGCGTCCACCAGGACTCCGCCGAGCAGGGAGCCCAGGCACAGGCCGCCGGCTCCTGCCGCGCCCCATACCGCCAGCGCCCGGTTCCGGGCGGCGCCCTCCGGGTAGATCGTGTTGATCAGGGAGAGGGTGGCCGGGAACAGGAGCGATCCGCCGATGCCCTGGAGGGCCCGGACCGCGACGAGCACCCCGGGGGACTGCGCGAACCCGCCCACCAGTGAGGAACCGGCGTAGACGAGCGCTGCCGCGACGAAGGTCCGGCGGCGGCCGAGCAGGTCCGCCGTCCGTCCGCCCAGCAGCAGGAAGCCTCCCGTCGTCACGACGTAGGCGCTCACCACCCACTGCAGGTCGTGGTCGGCGAAGCCGAGATCGGCGCCTATCCCGGGCAGTGCCACGTAGACGATGTTGTAGTCGAGCGCGATGACCAGCTGGGCCAGGGACAGGACGAGCAGGGAAAGCCGGGCGTGCATGAATCGATCCTTTTACCGAAGGGATTTCAGGTACTCAGTGCTCCCCCATCAGTCGCCGTATCTCCTGGATGAGGACCGTCAGCGCCCGTCGTTCGGGCAGGGTCGTCTCCGGATGCCAGAGGTCCACGAGCAGACAGGTGCGCGGCCGGTCCCCGTCGTTGCGTGCCGCGTGCTCGAAGGAGTAGTCGAAGAGCAGGCAGCGCCCCTCCTGCCAGGAACGGGTCTCCCCCGCCACCGTGAGGCTGCACCCGTCCGGAATGTCGACGGCGAGGTGCAGGTTGATGCTGAAGTTCCACAGATCGCAATGCGGAGCGATCGAGGCCCCGGGCAGCAGTGTGGAGAAATGGGATTCCAGCAGGGGGCAGATCTTCCCGGTGTCGACGGCGAACTCCTCGAGCACCTTGCAGGCGGTCGGCACCGTGTCGGCCGCCTCACCGACCAGGCTTCCGCCGCGGTAGAGATAGAGGGCCTGCCAGTTCTCCTGCCGGGTCAGGTAGTGCTCGTAGTCGGAGAACACCTCCCGCCGGGCCTTCCACGCCGATCCCAGTTCTTCCTTGATGGCCGGATGAGCCGATTCCAGTGCCTCGACGACCGGGGTCAGTTCGGGGTAGGCGTAGGGGTCGTGCCAGGGGATCGGGGACAGTCCGGGCAGGATCCACCTGGCGCCTGTCTGGAGGGGGTGCCGCGGCCCGCCCCCGCCGGGCTCCAGCATCCGCTCCACACGGCTGACCGAGTCCGCTCCGTGGTCTCTTCCGATCGCCGCGAAGGCGTTCTCGATCTCCGGCGTCATACGGCCCTCCTGACTGGTGCCACGACCAGGCGCGGGGCCGGGTCGTCGCACCAGTAGTCGGGCGCGGGACGCGACGGGTTCCCACGAGTTCCGCCGGCTCTCGGGCACACCGGCCGGGAAAAGGATTATGACGGGAAATAGACGGTCATTCGCCCCATTCCCCTCATGGCTGTTATTCACCTTTTCCGGTCATGCCCTGGCGGCCAGTCTCACGGCGCCGGGCCGACAGGTCCGCCCGACCCTCGACCGGGGAGATGAAACGGCGTATGTCCAAAGTCGACACATCAGGCACCTGGACCGCCATCAGCGTGACACCGCCCAGCCTCGAAGGCCTCAACACCAGCCATGTCACCTGGGGCGTTCCCGCGGAAAGCCGCAAGAGCGGGTACGTGTTCACCGGCGGGACCGTGGAGGCCCTGCTGGACGGCACCGAGTTCGCACTCGGGACGATCACGCACCAGAACTACCCGATCACGGGGATATCGACGGGACCGAGCACGCGGTCGTGATCACCGGCTTCAAGCAGAACGGCAGGATCGTCACGAGGTTCGTCAGCCCCGAGAACGGCGCCAACGACGCCGAGCTCGTCGCCGTCCTCTCCCGGACGGGCCGGCCCGACGTGCACATCACCACCGTACGGTTCAAGGGCGAGGTCAAGCGCACCCAGGCCGACGAGTACGTCGAGGTGGTCAACCGGGGCACCGCGCCCGCGGACATCACCGGCTGGGTCCTCGGCGCCGACGACGCCGGACAGGACTTCACCTTCCCGCCGAACACGGTGCTCCGGCCCGGTCAGCGCATCCGCGTCCACACCAACCAGGTCCACCCCGAGTGGGGCGGCCACTCCTACGGCAGCGGACGGCCCATCTGGAACGACCAGAGGGACGCGGCCGAGCTCCGGGACACCCGGGGCAACCTCGTCTCCCGGTACTCCTACGGCTCCGCCGCCACTCCCTGAACCCGCTCCGCCCCGGCCGTCCTCGGCCGGGACCCCGGGCACACGGGTGCGCCGCCGGGGGCGCCGGGCGGCTTCAGGGCAGGTCGTCCGGGTCCGCGCCGGTGTTTTCCACCCCGTCGGTCGGGGACCCCTGGCGTCCGGTGGGCTGCAGGGACTCCTCGGAGGACGTGGGCACGCGGTGCAGGAGACCGTCCTCGTGCTCCCCGTACTGTTGGGTACCCCTGGCCGTACTCCTCAACCGCGACCGTCGGCGGGCACCGCACCAGCCGCGGAGGACTGCTGGACCGGCGGCGGGCGGGGCCCCCGGAGCCTCCCCTGGGGTCACCCCGTGACCGGGGACTCCGCGACGCAGCCGCCGGCGGTCACCAGGCTTTCGGCGCTCTTCTCCTCAAGTACCTCGCCCTTGTAGGTGATCGTGCACGTGACCGCGGCACCCTCGGGGTCCGCGGCGACCGGCATGACCGCCGCGGGCATGATGCCGCGCAGCTCGACCGTCTTCCTCCAGGGCAGCTCAGGCCCGGACACCGACTCGATCTTCGGCTTCATGGCCGTGCCACCGCCGCCGTGGAAGCCGATCGAGTCGACGTTCTTCCCCGTGACCTCGTAGGTGACTTCGTATGTCTCGTCCACCGCCTTGTCGACCTGGTCGACCGCCTCGGAACAGGAGCTGAGGCCGAGCGTGAGGCCGGCGACGGCGGCGGCGCGGACGGCGGCACGGACGGTGCGGTTCATGGATCCCCCCGGATCTTGAAGTCGGACGCGTAGCCAATCGCAAAGGCAGGGCAAAGTCAAAACGTTACGCATCCAACGAAGTAGCAGGTCAGAGAGGTTCGGCAGGAAGTTCCCCTGCAGGGCGGTGCCCCGCGCCTTGTCGACCAGCCGGAAGCGGCCGGTGGGGCCGGTCGGCCCGGCGGCCGCGTACGCGCTGCCGTGGCTGGTGAGCCTGCCGTCGGCGCCGTAGAGCGTGGAGTACCGGCAACTGGCGGTCCCGGCCCAGTCGTCGGCGAACCGGGCGTACCGCTCGACGTGGGGCAGGTTCTCCAGGAGCGGCACCAGTTCCTGGATCAGGGCGTCCGCCTTGGCATGGGTCGGCGTGCCGTACGTCTCCTTCCAGCCGGAGGTGTCGACGGCACCGCCGCGACCGTGACGCGCCGCACCCTGTCCTTCCGGGACGAGGCGAAGGGCCGCTGGGTGACGCCCGCGGGCAAGGTACCTGTATACGTCGGCCGTTCCTCGGCCGACACCGAGTACGCGGGCAGTGTCTCCGTGCGCTGACGGGCCACGGGTCCGTGCCGGCACCGGAGGTGACCGCCGCGAACCCGCGCTGCTGGTTCACGGCGGCCATCTCCGGTGCGGCTTCGGAGGGGTCCGGGGGATGGGGGGATGGGGACGGACGGCGGCTGCGGACAGGCAGTGGGTGGTGTTCCCTCAGCCGCGCCGAAGTTGGGTGATCCGCTGCTGGGCGGCCACCACGGCCCGCGTCAGTTCGACCCGTGCGTTCTCCTGCTTCATGGCCTTGACGAGCAGGGAGCGGTGCTCGGGCAGGAGCACCGCCGAGGAGTCGGGCTCGGGTTCGGGCAGGGCGGTGACGAGGTACTCCTCGACGCGCTCGACGACCTTCGTCAGGTCGGGGCCGATGACCTCCGTGTGGTCGACGACTCCTTTGATCATGTTGGTGATCTGGACGATGTCCTCGAAGTCCCCGATGTGACAGGGCTTCTGGGTGAGGCGGCACTGGGCCTGGTAGAGGTCGGAGAGCCACTGGTCGGGCTTGTCGAGTTCGGCGTTCGCCCGGTCCTTGTGGCGGACCTTCTGGAGCCATGTGAAGACCTGCTGGTGGTGCAGGAGGGTGTATGTCGTGAGGGCGCCCGTGACGAGAGCGGCGACGGTGGTCGCCACCAGGATGCCGGCGCTGGTCCCGATCGCCAGCGTGTTGCTGGTCATCATGCTGTTGGTCCGTTCAGGGAGACGCCGCTGCCCGCACGAGACGGACAGCAGTGTCGGATGGTGGGTCCGGTGTGCCGGGGCGGTGTCAGAGCCCGGCGACGAAGTGGCGCAGTTCGTCGACGCTGTTGACGACGAGCTGCCGGTAGCGGGCTTCGACGATGCCGCCGTGGTAACGCAGGGTCCGGAGCGCGTTCTCCGTGGTGGAGACGGCGATCTGGAGGGCGGCGGCGATGTCCTTCTGACCGATGCCGGAGACGACGGTGCGATGCGGGACTCGGGGATCGGGGACGCCGGTGGTGTCGGCGAGGTGGGCCACGAGCCGGCTGACGCGCTCCAGGGGCGGCCGGGTGACCGTGGCGTAGAGGAGTTCGTCGCTGCGGTTGCGTGCTTCAAGACTGCGCAGCAGGGCGCGCTGGGCCTCCAGCCGCCGGCGGAGCAGTGCGTTGAACGACCGCTCGTCGCACGGGATGGCGACGGTCGCGGTCAGGCACCGGGTGTGCACGGAGGAATCGTCGGGGGTGACGAGTTTCGCCTCGCCCACCACCTGGCCGCGTCCCCTGAACCTCGTGATCCTGGGGGCGCCGCGCCCTTCACCGAGCGGGAAGCGCTCCTGCTGCACGGCGCCGTCCCAGATGATGTAGACGTCCCGGTCGCCCGGTCCCATCGGCAGACTCTCGCCGGGCTTGAAGAAGTGGCCGCGCAGCCCCGCCCGCAGCAGGAGCCGCCAGGTGTCGGGGCGCAGGCCACGCGGAAAGGTACCTTCCGGCAAGCCGGTGTTGTCCTGGAGGTCGATCGGCCGGGCGGTTTCGAGAGTGGGGTGCATCCTCATCCCCCCGCTCCGGCGGCCGTGGTGGAACACGCTCCGGCGTGCACGCCCCGTAAGGAGCGTTCGTGACGGCGTGTCACCAGCAGGGTGCCGCGGTGCCCGCGGCGGGACGGCGGTATGGCGCCGTCGGCAGTGGCGGTTCGCATGAGCTGTCTGAATCCTTGTTCCGTTGTGGTGCGGGGACCCCGCCGAGCGGCGGGGTCCCACGTGGTGGGTCCGTTGTCCTTTCCGGGAGGTGCGGTACCGACCGGGTGGTGTGGCCCGGTCAGGTGATGGTGGTTCTCGACGAGTTCAAGCTACCCCTCCGCAGGAGTGAAGAGCCACTCACGCTTTCGAGCGTCTCCCGGACAATCAAGATCCAGCCGAAACCCCCTCCACAGTGGGGGGTTGTTACAAACGGCACCCGAGGCAGCCCGCACGAACAGGGGTCGTCGCGTCCCCGAAGGATTTACGAGAGCCTTCCCTTAACGCCGATATGCGCGTCCGAAAGGTTTTCCTGCCCCGATCGAAAGGTGACGGGGACTCAAACGGACAGCAAAAACGGGAGGTCCTGAGGCACCACCCTCAGGACCTCCCGGAGAGGTCCGGACCCACCAAGGTTCAGACCACTGCCACGCTAACACCATTGGAGAGCCCGAGGACACTGCCGACCGGTCACTCCAGGCCAGACAACGCCGATCGAACAAAAAGACCCCCCGCCGGAGGGGTTTGTTACGGAGCCGCACTCGATCCGGTCGCCCCCATGAGCCGTTCACCCCGCTCGACGCTTCGCCCCTTTTGCCCGTTCGCAGGTGAAGCGGCCCTGTCGGCACGCCCACGTGACAGCGTTATCACCAACTGACACCGGTCAGGACCAACCAATTTCAGTCAGGTGCAGACATCCACCGTCGGTCGGCTGCACCGGACAGAGTGCAAGCAACAGCCACAGCAGAACAACCGGTCAGCATTCCCGATCATTCACATCACGTGATATGCGAAGAAAAATTCGAGGCAGCACGCCTATGCCAAACACATATTCATCGAACTCTGCAACGGTCGGAATCCCGGCACGAACTCCGCGCGCCGCACACAAGCGCCGCACATGTCGACCGGTGCGCGGATTCGCCGTTCGCGGCCCTGTACACGCTTCTCGCCCCACCGGGCCCGCCACCATCCTCACCGAAAACTTCCGCCACGTCAGCAAAGCTTCGGCACACGCAGGTTGCGGACCGAACGGGATCCGGGGCCGGTGCGCTTCCGGTACGGGCACCGACCGCTCGGGCACGTAGCGTGATCGTCATCCATCAGGCGTACCCCCTTTGGTCACACCCGGCGCACTTCAAACAAAGCTTTCCACTCCGAGCGCCCCATCGCCCGCCCGTCGACCGCCCGACAGTCGTCCGTCGACCGCCCGACAGCCGTCGTCCACCGGTCGTCGTCCGTCACCCGCCCGCCCGCAAGGCGACCCCGAACCACCACACTCCGCACATCCCACGGGCCACGGACCCCCAGCCCACAGGCCGCGGGCCGCGGGCCGCGGGCCACAGACACGCAGGGCACAGGCCCGTGGGCCACAGGCCGTGGCTACCGGCAGTGGGCCACGGACCCGCAGGCCACAAGCCGTGGGCCACGCACCACGGGCCCTCCACCCGATCCCCTCGGACGGGCGGTCGTCGAGCACCCCGTCGATCACGGACCGCCGGGCGCCGTGACAGTGCCGACGGGGTCCGCTCCGAAGCGGGTCCCGTACGGCAACGCCTCCTGCGCCCCGCCGCTGTCGACGGACAGGACGACGGGCCGCCGGCCGCCGGTGTCAGAAGTATTGACAACGATGTCAAGAGCGTGATCTAGTCCGCTTCGATCCAGCCAGGTGCCGCTGATTGCGCTGCGAAGGGGACTCACCGCGATGACCTGCACACCGTCTCCTCCCCGTGCATGAGACGAGTAGACGTACGAGCGCCGGATCTTCCCTCGGGCCGGCGGTGCGAAGAGGTGCGCGTCCGGCGTCCGCGAGCGCACCCGGCACCCCCTGTCCGCGTACCGCACGTGTGACCGATCGAATGTGGACACCCCCTCCGTCGCTTGGAGATCACCCCTCACGTCACGCAGCACATGACGGGTGAGGAACAGGAGAACGCTTCCATGCACAGACCCTTCCACCGATGGCGCAACCGCGCGTCGACGGCCCTCGCCGCGCTGCTCGTCGCCGGCGGCGCCCTGGGACCGGTGCCGGCCGCCGCCCAGGCCCCCGCGGCCGCCGCCCAGCCCACCTCGCTGGTCAACCCGTTCATCGGCACACAGAACTTCGGCAACACCTTCCCCGGTGCGAGTGCCCCCTTCGGCATGGTCCAGGTCAGCCCGGACACCGGTGGCCAGGGCGGCTACGACTACCAGCAGGACAAGATCCACGGGTTCAGCCAGACCCACCTCTCCGGCGTCGGCTGCTCCGTCATGGGCGAGCTGCCGCTCATGCCGACGACCGGGGCCGTCGACAATGTCGACCCCGACGCCTACCGCTCGACCTACTCGCACGACGACGAGGACGCCGAGCCCGGCTACTACCGCGTCGGGCTGAAGACGTACGGCATCGACGCCGAACTGACCGCCACCCCCCGCACGGGGTGGCAGCGCTACACCTTCCCCTCCACCGACCGCGCCAACGTCCTGTTCAACACGGGCAAGGCCAACCAGAAGGTGTACGGCTCGGAGGTGCACGTCGTCGGCGACCGGACGGTCGAGGGCCGTGTCGAGGCGGGCAACTTCTGCGCGGGCAAGGACCGGCACACGGTCTACTTCACCGCGACCTTCGACAGGCCGTTCGCCTCGCACGGCACCTGGCGCGGCACCACCCCCGCCCCCGGTGGGCGGGACGCGGCAGGCGAGGGCGGGAACGGCGCCTGGGTGACCTTCGACGCCGAGGCCGACCGTGACGTCGTCGTCAAGGTGGGGCTCTCCTACACGGGCGTCGAGGGCGCCCGGAAGAACCTGAAGGCGGAGACGGACGACTCGTACGACTTCGACGCCACGCGCGCGGCGCTGCACACGACCTGGGAGCGGCAGCTCGCCGCCGTGAAGATCGGCGGTGGGTCGACCGAGCGGCAGCGCGCGTTCTACACGGCCCTCTACCACGCGCAACTGCACCCGAACCTCGCCGGGGACGTCGACGGCCGGTACGCGGGCTTCGACGGGAAGACCCATCTCGCGTCGGGCTTCACGCCTTACCAGAACCTGTCGCTGTGGGACACCCACCGGCCGCAGAACCAGCTGCTCCAGATGCTGGAGCCGAAGGTCGCCCGTGATGTCGCGTTGTCGGTCGTCGCGATCGGGCGGGACGGCGGCTGGCTGCCGCGCTGGTCGCTCGCCAACAGCGAGACCAACATCATGACCGGCGACCCGGTGACCCCCTTCCTGGTCGAGGCGTGGTCCAAGGGCCTGCTCGCGGGCCACGAGAAGGAGGCGTACGCGCTCCTCAGGAAGAACGCCCTGAGCACACCGCCGGACGATTCCCCCTACAACGGCCGGGCGGGGATCGCCGAGTACCAGGAGCGCGGCTACATACCCAGCGGGCTGGAACCGGGCAAGGACTGCGCGGACAAGGGCGGCGACAACGACTGCCGCCATCCCGCGTCGGCGACCATGGAGTACGCGGCGGCGGACGCTTCGCTGGCGCTGATGGCCGAGGGACTGGGGCACACCGCGGACGCCCGCCTGTTCGCGGCACGCGGCCAGTGGTACCGGAACCTGTGGGACTCCTCCATCCAGCAGTTCCGGCCCCGCACCACCGAGGGCACCTGGCTGACGCCCTACGACCCCGTCGAGGCGGGGCACCAGTTCCACGAGGGCGGCGCCTACCAGTACCAGTGGCTGGCACCCCAGGACCCGGCCGGGCTCGTCTCCCTGATGGGCGGCAGGCGGGCGACCGAGAAGCGGCTCGACGCCTTCTTCGCCTACGACAAGCTCCTCACGGATCCCGCCGGAACGGCCCGGAAGGACTGGATCTCGGCACCGTACGACTACTACGGCAAGCCGACCTACAACCCGAACAACGAACCCGACCTGCACTCCCCGTACATGTACCTGTGGGCCGGCGCGCCCGCCAAGACCGCCACCGTGGTCCGCGCCGCGATGACGCTCTTCACGGACGGGCCCGACGGCATGACCGGCAACGACGACCTGGGCACCATGTCCGCCTGGTACGTCTTCTCCTCCCTGGGCCTGTACCCGACGACGAACGGCGGTGACTTCCTCGCCGTCTCCAGTCCGCAGTTCCCGTCGGCGGCCGTCCGCATCGGCGCCTACGGGAAGAAGCAGGGCGGCACCCTGACCGTCAAGGCCCCGGGGGCGAGCGACAGCCGGCGCTATGTGAAGCAGGCGAGGTTCGACGGGAGGAACCTGCGCGCCACCTGGCTCGACTGGGACGCGGTCGCCGAGGGCGGGAACCTCGCCTTCGAGATGACCGACAGGCCCTCGGCATGGGGTACGGGCAAGGGCGCCGAGCCGCCGTCCGTGAACCGCGCGGCGGCCGATTCCCGCCACCACCTCGACGCCTCGCTGCGCACCGCTTCCGACGTCCTGCCGGCGGCCGACAGCGAGCAGGGCGTCCGGCTGAAGCTGGACGTGCTGGGCCAGTCCCCCGGCACGCTGCGGGTGGCAGTCGGCGCGAAGGCCCCCGAGGGCTGGACCGTGAAGACCGCCAAGCCCTTCTCCCTCACGTCCCACCGGCTTCCGGTCCAGCGGACCGCGGCGGTGGACGTGAACGTGCCCGCCGGAACCGCGCCGGGTTCGTACACCGTGCGGATCACCGCGGCCGCGAAGGGCGTGAAGACCGTGGAACGGGTCGCGACCATCGAGGTGCGCGCCGCGGCCCGCTGTGCGGCGGACGCCGACGGGCAGTGCGCCGTCGACCTGGCCGAGGAGGTGAACCACGACGGAACCGCGACTGTCGCGGCCTCCGGCGAGGGGGACTTCGACGGATCGGGATGGAGCTTCGACGGTGATCTGTTCCCCGCGGCGGGTCCGGTCGTCTGGGACGGCGTGACGTACGACGCTCCCGATCCGTCGGGGACGGCTGCGAACTTCGTCGAGGCCCGCGGTCAGGCCATGCTGCTCCCGGGCGGGTCGTACAGCGCGCTGCGCCTGGTCGCCGTGGCCCACCACGGTCCGGTGACGACCATGCTCACCGTCCGCTACACCGACGGAACGACCGGCGAGGTGCCGGTCACCGTGGGCGACTGGGCGGGGTCGGCGCCGCAGGGCACCTCCGTGGCACTGGAGATGCCGCACCGGATCAAGCGCGGGCAGGGCGTGGACGGCCCGCCGGTGCGTCTGTTCGCCGCCTCCGCGGACCTCGACCCGTCGAAGACGGTGCGCTCCGTCGGCCTGCAGGACGATCCCCGGGTGCAGGTCTACGCGATCACCCTCAAGTAGGGCCTCAAGCAGGGCCGCCCACCTTCAAGGAGGGCTCCGTAGGTACGACGGCCCTCGCCCCTCGTGCGAGGAGGCCGCCGGATGGCAGCGTGACCCCGGGGTCACGCTGCCATCCGCGTGCGGGCCGCGGACCGGTGTGTCCCGGGGGCCGGGAAGCTCTGCCGAGACTCGTTGATCGGCCCGGCCGTGGACGTACTATCGGGTGATCTCATGGGGGGAGGTCGACATGGGCAGGCAGCGCCCTGGCACACCGACGCTGGAGGAGGTCGCAGCGCTCGCCGGGGTCGGGCGGGGAACCGTCTCCCGGGTCATCAACAACGCGGCCGGAGTACGGCTCTCGACCCGCAAGGCGGTGGAACGCGCCATCGCGGAACTGGGGTACGTGCCCAACCTGGCCGCCCGCTCGCTGGCCGGCCGGCGTTCCGACGCCGTCGCGCTGGTCATGACGGAGCCGGACTGGCGGCAGTTCGGGGAGCCCTTCTTCTCGGCGGTCGTCGGCGCCGTCGGCGACGCGTTGACCGACACCGGCGTGCAGCTCCTGCTCACCCTGGTCCGTACGGACGTCGAGCGGCGCCACTTCGTCGAGTACGCACGCGGCGGCCGCGTCGACGGTGTCCTGCTGATGTCCGTCCACGCCGAGGACCCGCTGCCCGACATGCTGTCCGAGGCGGGCCTGCCCACCGTCCTGCTGGGCCGCCGCTCCGGCGACGAGGCCGTCACGTACGTCGACGCGGACAACGTGGGCGGGGCCCGCAGCGCGGTCGCCCACCTGATACGCAAGGGCCGCACGGCGATCGGGACCATCACCGGCCCGCCCGACATGTACGTCGCCCGGAGCCGGCTGCGCGGCTACCGTGAGGCCCTCGAACGCGCGGGCGTCGAGATCAGGCCGTCCTGGATCGCCGAGGGTGACTTCACACAGGAGAGCGGACGCCGTGCGACCGCCGAACTCCTCGTCCGCGCGCCGGAGGTCGACGCCGTGCTCGCCGCGTCGGACACCATGGCCGCGGGCGCGCTGGAGGCGCTGCGCGCGGCGGGACGCCGGGTGCCGGAGGACGTCGCCGTGATCGGGTTCGACGACTTCCCGCTGGCCCAGCACACCGATCCCCGGCTGACGACCGTCCGCCAGCCCATGGAGGAGATGGGGCGCACCATGGTCCGGCTGCTGTTCGAGGTGATGCACGACTCCTCCGGTGCGTGGCGCCATGTGATCCTGCGGACGGAGCTGGTGGAGCGCGCCTCGACCTGACCGAATGTTTCGGGAGCGCTCCCAGTCACCGCACCGGTCCCGTGGGGAACCGTCGTTGAGCTGGTGGTTCCGAGATTTCCCCGACCCATCGGTGCGCGCGGGGTTGTCAGGGACATGGAGGGCTTCTACAGTCCCGTGCCAACAGCGAACTGGGAGCGCTCCCATCCGTACGGGGACGGGTGCGCTCCCGTAGGCCCGGTCATTCGCACCCTCCCCCGAGAGGTCCCCCATGCGATCGACTCCGCGTCACCTCCGCACCGCGCGCCACCTGCTGGCAGCGCTCCTCACGACGCTCGCCTCCGTCGCGGCGCTGCTGACCACGACGGCGCCCGCCCACGCGGACACCACGATCTGCGAGCAGTACGGAGCGACCACGATCCAGAACCGTTACGTCGTGCAGAACAACCGGTGGGGCACCAGCGCCACCCAGTGCATCGGCGTCGGCGACTCCGGCTTCCGGCTCACCCAGGCCGACGGCTCGGTACCGACCAACGGAGCCCCGAAGTCGTACCCCTCGGTCTTCAACGGCTGTCACTACACCAGGTGTTCGCCGGGAACCAACCTCCCGGTGAGGATCGACACCGTCTCCACCGCTCCCAGCAGCATCTCGTACGGCTACGTCAACGACGCCGTCTACAACGCCTCCTACGACATCTGGCTGGACCCGACACCCCGCACCGACGGCGTGAACCAGACCGAGATCATGATCTGGTTCAACCGGGTGGGCCCGATCCAGCCGATCGGCTCACCGGTCGGTACGGCCACCGTGGGCGGACGCACCTGGGAGGTGTGGAGCGGCAGCAACGGCGGCAACGACGTGCTGTCCTTCGTCGCCCCGTCGGCGATCGGCAGCTGGAGCTTCGACGTCATGGACTTCGTCGACCAGGCGGTCGCCCGTGGACTCGCCCGGCCCGACTGGTACCTGACGAGCGTCCAGGCGGGCTTCGAACCCTGGCAGGGCGGCGCGGGGCTGGCCGTGAACTCCTTCTCCTCGACCGTCTCCACCGGGGGCGGAACACCGGGCGGACCGGGCCAGCCGGCGGCGTGCACGGTGTCCTACACCCCTGAGGTCTGGCCCGGCGGCTTCACCGCGAACGTCACCGTCGGCAACGACGGCCCGGCGCCGGTCGACGGCTGGCAGCTGGACTTCACCCAGCCCGCCGGGCAGCGGATCACCAGCGCCTGGAACGCCACCGTCACCCCGGACTCGGGGACGGTGACCGCGCGCCCGCTCGCCCACACCCAGCGGATCGCCGCCGGGGGCAGCCAGTCGTTCGGCTTCCAGGGCACGTACACCGGCACCTTCGCGGAGCCGTCCGGCTTCACCCTGAACGGCACCGCCTGCGCCACCGCGTGATGTCCGGCGGCGGCCCCGCCGCCGGCCGGCCGGCCCGGGACCCGTCCGCTTCCCCCGCCGACAGGGCGGGTCCCGGCGCAGTCCTCCGGCCTGCGGGCCGCCCAGGGGGCGACGCACACGCACCGTTCGATCCGGTACAGGAGAATCCATGTCATTACGCATGTCGTTACGCACGAGGGTCATCTCCTTCGGGGTGGCACTGGCCACCCTCCTGGGCGCCCTCGGTCTGATCCTGCTCGGTCAGGGCAAGGCCGCGGCCCATGGCGTGGCCATGATGCCCGGTTCACGCACCTACCTCTGCCAGCTGGACGCCATCACCGGCACCGGCGCCCTGGACCCGACCAACCCGGCGTGCCGGGCCGCCCTCAACCAGAGCGGCGCCACGGCGCTGTACAACTGGTTCGCCGTCCTGGACTCCAACGCGGGCGGACGCGGCGCGGGTTACGTGCCGGACGGCAAGCTGTGCAGCGCCGGCGACCGGTCGCCCTACGACTTCTCCGCCTACAACACGGCCCGGGCGGACTGGCCGCGGACGCACCTGACGTCCGGGGCCACCATGCGGGTCAAGTACAGCAACTGGGCGGCGCACCCGGGTGACTTCCGGGTCTACGTCTCCAAGCCCGGCTGGTCGCCCACCTCGCCACTGGGCTGGGGCGACCTGGAGCTGATCCAGACGGTGACCAACCCGCCCCAGCAGGGCTCGGTGGGGACCAGCGGCGGCCACTACTACTGGGACCTCAGGCTGCCCGCGGGGCGTTCCGGCAATGCGATGATCTTCATGCAGTGGGTGCGTTCGGACAGCCAGGAGAACTTCTTCTCGTGCTCCGACGTCGTGTTCGACGGCGGCAACGGCGAGGTCACCGGTATCCGGGGCGGCGCCACGCCGACTCCCGAGCCGACGGACCCGGGCACCGAGCCGCCGCACACCGGCTCCTGCATGGCCGTCTACGAGGTGGTCAACTCCTGGAACGGCGGCTTCCAGGGCTCCGTCCAGGTCATGAACCACGGGACGCAGCCGCTCGACGGCTGGGCGGTACGGTGGAAGCCCGGCACCGGCACGAAGATCAACAGCGTGTGGAACGGCTCGATGGACACGGCCTCGGACGGCACGGTCACGGTCCGCAACGCCGACCACAACCGCACCGTGGCCGCCGACGGCACCACCACGCTGGGCTTCACCGCCACGTCCACGGGCAACAACTTCCCCGTCGGCACGATCGGCTGTGTGGACCCGTGACGCACGGGCCGGGCGGCCGGTGACCGCCGCCCGGCGACCCGGTGACCCGGCCGTGCCCTGACGGCAGGGCCCGCGGCCCGCACGTCCCGGGAAACCGCCGTTCCGGCCCCGCGGAGCGCCCGCGGGGCCGGAACGGCTTCAGAACAACCCGAGCTGCTCGTCGAGCGGGTCAGCGCCCTGCTCCGCGCCCCGGGGGCGCGGAGCGGGCGTGTCGTCGCCGAACAGCGGAGCCGTACCGCACTCGTCGGGTACGGCGGGGACGGCGGCGGGCGCGTCCGGGGGCCGGGGCGCGTCCTGGCCGAAGTCGTCCGGAGTCATGAGCGTCCAGTCCCGTCCGTGCTGCTCGCCCATCCGCCGTCTCCCGCCGTTCCGTCAGCCACCCCTGCGCCGTGTCTGCACCGTCCGCACCGCACCTGCGGTTCGTATGCCCGGTATCCGCGCTCAGCGATCATGGCTTTCGTGCCCGGGCCGGCCCCGGGCCGGTCGCCCCCTACAGTTCGCCGGCGAACGCCGCGGCCAGCTCGCGCCATTCGGGCCGCGGCAGACCGGCACCGCCCTCGTCGGCCGTCAGCACCTGCAGAGCGATGTGGTCGGCCCCGGCGTCGAAGTACTCGCGGGCCCGTGCCCGTACGCGCTCGGCGTCGCCCAGGGCGAAGAGGCTGTCGAGCAGCCGTGTGCTGCCGCCGCCCTCGAAGTCGGTCTCCGTGAACCCGAGGCGCAGCAGATTGTTGGTGTAGTTGGGCAGCTTCAGGTACATGTCCAGCATGTTCCGCGCGGTGGTGCGCGCCCGGTCCGGGTCGGTGTCGAGCACCACGGAGAGTTCCGGGGCGAGGAGCGCGTCGGGACCGAGCGCCTCGCGTGCCTCCGCCGTGTGCTCGGTGGTGACGAGGTAGGGGTGGGCTCCCGACGCCCGGCCGGTCGCGAGTTCGAGCATCTTCGGGCCCAGCGCCGCCAGGACCCGGCGTCCCGCGCCCGACGGCGGGGCGGCGGCGTCCAGGGCGTCGAGGTAGGCCACCATCGCGCTGTACGGTTTCGCGTACTGCGGCGCCAGCACGCTGTGGCTGACGCCCAGACCCAGGACGAACCTTTCGCGGGCGCTCTCGTCGAGCGCCGCGATGCGCGCGGTCACCTCCTCGGCGGTGTGCTCCCAGATGCTCAGGATGCCGGTCGCCACCGTGACCGTACGGGTGGCGGCGATGACGGCCACGGCGTCGTCGGGGGACGGGTTGCCGCCCATCCAGAGGGTGCCGTATCCCAGTTCCTCCAGTTCGGCGACCGCCTCCGCGATCGCTTTCCTGCCCGCGTCGTCCGTCCGTGATCCGTGCAGCGCGCCGCTCCAGATGCCGATACGTCCGAGTGTTCCGAGTGTCTGGTGTGTCTGGCGTGTCTCCGAAGTCATGCCATGGTCAACTGCGGTCCCACGGCCCCTGTTCCCCGGCGGAAGGCGATTCGCCCGGATGGCCCTCACGGCCCGCACGGGAAGCGACTCCGCGAGTCATCCGCGGGCCCGTTCGGTCACTCCTTCGATTCGCGGAGAACGGTGCCCTCGCTGGTCCAGGTGAACAAGGCGAGTTACCCGGTCGGCGAAGCCGCCTGCCACGTACGGTGGGCCCGGCTGGCGCCCCATGCCCGCGACGGCGGGAACGGTGCAGGCCGTGGGGCAGGGAACGGGAGGAAGAGCAGGATGACGGAAGCCGCGGCGGGCGAACTGGACGAGCGGGTCGTGGGGCGCAGGTGGACCGTGCGACTGGACCCCGCCGGGCGGGGCAGCACGGCGGTGCGCGTCTCCTGCAGCCGGCCGTCCTGTGCCGCCCGGCGTCTGCCGTCCGCGGCAGCCGGCCGTGCGGCGGCGATCGCCCATGTGAAGGCACACCTGAAGGCCGCCGCGGCGCCCCGGGCACAGGCGTACTGCGCGTGCAGGGCGGAGAGTTGCCACGTCCACATCCGTCCCGACGAGCGGCAGACGCGTGCCCAGCCCTGGCAGTGCGGCGGGGCGGTCGTCCTGGCCGTGGTCACCGACCGGGAGGGCCGCTGGTGGCAGGCCATGGAGTGCTGTTCACGCTGCGCGGCCGCCACGTCCGGCGCGAAGGTCGTCTCCACCGCTCCCGCCGTGTCCCGCCCGGCGGCCGGCGCCCCGGTCACCGCCGACCGCCCGTCGCCCGCCGCGGTCGGCGGGCCGCGGTTCTCCGACCGTCCCCCGCCCGCGGACGTCGCGCGCGAGGTACCGGCGCCCCGCTCCGTGCCGACGCGGCGCCGTCCTCCGTACAGGAAGATCGCGCAGCGGATCATCCCCCACGATCTGCGGCCCGTCGTCCTGCGGGACGAACTCGTCGAGCTCGGCGATCTGTTCCGCGCCTACCAGCAGCGCACCGAACCCGATCTGACGCTCCTTGCCGACCTGCAGGAACGCAAGGCGCGCGCCTTCAGCACCTGGGCCGACGTCACCGACGACATCAACCTGCGACTGGAGGCGGTGCGTGCCGAGCAGGCCGCCGCCACCGCCCGTTCCCAGCATCTGCAGCGCATCGGCTGCGGCCCGGACGGCGAGGGACCGGCCGTGGCCCGGCTGCTGACCGCGCCGACCCAGTGGGAGCACGCGCGTTCCGTCCTCGCGCACGTGGCCGACCACTGTCCGCTGCCGGGACCGCAGGCACGGCTGCTGGTGCTGATGCTGACCCTGCGCACCGCGCACTCCGGGACCGGCAACCTCGTCGGGCAGGACGTCACGGCCCTGGGTCTGACCGATCCGGAGGACCTGGTCGAGAGGCTGACCGGCTGCGGCTGGCTGGATTTTCCCGGCACCGTCGCCGACCTGCTCGCCTCCCGGCCGGAGAACCCCACCCCCATCAGCGTCCCGTCCCTGGTGCCCGGCCAGGACGGCCCCGGACCGTTCACGTTCGGCAAGAAGATGCGGCCCAAACTCAGCGGCTGGGCCCAGAGGGTCGTCTCGGACAAGAAGCTCCGCAAGGCCAAGGCCCCGCCGGCCGTCCGGCTGCTCTCCTTGACGCTGGCCTCCCGGACGAGCGCCGACGGCCGCCTCGGCCCCGGTGGGCAGGGCGTTTGCCTGGAATCACTCACCGCCTGGGTCCCGGTGGATCCCGGCGAACTGCGGCTCCTGGTCGACCGGCTGACCGCGGCGGACTGGCTCGCCGACGCCGTCTTCACCGACACCCGTCTCACCGGGCAGGTGTGCGAACGCATCCTGCCGCTCACCTGCCCTCTTCCCTAGCCGGGCCGGAGCGGCCGCGACCAGGCCGGAACGGCCGCGGCGGGTACCGCACCCGGCCGGGCCGGGCCGGGCCATGACGATGCCGTCGGTACCGGGTTGCGGTTCTGCTGCGCAAACCGTTCCGGCTCTCCGGCGGCGGGCTCGCGGATCCGACTTACGGACCCGGCTCACGGACCCGGCTCACGGATCTGGCCGGTTCGGCGCCCGGTGCGGCGTCGCGTCCGCGGCGCCACGGACATCCCGTACCCACCGATGGTCCGTACCCGCCGGCGGTGCGGCCGCCCCGGAAGCCCGCCCACCCCGACTCGCGCCCCCGCGCACCGGCTTGATCAGCGCGGCAGAACCTTCGCGGGCTCCTTCGCCGGGTCAGCCGGCTCCGTGGTTCCCGGGCACTCCTCGTCGTGACGTCAGGCAACAGAGTGCTGCGCGAGGTCTGGACAGGCTCCTGTGGGCGTGCTGTCATACCGCTGGCAGAGGGTTTCCAACGTTGAAAAGGCCGCTTACCGAACCCGCCTCAGCCTGTGTGCAGCTTCTCCCTACGAGCTCCTTCGCAGGAGCCCGTAACCCTGCCCGGCAGTCGAACGCGGTCACGGCCTCTGTACGAGGAAAGGTTCGATGAGACGACACGACACCCGCCCCAGTGCCCGACGCAGAGCCAGACTGCTGGCGCTGTTCGCCACGGCGGCCCTGGTGCTGCCCCCGAGCGGAATGCTGCCCACCGCGGTGGCCTCAGAGCCGGCGGGCGGCGCCTCCTCGGCGTCCGCCGCCGAACAGGCCGCCATTGTGACGCACGGCCTCAAGGGCGAGTACTTCAGCATGTCGGCTCCCGGCGCCCGGGACTTCGCCGAGCTCGGCGGGACGACGCTCGACCCGCAGATCAACTTCTCCGGTCTGACCGACACCTTCAAGGAGTTCACCGGCAGGACGGAGCACACGACCGCCCGCTGGACGGGGCAGATCGAGGCGCCGGCCACGGGTGACTACACCTTCTACGCCATCGGCGACAACGGCTTCCGGCTCCACATCGACGACGAGCCCGTCATCGACCACTGGGTGGGCGACTGGGACCGGGAGCAGACCAGCCAGGCCGTGAGGCTGACCGCGGGCAAGAAGCACACGTTCCGTCTGGAGCTGTTCCAGGACACCGGCGGCGCCAACATGTACCTGCGCTGGTCGACACCGACCCTGGCCAAGCAGATCGTGCCGATGTCCGCGTTCACCCCGCCGGCCGACTTCGAGGTCTTCCCGGTGGAGCTCACCGTCGCCGGGGACGGACGGCGGCTGCGCGCGCGGTTCGAGGGCAGGGTGGGCAACCTGCAGGCGGTCAAGGACCATCTGAAGGTCGAGGCCGACACGACCGCCATGCCGATCAGGTCGGTCACGTCCGTCCCGGGGGACTCCTCCTCCCTCTACGTCAACCTGTCGGAGCCGATCCAGAAGAACCAGCTGGTCCGGGTCTCGTACGACGGTACGGGCGGTCTGACCGCCGGCGGCAAGGCCGTACCGAAGGTCATCCGGTACGCGGAGAACGCCTCCACCCACCGCCTCACCACCAAGTGGGGGGACAGGGTCGACAAGAAGCACCCGCTGCCCGAGTACCCGCGTCCCCAGCAGAAGCGGTCCAGGTGGGAGAACCTGAACGGGCCCTGGCAGTTCAGCGCCGCGAAGGCGGGTGAGCAGCCGGTCTTCGGCAAGAACCTCGACGAGAAGATCATCGTGCCGTTCCCGGTCGAGTCGCAGCTGTCCGGGCTCGAACGGCACGAGGACCACATGTTCTACCGCCGGACCATCGACGTGCCCGAGAACTGGAAGGTCGGCAAGGACAGCCGCTCGAACCGGCTCAAGCTCAACTTCGGCGCCGTCGACTACCAGTCGCGCGTCTACGTCAACGGCAAGAAGGTCGCCGACCACACCGGTGGTTACAACGCCTTCAGCGCCGACATCACGGACGCCCTGAAGGGCGGCGGCAAGCAGGAGATCGTGGTCGCCGTCACCGACACCGGTGGCGCGGACCAGCCCATGGGCAAGCAGTCCACCAATCCGGGCGGCATCTTCTACACGCAGACCTCCGGCATCTGGCAGACCGTGTGGATGGAGCCGGTGGCTCCCGCCTCGATCGGGAACATCGTCACCACGCCCGACATCGACACGAGCACCCTGGCGGTGACGGTCGACGCCGAAGGCGCGTCCTCCTCCGCCCGCGTCGAGGCCGTCGCCCGTGACACCCGCGGCAAGGTCGTCGGCAGGGTCAGCGGGGCGGCGGGCAGGAAGCTCACCCTGCCGGTGGCGAAGCAGCACCTGTGGAGCCCCGACGACCCGTACCTGTACGACCTCGACGTGACGCTGACCGACGGCAGGTCGAGCGACAGGGTCCGCAGCTACTTCGGTATGCGCAAGATCGAGGTCAAGAAGGTGGGCGGCTTCAACAAGCTGGCCCTCAACGGCAAGCCGGTCTTCTCCCTGGCCACCCTCGACCAGGGCTTCTGGCCCGACGGTCTCTACACCGCCCCCAGCGACGAGGCCCTCGCCTTCGACCTGGAGGCGCACAAGAAGCTCGGCTTCAACGCGGTGCGCAAGCACATCAAGGTGGAGCCGGCGCGGTGGTTCTACCACGCCGACAAGCTCGGCCTGCTCGTCTGGCAGGACTTCGTCTCCGGGAACATCACCAACGAGACGGGCCAGAAGGCGTTCGTCGACCAGGGCCGGGAGATGATGCGCCAGCACCACAACTCCCCCTCCGTGATCGGCTGGATCGTCTTCAACGAGGGCTGGGGCGAGTGGAACCGCGAGGAGACGGGCCGTATCACCGAGGCGGTGGAGGCCGCCGACCCGTCCCGTGTCGTCAATGCCCACAGCGGTGTCAACTGCTGCAACTCCAAGGGGGATTCGGGCAAGGGCGACATCATCGACCACCACGACTACAACAACGACGACCCGCCCTTCCCCGACGGGAAGCGGGCCGCCATGGACGGTGAGCACGGCGGCTTCACCCTGCGCACTCCGGGCCACATGTGGCCGGGCGCCCCGACGGTGATCTACAGCGGTGTCACCACCAAGGCGGAGCTGACCCGCAAGTACGTCGAGAACACCGAGAAGTTCTACCTGGAGCAGGCCGGCGCCGAGCTGTCCGGCTCGGTGTACACCCAGATCACCGATCTGGAGAACGAGCTCAACGGCCTGTACACGTACGACCGGCGCGACATCAAGATGGACGCCGCCGAGGTGCGGAAGGTCAACCTCAAGGTGATCGCGGCCGGCGCCGCGGCGGGTAAGAAGGACCTGAAGGGCGGCGGGCACTGGACCCTCGACGAGGGCACCGGCACCACCGCCGAGGACTCCGGTCCCAACAAGGCACCGCTCACCCTGCGCGAGGGCGCTTCCTGGACCGAAGGCGTCAGCGGCGGCGCCCTGAAGTTCGACGGCCAGAAGCAGTACGCCGAGACCTCGGGTCCGGTGCTCGACACCAGCGGCAGCTACTCGGTGTCCGCCTGGGTCCGGCTCGACGGGATCCCCGGCAACTACGGCACGGCGGTCAGCCAGGACACCCGTGCCCTGGCCAACTCGTTCTACCTGCAGTACGGACACGGCAACTTCGCCTTCAGCACCCCGGGGGAACGCCGTGCCCAGGTGGCCGTCGCCGCGGAGACCGGCCGCTGGTACCACCTTGTCGGCGTCCGGGACGCCGGCACCGACGAGATCCGGCTGTACCTCGACGGGAAGCTCGCGGCGACGGCCACCGGTGGCGCCGCCCTCGGGAGCACCGGTCCGCTGACCGTCGGCCGCGCCCACTGGGACGGCTCGAAGGTCGACTTCTGGAACGGCGCGGTCGACGAGGTCCGGGCCGTCGACCGGGCACTCACCGCCGAGGAGGTGAGCGCCCTGCACGGCGGGGTGAAGCGCTAGCCGGCAGAACGTACGGCCGAGGTCCCGGTGGCGGGGGGGTTCCTCCCTGCCACCGGGACCTCTCCGCTTGCCCGGCCGGCCGGAGCACACCGGCCGGGCGTGCGACCGTACGGCGTACGGGCCAGCGGGCGTACGGGCCAGCGGGCGTACGGGTCAGGGGGCGTACGGACGTACGGGTCAGCGGTCGCGCAGGCTGCGGGCCGGGAGGGCGACAACGGCCGCCGCCCTGAGGGTCTCCTCGTCGTTGGCGAAGGCAGCCAGCGCTTCGTTGTCGTCGAGGTCGCCACCGGGCCACGGGCGCGTGGTGATGACGAGACACGCGCAGCCGCGCTCCGCGACGGCGTCGAGCCAGGGCCCGGACGGCACGAGCTGGGCGTTGATCTGCGGCATGGTGAGGACGATCGATCCGTCCACGACCAGCAGGCTGATCGGCAGGGCCGGGCGGGCGGAGGCATCGACGAGGCCCTCCTCCGTGGAGAGCCCGCAGTTGTGCAGCAACTGCGCGACGGATGCCGACGAACCGTCCGGACCCCTCTCACCGTCCCCGAGGGAGCAGGCGAGGATGTAGGGGACACTGCCCTGGGGCGTTTCGCGGCTCCACGACACGGCCACGAGCGTGCCCAGTTCGGCGGAGCGCACCGGACGCGCTTCTGTTGAGTTCGAGGTCATCGGGGAACCGTACCGACGCCGTGCGGCACGGCCCGTCCACGCTCACCCGGCCGGGTGATGCCTCTCGGCAGCTCCACCCGAACGAAGGACGGGGCGCCTCCGCGCTCACCCGGTGTCGCCCTGGAGGTAGGAGGCCACGGCCCTGCCGGGCCGGAAGGCGACCGTGCCGTCGGCGCCGTGGAAGTCGCCGAAGCTGCCCAGGACGACCGTCTCCCCCGCCCTGACGGCCTCGGCGATCAGACCGGAGTGGTCCACGGTCCCGAACAGCGCGTCCAGTACGCGCTCGACCTCGTGCGGCGCGAGCCGTTCGCCGTCCCCCGCGGCCCCCGTCCGGCTCGCGGTCTTCTCGATCAACTGGTGCTTGTCCATGCGCCGAACCCGTATCCCGTCGTGGTGCTCGAACGCCCGGCTACCCCCGTGCTCGCGTACCCGGGCCTTCGAGGAGCGAACTGCTTCCCCACCACGATCACGGCTGTGGGCGTTCGGCGCATTTCGCGGGTTCTGGCGGCCGGGGCCGGCCGGGACGGATCCGGCGACGGCGGGCCGCCGCGGCAAAACACGCATGGCGGACAAGGAGCCATTTCTTCGGCGGCGTTCGGAAAACGTTAAGTAAATAATCCCGCGGACGGGTTGCGGGTTGTGCCACGAACCATTGACGGGCACCGGCGCAGCGGCCACCTTGGCGATACGCATTTCTTTCCACCACGGGAGCTTGGATGCTCATGAGACCGATCCGGCGCTGCGTCATATTCGTCATGGCTGCGGCAGCCGTTGCCGCAGCCGTCTTCGTCTGGCCTGTGACGGAATCCGCGCAGGCGTTTCCCCCGACCCCCAAACAGAATGTACTGAACTACCTCAAGTCGATTTCCGGAAATCACGTCGTCTCCGGACAGCACAACAAGGAGCCCGCTTCCGCGCCCGGGCAGTACACCCAGCAGGTCAAGGACGTCACCGGGCAGTACCCCGGCCTGTGGGGCGGTGACCTGATGTTCGCCTCCGCGGACGTGGCCAACCGCCAGCGCGTGGTGGACCAGGCGAAGACCGAGTGGGCGAACGGGTCGCTGGTCTCCCTCACCTGGCACGTCTGCCCGCCGACCGGCGGAAGCACCTGCGCGTTCGAGGGCGGTGTGAAGTCGAACATCTCCCAGGCGCAGTTCTCGCAGATACTCACCGAGGGCAGCGCCCTGAACACCGCCTGGAAGCGGCGACTCGACGAGGTGGTCCCCTATCTCCAGCAACTGAGGAGTGCGGGTGTTCCGGTCCTCTTCCGTCCGCTGCACGAAATGAACGAGGCATGGAACTGGTGGGGCAACCGGCCCGGTGCGAACGGCAGCGCGCGCCTTTATCAGATCACCCGTGACTACCTCGCCGGGACCAAAGGGCTGGACAATCTGATCTGGGTGTGGAACGTGCAGGACAATCCGGCCGGGGGCTGGAGCAACTACTATCCCGGCAATGCGTACGTGGATGTCGTCTCCCTGGACGTCTGGTACAAGAACCACCCCAGTTCCGCCGACTACCAGCAATTGCGGAGCATTGCGGGTACGAAACCGATGGCGCTGGCGGAGATGGGCAAGATGCCGACCGCCTCCCTGCTGAGCAGTCAGCCCCAGTGGGCTTGGTTCATGATGTGGTCCGAGCAGTTGCGCGGGAACAACACCAACGCCGAGATCCAGGCAGCGTACTTCCATCCCCGTGTGCTGAACCAGGGCGAGGTCGCACTGCCCTGACGGTACTGCCCTGACGGCCCGGCGCGGTCACAGCCACCCGCGCAGTCCGTGCAGGAACCCGGCGGGATCGTCCCGGTGGACGGTGTGTCCCGCACCGTCCACCGTGCGTACCCGCCAGCCGCGGCGCGCCAGTGCCGCGGCTTCCGCCGGCGGGATCCGTTCGCTGGGGCCGGCGAGCAGGACCAGTGAGGGGACGGCCGGGGCGTACGGCAGGCCGGGCAGCTGCCGCAGCGCGGTGACCGAGGCCGGGTCCCAGGTGGCCAGGGCCCGCAGCTCGGCGGTGATGTCGTCGTCGTGCCAGCGCGGGTGCGCGGCACGCAGCTCCCGCCGGGTGGCGTGCTTGACGGCCCGCAGGGCGTCCAGGTCCCGGGGACGGCGCAGCCACGCGGGGTCGCAGTGGACCGCGCGGGCGCAGCGCAGCCTTGGTGCGGCGAGCAGCAGGGCGGCCGAACCCAGTGAGTGGGCGACGGCGAGGTCGGGGGCCGGGGGCAGGGTGTCGAGCAGGTCGGCGGCCAGTGCCGCCGGGGTGTAGGCCGCGGCCGGTCGGCTGGCTCCGTGGCCGGGCAGGTCCACACCGAGGACCCGGTAGCCGCGGTCCGCGATCGCCGGGGCCACCCGGTTCCAGCTGCGGGAGTCCGTCATGATGCCGTGCACGAGGACGGCCGTGCGGGGGCCCTCGCCCCATACGCGGGTCGCGAGTCTCATGAGATCCGTCCCCCTCGACGAGGCAGGGGCACGGGCGGGGCCACGGGCAGGGGCAGAGGCACGGGGGATCCGCCTTTCGGTGGGAGGGGCCGGTGGCGCCCGGTGCGGACGGCACGGGGACGGCCCGGGCGGGGCGGACGCCCGGCCCGGGCCACCGGTACCCGTACCACGCCCTCAGCCGGTGGCGCCCCGCGGGGGCGCGCTGCTGCCGCGGGGCAGCAGGACGGGCGTCGCGACCGGGCCGGACGAGGGGTTGCGGCGGTGGACGACGTCGAACAGCCGACGGGTGACATCGGCGCCGAAGCCGAAGACGTCGTGGCTCATCGCGGACAGGTTGGGATGGGTGAGCTGGCACAGCTGGGAGTCGTCCCAGGCGATCAGGCTGACGTCCTTCGGCACGCTCAGGCCCATCTCGGCGGCCACGGACAGTCCCGCGACCGCCATGATGTCGTTGTCGTAGACGATCGCCGTGGGCCGCTCCGGGGAGACGAGCAGCGAGCGGGTGGCGCGGGCCCCCTGTTCACCGGAGAAGTCGGTGGTGACGCTGCGGGCCGACTCCAGTCCCAGTTCCGCGACGATCGCGTCCAGCGCGGCGGTGCGGAGCGCGGTGTGCCCGAGCCCCGGATGACCGCCCACCCGCGCGATCCGCCGGTGCCCGAGAGCCGCGAGATAGCGCACCGCCTCGTGCACGGCACTCTCGTCGTCGGTCCACACCGAGGTGAAGTCACCGGTCAGGGACGGATGGCCGACCGCGACCGCCGGCAGCCCGATCGCCGCCAGCTCGGTGATCCGCGGATCGTCGTGCTGGAGGTCGACCAGGATGGAACCGGCGATCCGGCGGGCCTGCCACCACTGGCGGTGGACGGCGATCTCCTGTGCCGTGTCCCGCACCAGGTGCAGCAGCAGCGAGCACCCGTGCTCCTCCAGGACGGACTCGACCCCGGAGATGAACTCCATGTAGAAGGGTTCGAGCCCGAGCTGGCGTGCGGGGCGTGCGATGACGAGACCGACGGTGTCCGCCGCGCCGGTCGCCGAACCGGACAGCTTGATCGCGGCCTGGTTCGGCACCCAGCCCAGCTCGGCGACCGCGGCCATGACGCGTTCACGGGTGGCCTCCGAGACACCGGGCCGGTTGTTGAAGGCCAGGGACACCGCTCCCCGGGACACACCGGCCCGGGCCGCCACATCCGTGATCGTGACGCGACCCGGCCGGCGTCCCCGCTCCCCGGTCACCGACGGCTCCTCAGTCACCGGCGGTCCCTCCGCCGCCGACCGCTCCTGCGCCGTCGACCGCCCCTGCGCCGTTGACGCAGAACAGTGCCGTGCGGGCGGCCTCGGCGCCGGGCCGCGGCCAGCCGGTGACCCGCCAGGTCGTGCTCTCGCCGGGCAGGAGCGTCACCCTCCCGTGGTCGGTGCGCGCGCCGGCGTCCAACCGGTCGGCCTGCAGCAGCAGGTCCCGTACGACGGTGGTGGCGGTCACGGTGACCAGCGCGGCGTCCTCGCCGCCCTCGCCGTCCTCGCCGTCCTCGCGCACCCGCACGTCGTACACGGCGGCGGGGTACGCGAACTCGCGGTCGGGGCACGCGAAGCGCACCGCGCGCAGGCCCTCCCCGCCCCCGGCACCGTCCGTACGGGAGGACTCCCGTACGTCGGCGACCAGGAACTCCCGGCGCGGGTCGCCGAACACGGCCACCGGGTCCGGCAGCCGCTCCAGGGCCACGCCGCGGCCCGCGGCCTTGAGCGCGACCTCGGCGCTCGCCAGCACCGTGCCGTCCGCCCCGACGCGACGGACCGTGACAGTGGTGTCCCAGGTCCGCGCACCCTGGTTGCAGCCCACGAGCGCCGGCTCGCCGTCGCGGTCCTGGATCGTCAGCAGCTGGTCGGCGTACAGGCGGCGCATCTCGAAGTACAGGGGCTTGAGCCGGCCGTCGCCGTCGATCGCCGCCCAGGAGGTGACCGGCCAGCAGTCGTTGAGCTGCCACAGCACCGTGCCGGCGCAGCGCGGCCAGTGGGAGCGCCAGTGCTCGACCCCGGCGGCGACGGCGCGTGCCTGGTTGAGCTGGGTGAGGTAGTGCCAGGTGTCGAAGTCGGCCGGCGCCGGGAAGTACGGCAGGAGGCCCCTGTTCAGTTTGCCGTTGCCGTCCTCGGCCTTCTGGTGGTGCAGCATGCCGGGCGAGTCGGCGGTCAGCGGGCGTTCGGACAGCGCCCGTCGCAGGGTGGCGAGGGCCGGCGGCGCCTGCCAGCCGAACTCGGCGACGAAGCGCGGCACCGAGGTGAGGTAGTCGCCGTAGTCACGGCGGTTCCACACCTCCCACGAGTGCGCCGTGCCGTGGTCGGGGTCGTTCGGCGTGTGCTCCCACGATCCCGACCAGGGGCTGCCCGCCCAGTACGGGCGGGTCGGGTCGGTCTGCGCGACGATGCGCGGCAGCAGGCCCAGGTAGTAGCCCTCGCCCCAGGAGTCGCCGGCGAGCTCCGGCTCCCAGTCCCAGTCGGCGAAGCCCCACAGGTTCTCGTTGTTGCCGTTCCACAGGACGAGCGACGGGTGCGGCATCAGGCGGGCCACGTTCTCCCGGGCCTCGGCCTCGATCTCGGACCGCAGCGGCTGCTCCTCCGAATAGGCGGCGCAGGCGAACAGGAAGTCCTGCCAGACCAGCAGGCCCAGCTCGTCGCAGATGTCGTAGAAGGCGCGGTCCTCGTAGATCCCGCCGCCCCACACGCGCACCAGGTCGACACCCGCCTCGGCGGCCTGGGTGAGCCGGGTGCGGTAGCGGTCGGCCGTGATCCGGGCGGGGAAGGCGTCGTCGGGTATCCAGTTCACCCCCCGGGCGAACAGGGGTGTGCCGTTGACCACCAGGGTGAAGGCGCTGCCGTGCTCGTCCGCGGACGTGTCGAGCCGGACCGTGCGGAAGCCCACGCGGCGCTCCCACGTGTCGAGCGCCCGGCCGCCGTCGGGCTCGCTCAGGACGACCGTGCACCCGTACAGGGACTGGCCGCCGTAACCGCGCGGCCACCACAGCGCCGCGTCCGGGACCCGCACGGTGACCGTGGCCGTCTCCTCCCCTGGGCCGACGGTGATCTCCGCGGACGCGTCGCCGACGGCGGCCACCAGCCGCAGGGGCCGGTCCCGGCCGGTCGCCGTACGCTCCAGGTCGACGACCATCTCGGCGACGCCCGTCCCGTCGTCGGCGACGGTGAGCCGCGGACGGACGGCGGCCAGCCGGGCCGTGGACCAGCGCTCGATCCTCGCCTCGCGCCAGATGCCGGCCGTCACCAGCGTGGGACCCCAGTCCCAGCCGAACGAACAGGCCATCTTGCGGATGTGGTTGAACGGCTCGGGGTAGGAGTTGGGCCGCTCGCCCAGCAGGGCCCGTACGGCCTCGGCCTCGGTGTAGGCGGAGGTGAAGGCGACTTCGAGGGGCGCGGGTCCGTCCGCCGTCAGCTCGGTGACGTCGAACCGGTAGGACCGGTGCATGTTGCGGGTACGGCCCAGCAGCCGGCCCGCGAGATGGACGGAGGCGACCGTGTCCAGACCGTCGAAGACCAGGTCGGTGCGCTCGAAGCCGGCTTCCTGACCGGGAAGTTCGGTCGTGTACGTCCAGTCGGCGCGGCCCACCCAGGCCACCTCCGACTCGTTGCGGTCGAGGTACGGGTCGGCCAGCAGGCCCGCCGCCATCAGATCGGTGTGGACGCAGCCGGGCACCTGCGCGGGCACGGCCGTCCCCGCCAGTCCGGGGGGTGCCTCCGCGGGGGTGTGGCGGTCGGTGTTCAGGCGCAGCAGCCAACCCTGGGACAGCGGGGTGCGGACCTTCATGCGGACTCCTCGTGGGACGTGCGACGTGGTGCGGGCGCGGACGAGCGTGCGGGCAGGGGTGGACATGCGGGCACGGGTGGACGTGCGGGTGCAGGGGGACGTGCGGGTGCAGGGGGACGTGCGGGTCATTTGGTCGAACCGGCCGCGAAACCGCTGTAGATGAAGCGCTACAGCGCCAGGAAGACGACCAGGGTCGGCACGATCACCAGGATGGTGCCGGCCGAGATGGTCTCCCAATGGGCGCCGAAGGGGCCCTTGAAGCGGAACAGGGCGGTGGAGATGGTGCCGAGTTCGGGATCGGGCATGTAGAGGAAGGGCACGTAGAAGTCGTTGTAGATGGCGATGCCCTTGACGATGACGACGGTCGCGATCGCCGGCCGCAGCATCGGGAAGATGATTTTCCGGTAGATCGTCCAGGAGTTGGCGCCGTCGATGCGCGCCGCTTCGTCCAGGGACACCGGGATGGAGCGGATGAACTGCAGGAAGATGTAGATCGAGACGATGTCGGTGCCGGTGTAGAGCAGGATCGGCGCCCACCGGGTGTTGAAGGCGCCCAGTCCGTCGATCACCTGGAAGGTGGCGACCTGGGTGGTGACGCCGGGAACCAGCGCGGCCAGCAGGAAAAGGCCCATCACCAGTTTCTTCAGGCGGAACTGGAAGCGGTCGACGGCGTAGGCGGTCATCGAGCCGATCAGCACGGTCCCGGTGGTGGAGACCACGAGGATCAGCGTCGTGTTGCCGAACGCGCCGAGCATCGCGCCCTGTTCGAAGGCGGTCGTGTAGTTGGCGAAGTGGAACCAGTTGTCGGGCAGCGACAGCGGTCCCTCGTCGGCCAGCTCCGTCTGCGTCTTGAGCGAGGTCAGCAGGACGACGCCGAGGGGGACGAGGACCACGGCCGAGGCCAGCAGCAGGGAGAGGTACTTCAGGGCGACGGCGGTCCGGGACAGCGCGGTGCTGCCGGCACGGGACGGGCGCCGGCCGGGAACGGCGGTGTCGGCGGTGTCGGCGGTCATGAGAGTTCGACCCTCTCCTCGGGGATCAGCCGGCGCTGGACCCAGGTGATCAGCAGGATCAGGACCAGCAGGACGACGGCCGAGGCCGAGGCCAGCCCGACCTTGTCGAACTGGAACGCGAGTTTGACGGTCTGGATGACGAACGTCTCGGTGCCGTTGGCGCCGCCGGTCATGATGTACGGGATCTCGAAGACGGCCAGTGACCCGGACACCGCGAGGATGAAGCTCAGGCTGATGACGGGCTTGATACCGGGCGCGATGATGTGCCGGAACTGCTGCCAGCGGTTGGCCCCGTCCAGCTGCGCGGCCTCGTACAGGTGCGGTGGGATCGACTGGATCGCGCCCAGGAACAGCACCATGTTCAGACCCGTGAAGCGCCATACCGACACCCCGGCGAGCGACGGGTTGGCCAGGTCCGGGTCTCCGAGCCACAGGTGCCTGCCGTCCACGCCGACCAGGCGCAGCAGGGTGTCGAGGGTGCCGTCGGGCTGGAAGAAGTACAGGAACACGAACCCGACGGCCACACCGTTGACCAGGTAGGGGAAGAACAGCAGGCCCTTGAAGACGTTGCGGAAGCGGGTGTTGAAGCTGAGGACCGTCGCGAAGTACAGGGCGACCGCGATCTGCACGAACGAGGCGGCGAGGTAGAAACCGCTGACCAGGAACACCTCGAACAGCTGCGGCCGGGTCACCAGGTCGGTGTAGTTCTCCCCGCCGACCAGGGAGCGCTCGGGACTGGTGCCGTCCCAGTCGGTGAAGCTGTAGCCGACCATGTCCGCCACGGGCAGGTAGGTGAACACCAGCAGCAACGTCAGGGGAACGGCCAGGAACAGCCACGGCGTCAGGGCGGCGGTGCGGCGGCGCCTTCCGGGGCGCGGCCGGCCGCCGGCGGGTCCGGGAGGCGGAGCACCGCGCCGGCCGACGGCGGACGCCTCGGCGCGGGTCTTCTGGACAGCGGTCATCTCATGGTTCCTCGTGGTGGGTTCGGGATCGGTCGTGCGGCAGGACACCGGCATCACGGCACGGCGGCACGCAGCATGGCGATACGGCGACAGGCGGCACGCGGCACGCGGGCGGCGATGTACGCGGAGTTCCAGTACAGCCGTACCGCCTACCGCCGTTGGGCCGTTGGGCCGTTGGGCCGTTGCGCAGGGGACCACCCCCCGTCCGTGGTCCCACCGCGCGGCGGTGCGGTCAGCCGCCGAGGGTCTGCTGAGCCTCGGACCACTTCCCGTTCAGCTCTTCGAAGTAGCTGTCCATGTCCCCGTCCGCCGCCCCGCGGGCGACGTCGACCAGCTTCTGCCGGTAGTCCTGCACGGTGATGCCGATCTCGGACGCCTTGTCGATCGCGTGGACGTCGGCGACGTTCTCCTGGTGCTGCGGGATCAGGGTGACATCGTTGTCAGAGAACGGCTTCAGCGTGTCGGGCAAGGGAGCGCCCTTCACCGACGAGATGGATCCCTCGGCTGCCGCCTGACCGGACTTGGTGATGTACCAGTCGATCCACGCACGGGCGGCGGCCTTCTTGCCGGAGTGGACGTTGACCGCGTACTGGTAGTCGGGGCGCAGGACGGAGCAGAACTTGCCGTCCTTCTGGGCGGGGAACGGCATGAACCCGATGTCGTCGGGCTTCTTGCCGGCCGCTTCCGCCGCGGTCCGCATCTGGGAGATCGCCCAGGAGCCGAGCCACATCGAAGCGATCCTGCCGGCCCCCATCTGCGTCTTGGAGTCCTCCCAGTTGGTCGTCGTGGGGTCGGACTCGGACAGCTTCCCGTCGACGACGGTGTAGAGGAGTTCGTCGATCGTGTGCAGGTCCGATCCCGGGCTCCACGGCTTCGCCGTCTTCGCCAGGGAGTCGTAGGAGCCGGGGTCGCACCCGGGCGAGCCGATGGCGTTCGTCCAGTTGGTGAGCGGCCAGCCGTCCTTGTAGTTGGTGTAGTACGGGACGGCGTCCGTCCTCGCCCTGATCTTCCGGAGGTCCGCGACGAACTCCTCGGGCGTGGCGGGCCATTCGGTGATGCCGGCCTTCGCCCACACCGCCTTGTTGTAGACGAACCCGTTGGCCACGCCGATGTTGGCCAACCCGTAGACCTGGCCGTCCACGGTGGCGTGGTCGGTGTAGTCGAACTTCTTCGACAGTTCACCGGCCTCGCCCAGCGGGGCGAAGAAGGTGGGGTACTGCTCGACGGAGAGGGAGTTCGGGATCAGCAGGACGTCACCGTAGTTCTCGGTGTTCATCCGGATCTTGGTCTCGCCCTCGTAGTCGGTCAGACCCTCGAACTTGACCTTCACCCCCGGGTACACCTCGCCGAACTCCTCGGCGTACTTCTCCAGGGTGCCGTCGGCGATCTGGTCCGACCTGTTGGTCAGGACCGTGATCTCGCCCGACACCTTCGCCGGGTCGCTCGGCGGGGCCGCGATCTCGCCACGCCCGCCGCCCCCCTGTCCGCTACAGGCTGTCGCCGCCACCGCGGTCGCCGCCACAAGGGCCATCCAGCTCTTCCGCATCCCCGTCACCTCTCGCCGCACAGCTGTTGGTGTCAGGCGGGGAATGACCGCGTCGGTCATCAGGACCCCGGCCTGATGAGCGCTCAACGTAGACGTAACTTCGCGGCAATGTCCATAGACCGGTCTATCTGAATTTCACCGTTGTTTGAGGCCATGACCAGCGGTTTTACTAAACTTTGACTGAACGCCACAAGGGTTCAGCTTCTTGTGCGAGGAGAGACGCCCGACGCCTGGACATCGTTGTCAAAGGAGTGGTCGGATAGGGAGTGCGCGGCCGGGCCGTACGCGTCACCCATCGGAAAGACATCACCATGCGTAGTCACCGGACTGTGGTCCCATTCCTGAGCCATGTGTCTTGATACCCGCCTCCGGGAAGGACCCGGGCCCACGGGAGACGTGCCGCAGCCCCCGCGGCCTGTCGGCTGCGAGGGCTGCGGGGGCTGCGAGGGCCGCGGGTGACGGGACCCGGGGTCCCGAGTGACGGACGGGGGGTTCCCGTTCAGGGATACGAGACCACCGTGGAGGGCACCGTGGACGTGCCCGACGTGGGCGCCCCGATGTCGTTGATGACGCGGGCGTACTGGCCCTGGCCGCCGAGCGAGACGACGAGGAGGTGGTGGAACTTCACGCCCGGGGTGTTCGGGGCGGCGAAGCCGTGGTGCTGGACGATCGTCGGGTCGACGTTGTAGTAGCAGTAGCTGCCGAGCCCCCAGCCCTCGTGGGAGGTGACGGAGTCGCCCACCTTGTACGCGGCGTACCCCCTGAGGGAGCCGTTCTGGATGGCGGCCTGGTTCGGGGCGTCGTACGCCTTCTCGTTCTGGAAGAAGATGGTGCGGCCCCGCTGGCCGAACCACTGCACGTCGTACTTGTTGAAGTGCTCCACGAACAGACCGGTGGCGAGGACGTCGTCGCCGTTCACGACGACGCCGTAGTCGGCCCGGTTCGTCTCCCAGCCGACGCCGGTGCCGTGGTCGGCACGCCACACCCAGGTGTGGTCGACGATGGTGTGCCGGCTGTTGACCACCATGCTGGTGGTGGCCTTGCCCGCGCCGGCCCCGCCGATGCGGATGAAGACGTCCTGCACGGTGGTGGGATTGGCGGAGTGGTCCCGTGTCGCGCCCCGGGGGCCGACTTCGAGCAGCGTGGCGGAGTTGACCGGCCCGGCGTCGATGAGGAATCCGGCCAGCCGTACACCGTCGACGTCGGCGACCTTGAGCGCGGTGACGCCGTTGTCCGGTATCAGGGTCGCGTAGCCGAGGCCGAGGACGACGGTGCCGGCCCGGTTCACCTGGACGGTCTGGTCGAGGTGGTAGATGCCGGGCGTCAGCAGGAGGTGGAGCCCCTCGGCCAGCGCCTGGTTGAGGGTGGCCGCGGACACGCCGGGCTTGGCGACGTAGAACTGCGACAGCGGCAGCGACGTACCCCTCGGCGTGCCGTTGCCCCAGGTGACACCCCGTGCGTTGGTCCGCTTCTCCGGCAGGAAGACGCGGTACTCGCTGCCGTTCAGGTAGAGGAAGGGCTTCTCGCGCGAGACGGGGGTCGTGTCCAGCGTCGTGTACGGCGGGTTCGGGAAGCTCTGCGCGGGTGCGCCCACGACACCGGAGAACACCATGTTCCACACGGCGTTGGCCCAGCCGCCGACGGAGCTGTCGCGGGTGTACCACTGCTGCTGCGAGTACGGTGCGACCTGGCCGTCGATGCGGCTGTCCGCGATGTAGCCGCCGCTGGCCCAGCCGTAGCCATTGGGGGCCAGGTTGAGACCGCCGCGTACGTGCATGCGCCGGAAGGGCGCCGCCTGCGCCACGGCCCAGCGGTTGGTGCCGTTGACCGGGACCAGCGCCAGGTTCTCCGCCGAGCGCCAGAAGTTCTGGGTGGCGTTGCCGTTGAACCAGCCCGCGTCGACGGTGACGTCCCCGTTGATGGTCGTGTCGTCGGGCGACAGGCCGAGGCCCGCGATGGAGGTGTAGAAGCCGAGCTGGGCGTTGAGGCCGTGGTACGTGCCGGGTTTGAAGAGCAGGGCGAAGCGGCCGGTCCCGAACTGCGCCGACTCCTGCCGCCGGAACACCTCGTCCAGCTTGGCCTGGATACCGGCGGTGGACGGGTCGAAGACGATGACGTTCGGGCCCAGGTCGCCGCCGCCGGGCAGGGCGCGCGGGGTCTTCGGCGCGGTGGGGGCGGCCGACGCGGCCGACGCGGGCGAGGACAGGCCGGACAGGGCCGAACCCGTCGCCGCGGCCGCGGCGGCACCGAGGACGGTGCGGCGTCCGACCGAGGATCGGGAGGTGGGGGGATCCATGGGGGCAGAGGACATGGGCGCGACTCTCCTTGTTCAGGAAACGAACGGTGGGGGGTTGGGGGAGCGCTCTCTCGCCCTCGCATGCTTCATCCGCGTGAAGCGCGCGTCAAGAGTTGCGACCGGAGTCACGGAAGTTGCCGCCCTTCATCCGGCAAGTCCCGCAGGCAGAAGCATGCTTGACGGATTTTCGCCCGACTGACGGGCGATTCCCGGCTCGCCGGAGCGTTCAAGAGGTGGGCGGGAGAAGCCGGCCGTCCCTTGCGCCGGACCCCTTGACACCCGTGCGCCTCCACCTCGACACTCCGTCACGGGAGAGCGCTCTCCCTCCATGGTCCGGCCGCCCTCCCGCCCCCGTCCGCACCGGAGACCCCCACCCGAAAGACCCCATGAGCTCATCTCCTCCCCCGCGCACCGGGCGCACGCCGTCCACGGGCCGGGCCGTTAGGGTGCGGGCATGCGCAGACAGGCCCCGACCCTGGAGGATGTGGCCCGGGAGGCGGGTGTCTCCCGGGCCACCGTGTCCCGCGTCATCAACGGTGTCCGCAACGTCGACCCCGCCATCCGGGAGACGGTCCGGCAGGCGGTCAGCAGAACGGGTTACGCGCCCAACCAGGCCGCCAGGTCGCTGGTCACCCGGCGCACCGGGACCGTGGCACTCGTGATGTCCGGCGCCGGCGACGTCTCGGACGAGGAACAGGACGCGTTCGCCGCGCGGGCGCTGACGGATCCGTTCTTCGGCCGGGTGGTGAGCGGGGTCGTCCGCCAGCTGCGTCCGCGGTCGATGCATCCGGTGCTCATGTTCGCCGAGACCGCCGAGGCACGGCAGGAGGTCGTCGGGTATCTGCGGCAGGGCAGCGCCGACGGGGCCCTGGTGGTCTCGACGCACGCAGACGATCCGCTGCCCGCGCTGCTGGCCGGTGCGGGACTGCCCGCCGTGCTCTTCGCCCGGCCCTCCCGGCCGGTCGCGCTCAGCCATGTCGACCTCGCCCACCGGGACGGCGGACGTCTCGCGGCCGAGCACCTGCTGGGCCGGGGCTGCAGGCGGATCGTCACCGTGTCCGGGCCGCTGGCCGTGTCCGCGAGCCAGGAGCGGCTGGCCGGGTTCCGCGACACGATGGCCCGCCACGGGCACGCGTACGTCCCGTTCGTCCAGGGCGGCTTCACCGTCGACAGCGGCATGACGGCGATGACGGAGCTGCTCGCCGAACACCCCGAGGCCGACGGGGTGTTCGCGGCCAACGACCTGATGGCCCAGGGAATCTGCCAGGTGCTGCGGGAGCGGGGGCGGCGGGTGCCGCACGACGTCGCGGTCGTCGGGTTCGACGATTCGAGCGTGGCGGTCGCCTGCAGGCCGCCGCTGACCACCGTCCGCCAGCCGGTCGAGGACATGGCGGCGGCGATGGCCCGGCTGCTCGCCGAGCACATCAGGGGGGCGCGCACCGAACCGGCGTCCGTCGTCTTCGATCCCGAGTTGGTGGTCCGGGAATCGGCGTAGGGCCCGGCCGGTGCACGGGGCCCGCCGGTGTCAGTGCCCCGAACCCCGACTGCCGCCCAGCTGGTCGCGGTGGCGCGGATCGCCGAGGAAGGTGTCCGGGTCGAAGACGCGTGCCGTCCTGATCTGTTCCTTCCCGCCGGACAGCCGGAGGAGACGGGTCTCGTGGTCGATGTCCGTCACCGTGTCCGAGGGGATCACGACGTCCTTGGCGAGGAACCGGACACCGGTGCGCACCACCAGGAAGCCCGGTCCCAGGTCGTTCGTGTACTTGCTGACCTTGCCGACACGGCCGTCCTCGGCCTCGACCCGGTAGCCGGTCAGGTCGTCGTCCGGGGTGTGGCCGGCGGTCGGCACCCGGTCGGTCAGGTGGTCGCCCATCATGTCTTCCCTCTCATGGTCCTTCTGGTGTTCCCTCTGGTGCTCTCTCTCGTGTTCCTGATCAGGCGTGTGCCCACTGGGGCGGATGGCAGACCTGAAGCGGGCGACCGGGCGTACGCTGTGCGCGGTACGGGCACGACCAGGGGGAGTTCTTGAAGGCTGAGACAGTTCATCAGGTGTGGGATTCGGTCCTCGACTCGGTGGTGGTCCACGCACAAGGCGCGCTGTGCAGGCGCGTCGCGCGTGGCAGCGTTCCGCCGGACGGCAGGGTCCGGGTCACCGGGCTGCCCCGGACGGCGGGCCCCGGCTCCCTGCTGGTCCGTGTCGTCGGCGCCGGCGGGGTGCGGGTCGTCGAGGCCCGGGTCGAGGTCGACGCACAGCCGGACGCCCCCGGCGCGCCGCACGGGTTGCGGCGCGAGGTGGAGCGGCTGCGCGAGGAGTGCGCGGCGGCGCGGGCACGGCGGGACCGGCACCTGGGTCTCGTCGAAGAGGTCCGGGGGCTCCGTCCGGCCCCGCCCGCCCGCAGGCGCGAGGACCCGCCCCGCCGCACCCCGGTCGAGGCGTGGCTGGAGCTGGCCGACTTCGTGGACGCGCGGCTGCGCGACCTGCACACCCGCCTCGGCGAGCTGGAGGAGGCGCTGCTCCGTGCCGAGCACGACCTCGCGGTCGCGGCGGACGCCCTGGCCCACGCCTCCACCGACGCGCCGTCGGCGCACGTGGCGACCACGGTCTCGGCGGCGGTGACCCTCGACGGCACGGGCGAGGCGGAACTGGAGCTGGAGTACGAGGTGCCCGGCGCCGTCTGGTCCCCGGCATACCGTCTCCATTACCGCCAGGGCGACGGCGGCGGCCGTCTGGTGCTGCGCGCCTCGGTGGCCCAGCGCACCGGGGAGGACTGGAACGGCGTGCGTATCGCCCTGGCCACCGCCGACCTCCACCGCCGCACCGATCTGCCCGCGCTCCGTTCGCTGCGGATCGGACGCCGGCAGTCCGACCCCGCGCCCTCCGGCTGGCGGGAGCCCCCCACGGGGCTCGCCGACCTGTTCACCGGGTACGACGCCGCGGCGCCCCGCCCCGTTGCGGCGGTCGCGCACGAAGCGGTCGCGGGGGCGCCCGCGGCCGTCGGGGCCGCCCCCGGGTCGTTCGCCGGGTCCGCCTTCGCGCCCGGTCCCGTTCCCCCGACACCGGTGCCGGTACCTCAGGCTTACGGCACCGCGGCTCCCCCGCCTCCGGTGCCCGGCCGTGCCGGCGCGTCCGCTCCCCCGGTCCGCGGTGGCCCGGGGGCCGGTCCCGCGCAGCCGGCGCGCTCCCGGAAAGGCCGTCCGTCCCATGGCGGCGCTCCCGCCGGTGGCCCCTTCGAGACCTCCGTCCCCCTGCCGCCCCCGGCTTCCTTTCCGCCCCCGGCTCCCCTGCCGCCCTCGGCTCCCGGCGGCGTGATGCCCGCCGCGGCGATGCCGCCCGCCCCCGCGTCACCCGCCCCCATGTCTCCCGCCCCGGTGCCGGCCGTGCCCGGGTCGGCCGTCCCGCAGGCCGGTCCGCCGCGTCCCGGCGTCGCCGAACTCGACTACGTCGCCCTCGTCCTGGCGGGCCCCGACGAGGAGGCCGGCCGCAGGGGCCGGCTCTTCCCCGACGCGTCCTTCGACCCGGTGGCGGCCGAGCACCGCCGCCGCGCCGAGGCGGTGGCGTCCCTGCCGCTGCCCGGCCACGCCGTACGGCCCCGGGAGTCGGCGGGCTCCTTCGACCACCGCTTCGACGCGGCGGCCCGCACCGACATCCCCTCGGACGGCACCTGGCACACGGTCACCGTCACCGGGATCCCGGTCGCGCTGCGGACCGAGTACCTCTGCGTGCCGTCCGTGGACGAGACCGTCCACGCGACGCTGGTGCTCACCAACGCCACCGGACAGGCGTGGCTGGCCGGTCCCGTGGAGGTCACCCTCGACGACGACTTCCTCCTGACCACCGCGCTGCCGACGCTCGCCCCCGGCGGGACGCGCCGGGTGGGGCTCGGGCCGGCCGAGGCCGTCCGGGTCACCCGCCGTACGGAGCTGCGCGAGTCGTCCGCGGGACTGCGCAACGGCACCACCGTGCTCGACCACCGCGTCCACGTGGAGCTCTCCAACCGGCTGGCCCGGCCCGTCGGCGTCGAGGTCCGCGAACGGGTACCGGTCACTTCCGATCCGGACGTGCGGATCGACGAGCGGGCGGACTGGACGGTCCCCGAGGAGGGGGCGGGACCCGACCGCCTGGCCCCCGGCACCCGCGTCTGGCGGGTGGACCTGCCGCCCGGGGGATCCGCCCGGCTCGACGGCGGCTACGAGATACGCATCCCGGCCGGCAAGGCACTGGTCGACGGAAACCGCAGGAGCTGACATCCCCATGTCCACGGACACCGAGCCGATCGCCCTGCCCGTCACCGCCGTCACGTGCCTGGAGGACCGCGCCCACGTCGAACGCACCGCCGTGCTCGACCTGGAGGCCGGGGTCCAGCGGCTGCGGCTCGGTCCGGTCAGCGCGCTGGCCGTCGACCGCTCCCTCCACGCCGAACCGGCCGACGGGCGCTCCGCGACGGTCCTCGACGCGCGGATCGTACGCACCTGGACGCCGCGCGGACCCCTGCCGTCCCCCGACGACGACTCGGCGCTGCGCCGGCGGGTGCACCTCCTGGAGGAGGAACAGCTCACCCTGGGCCGGGCGCGTGACCGGCTGCACACCCGCCTCGACCTGCTCGGGCGCCTGGCCGCCGACCTGCTGCGGGAGATCGGGGAGAGCGCGGGCTCCGGTACGGTCGACGGGCCCCGCTGGACCGGGGAACTGGACCGGGTGGACGCCGAGCGGGACACGTACGGCGAGCAACTCCGCTCCGCGGAGAGCCGGTCGGCGGAGCTCGCCGCCGAACTGGACGAGACGCGGCGCGCCCTGTGGCTCGCCGGGACGGAACCCGCCGAGCTGGTCGGGCACGTCGAGCTGACCGTGGAGGCCGCGACCGCCGGACCCGTCGGGCTGCGCGTGAGCCACCTCCTGCCGTGCGCACTGTGGCGGCCCGCCTACCGGGCCGTGCTCGACGGCGGCTCCCTGACGCTGGAGACGGACGCGATGGTCTGGCAGCGCACCGGGGAGGACTGGTCGGACGTACGCCTGACGTTCTCGACGGCACGGTCCGCGCTCGCCACCGATCCACCGCACCTGGACGAGGACAGACTGACCCTGCGGGACCGCTCCGCGGCCGAGCGCCGCACGGTCGACGTGGAGGTGCGGGAGGAGGAGATCGGGGACCTCGGTCCGGCTCCGGTGCTCGGCCTGCCGGGCGTGGACGACGACGGCGAGACCCGGGTGTTCCGCTCCCCCGCACCGGTCTCCGTCCCCGGCGACGGCCGCGCCCACCGGGTCCCGCTCTCCTCCTTCACCACGGCGGCCGCCGACGAGTACGCCTGCGCACCCGAACTCTCCCCCCTGGTGACCCGGGTCGCGCGGTTCGACAACCGGTCCGGCCACGCGCTGCTCGCGGGCCCCGTGGACCTGGTCCGCGGCAGCGGCTTCATCGGCCGCGGCACCCTGCCGTTCACCGCGCCCGGCGCACCCGCCGAGCTCGCCTTCGGCAGCTCGGACGACTGCCGGGTGGTCCGGCACACCGAGGAGTCCCGCACCTCCGCGGGAATGGACCGGCGCACCGTGGTCACCCGCACCGTGCGGCTGCACCTGTCCCGGTTCTCCGCGCCCGGGGAGCACGGCGCGCGGGTCGTGGTCCTGCGGGAACGCGTCCCCGTCTCCGAGGTCTCGGCGGTCGAGGTCCGCCTGCGCACGGAAGCCTGCTCCCCCGTGCCCGACGCCGTCGACGGCGAGGGCATCGTCCGCTGGGACGTCCCCCTCCCGCCCGGCGGCCGCCGCACGGTGACCCTGGTCTACGAGATGTCGGCGGGCAGCAAGGTCACCGGGATCTGAGCGGGACCGCACCGGGGCGGCCGACAGAGGGCTCCGTCGAGGCATTCGAACGGGAACGCCGGGAACACGTACGCCATGACGAAGCCCACTGACGAAACGCACACGCCCCACGCAGCCGAATCGCAGCCGAGCGTCCGGCCGGGTTCCGACGAGCCGCAGACGATCACGGCGCCGACACCGCCCGTCGCATGGGACAGTGAGGCCCCCGACCGGGCCGACGTGACCGACGAGACCGACGAGGGGGACGGATCGGAGGAATCCCGCACCCACGACGGACCGGGGACGACGTCCCGGAACCACTGAACTACCGCCGGGCGCGCCGGGAACGGCGGCGCGCGGTGAAGAACCGGGCCGGGACTCCCCACGGAGTCCCGGCCCGGTTTCGTCGCGCTCTTCCCCTGTCACCGCCCGCCGGCGGACCGCGGCATGTGGCACAGATCACGGGGAACACGTCCTGGCACAAGCACTGCACGCACCGCAAGCACTGCACGCACCGCAAGCACTCGTCACGGCGAACAGAGAGCGAGGACCTCCTGATGACACTCCACGGTCAAGCGGCGCACCCCCACCACCCCGGCTCCTACGAGCCCGCGCCCCGGACGGGCAACGGCATGGCGGTCGCGGCACTGGTGCTCGGTATCGCGGCCTGCGTGTTCTTCTGGACCGTCCTCGGCGGCATCGTCCTGGGCCTGGTGGGCCTGGTGCTGGGTGTCGTCGCCGCCCGGCGCGCCCGCGGCGGACGGGCGCCGCACCGGGGCATGGCCATTACGGGCGCGGTGCTCAGCGCCCTGGCCCTCGTCGTCTCGTCCGTGATCGTCGCGATCGGCGTCTCCTTCTTCAGCTCCGACTCGTTCAAGGACTACAACGACTGCATCCAGCACGCCGACGGCAAGTCCGACCGCGACCAGTGCGCCAAGGACTTCGAACGCGACGTCGACGGCGGCAACTGACCCTCCCGGTCCGGGCCGTGCGGACCACGGCCCGCCCGGTCAGCGGTCGCCGGCCGGCCCCTCCGCGGTCAGACCGTGGACGGTGGTCAGCTCGGCGAGGCCGGACACCGTCAGGATCGGCCCCAGCAGGGGCGTGGCGACGAGCTCGATACGGTCGGCGTGCGCGAACAGGACACTCAGCCCGGCGCTGTCGAGGTACTCCACCGCGGTCAGGTCGACGACGAGGGACCCCTCGGTCCCGTCCAGGGCCTCGGCCAGGGCGCCGGTGTTCGTCATGTCGATCTCACCGACGACCGTCAGCAGCGGACTGCCGTCCGGTTGGTGACCGGGGATCAGGGTGAGCGGGGTGGTCATCAGGCGATCCTCGTGTGCATGTCGACGATGGTGCCGGTGGTACCGGCCGTGATGGTGACCCGCTGCATCAGCGCGTGCATGAGACCGACTCCGCGGCCCCGGTGGGTGTTGAGATGGGGCTGGGGCTGCTTCCAGCGGCCACTGTCGGCGATGGTCAGGTGCAGCGCGCCGGCATGGGCCTCGGCACGCAGGCGCACGGTCTCGCCCGGGGCGTCGCGGTGCCCGTGCTCGACCGCGTTGGCACATGCCTCCCCGGCGGCGACCAGCACGCTCTGCACCATGTGCGGCGGCAGTTCGCACTGACCCAGCCAGCTGCGCAGCGCCTTGCGGACCGGCGCCAGCTGGGAGGACTCGGCGGGGAAGCTCATCTCCAGCGGCGCCGGGTGGCGGTACAGCAGCAGGGCGACGTCGTCGTCGTAGCCGTTCGCGGGGGCGAGCCGCGTCATCACCTGGGTGGCGAGGTCGTCGACGGCGGCCTCGCGGCCGTCCTGGACGGCCTCGCTGGCCTGGTCGATGCCGGCGGTCAGGGGACGGCTGCGGCGCTCGACGAGGCCGTCGGTGTACAGCAGGAGGGTGGCGCGTGCCGGGACGGTGCAGCCGGCCTCGGGACGGTGCCGTCCGGGACGGACGGCCAGCGGGATGGAACGCCCCTCTTCGAGCAGGGTGGTGGTGCCGTCCGGATGGGTGAGGATGCCCGGCGGGTGGCCCGCGCTGGAGTAGGTCAGTTCGCCGGTCCCGGGGTCCAGCACGCCGCAGAAGACGGTGGTGCACAGCGCGCCGGGGATGCCCGCCGCGAAGTGGTCCAGGGCCATGAGCGTCCTGGCGGGACTGGCGTCCTGCAGGAGCAGGGCCCGGCAGGCGCTGCGCAGCTGCCCCATGACGGTCGCCGCCTGGAGGCCGTGTCCGACGCAGTCGCCGACGACGATGCCGATGCGGCCGTCGGGCAGGGCGACGGTGTCGTACCAGTCCCCGCCGACCTCCAGCGGGCGGGTGGCGGGCTCGTAGCGCACGGCGAACCCCTCCGGCAGGTGGGAGGGGCCGAGGATGGCCCGCTGCAGGGCGATGGCGGTCTCGCGCTGCTGGTCGATCTGGTGGGCGCGGGCCAGGGCCTGGGCGAGCTGTCCGGCCATCAGGGACAGCAGGAGCTGGTCCTCGTCGGTGAAGGGACGGTTCTCGCCGAGGGTGACGTGCAGCACCATGGGGCCCTCGGGGTGGTTCACGGTGATGCCTGCGCCCTTGGCGTCCGAGACGGCCGTGAGAGGGGGCTGCTCCAGCCAGCCGGTGAACTCCTCCCGCCGCTCGGCGGACAGCATCTCCCAGGTCAGGTCGGGGTCGGTGGACGTGACCTCCGGTTCCTGGCCCTGTCCGCGTACCACGGCCAGGACCCGCCGGGCGCTCCACAGGTCCTTCAGCTCGGCCAGGGCGCCCGTCAGCGCCTCGGGCAGACTGGCCGCCCGGCTCACGCGCATGCCGAGGGCGGCCTGCGCGCTCTCCCGCTGGATGGCGTAGTGCTCGGCGGTGACGTCGCGGAAGGTGCCGACGATGACCTGGCTGCCGGTGTCGGGGTCCTGGGCCTCGCTGAACATGGCGGTCACCCACACCCGGTGCCCGTCCTGGTGGGTGACCGGGATGCTGTAGGAGCCCTTGGCGTCGCCCACGAGCTGCGAGAAGGCGGCGGCGACCTGGTCGTGGGCCGCGGCGTCGGTCTCGGCGTCCGGCCACCAGGGGTGGATCGGCTGGTACGGCAGTCCTTCGGGCCCGTAGCCGAGGATGTCGGTGAAGGCGGCGTTGATCTCGATGACGGCGCCGTTCTCGTCGCACACGAAGAACGCCTCCTGCAACGAGTCCACCAGCGCGGCCCGCCAGCGGGCCTGGTGGTTGCGCAGCCGCGCCAGTTCCATGTTGGCCCGGACCCTGGCCAGGAGTTCGGCGGCGGCGAACGGCTTGACCAGGTAGTCGTCGGCGCCGGCCTGCAGCCCCTCGATCGATGCCTCCTGCCCGGCCCGGGCGGACAGCAGCAGCGCGGGCACGGAGGCCGTACGCGGGTCCTCGCGCAACTCCGCCACCAGGGACAGGCCGTCCAGCTCGGGCATCATGACGTCGCTGATCACGAGGTCGGGAGCCTGGGCGCGGACGGCTTCCAGGGCCTGCGCACCGTCCTCGACGGTGTCGACCCGGTATCCGGCGCCGGTCAGGATGCGGGTGAGGTAGTCACGCATGTCCGCGTTGTCGTCCGCCACCAGGACCCGCGCCGTCACGGCCGGTCCGGTGGCACGGTCCGGTGACGTGTCCGCGCCGGTGGGCGGCACGGGGGGCACGCCGCCTCCGGCGCCGGTGCCGTCCTCGTCGGGGAGCCAGCGCAGGGCTTCCTGCACGTAGGGGTCCGCCGAGGACACCGTGCGGGTGTCCCTGGCCGGTGCCACGGAGGCGGTGGGCAGATGCGCCGTGCCGAAGGGCAGGCGGATGGTGAAGCGCGTGCCCTCGCCCTCGGTGCTGTCGGCGGTGATGGTGCCGCCGTGCAGGCCGATGAGCTCCTTCACCAGGGCCAGGCCGATGCCGCTGCCCTCGTTGGAGCGGGAGCGGGCGTTCTCGATGCGGTGGAACCGCTCGAAGAGGCGGGGCACCTCGTCGGCCGCGACCCCGATGCCGGTGTCGGCGATCGTCACCACCGCGTGGGAACCCTCCGTGCGCACGGCGATCCGGATGGAGCCGTCGAAGGTGAACTTCAGCGCGTTGCTCACCAGGTTGAGGACCACCTTCTCCCACATGCCGCGGTCCAGGAAGACCGGTTCGTCCAGCGGCGGGCAGTCGACGTCGTAGACGAGGCCGGCCTTCTCCACCGCGGAGCGGAAGACGCTGGCCAGTTCCCCGGTGAGGGCGGGCAGGTCCACCGGCTCGTAGGTGGCCTGCATCCGTCCCGCCTCGATGCGGGAGAAGTCCAGCAGGGTGTTGACCAGCTTGCCGAGTCTGAGGCCGTTGCGGTGGACGACGTCCAGTTCCTCCCGTACCCGGCGGTCGCCGTCCGCGAACCGGGTGCGCAGCTCCTCCAGCGGCCCCATGATCAGCGTCAGAGGGGTGCGGAACTCGTGGCTGATGTTGGAGAAGAACGTCGTCTTGGCCCGGTCCAGCTCGGCCAGCTCCTCCGCCCTGCGCTGCTGCGCCTCGTAGCTGCGGGCGCTCGCGACGCCCGTCGACAGGTGTCCGGCGAGCAGTTCCACGAAGCCGCGGTAGCCGTCGTCCAGGACCCGGAAGGGGTTCAGTCCGGCCACGAGGAATCCGTACGGGGTGTCGCCCTGCCGCAGCAGGGGCGTCACCAGCGCCTGCGTGGGCGGCTTCGCCCAGCTGCCGGCCGGCAGGCCGGAGAACGGCGGGCCGTCCAGCGGCACCAGCAGCGACTCGCCGCCGGCCGCCTCCGCCGCGGGCCAGACGCCTTCCCCGGGCGGCAGGACGGCGGGGGCGGCCGGGTGCCCGGAGGACATTCCGTTGCAGCCCGCCAGCTTCGCGGACCCGTCCGGCTGGAAGAGGTAGGTCAGCGTGAAGGGGAGGTCCTGCGGGTTGCCGCTGAGCTGCTGGTCGGCGAAGGCCAGGATCTCCTGCTCGGTGCGTACCACGCTGGGGTCGGAGCCGAGGTCGCGCAGCGTCGTCATCCGCCGCTCGCCGATGACCCGCTCGGTCTCCTCGCTCACCACGCACAGCATGCCGACCACCGTGCCGTCGTCGTCGCGCAGCGGACTGTAGGAGAAGGTGTGGTAGCTCTCCTCCGTGTAGCCGGACCGTTCCACGAAGAGCAGCAGGGCTTCGTCCCAGGTGGCCTCGCCCGTGGTCATCACGGTGTCGATCCGGGGTCCGATGTCGCCCCAGATCTCCCTCCAGACCTCGCCGGCCGGCCGTCCCAGGGCCCAGGGGTACTTCTGGCCGAGCGTGTCGCGGCGGTAGGCGGCGTTGCAGAAGAACGTCAGCTCCTCGCCCCACGCCATCCACATCGGGAACCGGGACGACAGCAGGATGCTCACCGCCGTCTGCAGGCTCTGCGGCCACCGGTCCGGCGGGCCCAGCGGGGTCGCCGACCAGTCCACCCGCGCGAGGTCCCGCCCGACCTCCGCGTCGGCGGCGAACACACCGGCCCCGGCGCCCGCAGCGCGCTCGTGGTGGCCGGCGTCTTCCGAACGCGCCACTGGACACCCTTCCTTCCCTCGTACCCGACCGCCGGCCGTGATGCCGGCCGGACCTGCGATGGAGGCATACGACGCCCATGACGCACGTTGATCACCCGGGGGCCTGACAGCCGGCTGGAACGACTTCGTAGGATAGGACAGTCGGCCGGGACACCATCGCTCGGGCGGGGCAGTGGACCGGGCAGCGGGGGAACGGAACAGAGATGACGACAACGCCGTCGAAGGCTTCCCCGGCGTTGCCGGTGGACGAGGAGACCCGACGGCTGGCCGCGGTGCACCGCTACCTCGCGCTCGACACCCCGCCGGACGGGACGTTCGACCGGATAGCGTCCCTGGCCGCCCGGATATTCGACGCCCCGATGGCCACGGTGACGATCGTCGGCTCCGACCGGGTCTGGGTCAAGGGCGCCCACGGGCTGCCCGGTCCCCCGCGGACGGGCCGCGTCCCGGGGCTGTGCGCGTCCGCCGTCCTGCAGGACGGGCCCTACGTGGTCACCGACGCGCGGACCGACTCCCGTACCCGGGGCAACCCGCTCGTCGAGGGGGACCCCGGCGTCCGCTTCTACGCGGCGGCTCCCCTCACCACCGCCCACGGCCAGCGCCTGGGCACGGTCGACGTCCTCGACACCCGGCCGCGCCGGCCGACCGGCGCCCAGCTCGACTCGCTGCGGGAGCTGGCCGCCCTCGCCATGGACGCATTCGAGCTGCGGCTGTCCGCCGCGCGCACGATCGCCGCCGAACGCGAGCGGCGGACCGGTGCGGAGCGCCTCGCCCGTGCCCTGCAGCGCACCCTGCTGCCCCCGACCCTTCCCGAGGTGCCCGGTCTGCAGGCGGCGGCCGCGTACCACACGGCCTCGCAGCACGAGGTGGGAGGCGATTTCTACGACCTGTTCCCCCTCGACGACGGCCGGTGGGCCTTCTTCCTCGGCGACGTCTGCGGCAAAGGGGCGGACGCCGCCGCGCTGACCTCCCTGACCCGCTACACCCTGCGCGCCGCCGCCATCTACGATCCCGACCCGTGCGCCGCGCTGGCCAACCTCGACCTCGTCCTCAAGGGCGAGTACCAGGGTGGTGCCCCCCGCTACTGCACGGCGGTCTTCGGCGTGCTCGAACCCCTGCCCGACGGTTCCTTCTCCGTCACCCTGGCCGGCGGCGGCCACCCTCCGGCGCTCGCCCTGCGCGCGGACGGCACCGTACAGCCGATCTCCACCATGGGCGGGCAGCTCATCGGCATGCTGCCCGCCCCCCGGTTCGTCCGGACCACCACCACGCTGTCGGCGGGCGAGAGCCTGCTGCTGTACACGGACGGCCTCACCGAGGCCCGCACCCCCGACGGCGCCATGCTCGGTGAGGACGGCCTCACCCGGTACCTGGCGGCCGCCCATGCCGTCGGCGCCACCGACGATCCGCAGCGAGCTCTGCTGCGCAGCATCGAGACGCTCCTGGACAATCTGGGCGAAGGTGTCAGCGACGACACCGCCCTCATGGCCCTCTCCGTACCCGCACACCCCGAGACCCCACTTCAGGAGAACAGGTGACCGAGCCCGCACACCTGACCGTCACACCGAGCCATGCCACCGAAGGGGTCTTCCTCCTGTCGGTGACGGGCGAACTGGACTACCACACCTCCAGCCTCCTGACGGACGCCGTCAACGAAGCCCCCTTCGCCGACGAGAACGTCATCATCGACCTGTCGGGGCTGACCTACTGCGACTCGACCGGCATCACGGTGCTCATCACCGCGTACAACCGCTCCCGGGCCACCGAGTCGCAGCTCAGTCTCACCGGTGTCAACCCGGACCAGATGCGGGTCTTCGAACTCATCGGACTCGATCAGGTCTTCACCTTCCACAGCACCCCCGAAGAGGCCGTGTCCGCCATGCGGTCCTGACCCGGGACCGGCAGCGGTCGCCGTCGCTCCGGGCGGCGGCCGGTACGAAAGCCGGGGCGGCGGCCCGTGTCCTTGCTCACCCGGGAGGGCTCGGCCGCTCCGTCCTCGTGCCGCCTTCTATAGGCTTGCCCCGTTCTGGGGCTGCCGGGCAACGGTGCTCAGCGCGAGGGGCCGCCGAGGCCGGACGGGTCCGCGGAGCCGGCCTCGCCTCCCACGACCCGACCGCAGTCCTCGAAAGGTCTTCCGCACCATGCCCCTGGCCCTGCTGGCCCTGGCCGTCGTCGCGTTCGGCATCGGCACCACCGAGTTCGCCACCATGGGGCTGCTGCCCCAGATCGCCGACGGGGTCGGTGTGTCCGTGCCGCACGCCGGCAACCTGGTCTCCGCCTACGCGCTGGGGGTCGTCATCGGCGCCCCCGTCCTGACGGGCGTCGGCGCGCGCATGTCCCACAAGCCGCTGCTGCTGCTCCTGACCGGGCTGTTCGTGGTCGGCAACGTCGCGTCCGCGCTCGCCCCCGACTACGGTCTGCTCTTCGCCGCACGCTTCCTGGCGGGCCTGCCGCACGGAGCGCTGTTCGGTGTGGGCGCGGTCGTCGCCTCGCGGCTGGTCGCTCCCGAACGGGCGGCACGCGCCGTCTCGAAGATGTTCCTCGGACTGACCGTCGCGAACATCGTCGGCGTACCGGCCGGCACGGCCCTGGGCCAGCAGTTCGGCTGGCGCTCCGCCTACTGGGCGGTCGCCGTCATCGGGCTCCTCGCGCTCGTCTCGCTGGCCCTCTTCGTCCCGCACCAGCCGCGCGGGCAGCAGTCCGGCGTCCGGCACGAGCTGCGGGCGATGGGCAACAGGCAGGTCGTGATCGGCCTGGCCACGGCCGTCGTCGGGTTCGGCGGGTTCTTCGCCGTCTACAGCTACCTGGTGCCCATGATGACGCACCTGACGGGCTTCTCCGACTCCTCGACCACGCTGGTCCTCGCGCTCTACGGCGTCGGCATGACCGCCGGCACACTGATCGCGGGCCCGCTCACCGACCGCGCCCTGCGGCCGACGCTGTACGGAGGGCTCACCCTCCTCGCCGTGGCGCTGGCGACGTTCTACTTCACCGTCCACAGCACCGTGCCCGCCCTGGTCACGATCACTTTCATCGGGGCGATGGGCTCCCTCATCACCACGCCCGTCCAGATGCTCCTCATGGCCAAGGCAAGGAACGCCCCGACCATGGCGGCGGCCTCCAACCACTCGGCCTTCAACCTGGCCAACGCCGGCGGCGCCTGGCTCGGCGGGCTGGTCATCTCGGCGGGCTGGGGCTGGGCCGCGCCCAACCTGGTCGGCGCGGCCCTCGCCGTGGCGGGCCTCGGCCTCGCCTTCGCGGGAGGTCTCCTGGACCGGGACCGCACCCCCTCCGAGACGGTCGCCTCGTCCGCGGGAGCGGTCCCGGCGACCGCCGAGGACGGTACGGTTCCCCAGCGCACGTAGCCGTCGGGGCCGGTCCGGGCGCGGCGGGCGACTCACTCCCAGGTGCGCGCGGTCGCCGCGAAGAGTTCCGGGTCGCTGTGGACGGGGATGACGCACACCAGGTGTCCGCCCGGTGCCTTCAGCACATGGCACTGGAGCCACTGGGAGACCTCCGTGGCACCGAGCCGCACCAGGCGGTCGACCTCGGCGTCGACGTCGTCGGTCTCGATGTCGATGTGCACGCGCGGCGCGTCGTCGACCGACTGGACCGCCACGGCCAGTCCGTCCACCGCGCCGGCCAACGACGTGAACTGGGGCTCCGCCGGGTCGACCCGGGCGGGCACGCCCAGGGCTTGTGACCAGAAGCGTGCCGCCTGCGGGGCATCCCTGTCAGGAGCGTCCACGATCAGTGCGTACATTCTCGACCGGTGCATGGTCATCAGGGTAGTGATCCCGCCGGGTGCCCGTCCCCGGTGTGCGAAATCGCCGCCGGGGCGGGCGCGTCAGTGGGTGGTTCCCACCGCGCCCGGAGCCAGCACCGTCCCGGGCAGGCGGCTCCGCGGCCGAGCGGGCCGGTGCCGGACGGAACGCCCCCGTGCCTGCAAGACTCAGGGACTCCGTGCCCGCGGTTCGGGAGACCCGCGGTTCAGGGGACTTGCGGTTCAGAAGATCCGTGGTTCGGGCGATCCGCGGTTCGGGCGATCCGTGTTCATGCGGTTCAGAGAAGAGGCCAGCGTGAGAGGAACACCGGCAAGAGGCGCGCGGACCCGCCGGCTCGCCATGAGGGCGGTCCTGGTCCTGTCGGCAGGCGCGATCCTCGTCCCGGGGCCCCGTCCCTCCACCGCGGCGGCCTCGCCCGGGACGGGTCACCCGACGACGACGCCGCGGTGCGCCGGGCTGGCCGGGACGAGGATCCCGGCGTCGGCCGTGAGCCTGCCGACGCGTGGCGCCCGGGTGCGGGCGGTCTCGGTCAGGACCGATGTCGTCGGCGGCGAGACGGTCACGTACTGCCAGGTCGACGCCGCCATCTCCCCCGTCGACCCGGCAGCGCCCGACATCGGGATGCGCGTCGCCCTGCCCCACGGCTGGAACCGCAAGGCGATGATGTTCGGCGGTGGAGGCTACAACGGCACCGTCCCGGACCTGACGGCCGATGTCCCGTTCGGCCCCACGGACCGGCCGGCGCCGCTGGCCCGGCGCTACGCGACGTTCGCCGGCGACTCCGGCCACCGGCAGAGCCCGGCGGTTCCTCCGTCGCTGGACGGGTCGTTCGGTGTGAACGACGAGGCCCTGCACAACTTCGCCGCCGGTGACGCGCTCAGGAAGACCCGCGACGCGAGCCTCTTCCTCGTCCGCCGCGCCTACGGGACGGACCCCGCCGAGGTCTACTTCGCGGGCGGCTCGACGGGCGGCCGGGAGGCCCTCGTGGTCGCCCAGCGGTGGCCGGCGGCGTTCGGCGGCGTGATCTCCGCCTATCCCGCCTGGAACAACCTCAGTGAGGTCCTCGCCCTGGGGTACCTGACGCAGGTCCTCTCCCGTCCCGGCGCCTTCCCCGGACCCGAGAAGCAGACGCTCCTCCACCGCGGCGTCGTCGGGGCGTGCGACGGCCTGGACGGCGTCGAGGACCGTGTGGTCTCGAACCCGGGCGGCTGTCACTTCGATCCTCGTGCGCTGCGCTGCCCGGATGGCGCCGACACCGGTCCGGTCTGTCTGTCGGATGCTCAGATCGGGGCCGTGACGGCCATGTCCCGCCCGTTCAGGTGGCCGTACCGGATCGCCAGCGGGGAGACCGGGTACCCGGGTTTCCCGTTCCTCTCGGGGGCGGACATGAGCACCCCGTTCCTCGGCTTCGGCACCACCGCGCCGGCCGGTCCCATGCCGGCGACGAGCGGTTACGGGATGCAGTACTGGGATCAGTGGGTCAAGTACTTCCTGACGCGGGACCCGCTCCACGACCCCCTGGCGGTGGATCCCCGGCGCCCGGGGAAGTGGCTGGCCCGCATCAGTCACCTCTCCGCGGTCCAGGACCGCAACGACGCGGACCTCCGTCCGTTCGCCCGCGCCGGCGGCAAGCTGATCCTGCTCCACGGCGCCGCGGACGAGCTCGTCTCCGACCGGTCGACGAGCGACTACTACGAGCGCGTGCGGGACGTTCTGGGCCCCGGGCCGACCCGCGGGTTCCTGCGGTACTACGTCCTGCCCGGGGCCAACCACGCGAACTTCGGCTCGCCGGCGTTTGCGGCCGCCGCCGACTCGCTCTCCGCTCTGGAGCGCTGGGTCGAGGAGGGGCGGCCGCCGGGCCGTGCGGTGGTGACCGACGCGGTCCACGACCGCACCCGTCCGCTGTGTGAATACCCCACCTGGCCCAGGCACCGCACCGGCGACCCGGACGACGCCGCGAGCTTCGCCTGCACCCACTGAGGAGCGCTGAGGAGCACTGAGGAGCACCGCACCCGCCGAGGAACACCGCACGCCGCCCCGCGCCCGGCTCCCCCAGCCGGGCGCGGGGCGGCCCGGCGTGGACATGACGCGCACATGACTCAATGCGGCGTACGGCGTACGGTGTGCGTGACACGCGTGGTGTCAGGAGCGTCGCGGTGGCGCCGGACGCGCCGCCAGGGGGCGCCGGGGACCGTCAAGGGCCGAGGGCTGTTACTAGGACACCTTGCTCAGCGCGGGATCGGTGCGCCAGACGAAGGCGAGTTCGGACAGCGGTACGCCGAGTACCTCGCTGAGCCGGACGACGGTGCCGAACGCGGGCGTCGGCAGCCGGCCCGTCTCGATCTTGCGGAGGGTCTCCGGCGAGATCTCCGCCGCCAGGGCCACCTCGACGAGGCTGCGTCCGGCCCGGGCGGAGCGCAGCGCGCCCCCGAGGCGTCGGCCCGCCTCGATCTGTTCGGGGGCGAGCGGATGACGAACCATGCGCACATGCTAGAGGCGCAGGTGTCCGGCGGCAACCACTCTCCCCTCTGGTATAAATATACCGGTCGGCCGCCCCACGAATCGAGGATCGCAGTGATCGAGCACAAGTCACCCGGAGACATCGAGCGCATGCACGTCACCGGCCGGTTCATCGGCCGGCTGCTGGCCGAACTCGGCGACCTGGCCGAGCCGGGGGTCGATCTGCTGGACCTCGAACACCACGCCCGCCGCCGGATCAAGGAGCGCGGCGCGGAGTCCTGCTACTGGGACTACGAGCCCTCGTTCGGCAAGGGGCCGTTCCGCAACGTGGTGTGCCTCTCGGTGAACGACGCCGTGCTGCACGGGCTGCCGCACAGCTACAAGCTGCGCGACGGGGACCTGCTCACCATGGACATGGCGGTCACCATCGACGGCTGGGCCGCCGACTCGGCCTACTCCGTCGTCGTCGGCACCCCGGCCGAGGAGGACCTGCGGCTGATCGAGGCCACCGAGGTCGCCCTGGAAGCCGCGATCGAGGTCGCCCGGCCGGGCAACAGGCTCGGGGACATCTCGGCGGCCATCGGCGCCGTCGCCGCCGAGTACGGCTACCCGGTCAATCTGGAGTTCGGCGGTCACGGCATCGGCCGCACGATGCACGAGGAGCTGCACATCCCCAACGACGGCCGTCCCGGCCGCGGCTGGAAACTGCGCCCCGGTCTGACGATCGCGATCGAGCCCTGGTTCGCCGCCGGCACCGACAAGATCGTCTACGACCCGGACGGCTGGACGATCCGCTCGGCCGACGGCTCGCGCACCGCCCATTCCGAGCACACCGTCGCCATCACCGAGACCGGTCCGCTCGTGCTCACCCGGCGCCCGGAGAGCGAGTAGGGGCCGGAGGACCGGCGGAGAACACGGGCGGGGATGTCGACCCGGGCAGGTCCCGTACGACGCGGGGGTGAGAGAACGACCGCCACGCGAAAGGCGGAGCCCGTGCCCAAGGTCCGCGTCCACAATGTGACGATCTCCCTCGACGGCTTCATGGCGGGTACGAACCAGCGCCCGGACGCCCCGTTCGGCGACGGCGTCGGCTGGGGTGACGACCTGCACGGCCGGTACGTCTCCGCGGCGGCGGACGCCGCCGCGGGCAGGACCGGGACCGACGTCGACCACTTCGTCCGCGGCGAGCGGAACATCGGCGCCACGATCATGGGGCGGAACATGTCCGGACCGCAGCGCGGGCCGTGGGAGGACGAGTCCTGGAAGGGCTGGTGGGGCGACAACCCGCCCTATCACCACGACGTCCTCGTGCACACCCGCCACCCGCGCCCGGCGCTGAGGATGGCCGGCGGAACGACCTTCCACTTCACCGGCGAGCCGCCGACGGCGGTGCTCCGGCGCGCGTTCGACGCCGCGGACGGCAGGGACGTCCGGATCGGCGGCGGCGCGGCGGTCATCCGGCAGTATCTGCGCGCCGGCCTGATCGACGAACTCCACCTGGTGATCGCGCCGGTCCTCATCGGCCGGGGGGAACGCCCGCTCGACCGTCTGGGTGACGCGATCGACGGCTACCGGGTGTCCGGGCTGACCGGCTCGTCGACCGTCACCCACGCCGTCCCGGTCCGGCGCCGACGTGAGGTCGGACAGCCCGCCGGAGACCGAGCCGAAGACCGAGGGGAAGGAGACGGGGGCGCTGCCGCGCGGCGGACGGGTGCCCAGGAACCGGACACGGGCACGCCCCCTCACCGCGATGGCCCGGCGACCGCCTCGTGGACGGCACGCCACTCGGCCCCCGGGAACGGCGCCGGGTACCGGCCTCGCCCGGTCGGTCCGGTCCGCCGGGTACGGGCAGCGGGCCCCGGCTCGGAGGGGAAGGGTTCCCTGCCGCGTCCGCCGAGCGTCCCGGCCACCCTGTCGGTATCCCGTACGGTGGGAGATCGTCCGGTGGACAGTCCGCGAAGACTGCGAGTTCATGTGCTTGTGGTTGGTTCCACCGGGGTACTGCAGCAGATCGTGTTCTGATCGAGGAGGGACATGGACGGCCTTGCCGCTCCCGGCGCGGGAGACAGAGCCGTGCCCGGGCGTCGGACGGTACCCGGGGCCCTGCTGGAAGGGCTCCTGGAGAACCTGACGGCGTCCGCCGTCGTGCTCGACGACGACGGCCTCATCCTCGCGGCCAACGACGCGGCGCAGAGCCTGCTGGGCAGAAGCGCCGCGAAACTGGTCGGCCAGGACTCCCACGACCTGCTGCACCGGAACAAGCACGGGCACTCCATGCCCCGTAGCCGCTGCCGGATGAGGAAGGCGCTCCTCACGGGGGACACCCGGCACGGCAGCGCCGAATGGTTCGTCCGCGGGGACGGCCGCCTCGTCCAGTTGTCCTGGCTGATCACTCCCTGCACGACGGGTCCGGGCGTCACGGGTGCGCTGGTACTGCTGTACGAGGAGGACAGGGAGCACCAGGGTGACGCCGTGCACTCCGCGCCGCTGACGGAACTGGACCGCCTGACCCTGCTGGCGGAGACGACCACCCAGCTCACGTCCACCCTGGACGTGGACGAGGCGCTGCACCGGCTGGCGGCCCTGACCGTGCCACGGCTGGCGGACTGGGCGGTGTTCGACCTCCTCACCGAACACGACGAGGTGCGACGTGTCCTGGTGATGGAGCACAAGGACGGCATCCTGGTCGAGCGGGAGGACCTGCAGGGTCCGATGCCCCCCGTGCCGGCGGAGTCCCCGATGCCCCTGTCACGGGCCCTGCGGGGCGCCTCCTCCTCGCTCGCCGGTCCCGCCACCTACCAGGGCCCGCCCGACTCGGGCATCGCGGTCGAACAGCAGCGCCTGTTCACCACGACGGGCATGCACTCCGCCGCCATCGCGCCCATCCGCGGCCTGCGCGACGTACTGGGTGCCCTGACCCTGGGCCGGGCACAGCGTCATGGCGCCTTCACCCCCGCCGACCTGCCTCTGCTGGAGGACCTCACCCGCCGGACGGGCCTGGCGCTGGACAACGCGCGCCTGTACCAGCGTCAGCGCAAGGTCGCCGAGACCATGCAGCGGCACCTGCTGCCGCAGCTCCCCTCCCTGCCCGGCCTGGAGATGACCGCGCGGTACCTGCCCGCTCCGGACGCCTCGGCCGTGGGTGGCGACTGGTACGACGCCTTCGCCCTGGCCAGTCACGCCCACGCACTGGCCATCGGCGATGTCGTGGGGCACGATCTCGACGCCGCGGCCGGGATGGCGCAGGTCCGCAACATGCTGCGGGCCTTCGCCTGGTCCCATCCGGAGGCCGCTCCGAGCGACGTCGTCACACGGCTGGACGAAGCCGTGATGCACATAGCCGAGGTCCCCATGGCGACCATGATCCTCGCCAGGCTCACCCTGGGCGAGGACGCCCTGTGGCGCCTGTGCTGGACGAACGCCGGCCACCCGCCGCCCCTGCTCGTCACCCACGACGGCCAGGCCCGCTACCTCGACGAGGCCCACGGCATACTCCTCGGGACCGGACTCACCAGACCGCGCCCCGACGCCGACACCGTCCTGCCGCCCCGGGCCACGATCCTGCTCTACACCGACGGACTGGTCGAGTCCCCGCGCCACTCCATCGACCATGGGCTGGACCGGTTGCGCCGTCACGCGGCCTCCCTCGCCCACCGCCCGCTGGACTCCTTCTGCGACTCCCTGCTGGACCAGGTCCGCCCCGAGGACAACGACGACGACGTCGCCCTGATCGCCCTGCGCACACCCGTTCCCGCCCAGGAGTGACGGCGCGTACCGCCTCCCGCGGCGCCCCCACCGGCGGGACACGGTCCGTACAGTGCGCCGGCGGTCGGACCACGGTCGGCGCCGGACCGGTCGGACGGCCCGTCGTGATCGTCTGCCTTGAACGCCGGCCGCGGCCACGAACGCCCGGACGGCCGCGACCGGCCGGAGTTCCCACCGGACGGACCAGGGCATGCACGAGTCTGCGGATGCGCGCGCGGGTGACTTGCACGAGCCTGGAGTCATGACGGATTCGCGCGTGCCCCCGGAGGAGACGCCCCAGGTCGAAGGTTCGACCGCCGAGGCGCACGAGGAGCGCGCGGACGGAGGGGTGTGGGAGCACCCCGGCGTCTGGCTCTGGCTGATCATCCTCGGCGCCGTGGTCTTCGCGGGCTTCTTCGCCGCCCGCGTCTTCTTCCTCTGAGCCACGGGGTACGCGGTTCCTCCGGGCCGCGGGGTACGCGGCGCGCCGTCGGGGGCGGCCCGCGCGTCGCCGGGATGCCGGACGTACTGCGCCGGGTGGCCGTCGCCGGCCCGTGGCACGGCGTTTTCGGCACCGTGCCTGCGGCGGCCCCCGGTTGCCGGTGCGCTCCGCGCCGGTTCTCATCCGGGCGACAGTGAAGTGACGGTGCGGGTGCGCGAGTCGTAGGTGCGTGCGCCGGTGAACCGGCCGTGCACGGGCCCGTCCCGCAGGCCGGGCGGCAGGAGCTGGTCGTCCGGCACGTTCCACGCCGGGCGGCGGCTGCGGCCGAGGGTGATGTGCGGCTGCCAGGTCTCCGGCCGGAGCAGGGGGTGGTCCGGCTCGCACCCGGTGGCCAGAAGCACGTCGTGGACGGCGGCGTGCACGGCGAGCAGTTCGGGAACGCGCCGCACGCGCCAGGCGAGCACGTGCGTACGGCCGGAGAAGCGCACGAGCCCGTCGAGGACGGCCGGGCAGTCCGGGCCGCCCAGCCGCCCCCGCAGTTCGTCCTTCGCCGCCGCGGTCAGGGAGTCGACCGCGGCCAGGGTCAGATGGGGCCGGTTCGTCGGGTGGCCGTGGTTCCGCCGGCTGGGCTCTCCCCGCGCGGCCAGCTGCTCCCAGACGTCCAGGACCCGGTGTTCCAGGTCGCGTTCGAGGAGCAACTCGACCGTGTCCATCACTCCCCTCCGCGGGACGCCGCGGGCGTGCTCAGCGCGTGAAGCACCGGTCGAAGGCCGAGGGCGTGCTGGACGACATCGACCGGGCCCGCTGCATCATGCCCTGCGTGTGCCCGGCGTGCCGCTGCTGCTCACCGTGCAGGGAGCCGAGGACCACGAGGATGCCGGTCAGTGCCGGTACCGCCCACTGCGCGTAGACGAGCTGGCGCTGGGCCTTCTCGGTGTCGATGGGGTGCTTGGCCGCCTTCTCGGCGTCCTCGGGGTCGTCCGAGGAGGCCAGCTCGACCTTCTTGCCGAGGATGCGGGAGTAGGCGGTGACGGCCAGGGCCGCACCGGTGACGACGGTCTTGACGACGGTGGCGCTGCCCGCGCCCGGCTGGGTGGCGACGCGGGAGGCGTCCGAGGCCAGCATTCCGCCGCTGCCGAACAGGTGGATGCCGATGGCGACGGCGTTGACCGGCGTCCACTTCGCCCAGCCGGACGAGGCGATCCGGGCGGTGGCCGTCCGTGACCGGCCCTCGGACTCGGCGGCGCCGTTGAGGCCGACGGCGCCCATCAGCGACCCGCCGAACCACGCTGCCAGTCCGACGTCGTGCAGGCCGCGCATGAGGGTGTTGCGTTCGGACATGAGGGAACTCCTTCGCAGGGGTCGGGTGAACCGGTGGAACAGCCGAAGAGCGGTCCTGCCCACCCTGACCCGCGTCGGGAGCGGGGCGCCAGCGGGCTTGGTACGAACGGGTCACCCCCGGCGCCGGCCGGGGCGGCTGCGGCCGCCCGAGGTCGTGCGTCCGGTGGCCGAGCGGTCCGCCCGCGCCCCCGGCCCGGAGACCGGGGCCGAGGCCGGAGCCGGGGCGCGTGCCGCGTCCTACGCCGCCGGAAGCGTCCTTCCCAGGCGCGCCAGCGGGGACACCGCCATCAGCGCCGGGGAGAGCAGCATGCCCGCGGCCGTCACCAGGAGGCTGGTGCGCACCCCCCACTCGTCCGCGAGGTGCCCGCCGAGCAGCGAGCCGAGCGGGGTCAGTCCCATGCCGACGAACGTGATCGTCGCGGCCGCGCGGCCCTGCATCCCGTCCGGGGTGACGGCCTGCCGGACGGCCATGACCGTGACGTTCACCAGCTGACCGCCGGCCCCGAACACGAAGTTGACCGCGAGGAGCACGGCGACGGTCACCGCGGAGGAGCCGTGCAGCGCCGGCACGCACAGGAACACGCCGTCGCCGAGTACCGCCGCGGACACGAGCACCGCGCCGTGCCCGAACCGGTGCGGCAGGCGGGCGGCGAGCAGCGAGCCCAGGAGCGCGCCCGGCCCCGTCGCCGCGAGCGCCAGTCCGACGGCGGTGCCCGACAGGTGCAGTTCCCGCGGCAGGAAGAGGAGATAGACGGTCATCACGGCCGCCAGGGAGAACTGGAAGGCCGCCGAGGCCAGGCACACGGTCCGCAGCAGGGGCTCGCCGGCGACGAAGCGGAGTCCCTCGTGGATGCGCCGCCGGACCCGAGGGGGGCGTCGCGGGCTCTTCGGGGGTGGTTCGGTCCGCCGGATGCGCCGGACCGACAGGAACGACAGCGCGAAGAACAGCGCGCCGGAAGCGGCGGCGGCCGGCGCCGACAGCAGTGACACCAGCGCACCGCCGAGGGCGGGGCCGCCGATCTGCGCCGCGGACCGGCTGCCCTCCAGCGCGCTGTTGCCCCGCACCAGCTGGTCGCGTCGTACCAGCCGGACGAGGGACGCCTGGTACGCCACGTCGAAGAACACGGACAGGGCCCCGACGACGGAGGCGACCACGAACAGCGCCGGCAGGCCCAGGACGCCGAGGACGCCCGCCACGGCGGCGGCGCCCAGGGCCAGGGCCCGGCCGGCGTCCGTCAGCACCATCACCGTGCGGGTCCGCCACCTGTCGACCCACGCGCCGACGAGGAGCGAGAGCAGCAGGACCGGCGCCTGCCCCACCGCGCGCAGGACACCCAGCTGGCCGGCGCCGGCGTCGAGCGTCAGGACGGCGAAGAGCGGCAGGACCACCAGTGTGGTGTGTTCGCCGAGCTGGGAGGCCGTCTGCCCCGTCCAGAGCCTGCGGAAGTCGGCGTCGTGCCACGGACCCGGCGGAACGGGCCGGCCGGGACCGGGCACGGCGGAGGACGCGGACGGCACGGAAGACCCCTCGGAGGTACGGCGACGGGGCCCGCCGTCCGGCGCACGGGAGGCGCGCCGGACGTTCGGGCGGCGGAAGGTTCGCTGTGCCGCGGTATCGGGGCAGCACGCGATGACGGGCCGCGCACGGCCCACGGGTCAACGCGCGCTCGGACGACCGGGCATGTCCTCGCTCCTCGTGGATCACTCGCCGTGCCGGAACACTAGCCCCGGCGGCCCGGCGCGGAAAGCGGTTGAAGTCCCCGCGGCACGGCGAACCCGCCCTGCGGCCGCCTTCGCCCCGTTACCGCCCTCGCCCCGTTACCGCCTCCACCCCGCTGCCGCCTTCGTCGTGCTACCGCCTCGGACCCGCGAAGGCGTACGCCGCGGTGCCGGTGACCGCCAGGGTCACGGCCGTCCAGGTGGCCGTCGTGGTGCCCGGCGGCATCACCATCCAGGCCGCCGCCTCCATCGGCACGCTCGCCGGGGCCGGGACGAGCACCGAGAACGACAGCCAGGAGACGGGCAGGGTCCACGCGTACTGCGCCCCGCACACCACCGCGCCGAGGGCGGCGAGGCCCGCCAGCCCCGCGCTGTCCCGGACGACGAACGCGGCCGGGGCGGGGTCCGCGCCCGCCGCCCGCGCCGCGAGGAGCACGGCGGCGACGACGCTGCCGACGAGCAGGACGTGGACCGCCCGGCGGGGCCGCCAGTCGATCGCGGCCGTACGGTCCAGCGCGGGGTCCTGTCCGCCGAGCCCGGCCGACGCCGCCGTCACCCCGGCGACGAGGACGAACACGGACGTCTTCGGATCGGCCGGTCCCCCGCCGTCCCGGGTGAGCGCCCACACCGCCGCCGTGCTGACCAGCACCGCCGCGAGCGAAGCGGGCACCTGCCGGGAACGCGCGTACAGCGTCAGCCATCTCATCGGCCCGGACCGCCGTTCAGTACGTCGAGCGGGTCGCCCTCGCACGTCAGGGCGGCGGTGTGCGCCGCCCTGACGCGCGCGACCTGTTCGGACCGGGGCGCCGCCCTGAGCTCCGTCCACACCGGGCGGGCCACGTCGAGCTGTTCGTCCGGCGCGTACACGGTGCCGCCGAGCGGTTCGAGGTCCCCGAGGACCCAGGCCGCCGCGACGGTCTGCGCGGCCGTCTCGCCGAGCGAGCCGCTCTCGGCGGCGCTGCGGGCGAAGCAGACCGGCGCCAGGCCCTGGCCCAGCAGGGCGCGGGTCAGCTCCTCGCCCTTCGCGCCGGCGATCGCGTCGTCGTCGAAGTCGACGAGCACGGCCGTGCGGGACCGGTCCGCCGGGTCGAGGATTCCGCGCAGGGCGGTGCTCTCCCGGACCGCGGCCGGTGCCTGCCCGCCCAGGGCGCCGCGCAGGAGACGCAGTGTCTTCTTTCCTGGCCCCGCGAGCCCTGCGAGGCGCGCCTCGTGCGCCTTCGTCACGCACACCGGGCCGTCGCACACCCGGGCGGCGGCGGCCTCGTCGACCACGTACGTCCGGCGCGGATCGGCGGGGAGGACGAGCAGGGCGACGGTCGCGCCCGCCAGGACGGGTGCCAGGGCGAGGAGCCGGGCGCGCCGGGTCGCGGCGGTCAGGAGGGCGAAGCCCGTGGCGGCCATGCCGAGGAGCCAGACCGTCTGGCCGGCGTGCACGGCGGTGGAGAGGGTCAGGAGCATCTCGCGCACCTCCCCCTCGACCGGGGACAGCAGCGAGATCCGGTTCGGCACGGTGGCGGTCGGCACCGCCACGTCCATGGAGCGCCGCAGGAGGTTGACGAGCACGAAGGCGGCCATGGCCAGCGCCGGCGGGGTGAGGGGGGAGGGCAGGGTCCGCCCGATCCCCATGCCGAGGACGGCTCCCGCGACGAGGGAGAGTACGCCGACCAGTGGGATCGGCAGCCAGCCGAGGTGCGTGTACCGGGTGTCGCCGAGGACCTGGACCGCGCCCAGGAGGACGAGGAGCGCGAAGGCCGCGGCCATCGCGCCCGCGGTCACGCCCGCCGTCGTCGCGGCGCGGTGCCGGGCGGGCCGCGGCGTGCTGGTCAGCAGCTCGGACATCCCCGAACGGTGGTCGCGCAGGCCCGCGAGCGCCCCGAACGCCACGGCGAGCGGCCACAGGAAGACCAGCAGGGTGCGGGTCCACAGCGCCATGGACGTCCACTGGGCCGTCCACTGCGCGGTGCCCCTGGACCACGCTCCGGACAGCAGGTACAGGAACGCCACCGCGGTCGCCAGGAGCACGGCGGACGCGTACGGGGCGGCGGAACGCCTCCACTCGATGCGCAGGACACGGAGGTTCACCAGGCGCCTCCCGTCCGCCCGGGGGTGAGCAGCAGGGCCGAGTAGCCGCGCTCCAGCGGGCTGTCGCCCACGTGTCCGGGCCCGCCCGCCGCGGCCAGTTCGTCCGGGGTGCCCTGGAAGACCAGCCGGCCCTCGGCGAAGAGCACCACGTCGGTGCAGGCGGCGGCGACGTCCTCCACCAGATGCGTCGAGACGACCACGCAGGTGTCCGTGCCCAGCTCCTGCAACAGCTTGCGGAAGCGCACCCGCTGGGCCGGGTCGAGACCGGCCGTGGGTTCGTCCAGGAGCAGGACCGCCGGATCGTTGACGACGGCCTGGGCGATCCCGGCCCTGCGCACCATGCCGCCCGACAGGGCCTTCATCCGCGTGTCGGCGCGGTCGGCGAGGCCGACCCGCTCGATCGCCCGCTGCACGGCGGCGGGGACGTCCGCCTTGGGGACCTCCTTCAGCCAGGCCATGTACTCCACGAACTCACGTACCGTGAAGCGCTTGTAGTAACCGAACTCCTGCGGCAGGTAGCCGATGCGGCGGCGCAGTGCCCGGTGTCCGCCCTGGCCTCCCACGGACTCGCCGAGCAGTTCCAGAGTGCCCCCGGCGGGGCGCAGCACCGTGGCCAGCGCCCGGATGAGGGTGGTCTTGCCGGCTCCGTTGGGGCCGAGCAGGCCGTGCACGCCGGTGCCCAGCGACAGGTCGAGCCCGTCGACGGCCATCCGGGTGCGGCCGGCCCGCACCTTCAGCCCCGTCGCCCGGATCTGCCAGGCGTAGGGGGCCGGTGCGAGGTCGGCCGCGTTCACCGCGGACATCACGTGGTGTTCCTTCCTGTCGGTCATCGATGGGCCCCCAGCTCGGCGTACGCGCCCCTGCGGGCGATCACGACACCGGTGGCGAGGGCGAGGATCAGTCCCCACACGGGCAGACCGTGGGTGTGGAGGACGAGGGGCGTACGGCTGGTGGCCAGGGCCGGTGCCAGGACCACGGCGGCCCACAGCGTCACCAGCGCGACGGCGGCGCGGGTCACGCCGATCACCGCGCCCAGCGCCAGGGTCGCCGAGGTGAGCGCCAGGCACGGGAGCAGCCACTGCGCGGCCGTCGTCCCCGTCAGCCGTCCGCCCGCAAGCAGCACGGGGACGACGACGGCGAGCACGGACGCGGTGCGCCGCAGCACCAGGGGCAGTCCCGCCCGTGGTGTGGACACCGTGAGCTCGTACGCCGGGTCCAGGCCGCGCGACCACGAGGCCGCGACGCCGAGGACGGGCAGGACGGGGGCGAGCAGGAGCAGCAGCGGCACCTCGCCGGGACCGGAGCCGTACCCCGTGCCGGGGCCGGCCAGGTCGAGCAGCAGCGCGAGCAGGGTCACGCTCATGACCATGGCCAGCCACGGCACCGTCGTGGGCGTCAGCCACGCCGACAGCCAGGCGGGCCGGCGCCGGCGGCGGGGCAGGCCGGCGGTGGCGGCCAGCCGGGGTTCGAGGCCGGTCCACACGGTGTCGACCAGCGCCGTCACGGCGGGTGCCCGGGCCGCGACGGCGGCCGACAGCCGCGCACGGCAGTCCCGGCACACCTCCAGATGGGCCTCCAGGGCCCACAGCTCGTCGGCGGCGATGTCCGGCCCGCCGTGCGCGTAGTCGTCGATGAGCCGCGCCGCCACGTGTTCCGCGCTCATGCCAGGGCCCTCCGCATCTCGGTCCGGGCCCGGCGGGCCCGGGTCTTGACCGTGCCCTCGGGCACGCCCAGCAGGACCGCGGTCTCCCGGACGGACAGCCCGTCGAGCACCATGGCCTGCAACACCTGTCCGAGTTCGGGCGCCAGGCGCCGCAGCGCGTCCCCGACGTCGCCCTCGACACCGGCCGCGAGCGCCTCCTCCTCGGCGGCGGGCGCCACCGGCCACGGGGCCGCCGCGGGCGGCGGCTGCGCGTGGTGGGCCCTGCGCCGGAACGCGTCGACGAGACGGCGTGCCGCGATCGTCCACAGCCAGCCGACGGCGGTCCCGCCCACCGCGGCCCCGGCGAACGCGCCCGCCGCGCGCCACACCGCCAGGTACGTCTCCTGCATGACCTCGGCGACGATCTGCTCGTCGGCGCAGCGGCGCCGCAGCCGCACCGCCAACCACGGCGCGGTGCGCCGGTACAGCTCCTCGAACGCCGCGCGGTCGCCCTTGGCCACCAGCCGGACGAGACGTTCCTCGTCCGGCTCGCCCGGTGCCTTCCTCACTGATCTCACACCGGCTAGACGCCGGGCCCGGGCTCCGGGTTTTCGCCGGGACGTGATCCCCGTCACTCCGTGGCCGGTCGCCCGGCCGGGGCGCGTCCCGCCCCGCGTTAGGGGATCTGCATCACGGGTAGTCGGACGCCGGGCAGGGAGGGCTGTCGGCTGCCCGCGTGATCACGTGTGGCGACCGGCCGGACATGCGGTGAGACTGGGGCGAGCGACGCCTGACGATGGGTGGGCCATGTATACGGTTGAGGAAACGATCGAGGTCGCGGTTCCGGTGCGGACCGCGTACAACCAGTGGACCCAGTTCAAGGGCTTCCCCGGGTTCATGACCGTGGTGAAGAAGGTGGTCCAGGTCAGGCCGGCGCTCCTCACCTGGACGCTCGGGTTCGGCCCCGTGCACCGCGAGTTCCAGATCGAGATCGTGGAGCAGGAACCCGACTCGCACCTGACCTGGCAGGGCCTCGGACGGCGTCCCGTCCACCGGGGAGAGGTGTCGTTCCGGCCCGGCACGGCGGGCGGTACGGCCGTCACCGTCCGGATCGAGATCGGTTCGCGGGGCGCCACCGGTGTGTTCGGCGGCCTTCCCCGGCTGGCCGGCCGTGTCGTGCGGACGGAGCTGACGCACTTCAAGGAGTACGTCGAAGGGCTCGGCGCGGAGAGCGGTGCCTGGCGCGGCGTCATCCGCGACGGGCGCGTACGGCCCCGGGAACCGAAGCCGGACCGGAGCCGCGCGGCCCACTGGCCCGTCGGCTGATTCCGCGAGCGGCAGCAGTGTGAGCGAGAGGCAACCTGATGAAGAAGGCGCCCGGCGACGAGCCGAACGAGGCTCTGACCGTGTCATCGCCGAAGAAGTGGGCCGCGGGCGTGCCCGCGGTGGTGCACGCCCTGGAGTACTCCCTGGAGGAGACCTCCCCCGTGCGCACCGGGGAGACGCTGCTGACCATGAACCAGGTCGGCGGCATCGACTGCCCCGGGTGCGCGTGGGCGGATCCCGCGCCGGGGCACCGGCACCGCAACGAGTACTGCGAGAACGGCGCCAAGCACATCAACGACGAGGCCACGTCGCGGCGCGTCACCCCCGACTTCTTCCGCACGCACACGGTCTCCGAACTGGCCCGGCGGTCCGACCAGTGGCTGAACCAGCAGGGACGGCTCACCGAGCCCGTGGTCAAGCGGCCGGGCTCCGACTTCTACGAGCCGATCAGCTGGCACGACGCCTTCGGGCTGCTCGCCGGGGAGCTGAAGTCGCTGGACTCCCCCGACGAGGCCGTGTTCTACACCTCGGGCCGGGCCAGCAACGAGGCCGCGTTCCTCCTGCAGCTGTTCGCCAGGGCACTGGGCACCAACAACCTGCCCGACTGCAGCAACCTGTGCCACGAGTCCAGCGGCTTCGCCCTGCACGAGACGCTGGGGACGGGCAAGGGAACGGTGAGCCTCGACGACCTGCACCACGCCGACCTGATCTTCGTCGTGGGGCAGAACCCCGGGAGCAACCATCCGCGCCAGTTGTCCGCGCTGGAGCAGGCCAAGCGGAACGGGGCCCGCATCATCGCGGTGAACCCCCTCCCGGAGGCCGGGCTGCTGAGGTTCAAGAACCCGCAGAAGCCCCGTGGGCTGATCGGGAAGGGCACCCAGATCGCCGACCGGTTCCTGCAGATCCGCAACGGCGGCGACCTCGCGCTGTTCCAGGGGATCAACCGGCTGCTGCTGGAGGCCGAGGACGCCCGGCCCGGCCGGGTGCTCGCCCATGACTTCATCCGCAGCGACACCAAGGGCTTCGAGGAGTTCGCCGCGCACGTCCGCACCGTCGGCTGGGACGACATCCTCGCCGCGACCGGTCTGACCCGCGAGGAGATCGAGCAGGTCCGGGACGAGGTGCTGCGCAGCGAACGCGTCATCGTCTGCTGGGCGATGGGGATCACCCAGCACAAGCACGCCGTCCCCACCATCCGGGAGATGGTCAACTTCCTGCTGCTGCGCGGGAACGTGGGCAGGGCCGGTACCGGCGCCTGCCCGGTGCGCGGGCACAGCAACGTGCAGGGCGACCGCACGATGGGCATCTGGGAACAGATGCCGGACGACTTCCTGGACGCGCTCCAGGAGGAGTTCGGTTTCGACCCGCCGCGCGCCCACGGGCTGGACTCCGTGAACGCGATCAGGGCGATGCGTGAGGGCCGCGTCAAGTTCTTCCTCGCCCTGGCCGGCAACTTCGTCCGGGCCGCCCCGGACAGTGAGATCACCGAGGAGGCCATGCGCGGCTGCCGTCTGACGGCCCACATCTCGACCAAGCTCAACCGGTCCCACACGGTGTGCGGCGAGACCGCGCTCATCCTGCCGACCCTCGGCCGCACCGAGCGGGACGTCCAGGCCGACGGGGAGCAGTTCGTCACCGTCGAGAACTCGATGAGCGAGGTGCACACCTCCCACGGGCGCCTGCGGCCGTCGTCGCCGCTGCTGCTCAGCGAGATCTCGATCCTGTGCCGGCTCGCCCGCCACACCCTCGGCGACGGCGTCGGCGACATCCCCTGGGACCGGTTCGAGGCCGACTACGGCGTGATCCGTGACAGCATCTCCCGCATCGTGCCGGGGCTGCACGACTTCAACCGGCGCGTGACGCGGCCCGGCGGCATCCAGCTGCCCAACGCGGTCAACGAGGGCGTCTACCACAACGACGTCGGCAAGGCGCTGTTCACCGCCAACGCCTTCGAGATGCCGCGGGCCCCCGAGGGGCACCTGCTGCTGCAGACCCTCCGGTCCCACGACCAGTGGAACACCGTCCCCTACACGGCCGACGACCGCTACCGGGGCATCCGCGGAAGCCGCCGGGTGGTGCTCGTCAACCCGGAGGACGTGTCCGCGCTGGGTCTGGCCGAGGGGCAGTACGTCGACCTGGTCGGCGTGTGGGACGACGACACCGAGCGCCGCGCCGAGGGCTTCCGGGTCGTCCCCTATCCGACCGCGCGGGGCTGTGCGGCCGCGTACTACCCCGAGACCAACGTCCTGGTGCCGCTGGACAGCGTGGCCGACAAGAGCAACCAGCCGACGTCGAAGGGGATCGTGGTACGCCTGGAGCCCGCGGCGGCGCCGGTACCCGCGGCCGCCGGGAGCTGACCCCCGGGTGGGCGGCGGTCCGGGAGGTCCCGGGCCGCCGCCCGCTCATGGGAGGGCGGCCCGGTACCGCCGTCCGCCGTCCGTCAGAGCACGGTGGTGGGCAGCTCCCGGTAGAGGGTCGCGAGCCGTGTCACCTCCGGATGGGACGCGGGATACTCCCGATGGTCGATGCGGGTGACGGGGCGGACGCCGACGGCGGCGTTGGTGGCGAACGCCGCCTCGCAGCCGTCCAGTCCGGACAGGTCGATCAGGTCCGTGGGGTCCTCCCCCGCGCGGCGCAGCAGGTGCCGGGTCGTGCCGGCGAGGATGTCTCCCCCGGGCCAGACGACTCGACCGTCGCGCACCAGGCCGAGGTTCCAGGTGCCGCCCTCCAGGATCTCCCCGTCGGGTCCCGTGAACAGCACGTCGTCGTAGCCGTCCCGCTGGGCCCGGCGGCGCAGTCGCAGCGCGGGACACAGACCGACCGACTTGACCTCGGGCAGGTCGCGGCGGTGGGCCACGGTCCGTACCCGCAGGGGACCGGGGTCCGCCTCCGGGGCGGGCCGCGCGGTGACCAGGATCCGCGGACGGGCGTCCGCGGCGATGGTGGCGAGGTTCAGCGCGGGGTCGAACACGGTGACGCGGACGATCCTGCGGCCCCGGTCCGGTGCGGCCCGGCGGGCCAGGGCCCGTACGCGGTCCGGGTCGAGCGCCGTGTCGAAGAGGATCCGGCAGTCGCGGATCAGCCGCTCCAGGTGGAGGTCCAGGCCGCGCACCCGGCCGTCCTCCACCAGGAGGGTGGTGAAGTGGCCGTAGTTGGTCAGGGCCAGGGCCGTCAGGTCGTCGGGGGCCGCGGGCCCCCCGTCGATCTCGATCATGGCGTCACCCTGTCGCGGTGGCCGCCGTCGTGCGGAAGGTGCGGTGGCCGTCTCACTTGATGAAGTCCTCGACGACCTTCGGCGGCCAGGTGCCGACCTTGAGCACGCCCATGGAGTAGGCGCGGGAGACGAGGGCGGCGCGGTTGGGGACCTTGAGCGCGCGCAGCAGGCCGGTGACGTGGTACTCGACGCCCTGGCGGCTGAGGTAGAGACGGGAGGCGAGGGGGATCGTGGAGACTCCGGCCGCTATGCCCTCCAGGATGCGGGCGTCGATCTCGCTGAGGAGCTTCTTGCGCGGCGCCATCACCTCCGGGGACCCGGCCCGCTCGTCCGCGGCGGACATCACCACGAGGATCGCCGCCACGTCGGGGGTGTGGCCGCCGCGGACCGCCATGGCGCTCAGCGGGAGCGTGGAGGTCGTGTTGTCCTGGCCGACCGCGATGACCTCCGTGGTGAACCTGTGCCGCTTGCCCTCCAGCATGCGCGAGAACTGCTGCACGAGGGGCTGGCGGACGCTCGGGTGGATCAGGTCGCAGAAGTGCTTGCCGCAGAGAGGGGAGGCCGCTCCCCCGAAGCGGCGGTCGAACTCCTGGTTGACCTGCTGGACGGTGAGGGAGGTGTCGAGACAGGCCACGTAGGCACCGGCCCGGTCGAACCCCTCGGTGAGACCGTCGGCCGGCTCGGAGGAGCCGACCGGACCGACGACGGGCGTGCGGTCCATGAGCGTGGCGTGGGGGGTGGGCGACAAGGATCTCAAAACCCTTCTTGTTCTAGTTCATCACCGGGAGTAAGCAGATGAATGCCCGGGAAATAAAAACCCGTGCCTCCCGGCCCTGCAGAAAAGGACACGACGGAAAGGAGATGCCGTGGATATTACGAAGGCGGGAGACGGCGGGTCAACGCAACAGAGGTTTGACCAGCCAACACTGTGGTGACCCCTTCGGTAGGTACGGTCCCGCACCGAAACGTTTCGGTGGGGTGGGGTTCGGTGCGGTATACCGAACCCTTCGGCGGCCGACCGACCGGGAAAACCGGCAGAGAACCCAAATCACCCAACCGTCTGACAGAGCGGTTCCGTGCCCGCACGGACGGTCATCCTTCTCCTCGGGCGAAGATGACACCGTTTCACCTACGCGGCCCGGCGGTACCGGAGAGGGGCGGCCCCTGGACGCGGCCACATCCCGTACCGGCAAACGGAAACGACCGGGCCCTCCCCCGAATATGCGGAGGAGGGCCCGGAAAATTTCCCTTATGGCTCACTCGGGGACGTCCTGGCTTTTCGTGCGGGAAATCAGTGCGATGAGTTCCCGGCGTCCGGGGATGCCCAGTTTCCGGTAGGCGTGGGTGAGATGCTTCTCGACGGCGCGGGAGCTGACCCCCAGTTCGCCGGCGATCTCCTGGTTGGTCAGGCCCCGGCACGCGCATCCCGCCACCCGGCGCTCGGTCGGGGTGAGCACGTTCTCCGGCGAGACCGGGTGCGCGGGCCGCTCGCCGGTGCCGCGCGCCGCGCGCTCCGCCAGGCCGGGTGCACCGCAGGCGGTCGCCAGGGTGGCGGCCTCCCGGGCGAGCGCCTCGGGTTCCGGACCGCTTCCCAGACGTTCGGCGAGCGAGAGCAGCGCACGCGCGAGTTCCAGCTGGTTGGCGGAGCCGCGCAGCACGGCGACGGCCTCGCGCAGCAGCGCCGTGCCCCGGCCGCCGTCCTCCAGCCGGCCCAGGAGCCGCAGGGCCCGGCCGACACCGACCGGCGCGCCCCACTGCAGGGCGCGGGCGTGCTCCTCCTCGGCCAGGACCCGGGCGGCGCGGATGTCGCCCAGCCTGCGATGGACACCGACGGCCCACGGGCGCCAGGGGAAGAGCACCGGGTTGGACCAGCCGGCGGCCTCCAGCTGACGGCCGCAGGACCGGAGCGAGTCGAGGGCGCCCGTGTGGTCGCCCGCGGCGATCTCGCCGGTGGCCTCCAGCAGGCGGAGCAGTCCGGTGAGGGTGAGTCCCTGGGGGCGGATGCGGCCCGCGCGGTGCAGTACGCGCTCGGCGAGCGACGGGTCGCGGGACTCCAGGGCGACGATGGCGTGCGTCATGGTCGCGACCGTGCCCAGGGCGTGGTGGTCGGACTCGGTCATGCCCAGTGCCGTCTCGGACTGCTCGCGGGCCTGGACGAGCCGGCCGCGGCCCAGGTGGACGAGGGCCTGTTCGATGTGGACCAGCGCGTTGGCGGGGGTGGAACGCTGGACGCGCGCGCGGTGCTCGACGGCCAGCCAGGAGTCGAGGGCCTCCACCGAGTCTGCGGCGATCATGGTGATGATCACCAGCGGGAGGGTGGAGTGGATGCGGGCGGAGGTGGCGGGTTCGCGTTCCAGGACGCGTTCCGCGAGGCGCACCACCTCTCCGGCGGGCAGCCGGCCGCCGAGGGTGACGGCACCGAGCAGCGCGATCGTCAGCTCCCGCTCGGCGCCGGTGTCCAGGGGCGGCTCGGGACCGAGTTCCTTCAGCCGGTCGGCCGCCGCGGCCAGTTCGACGGGGTCCTCGTGACCGCAGTGCCGCAGCCTGGCCTCCAGACGGAGCGCGAGATCGCGGTCGGAGCCGGTGAGCAGGGACGCCGGGCCGAGCCCTTCGGCCGCCTGCCGCAGCAGGTCGACCACGGCCAGCGGCGCGGGTCCCAGCGGGGTGGGCGAGAGGCGCAGCGCGGCCACGGCCCGGTCCCGCGGTTCGGGCAGCAGGCTCATGGCCTGGGCGATGTGCCGTTCGCAGGCGAGGGGGTCGAAGCCCCGCTCGGCGGTGGCCAGTTCGACCAGGAGGCGGGCGCGGTCGATGCCCTCGACGGGGCTGTCCAGGAGGGCGCGCCGCAGATAACGGGCGGCGGCGTCGGGAGCCCCGCGGCGCAGGGCGGTGTCGGCGGCGGAGCGGAGCACGTCGACGGCCCAGGGCTGGTGCCGGGTGACGACGGCCATGAGCTGGGCGGCGACGTGCTCGGCGGGGCTGCCGGAGGCGTAGAGGAGGGCGGCGGCCTCGTCGTGCATCCGTTCCCGCTGGACCATGGTGAGGGTGGACTCGACGGCGTCGCGGACGGCGCGGTGGATGAACCGCGGTTCGTGGGCGGCCGTGAGGAGCCCGAGGGCGCCGAGGGCGCGCAGGGCTCCGGAGTAGCCGGCCGGGTCGAGTCCGGCCAGGCGGGCCAGGGTGTGGGCGTCGCCCTGCTCGCCCAGGGTCGCGACGGCGGCGGCGAGGTCGCGCACCGGAGCGGGCTGGGCGCGCAGGATGCTGGCCAGGCGCTCCCGCAGCTGGGAGGGGCTCAGCCCGCGGGCGATGTCGGCGTGTTCGGCCCGCGGGCGGCGGCCCAGGACGTCCGTGCCGAGGAGGGTCGACATCAGGAACAGCGGGTTGCCCGCGGACGCCTCGTGGCAGGCCCGGACGAACTCCTCGTCACCCGGTTCGCCGAAGCGTTCGCCGACCAGGGTGCGGACGGCCTCCAGGCTGAAGGAGGCGGGCCGCAGGGTCTGGGTGGCCGCCTCGCGCACCTCGCGGATCAGGGTGTGCTGGGTGCGCGGGTCGCCGTCGCGCAGGGCGCAGACGACGACGGCCCGCAGTCCGTGCAGCCGCTTGGCCAGGAAGGTGAGCCAGCGCAGCGACGGCACGTCGGCCCACTGGAGGTCGTCGACGAGGATCAGCAGCCTGCTGTCCGCGCTGACGTTGGCGAGCAGCGAGAACAGTCCGTGCAGTACGGCCTCGGTGGCGGCGATGGCCTGGTCGGCGCCGGGCGAGGTGGTGTCGTCGGCCAGGACGTGCCGGGCGAAGGACGCGTGGGCGTCCATCCAGCGGTCCCGGAGGTCCTCGGGCGAGTCGCTCAGCAGGGTCTCGAAGAGCTGCCGTACGACGCCGAAGGCGAAGTCCTGTTCCATGGGGGCCGCGTTGGCACGCAGCACCCGGACGTCGTCGTGGCCGTCGGCGAGCGCGGACAGGCGCTGCAGCAGTGCCGAGCGTCCGATGCCGAGGGGGCCGGTGACCACCACGAGGGAGGACCGTCCCTCGGCCGCGGCGCCGAGTGCGGCGTCGACCAGGGCGATCTCGGTGTTGCGCTCCAGCAGCATGGGGTCAGCTGCCCTCCGATCCTTGTGTCAGTGCGCGCAGTTCGTCGCGTCCGCGGATGCGGAGTTTGCGGTAGACGCCGCTGAGGCGCAGTTCCACGGTGCGGGTGGTCACCGAGAGGGCCGCGGCGATCTCCCGGTTGCCCAGACCGCGGGCGGCGAGGACCGCGGTCTCCCGTTCGGCGGGGCTCAGACCGTGCCAGGGATCCGGTGCGCGGTCCGCGGTGCGCGGTGCCGGGACCTGCGGGGGCCTGCCCTGGACGGGCACCTTGCCGAGCCGCGTGGGCCGGTCCCGCGCGGAAAGGTCGCCGGTCGCGTCGGGAGCGAGGCCGACAGCGGGGAGGGCCGTTCCCGTGGAGGCGAGTACCGCGGTGGACCTGCGCCGGTCCTCGTCGCGCTCCTCGGAGGCCAGGGCGAGCACGGCACGGCTGTACGCGGCGCGGTCGGGGGACTTGCTGAGGGTGGCGACCGCGGCGCGGAAGCGCTGGGTACGGTCCTCCCCGCTCACCACGGCGAGGCTGAGTTCGGCGCGTCCCAGGGCGCTGGGGGCGCCCCAGCGGCCGGCCAGCGCCAGTTCCTCGCGGGCCAGGCGCAGCGCCTCCTCGCCGTCGCCGAGGGCGTGGACGGCCTCGGCGGCCAGGGAGCGCCAGGGCAGGACGGCCGGGTTGACGCAGCCGTACCGCAGCAGCCAGCGGCCGCAGGCGCGGAAGTACTCCCGTGCCCGGTGCGGATCGTTCTCGGCGCGGGCCAGCATGCCCCTGGCGAACAGGAGGTAGGAGGTGGTGGCGCACTCCTCGGCGAGGGACGGGACGGGGCGGGCGGCGGCCTCGCGGGCCCGGTCGAGCCGGCCGTTCTGGATCTCGGTGACCAGGTTGAGCGAGGTCCAGTACGGGACGAACAGCGGGTGGAGCCTGGTGGGCGGCAGTTCCGCCTCGGCCGCGGCGAGGTCCCGGGCGGCGGCGTCGGGGCGGCCGTGCCGCACGTGCAGGTCGGCGCGGACGGCGAGGACGTGGGCGACGGAGATGGCGGCGCGCTGCCGGTGGGCCTCGGCGAGCAGGGCGCCCAGGTGGGTCTCGGCCTCGTCGCCGTCGTCGGTGAGGAAGAGCGCGCGGCAGGCGAACAGCCGGGGCACCACGAGCGGCGGCCGGCCGGCCGGATCGGGGGCGAAGGCGGCCCTGGCCAGGCGGCGGGACGCGTCGGGGTGGACGCCGGCCAGGGCCTGCTCCCAGGCGCGGACCCCCGCGACGGCAGGACTGTGCGAGTGCTCGGGCAGGTCGGGGACCGGCAGGACGTCCAGCTCGGAGTCCTCGTGGCGCAGGAAGATGGCGACCCGTGCGAGGGCGGTCAGTTCGTGGCGTTCGGCGACGGCGGGGTCCGTACCGGACGTGTCCTGGGACGCCGATGCCGATGCCGATGCCGGCACCGGTGGCGCGGCGGCCCCGCCGCTCCTCCGGGGTGCGGCGGGGCCGGGGCTCTTTTCCGTACCCGCGGCGGGAGGGGTGCCGTGTCCCGTCCCGGGTGCGTCCGGACCGCCCGGTGCCGGGGCGGGGGTCCCGGCGAGGCGGGCGGCGCGGGTGTCGCCGCCGAGCAGGCACAGGTCCACGGCCTGGGAGCGCAGTCCGCCGGTGGCGCGGGAGCGGATGAGCCCGTGCAGACGGCGTTCGGCGGCCGCGGGGGCGGTGACCATCTGCACGGAGGCGAGCTGCAGTTCGACGCGGGCCCGGTCCTCGGCGTCCAGGGGTTCGTCGAGGGCGCGGGCCAGGTAGGCGGTGGCCCGGTCCCGCCGGCCGTTGCGCAGCGCGGCGGTGAAACCCCGGCGCAGTGTGTCGACGGCCCAGGGTTCGCCGACGGGGCGGGTGGGCAGCAGCAGTTCGGCGATGCCCTGGTCGGGGGCCGCCACGCGCTGGGCGAGCCTCGCGGCGCGCGCGTACAGGTCGGCGCGGTCGGCGGGGGGCATCCCCTCCAGGACGCGGGCCCGCACCACGGCGTCCTGCACGCGCGGCGAGCCGTCGTCGCGGGTGGTGGTGAGGCCGCTGGCCCTGAGGGTGGCGCGCAGCCGGGCCTCGGGCACGGGGTGCGGGCCGGCGAGCGTGCAGACCAGGCGGAAGTCGAGCAGGTCGCCGCAGACGGCGAGGGCGCGCAGGACGTCGACGGCCGCCGGGTCGCGCAGCTCGTCCAGGGCCCGGGCGGCGTGGTCGCCGACCACCTCGGCGGCGAGGGCGCGCAGGTCCTCGACGCGCTCGGCGCGGGGGGCGTGGCCGGCCAGGGTGAAGCGGTGCAGGACGTCGTGGACGACGGCCGGTATGCCGCGGGTCGCGTCGGCGAGGGCCTCGGTGAAGGCGGGGTCGCCGGGGGCACCGCAGACGGCGCGCACGGCGGCGGCCGTGCCGCCCGCGGTGAGGGGCGGCAGGGCCAGCTCGACGGTGCTGGCGAGACCGGTGAGGGGGGTGCCGACGCTCCACTCGGGCCGGTCGACGGCGGTGCCGGTGCTGCTGGCGAGCAGGGCCAGGGGGACCTGGGGCAGACGGCGGGCGAGGGCCTCCAGCCAGCGCAGGGAGGCCGGATCCAGCCACTGGACGTCGTGCACCACGAGGAGGGTGGGCCGGTCGCGGGCGGCGGCGAGCAGTGCGTTGAGGCCGGGCAGACCGCCGGGCCGGTCCTGCGTCAGGAAGAGCCGGGACGCGAGGTGGGGGCCCTCCTCGGCGAGGAGCTGGGCGACGACGCCGTACCGCAGTTCGTGCTCGGCGGGGCTGGCGCGCGCGCTCAGTACGTGCAGTCCCTGCCGCCGCGCGTGCCGGGCGGCCCAGCACAGCAGGTCGTTCTGTCCGAGGCCGGACTCCCCCGTCACGGTGACCACGGCAGGACGGGCGGCGCTGAGCTCTCCGATCACAGCCGAGAGAACGGCCTGTTCTCGGTCGCGCTCCAGAAGGAGTAGATCAGGGGAGACCATGGCCTGATCATATGTTTATTCCGTAACAGTGGTGAAACCCTGTAACGTTTTATTCTTCCGTTCCCGAATTCTTTCGTTCGCCGTCATTGTTCCGCCGGAGTTCCGCCGGACGGGGGCGCGGGCGACGGGCCGCCCGGCCCCAGGACGTCCGCCAGATCGGCGCGCCGGGCCACCCCCAGCTTGCGGTAGACGCTGGTCAGATGGAGCTCGACGGTGCGCACCGTGACGAAGAGGGACTCCGCGACCTCCCGGTTGCCCGCCCCCGACGCGACCAGCGCGGCCACGGTGCGTTCCGTGCCCGTCAGCATGTCCAGCGCGGACGAGGTGATCTCCCGCATCCGCCCGCCGGCCGCGATCAGGTTCCGCCGGGCCTCCCGGGCGAGTGCCACGCAACCGCAGCGCCTGGCGAGCCCCACCGCCTCGCGCAGGTGTTCCCGCGCCTCCTTCTCACGGCCGTCCGCCAGCAGCGCCCGCCCCAGCAGCAGCACGGCACGCGCCTCGTGGCCGCGGGCCGGTGAGGACCGCAGCAGGGCGACGGCCTCACGCAGCGGCTCCACCCCGGCCGCCCCCGGCGTGGCGGCGCCGCGGGCCAGGGCGGCGTACCCGAGGGCGCGCCGGGTCCCCCAGTGCTCGGCGCGCCGGGCGCCCCGCCCGGCGATCTCCAGCGCCTCGGCGGTACGGCCGAGGCCGCCCAGGACGCAGGCGCTCTCCAGCCACCAGGGGGCGAAGACGGGATTGGTGAGCCCGGCCGCCTCCAGCGAGTCCCCGCAGGTCCGGAATGCCTCCAGCGCCCCGTGCAGGTCGCCGCGGGCCAGCCGGACCCGGCCCTGCACCATCAGGTACCAGTGGTACTCCCAGACGAAGCGGTCCAGGTGGGGCCGCCTGATCGCGTCGAGGGCCTCCTCCGCGCGCGCCACCTCGCCGCGCTCGACCAGGGCCGCCGCGTACGCCGTGTGCGCCATGACGGGGTTCGCCCCCCAGCGCTCCTGCCCGAGGATCTCCAGTGCCGTCTGGGCGTCCGCCAGGGAGTCCGCGACCGCGCCGTTCTCCAGGCGGAACAGGGCCCGGGTGGAGAGCGCGAGGACGTACGTCCACACCGCGGCGGTGTCCCGGCTGCCGCGCAGTACCGTCTCCAGGGCCTCGTCGGCGGCCTCGTCCTCCTCGGCCAGCAGCAGGGCCAGCGAGGCGGGCAGCAGTGACCACACGCCCAGCGGGACACCGGGGGCGCGCAGCGCACGGCGGGCCTGGCGCGCGACCTCCCCGGCGGAGCCGCCGTCCGCCGCGGAGAGCACGCTCAGCATGGCGAGCTGCTGGCGCTGGGCCGGGGTGTCGCCGGGCGGCGGGGTGATCCCGGCCGTGCGGCGCAGGACCTCGGGCAGGGTGGACTTCTCGTCGGCGCCGACGATCAGCAGGGCCGACTCGGCGAGCGTGCGCAGTTCGCCGTCCGCGGGGTCGGGCTCGGGTCCCAGCTCGGCGTCGAGGGCGTCCAGGGCCTCGGTGAGGACCCGGGTGCCCTCCGGAGCCCGCTGGACGCTCAGGCAGGTCAGGGCGAACTGGACGGCGGTGGAGGCGCGGGCCCGCACGTCCCGGGTCACGTCGTGCGCCTTGCGCAGCAGTTCCGCCGAGCGCTCCGGGTCGCTCTCCGCCAGGACCCGCCCCAGCCTGGTCAGGACCTCGGGGTCGTCCGGCTCCGCCTCGCGCACCCGGTCCAGGTAGCGCGCGGCGGCCTCGGGGGCGCCCCGCTGCTCGGCCTGGGCCGCGGCGGCCCGCAGTACCGGGACGGTCCAGGCGCCGGCGGTACCGGGCACCAGCATCAGCTGTGCGGCGATCTCCTCGGGAGCGCGTCCGATGTCGCTGAGCAGCCGGGCGGCACGCAGCCGCAGGTCGGCCGTCCCCGTGGTGCCGAGGGCGCCCAGGACCGCGGCGCCCACCATGTCGTGGACGAGTTCGCGGCGGTCGGCCCGGGCCAGTCCCGCCCGGCGCAGGATCTCCACCGCCTCGTCGATGTGCACGGCGGACACCCCGGCCAGGGCCGCGAGGTACTCGACGTCCTCGTCACCGAGCACGGCCAGGGTGCAGGCCGCCTCCCGCACCCAGGCGGGCTGGTGCTCCAGCGCCCGCTGCACGGAGGCGGCGACGACCCTCCCGCCGACCTTGGCGATCTGCCGGGCCCCGGCGTCGTCGGGCCCCAGGCCGGCGGAGCGCAGGTCGCGCAGCAGCCGTACGACCTCCAGGGGGTTGCCGCCGGTGACGGACGCCAGGCGCTCGACGAACGACGGCTGCGGCGGCTGCGCGGGGAAGACCAGGCCGGCCAGCTCGGCCAGCTCCGGTGTCTTCAGCGGTCCGAGCCGCAGCGGCACCGCGAGGTGGTGGCCGACCAGGTCGGCGAGGGCGGCGGGCGCGGCGTGGCCGGCCTCGGTGCGGTGGGCGGCCACCACCAGCAGGGGCAGGCCGTCGGCCCGGCGCAGCAGGAAGTCCAGCCAGCGCAGGGAGCGCTCGTCGCACCAGTGCGCGTCGTCGAGGACGAGCACCAGGGGGCCGTCGGCCATGAGGTTGACGGCGAGCCAGTACAGGCCCTGGAGCACCGAGAAGGTGGTGCCGGGCTCGGTGTCCGGCTCGTCGGGTCCGGCGGCCAGGGCGGGCAGGGCACGCCGGGCGCCGCCCTCCAGGAGGGACGAGGAGCGCCCCTTGCGGCCGGCCGGGACGAGCCGGCCGAACAGCGCGCGCACTCCGCTGTAGCCGGTGGCCGCGTCGACGGCGCGGCAGGTGCCGTGCAGGACGGTCAGGCCCGCGAAGGGACCGCCGTCGGCGAGGGCCGCACGCAGCAGGGCGGTCTTGCCGGCCCCGGCCGGACCGTCCAGGAGCACCAGTGCGGGCCGGCCGGCCCGGGCGGCCCCGGCGTACCCGGCGAGGGCGTCGAGGTGCCGGGCCCGCCCGACCAGCGGCAGTGCGGGGGTCGCGGTGCGGGCCCGGTTGGTCACTTGCTCTCCTTCACGTCGTGCGGGGCGGACGGCGCGGCGGCTCCCGTGCCGGGCACGGGCGCGGCATCCGGAGCCGGTCACCGGCGGCGATCCGGCGCCTGCCCACCGGAAACACATTCAAGCCACATCCGGGCCGCGGAACGCCCCCGCGTCCCCTCGCGGCGGGAAATCTAAGGATTTCCCCGGTGGCGGACATGAGATCAAGTGGTGGTGCGATCGGCACCCCGCGTGTCCGGTCCGGCCGGCAGGCCGCACGGCACCGCACCGCCGCGCCCGTCCACGCTCGACCGGGCCGCGGCGATCCACGGCAGTCACTTCGTGAAAGGGCCCCCATGGACTCCGCCGCCCGGCCGATCCTCTTCGTCAGCCTGCCCGAGAGCGGGCTGCTGAACCCGCTGCTGGTGCTGGCCGGGGAGCTGGCCCGGCGCGGCGTGCCCGGCCTGTGGTTCGCCACCGACGAGCACCGGCGGCAGGACGTGGAGGCGCTCTCCGCCGCCTCCGCGGTGTCGTTCGCCTCACTGGGCGAGGTGGTCCCCGAGCTGTCCGCGGTGACCTGGGACGACGAGGTGTACCGCGAGGTCACCCAGTCCTCCCGGTTCAAGGCGCACCGCGCGGTGGTGCGGCAGTCGTACAAGCCGGCCCTCCAGGCCCGCAAGTTCCGGGCGCTGGAGCGGGTCGTCGACGAGGTCCGCCCGGCGCTCATGGTCGTGGACTGCGTGGCCGGCTTCGCGGTCGACCTGGCGCTGGCCCGCGGCATCCCGTACGTGCTGAACGTGCCGTTCGTCGCCAGCAACGTGCTGACCTCGCACAACCCCTTCGGTGCCTCGTACACGCCCAAGAACTTCCCGGTCCCCAACTCGGGACTGCCGCTGGCGATGTCAAGGCGCCAGAAGCTGGCCAACACGCTGTTCAAGTGGCGGACGCTGGGCATGTTCCTGCACCCGGCGATGGGCAGGGTGCTGCGGGAGGACGCGGCGATCCGCAAGGAGCTGGGCATCGCCCCGCCCAACGCGATGACACGGGTGGACGAGGCCGCCGCCGTGGTCTGCTCCTCCGTCGCGGAACTGGACTACCCCTTCGACGTACCGGAGAAGCTGCGCCTGGTGGGAGCCGTGCTGCCGCCGTTGCCGGAGGCGCCGCAGGACACCGGGGTGTCGGGGTGGCTCGACAAGCAGTCCTCGGTGGTCTACATGGGCTTCGGCACCATCACCCGCCTCACCCGCGAGGAGGTCGGGGCGCTGGTGGAGGTGGCCCGGCGGATGTCCGGCACGCACCAGTTCCTGTGGAAGCTGCCCGCGGAGCAGCAGCACCTGCTGCCGTCCGCCGGGACGCTGCCGGCGACCCTGCGGGTGGAGAGCTGGGTGCCCTCGCAGCTGGACGTGCTGGCCCATCCGAACGTGTCGGCGTTCTTCTCGCACGGCGGCGGCAACGCCTACCACGAGGGCGTCTACTTCGGTAAGCCGCAGGTGGTGCGGCCGCTGTGGGTGGACTGCTTCGACCAGGCGGTGCGCGGGCGCGATCTCGGCATCAGCCTGACCCTGGACCGGCCGCACACCGTCGACCCGGACGACGTGGTGGACAAGCTGACCCGGGTCACCTCCGACCCGTCCTTCCGCGAGCGGGCCGAGCGGCTGGGCGCCCTGCAGAAGGCGGCCGGCGGCCGGGAGGCCGCCGCCGACGTCGTGCTCGGCCTGCTCCCCGCGGCATGACCCACCCGGCACCCCGGCCGGACCCCACCGAGCCACAGCCCAGCGACAGCGACAGCCACAGCCACAGCCACAGCAGCGAGGACCCCATGGCCTTCACCCACCCCGTCTCCCGGCCCTTCCTGGACGGCCGGGAGCTGGAGTACGTCACCGACGCCGTGTCCGGCGGCTGGATCTCCTCCCAGGGACCGTACGTACGGCGTTTCGAGGAGGCCTTCGCCGCGTGGAACGGCGTGGCGCACGGCGTCGCCTGCTCCTCCGGCACGGCCGCCCTCACCCTCGCGCTGCGCGCCCTGGGCATCGGGCCGGGCGACGAGGTGATCGTGCCGGAGTTCACCATGATCGCCTCCGCGTGGGCCGTCACCTACACCGGCGCGACCCCCGTCTTCGTCGACTGCGCGGACGACCTGAACATCGACGTCACCCGTGTCGAGGAGAAGATCACCCCACGCACGAAGGCGATCATGCCGGTGCACGTCTACGGGCGGCGCTGCGACATGGACGCGGTCATGGACATCGCCCACCAGTACAACCTGCGGGTGGTGGAGGACTCCGCGGAGGCGCACGGCGTGCGTCCGGTCGGGGACATCGCCTGTTTCTCGCTCTTCGCCAACAAGATCATCACGGCCGGCGAGGGCGGTGTCTGCCTCACCGACGACCCCCGGCTCGCCGAGCAGATGGCGCACCTGCGGGCGATGGCCTTCACCCGCGACCACAGCTTCCTGCACAAGAAGCTGGCCTACAACCACCGCATGACCGCCATGCAGGGCGCCGTGGCACTGGCCCAGGTGGAGCGCCTCGACGACATCCTCGCCGCGCGTCGGGAGATCGAGGCCCGCTACGACGCCGCCCTCAAGGACGTCCCCGGCATCACGCTGATGCCGGCCCGCGACGTGCTGTGGATGTACGACCTGCGCGCCGAGCGCCGGGAGGAACTGCGCGCCCACCTCGACGCGCGCGGCGTGGAGACCCGCCTGTTCTTCAAGCCGATGAGCCGCCAGCCCGGCTACCTCGACCCGGTGTGGCCGACGCTCAACGCCCACCGGTTCAGCGAGGACGGGCTGTACCTGCCCACCCACACCGGGCTGACCGCCGCCGACCAGGAGTACATCACCGGCGCCGTCCGGGAGTTCTACACCGCGGGCTGACCGGCCGGCCCGCGCCGCGGGCCGCCGCGCCCGCGCGCCGCCGGCCCGACCGGGTACGGCACCGCGACCGCAGGAAGAGAAACGAGGAGCGGACATGACGACCAGCACCGGCCCCACGGTGGTCGACTTCCCCTTTCGCACGCCGGAGGAACCGCTGCCGCTGTCCCAGTACGCGAGCCACCGGCAGCAGCCCGGCCTGGTGCAGACCCATCTGCCGAACGGCGTGCCGGTCTGGCTGGTGACCCGGCACGAGGACGTGCGCGCGGTGCTCACCCATCCGAAGATCAGCGCCAACCCCGACAACGAGGGCTTCCCCAACGTCGGCGAGACGATGGGCGTGCCCAAGCAGGACCAGATCCCCGGCTGGTTCGTGGGTCTCGACTCCCCCGAGCACGACCGGTTCCGCAAGGTCCTGATCCCCGAGTTCACGGTGCGCCGCGTACGCGAGCTGCGCCCCGCCGTCGAGCGGACCGTGGACGAGCGGATCGACGCGATGCTGGCCGGCGGCAACACCGCGGACCTGGTGAACGACTTCGCGCTGCCGGTGCCGTCCCTGGTGATCTCCTCGCTGCTGGGCGTGCCGGCGGCCGACCGGGACTTCTTCGAGTCCCGCACCCGGACCCTGGTCGCCATCCGCACCTCCACCGACGAGCAGCGCGCCACCGCCACCCGGCAGCTCCTGCGCTACATCAACCGGCTCATCGTCATCAAGGACAAGTGGCGCGGGGACGACCTGATCAGCCGCCTGCTCTCGACGGGCCAGCTGAGCCACGAGGAGCTCTCGGGCGTCCTGCTGCTCCTGCTGATCGCGGGGCACGAGACCACCGCCAACAACATCGGGCTCGGCGTGGTCACCCTGCTCTCCAACCCGCAGTGGATCGGCAGCGACCGGGTCGTGGAGGAGCTGCTGCGCCTGCACTCGGTGGCCGACATGGTGGCGCTGCGGGTCGCCGTGGACGACGTGGAGATCGCGGGCCAGCCGATCCGCAAGGGTGAGGGCATCGTCCCGCTGATCGCCGCCGCCAACCACGACACCGAGGTCTTCGGCTGCCCGCACGCCTTCGACCCGGAGCGCTCCGAGCGACGGCACGTCGCCTTCGGTTACGGCGTCCACCAGTGCCTGGGCCAGAACCTGGTGCGGGTCGAGATGGAGATCGCCTACCGCAGACTGTTCGAGCGCATCCCCACCCTGGAGCTGGCCGTCCCGATGGAGGAGCTGGCCTTCAAGTACGACGGGATCCTGTTCGGACTGCACGAACTGCCGGTGCGCTGGTAGCCGCCGGTGCCGGGTGCCGCCGGACGGTCCCGGCGGCACCCGGAGCCCCGCCCCGCCCGGCCGTGGCGCGGCCGGGCGGACCGCGCCTCTTCGCCGATCCCCCTTCACCCCACCGAGGAGCCAACGATCATGCGTGTCACCGTCGACAGCGAGCGGTGCGTCGGAGCCGGGCAGTGCGTGCTGAACGCGCCCGACGTCTTCGACCAGGACGACGACGGGGTCGTCCTCCTGCTGCGGAAGGAACCCGACGAGCAGGACGCGGACGCGGTCCGCGCCGCGGGCGACCTGTGCCCGTCGGGTTCGGTCGCCGTCCACGAGGACTGAGACGCGACGCGTGTCGACGGGGCGGGCCGCGGGGTCCCTCCCCGGCCTGCCGGGCCCCCGGGCGCACCCCTGGCGGGCGGGGCGCGGGGACCCGTCCGTCACCATGGACCGCCCCGGGTGCGGCGGGCGGGGACGGAGGGGCCGCCCGCCGCACCCGGGGCCCCCGACGGGGGAACACCGCCCACTGCACGACCACCGGGCCGGTCCGCCGGGTCCGCACCACCGGACAAGCCCGCCGCGCAAGCACCATCGAGCAAGCACCACTGAGCAAGCACCACCGAAGGGACACACCGTGACCACCGCTGACGACACCGGGGCCCTCTGGCTGCGGCGCTACCACCCGGCCGGCGCCGACGCGGTCCGGCTGGTCTGCTTCCCGCACGCCGGCGGCTCCGCCAGCTTCTACCACCCGGTCTCGGCGCGTTTCGCGCCGTCCGCCGAGGTCATCTCGCTGCAGTACCCCGGCCGCCAGGACCGCCGCAAGGAACCCTGTGTGACCGATCTCGGCACCCTGGCCGACCTGATCACCGAGCAGCTGCTCGCCCTGGACGAGCGGCCGACGGTGTTCTTCGGGCACAGCATGGGCGCCGCCCTGGCCTTCGAGACGGCGTGGCGCCTGGAGCGGAAGGACGCCGGACCGCACACCGTCCTCGCCTCCGGCCGCCGGGCACCCTCGACCACCCGCGCCGAGGAGGTCCACCTGCGGGACGACGACGGGATCGTCGCCGAGATGAAGCGGCTGAACGGCACCGCGGCGGGCGTCCTCGGCGACGAGGAGATCCTGCGCATGGCGCTGCCGGCGCTGCGCGGCGACTACCGTGCCATCGAGACGTACTCCTGCCCCGCCGACCGGCGGCTGGGCTGCGCTCTCACCGTCCTCACCGGCGAGGACGACCCGCTGACCACGGTCGAGGAGGCCGAGCGCTGGCAGGACCACACCACGGGGCCGTTCCGGCTGCGGGTGTTCGGCGGCGGCCACTTCTTCCTCACCCAGCACCTCTCGGAGGTCCAGGCCGAGATCGGACGCGCCCTCGACCCGGCCCGGCACACCACGGCCTCCTGAGCGTCCGGCCCGGGCGGTGGCGGGACCGCCCGGGCAGGCGCTGGAGCCGTGACCGGCGCACACCCGTCGGCGCCGTGCCCGGGCACGGCCGCCGCGGCCGTGGCCGACGCATCACCGGAGAGCCCGCACCCGGCCGGACGGCGACCCCGTCCGCCGTCCCTCACGCCACTTTCCGCTCACGCGCCTCCTGGACAAGGACACCATGCGCACACTTCTCGTCGACAACTACGACTCCTTCACCTACAACCTCTTCCACTACCTGTCCCGGGTCAACGGGCGGGAGCCGGAGGTCATCCGCAACGACGACCCGGCCTGGCGGCCCGGGCTGCTCGACGCGTTCGACAACGTGGTGCTCTCCCCCGGCCCGGGCACCCCGCACCGTCCCGCCGACTTCGGCCTGTGCGCCGGTATCGCCGAGGAGGGCCGGCTGCCGGTGCTCGGTGTCTGCCTCGGCCACCAGGGCATGGCACTCGCCCACGGCGCGCGGGTGGGCCGCGCGCCCGAACCGCGGCACGGCAGGACCTCCGCCGTGCGGCACGACGGCACGGGGCTCTTCGAAGGGCTGCCGGACCCGCTGGAGGTCGTCCGCTACCACTCCCTGGCGGTGACCGACCTGCCGCCGGAGCTGGAGGCCACCGCCTGGTCGGCGGACGGTGTGCTGATGGCGCTGCGCCACCGCACGCTGCCGCTGTGGGGCGTGCAGTTCCACCCCGAGTCGATCGGCACCCAGGAGGGCCACCGGCTGCTGGCGAACTTCCGCCGGCTCACGGAGCGGTACGGCCGTCCCGCGCGCGACCGCGCGGGCGCGCCGGCCGCGACCGCCGCCTCCGCCGGGCCGGGCGCCCTCGCCGCTTCCGCCGCTCCCGCTGCTTCGGACGGTTCCGTTCCGTCCGACACGGGCGAACCGGGTCCGGTCGTCCCCGCGCAGCGCACCGCCGCCGCGAACGCGCCGGTCACCGCGGACGCGCCTGCGGCCACCGAGATCCTGATACCGCGCGGCACCTCCGCGGACGCGTCCGGCGGTGTCCGGCGGCTGCGGGTGCTCGCGGAGGCGCTGCCCGCGCGCTGGGACGCGGAGGTCGCCTTCGACACCCTCTTCCGTACCGGCGACCACCCCTTCTGGCTCGACAGCTCCCGCCCCGGGGGACGCCTGGGCCAGCTGTCGGTGATGGGCGACGCCTCGGGCCCGCTCGCCCGGATCGCGGAGGCCGACGTGAACGCCGGCACCGTGAAGGTCACGGCCGGCGGTGCGAGCCGTACCGTCGACAGCCCCTTCCTGGCCTGGCTGGAGAACGACCTGGCGGGGCTCCGCACCGAGGTGCCGGACCTGCCCTTCGACTTCGCCCTCGGCTGGGTCGGCTGCCTGGGCTACGAGCTCAAGGCCGAGTGCGACGGCGACGCCGCGCACCGCTCCCCCGACCCCGACGCGGTCCTCGTCTTCGCCGACCGGGCCCTGGTCCTCGACCACCGCACCGACACCGGCTATCTGCTGGCGCTGGCCGAGGACGGCGCCGAGGACGCCGCGCGCGCCTGGCTCGCGGACGCCGCCGAAGCCCTGCACGGCATCGCCGGACAGTCGCCGGAGCCGTGCGCCGAGGCACCGGAGTGCACCACGGGACCCGTGGAACTGCGGCACGACCGGGACGCCTACCTCAAGCTCATCGACGTCTGCCAGCAGGAGATCGCCGCCGGCGAGACGTACGAGGTCTGCCTGACCAACATGGCCGAGACCGACACCGACCTGGACCCCTGGCAGGCGTACCGGGCCCTGCGCCGGGTGAGCGCCGCCCCCTTCGCGGCGTTCCTGCACTTCGGGTCGATGGCGGTGCTCAGCAGCTCCCCGGAGCGGTTCCTGCGGATCGACCGGCACGGCGGCATGGAGTCCAAGCCGATCAAGGGCACCCGGCCGCGCGGTGCCACCCCCGAGGAGGACGCCCGGCTCGTCGACGACCTGGCGACCAGCGAGAAGGACCGCGCCGAGAACCTGATGATCGTCGATCTGGTCCGGCACGACCTGGGGCGGTGCGCCGCGGTCGGGTCGGTCGTCGCCGACCCGGTGTTCCAGGTGGAGAGCTACGCGACGGTGCACCAGCTGGTCAGTACCGTCCGGGCACGGCTGCGCCCGGACAGCAGCCCGGTGGCCGCGGTGCGGTCCGCCTTCCCGGGCGGGTCGATGACCGGCGCCCCGAAGATCCGCACCATGCAGATCATCGACCGCCTGGAGGGCGGGCCGCGCGGTGTGTACTCGGGCGCCATCGGCTACTTCTCGCTGACCGGCGCGGTGGACCTGTCCATCGTCATCCGCACCGTGGTCCTCAGCGGGAACCGGCTGCGCTACGGCGTCGGCGGCGCCGTCATCGCGCTGTCCGACCCGGTGGACGAGTTCGAGGAGACGGCGGTCAAGGCCACCCCGCTGCTGCGGCTGCTCGGCGCCCGGTTCCCGGGCCGTGAGGCACCCGGCGAGGACCTCGCCCGGCTCGGCGGCGGGGCCGCCGGGGGCCCGGACGTCCCGGGGTCCCCGGAGGCTCCCGGGACTGCTGCCGGGGCTGCTCCCGGGACTGCTGCCGAGGCTGGGGGAGCGCGGCGGGAGGAGCTCACCCTCCCCGGCTGACCGCGCCGGGGCCGCCGACCGCGGTTCGCGGTCGGCGGCCCTTCTTTTCCCGTCATTTCCCGGTTCTCTTCCGGCTCCCGGAGGCATGCCGGACCGCCGTGCCGCGATCTCTAGGGAAAACCCGGACCGCGCGGCAAGAGCCTGGGACGGACCCCCGTACGACGGCGACGCTCGACATCCCGGGAGTGATGGTGCCCGTCCACCCGAACGACTACGTGACCGATCCGCCCGGTGCCACCGGCCGGGCCCTGGACGGGCTGACCCTGCCGGAGGTGTTCGCCGCGGCCGTGCGCCGCGGTGGCGACGCGACCGCCCTGCTCGACGGGGATCGCGCCCGGACCTGGGACGCCTGGCGGGCCGAGGTGGACGCGCTGGCGCACGGCCTCCAGGAGGCCGGGGTCGGCCCCGGCGACGTGGTGGCGCTGCACCTGCCGAACAGCTGGGAGTTCCTGACGCTGCACCTGGCGGCCGCCTCGGTCGGGGCGGTCACGATGCCCGTGCACCGGGGCAACGCAGCCTCGGACGTACGGGTCCTGCTGGAGCGGGTCGGCCCGGCCGCCGTCGCCCTGCCGCCCCGCACCCAGGACGGCGACGGCCCGCTGGCCGCGACGGCCCTGCGGGAGGCACTGCCCACGCTGCGCGCGGTCCTGGTCACCGGTGACACCGCCGCCCCCGGCACCCGGACCGTCACCGAGCTGATCGAGCAGTCGTCCGGGCGGCGGCCCCGTGCCGTGGAGGTGCGCCCCGAGTCGCCGTTCCTGCTGCTGCCGTCCTCCGGCACCACCTCCGCACGGCCGAAGATCTGCCTGCACTCCCACGAGGGGCTGCTCACCAATTCCCGCGCGGCGACCGAGGACTCGGCGGACGCGTTCGCCGGTACGGTGCTGACCGCGTGCCCGCTGACCCACTGCTTCGGCCTCCAGTCGGCGTACTCGGCGCTGTTCCGCTCCGGTCGCCAGGTACTGCTGGACTCCTGGGACGTCGACCGGTTCCTGGAGCTGTCCCGGCGGGAGCGCCCGACCGTGGTGATCGCGGTCCCCGCGCAGCTGCACGACATGGTCTCCCGCGTGCGGGACCGCGCCGACGGCGCGGGTTTCCGCCCCGAGCGGATCCTCACCGCGGGGGCCGCCCTGCCCCCGGCGCTGGTGCGCGACGTACGGGAGGCCCTGGACACCACGCTGGTGGTGGTGTGGGGCATGTCGGAGATCGGCAACGGCACCAGCAGCCTGGCCGGGGACCCGCCCGAGGTGGCCTCCCGCAGTGTCGGCCGGCCCACCCGGGACGCCGGGATGCGCGTCCTGGACGAGGACGGCCGCCCGTGCCCGCCCGGTGTGCCGGGTGAGCTGCACTACCGCAGTCCCAGCATGTTCCGCGGCTACTTCGGGGAGCCGGAGCTGACCCGGCGCGCGGTGTCGGAGGACGGCTGGCTGCGCACCGGCGACCTCGCCGCGATCGACGGGGACGGGCTCGTCGTCTTCCACGGCCGCTCCGCCGAACTGATCAACGTGGGCGGCCGCAAGTTCAACGCCGTGGAGGTCCAGGCACTGCTGGCGGACCTGCCCGGCATCGGCCCGCTCGCCGTCGTCGCCAAGCCGGACCCGCGGCTGGGCGAGTACCCGGTGCTGGTGGTCACCGAGCGCCCCGCGGACGGGGACGCCCCGGGCGCCGGCACGGTCGGCCTCGACGGGGCCACGGCGTTCCTGCGGGACCTGGGCACCGCGGAGTACAAGATCCCGCTGGAGCTGGTGGTGCTGCCCGAGCTGCCCCGCACCCCGGCCGGGAAGATCAACCGGCTGGCGCTGGAACGGCTCCTGGCCGAGGACGCCGCGAGTCCCGTGGCCGTACCGGCCGACGCGGTGCGCCCCACCCTGCGGGCCGCGCTCGACCTGGTGACCGCCACGGTCGCCGAGGTACTGGCCGCCGCCCCCCGCAAGGACGGCGGTGCGGACCTGGACAACGGCGCCGGTGCGGACCGCGACGGCGACGGCGACGGCGACGATGGTGCGGTGCCGGCGCCGATCGGCCCGGACACCACCTTCCGCGCCCACGGTCTGGACTCGGTCGCCTCGGTGCGGCTGCGCAACGCGCTTGCCGAGGCCACCGGCCTGCCGCTGCCCGCGGGCCTCGCCTTCGACTTCCCCACGCCCGCCGCCCTGGCCCGGGAACTGGCCGGACTGAACCAGCCGTACGACGAGTCCTCGGAGGAGACCCCGGGGACGGGGCCGTCCGGTACGGCGGCCGGTGACGGCGAGCCGGTCGCCGTCGTCTCCATGGCCTGCCGCCTGCCCGGCGGCGCCACCTCCCCCGAAGCCCTGTGGGAACTGCTGCGCGAGGGCGCCGACGCCGTGTCCGCCTTCCCCGAGGACCGGGGCTGGGACCTGGACACCCTCTTCGGCGACGACCCCGACGCCCCCGGCACCTCCGTGGCCCGCGAGGGCGGTTTCCTGCGCGACGCGGCCCACTTCGACGCCGGGTTCTTCGGGATGTCGGCCCGGGAGGCCCTCGCCACCGACCCGCAGCAGCGACTGCTCCTGGAGACCGCCTGGGAGGCCGTGGAGCGCGCCCGGATCGACGCCGCGACGCTGCGCGGCAGCCGCACCGGGGTGTTCACCGGCGCGATGTACCACGACTACGCGGCCGGTGCGGCCGACCCGGCCGGTGAGCTGGAGAGCCTGCTGCCGGTGGGCACCGCGGGCGGCGCGCTCTCCGGCCGCATCTCCTACACGCTCGGCCTGAACGGCCCGGCGCTCTCCGTGGACACGGCCTGCTCCTCCTCCCTGGTCGCCCTGCACCTGGCGTGCCGGTCACTGCGTTCCGGGGAGTCGGACCTGGCGCTGGCCGGCGGGGTCGCCGTGATGGCCACACCGGCCGCCTTCACGGGCTTCTCCCGGCTGCGGGGCCTGTCGCCCGACGGCCGCTGCAAGTCCTTCGGCGAGGGTGCCGACGGCGCCGCGTGGTCCGAGGGCGCGGGACTGCTGCTCCTTGAGCGGCTGTCCGACGCCCGCCGCAACGGCCACCCCGTCCTCGCCGTGATCCGCGGCTCCGCCGTCAACCAGGACGGCGCGAGCAACGGTCTCACCGCCCCCAACGGGCCCGCCCAGCGGCGCGTCGTCCGACAGGCGCTGGCCGACGCCGGGGTGCGGGCCGACGAGGTGGACNTCTCACCGCCCCCAACGGGCCCGCCCAGCGGCGCGTCGTCCGACAGGCGCTGGCCGACGCCGGGGTGCGGGCCGACGAGGTGGACGTGGTCGAGGGCCACGGCACCGGCACCGCCCTCGGCGACCCCATCGAGGCCGAGGCCCTGCTGGACACCTACGGGCGCAACCGGCCGGAGGGGCGGCCGCTGTGGCTGGGCTCCGTCAAGTCGAACCTGGGGCACACCCAGGCCGCCGCGGGCGCCGCCGCGGTGATCAAGATGGTGCTGGCCCTGGAGCACGAGCTGCTCCCGCGCACACTGCACGCGGACACCCCGACCTCGCGGGTCGACTGGTCCGCGGACACCGTGCGCCTGCTGTCCGAGGCCCGTGCCTGGCCCCGCGAGGAGGGCCGGCCGCGCCGCGCCGGGATCTCCTCCTTCGGCATCAGCGGCACCAACGCCCACCTGGTGCTGGAAGAGGCCCCGCAGCCGGACCCCGGTCCGGACCCGGACCCGGACCCGGTCTCCGGCCAGGCGCCGGAGACCGGCGCCCTCACCGCTGGGTCCGCCGTGTCCTGGCTGGTGTCGGCGAAGGACGGGCACGCGTTGCGCGGGCAGGCCCGGCGACTGGCCGCGTACGCCGCCGCGCACCCGGAGGTGTCCGCCCGGGACATCGCGTACTCCCTGCTCACCACTCGCACGCTGCACCCGCGCACGGCCGTGCTGACCGGCGGGGACCGGGACGCGCTGTGCGGGGCCGCCGAGGCGTTCGCCCGCGGGGAAGCTCCGGGGAGCGCCTGCCGCGGCCCCCTCGGCGGCGCACCGGAACCGGCGTTCGTCCTCACCGGGCAGGGCAGCCAGCGCCTCGGCATGGGCCGGGGGCTCGCCGCGGACTTCCCCGTGTTCGACACCGCCCTGCGCGAGGTGTGCACGGTTCTCGACCCGATGCTCGAACGGGCGCTGACCGAGGTCATGTGGGCCGCCCCGGACAGCGCGGAGGCGGAGCTGCTCGACCGCACCGGATACGCCCAGCCCGCGCTGTTCGCGTTCGAGGTGGCCCTGTACCGGCTGCTGGAGTCCTGGGGCATCGTCCCCGCACGGCTGGTGGGCCACTCGGTGGGCGAGATCGCCGCCGCCCATGTGGCGGGCGTGCTGTCGCTGCCCGACGCCTGCGCCCTGGTCGCGGCGCGCGGCCGGCTGATGCAGGCGCTGCCGCCGGGCGGCGCCATGGTCGCGGTGCGCTGCTCCGAGGCGGAGGTCCTGCCCCGCCTCGTCGACGGGGTGTCCGTCGCCGCCGTCAACGGACCGCGTTCGGTGGTGCTGTCGGGCGCCGAGGAGCCGCTGTCGGAACTGACCGCCGAACTGTCCGCCGCCGGGCACAGGACCAGGCGCCTGGTGGTGAGCCACGCCTTCCACTCACCGCTCATGGAGCCGATGCTCGCCGAGTTCCGCGAGACGGTCGCCCGGCTGTCCTTCCACGCGCCGGAGCTGCCGCTGGTCTCCGGTGTCACCGGACGGCCGCTCACCGCGGAGGAGGCCCGCGACCCGGAGCACTGGGTGCGCCACGTCCGCGACACGGTGCGGTTCGCCGACGCGGTCGGCCGGCTGGCCGACGAGCGGACCGCCGTCTACGTCGAGCTGGGCCCGGAGGCGGCGCTCACACCGATGGTCGAGGAGTGCCTGGGCGAGCGGGAGCCGGGCACCGGGCCCGCCGTGGAGCCGCTGCTGCGTGGCGGCGGGGACGGCGGGACCGGCGGGGACGGCGGGACCGGCGGGGACGGCGGGGAGGAATCGCGGGCGGTGCTCGGCGCGGCGGTGCGTCTGCACGCGCTCGGCCTGCCGGTGGACTGGCGGGCGGTCCTGCCGGGCGCGCGCACGGTGGCCCTGCCCACGTACGCGTTCCAGCACGAGGCGTACTGGCTGGCCTCGGTGCCGTCCACGGCGGTGGCCGTGGGACTGCCGTCGGCGGATCCGATCGGCGCCCCGGCCGGTGCCTCCGCCGGGCAGGAGCTGGCCGAACGGCTGGCCGGCCTGTCCGAGGAGGAGGCCGGGGCACTGGTCACGGAACTGGTGCGGGCCGAACTGACGGCCGTGGTGGGCGGGGAGCTCCCTCCGGACGCGGGCGCCGACCTGGCCTTCACCGAACTCGGTGTCACCTCCGTGACCGCCGTGGAACTGCGCAACCGGCTGACCGCCGCCACCGGGGTACGGCTGCCTCCGACCCTGGTCTTCGACCACCCCTCCCCCGCGGCGGTGGCCCGCCTGGTGTGCGACGTGCTCCGGCGCTCCGGACCGCCGCGCCGGCGGGACACCGCGTCCCTGGTGGACGAGCTGGAGGCGCTGCTCGTCTCGGGCGCCCCGCTCGACTCGGACACGGAGGCCCGGCTCCGGGCGCTGTCCGGGCGCTGGTCCCGGTCCCGGAACGGCGCGGCGCACCACGGCAGCGGTACCGGCGCCGACCCCGGCGTCGGCACCGGTCCGCTGGACCTGGAGTCCGCGTCCGACGAGGAGCTGTTCCGCCTCATGGACGGCGCCGTGAGCGGCGCCGGTGGCGCGGACAGCGGTGACGCCGCCGGTGGTGTCCGGTGACCGCTTCCGCCGGACTCCGTGCCCGATCCGGCGGCACACGTGCCCGCTCCGGTCCGGCGCCCGGGCCGGCGTCCGCGCCGTCGGGCACCGGTGACGTACGAACCGGTGCCGGGCCGGGCCCGTTGTCCGGTCCGCACCGCCCGCCGCCGTCCGTCACCCGGGCGCCGGGCGCCCACCCGGCCGGCCGTCGGCCGGCCGTCCACCCTCCGCAGACTCACGAGCGGGAGCACACCTCATGAGCGGGCTCGTCACGCCCCCCGTCGCCCAGCCGGGCCCGGTCGCCCCTTCCGGTGACCGTGACCTGATGATCGAGGCCGACGACGTCACCAAGTCGTTCGGTGCCGTGCACGCCCTGGACTCGGTGAGCGTCGGGGTGCCCCGGGGCACGGTCCTGGGGCTCCTCGGCCACAACGGGGCCGGGAAGACCACCCTGGTCAACATCCTCACCACGGCGCTGCCGCTCACCTCCGGGCGGGCCAGGGTCGCCGGGTACGACGTGGCCCGCGAACCCGTCGAGATCCGCAGGCGCATCGGGCTCACCGGGCAGTTCGCCTCCGTGGACGGGCAGCTCAGCGGGCGGGACAACATCGTGCTGATCGCCCGGCTGCTGGGCGCCGGACGCCGGGCGGCCGGGGCCCGCGCCGACGAGCTGCTGGAGCTGTTCCGGCTCACCGACGTCGCCGACCGGCGGGCGAGCGGTTACTCCGGCGGTCTGCGGCGCCGCCTCGACCTCGCCGTGTCCCTGGTCGGCGCCCCCGAGGTCCTCTTCCTGGACGAGCCGACCACCGGCCTGGACCCGTCCAGCCGGCTCAACCTGTGGGAGATCGTCGAGGGTCTGGTCGAGCAGGGCACCACGGTGCTGCTGACCACGCAGTACCTGGAGGAGGCCGACCGGCTGGCGGACTCGATCGCGGTGCTGTCCGCGGGCCGGGTCGTCGCCGCCGGGACCGCCGCGGAGCTGAAGGCGACCGTCGGGCGCCGTACGGTCACCCTGACGCTGGACACCGGCGAGGACCGCGGCACGGCGGGCGCGGCCCTGCGCGGCGCGGGCTTCACGCCCGTGAACGGCGAGGAGGACCCCCGGACCGTCGTCGTCCCGATCGACGCCACCCGGGAGATCGCCGAGGTCGTCCGGACCCTGGACCAGGTGGGCGTCGAGGCCACCGAGCTGACCTTCGGCGAACCCACCCTCGACGACGTCTATCTGGCGCTCGCCGACCAGTCCGCGGCCCGCACCCCGGTGTGACAGGGGCGGGACGCCCGGCCTCCGGCAGGCCCGGCGGCCCCGGCCGGCCGGGGCGGTGCCCCGGGCCGGACCAGCAACGCGACCATCCGTCGGGCGGGACCGCCGCCCGGCGTCTTCCGTGGAGGACCTCTTGACCACTCAGCTGACCCCGGCCCCCCGGCCGGCCGCGCTCCGGGCCGCGGCCGGTGAGGCGCCCGTGTTCGGGGGGAGTTCGCTCCTCACACAGATACGGATCCTGACCGGGCGGTCGCTGCGGGCCATGGTGACCGACCCGGGCATCGTCCTCTTCGGCCTGATCCAGCCGGTGGTCATCCTGTTCGTCCTGACGCAGGTGTTCAGCAAGATGGGCATGCCGCCGCACTTCCCGGAGGGCGTCACCTATCTCGACTACGTGCTGCCGGCCATCCTGGTGGACAACGCAGCCCAGTCGGCGATGCAGTCCGGGGTGGGCCTCGTGGAGGACCAGAAGAATGGCATGGTGGCCCGGCTGCGTTCCCTCCCGGTGCACCCGGGGGCGCTGCTGGCCGCACGCAGCCTGGTCGGGCTGGTGCGCGCCACCGTGCAGGTGCTGATCATCATGGTGCTGGCGATCACCGTCCTGGGGTACTCGCCCAACGGCGGCGTGGCCGAACTGGCGCTCTCGGCCGGGCTGACGGTCTTCATCAGCTTCTCGCTGGGCTGGGCGTTCATCGCGGCCGGCGCGTGGCTGCGGCGGGCGGAACCGCTGCAGAACCTCGCCCTGATCGTGATCTTCCCGCTGATGTTCGCCTCCAGCGCGTACGTGCCCGTCGCCGACCTGCCCGGCTGGCTGGCCGCGGTCGCGAACGTCAACCCGCTGACGTACGCCATCGACGCGAGCCGGGCGCTCGCGCTGGACGTGCCCGGACTGGATCACGCGATCCCGTCCGTGGTGATCAGCGCGGTGATCGCCGTGGTCGGCATGGTCGCCGCGCTGCGCGGTTTCCGCCGGCCCCTCTGACACCCGCACGGACTCCCCCGCGTGCGGGCGGGGCAAGGCCCGTGGACGCCCACCCTTCGCGTCCGCGGGCCTTCGCCATGTGCGGCCTCCGCCGTCCCCGGGCTTCTGCCGTGTGCCGCCTCCGCCGTGTGCCGCCTCCGCCGCGTGGGCCTCCGCCCTGTGCGGCGAAGGCCCGTGCGGCCTTTCCGGGTGCGGGTGACGTGTTGCGGCTGGCCGTAGGCCGTGGTTGGGCGCGCGGTTCCCCGCGCCCCTCACGGGGCCCCGCCGGGCGCGGGCGGTGTCCCGCGCCCCTTGCGGGGCGGTGCCCGTCGCGGGCGTGGGAAGTGGGGGAACGGGCGTGGTGTGCCGGTCCTCCGGGGGTGCACCCGTCGCCCACCGGGACGTGTGGGCGTGCCCCGCCGCAGGTCCTTACCGGCGGCGGTCGCCGGGGATCCGGAAACGGGCGGACGGACGGGCGGACGGGCGGACGGGCTGCGGGCCCGGTGCCATTGGCACCGGGCCCGCAGTGGGGTCGGCCGGGTGGAGCGTCGCTCCCCCGGGGTCAGGAGAGTCCGAGCTCGTTGTCGAGCATGTCGAACATGTCCTCGTCGGAGGCGGAGTCGAAGTCGAAGGACTCCTCCTCCGCCTTCTCGGCGGCCCCGGCGCCCCCCTCGGTCCGCAGCGACTGCCACTTGCTGCGGAGCACCTCCAGGCGGCCCGCCACCTGGTCGAAGAGGGCGCCGAACTCCTCGGCACCGGTCTCGATGCCGTTCAGGCTCCGCTCCAGCTTGTCCAGTTCCGCCAGGACCGCCTCGGGTCCGTCGGCCGGGGCCGGGGCGACCTTGGCGTACAGGTGCGCGACGAGTTCGCTGGGCGTCGGGTAGTCGAACAGCAGGGTGGCCGGCAGCCGGACGCCCGTGAGGGCGCCGAGCCTGTTGCGCAGTTCCACCGACGTCAGCGAGTCGAAGCCCAGGTCCTGGAAGGCGCGGGTCGGTTCGACGTCGGCCAGGCCCGCGTGGCCCAGTACGGTCGCGATCTGACCGCGCACCAGTTCCAGGAGGATCTCCTGCCCCTCGGCGGGAGTGAGCCCGGTGAGCCGCCGGGTGAGGTCGGCCGCCGCCTCGGCACCACCGGCGGCGGCGGTGGCGGTACGGCGTGCCGGGACCCGGATCAGCGACCGGAACAGCGGCGGCACCTCGCCCAGGGAGCGCAGGGCGCCCAGGTCCAGCCGTACCGGGAGGACGGCCGGGGCGGATCCGGCCGCGCCGGAACCGGTGACCGTGTCGAACAGGGCCAGGCCCTCCTCGGGGGTCATCGGCGGCATGCCCGCACGGGTCATCCGTGCGATGTCCGCCTCGGTCAGCTCGCCGGTCATGCCGCTCCCCCGGGTCCAGGGGCCCCAGGCCATCGACACCGCGGGCAGACCGCGGTCACGGCGGTGGCGGGCCAGCGCGTCGAGGAAGGCGTTCCCCGCGGCGTAGTTGGCCTGTCCGGCGCTGCCGAGCGTGCCGGCCACCGAGGAGAACAGGACGAAGGCGTCGAGCCCGAGGTCCGCGGTCGCCTCGTGCAGGTGCCAGGCGGCGTCCGCCTTCGGCCGCAGCACCGCGGCCAGCCGCTCCGGGGTGAGGGAGTCGACGACTCCGTCGTCCAGGACGCCGGCCGCGTGGATCACGGCGCGCAGCGGACGGTCGGCGGGGACGCCCGCCAGCAGGGCGTCCACGGCCGTCCGGTCGCCGACGTCGCAGGCCGCGACGGTGACGCGGGCACCCGCCGCCTCCAGTTCGGCGGTGAGTTCCCGGGCGCCCTGAGCGGCCGGGCCGCGCCGGCTGACCAGGAGCAGGCTGCGTACGCCGTGGGTGTCGACCAGGTGGCGGGCGACGGCGGCGCCGAGGCCGCCGGTGCCGCCGGTCACCAGCACGGTGCCCTCCGGGTCCCAGCCGGCCGGTCCGTCCGCGTCCGTGGCGTCCGCGTCCGTGGCGGGCGCGGGCATCCGCACCAGCCGGGGTGCCAGCAGCCGGCCCTCGCGCAGCGCGAGTTGCGGCTCCCCGGAGGCCGCCGCGGCCCGCAGGACCGTCTGCTCGTCCGGGGTTGCGTCCGGCGGAGTCCCGTCCAGGTCGAGCAGGGCGAACCGGCCGGGGTGCTCCGCCTGGGCGGCGCGCACGAGTCCCCAGACCGCGGCCGCGGCCGGGTCGGCGCCGTCGGTCGCGCCACGGGTGACGACCAGCAGGCGGGAGGCGGCGAACCGCTCGTCCGCCAGCCACGCGCGGACCGTCTCCAGGACCCGGGCGGTCACCGTGCGGGCGGCGGTCGCCGCGTCGGCGGGCGCGCCCGGCCGGTCCTCCGTGCCCGGTTCCGCCGCCGGAGCGGTGCCGACCGGCAGCAGGACCACGGACGGCACGTCCCCACCGGCTGCGTCACCGGCCACGGCGTCGACGAGGCCGCTCAGGTCGGGCAGCACCCGCCCGGCGCCGATACCTCCGAGGAGAGCGGAGTCGGGGCCGACCACGGTCACGGGGCCGGTCGCCCCGTCGGTCCGGGCGGGATCGTCGTCCACGGGCAGCCAGTCCAGGGTGAACAGGGAGTCGCGGCCCGGGCCGCCCGCGCCGCCGAGCTGTCCGGCGGAGATCGGGCGGGTCACCAGGGAGCCGACCACGGCCACCGGGGAGCCCGCGGTGTCGGCGACGGCGATCGCGAGGGTGCCGTCGTCGGCGCGGGACAGCCGCAGCCGCACCGCGGAGGCGCCCACGGCGTGCACGGACACCCCGTTCCAGGAGAACGGGACCCCGCCGGGGCCCGCCTCCTCGCCGTCGGTCCGCTCCCCGGCGGCGCCGGCCAGCGCGGTGGCGTGCAGTCCGGCGTCGAACAGCGCCGGGTGCAGGGTGAACGCGCCGCCGTCGGTGCCCTCGGGCAGGACGGCCTCGGCGAAGACCTCGCCGTCCCTGCTCCAGGCGGCCCGCAGCCCCTGGAACACCGGTCCGTAGACGAACCCGGCGTCCTCGAAGCGTTCGTACAGCCCGTCGACGTCGAGCGGTTCGGCCTTCTCGGGCGGCCACACCGTGGCGTCGAAGTCCGTGGCGGGGTGGGCCGCCGGGCCGGACGCCAGGGTGCCGTCGGCGTGCGAGGTCCAGGGCGCGCCGGGGTCGTCGGCGGGCCGGGAGTGGATGCCGATGGTACGGCGACCCGACTCGTCCTCGGCTCCGACACCGACCTGCACCTGCACCGTGCCCCGCTCGGGCAGCACCAGCGGCGCGGCCAGCGTGAGTTCCTCCACCCGGTCGCAGCCGAGGACGGTGCCGGCGTGGACCGCGAGTTCCAGCAGGGCGGTACCGGGCACCAGGACTGCGCCCATGACCCGGTGGTCGGCGATCCAGCCGTGCGTGCCCTGGGAGAGCCGTCCGGTGAACAGGTGCCCGTCGGTGCCGGCGAGTTCCACCGCGGCACCGAGCAGCGGGTGGTCGGCGGGCGCGAGACCGGCGGCCTCCGCCCCGGCACCCATCACCGGCATCTCCGCGGGCCAGAAGCGGCGGCGCTGGAACGCGTAGGTGGGCAGGTCCACCCGCCGGGCGCCGAGACCGGCGAAGAACGCGGCCCAGTCGACCCGTACGCCGTGCCCGTGGAGCCGGGCGAGAGCGTCCACCACGGCGGACTCACCGGGTGCGGTGCGGCGCTGGGCGGCGACCGTGACGGCCTCCTCGGGGAGGGACTCACGGGCCATCGCCGAGGCGACGCCGTCCGGGCCGAGTTCCAGGAAACGGGTGACACCGGCCTCGTGCAGGGCACGGACGCCGTCGGCGAAGCGGACCGCCTCGCGGACGTGGCGCACCCAGTACTCGGCGGAGCACAGCTCCTCGGCACCGGCGACGGTCCCGGTCAGGTTGGAGATCACCGGGACGGCGGGGGCCTGCGGGGAGAGTCCCGCGACGACCGCCCGGAACGCGTCCAGCATGGGTTCCATCAACGGCGAGTGGAAGGCGTGCGACACGCGCAGCGCGGTCGTCCGCCGGCCCAGTTCGCGCAGGGCGGCGGTCACCCGCTCGACGCCCTCCGCCGTGCCGGACACCACCACGGAGGCGGGTCCGTTGACCGCGGCGACGGACACGCCGTCGGTGAGGTGCGGCAGCACCTCCTCCTCGGTGGCCTGTACGGCGGCCATGGCACCGCCCTCCGGCAGGGCCTGCATCAGCCGGCCGCGCGCGGCGACCAGGGCGCAGGCGTCCGCCAGCGAGAACACCCCGGCCACGTGCGCCGCGACGACCTCGCCGACGGAGTGGCCGGCCACGAGGTCGGGGGTGATCCCCCACGACCCGGTCAGCCGGTGGAGGGCCACTCCGAGGGCGAACAGGGCGGCCTGGGCGTACGCGGTGGCGTTGAGCGCGGCTTCGTCGTCGCCCCACATCACCTCGCGCAGCGGTCGTTCCAGGTGCTCGTCCAGTGCGGCGCAGACCGCGTCGAGCGCTTCGGCGAAGACCGGGAACCGCTCGTACAGGTCACGGCCCATGCCGAGCCGCTGGGAGCCCTGTCCCGGGAAGAGGAGGGCGAGCAGCCCCTCGCCGGACGTCGTCGCGGGCTCCTCGCCGCGGGCGACGGCACCGAGCGCGGCCAGCAGGCCGTCCCGGTCGGCGCCGGTGACGGCCACCCGGTGCTCGAAGGCGGTGCGGGCGGTCGCCAGGGAGTACGCGACGTCCAGCGGACGCGGCGCCCCGGCCGGGAGCGACGTCCCGGCCCCTGCCGGGTGTTCCGCTGTCAGGTGGTGGAGCAGCCGCTCGGCCTGGGCGCGCAGGGCATCCAGGTCACGGGCGGACAGCAGCCACGGGACGACGGGGGCGGGGGCGGAGGCGGGGGCGAGGGCGGGGGTGGTGCCGTCGTCGCCGGTGCCGGCAACGGCATCGGTGCCGGCCGGGGCTGCGGGCAGTGCGGCCGGTGCGTGGTGCAGGGCCGCGGCGGGTGCCTGCTCCACGATGACGTGCGCGTTGGTGCCGCTGATCCCGAAGGAGGAGATGCCCGCGCGCCGGGGCCGGCCGGTGTCGGTCCACTCCCGCGCCTCGGTGAGCAGCTCCACCGACCCGGTGGTCCAGTCGACCTGGTCGCTGGGCGCGTCGACGTTGAGCGTGGCGGGCAGCAGCCCGTTGCGCAGGGCCATCACCATCTTGATGACACCGGCGACACCGGCCGCGGCCTGGGTGTGACCGATGTTCGACTTGACCGAGCCGAGCAGCAGCGGCCGGTCGGGCCCACGGTCCTGGCCGTACGTGGCGAGGAGTGCCTGCGCCTCGATCGGGTCGCCGAGCGTGGTACCGGTGCCGTGCGCCTCGACCGCGTCGACCTGGTCGGCGGCGAGCCGGGCGTTGGCGAGGGCCTGGCGGATGACCCTGCGCTGGGAGGGGCCGTTGGGCGCGGTGAGGCCGTTGCTCGCGCCGTCCTGGTTGACGGCGGAGCCACGGACCACGGCCAGCACCTCGTGACCGTTGCGCAGGGCGTCGGACAGCCGCTCGACCACGAGGAAGCCCGCTCCCTCGGAGAAGCCGGTGCCGTCGGCCGCGGAGGCGAACGACTTGCAGCGGCCGTCGGGAGCCAGCCCGCCCTGACGGCCGAACTCGGCGAACACGGCGGGCGTGGACAGCACGGTGACACCGCCGGTGACGGCGAGGGAGCACTCGCCCTGCCGCAGTGCCTGCACCGCGAGGTGCAGCGCGACGAGGGAGGAGGAGCAGGCCGTGTCGACGGAGACCGCCGGGCCCTCCAGACCGAGCTTGTAGGCGACCCGCCCGGTGACGACGCTGCCGTTGCCGTCGCTGCCCGGGTAGTCGTGGTACATCACACCGGCGAAGACGCCGGTCCTGCTGCCCTTGAGCGAGGTCGGGTCGATCCCGGCCCGCTCCAGCGCCTCCCAGGACATTTCCAGCGCCAGGCGCTGCTGCGGGTCCATGCCGAGGGCCTCGCGGGGCGAGATGCCGAAGAAGCCGGGGTCGAAGTCGGCCGCTCCTTCGAGGAAGCCGCCCTCCCTGGCGTACAGGCCGTCGGGGTGCTTGCCCTCGGGGTCGCGGAGGATCGACAGGTCCCACCCGCGGTCCTGGGGGAAGGGGACGATCGCGTCCTCGCCGGTGGTGACCAGCCGCCACAGGTCCTCGGGCGAGGCGACCCCGCCCGGGTAGCGGCAGGCCATGCCGACGATGGCGATCGGCTCGTGCCGGGCCGCGGTGAGCCTGCGGTTGTCGCGGCGCAGGCGGGCGGTCTCGGCCTGTGCGTCGCGCAGGGCGTCGGCACCGGTAGCGGCCTCCACGTCGGCACCGGGGGCGTGCTCCCCGGTGTGCGCGGTTGCGGCGTCGTGCGCGTTGTCGTGCGCGGCGTCGTCGTGACCGTCCTCGCCGTGGCGGTCGCCGTCGTCGCCGCCGCCGTCGCCGTCGCCGTCGCCGTCGCCGTCGCCGTCGCCGTCCAGCATCGCCAGGAGGGCGTCCTGGTCGGTGTCCGTCAGGCCACCGGTTTCACCGGCGAGTTCCAGCAGGGTCTCCACCAGGCCGGCGTCCCGCAGGCGCCGGGTCGGGATCGTCGACAGGGCACGGCGGATACCGTCCTCGCCGTCGGCTCCGGCGCCGTCCGTCCCGGTCGCCGGGTAGGCGGCGGCCAGTTCCTCCTCGATGACCTCGGTGACGGCGAGGGCGTTGGGGTGGTCGAAGACCAGGGTGGCCGGCAGGCGCAG
>NZ_JAHKJW010000070.1 GCF_019710745.1 Streptomyces beigongshangae
GCGCAGGCTGCGCCGGGCCGCGGCGAGCGCGCGCAGCCCGGCCGCGGCCCCGCTGCCGAGCCCGGCGCCGGCGACGCCGAGCGTGGCCGGCACGATGAGCTCCGAGGCGGAGGTCCAGACGCCGCCGAGCACGAACTCGCCGGCCCGGTCCGGGAGCAGCAGCAGCGCCGCGCCCCAGAGCAGCGCGGCGACGGCCTGCCCGCCGCCGAGGAGGAGGCAGAACCTGCCCAGCCGGTGCGGGGCCCGCCGCAGCACCCGGGCCGCCTCCGCGACCGTGACCAGCGAGAGCCCCATCAGCAGGGCGAGGAACGGGCCGAGCAGGAGCTCCGCGCCCCGGACCGCGCCCACCGCGCCGACGCCGACGATCGCGCCGAGCCCGTACGCCCGCAGCTGACCGGCGCCGCTGAGGCTGACGTTCTCGACCAGGTACCGGTGGCCGAGGTCGCGCTGCTCGCGCAGCCAGCCCCGGGCCCGGGCCGGGCGGGGCCGGATGCCGGACTGCACGCAGCCGTACACCGCCGCCACCGCGGCGGAGGCGCCCCAGGCGAGCACGAAGGCGGCCACGGTGTCCACGCGGGCCGCCACCAGCATGGCCGGGACGAGCGCGACGCCCCACACGAGGTCGTTGAGGAACGCCTTGCGCCCGGCCCCGGCGGCGAAGAACGCGAACCGCCAGGCGTCCTGGAGCAGCAGCGCCGGCAGGACGACGCCGAGGCAGGTGAACGCGGGACCCACCCGGCCGCCGAGGCCGAGCCCGAACAGCAGGCACACCGCGCCGAGGGCCGTACCGACGCCGAGCGCGGCACCGGACGAACGGGCCGTCGCCGCACGCCAGGACGCCTCCGGCACCCCGCTGAAGCGCACCACGAGCGGATCGGTGGCCAGCCCGCGGGCGACGTTGAGCACCACGCCGTAGGTCAGCCAGGCCAGACTGAACACGCCGAACGCGGACAGCCCCAGGGAGCGTGCCACGTAGAGGCCCACCGCGAAGTTGGTCATGCTGGAGGCCGCCTGGTCGGCCAGTCCCCAGGACAGCCGGCCGACGACGCCCCGCCCGGCGGCCGGCGGGGCCGTGCCCTTCTCCTCCCTGGCGGCCATCGGCGTCATGCCTTGATCAGCCCGGCGCCGTGCAGGGCGTCGGCCGCGGCGGCGACGGCGTCGAACGGCAGCCCGGACCGCTCGGCGACGTCCAGCAGACCGTGCTCGCCGTCGGAGAGGCTGAGCACCCAGAGCATGGCCAGCTGGGCCTGCTTGGTGTCGCTGCGTCCGCCGAGCGCGTCGTACAGCCCCCGCCGCCCCAGCTGCGGCTCGCCGTAGGGGCTGAGGTTGGTGTACCGGCGGTTGCGGTCGAGGACGGCGAACGCCTCGCGGCAGACGGCGAGCGTGTCCGCCATCGCGTCCGGGGAGACGAAGTCCGGGTCGTCCCCCGAGGTGTGGTACTCGGGGTACCCGGCGTACGGGGTCCGGCTGAGCGAGCCCACGCCCAGGTCGAACCCGGGCGAGCAGTACTGCCGCTCGTCGTAGCCGTACGGGGTGAACTCGTTGATCGTGTGCGGGCGTCCGGAGGCGGTGAGCACGTACCGCAGCACCCGGTCGATCTCCGCGTCGCCGCGCCTGCTCCGCTTGTACGTCAGGTCGCCGCGGTCACCCGCGCAGGCCAGCACGAGCCCGTGCCTGACCCGGTCGATCCGCTCCGCGTTGCGGGCGAGCCAGGTGATCGCGCCGATGGTGCCGGGCGCGAAGATGAACCGGTAGGTGTGGTACGGGGTCGTCCGCGCCAGCTCCCGGGCCAGGAAGACCGCCACCGCGACGCCGGCCAGGTTGTCGTTGGCCAGCGACGGGTGGCAGACGTGGCAGGAGACGATCACCTCGTCGGGGACCCGCCCGGGGACCACGTGCTCGGCGTAGGTGAGGTGGCCGTCGGCCAGGGTGGAGTCGATGCGCACCTCGTACTCGCCGTCGGGCAGCGCGTCCAGGGTGTCCTGGGCCAGGCAGAACCCCCAGTCCGGCTTGTAGTAGCTGGTGCGGTACGGCACCAGGGACGGCTGCTCCGGCAGGGTGTGCAGGTGCGCGCGCAGCTCGGAGAGCGGCATGGTCCGCGCCACCGGCAGGCTGTAGCCGAGCACGTGCAGGCTGGACGCGCGGAAGTCGACGACCCGGTGGCCGGCGGCGTCGGCGACGTACGCGTCCCGGATGTTCCACTCCTGCGGCACCGTCCAGTCGAGCACCTGCGTCCCGGTCGGCACCTCGTGCACCCGCAGGGGGAGGTACTCGCCGACGATGTCCAGGGTGGCGCGCACCCCGTCGCCGGTGATGCTGCGGCACAGCGGGTACAGCCGCTCCACCAGCGCGTGCATCTCCTCGCCGGTGCCCTCCTCCGCCCCCGCGGTCGCCTCCGTGGTCACCGGCGCCACCGCAGGGTGCCGTCGACGGCGCCGGTTTCGGACGCCGACCGGAGCACGGCCAGCCGGGTGAAGCGCCCCTCGAAGTCCTCCCGGGTCAGCCCGTGCTCCCGGTAGGCGTCGGCGAGTTCGAGCGCGCCCCGCTTCACGGTCCACTCGCAGTCGAAGCCGGGGACCGCGGCGCGGAACCGGGAGAAGTCCACCCGGTAGGAGCGCGGATCGGCGCCGCTCTCCCCGGTGATCCTCACCTTCGCGCCGGACACCGCCTCGGCGACCTGCTCGGCTATCTCGGCGACCGTGACGTTGTTGGTCTCGCTGCCGATGTTGAACGCCCGGTCGTGCACCGCCTCCCGCGGCGCGTCCAGCGCGGCCGTGAAGGCGCGGGCGATGTCGGCGGCGTGCACCAGGGGCCGCCAGGGGGTGCCGTCGGAGAGCACCAGGACCTCGCCGGACAGCAGCGCGTGGCCGACCAGGTTGTTCAGCACGATGTCGGCGCGCAGCCGGGGCGAGTACCCGAAGGCGGTGGCGTTGCGCAGGTACACCGGGCTGAAGTCCCCGTCGGCCAGGGCGTGCAGGTCGTCCTCCACCCGTACCTTGGACTCCGCGTACGGTGTCACCGGGCGCAGCGGGGCGTCCTCGGCCACCAGGCCGCCCCCGCCGGTGGCGCCGTAGACCGAGCAGGTGGACGCGTACAGGAAGCGCCGCACCCCGGCGTCGCGGGCGAGGCGGGCCAGCCGTACGGACGCGTGGTGGTTGATGTCGTAGGTGAGTTCCGGCGCCAGCGAGCCCAGCGGGTCGTTGGACAGCGCGGCCAGGTGGATCACCGCGTCCACCCCGGCCACGTGCTCGGGCGTGACGTCCCGCAGGTCCACCCGGTGCCCCGGCGGGTCCGCGGGCACCGGGCCCAGGACGCAGCCGGCGAACAGGCCGGCGTCGAGACCGACGACCTCGTGCCCGGCGGCCGCGAGGACCGGGGCCATCACGGTGCCCAGATAGCCCTGGTGCCCGGTCAGCAGTACGCGCACAGCTCATTCCCCCAGTTCGGACGTGCTCGGTTCAGAAGTGCCCGGTCCGGACGTGCCCGGTCCGGGCGTGCCCAGGTCGAGCGTGAGTTTGGTGACGGCGAACGCCTCGGCGTAGCGCGCGTGGCATTCGATGCCGCGGATCCGCGCGAGCCCGAGGAACGCCTCCCGGTCGTACCAGGGCCGGTGCCGCTGCGAAGGGTAGTGCTCCTGCAGCAGCCGCACCTTGCGTTCGGCGGTCTGCGCCGACAGCGGCTGGTACGCGGCCATGCGGCCGAGGTCGCCGTCCCACTTGACGATCTCGTAGCCGAGCACGAGGTGGTCGCGGAACGCGGTGGACACCAGCTTCGCCAGGCCGCGGTGGTCCTGGTGCGCGTCGTCGGTGCGCGGGGCGAGGACGAGATCCGGTTCGGTGGCCGCGCGCAGCTCCTCGACCGCGGCCTTGGCCTCGTCCCAGTGCGCGGGCAGCCGGCCGTCCGGCAGTTTGTGCACGGTCAGCCGCAGGTCGGCGCCCGGGCAGAAGGCGCTGAGCGCGGCCTGCTCCTCCTGCTCCCGTTCGCCGCCGCCGCCGGAGAGCACGAGCGCGTCGACGCGCACACCGGGCCGGGCGAGGCACATCGACAGCAGCGTGCCGCCCGCGCCGATCGCGATGTCGTCGCAGTGCGCGCCCACCGCGACGATCCGGTCCAGGCGTTCGGCCCCGAGCCGGATCACGCGGTCACCGCTCCGGTAGCCGCCCGCACGCCGTCCTGTTCCCACACGGCCCACGGCCGCTCGCCCCGGGCGTAGGACCCGTCGAGCGCGGCCCGTTCCTTCACGGTGTCGGTCGGCTTCCAGAAGCCGCGGTGCTGGTACGCCACCAGCCGCCCCTGCTTGGCCAGTTGCCCGCAGCCGTCGGCGACCAGGTCCCCGCCCTCCGGGATGTGGTCGAAGACCTCCTGGCGGAGCACGAAGTAGCCGCCGTTCTCCCACAACGGCAGTTCGCTCACCGCGGTGATGCCCCCCACCAGGCCGTCGTCGCCCAGGTCCACGCAGTGGAACGAGGACTGCGGCGGCACCACCATCATCGACGCGCCCGCGTCGCGCCGGGCGAACCGGTCGATCATCTGCGGCAGCGGGGCGTCGGTGAGCACGTCGGCGTAGTTGGCGAGGAACATCTCGTCGCCGTCCAGGTGGTGCCGCACCCGGCGCAGCCGCTCCCCGATGGGGGACTCGATGCCGGTCTGCGCGAACGTGATCGTCCAGTCGGCGATGTCGGTGGACAGCAGCTCGGTCCGCCCGCCGCGCAGCACGAAGTCGTTGGACGTCGTCTCCTCGTAGTTGAGGAAGAAGTCCTTGATGTGGTGGGCCCCGTAGCCGAGGCACAGGATGAACTCGGTGTGCCCGAAGTGCGCGTAGTAGCGCATGACGTGCCAGATCAGCGGCCGCGGGCCGACCATCGCCATGGGCTTGGGCACGTCGTCGGACGTCCCGCTGCGCATGCGCAGCCCGTAACCGCCGCAGAACAGTACGACCTTCATGCTGCGACCTCTTTCACGACAACCTCTTTCACGACGTGGCCTCGACGATGCTGAGTTCCGGGACGGGGAAGACCAGCCGGCCGCCCCACTCGTGCACGAAGGACAGCTGCTCGACCAGCTCGTCCCGCAGGTTCCAGGGCAGGACCAGCACGTAGTCCGGCCGGTCGGCGCCGATCTGCTCGGGCGGCAGGATCGGGATGCGGGTGCCCGGGGTGAACCTGCCGTGCTTGTAGGGATTGCGGTCGACCGTGTACGGGAGCAGGTCGGGCCGGATGCCGCAGTGGTTGAGCAGGGTGTTGCCCTTGCCCGGGGCGCCGTAGCCGACGACCGTCTCACCGCGCTCGGCCGCCTCGATCAGGAACCTGAGGAGGTCCCGGCGCACCTTGGCCACCCGGGCGGAGAACTCGGTGTACCCCGACAGCTCCTGCAGCCCGGCGGCCTTCTCCCGGGCCAGCACGTCGGCGACCCGGCGGCTCGGCTCGCCCGCCGCCCCGTCCGGCCGGGCCCACAGCCGGATCGAGCCGCCGTGCGTGGGCAGCAGCTCCACGTCCACGAGCGTGAGCCCGCCGCTCGCCAGCGCCCGGATCGCCGACGCGACCGTGTAGTACTGGAAGTGCTCGTGGTAGATCGTGTCGTACTGGTTCTCCTCGATGAGGGTCAGCAGGTGCTGCACCTCGACGGACACCCAGCCGTCGTCGGCGACCAGGGCGCGCAGCCCCCGGGTGAACCCGGCCACGTCGGGGATGTGCGCGTACACGTTGTTGGCCACGACCAGGTCGGCCGGACCGTGCTCGGCGCGCACGGCCGCGCCGGTGTCCGGGGTCAGGAACTCGGTGAGGGTGGGCACCCCCGCCTCCCGCGCGGCGGCGCCGACGTTCACCGACGGCTCGACGCCCAGGCAGCGGATCCCGCGCTCCACCAGGTGCTTCAGCAGGTACCCGTCGTTGCTCGCGACCTCCACCACGAAGGCGTCCTTCTCCTTCGCGTCGAGACCCAGCCGCCGTACGGAGTCGGCGACGAAGGTGCGCGCGTGCTCCACCCAGGAGGTCGAGAAGGACGAGAAGTACGCGTACTCGCCGAACGTCTCCTCCGGGGTGATCAGCGCGGGGAGCTGCGCGAGCCAGCAGTCGGTGCAGACCCGCAGGTGCAGCGGGTACGTCGGCTCGGGCCGGTCCAGCTGGTCCGCGGCGAGGAAGCTCTCGCACGGCGGAGTCGCCCCGAGGTCGACGACGCTCGCCGTCGCCGCCGAGCCGCAGAGTCGGCATCGTGATCGTGTCATCCGGTCCCCCCATCTCTGCTCGCGCGGATGTCCCGCCGCGAGCCGGTGTGTGCGTCCTGCGCCTGCGGCGGGCCGTCCCCGCCGGCCCGGCCCGCGATCGCGGCGCGGTACCCCTCCACCAGGCGCTCCAGCCCGACGGCCGGGCTGAACCCCTGTTCGTAACGGCGCCGGGCCGCCCGCCCCATCTCCCTGTTGAGCGCCGGACCGGCCGTGATCCGGCGCAGGCAGGACGCGAGCGAGGCGGACTCGCCCGGCCGGTGCAGCAGTCCGGTCACCCCGTCCTCGACGAGCTCGGTGAAGGCGCCGTGACCGGCGGCGACGGCCGGGACCCCCGCCGCCATCGCCTCCACGACCACCAGGCCGAACGCCTCCAGCCACGTCGAGGGGGCCACCACGGCGACCGAGCGCGCGACGGCCCGCCGGCACTGCCCGGGGTCGTACAGGCCGGCGTACCGCACGTCGTCCCGGCCCGCCGCCCACGCGGTCACCTCCCGCTCCAGCGGCCCCGCGCCGGCGATCACGAGCGGCACCCCCACACCGCCGCCCGCGGCGATCTCGTCCCACGCCGCCATGAGCTGCCGTACGCCCTTGGTCTCCGCGAGCCGGCCGAGGTAGAGCAGGTGCTCGCCGTCGCCCGAGCGGCGGACGTCCGGTTCGGGGACGAAGTTGTGCTTGACCGCCAGCCGTTCGGCGGGCATCCCGGCGGCCACCAGGACGTCGCGCTGCGCCGCGGAGATGCAGAAGAACCGCTCCACGCCCGACCACCAGCGCCGCCGGTTGACCGACAGGCCGACCGCGAGCGGCACCGTCGCCAGCCGGGAGCCGCGGTAGCAGCCGTGCCGGACGGCGGGCAGCGGCGTGGAGCCGACGCACTCGGTGCACGGCCGGCCGTCCCGCTGCAGCGTGCCGGGCGGGCAGACCTGGGTGTAGTTGTGCAGCGTGGCGACGGCGGGCACGTCCGCGTCGGCGCAGGCGGCCAGGACCGCGGGGGACAGCAGCGGGAAGACGTTGTGGACGTGCACCACGTCCGGCCGCCCGGCCCGGAGCCGGGCGGCGAGCTCCGTGCGGACCGCCGGGTTCCACGGCACGAGGAACGGCACCGCGGCCTTGCCCGGCAGGGACCGGGCGGCGATGTCGTCGCTGCGCCGCTCGAAGACCTCGACCCGGTGGCCGGCCGCGCGCAGCAGCTCCACCTCCTGGTCGACGACCTTGTTCTCCCCGCTCGGCTGTGCCGAGGCGTACCGGTTGTGCACCACGAGGACGTGCATGCGTGAGGTCATCTCCGATCCTGGGCCCACCGCGGGACACGTCGTCGCGGGACTGCGGGCGTCGGCAGGGGCGTGGCGGCGGGTGCCGCCAGCAGCGAGGCGGCCACGGCCAGGTGCAGCAGGTACGGCGAGGCGTCGCCCAGACCGGCCTCGGTGTACGACGCGATCGCGCAGTAGCTGATCAGGAAGATCGCGCAGGCCCTCGCCAGCGACGGCGGCCGCAGCAGCGCGATGCCGCCCAGCACCGCGAAGACCGCCGCCACCAGGGTCACGCCGGTCCAGCCCTGCTCGTGGTAGACGGCCAGCCAGCTGTTGTCGATGGGCAGCCCGCCGAACGACTTGTCGCCCAGGCCCACGCCGAACAGCTTCTCCGTCATGGTCCGGTCCTCGGCGAGCAGGGCGTCCCAGACCTTGGCCCGGCCGGTGAGACTGCTGAGGTGCTCCTGGCTCTGCCCGCGCAGGAACCACGCCCGCAGCGCGGGGGCGAACCCCACCGCGGCCACCACGGCGCACAGCACCGTCCAGGTGAAGAACCGGCGGGCGGCGGCGCTGGTCAGGACGAGCGAGCCGATCGCCAGCGCCAGCCCGATGAGCAGGCCGAGCGTGGCCGTGCGGGTATGGGTCAGCAGGAGCAGGACGAGGGAGAGCGCGATCACCACCGACGCGCTGGTCCGGTCGGTCCGGCGGCCCAGTACGAGCAGCACGGTGAGCCCGATGATCACCGCGGCGTACTGCCCGATCTGCGGCGGGGTGAGCGGCCACAGCGCGCCGACCAGCCGTCCGCCGTAGAGCTCGGGCATGGCCGCGCCGGGGGAGAGGACCGCGCCGGCGGCGACCGAGACGAGCACCGCGAAGTACATCCGGACGTGGTGCCGGACGAAGGTCGTGCCGCCGTTCCACCAGCGGCTGAGCAGCCACAGCGTGGCGATGAAGAGAGTCAGCCGGGCGCAGCGGAACAGCGCGCCGAACCCCGACTGCAACTGCAGGCTGGAGATCAGGCTCGGCACCAGCAGCAGGGTGAGCAGGAGCAGGAAGGCGCTGGGCCGCACCCGCAGCCGCAGATTGAGCGCGAGGGCCAGCGTGAACGCGGCGACCAGCGCGCCCATGGTGACCAGCTGGATGAGGGAGCGGGGCAGCGGGACGACGGTCTTCGCCCCGGCGGAGCCGAGCGTGTTGAGGACCAGCAGTCCCCAGACGACCCCGACGAGCTTCGGGGTGCCTGCGGTGGGGTGTGGTCCGGCGCCGGACTGCGTACTCGCCGTACCCGCCGTGCCTGCCGTGCTTTCTCCGTCCGGCGGTCCGCCGCGCCGCAGGTCCTGGGCCATCTCAGCCACCCGCCCGCGGGTCGAGGGTGCTGCCCGCGTCCTGCCGGTAGGGCGCGCCCTGCCACTGCCCGAAGTCGAGCACCCGGCTCGGGTCGTGGGCGACGAACTGCCACGGCCCGACGTAGACGTTGTCGTGCCAGCGGTTGTGCTGCCTGAGGGTGATCGCCTCGGCCACCCGCTCGCCCTTGTNGGTTGTGCTGCCTGAGGGTGATCGCCTCGGCCACCCGCTCGCCCTTGTACGGCGACCACTTCGGATAGGTGCCGTAGTTGGCCAGCACCGCCATGCGGTCGCACTTCGCCGTGCACTCGACGACGGACTTGTCCAGCACGAAGCGGTTGGCGTGGATGTCCACCCGCTGGGTCTTCCACCGGCAGTCGGCGTGCAGCGGCGCGGTGGCGATCCCCGGCCGGACGCAGCGGCCGGTGTCCGGCACCAGCAGCGTGCAGTCACCGGAGGAGGTGTTGGCCGGGCTGTTGCAGAACCGGTCGGCGTTCTCCCACAGGGTGATCCCGGACCAGTTGTCCTCCAGTACGTTCCGGTAGATCTCGATCCTGTCCGTGCGGGCCCGCACCCGCGGTTCGCCGCCCGACTCGGACAGGTAGACGGTCGCGAACGGGAAGGTGTCGCCGCGCTCGGCGTACCTGCGGCCCTCGACCCAGTTGTTCCGCCGGATCATGTTGTTCCGGACGACCGCGTTGTAGCTGGTCTCGTACATCAGCGCGGCACCGTCGTTGGCTTCGAGCAGATTGCCCTCGATGCGGAAGTCGTTGTTGTTGGTGTCCGCCCACAGCCCGGTCCCGCGGTTGTCGTGCACCCAGTTGCCGCGGACGTCGGCGCCGTCGACGGCCCAGAACTTGACGCCCCCGGTGCAGCCGCAGCCCGGCCGCCGCCGCTCCCAGTCGCCGGTGTTGTTGCCGGTGATCTCGTTGCCCTCGACGACCAGGTCGCGCAGCCGGCCGGTGCCCTTGTAGGCGTTGAGGCCGTACTGGCCGTTGCCGCGCAGACAGCTGGCGCGGATCCGCTGGCGGGCGCCGGCCATCAGCCCGGCGCCGGAGTTGTGCTGGATCGTCGTGTGCTCGATCACCCACCCGTCGGCCGAGTCGTGGTTGACCACGCCCTCGTCGTGCGGCGCGACGAACCGCTGCACGGTCAGATGGCGGACGGTGACGTCGGGGGCGCCGCCGCCGAACGCGTACTGGTTGGTCCGCCGGCCGTCGAGGACCGCGCCCGGCGCGCCGAGGTAGCGGTTCCCCTTCTTGGGGACGACCTGCGCGTAACGGTCCGGTGCGAGCCGGTGCCTGCCCGGACGGAGCCAGAACGTGGTGCCCGCGGGGCTGCTCCTGGTCTTCGCGGCCAGGTCGCCGACCACCCCGGGGTCGACCGTCACCGCGCCCGCCGGCGCCTTCGCCGGCCCGGCCGCGGGCCTGTCGCACACCCGGGCCACGGACCGGACGGGGGAGGCGGAGGGCGCACCGGTCGCGGAGGCGCCGGTCCGCTCCGCCGGGTCGTCCGGCGTGCCCACACAGCCTGCCGTCAGCAGGGCCAGCGCCGCCACCGGCAGCGCCCGCTTGCGCCACTTCGTCCCCACGCGTCCTCCCTCCCTAGTCCCGGAACCCGAGCACGGTGGTGAACTCCCGCGCGCCGCCCGCGAACCCGGTGCCGACGAGCGCCGTGGCGGGTTCCCTGCGTCCGAAGCCGGGGGAGTACCAGCCCAGCGGCGGGTCGCTCTCGCCGCGGTGCGCCCGCCAGTCCAGCTGTCCGGGCAGGTCGAGCACCGCCGAGCGGCCCCGGCCGTCGCGGGTCCAGGTGAGCACGGCCCGGTTCCCCGCCAGGTCCGCGGTGACCGCCGGCCCGAGGTGGAACGCCAGCCGCGCGGCCCGGCGCGGGCCGCGCACCTCGTCCACCACGCGCAGCTCCCGGCGCGCGGCGGTCAGCTCCACCCGGCGGCGGTGCACGGAGCCCCGGTAGCCGTCGTGCTCGGCGCACCAGCGGGCCGTGCCCCCGCCGGAGGCGTCGCAGCCGTCCGCGGCCAGGACCCGGCTGCGGGCGTGCCGGGTCCACAGGAACGGGCCGCCGGAGACGGACTGGTCGCCGCCGTCCAGCTCCAGGGTGTTGTGGCCGAGGGTCGAGCGGAAGTACCGCCGCCACTCGGGCTGCCCGTGGTAGCAGAACGTCCCCGGGTCGGCGAGCACGTCGACCCCGTCGTGCCGGACCTCCACGGACAGCGCGTCCGCGTGGGCGTGCGCGGCGATGGACAGGAAGCCGTGCGGGCCCCCGTCGCAGCGGCACCAGATCCCGTCCGGGCCGCGCAGGACGGTCAGCCCCGCGTCGGCGAAGTGGTCCGGCCGGCTTGCCGGGCGGACCACGGCCGGCGCCGTCACCTCTCTCGGGTCCCTCGGGGCCCTGGAGTCCCCGGGGTCCCTCGGGTACGGCCGCAGCAGCGCGGCCAGCAGCGGGGTGCGCACATCGGTGCCGGTCACCGCCGGCCACCAGGGGAGCCGGCCGAACACGGCGTCCCCGGTGGCCAGCAGCGAGGCCCAGCGGTCGCTGCCCGTGCCGTCCACGACCAGACCGTGCCCGTCGTCCGCGTCCCCCTGGCGCGGCGGCCGCAGCCGGTCGTCCACGACGGCCGCGAGCGCGTCGGTCATCCGCAGCAGCACCAGCCGGGCCGACGGGGGGACCGGCACACCGGCGGCGTCCGCCTCCGCCACCGCCGCCAGACCGAGTTCGAGGACGAGCCCGTGGTACTCCGTGGCCAGCTCGCGGTTGAGACCGGAGCCGAAGGTGTTGGTGCGCAGGCGCCGGTCGAGGGACCGCAGTGCGTCGGCCCGCCAGCGCGCCGAGGCGGGGAACCAGCCGAACGCGCAGGCCGCGGCCAGCTGCCCGGCGGCCTCCGCGACGGCGTGGTTGTTCGCCGAGGACCCCCGGCTGGGGAAGGCGGCCAGCCAGCGCTGGTGGTGCCAGATCTGGTCCAGCGCCACGGGGTCGTCCTCGAACAGCGCGGGCGCGCCCGGCCAGCCGTCGAGCAGCCGGCGGACCCAGACCCACGACAGCAGCCGGATGCCCAGCTCGATGCCGCTGGTCCAGTGCACACCGCGCAGCGGCGGGTTGGCCGCCCACCACGACCGCAGGTGCGCGGCCACCCGCTCGGCGTACCGCTCGTTCCCGGTGACCGCGTAGGCGGCGGCGAGCACGGTGAGGTACTGGTGCCGCGACGGCTCCCAGATCTGCTTGATGTCCCCGACCGCGTCCTCGTCCCGGTACGGCACGTCGAAGGCGTGGACCGCCGGGGCCCGGCGCCCGGTCCTCGGGTCGCGGAACCAGTCCGGGTCGGCCAGGTCGTCGCGCGCCACCCCGAAGTACTCGGCGTGCCCGTCCATCAGCCGGTCCGCCGCGGCGACGAGACGTTTCGCGGCGTCCGGCGGCACCGCGGCGAGCGTCCCGGCGGGCAGCGCCGCGGTGAACCGGGCACCGGTCACGGCCGGGCGGTCCGGCGGCTGCGACCGCCAGCGCCGTCTGCGCAGCGCGTCGACCGTCCGGCCGCCGACCTCCCGCGGTCCCATCCGGGACAGCCGCCGCAGGTACCAGCCCGCGGTGGTGAGGGTCATCGCGGCCCCGCCAGCGTCACCGGCGCGCCGTGGGCCAGGCCGGTCCGCACGGCGAGGGTGGCCGCCGTGGTGGCGGCCAGCGACTCCAGCGGCACCGGCATCGGCCCGCCGGTGCGCACGGCCCTGACGAACGCGGCCAGCTCGGCGGACTGGCCCTTGTCCCGGGCCCTGGGCAGCCGCGAGCTGCCCCACCGCCGACGGCTGCCGTCGTGGACGGAGGCACGGACGAAATCGTCCAGCCGCAGGACCTTGCCGTCCGCGACGAGGTCCAGGGTCTCCTTGGGGAAGCCGGGCGCGCCGGTGGTGACGTAGCTGATGGTGGCCGTGGACCCGTCCGGGTAGCGCAGCACGACCTGGAGGTCCTCGTTGCCGGGCGTGGCGAGCGCGTACACCGAGACCGGGTCGGCCCCGAGCAGCCAGTTCGCCGTGTCGATGAAGTGCCCGCCCTCGCCGATGAACCGCGAGCCCTCGGTGTTCTGCTGGAGGTACCAGCTGCCGTGCGCCAGCCGGCCCGCGTTGACCAGGTAGCGCAGGCTCGCCGGGCCGGTCCGGGCGCCGAACCGCTCGCGGGCCTCCCGCAGCAGCGGCGCGAAGCGGCGGTTGAAGCCCACCTGGAGCCGGTCGTTGCCGGACTCCTCCACCGTCGCGAGCACACCGGCCAGCTCGTCCTCGGTGAGCGCCAGCGGCTTCTCCACGAACACCGCCTTGCCGGCCAGCAGGGCCCTGCGGGTCAGTTCGGCGTGCGAGCTGTGCCGGGTGACCACGAACACCGCGTCGACGGACGGGTCGCCGAGCACGGCGTCGAGATCGGTGGTCGCCGCCGTGAAGCCGAACTTGCGCTTCGCGTTGGCCGCGGACAGCGCCGTCGTGGTGACGACCGCGGACAGTTCGACGCCCTCACGCCGTGCCAGGTGCGGCAGCAGCATCGACGTCGCGTAGTTCCCCGCGCCGACGAACGCCAGCCGCACCGGCGACCCGGCGGGCCGGGCCGGGGCGGACGGTTCGCCACCACGGCGCACCGCGGGCACGGCCACCGCCGGGGCCTCCGCCCGCGCCCCCGTCCCCGTGTCCGCCGTGGGTCCGGGGTACCGGAACAGCGCGGTGACGGCCTTCAGTTCGCCGTCCTTCAGGCGCCGGTACGTCTCGACGGCGTCGTCGAAGTCGGCGACGTGGGAGACCAGGGGCTCCACGTCGACGCTCCCGCGGGCGAGGAGGTCGAGGAAGCACGCCAGGTTGCGGCGCTCGGTCCAGCGCACGTAGCCGATCGGGTAGTCCCGCCCCTCCAGCTCGTACTCCGGGTCGTAGCGCCCGGGGCCGTAACTGCGGGAGAACCGGACGTCGAGCTCCTTCTCGTAGTACGCGTTCCACGGCAGGTCCAGCCGGCACTTGCCGATGTCGACGACCCGGCCGCGGTCCCGGCTCAGCCGGGCCGCCAGCTCGACGGGCTGATTGCTGCCGCCGCCCGCCGCCAGGTACACCTGGTCCACGCCGTGGCCGCCGGTGAGCTCGGCGACGGCGCCCTCCACGACCGCGGACCCCGGGTCGCCGCAGGCCACCGCGCCCAGCCGCACGGCCAGTTCGCAGCGCGCCGGGTCGGGGTCGGCCCCGACGACGCGGACCCCCGAGGCGGTCAGCAGCTGCACCACCAGCTGGCCGATCAGCCCGAGACCGACGACCAGGGCCACCTCGCCGAGCTGCGGCTCGCCCTGGCGGACGCCCTGCAGCGCGATCGACCCGACGGTGCCGAAGGCCGCGTGCCGCGGCGCGAGACCGTCCGGCACCGGGGTGTACAGGTTCTTCGGCACCCAGTTCAGCTCGGCGTGCAGCGCGTGCTCGTTGCCCGCGCAGGCCACCAGGTCGCCCACCTTCACGTCGTCGACGCCGGCGCCGACCTGCTCGACCACCCCGCACAGCGAGTAGCCCAGCGGCGTGTAGGAGTCCAGCTTGCCCATCACCTTGCGGTAGGTGGCGGGCACCCCGTTGGCGGTCACGCTCTGCATGACCTTGGCCACCTGGTCGGGCCGGGAGCGGGCCTTGCCCAGCATCGACATGCCGGCCTCGGACACCTTCATGAGCTCGGTCCCGGTGGAGATCAGCGAGTAGGCGGTGCGGACCAGCACCCCGCCCGGCTTGCACCCCGGCACCGGCACGTCGAGCACCGCCAGCTCGCCGCTCCTGTAGTTCTGCACAACCTGTTTCACCCGAAGTCCTCTTGTCTCTGCTGTCTCTACGCCGTCAGGGCTGTCTCCGCGCCGTCAGGCCGCCCGGCTCCGGCCGGAGCCGGAGACCGCGTCGCGGTACCAGTACTCGAGGGTCAGCACATGCCACAGATGCTTGGAGAAGTCCCGCCGCCCGGCGGCGTCGTCGGCGACCATCCGGGCCAGCGCGTCGCGGCGCAGCAGCCCGGCACCGACGAGCACGCCGTCGTGCACCACCTCGCGCACCAGCGGGGCCAGGTCCCGGCTCATCCAGGCCCGCAGCGGGGCGCTGAACAGGCCCTTGGGCCGGTACACGATCTCCCGCGGCAGCACGGAGGCGGCCGCCTCCTTGAGGACGGCCTTGCCCTGCCGCCCGGCGATCTTGCGATCGCCGGGCACGGCGAACGCCGCCCTGACCACCTCGACGTCCACGTACGGCACCCGCACCTCGGTCGACGCGGCCATGCTCGACCGGTCGGTGTAGGCGAGGTTCAGCCCCGGCAGGAACATCCGGGCGTCGGCCAGGCACATGCGGTTGACGAAGTCGTCGAGGTCGTTGTCCCGGTACACGTCCGCGTGCTCGGTCAGCACGTCCCCGACCGTCCCCGCCAGGTCCGGGTCCACCAGGGCGAGCAACTCGTCCCGGTCGTACATGGTGTAGCTGCGCCGGAACGCGGTCTCCTCCGGCAGGTCGGCGAAGGACAGGAACCGCTTCGCGAAGCGCACCGACCGGTACCCCCGGCGGGACGTGGCGACCGGCAGCCGGTCCACGGCCGCGGACACGCCGCGCCGCAGCGGCCGCGGGACGCGCTGGTAGCGCAGCGCGAGCAGGTTGGCCAGGTGCTTGCGGTAGCCGGCGAACAGCTCGTCGGCGCCCATCCCCGAGAGCATCACCTTGACCCCGGCCTCCCGGGCGGCCGAGGAGATCAGGAACGTGTTGATCGCGGCCGGGTCGCCGATGGGCTCGTCCAGGTGGTACGTCATCCGCGGCAGCAGGTCCAGCACGTCCGGGGCGATCTCGATCTCGTGCAGGTCGACCCCGTACCGCTCCGCCACCTGCCGGGCATGGCGCAGGTCGTCCGGCATCGCCTCGAACCTGGCGTCCTCGGCGCGGAACCCGATCGTGTAGGCGGAGATCCCGGGCCGGTCGCGGGCCGCCAGCGCGGTCAGGTAGCTGGAGTCGAGACCGCCGGAGAGGAAGGTCGCCACCGGTACGTCGGAGAGCAGGTGGAGCCGGGTCGACTCCTCGACGGCGGCGGCCACGTCCGGCAGGTCACCGCTGCGGGCCCGCTCCCGGCCCTCGGCGGCGACCTCCCTCAGGTCCCAGAACCGGCCGCGCTCCGTGCGGCCGTCGGCCCGGTACCGCAGCCAGGTCCCCGGCGGCAGCTTCTCCGCCTCGCGGAACGCGCAGCGCGAGTCCGGCACCCAGTAGTACAGCAGCGAGGCCACCAGCGCCGCATGGTCCACCTGCAGCGATCCGCCGCTCACGGCGGCGAGCGCCTTGAGCTCGGAGGCGAACATCAGGCCCCCGCCGCGCCGCAGCAGGAACAAGGGCTTGATGCCGAGCTGGTCGCGGGCGAGCACCAGGTCACCGGTCCGCTCGTCGAAGACCGCGAACGCGAACATGCCGCGCAGCCGGGGCAGGCACTCCGTGCCCCAGCGCCGCCATGCCTCCAGCAGCACCTCCGTGTCGGAGGTGCCGCGGAAGCGCGCCCCGGCGGCCGCCAGTTCGGCCCGCAGCTCGGGCGCGTTGTACAGCTCCCCGTTGTACGTGAGGGCGAGACCGCCCGAGACCATCGGCTGGGCGCCGGTCCCGGACAGGTCGATGACGGCCAGCCGGCGGTGCCCGAGGTGCACCTCGCCGTCACCGGCGGGGTGGCTGTACCGGCCAGCCCCGTCCGGGCCGCGGTGGGCGAGGACGTCGGTGAGCCGGTCGGTCACGGCCTTCCCGTCCGGCCACCGGTAGGTGCCTGCGATGCCACACATGTCTAGCGTGCCTCCTGGTCGCTGTCCGGGCCCCGTCCGGCCCGTACCGGTGGCCGCTCCGTGCGCGGCCGGTCCTCCCCCACCGCCTGGACGGCGTGGGGGGTCCCCCCACCGCCCTGCGGGGCCGGCCGTGCGTGGTGGCCGCGCAGCGCGATGTGCTGCCCGTCCCACAGCGTGCCGTCGGTCCGGTCACGCGGATCGGGGTCGATCAGCACCACACCGATCACCGCGATGCGCTGGTCCGCGAGCTGCCGCGCCACGGTGTGCAGCCACGCGGCGCTGCCGTGCCCGGCCCGCACGACGAGCACGGTCCGGCTGCCGAGGTACGGCAGGTCGGTCCACGTCGTGCCGGGCGCCACCGAGCCGACGCCGAGCCGGCGCGTGTGCCGCGGCACGGCCGCGGCGCGCTCGCCGCCGACCACGGTCGTGCCCTGCGGCAGCTCGCGGCCGCCCGCGAGTTCCTGCCCGGGCAGGGCGTCGATGACCACCACCGGTTCCTCCGCCGCCAGGACCCGGGCGACCTCCAGGGCGATCACGCCCGTGCCGCGCGCACAGCCCAGTTCCAGCAGCGACACCGGTTCCGCGGAGCCGCGCACCGTACGGGCCAGGGTCGCGGTGAGCCGTTCGCGTGCCGCCCGGGTCCGCCGGCGCCGCCACAGGCCGACCGGCCTGTGGGGCGAGCGGCTCAGCTCCGCGACGACCGATGCGCCCAGGTTCGCCGCGATCTCCCGGCGCAGCACGGGCCGGTCCGCCACCACCGTGCCGACCGCGGCCAGCACGAGCCCGAGGACCAGCCCCAGGACCAGCCCGATCGCGGCGTCGGTGGCGGCGGTCCTGGGCAGGGAGTGCCGCACCGCGCGCGGCGCGTCCACGATCTGCGTGCCCGCGACGAGCCGGGGCGTGCCGGTGCGCGCGTCCGCGGCGCGCTGGTCGAAGTCGGCGATCCGCGAGTTGAGCAGGGCCCGGCGGGCGAAGAGCGATTCGAGGCTCGCCGACGCGTCGGGGTCACCCTCCGGCGACCGGTCCCCGATCGCCTCGTTGACCTCGGAGAGTTCGTCCCGCATGCGGTCACGCTGGGCGAGCAGGGCCTCGGCCTCGGCCTGCGCGATCTCCCGCATCCGCCGCACGTGGTCCGCGACGAACGCGTCGGCCAGCGCCTTGGCGCGGGCCACCGCCTGCGCGTCGTCCTCGCCCGACACCTCTATCAGCAGCAGGTTGTTGGTCAGGCCGGCACCGCGGTAGTCCTGCATGAAGTCCTCGGGCTTCTCCGGGGACCCGAGGGAGCGCAGGGCCGCGCCGGCGATCCGGGTGGTCCCCAGCAGCGCGACGTCGGTGCGGATCAGCGTTCCGGTGTCGTTCGCCTGGTCCTCCTGGTGCGCGACCAGCACGGTGGCCGTCGCGGTCGGCGGTGGCGGCAGCAGGACCGCCACCGCCGCGCCGAGCAGCATTCCGAGCAGTGCCAGGGAGCACCAGAGGCGGCGGCGCCTGCGCACCGCCACCACCAGCGCGTGCAGGTCCAGCAGCGGAACGGTCGCCGAGGGCTCCGGCGTCGTGTCCGTCGTCACACCGAACCCCCCGTCGTGCGGCCGCGGACGGCGAGCGCCGCGGGTCCGTCCTCCGCCGGCCGGCCGGCGGACGGCGCCGGACGGATCCGGACCGTGCCGGCGACGACGACGCCGACGACCTCGTGCCCGCCGTCCGCGCACGCCTCGGCGATGCCGGCGAGCTCGGCCGCGGTCCGGCTGCCCGTGCCGAGCACGACCAGGGCGCCGGACTCCGTGCCGCGGTCCGGCACCATCGGCCGGGACACCGGGACCTCCACCACCCGCAGCAGCGGATCGCTCCCGGCCTCGGCGACGAGCTGTCCGGCGGCCCGGCGGGCGGTCTCGTCACCGTCCGGTACGACGACCAGCAGCCGCCGGGGGGCCGGCAGCCGGTTCCGCAGGCGGGCGCACACCCGCCGGTAGCGGATCCGCCGGCCGGCCTCGTCGCCGGAGGGCTGCCGGGCCGGTACGTCCCACGGGGTGTCGACGCCCAGCAGCCGGCGGATCCGGGCCCGCGGGCCACGGCCGCCCGGCCGGTGCGCGGCCGGCTCACCCGGTACGTCGACGGTGCCCACCAGCGCCGAGCCCAGCGCCGCGGCGATCTCCGTCCCGGTGCGCAGCCGGCGGTCCATCCGCGCGGCGGCGAGATGGCCGACGACCGTGAGCAGGAGGAACAGCAGCGCCCCGCCGGCGACGAGCTGCGTTCTCGTCGGCGGCGCCTCACCGGCGGGCCGGGCCGCCGGGCCCATGACGACCATGCCGGCCTTGCTGGTCGCCGAGTCGGCCTCGTCCAGTTTCTGCATGGCCTCCTCCAGCGCGGTGCGCAGGTTCGCGAGCGCGGTGCGGGCCTGCACGCTCTCCACGGTCCGTCCCGGGTCGGCCGTCTCGGCCAGGTCGCTGATGCGGCGGTTGGTCTCCACCACCTGCTGCCGCAGTGCCTCGGGTCCCGTGGCCGCCCCGGTGTCGGTGCCGTCGCCCGCGATCCGCGCGGCGAACGTGACGAACTGCTGGGCCAGCTGGTCGGAGAGCCGCTGCGCGCGCCCGGGGCTCTCGGCCGTGCCCGAGATCTTGATGATGTTCCCGTCGGCGGCCGCGGCGCTCACCCGGCCCTGCAGCTCGCGGCCGTCGACGCCCTTCCAGTGGAGCGCGGCGGCCGCGCGGTCGACCACCACCGAACTGGTCACGATCTCCGCCTGGGTCAGCAGCTCGCGCTCCTCCCACTGCCCCGGCAGCAGGACCGACGCCGACGCCGTGTACCGCGGCGGGAACACCAGGGAGGTGCCGTAGCCGACGAGCGCCCCCACCACGGCGAGGAGGACGAGCAGCCGCCGGCGCCGGCGGAGGATCCGCCCGATCGTGACCAGGCGTATCGTGTCATCGCTCAACGGTGCGGCCTCCTCCCTGTGCGGGAGGGCTGCTCGCCGGGACCGGGGCGCGGCCGCGGCACGCGGCGGCGTAGGCGTCGAGCAGCGATCGCTGGGAGTTCCGCCAGGAGAGCCGGCCGTTGATCCGCTCCTGGCCGATCCTGCCCATCTCGGCCCGCTTCAGCGGATCGTCGAGGAGCCGCGCGACGAGCCCGGCGAACGCGGCCTCGTCGTTGGCCGGCGCGTAGACGGCCGCGTCACCGGCGGAGACCCGGGCCTCGCGGAGGTCGAAGGAGACGATCGGCCGGCCCATGGCCATGTACTCCAGGACCTTGTTCATGGTCGACACGTCGTTGAGCGGATTGCGCGGGTCGGGGGAGAGGCACACGTCGGCGGTGGACAGATAGCGCACCAGGTCGGCGTCCGGGACGCGCCCGGTGAACTGCACCTGCCCGGAGAGCCCGAGCCGCCGGGACAGCTCCACCATCGCGTCGAAGGCGTCGCCGGAGCCGACGAACACCGCGTGCCAGTCGGTCCGCCCGAGCTCGTCGCGCAGCTTCGCGAGGGCCCGCAAGGCGTAGTCGACGCCGTCCTGCGGGCCCATGACGCCCAGGTAGCACAGCAGATGGGGCTTGCCGCGCTTCAGTTCCGGCTCCGGCGGCACCGGCCGGAACCGGTCGGTCTGCGGCGCGCTGCGCACCACGAAGACGTCCGCCGGCCGCCGGCCGCCACGGCGCACCGCGACGTCCCGGTAGCTCTCGTTCGTGGCGAGCACGACGTCCGCGGCCCGGTACGTCATCCGTTCCAGCGCGCACACGGCGCGGTGGAGCAGGTCCTCGCCGCGGCCGAACCGGGAGAGGTACAGCTCGGGCACCAGGTCGTGCTGGTCGAAGACGAACCGCGCGCCGCGCCGCTTCAGCCACAGCGCGGGCAGGAACAGCAGGTCGGGCGGGTTGCAGGCGTGGACCACGTCGACCGGGCCGACCCTGCGGGCCAGCCGGGCCGTGTGCCACAGCGCCGATCCGTACTCCCGCAGGTAGCCGGCCGGACCCCCGGTGGCCGCGCGCAGCGGGTAGCGGTGGATCCGCACCCCGTCGACCACCGCTTCCGGCTCCGTGTCCCGCTTGCTCCCGCGGGGGCAGATGACGTGCACCTCCCAGCCCGCGTCGCGCAGCGTCGTGCACTCCTGCCACACCCGCCGGTCGAACGGCACCGACAGGTTCTCCACCAGGATCAGCGCGCGCCGGCCCGCCCGGCCGCCGCCGGCTGTTCCGTCGAACGACGTGTCACCAGGCAAGGCCCACGTACCCCGGCTCGGTCCGGCGCGCGTCGGCGTCGGGAAGGTGGACGAGGTCGACGATCACCGGTTCCCCGCCGTGGGGCAGCGCGGCCAGCACGGCGGGCTCCCTGGTGCCGACCAGGCACACCTCGGCGTGTTCGAGCACCTCGCCGACGGAGTCCGCGAGCAGGTGCGCGAGGTGCGGCAACCGGGTCTCGATGTACTCGCGGTTCGCGCCCAGCAGCCGGGACAGGCTCACGTTGGCGTCGTAGATCTTCAGGTCGTACCCCTTGCCGAAGAGCCGCTCCGCCAGTTCGACGAGCGGGCTCTCGCGGAGGTCGTCGGTGCCGGGCTTGAAGGACAGCCCGAACATCCCCACCCGGCGCTTCCCGGTGCGCTCGACCAGCTCCACCGCGCGTTCCAGATGAGCGGAGTTGGAAGGCAGCACGTGGGACAGGATGGGCACCGAGACGTCGGCCCGCTGCGCCGCGTGGACCAGGCTGCGCAGGTCCTTGGGCAGGCAGGAGCCGCCGAAGGCGAAGCCCGGCCGCAGGTAGGCGGGGCTGATGTTCAGTTTGCGGTCGGCCAGGAACACGTCCATCACCTGGTGCGAGTCCACCCCGAGCGCCCGGCACACCGCGCCCAGCTCGTTCGCGAAGCCGATCTTGAGGCCGTGGAACGCGTTGTCGGCGTACTTGATCGCCTCGGCCGTCGGGACCGGCACCCGGAACACCTCCCCGGGCAGGTCCTCGTAGAGCGCCGCCACCGCGTCGCCGCTCGCCCGGTCGAGTTCGCCGATGACGGTCTTGGGCGGGTCGAAGAAGTCCCGCACGCTCGTGCCCTCGCGCAGGAACTCCGGGTTGACCGCGACTCCGACGTCCACCCCGGCCGTGCCGCCGACGTACTTCTCCAGGATCGGCACCAGCAGGTTCAGGCAGGTGCCCGGGAGCATGGTGGAGCGGAACACCACGGTGTGCCGTCCGCCCCGCTCGGCCAGCGCGGCACCGATCTGCTCGGTGACCCGTTCCAGGTACGTGGTGCACAGACTGCCGTTGGGCTCCGACGGTGTGCCCACGCAGACCAGCGACACCTCGCTGCCCGCGATCGCCTCACGGACGTCGTCGGTGGCGCGTAACGCCCCGGTCCGCACGACCTCGGCGACGAGTTCGCCGATCCGCTCCTCGACCACCGGGGCCCTGCCGTCGTTGACCAGGTCGACCTTCACCCGGTTCACGTCCACCCCGATGACCTCGTGGCCCATGCTGGCCAGGCACGCGGCCGACACGCAGCCCACGTAGCCGAGCCCGAAAACGCTGACTCTCATGACTCGTCCCTCCCCCCGGGCAGGCCCTGCCGGCCCGCGTCGCGTACGCCGGCCGCCCGGTCGGGCCGCCGCTCCCCGTGCATCAGTAGGCCCCCTGCCCGTGGAGCACCGCACGCAGCGTCTTCCACAGGATCACCGTGTCCAGGGCGAGCGACCAGTCCTCCACGTACCGCAGGTCCAGCCGGACCGCCTCCTCCCAGGGCAGGTCGCTGCGTCCGCTGATCTGCCACAGGCCGGTGAGCCCGGGCTTGACCAGCAGCCGCCGCCTGATGTCCGGGCCGTACGCGGCGGACTCCTCCGGCAGCGGAGGCCGCGGGCCGACGAGCGACATCGATCCGGTGAGCACGTTGAACAGCTGCGGGAGCTCGTCGATCGAGTACCTGCGCAGCGCCGCTCCCACCCGGGTCACCCGTGGGTCCCGGCGGAGCTTGAACAGCAGCCCGGCGCCCTCGTTGAGGCCGGCCAGCTCCGCACGTGCCCGGTCGGCCCCGACGACCATGGTGCGGAACTTGAAGATGGTGAACTCGTGGCCGTCCTTGCCGACCCTGCGCTGGCGGTAGAACGCCCCGCCCGGGCTGTCCACCACCACGAGCAGCGCGACGAGCGCCATCAGCGGTGCCAGCAGCAGCAGGAGGACCGCCGCGCCCAGCCGGTCGACGACCCCCTTGACGGCCCGGCGGCCCCCGGTGAAGGTCGGCATGCTGACCCGCAGCAGCGGGATCCCGAGCACCGCGTCGACGTGCAGCCGCGGGCCGGCCACCTCCATCAGCACGGGCGCCACGACCATCTCGGCGTCACTGCCCTCCAGGTTCCAGGCCAGTCGCTGCAGCCGGTCCGGCGACCAGTGCGGGTCCGGTGTGACGGCGACGACGCGGTAGCCGTCGCGGCGGACGTGACCCGCGACGTCCGTCAGCCGGCCGACGACCGGTACCCCGTCCAGGTGGCCGCCCTCCGGTCCGGGGCCGTCCGTCGTGCACACCGCGTCCACCCGCCAGCCCAGGTGCGGGAACTTGCGGGCCCGGGTGATCAGGTCGCGCAGGGTGTCCGGGCTGCCGGCGGCGAGCACCGGTCTCAGGCACCGGCCCTCCTTGCGCTCCCTGTGCAGCCTGAGACGCAGCAGATACCGGGCGGTCATGGTGACGACCGCGACCGCCGGGATCGCGACGAAGATCCAGAGCTTGATGTTGCGTGAGGTGAGGGCGATCCCGCCGAGGGCCAGGACGACGGCCGCGGTGAACAGCGAGCGTCCGAGCCGGCGGAACTCCTCGGCGCCCTGGCCGAGCACGGCCGGGGCCCAGGACCGGCTCACCGCGAGCGCCCCCAGCACCAGCAGTTCGGTGCCGAAGGCGAGGATCACCCATTTCTCGTGCCAGTTGGCGGCGTCCCGGGCCCCGAAGAAGTTGCCGATCGCCGCCACCACGACGGCGGTGGTCACCGTGTCGGTGATGATCACCGTACGTCGGTACCGCTGTTCCCAGTCGTTCGCGGACCGGTCGACCGTCCCGTTCGTCCCGTTCGCCGGACGCCCGCGCGCCGGCGGAAACGGGCTGACTAAATCCTCCCGCTGCACAAATCCCCCCAGGCCGCCAGTGGTTCGACGCACTCGCCCAACACCGTTCCTCCCCCCGGGAGGCCCCCGCCCCCCGCACTGTTCCTCCCCCGGGAGGCCCCCGCCCCCCGCGCCGCGCTGTTCCGTCCCCTCGGGAGGCCCCCGCCTCCCGCGCATGGCACGTCGGCCGTGCAGATGTTCTGCCGGGCTTTCGAGGTGCGCGGAGGCCCGTCGGAACCCCGGATGCTCCCCGCATCCGAGTGCCCCTCCCGGGCTCCAGGAACTGATTACCGCGCCCGGTGCGAGGGCGCGACTACTGGCTGTTCACAACGCCAGCCCTTTTGATCATTATTTGTCGCCATGTGTCCGAACAGCTGAAGCACGGTCAATCTAGACCATCGGAACCGGTATGTAGAGAGGATGTGTGCAATTTGCGGTCAAGCTTTGAGACAGCTTTCACCGATCGCCGACCGCCCAGGAGGACGGTGCGAAGGAGACGTACCTTGTGACCCGTGATGCCGGAGTTTTCCGACGGGTCGACACCCACCTCGCGGGGAACTTCCGGCACCGGTGCGGTGCGGTGCGGTGCGATGCGGTGCGGTCCGGGGGCCCGGCAGCCGTACGGCCCGCCTTCGGGGCCCGGCAGCCGTACGGCGACCCCGTGATGCGGGCCGCCGGGGTCCGCCCGCTCCGTCTCCGGGCGCCGCATCCGCGCGCCGTGGGCGGCGGCACGCGGAACTCCGGCTTCCGCCTCAGGGGTGCGCAGGTCGGCCGGTACACCGCCGAACGGCGGTCCGGCGCACGGCCGGTGGGTCCCGGCCCGCCGGAGCGCCGTCCGGCCGGAGGGGCCGGCCGTGTGCTCCGGGAGGATCCGGCCGGAACTGTTCGCCGGACCGGAGGCGCGGGACGCCGGCCCCTCCCTGCGCGGTCCGCCCGCACGCTGCGGATCCCCGTCCGCCCGCTGCCGATCCCCGCCCGCCCGCTGTCGTGGCACCGGGTGGCGCAGACCACGTACGCCTCACTGCCGCCGTACGTCCATGAGTCGTGCGCAAGATCCGTACGGTCGCCCCGGGCGGTGGCCCGGCGGCCGAGCCCTGCGGGAGCCGTGCCGCGCCGCGTTCCCGCACGTCCGCGCCGTCGGCGGCCGCCCAAACACATCATCCGCGCCGTGTCGCGGATCGGCCCCGGTTCGCGTCCCGCACCGTACAAAGTCAGACCATAACTCGTCATACTGGACGGGTCGGGGGAGGGCGGGTCCGGACGACGGGGGCGATCGCGGCAGATGGGGGAGACCAGGCTCATCCAGAGCCGGTACCGACTGCTCGACCTGATCGGTCGAGGAGGCATGGGAGAGGTGTGGCGGGCCCGGGACGAGTCGCTGGGCAGACAGGTCGCCGTCAAGTGCCTCAAACCGCCGGGCCACCACCACGACCACTCGTTCACCCGGGTCCTGCGGGAGCGGTTCCGCCGCGAGGCCCGGGTGGCCGCCGGCCTCCAGCACCGCGGAGTGACCGTCGTCCACGACTTCGGCGAGTCCGACGGCGTCCTGTACCTGGTGATGGAACTGCTCGACGGACGCAACCTGAGCCAGCTCCTGGAGGACAACAAACAGCATCCGCTGCCGGTCCCCGACATCGTGGACATCGCCGAACAGGTCGCCGCCGCCCTCGCCTACACCCACCGGCAGGGCATCGTGCACCGCGACCTGAAGCCCGCCAACATCATGCGGCTCGACGACGGCACGGTGAAGATCTGCGACTTCGGCATCGCCCGCCTCGGCCACGACATCGGCCTCACCTCACGCCTGACCGGCACGGGCATCGCGATGGGCACCCCGCACTACATGTCCCCCGAGCAGATAGGCGGCTCCGAGGTCGACCGGCGCAGCGACCTCTACTCGTTCGGCTGCGTGCTGTACGAGATCTCCACCGGTGTACCGCCGTTCGACCTCGACGACGCGTGGGCCGTCCTCGTCGGGCACCGGGACACGCCCCCCGAGCCGCCGCGCGACCGCCGCCCCGAACTGCCCGGGTTCCTCGACCGGATCATCCTCGACCTGCTGGCCAAGGAACCGCAACGGCGCCCGCACGACGCCCGCGAGCTGGGACGCCGCCTCGGCGCGGGACGCGGCACACCGGCGTACGTGCCGACCGTGGTGTCGTCCCCCGTGCGGCGGGTGACGGCGGACCGGCCCGCCACCCGCGAGGCGCGCCTGCCCTCCTGGACCCGGGGCATGACCACCGGCCACAAGGCGGCCGGGACCGGACTGCGCACCACACCGCCGGACGCCTCCGCGGGCCTCACCGGTGACTGGACCGCCCGCGCCGGCACCCGCGGGGCCCCGCACCCGGTCCCCTCCGAACGGCCCACCCCCGCACCGGAGCTGCTCGCCGCGCTCACCGGCCGCCACAACGCGGGGCTGAGCCTCGGACGGCTCGGCCGCTGGGCGGAGGCCGGTGAGGTGCACCGCGCCGTCGCCGCCGAGCGCGAGCACGCCCTCGGACCCGACCACCCCGACACCCTGGCCAGCCGCTACGAGGTCGGCTTCACCCTCAGCCGCACGGGCCGCCCCGCCGACGCGCTGCGCGAGTACACGCACGTCGCCCGGATCCGGGAGCACACGCTCGGCCCCGACCACCCGGACACCCTGGCCGCCCGGCAGGAGATGGCGTACGTGCTGGGCCAGTCGGGACGCCACTTCGAGGCGCACCAGGTCTACGCGGCCGTGCTCGCCGCCCGGGAGCGCGCGATGGGCCCCGACCACCCGGACACCCTGCGCTGCCGTCACAATCTCGCGTTCAACCTCAGCCGGCTGGGGCGCCTGGAGGACTCGTACCGGATGGCGGACGAGGTGGCCGCGGCCCGCGCCCGGGTGCTCGGCGCGAACCATCCCGACACGCTCGTCACGCGGTACGAAGTGGCGTACGCGCTGGGTCAGCTGGGGCGGTGGCCGGAGGCGCTCGACACCTACCGGGAGGTCGCCGCGGCCCGGGCGCAGGCGCTGGGGCCCGACCACCCGGACACGCTCGCCGCGCGCTACGAGGTCGGCATCAGCCTCGGCAGGCTCGGGCGCAGCGCGCAGGCACTGGAGCTGTACCGGGGGCTGATCGAGGACCGCACTCGTGTCCACGGTCCCGCGCACACCGAGACCCTGCGCGCCCGGCACGGGCTCGGGGTCAACCTGGGACGGCTCGGTCGCTGGGAGGAGGCCCTCGCCGAGGCCCGTGACGTGTGCGCCCTCCGGGAGCGGGTCCTGGGGCCCGACCACCCGGACACGCTGGTGAGCCGCCGGGAGGTCGCCGTCGGGCTCGGGTGGCTCGGCCGCTGGACCGACGCGCTCGACGAGTACCGGCAGGTGGCCGGGGCCCGCGCCCGGGTGCTCGGCGCCGACCATCCCGACGCGCTGGCCAGCCGCAACGACGAGGCGCACTGTCTGGAGCAGCTGGGACGGGGGGCGGAGGCGGCGGAGCTGTACCGGCGGGTGGCGGCGCTGCGGCAGCGGGTCTCCGGGGCGTACTGACGCCCCGGGCCGTCCTGCCCCGGACGGGGCGGGGCCGCGCGCCCCTTCGGGGCACGGGTGGCGCGCGGATCTGGCTGGGACGGATCTTCGCGTGTTACCAAGAGGCATGGCTGCTGACGAGGGACACCGGGAACAGGACGTCGTCGTGGTCGGCGGAGGACACAACGGCCTGGTCGCCGCCGCCTACCTCGCCCGCGCGGGAAGGTCCGTCCTCGTGCTGGAGCGGCTCGGGACCACCGGCGGCGCCGCCGTCTCGACGCGGCCGTTCGCCGGTGTCGACGCCCGGCTGTCGCGCTACTCCTATCTGGTGAGCCTGCTGCCCCGGAAGATCGTCAGGGATCTCGGACTGGACTTCCGGGTCCGCGGCCGCGACATCTCCTCGTACACCCCCACCGAGCGCGACGGCCGGCCCACCGGACTGCTCGTCGGGGGCGGCGAGCGGCGCACCCGGGAAGCCTTCGCCCGGCTCACCGGGTCGGACGGCGAGTACCGGGCCTGGCAGCGCTTCCACGGCATGACCGGCCGCGTCGCCCGGCGGGTCTTCCCCACCCTCACCGAGCCGCTGCCCACCCGCGGCGAACTGCGCCGCCGCGTCGACGACGAGGAGGCATGGCGCATCCTCTTCGAGGAGCCGCTGGGCGTCGCCGTCGAGGACACCTTCGCCGACGACCTGGTCCGCGGGATCGTCCTCACCGACGCACTCATCGGTACCTTCGCCGACGCCCACGACCCGTCCCTGCGGCAGAACCGCTGCTTCCTCTACCACGTGATCGGCGGCGGCACCGGCTCCTGGGACGTGCCGGTCGGCGGCATGGGCGCGCTCACCGACGCCCTGGCGGACGCCGCCCGCGGCGCGGGCGCGGTCCTCGCGACCGGCCACGAGGCGGTCCGGGTGGCGACCGACGGACGCGCCGCCGAGGTCACCTACCGGACCGCGGACGGCGAGCGGACCGTGGCGGCCCGGCACGTGCTCGTCAACGCCTCCCCGCAGGAGCTCGCCCGGCTGACCGGCGACGAGCCGCCCGCCCCCGCCGAGGGCGCCCAGCTCAAGGTGAACATGCTGCTGAAGCGGCTGCCCCGGCTGCGCGACCCGTCCGTCGACGCGCGCGAGGCGTTCTCCGGGACCTTCCACATCGCCGAGGGGTACGGGCAGCTGGCGACCGCGTACGCGCAGGCCGCCGCAGGCACACCGCCCGAGGCGCCGCCCTCCGAGATCTACTGCCACTCGCTGACCGATCCCACGATCCTGGGCCCCGAACCGGCCCGGCGGGGGTACCACACGCTCACCCTGTTCGGACTGCACACGCCCGCCCGGCTCTTCGCCCGCGACAACGACGGCACACGCCGGGAACTGGTCGGGTCGACCCTGGCCCAGCTGGACGCGCACCTCGCCGAGCCGATCGCCGACTGCCTGGCCACCGACGCGGACGGCCGCCCCTGCATCGAGGCCAGGACCCCCCTCGACCTGGAGCGCGACCTCGGGCTCCCCGGCGGCCACATCTTCCACCGTGACCTGGCCTTCCCGCACACCGGGGAGGGCACCGGCCGCTGGGGCGTCGAGACGGCCCACGCCAACGTCCTCCTGTGCGGCGCGGGCGCGGTACGCGGGGGAGGGGTGAGCGGGGTACCGGGACACAACGCGGCGATGGCACTCCTGCAGGCCCCGTAGCGGACCGGCGGGGGGACGCCGGTCCGGGGACGGGAGGTCAGTCCGGGGACGCCGTCCACCCCACGGCCCCGACGCGCGCCGAGTCCGCCGGCCGCGCCTCGTCGAAGACGACCCGGTCGCCGTCGAGGACCCGCAGCGCGTCCACGTACACACCCCGCCCCGCGTAGAGCCGGTCGGTCGTGTACCGCCAGCGCAGGACGTGCCGGCCGGCCCCGGGGAGGTCCGCGTCGAGCCGGTGCCAGACGCGGCCGGACCAGCCCGTCACCGAGCCGGTGGGATGTTCCCGCGGAGCCTGCCCCCGGCGCCCGGTCGTGAACGGCACCGGCCGCCACGTCGTCCCCCCGTCCGCCGAGGACTCCAGGAGGAGCGCGTCCGCCGCCGGCTCGGTGTCCCACCACAGGGCGCACCGCAGCCGGCCCCCCGCGCCGACGTCCACCGCGGGCAGCGTCAGCGTCGCGGAGGACGCCGCCGCCATGCTGGAGAACCAGGCGGTGCGCCCCCGGGCGGGCCGCACCGGCACCGCACGCGCCAGATGATCGGCGGCGGCGACGCGCGGCGCGGAGCCGGACCGCCAACTGCGCACGGGGTGAACGGAGTTGCCGAGCAGGACGAGGAACGAGTCCGTCGTCGGGTCGAGAACGAGCGAGGTGCCGGTGAAACCGGTGTGCCCGGCGGTGCGCGGAGTGGCCATCGCGCCCATGAACCAGTGCTGGTACAGCTCGAAGCCGAGACCGTGCTCGTCACCGGGGAACGCGGTGTTGAAGTCGGTGAACATCAGGTCCACCGACCGGGGCTCCAGGATGCGTGCCCGGCCGTACGCGCCGCCGTTGAGCAGCGTCCGGCAGAGGACCGCGAGGTCCCACGCGGTGGAGAAGACCCCGGCGTGCCCCGCCACTCCGCCCAGGCTGTACGCGTTCTCGTCGTGCACCTCGCCCCACACCAGGCCGCGGTCGAGCCCGGACCACGGTCTGCGGGCGTCCTCGGTGGCGGCGATCCGCGGCCTCCAGGACGGCGGCGGGTTGTAGCGGGTGCGGCGCATCCCCAGCGGAGCGGTGATCCCGGTCCGCAGCAGCCCGTCCAGCGGACGGCCGGTGATCCTCTCCAGGACGAGCTGGAGCGAGATGAGGTTGAGGTCCGAGTAGCGGTACACGGTACCGGGCGGGTCGAGCGGCGCCTCCTCCCAGATGAGCCGGAGCTTCGCCTCGTAGGTCGGCGCGCCGTAGAGGGGTATCCAGGCGCGGAACCCCGAGGTGTGGGTGAGGAGCTGGCGGACCGTGACGTCCTGCTTGCCCGCGCCGCCGAAGTCCGGGAGGTACGAGGCGACCCTGCCCTCCAGGTCCAGCGCGCCGCGCTCGATCTGCTGCACGGCCAGGATCGACGTGAACAGCTTCGACACCGAGGCGAGGTCGAAGACGGTGTCCCCGGCCGTCGCGATCTGCCGCTCCGGGGGGAACTCCACGGCGGTGTCGGTCTCCTCGTCGTACGCCGCGTAGCGCACCGCCTTCCCGATCGGCCGGTGCAGCGCGACGGTGCCGCCGCGGCCCGCGAGCAGCACCGCGCCCGCGTACCAGGGGTGCTTGGGGGACGGGCCCAGGAACGTCTCGGCGTCCGCGACCAGCCGGTCCAGATGGGCCGGGAGCAGACCGGCACGCTCGGCGGACCCGCGGCGCAGGGTCGGACGGCCGCGACCCGCCCGGCCGGCTCCGGCCCCGCCGGGCGCCGCCGACGCCGCGGGCAGGGGTGCGAGGACCAGCGCGCCGCCCACCGCCGCCAGGCCCCGGCCCAGTTGCCGGCGGGTCGGCCCGCCGCCCGCTCCGTCCGCCGTCGCCGCCATGGAAGGGCCTCCCGTCACGCCGCCCGGAAGTGTCTTCCGGGTCCTGCCGCTCCGGTGAAACCTTCATGTCGGGGGAGAGCGGTGTCAACGGTGCCGTCCCCGCTCGTCGTCGACCACAAAAACTGACGGTCCATCAGAAAAGGTCTTCCCTCGTCCGGGCGACTGCGGCATCCTGCGCCCATGCAGACGGAGCTGAGCAAGAAACTGGGAGTCGAGCGCGCCCTCTTCGGCTTCACGCCCTTCCCCGCCGTCGCCGCCGCCCTCAGCCGGGCCGGCGGACTCGGTGTGCTCGGCGCGGTCCGCTACGCCGATCCCGAGGAGCTCAAGCGCGACCTGGACTGGCTGGAGGCGCACGCCGACGGACGGCCGTACGGGCTGGACGTCGTCATGCCCGCCAGGAAGGTCGAGGGCGTCACCGAGGCCGACGTCGAGGCGATGATCCCCGAGGGGCACCGCCGGTACGTCGAGGACACCCTCGCCAGGTACGGGGTGCCCGGACTCGACGAGGGCGAGGCGTCCGGCTGGCGCATCACCGGCTGGATGGAACAGGTCGCCCGCACCCAGCTGGACGTCGCCTTCGACTACCCGGTCAAGCTGCTGGCCAACGCGCTCGGCCCACCGCCCCCCGACGTCGTCGAACGCGCTCACGGCAAGGGGGTGCCCGTCGCCGCGCTCGCGGGCAGCGCCCGCCACGCGCGCAAGCACGCCGAGGCGGGCATCGACATCGTCGTCGCGCAGGGCTACGAGGCCGGCGGCCACACCGGTGAGATCGCCTCGATGGTGCTCACGCCCGAGGTCGTCGAAGCCGTCGCGCCCCTGCCCGTGCTCGCCGCGGGCGGCATCGGCAGCGGCCGCCAGGTGGCCGCCGCGCTCGCGCTCGGCGCCCAGGGCGTGTGGCTCGGCTCCCTCTGGCTGACCACCACGGAGGCCGACCTGCACTCGCGCGCCCTGACCCGCAAGCTCCTCGCCGCCGGATCCGGCGACACGGTCCGCTCGCGCGCGCTGACCGGGAAGCCAGCCCGGCAGCTGCGCACCGAATGGACCGACGCCTGGGACGACCCGGACGGACCCGGCACCCTCCCCATGCCCCTGCAGGGACTCCTGGTCGCCGAGGCGGTCTCACGGATCCAGAAGCACGAGGTGGAACCCCTCCTGGGGACACCCGTGGGACAGATCGTCGGCCGGATGAACAGCGAACGCAGCGTCCAGGAGGTCGTCGACGACCTCACCCGCGGCTTCGAGGAGGCCGTGGACCGGCTCGACCGCATCGCAGGAAGGAGCCACGGATGAGCCAGGCCCCGAACGGCTTCTGGGCACAGGCGGCCGCCGACCCCGAGCGCACCGTGCTGATCGCGGCCGACGGCGAGGAGTGGACCGCCGGCCGGCTGCACGCCGAGGCCAACCGGCTGGTCCACGGTCTGCGCGCCGCCGGCCTCGAACGCGGTGACTCCTTCGCCGTCGTGCTCCCCAACGGCGCCGAGTTCCTCACCGCGTACCTCGCCGCCACGCAGGCCGGTTTCTACCTCGTGCCCGTCAACCACCATCTCGTGGGCCCCGAGATCGCCTGGATCGTGGCCGACTCCGGGGCGAGGGTGCTGATCGCCCACGAGCGGTTCGGCGACGCCGCGCGCCACGCGGCCGACGAGGCGCGGCTCCCCCCGCAGCGGCGGTACGCCGTCGGTCCGGCCGAGGGCTTCCGGCCCTACGGCGAACTCCTCGACGGGCAGCCCGGATCGGCGCCCGAGGGGCGGACGCTCGGCTGGGTCATGAACTACACCTCCGGCACCACGGGGCGGCCGCGCGGCATCCGCCGCCCGCTGCCCGGCAAGCTCCCCGAGGAGACGTACCTCGGCGGTTTCCTCGGAATCTTCGGCATCGAGCCGTTCGGCGACGACGTGCACCTGGTGTGCTCGCCGCTCTACCACACGGCGGTGCTCCAGTTCGCGGGCGCGTCCCTGCACATCGGGCACCGGCTGGTGCTGATGGACAAGTGGACACCCGAGGAGATGCTCCGGCTCGTCGACGTCCACCGGTGCACGCACACCCATATGGTCCCGACCCAGTTCCACCGCCTGCTCGCGCTGCCGGAGCACGTCAGGGCGGCGTACGACGTGTCGTCCATGCGGCATGCCATCCACGGTGCCGCCCCCTGCCCGGACCATGTGAAACGGGCCATGATCGAGTGGTGGGGACCCAGCGTGGAGGAGTACTACGCCGCCAGCGAGGGCGGCGGTGCCTTCGCCACGGCGGAGGACTGGCTGAAGAAGCCCGGCACCGTCGGGAAGGCCTGGCCGATCAGCGAACTCGCCGTCCTCGACGACGACGGCAACACCGTGCCGCCCGGTGAACTCGGCACCGTCTACATGAAGATGAGCACCGGCGGATTCTCGTACCACAAGGACGAGGCCAAGACGCGGAAGAACCGCGTCGGCGACTTCTTCACCGTGGGCGACCTCGGGTACCTCGACGAGGACGGGTACCTCTTCCTCCGCGACCGCAGGATCGACATGATCATCTCGGGCGGGGTCAACATCTACCCCGCCGAGATCGAGGCCGCGCTGCTCAGCCACCCCGCCGTCGCCGACGCGGCCGCCTTCGGCATCCCGCACGACGACTGGGGCGAGGCGGTGAAAGCGGTCGTCGAACCCGCTCCCGGCGCCGCACCGGGCGAGGCACTGGCCGCGGAGATCCTCGGACACTGCGCCCGCCTGCTGGCCGGTTACAAACGCCCCGCGAGCGTCGACTTCATCGAGTCGATGCCCCGGGACCCCAACGGAAAGCTGTACAAGAGACGGCTGCGGGACCCGTACTGGGAGGGGCGCGCGCGTCCCGTGTGACGCCGCGCGCCACCGCGCACCGCCCGGGCGCGTACGGTCCCGGCCCGTGCGGCCCCGCCCGCCGCGGCCCCGTGCCCGGGCGGCTTGACCTGCCGTGCGGGCGCCACGAGGATCATGTGCCATGACGCCTGGACACGGCAGCACGGTGGACGGGGTGCTGCGGCGCAGCGCCCGGCGGACCCCGGCCCGCGACGCGGTCACCTACCGCGAGCGCACCTGGACGTACGCCGCACTCGACGAGGCGGTGTCCCGCGCGGCCCGGGTGCTGCGCTCGTCGGGGCTCTCCCCGGGGGACCGCGTCGCCGCCTACGGGCACAACTCGGACGCGTACCTCATCGGCTTCCTGGCCTGCGCCCGCGCCGGACTCGTCCATGTGCCGGTCAACCAGCACCTCACCGGCGACGACCTCGCGTACCTCCTCGGGCAGTCGGGCAGCACACTGGTGCTGGCCGACCCGGACCTCGCCGGCCGGCTCCCCGACGGTGCGCGGGTGCTGCCGCTGCGGGACGCCGGGGACTCGCTGCTCGCCCGGCTGGAGTCGGCGCCCGCGTACGACGGCCCGGAACCGCGCACCGAGGACCTGGTGCAGCTGCTCTACACCTCGGGCACGACCGCGCTGCCGAAAGGCGCGATGATGACGCACCGCGCCCTGGTGCACGCGTACCTGAGCGCGATCACCGCCCTCGACCTGAGCGCCGGCGACCTGCCCGTGCACTCGCTGCCCCTCTACCACTCGGCGCAGATGCACGTGTTCCTGCTGCCGTACCTCGCGGTCGGCGCCCGGAACACCATCCTCGACGCCCCCGACGCCGAGCTGCTCCTCGACCTCGTCGAGGCCGGGCGCGCGGACAGCCTCTTCGCGCCGCCCACCGTGTGGACCGGCCTGTCGAACCGCCCCGACTTCGCGACCCGTGATCTGAGCGGGCTGCGCAAGGTGTACTACGGGGCGTCGGTCATGCCGGTGCCCGTACTGGAGCGGCTGCGGTCCCGGCTGCCGAAGCCGGCCTTCTACAACTGCTTCGGGCAGAGCGAGATCGGTCCGCTGTCCATGGTCCTCGGACCGCACGAGCACAAGGGGCGGGCGGACTCCTGCGGGCGCCCGGTGCTGTTCGTGGACGCGCGGGTCGTCGACGAGGACGGCGAGGACGTGCCCGACGGCACCCCCGGCGAGGTCGTCTACCGCTCGCCGCAGCTCTGCGAGGGCTACTGGGGGAAACCGGAGGAGACCGCGGAGGCGTTCCGGGACGGCTGGTTCCACTCCGGTGATCTGGTGGTACGGGACGCCCACGGGTACTTCACCGTCGTCGACCGGGTGAAGGACGTCATCAACTCCGGGGGCGTGCTGGTCGCCTCGCGGCAGGTCGAGGACGCGCTCCACACCCATCCAGGGGTGGCCGAGGCCGCGGTGATCGGGCTGCCGGACGAGCGGTGGATCGAGGCGGTCACCGCGGTGGTCGTCCCCCGCGGTGCCGTCACGGAGGACGAACTCATCGCCCACGCGCGCGAAGAACTGGCGCACTTCAAGGCGCCGAAACGGGTGCTGTTCGTGGAGGAGCTGCCGCGCAACGCGAGCGGCAAGATCCTCAAGAGGGAACTGCGGGACCGGTTCGCGGCCCCGGCGGGCGGATCCTCGCTCCGTTGAACCGGAACCGCCGGCCGGCCGTACCAGTTACGGCGGCCCGGCCACCCGAGCCCGGTCCGCCGAGCCACCACCGGGTTTCGCACGGAAGGACCTCCGGGTTGTCCAGCACCACGAACTCCCCCAAGCCGCCGGACACGGACGAGGCGGCCCCGGAGGACCCCGACACTCCGCGGCCGTCGCCCGTGACGCGGAGCACGCCCGCGGAGGAGGCGGCCGCGTCCGCGGAGGAGGCGCCCGCGCCCGCCGGGGAGACCGATGAGCCGGCCACGGGGGGTGACGCGTCGGCCACGGGGGTGCCCGCAGGCCAGGGCGCGCCCGTCGGCGGGGAGGCGCCCGCCGGGAAGGGGCCGCGCACCGGGAACGCCGCCGAGCCTGCCGCGACAGCGGCAGAGCCCGAGAGCACGCCCGCCCCCGGCGGGGCTCCCGCCGGGGGCGGAGCCGGACCGCCCATCCCTGAAACCCGCACCTCTGAGGAGGCACCCACCGACGGCGAAGCCCCCGCAGGCCAGGGCGCGCCCGCCGACGGAGACGCCACCGGGCGGCCGGTCGACGTGGCCCCCGCCGCCGGGCGGGCAGTCGGCGAGAGCGGCGGCGACGGGCGGGCGGCCG